>NZ_AP027149.1:1238750-2477500 GCF_027925445.1 Methylocystis bryophila
CGCCGCGATTTCGCTGGCGTCAACGAGCGCCTGCGGGGCATCGCCCAGGGCGCGGGCGCGCGTTTCCAGCCGCTGCTCGAGACCGGCCGCGATCTTGTGCATCCGAAGAATTACGACGCCCTGCTGCGCGCCGTCGCCACGCCCGAGCCGGCCGTGACGACTCCTGTTTCCGCAGGCCGGAGCACGGGCGCGCAGGCCGGCGCCACTGCGGCGAAGACGCCCTAACCTAACAGGATCTGACGATGACCGAACACGAGAAGACGGCGCAATTCGCGGACGAGGTTTTAGACCGTGCCGAGCGCGTGATGCGGGATCGAGCGGCGATGTTGCCGAGCTTACAGATCGTCGCGCATCGCGCATGGATCGCGCATCTGACGCTTCTCCAATTACGATCGGCGCTCGGCGTTCCGATTCAGAACGCGACGCTGGAGCTGGAGCAGCTTCGCAAAAATTCGGCAAACATGATCGACCGCAGTTTCGACGACATGGACCCGCGCCTTCGCGCCGAGCTGCTTCCGATCGTGCATGAGGAGCTGCAAATGCTCGTCGAGCATTTGGAGCCCGGAGCATTGAAACTCGACGCCGCGCTTGCGAAAATGGGGCGCGCCTGATCTTTCCTTGGCGATCGCGGAGCCTGCGAGCGGACGATGGCGGAGGGTGAAGAAAGCGGAGGCCTTTGGCTTTCGATATCTGCGCTCGCCGAGGCGAAGGGCGTAACGCAGCAAGCCATCTCAAAACGCGTCGCGCGCCTCAAGGCGCACGGCCTTCTGCAAACGCGCGCGGGCTCCCGCGGCGCGATCGAAATCAACGTCGCGCAGTTCGATCGCGCGACCAAGGAAACGACCGATCTCGCGCGCTCGACGTCGCACATGCGCGCGCCGGCCGCCGCCGCGATCCCCACTGAGGACCCCGACGCGCCCATTTACACGAGAGAGCAGGCGCGCAAGGCCGCCTATACCGCCGACCTCGCCAAACTCGAGCTCGACGAACGGACCGGGAAACTGATTCATGTCGCGGAGGTAGAAGTCGCCGCGACGCGCGCCGCCGAGATGATTGTGTCGCATTACAACACGCTTATCGGGAAAGCCGAAGAGCATGCTGGGATCGTCGCGGCCGAAGGCGCGGTCGGTCTGCGGCGGGCCTATCGTGAGTTTGTGCAGGACCAGCGCGAAAAGATCGCGCGCGGTCTGCTTGCGCTCGGACATGAGGGAGAGGAGATTCTGGAATGAGCGACGACGACTACAAGAAAATTGTCAAAAGCGAAGAGGCGCGCGAGGCGGGCTATCGCGCCGAGATTGAGAGGCTCGATCGCGATTTGGCGAGCGGTCGCGCCATGTCCAGGGAGGACTTCGCGTCCCTGGCCGAAAGCATTTTTGAGCCGGGCTTGGAGCTGCTCGAGCGGCAGGATGTTGTTGAGAAACTCGCCCGCGCCGCCGCCGAAGGTCCCGACGCTCTTCGCGCGGCGCTGAAGGCGCTCGCGTCTGAGATGATGAAGGCGGTCGCGCAGGAGAGCGACGACGAAGCCCAGCGCGGTGATGAAGGCGAATGAGCGCAGCTCACGCGATCAAAGTTCCGCGAAAGAACTTTGATCGGCAGTTTCACGGTTCCGCGCGAGGAACCGTGATTTTGAGCGGCGCGCGAGCTTCACGCTTCCTTCGCGGCAAGGTGATCGCCTTTCGTGCATGGCGCGCCCTTGCGCAGCCGCACGCCCGCCCCGCCGCCGTTATCTGGGATGAACTCGACCCCCCCCGCCTCGAGGGCCGCGCGCAATGCTTCGACCGTCCGCGCCTGGGCGGCCAAGGGTCCAGGGATCGTTTCAAGCCTCTTGATGGCGGGAAGGGAGATTTTGGAAGCCGCCGCCAGGTCTTTTTGCTCCCATCGGAGCATGGCTCGCGCCCCCCGTAATTGCTCGCTCGTAAGCATCGCGCTCATGGTCTGAGGGATATTTGCATACCTGAGGTATTGACATGCCCAAGGGATAGACTTATTCCTGAAGTATCACAAGCCGCTCATCCGAGCAACCCGCCGCCGGGACCCCAGTCCCGGCGAGCTGACAAAATGCTTTCCGAGCTTGGCGACAACCAATCCAAATTTGGATCGGTCTATTCTGATGCCAAAAGGCTTGCCCAATGGAGTGGAAAGTCCACCACGGAACTACTGCGCTTCCCCTCCCGCCTTCCCCCGGACGCGGCGCCGCTCGCCGCCTGATCTCAAAGAGGAGAACGAACCCATGACGAAAGAGCATACCGAATCCATCTGCGATCTCTTCAAGCGACTCGAGGCCGCGGGCGCCGATCCAGGCCATCTTCGCGCCGTGGCCGACCACACCCGACGCGAAAATAACATGGGTGCTCCACGCCTCGACCGGCTCTATTTTGGGAAGGGCGAGGGCGAGCGCGTGAGCCTCGAGGATATCGCCACGGAGTTGGAACAACTGCACCTACGGGCGAGCGGCGTCGAGCTCGCCGTGCAGGCGCTCGCCGATGGCGGCGCGTCCTCGCAACAGGCTGCTGGCGCGGAGGTGCTCATGCGTCAGGTTGTGGCCGACATCGAACGCCTACACCTTCTCGCCCGCGCTGAGCCGGCCGCGAATCGCCCGCGTCTCCCCGGCGAGGATGACGCGATCTATTATGCGAGCACTCTAACGGCGGCGCGCTCATGAGGTTTCGCGGCGCCCTCGAGATCGGCGCGGCGATTGCCTCCGCCGGGTTGCTCAATGTCTCTAGCTGGCTCATCCCGAAAGGAGCGACCACGCCTCGAATCGGGCTCGCGCGGCTCGCGCTCGCCAAAGCTGCTCTGCGTCTATCGCAAAGGATTCTGCAATGCCGTCTCGGCGCGTCAACCTCCTGACGCCTGAAGGCCAGTTCGATCGCGCGGCGATCATGCGCAAGGCGTGGCCGGACTTCCGCCGCGTCCGCGCGGCTGGAGGCTGCGGCATGTGCTTCGCCGACTTTCTGCGCAACGCCTGGCGCGTCGCCAAGGCGCAGCGGGCGCCATTTGTTACGTGGGCAGTTACATCAGAGGCCCGAGAACGACGCTGGCCCCAAGAATTTAAGGACTTTAATTCATTGATTTAATGGCGGAAGGGGTGGGATTCGAACCCACGGTGGAGTTGCCCCCACGGCGGTTTTCAAGACCGCTGCCTTAAACCACTCGGCCACCCTTCCCATGCTTTTCTCTATGGCCGCCCGGATCGCGGCGTCAACTTTCGGCCGGTCTCGGGAGGAGCGGCGGCGCCCTCAAACGCTCGGGGCCACGACAAATCCCGCCTCGCCGGCTTCCGCCGCCGACGCCTCCTCCTCGCGATAGCTCTCGACGCGCGCGCCCGGCGGGCCATGCCGCGCAAGACGTGCGAAGTCTTCGAGCGCCGTCGCTTCGCCCGCGACGAGCGTCTCGACCTCGTCTTGCCCGCGGTTTCGGGCGAATCCCGAGAGCTCGAGCCGCGCCGCGGCATGTGCGAGGAAGGCGCGAAAACCCACCCCTTGCACGCGTCCGCTCACGATGATGCGCAGCGCTTTACGCCTCATGCGTCACCGCCAGATTGTCGATGAGCCGCGTCGCGCCGAGCCGCGCCGCCGCGAGCAGTCGGATCGGCCCGTCGCGCCGGCCGGCGATCCGCGCCAGCGTCTTGGCGTGGCGCGCCTCGATGTAATCGGGGAGGAAACCCGCCTCGCCAAGCGCGGCGCTCGCGCGCGCAAGCGTGGCCTCTATCGCCTCGCCCGCGCCGATGAGGCGCGCAGCCTCGTTCAAAGCCGCGTATAAGGCCGGCGCCGCGGCGCGCTCCGCTTTGGAGAGATAGACGTTGCGCGACGACATCGCGAGGCCGTCCGCCTCCCGCAGCGTGGGCGCGCCCAAAATCTCCGTTGCGATGTCGAGATCGCGCGCCAGGCGTTGGATCACCAGCAATTGCTGATAGTCCTTCTCGCCGAAAACGGCGACGTCGGCCTGCGCTTGGTTCAGGAGCTTGGCGACGACGGTGGCGACGCCGCAAAAATGCGTGGGGCGGAAGCGATCCTCGAGATCGGCGCGCGCGGGACCGTCCACCTCGACGCGCGTTGAAAAGCCCGGCGGATAGACCGCCTCCATGGTGGGCGCAAAGCAGAGGTCGGCCTGGACGCTCGCGAGCTTCTCCAGATCCGACGGAAGCGTGCGGGGATATTTTGCGAAATCCTCCGATGGGCCGAACTGCGCAGGATTGACGAAGATCGTCACCACCACGCGCTCGGCGTGGCGGCGCGCCTCCTGCACCAGCGAGAGGTGGCCGTCGTGGAGCGCGCCCATTGTGGGGACGAGAGCAATCTTCTCGCCCTTATTGCGAAAATCTTTCAGCCGCGCGCGCAGCGCCGGCACGGACTCGACGACGGGAAAATCGGTCATGACGCGACTCGCTTATAGGCTTGCGAGAATTGCTGCAAATAGGCGACGTAAGCCGCCGGCAGCGCCCAGTCGGCCGCCGCGGCGAGGATCGTAGCGAGATGGTCCGCCCGCGGCGCCCCGGGCGCCGGCTCGGCGCCCAGATAGATCAACGCATGAACGGAGCCGGTCGGCTCGCGCAGCACCGGCGTCAGGATTTTGCGATAGAGGCCGCGTCCGACCTCTTCATATCGATCGAGCGCGCCGACGTCGCTTGGCGCGAGCTCCCAAAGCACGCCATGCACGCTCGCTTTCGCGTCGCGCATGACGCTCGCCGCGCCGCAGGCCATGAAGAACAGGCGATGACGGGCGAGCCGGGCGCGGCCCAAGGGGCGCGAGCGCGGGCAGCGCTTCTCCATGGCGCGCCGGTCCATGTTGGTTCCGTAAGCGAAATAAAGCGGCATCGAGGCCTTCCAACGCCCGGAGCCGGGTCCGGGGAGACGCGCCTTTATAGCGCAGGACGGCGATTGCGCGAGGCCGCCTCGCGAGCGAAAGAGATTTCAAGATGATGGCGGACAGCCGCCGGCGAAGAGGCCGGAAAAGCGGCTGCGGCCGACGACGTCGGGAAGCCTCAACAAGACTAGGGTCTCGACGAATTTGAGATATTCCTCCGAGCGCCCCTCCTCGGAGAGCCCATCCTCGACCGGATACGCAATGAGTGCATGATTCGGCGCCGCCCGCGCGAGCAGCGCGAGCGCCCGAGCCATATGCGTTCGACTGGTGATGAGGAGAAGCGGGCCGGAGACTGCGCGATCCTTCAGCCAGCATTGTGTCTCGAGCGCGTTCTGGATGGTGTTCTCCGCCGCCTCGCCCATTTCCACACAGCAGGCGACGAGCCGATCCAGGGACGCAAGCTTGGGATTGCGCTGCGCAAACTGCGCGACGAAACTTTGCTTGTCGAGTCCCGCGCCGCCATTGACTCCCGAGATGAAGACTCTGTGAACGCGACCCTTGGCGAGAAGCGCCAACGCTTCGTCGATGCGGGCGAAGTCGCCCGTGAAGACGATCGCCGCCGCAGCGCGTTTAACCGCAGCTTCGCTCGGCGGCGAGAAGGCGTCGAATTGCAAGAGCTCCGACGCGAAGGACGCGAGCGCGCAGAAAATGAGCGAGAGCGCCAGCACCAGCAGGGAAGGGGGGCGCGCAAAATTGGCGGTCATCTCAGATTTGCGCTTTGCCAAGCTCGCTCGTCCGTTCAGTTTGTCGGCATGGCCGCGCGGGAAATCGACGACATCGGAGCCTTGCTACGCTCTAAACCCAGCCCCGTCGGTTGAAAAGAGCGCGGATTCCATTGTCGCGGCGGCGCTCCGTGAGTGTTCGGTCGAAGGCGTGACGAGCGCGGTCAGCATGCAGCTTGCCCCGGCCCAGGTTGTGGCGACTCTGGGCCTGGAGTTCCGCGACGAGCTGAAGGCGCCCGAGATCGAAGAGGCGGGTAGTCTTGCTGGAAAGGCGCGTCCGAGCCGGGCATCCACAGGTTGTCGCCCTGTTCGTGAAGCCACAGACCAGAAGCACCTTTGAAAAAACTCGCGGCAGCTTTCATTTTGCGCGGTTCAAAGACGGCAAGCGTGCGCCGAGTTAGAGCGCGATGCGCAGGAATGGCGCGGCCCGCCAGCAATGGAAACGACCATGACAATCTTATTCGCACAACCCTACGAATCCAGCCCGTCGGGATCGCCGAAGCGCCTGACCTGAACGACTTTGTTGCGCGGTTCCGTCATAGATCGATTCCTTGCGTAAGGATCGCGTTACTGGCAAAACAGTCACGATGATGACAGGCCATTTTCGAGGAGATCGTAAATGTCCAGGAGCCAGCTCAAGATCAAGGAACCGGCGCGCGAAATTGATGTTGTGCGCGAAACCGATGTGTTGGTGGTCGGTTCCGGCCCCGCGGGACTGGCAGCCGCGATCGGCGCGGCGCGCGCGGGCGCGGAAGTCTCCATCGTAGAGCGCTTCGGCTGCTTCGGTGGAAATATCACGGTGGTCGGCGTCGAGGGCATGGCCTGGTACCGCCACGAAAAAACCATCGAGGCCAACGGCCTAGGGCGGGAAATGGAGGAACGGGCTAAGGCGATGGGGGCGGCGGCGCCGGAATCCCAGTCACTGTCGTATGAGCTCGACTCAGAAGGTTTCAAGGTCGTCGCCGACCGCATGGTGGAGGAAGCGGGCGTGCATCCCATGCTTCACCGCATGTTCGTGGCCCCCATCATGGACAACGACACCATCGTCGGCATTGTCACGGAGTCGAAAGCGGGGCGCGAGGCGATTTTGGCTAAGCGCATCATCGATGCGACCGGCGACGCCGACGTCGCCGCGCGCGCGGGCGCCCCGTTCTTCATGACGCCAAAGGAGAAGATGATGGCGGCCTCCGTCATGTTCCACCTTGCTGGCGTGAACAAAAAGAAATTCATGGATGGTGTGCGCGCCGATCTGCAGACCTACAAGGACTGGGGCAGCGGCGGCGGAGGCGACTGGAACATCGAGACCTCGGGCAAGGAAGACGAGATGTTTTCCCCCTTCATTAAGAAGCCGTTTCAGAAAGCCATCAAGGAAGGCCTGCTGCCTGCGAATCTGAACACCATTGCTGGCACCTGGGGCGCGATGCACGACACCGGCGAGCTGACCTATATGAACCTCATCCACATGGAAAAATGCGACGGCACCAATCCCGACGATCTGACCAAATTCGAAATCGAGGGTCGGCGCCAGACGATGCTGGCCATCGAAGCGCTGCGCCGTTACATGCCCGGCTGCGAAACGGCGCGGCTGCGCAATTTCGGCATGACCATCGGCATTCGAGACACGCGGAAGATCGACGCCGCCTATAACATGACCGAAACCGACGTGCGCGAGCAGGGCAAGTTCGAGGACTCCATCGGCATCTATCCGGAATTCATCGACGGCTATGGCATTCTAATCCTGCCGACGACAGGCCGTTACTTCCAGATTCCGTTCCGCAGCATGATGCCGAAGAAGGTCAAGAACCTGCTCGTCGCGGGCCGCTCCACAGGCGGAGATCGCGTCAGCCACGCGGCGATCCGCAACATGAGTTGCTGCGCCGTGGCGGGGCAGGGCGCCGGCGTCGCCGCCGCGCTGTCGCTCAAGACAAAGACAGACTTCGACCGCCTCGATATTTCGGCGGTCCAGAACGAGCTGACGCGGCAAGGCGTGCGGATACACTAGAGCATGTCACGGAAAAGTGCGAAGCGGTTTTCCGGTCATGACAGGCTCCAACTTTTTGACTTTGCGCGATTCCTTATCGCTCGAACGATTCCGTTCGAGCGGGAAACGCGCTAACAGCGTATTGACGAAGTCGCCGCCGGCTGGTTCGGTTTGAAGAACGAAGGTTCTCGGCTGAAGCCGCCTGATCAAATCGCGACATTTTCACCGAGCTGCTAACGCGTTTTGTCGCCCGCATAGCAAGAATTTTAGTCAAGTTGTCGCAATTTTGTTGAACCGGATTGTTCTTTAACAGGAGGGTCGCATCGCGGGACTTTCAGGGTGAATCGCGCGCCGCCCTGAGGAAGATTGACGCAATCGATGACGCCGCCATGCTCGCGAACGATCGAATAGGTGATCCAGAGCCCAAGCCCGGTGCCTTCGCCGACCGGCTTCGTCGTAAAGAAGGGCTCGAAGATTCGTGCGCGAGCATCCTCGGAAACGCCCGGCCCATTGTCGGAGACCTCGACGACCGCAAGCTTCTCTTCCGATCTCGTCTCGATCAGCACCGAGGGGTTTGGAGCGCTTCTGACTGCATCGAGCGCATTGTCGACCAGATTGCCGATCGCCGAATGGATTTGCCCTTCATGGGCGAATGCGAAGAGATCCGCTTCGAGCCGCATCTCGATCCTGGCCTTCGCCTTTTTGCTGCGGGACGCCCATTGCGAGGCCGTCCGCACCACTTTCGACAGCTCGACAGACACTCTCGGGGCATTGGAGCCAAAGGACAGCCGGCGTAAATTCTTGACGATATCGCTGATGCGCACAGCGCCTTCCAGCGTTCCCTCGATCAGCGGCTCAAGATCTTCCAGCACCGCGTCGATCTTGAGACGTCGACGAAGCGCTTCCCGCGCCTCGTCGGGCATGCCCGAGTGAATGCTTGCGAGATAGTCGGCGAGAGTCATCCTGTAGCGATTGAGCGTATGGATGTTTCCATAGACGAAGCTGATCGGATTATTGAGCTCATGCGCGACACCCGCCACGAGCCGGCCGAGGCTCGCCATTTTTTCCTGCTCGATCAGGCGAGCTTGCGCCTGCTGCAGCTCGACATGGGCGCAATGCAGGGCCTCATAGGCGCGACGTAGCTGTCCAATGGGCCGCCCCGTGAACACGGCGCCGGCGAGTCGTCCCTGGGAATTGAACCGCGCCGAGCAATTGACCGCCATCACGTCCGAGGGTCCGGAAGCCGTCTTGAAACACAGTTCTAGGCTCTCCTCCTTGCTCATAGGCCCCGGCTCGAACATCGCCTGAACAGCCGTGCGGCTTTCCGAAGCGACGCACTCGGCAAAGGGCTGATCCACCAAGGCCAGCTCCGGCGCGCCCATCAGCCTCTGGAAGGCCGGATTGACCTGGACGATCGCCCCCTTCTCGTCGCAAACGATCAGCACGTCGGAGATCGAGGCGACGACGCCAGCGATAAAATTGCGCGCTTCCTCGAGCTCGGCGTTCTTGCGCTCGAGATCGGTCTCGTAGCCGATGAGGTCGGCATAAACCTCATCCATCTTGCGGATGACTTCCACCCACATCGACTCGCCGTCTTCGGACAGCAAGACCTCTTCCTTCCCGCCGACGAGGGCGATCAGCTCGCCACGCCTCGCGAGTCGGGAGGCGTCAGGGTTCGTCATCTACGAGCCGGCAAATGTCGTAGCGGGTGATCTTGCTGCGAAGTCCGACGCGCGAGAGGCCGAGCTCCTCCGCGACGCGGCTGATATTATGTCCGTTTCGTTGCAGAGACTCTTTGATCACGGCGCTTTCCAGGGCTTCGACGCGATCTTTGAGCGTCAGCGGCGCCGCCGACTCGACCGTGGGCTTGGAGCCGGCGCCTTTGGCGATCGTCGCAGACAACAGGTTCGAGCCGAGCGGCGCCTCGCCGTCGCACAAGACGCACATGCGTTGAATCTCGTTGTAGAGCTCGCGGATATTTCCAGGCCAGGCATAGCGCTGCATGAGGCGCAGCGTCTCGGGGTCGAATCCTGGTATGCGTCGGTTGAACGTACGGTTGACCTCGACGAGAATGCGCGCCGCTATGACCGGGATGTCCCCCGGCCGCTCGGCGAGCGGCGGCAGATGGATCGGAAAGGCGGCGAGCCGATAATAAAGGTCGCGGCGGAAGCGGCCGAGGGCGACGTCCGCTTCGATATTGCGATTCGTCGCGGCGATGACGCGCACATTCACGCGGCGCGACCGCTGCGCGCCGAGCGGCCGTATCTCGCCCTCCTGCAATACGCGCAGCAGCTTGACCTGGAATGCGGGCGAAGTGTCTCCGATCTCGTCGAGGAAGATCGAGCCGCCGTCGGCGACCTCGAAAAGGCCGATGCGATCCTGATAGGCGCCGGTGTAAGCGCCCTTTTTGCAGCCGAAGAGTTCACTTTCGAGAAGCTCGTCAGGCAAGGCGCCGCAATTTTCGATGACGAAGGATTTGTCGCCGCGCGCAGAGCTGTAATGGATCGCGCGTGCGAGCAGTTCCTTGCCAGTCCCCGACTCGCCGGTGATCAGCACCGATACGTCGTAGCAGGCCGCACGCCGTCCGAGCGCGATGGCCTCGCGCAAGACGCTGTCCGGACCATGAGCAATGCGATCGAACTCGTAACGCTTACGTTCGTTTCGCTTTCGATCGACGATAAGGCTGTGCAGTTGCAGCGTCGACGGCTTTGCCTCGATGAGCGGCGCCGCGACCCCCTCTTTCTGCAGCCGATAGAGCTCGACCGCCGCGCGGACGCTGCTCACGAGCTTTTCGGGATCCCACGGCTTGGTGATATACTGGAAGATGCCAGCCTCATTCACGCTGGCGATTATGTCCTCCGCATCGGTGTAGCCGGAGATGATCATTCGCACCGGCTCTGGCCATTGGTCGCGCACGCGCCGCAGGAAATCGACGCCATTTTGGTCCGGCATGCGCTGATCGCAAAGGATCACCTGGACAAGATCGCCGGCGAGGATGGCCCCGGCTTCCTGCGCGCTCGCAGCACAGAGCACCTCGAACTCGATGCTCAGCACGCGACGCAGGGATTCGAGTGAACGACGCTCATCGTCGATGACGAGCACGGTCGCGCCCGTTCTTGGCGCGGCTTCGACCGCTATCTCGTCGAGCATCTTGTTCATGTGCTGCTCGCAGTCTCGCTTTCTTCCCTTAACAGATACGCGGCAGCTGCTCGCCCGACAGCCAATCTACGATCCGCGCGCCGCCGAAGACGGTGTTCATTTGCACAAAACGCCCATCGTCGGCCACGATCTTTCCGATCAACGCCGCCTCGGCGCCGAGCGGATGCGCGCGCATCGCCGCGAGGATGGTCTCGGCGGCGCCACTCTCGACAATGGCGATGAGCTTCCCTTCATTGGCGACATTGAGCGGATCGAGTCCGAGAAGCTCGCAAGCCGCGGCAACCTGCGGCTTGATCGGCAGCGCCGCCTCGTCGATACGGGCGCCGACGCCGGATTGATGCGCGATTTCGTTGAGAGTCGCCGCAAGGCCCCCGCGCGTTGGATCGCGCATGGCGCGGATGGAGGCGCCGCCCGCTGTCATCATCGTCGCCACCAGCCCATGCAGTGCGGCCGTGTCAGAGAGCACATCGGTGCCAAATTCGAGGTCCTGGCGCCGGGACATCACGGCCACGCCATGATCGCCGATCGAGCCCGAAAGCAGGATCGCATCGCCTGGACGCGCCTTGTCTCCGGAAAGCTCGACTCCCGCAGGAGCCGAGCCGACACAGGCCGTGGAGATGAAGACCCCATCTGCCTTGCCGCGTTCGACGACCTTCGTGTCTCCCGTGACGATCGGCACGCCCGCAGCGCGAGACGCTGCGCCCATGCTCTGCGCGATGCGCTGCAAATCGGCCAAGGGAAAACCTTCCTCGATGACGAAGCTCGCCGACATATAAAGAGGCGTGGCTCCCGCCATGGCGATGTCGTTGATCGTGCCATTGACCGCGAGAAGGCCAATGTCGCCGCCCGGAAAAAACAGGGGAGAAACGACATAGGCGTCCGTCGTCATGACCATGCGGCCGCCGGCGACGTCAAAGGCGGATTGATCATTGCCCGCGCGCAGCATCTCATTGTCGAAAGCGGCGACGAAGATATCGCCGATGAGCCGCGCCATGGCGCGTCCGCCGGCCCCATGCGATAGATCGACGAGGCCGCGTCGCAGGTCGAGCTTGCGTCCGACGAGATCCATCTTATTCATCCGGCGGCTCTTCTTTGCGGGGCGCGAAAACGTCCATAGGCCCAGTAGGCCGCGCATGAGCCCTCGGAAGAAACCATGCACGCGCCGATTGGCGTTTCCGGCGTGCAGGCTGTCCCGAAAAGCTTGCAGTCGCGCGGATGCTTCTGCCCGCGCAATATGGCGCCGCATTCGCAAGCCGGATTGTCGCGGGCAATTCGCTTCTCCACGGGAAAGCGGCGCTCCGCGTCATATTCGTGATAGGCTTCCCGCAGGAGTAGCGCGCTATTGGGAATTTCCCCAAGCCCACGCCATTCGAAGCTCTCGCGCATTTCGAAGACGTCGGCGATTTCCGCCAGGGCGATGCGATTCCCCGCCGGCGTGACGGCGCGGATATATTCGTTCTCGACCTCGGCGCGACCCTCGTTGACCTGTCGAACGAGCATGAGAATCGCCTGCATGACATCGAGGGGCTCGAAGCCCGCGATGACGACTGGCTTGTCGAACTCTTGAGCGATGGCTTCGTAGGGCGCGGTCCCTATGACCGTCGAGACATGCGCCGGGCCGATGAATCCTTCGAGCGAGAGCGTATTCGGATCGCTCGTCTCGAGAATCTGCCGCATGGCGGGGGGCGTCAGCACATGATTGCAAAAGACCGAGAAATTCTTCAGACCCTTCTTTTCCGCGAGGCGGATCGCCGCAACCGTCGGCGGCGTCGTGGTCTCAAATCCAATCGCGAAGAATACGATCTCGCGATTCGGCGTGCGCCCCGCGATCTCGATCGCTTCGAGCGTCGAATAAACCATGCGGATGTCCGCGCCGGCGGCCTTGGCTTTGGTCAGGCTCGCGCCATTGGAGCCAGGAACGCGCATGAGATCGCCATAGACGCAGAGCGTCACCAACGGATTCTTGGCAAGCTCGATCGCCTCGTCGATGCGTCCCATCGGCAGCACGCAGACCGGACAGCCAGGGCCGTGAATGAGGCGAACATTCTCGGGCAGTATATCCTCAATGCCATATCGCGATATGGCGTGCGTGTGGCCGCCGCAAAACTCCATGAAGGAATAAGGGCGGTCGGCATGCGCCTCCTGCGCGATGCGCGCGGCGAGGCCTCGGGCTAGATTTCCGTCGCGATATTCGTCGAGATGTTTCATGCGGGCGCGCCCAAATTCGTCGCCTCCCGCAGGAGCGCCAGCGTGCGCTGCGCTTCGTCTTCATCGATCTTGGCCAGCGCATAGCCGACATGCAGAACGACATAGTCGCCGACGTCGACGTCTTCGACGAAGGCGAGCGACGCCGCCTTCAGCACGCCGTCGAGACTGACGCGGGCCATGTTATCGGGCAGCAGTTCGACGACGCGCGCGGGTATGGCGAGACACATGCTAATTTTCCCATCCTGCGAGTCTGGCGCGGCGCGCCAGAAGAGCCTGGCCGAGCGATAGGCCACCGTCATTTGAAGGAACGCGACGCGCCACGAGCGGCTCGATCCCCGCTTTTTGAAGCTGCAGCGTGACGCCCTGCGTCAGCACCGCGTTCATAAGGCAGCCGCCGCCGAGGGCGACGCGACGGCGCTCGAACCGGCGGGCGGCTTCCGAGATCCAAGCGGCGAGGCCCTCGATGAGCGTCCCATGGAAAAGCTCCGCACCCTCGACCTGTGATGGCTTTTCCTCGACGAGATACAGAAACAAGGGGGAAAAATCGAGCACGCCCTCGCGAAGCAGAAACCCCTCAGGCAGCGCACGGGGCGCATGGCAGAGGGCTTCCAACTCCATGGCCGCCTGTCCCTCATAATCCTGCTCCAGGCGCAGGCCCAGCAAAGCCGCCGCTGCGTCGAACAGCCGCCCGAGGCTCGTCGTTTGCGAGACGCCCGGCGACAAGGCCAGATGCGCCACCGCCCCCGCGAGAGGCTGCTGCGGAAAGCGCGCCTCCGCTTCCGCGCCGCGCCCAAGCCCGGCGAGCATGGCGACGCCCATGCGCCACGGGCTGCGCGCCGCGCTATCGCCGCCAGGGAGCGGCGCCGGCGCGAGATGACCGACGCGCCGCCAATTGCAGCCGTCGATCCCCATCAACTCGCCGCCCCAGGCGCCGCCGTCGTCGCCGTAACCGAAGCCGTCGAGGGCCGCCCCCAGCGCCGCGTCCTCGACGCCATGCTCCGCGAGAATCGCGGCGATATGCGCGGCATGGTGTTGCGCGCGAAAGATCGGTAGGCCGCTCGCCTCGGCAATCCGCGTGGTGTGAAGATCCGGGTGCAGGTCGCAGGCGACGCATTCGGGCCGCACGTCGAGAATGTCGAGCATGCGCGCGACGGTTTCCGCGTGATGGCGCAGGGTCGCCGCGTCGCTGAGACTGCCGATATGCGTCGAGACGAAGGCTTCCCGCCCACGCGTCACGGTCACGGTGGTCTTGAGATGCGCGCCGAGAGCGAGCACATCGGGACCATCGTCCGCCAGCGGGATGGGCTCGGGAACGAAACCGCGCGCGCGCCGCAGAAAGGCGGGCGCGCCGGCAATCATCGTCATCACGCTATCGTCCGCCCGGGCGACGATCTCCCGGTCGAAGCCCACGATCAGATCAGCAACGCGGCGAAGCTTCTCGCGGGCCTCGTCGTCGTCAATGATCAAGGGCTCGCCGCTCATATTGGCGCTGGTCGCGACGAGGACGCGATCGAGCGGAGCGTCCCGCCAGTCGCGGCCTTCCGGCTCACCCGCCAAGGCGTGGAAGATCAGATGATGCGCAGGCGTGTAGGCCAGCATCACGCCGATTCGCGAGAGCCCTGGCGCGACCGAAGCGGCAAGAGCATCGGCTTTCTCGACGACGACGATCGGCCGCGCCGGCGAAGACAGAAGGGCGCGAGAGGACTCGTCGAGGACGCCGATGCGTCCCGCGGACGCGGCGTTGAGGACCATCACCCCGAAGGGTTTGGCGTCACGCTGCTTGCGGCGGCGCAGCTCCTGAACGGCCGCTTCGTTGCGCGCGTCGCAGAGCAGATGGAATCCGCCGACGCCCTTCAAGGCGACGATCCCGCCTTGGCGCAAGCAGGCGGCGATGTCTTCGATCGATGCGTCGAGGCGCGGCCCGCATTGCGGACAGGCGATCGTCTGCGCATGGAAGCGCCGGCTCGACAGGTTGCGGAAGTCGGCCGCGCAAGCCTCGCACATCGCGAAAGGCGCCATCGTCGTTTGTGAGCGATCGAAAGGAAGCCTGCGCGTCAGCGTGTAGCGAGGTCCGCAATGCGTGCAATTGACGAAGGGATAAAGGTGAAACCGGCTCCGCGGATCGAAGAGCTCGTCGAGGCATTCTTCGCAGACGGCGGCGTCGGCCGGAATTCGCGTCCGGGCTTCGCCCGCGACGCTCGTCTCGATGCAAAACTCGCTTTCGGCTTTGGGCGCGACACTTTGAGCCTCAACCGTGTCGATGCGCGCCAGGGGCGGAGGGCTTCGCCGCAGCGCCGCGACAAATTCCTGCGCCCGCGCGCCTTCGATCTCCAGGAGCACGCCTTCTGCGTCGTTGCGAACGAAGCCGCCGAGATCAAGCGCGCGAGCGAGACCATGCACGAAAGGACGAAACCCCACGCCCTGCACCGCGCCGCGCACTCTCAGGCGCAGGCGCTCCGACGCTCCGCTCTGCGAACGCGCCGGCTCCATGACGGCTACTCCGCGACTGCGGTGGAGGCGTTGGCGCGAGCCCATCGCGCCGCGCGCGCTTCGATCCAGGAATAAAACGCGGCGAGCCCCTCGCCGGTTTTCGCGGACACCACGAGCGCCTGGAGGTCCGGATTGATCTTCAGCGCATGCGCGATGCACTGACCGACGTCGAAATCGAGATGCGGCAGCAGGTCGGCCTTGTTGATCAGCATGAGATCGGAAGCGGCGAACATCTCCGGATATTTGAGCGGCTTATCTTCCCCCTCAGTCGCGGAGAGCACCACGATCTTATGCGCTTCGCCGAGGTCGAAGGCGGCGGGGCAGACAAGGTTGCCGACGTTCTCGATGAAGAGCAATCCGCCCGGCTCGAGCTTCAGGGCGTCGAGCCCATGCGCGACCATATGCGCGTCGAGATGGCAGCCTTTTCCCGTGTTGATCTGCACGGCGGGCGCACCGGCGGAGCGAATGCGGGCCGCGTCGTTCGAGGTCTGCTGGTCGCCTTCGATCACCGCGATCGGGAAGCGCGCGCCGAGATCGGCGATGGCCCGCACGAGCAGCGAGGTTTTGCCCGATCCCGGACTTGAGACGAAATTGAGCGCGAAGGTGCGGCTCCTGGCGAAGCGGGCGCGATTCATCGCGGCATTGTCGTTGTTCTTGCCGAGGATGTCGCGTTCGATGCGCAAGATGCGCTCCTGCGAAAGCCCCGCGACATGCACGCCCGCCGCGCCCGCGCCAAAATCGATCACGCCCGCGTCATTCGCCTGCGCGCTCTCGGGCGCGTGGTGGTGGTGATCGTGGCCATGGCCATGGTCATGCGGGTGGTGATGATCATGATGCGCGTGATCATGGGCGTGTGAATGACCATGAGCGTGGTCGTGATCATGAGTGTGGCCATGTTCGTGACCGTGATCATGATCATGTGTCTTGCCGCCTTCGACGCTCGAGGAGCCGCAGCCGCAAACCGTGCACATCACTCGACCTCCAGTTCCTTGAGGCGCAGATCGTCGCCTGCGGCAACCTGCACATGATAGCGCCCGCACTCCGGGCAGGCGCCGAAACGCTCGCTCATCTCTACGGTCTTGGCGCAGTCGAGGCACCAGCCTTCGCCGGGCGTGACGCAAATATCGAGCTCGGCGCCTTCGACGAGCGTTCCCTTGGCGACCGCGTCAAAGCAAAAGCGCATGGCTTCGCCGTCGACGCCGCCCAACGCCCCAAGCTCCAGCCGCACCACGCGAACGCGGGAGAAACCTCGGTTGCGGCTCTCGTTCTCGATGAGCTCGACGAGGCTTTCCGTCAGCGCCAGCTCATGCATGGCCGTGTTCCCTCACCTCGACGCGGAATGGCGCGCAGGGGTCGAAGAGACTCGCGAGCTGCACGATCCGCCGCTCCGCGCAACCGCGGCTCATACTAGCGCCGAGCAATGTTTCTATGAAGGGTCCGGTCGGATGGAAATTCCATTCGGTCGGCGCGACGATCTGATGATCCGCGATCCGACCGTCAACCGAGAGTCGAACCCAGTGACAGAGTCGACCCCGGGAGGTTTCCGCCGCGGCGAATCCTTCGCGCAGGGCAGGGGAGAAGGCATGGCAAGCCGCCGGAAAATCCCGTTCTGCCCCTTCGAGCTCGCTGAGGCATTCAGCGATGTCGATCATACGCGCCTGGAAGCGGGCGGCAAGCGCTCCTTTTGAGAAGTCGGTCTCCGCCCAGCGGCGCGCAAAGGCCCCGGTCTCCGGCGCGCGTCCCTCGAGGCTCGGCGCGACGGCGAAGCTCGCGCCTGCCGCGCGCGCGCGCTGCATGATCTCCAAGTCATCGGCGTCGCCGAGCGAATCCGGAGCCGTGATCGCGAGAGGCTCGCTGGCGGCAAATTCCTTTTCCAATTGACGGAACGCGAGGGGGTAAGCTGGTTCCGCGCCTTCGGCCGCCAAGCCGAGGGCGTGGCCGGAAGCGCGGATCCTGACGATCAGCAATCTCGCCGCTTCGGCCGCTCCTGGAGCCCGCGCGAAGGACTGGGCACAGAGATCGCGCAGGAGGGACAATAGCTCGCCAAGCGGGCGGACGAGCTCGAGGTCCGCGGATTTGGACTCCCTCTGAAGCGCTAGGATCATGTTCGAGCGCAGCGACGCGCCGAGCCTCTCGGCGGCGAGCGCGATCGCATCGCTCCGATTGCGCTGCGCAGGGACCGGCTCTCCGCGCGCGCTCGCGATGGCGCGCGCCGCGACGACTCGATGCGCGGCGCCGCAGAGCGCGAATATGCGTTCGGCGAGAAGCGGCGCCTCATCCGCGGGCCGGCCGACAAAGAGTCGCGAAAGATCGGTTCGGCGCGTGGAGGAGATGCGCGCTGCGCAGACGCGGCCATCGGCGACTTCGACTATGATCGTCAAGCCGTCCTGGCTTGCGTCGACGATCCCGCCGACCGCGTTCATGACGCCAAACCTTGTCGAATAGGGCGGCCCCTGAGAAAGGCGCGGCGGTCGAGAGCGGGGCGTTCCGTTGCCTTTGTCGCGTGAAGACCGGGGTCGAAGACGGCGTCAAGGGCCGCCTGCGCCGTAGCGCTGGCTGTTTCCTGATCGGGAAAATCGAAGAGCGGCGAGAACAGCGAGCAGCTTGCGAGCCGGCCGAAGCCCGCAAGCTCGGTGACCGTAAAGTCGATGGAGCCAGCGGGAAAGCGCAGACGGAAAGCGCCGAGCGGAAGACCGGGGTCGACGTCGGCGATCGGCGCGGCGACAAGGTTGAGGAACCAGGGCGTCAGCATGACTCCCACCGCATAGCCTTCGAAGTCGCGAAAGCCGATGGCGGTCACCTGCAAGGCGGCGTTGCAGATCGGCGCGTCGCGCATCGCCGTTGCTTCGATTTCGCGATACAGAGCGGTGAGCGCGTCTCCGATCGCTTCCGCATTCATGGCTCGGCCTTCATGAATTTCTCGCGCGGCGCGTCGCAATGGGGACAGCGCCAGTCCTCGGGAAGCTCGGCGAAGGGCGTTCCCGGCTCGATCTGCCAGACAGGGTCGCCTTCTGCCGGATCGTAGACGTGCCAGCAGACGCCGCATTCCATGCGCTGTGTCGGCTCGAGGTGAATGGCGTCGCTCATGTGAAATAGGCCTCGTGGATCTCGCGCAGGCGCTCAGCCGAGTCGCGAAAATCTTCCTCCGCAGCGCAGGCCGCTGCGGGAACGTCGCCGATCTCCAGCGTGTCGAGAATGATCGCGTCGGTGGCGTTGAAGAACTGCACCGACCAAACATTGCGGGCGCCCGTCGCGGTGACCTTGCACGCGCCATAGCCGCGCGAGAGCAGTTGCACGGAGCCCTCGCCCAGCGTCTGCTGGAGAAAGCCCATGTCCACTTCGTTCATCGGCAGGAGTGAGAAATTGATCACATGCGGAGCGCGGTCGAGGACGGGCTGGCTCATGCGCTCATTGATCTCGGCGAGCAGCGGCATCACATTCATCGCGCCCGGAGGCGACGCGCCAAAGGCGAGATGCTCGGCGCCAAGGCTCGCCGCGCGGCGCACGATCTCCGGTATGGCGGCGATCTCGAGATAATCGGCGGCGAGCCGCCGGGCGGCGTCGAAGAAGCGCACGCGCCACAGGCCGGCGACGGTCGCCTCCTGGATTTCGGCCGTGACGCTATCGGGCAGAGCGGCGGCGCCGCTGACCTCGCCTTGCCCGAGCACCTGGCCGATGAGTTCCAGATCGTCGCCGTCATAGTCCGTGATGTCGAAGAGCCGCCCCGGTTCGGAGACCTTCTGCACGGCCAGCGCTTCGGCGAGTTGCGGCAGGAGAGCCGCGGCGCGCGGGCAGGCTGCGACCGCCTCGGCTCCCGCGGCGGTGGCGAGGAAGGAAAGGCTATTGCGCCCTCTTGTATCCTCCGCGACGGGGCCGAGGGGAACGAGCGTCATATTTTCCTCGACGCCTTCCGGGGCTTCCCAGAACCCTGTCTTCATGGCGCGGTCTCCCTCGATGCGAAGGCAATCTGTGTGCGCGGCCCGGACTTGGCGACGAGGGCAGGCGCATCGGGGTGAAGCATGGCCTCGATACGCGCGACATAGTCGGCCCAGTCGTAGACTTTGGGGAGAACGCCGAGGATTTCCGCGTCCCGCAGAATCACGAGGCTCGGGAGCACGCGGACGCAGAAGCGCTCCTTCAACGCCGGCTCGGCGTCCGCTGCGACGAGCGCGCCGCGCAGCCGCCCCGCGAAGGCTTGGAGCAGTTGCGGCAGAATCACCGCGAGATCGCGCGTCTCGGGGCGCTCGCGCGGATCGCCAGCGAAGAACAGCGCGCTATGGGGCGGCGCGGCCGGCGTCGGGGCGAGAAACGCCTCGACATTGGCTTCATCAACCAGAGGCAGATGATGGCGCTCATGAAGCATTTGGCGCAGCGACGCCGGCATGGGGATGTTTCCTTTTTTCATGCAATCGGCAAAGGGCGTGCCAGTGGCGGGAGGCGCGAGTGGTAAGTACCGTGCTGAAATTTAATTGGGTTTCCACTTTGCTCCTCTGGGCGGTGAAAACGTCGCTTCCAGCTATGGAAGGCGCCATTACATTCGGGTTAAGAGCGGCGGGCAGCGGTCTAGCCTGACAAGATAGGCGTCTATGTCTTTGACCGTCTCCCGCGGGATCGGCGCGAGGAGGAACAGGAGTCCTGCCAATTTCACCAATAATACTTCAAGCCTTGCGCCCAAGAGGTCGCGCTGTATCTGGACTTCAGCATGTTGAACCAGGTCTTCCGCTGTGACAGTTCGACATCGGTTCCACCGCAGCGGTTGGCGCCGGTCGGCGCGTAGCAATTGATGGCGCGATAGAGCGCGTAGGCCCTCTCGCGATCGGGCGTTGAAGGGTCGGCGATCAGCCGCTTATACAATTCGCCTCTCGAGAAGGGCTCGCCCGGGAAAATTGACTCGCCGCCACCCAATTCGTCCGGCTTGGGCCGGAAGCTTTCAAATGCGTCTAGTTCGGCGGTGCGAACGAATTCACCCAGACACAACAACCCATGCGGGTCGCGGTTATTGGCGAGAAGCTCGCCAATAACCTCTTTCAAAGCCGGACACTGATAAGGCTCGCTGGCGCCGCGCCAGAGAAACGCTGCCGCTTGCCCGGCCTCGACATTTTTTATCAAGGCGAGGTCCCGCAAGAAGTTGGCGTATTGCCCGCGGGTAGCCTCTTTGAAAAGCAGGACGAAACGGGCGAGGTTTCTTTCGTCAGGTGTCGATTTGGGGTCGTCGACCGCCATGCGTAGCAGTATCGGCCCTGCCGTATGACTCAGCAGAATTTGGCGAATGCGGGATGAGGCGACGCGTGTCTCCGGCAGGAACACCTTGTTCAGCGTTCCTGCGCGCTCCCAGCTCAAAGCGAGGCCGAGTTCGACGGCCTCGCTCTGCCAAGGCTGCGCGAGATTGGGAAGAAGTGCTCTCCAATGGGCTATCGCCGCTTGATACTGTCCAGAGGCCAGAAACGCCTGGCCGCGCAGCATCTCGCGGCTGAAGTCCAGATAGGACGGACCAGACTGCGGTGGGCCGAGCAGCCGCAAAGCTACGTCAGGTTCGCCGTCTACATAATAGGCGCGCGCTGCCTTCAAGAAGGCGAACAATTCCTCGTGGCCAGCAAAGTCGGGCGCTTGCGCTTCGATATCAGCGGCTGAGAATTTAGGTCTGGAGGAGCCACGAAGCCTCATCAAATCCTGAACGGCGAGCAAAATGGGTTCGTGGCTTTGGTCTTTCGCGGCGCGCAGATATTTCGAGTCGATCTCCTCCACGAGATCGTCAACGTCCATCGAAGCGGTCAAATGCGCAATTTGCCATCCGTACTCGGCGGAGAGCCTCGCCTCGTCCGCCCCGAGCCAATAAATGCGACGCAATAAACCGCGCGCGGAGATGGCGTAACGCCCAGCGGGATAGGCGGTGAGATAGGCTTTGATCTCGGTTTCGGAGGCGCCGAGCGAGGCCTTGTCGCTCGCTCGCGGTTCCCCCGTCTGGTCGAAACTATCGAACGCCCCGATCTGCGCCTTGTTCAAAAGCGTGCGCCCGATCATGTAGCGGGCTGTCTCCTGGACCCAAGCGTTTTCGGACTTCGCGAGCAGCCTGAAACGAATTTTGGCCTCGTCAAAAGCGCCTTCGTAGAACGCCTTGGCGCCTTGCAAATAGGTATTGAAATCCTTCGCGGCGAGAGAGGCCAGATTGGCGTGACTCTCTGAGGAATGGGAGACGCCGCCGCTGCACGCGGGAACCGTTTGGTTGCGGGTCTCCGTCAACTCGGCACGCTCGGCGGCGGAAAGGCTTGGGTCCGCCTGGACCGCCGCTAGGAAAGCTTGCTTGCCGCTTTCGAAGGAAATACAGCGACTCCCCTCTCCGTCTGCAAGCGATGTCGCTTTGCGAGCCTCTTCATCGCCGCTGCGGTTCACTGACGAACCGGCGTCGCGTACGAAAGCCGTGTCAAGATCCCACCTCCAAAACATCATAGTGGAAGCGGATTTCTCGTCCTCGGAGGAGACCAGCTTCGCGTTTCGCAACAAGCGAGGGTACGCGTCGACTATAAGGAATTGAAGATTGGTGCGGCTGTCGTTTCCCGGGCTGAGAAAGGGCAGAGCGCTGTCGCCGGTAAAGGCTCTGTGGTCGAGAGACCATCGGTAACAAGGCTCCGGGCCGTCCGAAGATGCGAGGGCTACGCCAGCCCATGCCAAAAGTGCGATAAGGGCGACGCCAGCACAAAGGTGCGCATGCTGAGCCGGGGTCAATTCGGCCTCATGTCAAAGGGCTAACCTTAGAATGGAAAGCATGAAAGTCGCTGCAGAGCAACCGTTAGATGCTGCTGTCGCGCGGGGAAACGAGCTTCACCAGGCGCCTCAACGTGTCCAGTCGTTGGATCAGGGCGCGTCTTGGCGGAGGAAGTCCGGAAGCTCCGGCTCGCGATCGACCAGGTCCGCGAACAGATGATCGATGTTCTCGCCGCGCAGCGCGGCTTCGAGGGCCGTAAGCGCATCGTCGATCTGCCGCGCTTCGAGATCGTCTAGCACGCGCACCGCCGCGCCGAGGTGAGCGAGTATTTTCGTTCCGGCGGGCTGCGGCCCGACGAGCAGCATGGAGATGCGCTGGCGCTCCCCGTGGCGCTCGCAGAGCGCCTCCGAGCCGAGGTCCTCAATCACCTCCATAGGAAAGCCGATGCACATGCCGTTTAATCCCGAATCCATCCCCTCTCCCCGCGAGCGGGGAGAGGGAGTAGGCCCTTGCGCTCTCGTCAGCGTTGCGGCTGAAGCGCGAGCAGGGCTGCGGACCCCAGCGCGATGGCGATGCCGACGCCAATGAAGAGCAGATGATCGGGATTGCTCGCGACGTGCAGCAGGCTCCAGGCCGCATCGCCATGATGCGGGCCGGCGTGCGCGAAGGCCGTCGCTGGCGCAAGCGAGGCGATGGCGATGAGCGGGAGCGTCTTCAAACTGCGCATGTCGTCTCCTATCCGGTCAAGAGCCCCAAGTTTCGCCTCTCATAGGCGCGATCATCGAGATCGTTGGAGAGCAGCGGCGCCGCCGCGCCTGTGCGCTCCCGACAGCTCACGCCCCACTCCTCGAGAACGGCGCGGGCCGCTTCGCAGGCGGGCGCGAGCATCGCGCGCACGGGCGGCGTCAGCGGACCGCCCCAGGCCTCCAAGTCCTGCGGCTGCACGCCGATCAATGCGAGATGCTTCGGATAGCGGCCCAAGAGATCGGCGGCGCTTAGCACCTCCTGGAAACCCGTCTGATGCAGGCTCATCTTCTTCGCGCCGGTGAAGCGGGGCACCGCCTCGTCGCGAATGACGCGCAGCTCTCCGGGAGCGAGCCCGTAGTCGATGGCGTCAAAGACGAGGAGCTGATCGCAGGCTTCCACGAATTGGACGAGATAAAGCCCCTGCGTGCCGCCATCGAGTAGGGTGACGTCCTCACCCATCTCGAAGCGCGCGTGAAACGCTTCGAGCGCGCGCACGCCAAAACCCTCGTCGGCCCAGAGAATATTGCCGATGCCGAGAACGAGCGTTTTGGGCGCGCCGGTCATGGCCTTAATCGTCGCTGTCGCGGAAGACGCGCTCGCCTGAGATCATCGAGGAGATCAGGCTCTGGCGCGACATGATGTCCTCACGCACCGCGGTGTAAATGTGAACGATCACGAAGATCACGACGGCCCACATGCCGAGGTGGTGCCAAGTGTGAATATCCTGGCTGTTCGGCCAGATCGAGAAGACCCAGCCGAAGAGCTTATACTCCCAGCTGTCGCGCCCCGTGCCCTCGGAATAGAGGGCGAAGCCCGTCACGACCATGAAGGTCAGGAGCAGCATGAAGAAGAACATCACCAAATGCGCAAGCGGATTGTGGCCGATGTATTTTTGCGGCCGGCTCACGAGGAAAAAATACCAACGCATCTCATAGAGCACGCCCCACCACCACTTGCGGTCCGTGAGCGGCAGCGTGAAGATCTGCCGGGCGTAAGGGTTTCCGGCGACGGCCCAATAGAGACGGCCGATGAGCCCGATCGCCAGCACAAAGCCGGCCGCGAAATGCGCGAAGCGGATGTAGCCCATGACAAAATTGGCGCTCGCTTCGCCGGGCGTCGACCAGAGGGGCGTCGCAATGAAGAAGCCGGTGACGGCGAGAACGACGATCGCCAGCGCATTGGTCCAGTGCCACAGCCGCACCGGCGCTTCATAGACATAGAAGGTCTGAAGATTCTCGGCCTTCTCGCCATGGCTGTCCAAGATTCCGGATGCCTGCGCCGTGTCGGTCATGAAGGCTGCTCCCTATGTGGCTCGTCAGAGCGAGTTCCGCAAAAGTTGGTAGACTTTTGCAATCGGAACTCGCTTCAGCACTTTCATCTCGCGCGATCTCTCGTCGCTCGAACCATTCCGTTCGAGCGGAAGGCGCGCTAGCGCACTTTCACGCGACTCATCTCCTGTCCGTCCTCGCTCATCACATGCGTCGAGCAAGCGAGGCAGGGGTCGAAGGAGTGGATCGTGCGCAGGATTTCGAGCGGCTTCGCCGGATCGGCGAGCGGCGTGTCCATGAGCGACGCCTCGAAAGCGCCGATATTGCCCTTGGGGTCACGCGGACTGCCGTTCCAGGTCGTCGGCACGACGCATTGGTAATTGTCGATCTTGCCGTCCTTGATCTTGATCCAATGCGCGAGCGCGCCCCGCGGGGCCTCGGTGAAGCCATAGCCCTTCGCTTCCTTCGGCCAGCTTTCGGGCTTCCACTTCTCGACATTGGCGGTCGACGAATCGCCAGCCTTGATCGTCGCGATCAGCTTGTCCTGGAAATGCCGGAGCTTCCAGGCCGCCCACTGGCACTCGAGCGCGCGCGCCGCGGTGCGTCCCAGCGTCGAGAACAGCGCGGAGACCGGAAGATCGAGATGCTTGAGCAGTTTCTCAGTCGGCTCTTTGAATTCCGGCTTACCTTGCGCATAGCCGATCACGAAGCGCGCGAGCGGGCCGACCTCGACGGCGTTGCCGCGCCAGCGCGGCGACTTGATCCAGGAATATTTGCCGCCCTCGTCGAGCTGCTCGATATTTGTCGGCGTTCCCTTGGCGTTGGGGCCGAGCTTGTAGTTCGGCTCGGTCACGCCATCCCAAGGATGAAGGCCGCGAGTCTCGTCGGGATATTTATACCAGGAATGCGTCACGAATTCCTGGATCTGCTCGGGATCGCCGTGATCGATCGGAAGGACCTCCTTGAGGTTTCCGTTGAGGATCACACCGCGCGGCAGCAGCAGGCTCTTCTCGGAATGATCATTCGCATATTCCGGGATGTCGCCGTAGCTCATGACGCTCTTGCCGGAGAGGCCGCCGCCATAGAGCCAGTCCTTGTAGAAGGAGCCGATCGCGGCGATGTCCGGCAGATAGACCTTGTCGACGAATTCGATCGTGCGATCGATGATCGAGCTGACCTCGTTCAGTCGCTCTATATTGATTGCGCCGACCGCGCCCGTCCCATCGACATTGATGGCGCAAGGCACGCCGCCGACGAGCCAATTGGGATGCGGGTTCTTGCCGCCGTAGATCGTGTGGATCTTGACGATGTCCTTCTGGAAGTCGAGCGCCTCGAGATAATGTGCGACCGCCATCAGATTGGCTTCCGGCGGCAGCTTGTAGGCGGCATGACCCCAATAGGCGTTCTTGAACGGCCCGAGCTGCCCCGACTCGACGAATTTCTTCAGCCGAATCTGCAGATCCTTGAAGTAGCCGGGCGAGGACAGGGGCCAATCCGAAATCGACTGGGCGAGCGCCGAGGTCGCCTTGGGGTCGGCGGAGAGCGCCGAGACGACGTCCACCCAGTCGAGCGCGTGCAGGTGATAGAAATGCACGAGGTGATCATGCACCTGCAGCGTGAGCTGCATGATGTTACGGATCGAGTTGGCGTTCTCGGGGATCGTGATTCCGACCGCGTTCTCGACCGCGCGAACCGAGGTCAGCGCATGGGTGCCGGTGCAGACGCCGCATATCCGCTCGGTGAAGGCCCAGGCGTCGCGGGGATCGCGGTTGCGCAAGATCACCTCGATGCCCCGCCACATCGTGCCTGTCGAGACGGCGTTGCGGATGACATTATCCTTGTCGACATTGACCTCGACCCGCAGATGACCCTCGATGCGGGTCAGCGGGTCGACGACGATGCGCTCCCCCGAGTTGTCGAGATTGAAGCCGTTCGGCGTCTGAATGGCCATGATTGCGCTTCCTGCTGCGAGCGATTTTTACGAGGACTTGCCGGTGAGGCGCTTGATGGCGGTGACGCCCGCATGGGCGGCGACCGCGCCGCCGACCAGGCCGACCGCGGCGAGGCCGATCTCATCGGCGTTGTGCTCGACGCCGAACGGCTTGATGTTGGAGAGCCGCTCGTAGAACGGCCCCTTGTCCCAAAAGCCGTCTTCGGAACAGCCGATGCAGCCGTGGCCCGACTGAATGGGGAAGGACACGCCGCCGTTCCAGCGCACGGTCGAGCAGGCGTTGTAGGTCGTCGGACCCTTGCAGCCCATCTTGTAGAGGCAATAACCCTTGCGGGCGTTCTCGTCGTCCCATTGCTCGACGAACTGTCCGGCGTCGAAATGCGGGCGGCGATAGCATTTGTCGTGGATGCGCTGCGAGTAGAACATCTTCGGCCGCCCTTGGCGGTCGAGCTCCGGCAAGCGTCCGAAGGTCGTGACGAAGGTCACGACGCCGGTCATGACCTCGGCGATCGGCGGACAGCCCGGCACTTTGATGATCGGCTTGTCCAAAATGACCTTGTCGATCGGGGTCGCCTGCGTCGGATTGGGTTTCGCCGCCTGCACGCAGCCCCAGGAGGCGCAAGCGCCCCAGGCGATGATCGCCATGGCGTCCTGCGCCATCCATTTCAGTTTCTCGACAAAGGGCTTGCCGCCGTCGATGCAGAACATGCCGCCTTCGTTGAGCGGCGGATTACCCTCGACCGCGAGGATGTATTTGCCCTTATATTTTTCCTTCGTCTCGACGAGGATCTCCTCGGCTTGATGGCCCGCCGCCGCCATGATCGTGTCGTCGTAATCGAGCGAGATCATCGAGAGCACGACGTCCTTGACGAGCGGATGCGCCGATCGGATGAAGCTCTCGGAGCAGCAGGTGCATTCGAGTCCATGCATCCAAATCACGGGGGTGCGCGGATTGGTCTCGAGCGCCTTGGCCATCGTGGCCGCCGCGGTCGATCCCATTCCCATGCTCGCTGCGGTGAGCGAGCAGAACTTCGTGAAGCTGCGCCGCGTGACGCCTTGGCGGCGGATCACATCGTAAAAGGTCTCGATGGCGGCCATTGTCCTCCCCGCAGCATTGTTTTGCATGGCGGTAAACCGCTCTTTGGCGGCGGCGACAAAGAGGGCGCAAGAACCGGACCAGCGGGAGAGCTCCCTGGACTCAAGCAATTAGTGTGGGAGAGCTCGCTGCGAGATGAAAATTTGCTTACCAGCGAAGAAAAGCAAACGACCAATCAATGCGCGGTGCAGACCATACAGGGATCGAAGGAGCGCACGATGTGCTGCACTGCAACACTGGCGGCGCCGTCATTGCCGACCTCCAAGCCCTGCAATGCGAATTCGAGCGGTCCTGGCCGCCCGGCGGCGCAGCGCGGGGAGAAATTCCATGTCGTGGGCGCGATGATCTGGTAGGTCGTATAGCGATCGTCGCGAAGGCTCGCCCAATGGGTCAGCGTTCCGCGCGCCGCCTCCACACAACCCACAACCGCGCCGTCGCGCGCCGTCGCGTCGTCGGCGCAGAATTTCTCCTTGGGCTCAATCCGTTGAACCCAGGCCTCCATCGCTTGCGTCAGCAAAGCGATCTCGAGCAGGCGCGCGACCACGCGCGCAAAGACGTTCGAGGCGCCGTCGCGCGCGATCATGCGCAGAATTAGAGGATGGCCCGCGATGGCCTGCCGCGGGAGCGCGCCGACTTCCACGGGCTCGCCGGAAAGTCGCGGGGCCTTGGCGAAGCTATAGGCGCCGTCGCGATTAACGGCGGGAATGGTTTGCGCCTTGGCGGGATCGGGGTCGCTGTCGCGCATATAGCTATGCGAGACGTCCTCGCGCACGCCGGCGAGATCGAAGCCGCGGAGCGCCCCCGTGCGCGCGTCGAGCACGCCTGCGGGAAAATAATGGCCTTCCGGTCCGCGATAGGCTCCGCCCGACATCATGAGCCCGGGGCCGAAGCCCATCGCCTCGAGCGACAGCGCGCGCGCGATTTTGACGAAGGCGGCAAAATCTCCTTCGCGTCCCGCGCCTTCTACGAAAGCGTCGAGATCGGCCAGCGACTCGAGCGCCGTCACAGCTTCGAGGGGCGCGCCGAAGAGACTTCGCTCTAGGAAGGCGCGAAATCGCGCGATGATCCCGAGCAGCTTGATCTTCGCGCTCAGATCCGGCGCATGCGTGACGCCGCCCGCGCGAAAGGCGAGGCTGTGCGGCCATTTTCCGGCGATGACGCCCATGACCTCGAGAAGGCCGGCGCGCGCCGGCAGAACCTCGCGCAAGCATGCGCCCTTTGTGGCTTTGAAGCGGGCCTCGATCGTCTCGAACCAGGGCCTCCCGGCGTAGCCTGCGCGCGCGAAGTCCGGCATGAAGAACACATAGAAATGCGTCAGGTGATCGGCGATGTTTTCCGCGGCGTGCGCGATATTCGTCAGCAGGAGCCCGTTTGGCGCGGGCCTCGCGCCTTGCGCCGCGCGCAGCATCGCGGCGACGGCGAGCGATTGCGAGACCGAGCAGATGCCGCAAATGCGCGGCGCGATCGCGAGCGCGTCCTCGCTCGGGCGGCCGAGCAGAATTTGCTCGAAGCCGCGATAGAGATTGGCCGCGACGCGCGCCTCGCGCACGACGCCGTCGACGACGTCGAGCGCCAGCTCGAGATCGCCTTCCACGCGATTGAAAGGCCCGATGACGATGCGGGTCATGTTTTCTTATCGGCGCCGGGCTCGGGTGCGCGCTCGATGCGATCGGACCGCGCGTTCTCGCTGACGCGTTGGGGCGTCGCCGATTTCGACAACGCCGCCAGCGCGACGAACCAGGCCTTAGGCATGTCGAGCGGCAGGCCGACAGGAATGCCGGCGATCTTCGGCGTGCGCATGAAGCCCACGGCGGCCTCGAACCCCGGCGACGTGCAGGCGATGCAGGTCGAGCCGGCGCGCGTGCATGAGCCGGAGCCGTTCCAGGATCGTTGATTGCAGTCGCCGACGGCTTGCGTGGCCTTGCAGCCCAGATGCTCCATCAGACAGCCACGCTCGAAAACATGCTCGGCGCTCGCCTTGAATTCATAGAATTCGTTGCGGCTGCAGCCATGATGCGCGAGATGGTCCGCGAAGAGCTTCGGCCGTCCGAAGCTGTCCAGATCCTCGCGACCAAGGAGGCCAAGCGACAGCGCCTCCAGCGTCTCCATGATCCAGCCCGGATGGGGCGCGCAGCCGGCTATGTTCACGACTGGGAGGCCCGCGCGAGAGCGATAATCGCGCCCGAGCGCGCCACCCATTTCACGCGCTTTATATTGCAGCCCGCGCGCGTCGGTCGGATCGGGCGCCCCGGCCGGCACGCCCCCGAAGGCTGCGCAACTGCCCACCGCGACGCAGTAGTTCGCGAGCGGCGCGAGGCTCGCTATCCAGTCGAGCAGGCTGCGCCCGCTGCCCGACAATTTGTTGAAGAGCCCCGTTCCGTCCGGGCCGCAGAGCACTGAGCCCTCGACGACGAGCGCGTCGAGACGCAGCGCTCCGCTCTCGACGGAACTGAGGATCGCGAGCGCCTCTTGCCCGCTCGCCTCGCTGACGCTCGGATGCCACAGCAGCTCGACGCCGAAGGCGGCGAGCTCCTCGAACCAGCCAGCCGCGCCGCTCTCCAGCGCCGACATGGTGCAGCCGCCGCAGCTTCCGGCCTGCAGCCAAAGCACATGGAAGGGCTCGGCGCGTTTCATCGCGCCATTCAAGCGGATGTCCGCGGATCGCGCAAGAAGCGCTGCGCCGCCGATGGCGCGAAAATCAATGTTCGTTCGGGTCGGACGCCACGACCGCTTGGTCAACGCGACCGACATTCCTCGTCTTTAGGGTGCGTTCGATCTCGGCCAGGACCGCGCGCGTTCCGAAGTTCAAATCGCGGACTTCGGCCAGCGTCCGAAAATCGGAGATGGTGTGAGGGCAAACCCAATTGCCCTCGAAGATGCGCACGCCCTCGTCCGTGACGATGACGTCGCCATATCGCAGGGTCGGATCCCGCACCAAAGCCTCCTTGTAGTCAACGATCTTCGCCGCCGGGTCCTCCTCGCCACAAAATCGGGCTCGCTTAGGCTTCACGCTTCCGGGGGCAGAAGCGACCGCAGTGGGCGTTGGCGTTGAAACCGTCCATGCAGCCTGGGCGTAACCCGTCCAGGGAGCCGCGACATGGGCCGCCCAGGGACCCTGGCTGCGCACTGCGGGGACGGCATGTCGCTCGGAGAGATTTGCCCGGACAAGCTTTGCGCGCGCCGAGGCGTGGCGCGCGCCGGCGCGCCGAGCATGCTCGCTTCGCGCCCCCCGGGGGGACCCCCAGCCGCCGCCTCTCGTCCCGCGAGCGACGGGCGCGGGGTCTGCGCCGAAAAGATCCTCGAAGAAGCCGGCCTGCGCAGAACCAGCGAAGACGGCCGACAGCGCCAGGAGAGTGAGCATCCCGACCGTCCGACGCGAGCTTCTACTTGGGAAAAATGCATGGGTTTGATCTGGAGTTCTACCGACAAACGGAGCCAGAATCTGGCCGCAAAGCTGAAGACTCGAAAACATCCCGCCCCCCGGAGTCATGCCAAACCTAAGCCCGAGACTCGATTGCGAATTTGGCGCTTGGGGCCATGCTCGCCCGGTTCTTGCACCGGGCGCGACGCCCCTGAGGAAAGTACGTAGAACTTTTAGATTGCAACTCAATGGCGTTAGTGCCGCGAACAGGGCGGGGGGCGCTTTCCATGGCCTCTGACAGGGTTTTTTTTGCTCTTGTGACCGCGGTGGGCTTTGTCGCGCTGAAGCCTGTGGCGCGCGTGCGCCGCGCCGGGGAAAGCTCGGGCAGTACAGAAAAACCGGAGAAGCGTGATGCTCAGCGCGATAGGAGCGGCGCCTTCCGTTTCTTTGACGCGGCGCGCCTGAAGACGGCGACGAGCTCGATATGCGCGGCATAGCGGAACTGGTCGATCGGCGTCACTTGCTCCAGAGCGAAACCGCCATCAATCATAGCCTTCGCGTCGCGCGCAAAGCTTTGGGCGTTGCAGGAAATAGCGACCGAGAGCGGAACCTTGGAACGCGCGAGCTCCGCCGCCTGCGCGGCCGCGCCGGCGCGCGGCGGATCGAAAATGACGGCGTCGAAGCCTTCGAGCTCTTCGGCGCGAAGAGGATTTTCGAAAAGATTGCGCCGGAACGCCGCGACCGGCTTTGCTCCGCTCACGCTTCTCGCGGCCTCCTCCAAGGCCGCGAGCGCTTCGGCGCTTTCGTCGAAGGCGTCGACCCGCGCGACCTCGGCGAGACGCAGCGCAAAGGCCCCGGAGCCGCAAAAGAGATCGGCGACGCGCTTGGCCTTGCCGATTGACTGCAACGCCAGCCGCGCCATCTCCTCCTCGCCCCGCGCTGTCGCTTGCAGAAAGCCGCCGGTGGGCGGCGATAGCCTCGCGCTTCCGACGCCGAGCGTCGGCCGGCGCCGCAACGCAAGAACGCGGCTGTGATTTGAGAGCCGCGCGATGTCCAACCGCTCCGCCAACTCGACGAGCGCGCGCGCTTCGCTCTCGGAGAGCGCCCCGGAGCCCCGCAGATCGACATCGAGTCCTTCCGGAGCCGAGGTCACGGCGATGTCGAGAGGCTTGCCCGAGCTCTTGAGCGCGCGGGCCAGCGCGCGCGCGGCGTCGAGCGCCGGCGCGAGGCCGCTATCCAAGAGCGGACAGGCGTCGATCTCGACGAGCTTATGCGCTCGCGTCTCCATGAAGCCGACGGCGCCATCGCGCGCGTGGAAGACAACGCGGCGGCGCCCGGCGCCATGGGCGTCGAGGAGGGGCGCGACGTCAGTGGAGATTCCGGCGTTGGCGAGCGCCGTCACGACGAGGCCGCGCTTCCAGGCCGTATAGGCCGAAGGGGCGAGCGTCTGCACGGCGCAGCCGCCACAGACGCCGTAATGCTTGCAGATCGGCGCGATGCGGTCGCTGGAAGCCGTGAGGACTTCGACGAGACGTCCACGCTCGCCGTCGACCTCCGCCAGCACGCGCTCGCCCGCGAGCGCGAAGGGCACGAAGACCGTTCTTCCGGAATGCTTCGCAATCCCTTCGCCGCGTTGGCCGAGGCGTTCGATCTCCAGAATCGCGCGGGTCATGGGCGTTGGCCGCAAATCAAGAATTCGCGGTTTCCCTCGCCGCCCATGATCGGCGACGGCGCGATCCCGACCACGCGCCAGCCGAGCGCGACGATGGTCTCGGCAATTTTCTTGCAGGCGGCTTCATGCGCGGCGGCGTCGCGCACGACGCCTTTTTTGCCCGCGCCCCGGCCCGATTCGAATTGCGGCTTGATCAGCGCGACGAGCGTCGCCTCTTTTGCGGCGAGCGAAAGCGGGCGCTCCAGCAGAAGCGTCAGCGAAATGAAGCTTGCGTCACAGACGACGAGGCTTGGCGGCTCGACGAGATGCGCGGGGGCGAGGTCGCGCGCGTCAAGCTTCTCGTAAGATCTCACGCGCGGATCTTCCGCGATGCGTGGGTGCAGTTGTCCGGAGCCGACGTCGACCGCGACGACGTGGCGCGCGCCGCGTTGGAGGAGAGCGTCGGTGAAGCCGCCCGTCGAGGCGCCGAGATCGAGGCAATAGCGGTCTTTTGCGTCGACGCTGAAATGATCGAGCGCGAAATCGAGCTTGACGCCGCCGCGCGAGACGAAAGGATGCGGGCTCTCCGCGATAATCTCGGCTTCCCGAGCGATCTCCTGCGACGGCTTCGCGATCGCGATCCCGTCGGCGGTCACGAGTCCCGCTTCGATGGCCGCGCGGGCCTTGGCGCGGCTTTCGAAGAAACCGCGCTCGGCGAGCAGTGAGTCGGCGCGCGGCACCTCATTCTCCCGATTGAAGAAGGGAGCCGACCTCGCGCGCCTTGGCGAGGAGATGGGAGAAGGCCAGCAAGGCCATTACGAAATAGAAGGCGTCGAGCGCCAGAGCCGTGATCATGAGATCGGAGCGAAACACATGATCAATGAGCAGCGCGCGCAGACCCTCAAAGACGTAAGTGGGCGGGAGGGCGTAAGCGATGGGTTGCAGCCAGACCGGCAGCGTCGAGACCGGAAAATAGACGCAGCCGAAAGGCTGAACGACGAACATCAAGGACCAGGCGAGGCTCTCGGCGCCGAGCCCATAACGCATCAGCATGCCGCTGACGATGATCCCGATGCTCCAGGCAAAGAGCGCGAGCGCGATGAAAAAAGTGCCGACGGCCGCGCCGAGCGACCAGAGATTGAAACCGAACAGCGCGATCGCCAAAAAGATCACCGGCACGACGCCGATGGCGAGGCGGATCACGCTCATCGCCATCAGCGCGACGATGAACTCGCTCATCCGCAAAGGGCTCATCATGAGATTGGCCAGGTTGCGCGACCAGATTTCCTCCAGGAAGGAGAAGGAAAATCCCTGCTGCGTGCGCAGCAATATGTCCCATAGCAGCACGGCGCCGATGAGCGTCCCGGCGACACGCGCCGGCCCGCTTTGCGCGACGCCCGCAGAGGCGAAATAAGTCTGGAGGAATCCCCAGGTCAGCAGTTGTATGGCCGGCCAATAGGCCGTCTCCAGCGCACGCAGCCAGGAGGAGCGAAGCACATAGACGTAGCGCAGCATCATCGCGCCGACGCGGCCGAGGGAAAAGACGCTCACGCCGCTTCTCCGTTGACTCGCCCGCGCGCCACGTCGAGAAACACCTCCTCGAGCGTCCTTCGGCCGTAGCGCGCGAGCAGCGCCGCGGGCTTGCCGTCGTCGACGAGCACGCCTTTGCGCAGCATCAGCACGCGATCGCAGAGCCGCTCGACCTCGCCCATATTGTGCGAGGCGAGGAGAATCGTGCAGTCATGCTTCTCGCGCTGCGTTTCAAGGCGCGCGCGCACCCAGTCGGCCGTGTCGGGATCGAGCGACGCCGTAGGCTCGTCGAGAAGCAAGAGCTCTGGATCGTTGATGAGCGCCTTGGCGAGAGCGACCCGCGTCTTTTGCCCGGCGGATAGGCGCCCGTTGGGGCGGTCCAGAAAATCCTCGAGCGCGAAATCTTTCGCGAGCCGCGCAATCTTTTCCTTGGCGTCGGCGACGCCATAGAGCATCGCGAAGACGCGCAAGTTCTCGCGTACGGAAAGCCGGTGGGGCAGATCGACATAAGGGCTTTCGAAATTCATGCGGCCGAGCACGCTTTCGCGATTCGTCGCCATGTCCGCGCCAAGCGCGTGGATCGAGCCGGACGAGGGCTGGATCAGCCCCATGACCATGCCGATCGTCGTCGTCTTGCCGGCGCCGTTGCCGCCGAGGAGCGCGGTGACCGCGCCTTTCTCGAGTTCGAAATCGAGCGGGCCCACGACGAGCTTCCCGCCGTAGGACTTACAAAGGCCGCGGAGGCTGAGTGCCGCGACGGGAGGGGAAAATGACATAGCGCGGCTTTTAGCCCCGCTAAGCGGGGCCGGGCAAGCGTGGGTGATCGAGACATTCTCGCGTTGCGGTAACAAACTTGATCGGAGTCGTTGCGTCCGCCGGCCAATCTTATTCGCGATATAGCTGCCCGCTCTCCGATCGCAGCCTTTTCGACGCGTTTGGATGCAGCCGCGGGAGCGATAAGGCCCGCGGCGGCGAGAAAGCCGATCGTGTTGAAACTGAAACACAATGCGGCAAAACCGGAAAATGCGGGTCGGCGATCGTCGCGGGATCAATCTTGGGCTGGAGAGCGCGCATAATGGACGCCAAGAGATTAAAAAAAATGGATATACATGTTGCAAAAAGGCTAAGCTCATGATATTCGCAAAACGATTGAACTAAGTCGCTTGCCGATGGTGATCGGGGCGAGGAAAGCTGTATGGCGCCAGCATAGCGCTCACGCTATACGGGAATCTATTAGTTCGTAGACATTTAACGGATGTATAAAAATGAAAGCAATATTTTCGTACATTGAAGAAAAGCGCAAAGAATACGAATGTCATCCGTTCTTTACCCAGCTTTTGGCCAATCCAGACCTTCCTGGAGAAAAGCGTCTGGCCTGGGCCCCAATTACTATACCTTTTATCATGGGTTACGCTGATTTGAACTGTCTCTTCCGTAGAAATGAGATCGCAGATCCTGCCGATCCCCTCCAGGCGATCTTGAATTCCCATACTTACGAGGAGGACTTTCATTGGCAGTGGTTTCTAAATGATCTGAATAGGCACCATGCAAACCCGACGCTCCCCCTTGCAGACGCTGTGCGAATCCTGTGGAGCGACGATTTCAAGCATTCAAGGACCTTGAGCCTAGAATTGTGCGCATTGGCGCTACGATCGCCGAGCTACGTTCTTTTTGTAATGATGGAGGTTATGGAGGCGACATCGATGACAGTGTTCAAGAATTGTGTTGGCATTAAATTACAAAATGGCGATGAATGCGAATTTTTTGGTACGAAGCATTACCTTGCAGAAGCGTCACATGCAATCTACTCGTTAGACGAAACAAAATAAAAATGTCTAGTCATCAACGATGAGCAACGGCCGATTGCGCGAGAGATGGTCGATCGAGTTTTTTCGTTATTTAGCGACTGGATGGATTCGCTCCTTCACTACTCATTGGAAATTGATGAACACTCGAAGGCCTACGAGCGAATAATTTCTCAGAGCAAAGCGATGGCGCCCTTAATGGACCGCTGCCAAACTCCTGGCTCCGATGGAACAGCCCCGTGAATCTCTGAATGCGGGGCGACCAGGAGAGACCATCCATTGCATGCGTCGCCTTGTCCTCGCCCGGATGCGCCTCGCAGTAGTCGAATACTTCGTGCTCACCGCATCCTCCGCCGCGAATTGGACAAGCCTTCGGCCGCACCGTTTGCTGCAGGGCGTCGCGCGCCATTTATCATGGCGAAGGTCATGTCCAACCAAGGATTGAGGACGCACAGCCGATGCAACAGGACAAATGGAGCGCCTGCGACGCTTATATCGCGAATCATCTGATTGGCGCCGGCGAGGCGCAAGCCGGGACCCTTGTCGCCAATGCGGCGGCCGGCTTGCCGCAGATCGACGTCTCGGCGCCGCAGGGCAAGATGCTTTACCTGCTCGCCCGCTCCCTACAACCCAAGCGCATTTTGGAAATCGGGACCCTCGGCGGCTATTCGACGGTTTGGCTCGCGCGGGCGCTTGCGCCGGACGGTCGCCTGGTGAGTCTCGAGATCGACCGGCGCCATGCGGAGATCGCGGCCGACAATGTGGCTCGCGAGGGCTTGGGCGCTTGCGTCGATATCCGCTTAGGTCCGGCGCTCGAGCTCTTGCCCGGGCTGGAGGCCGAGGGCTTCCACCCCATCGATTTCGCTTTCATCGACGCCGACAAGGAGAACAACGCCGAATATTTCCGCTACGCTGTAAAGCTCGTGCGCAGCGGCGGCTTCATCATCGTCGACAATGTGATTCGCGACGGCGCCGTGATTGATCCGCATAATATCCATCCCGCGATCACGGGCACGCGCGCGCTCTACGAGGCGGTCGCCGGGGAGCCGCGAGTCTCGGCGACGGTCATCCAGACCGTCGGTTCCAAGGGCTGGGACGGTTTCCTGCTCGCCTGCGTGAATTGAGACAGGGCTATTTGATCGGCACTTCGTGCGTCTTCTTGCGGTTCTGACGGTCCGACTCATACTCCAAATAATGGAGATCTGTCGGCTCGGCGGCGGCGCTCGCCCCCTGCTGCAGGCAGAAGGAGGGGATGGGGTGATAGACGCCGTCGTCCGCCTTGAAGCAGTCGGTGAACTGCGTCTCGCATTTGACCGAATTGTCGAGCCCTGGCGCGGCGCGCTTGGCGATGGCGCGCGCCTTGCCGACGACGGCCTCGCAGGTGGATGCGTCGAAGCCCCAGGATTTGCACTCGCTGATCGTCGACATGATCTGCCCCTTGCCGCCGCAGGCCGGCGCTCGTCTCGTCATGACGAAGGCCGTGAGCGCCGCCGCCACAAGCGCCGCGGCGATGATGAAGCCTCTCGAGGGCGTGACGATCATTGAGCTTCCCCTTTGCATTTTCTTTTGTTGCGCGGACCATAGCGCGCTTTCCGCTGAAACGGAATCGTTCAAAAGTCCAGAGACGATCAGATCACGCTGCGTTCAGGCGGAATCGCTTGAACGCAGCGTGATCGATTCTATAAGTTTAGAGCGCGATTTGCGCGAAAAAGCGGTTTCCACTTTTTCGCATCGCGCTCTAGGGCTTGCCAGACCACAAATGATCCGGCGGTCCGGCGCCGGCGCCGAGGCGCATCTTCGCGCCGGCGGCGAGCGCTCGCGTGAGCCAGCTTTTCGCGCCTTCGATCGCGGCCTCCAAGTTGAGCCCCTGCGCCAGGAGGCAGGCGATGGCCGAGGAAAGCGCGCAACCCGTCCCATGCGTGTTCGGCGTTTCGACTCGCTCGCCATGAAAGACCCGGGTCACGCCTTCGGCGTAAAGCACGTCGATCGGCGCGCCGTCGAGATGACCGCCTTTGATAAGCGCCGCCTTTGCGCCGGCTTCGACCAGGGCGCGCGCTTGCGCCCCCATGTCGTCTGCGTTCTGCGCGCGCGGCGTTCCCGTAAGGATGGCCGCCTCTGCGAGATTGGGCGTGATGAGGCGCGCGAGCGGCGCCAGATGCGTGAGGATCGCCTTCGGCAATCCCGCGTCGCTCAAATCCGCGCCGCGAGTCGCCCGCAGCACCGGATCGAGCACGATGCTTTGCGCGCCCGCGCGTTTCAGTGAGGCGGCGACGGTTCTGGCCGTGGAAGCGCGCGCCAGCATGCCGATCTTGACGGCGTCGACGGCGATATCGTCGAAAATCGCGTCGATCTGAGCGGAAACAAGCGCGGCTGTTGCGGGCGCGACCTTCGAGACGCCCCTGGTGTTCTGCACGGTCAGCGCGGTGATCGCCGCCATGCCGTAGGCGCCGAAAGCCGCAAAGGTCTTCAGATCCCCCTGAACGCCGGCGCCGCCCGATGGGTCCGAGCCTGCGATGGAGAGCAGTATCGGGCGAAGCGCGGCGGCGCTCATCCCCGGCGTCGGCGCTTCGAACTGCGCGCCGCGCTCATTTCGCCTTCTGCCCCTGGCTGGCGTCGTTCAGCATCTTGTCGAGCCGTTCGTCCTTCAGTCCCGCTTGCACGGCTCGGTCGCGCCATTGCTTCGCCTTGGCGATGTCTTTATCGACGCCGCGCCCCTGCGCGAGGAGATAGGCGAGGCGGTTCTGCGCCACGACATTGCCCATCGTCGCCGCCTTTTGGAACATTTTCGCAGCGCCGGCCTCGTCGCGTTCGACCCCGACGCCGTTGAACTTCAGGATCGCCAATTCGACCATGGCGCCGAGATGATCGTTTGCAGCCGCAAGCTCGAACCAATGGGCGGCTTCGCCGCCGTCTTTGGCGACGCCCTTGCCGTGCAGGTAGAGCTCGCCCAAGGCGTAGCGCGCGTCGGTGTCGCCGAGCTCGGCGGCGCGCTTGAAGTTGTTCGCGGCCCTCTCGAGATCGGCGAAGGCGCCGTTGTTCTCGAGCGCGAGCTCGCCCAGGAGGTTGAGCGCCGCCGCGTTGTTCTTCTCAGCCGCCTTCTCGAGATAGTTTTGCGCAGTCTTGCGGTCGCGCGTCGCAGGCGCATTGGCGAGAAGGGCCGCCGCGTAAAGATAGGCGCCCTGGGCGTCGCCGAGATCGGCCGCGCGGCGGAACCAGGCCTGCGCTTCCTTCGCGTCGCGCCCCACGCCCGCGCCCTCCGCATACATGCGGCCGATCAGCAGTAGCGCCGCCGCGTCCGAGGGATTGGCGGAGAGGCGCCCCTTGGCCTCGCGCATCGCCCGCGCAAAATCGCCGGCCTCATAGGCCTGGAAGGCGGCGTCTCCCGCTGCGGCGGGCGCGGGCGGTTGCGCGCGCGCCACGGAGAAGAGCGAGAAAAACAGGATGGCGACGAGGGCTGTTGCGCGCATGATCAGGCTTCCTCCCGCGCGAGGGCGTCGAGGACGTCCTGAATTGCCGCGCCCGGGCCGCGGGGATCGCTCCAGACACTATCGCCGAGCATGATGAAATCCGCGCCTGCATGCGCGAAACGCGTCGCCTCCGCCGGGTTCGAAGCGAAAGCCACGCAGGGCGTCGTGAAAATTTCGGCCCACCAGCGCAGATGGTCCTCGATGGTGTCTTCCGGCAGGGGCGCGCTCCAATCTCCGAAGACGACGTAGTCGGCGCCGAGCTCGCCCGCGACCATCGCGTCGTGGCGCGTGGCGAGTCCTCCTGCGCCGACGATGTGGCGGGGGGACAGCCGCTCGACGGCGGCCTTTAGAGCGGGGCCGCTTCCCGCGATCTGGGCGCCGTCGACGTTTGCCCGCAGGGCGAGATCCGTAGAGCCGTCGATCACCAGCGCCACACCCAGCGGCTCTGTCCTGAGCGCAATCTTGCGGACGAGGCGTATCGCGTTCTCCTCGTCATCGATTGACGAGCGAAGAAGCAGGCTCGCGGGCCTCACAGCGTGGAGCGCCTCGTCGAGCGCGGGCAGGAAGCTCTCAGCCTCATGGAGGAGAGGCGTGGCGAGATAGAGCTGCGGGTTTGTCATGGCTCGCGGGTTTAAGGGACGGCGGCCTGGGCGTCGACCAGCCCAGCGCTGGGTCCATAGCGCAAAAAGCTTTCGTCGTCGCGCAGGATCGGCGCAGCGATTTTCCCCGAAGCGCGCGTTGGGGAGAGCGGTTCAGCCGCTTTGTGACAAAAATCCCTTGACCTCACGCTGGCGGGCGTAGGCGTTGCGGATCGCCTCCAGCATGGGGCCGAATCGTTCTTTGAGCTCGCCGCAGCGCGTCGAATTGATGAGTTCCACGCCCTTGCGCTCGCTGCGGATGAGCCCGGCCTCACGCAAAATACGAAAATGCTGGGAGAGCGTGGATTTCGGAAGGATGTCCGCATTGAGATGCGCGAAGGCCGAGCAGTTCTTGGCGCATTCGGAAGCGGCGAGACGGCCGAAGATTTCCATGCGAATCGGGTCCGAAAGGGCATGGAGAATGCCCTCCACGGTGATCTCGTCCAGCTTGGGGTGCGGCAGCGGTCTCATGTTTCTCTTATTTCTCTTATCACATGAATTGACAATCGGCTCATTAGTTCCGTATTATTGAACAATAGAACTAAGCCGGCGCCGGGCCGCAAGTCACCACGGAGATCGATATGGGCAAGCTTTCGGGGAAAGTCGCTGTCGTCACGGGCGGCAACAGCGGAATCGGACTTTCGACGGCGCAGCTTTTCGCCGCCGAGGGCGCGCATTTGGTCGTCACCGGCCGCCGCAAGGCCGAGCTGGACACGGCCGTCGCCGAGATCGGCCACGGCGCGGTCGGCGTGCAGGGAGACGTGTCGAAGCTCGCCGATCTCGACGCGCTCTACGCCGAGGTCAAATCGAAATTCGGTCGGATCGACATTCTCTTCGCCAACGCCGGCGTCTGCGAGCTCGCGCCGCTCGTCGGCGTCTCCGAGGAACACTTCGACAAGGTCTTCGACATCAATGTCAAGGGCTTGCTCTTCACCGTGCAAAAGGCCCTGCCGCTCTTCGCGGACGGCGGCTCGATCATTCTCAATTCCTCTGTCGCAAACACGACCGGCATCCCGGCCTTCGGCGTCTATTCGGCCACGAAGGCCGCCGTGCGCTCTTTCGCCAGAACCTGGACGTCGGAGTTGAAGGATCGCAACATTCGCGTCAACGTGATCAGCCCGGGGCCGATCGAGACCCCAATTTTCGGCAAGGTTGGGCTTTCCGCCGAACAGCTGCAGGAATTCGACGCGCAGATTTCCGCGAAGGTCCCGCTCGGCCGCTTCGGCAAGCCGGAGGAAATCGCCAAAGCGGCGCTGTTCCTGGCGTCGGATGACGCAAGCTATGTCGCCGGCGCGGATCTTTACGTCGATGGCGGCCTGGTCGCCGTCTGACCGCGCCGTCGCGCGCCCGCCCAAGCTTCCCGTTCAATCCCAGGACGACCCTATGTCATACTCGATGTCTCGGGCTTCTCTGCCGGCTTTCAAGCTCGGTCTCACCGCTCTATCATCGCTCCTCGACAAGGCTGCGGCCTTTTGCGCGGCGAGAAAAATTGACGACGCGGTCATACTCCAGGCGCGTCTTGCGCCTGACATGTTCGCTTTCGTCCGGCAAGTGCAAACGACCGCGGATATTACGAAGAATGGGGTCTCCCGCCTCGCTGGCGTCGAGCCGCCGCGCTATGCAGACGACGAGACGACCGTCGCGCAGCTGAAGGATCGTGTCGACGCCACGCTTCGCTATCTCGAAACGATCAGCGCCGCGAAAATCGACGCGTCGGAGGCGCGGGAGATCGTGTTTCCTATCGGTCCGGACGCCAAGGCTAGCATGAAGGGCGACGACTATCTCGCTCAATTCATGCTGCCAAACTTCTATTTCCACCTCGCGGCCGCCTATGCGATTCTGCGCCACAACGGCGTGGAGATCGGCAAGCGCGATTTCCTCGGAGCGATATCGCTGACGCCGCTCGCTTGACGAACTCGACGCTCTTCGTGATTCTTTGCGATGACGATGCGCGCGAGCGAGGGAGGGTCCGCGGTGGCGAAGGCGACTGACGTCGATCGCGAAAAGGCTCCGCAAGGCCCGATCGTCGTCGTGTCCAATCTGAGCAAGGTCTACGCTGGCGGCTTTCATGCGCTGAAGTCGATCAACCTGGAAATCCGCGCCGGGGAGATTTTCGCCTTGCTCGGGCCAAACGGCGCGGGCAAGACGACTCTGATCGGCGCTATCGCAGGGCTCGTGCGTCCGAGCTCGGGCGTCGTCACCGTCGACGGCAGCGACACGGTCAGGGACTATCGCGCTGCGCGCGCCAAGATCGGCCTCGTGCCGCAGGAATTATCGACCGATATGTTCTCGCGGGTGCTGGACACCGTGGCCTTCAGTCGCGGGCTCTTCGGCTTTGCGCCGAACCCAGCCTATATCGAAAAAATTCTTCATGATCTCTCGCTTTGGGAGAAGCGGGACAGCAAGATCGTCACGCTCTCGGGAGGAATGAAGCGTCGCGTCCTGATCGCCAAGGCGCTGGCGCACGAGCCCAAGATTCTGTTTCTCGACGAACCCACCGCGGGCGTCGACGTCGACCTGCGGCGCGACATGTGGGCAATGGTCCGGCGCCTGCGCGAGCAGGGGGTCACCATCATCCTCACCACGCATTATCTCGAGGAAGCGGAGGAGATGGCGGATCGCGTCGGCGTGATCGATCGCGGCGAGATCATATTGGTGGAGGAAAAACGCGCATTGATGCGAAATTTGGGGCGAACGACCGTCACGATCGGCCTTAAGCAACCGCTTCTGGCCGTTCCCCCGGATTTCCTCGGACATGCGGCGAGCCTTTCGCCGGACGGACTGACGCTCACCGTCGCCTTTGCCGGAGAGGAAGAGCACGGGAGCGGCGGCGTGGCGGACTTCATTCGGCGGCTTGCGGCCAGCGGCGTCGATTTCAAGAGCGTCGACATGAGTCGCTCCTCCTTGGAGGAGATTTTCGTCAGTCTTGTGGGAAGACGCACATGAATCTCCACGCCATCCGCGCGATCTATCTCCACGAGCTCGCCCGCACGCGTCGCACGCTGTTTCAGAGCATAGCCGCTCCGGTTCTCTCGACGACGCTCTATTTCGTCGTATTCGGCTCGGCGATCGGCGGCCGCATCTCCATGATCCACGGCGTCTCCTATGGGGCGTTCATCGTGCCCGGCCTGATCATGCTGGCGGTTCTCTCCGAGAGCGTGTCGAACGCATCTTTCGGAATTTACATTCCTCGCTTTACGGGAACCATCTACGAGCTGCTCTCCGCGCCGGTGTCGGTCCTCGAGTTCTTGCTTGGCTTTGTCGGCGCGGCCGCGACCAAATCGATTGTTCTCGGATTGCTGATCCTCGCGACCGCGCGGGTCTTCGTGCCGTTCGAGATCGTCCATCCGCTTTGGGCGGGCGCGTTTCTCTTGCTGGTTTCGATCGCTTTCAGCCTTCTCGGATTCATCATCGGCCTTTGGGCCGATGGCTTCGAAAAGCTGCAGATCGTGCCGTTGATGATTATCTCGCCGCTGACTTTCCTCGGAGGAACCTTCTATTCGATCGACATGCTCCCGCCGCTGTGGCGCAACGTCGCCTTATTCAATCCGATCGTTTATTTGGTCAGCGGTTTTCGCTGGGCCTTTTACGGAAAGGCGGACGTCGCGGTCGCCGTCAGCCTGGGCATGACGGCGGTCTTCACGACGGCTTGCATCGGCCTGATCGCTTGGATGTTCAAGACAGGCTATCGCTTGCGCGCCTGAAGGCGCAGGCTGCGGGCGGATTACATGCCCGATAATTTGCGCCGGTTGGACGTTGCGCGCGCCGCCGGCGCGTCGGACTGCTTGTCTGACGGGTTGAGCGATGGCGCCGTGCTCCGTGGCGGCTCTGTCTCGTTGGCGTCTCGCGCGCGTTCCTTGGGCTTGAACGCCTCGGCCATCGACTTGCCGGCGGCGAGGTCGCGCGCGTCGAGTCGCGTGGCCACCTCGTCCCGCTTCTTGGCAGCCTCGGCGTCTCCTTGAGAGGCCGCGACGGAGAACCACATGTAGGCTTGCACCAAATTCTCCTCGACGCCCGTGCCGCGCGCATAAAGGACCGCGAGGTTGAACTGGCTGTCGCGCACGCCGAGTTCTGCGGCCTTGCGGAACCAACCGGCGGCGGAGACGTAATCGGGCCAACCGTCGCCATTTTCTACAAAGAGCACGCCGAGATTGTGCATGGCGCGGGCGTTTCCGGCGTTGGCGGCCTTTTCATAAAGGCTGCGGGCGCGCCCGAGGTCTCTCTCGACCGACACGCCCTTCTCGTAAAGCGAGCCGAGCCGATATTGCGCGAGCGCGAGGCCCTGATCAGCCGATTTGGCGAACCACTGCGCAGCGAGCTGCGGATCTCGCGCCAAGCCGCCGCGGCCCTCGGCATAGCGGAGGCCGAGCTCGAACTGCGCTTTGGCGTCGCCGCGCAGCGCCTGCGCTTGCAGCAACGCCGGATCCAGCGGCAAGCTTGCCGGCGCCTTTTCGATCGCGCCGACCGGAGTCGTGTCCAATCGCTCGGCCGCGGCGCTTTTGCGCTCGGCCTTAGCGGCCGGCCCGTCGCCTGTGGCTTCTTTCGCGTTTTCGACTGCTGTTCCGTTGCTCGCAGATTTCGTGTCCGTCCTGTTCAGTTCCGGTAGGCTGAACTGTTTGGCGGGAGGCGGCGAAGCATTCAGCGCAAACTTTTGGGCGGCGCCGACGTCGGCTCCGATCGCCTTGGCATCGAGAGCGGAGACGTTCTGTGTCTGATCAAGGACTGCACGGCCGATCGGCGCCGCCGCGGCGATGAGCGCGACACCCGTCAAGCCCGCAATAAGGAGCTTCTTGCGATTTGACACAGGGACGGGCGGCTGAGGACCGGTATCGGAATTACAGTTCGCGGCGAGCTCCCTGATTGTGATTTTGCGGTCCCGTGGCGGGATCCCGCCCGCGCTGGCGCGCTCCGCCGCTCGGCGAGCAGCGGCGATGAACTCCGTCTGCTGTCTCAATTCGAGATCGACGCCGCTGGGGCGGGCCGAGCTCGGCGCGCCAATCCCGCCGGAATCCGAATCGGTTACGACCTGGAGCCCTTGTCCCCACCGTGGCGTCGCGTAAACGACCGGCAAGCGCGGCTCCTCCGGCGCTTCAGCGAGCGCGCTCTCGCCGCATTCCTCCTCGCCGCATTCCTCCTGGGCGCCTTCCGACGTCGCGCTCCAAAAGCTCTGTCCTTGCGACTCGCCATCCGGCGACTCCGAGCGCCTATCTTCATGACCCGAGGGGAGGGCCGCGACGCGTTCGGGCGCATCCTGCGCGACCGTCTCCGCTTCGCGCCCGCGCTCCGGCGCTTCGCGACGCTCGTCGCTCTCGAGCTCTTGGCGCGCACAAGGCGCCTCGCCGCTTATCGAGCCCTCCGTCTCCGCCGCAGCGTTGGCGCGAGAAATCTCAATTTTTTCGCACAGCTCGGTGATCTTGCTTTCGATGGCGGCGAGCGCCGCGCTGTCGATGAGCGAGCGGTCGAGCCGCGTCGAAAGCTGCCGCACCTGCTCGCTCAGACCGTTGATCGCCGCCGAGTCCGCGCCCGGACCGAAGGCCTCCGCGCTTCGATTGGCGAGTTGCTCTAGGAGCGCGGAAAGCTGCGCCTTGTGCGTATCGTCCTTGTGGCGTCGCGTGCTCTCGTCGATCTGCTTCGCGAGCGCGCGCTGCATGACGTCGAGCCGCGTGGCGATTTCACCAAAACGATTTTCCTCGCGCGGCTTTACCTTCGCCAACAGCTCTTCGAGCTTTTTAGCGAAAGCTCCTTCGCTCAGGCGATCGAGCTTCTCGTCAAGGCGATCCACCTTGCCTTCCAACGAGGCGACGGCGACCGGGGCCGCGCTTGCGGAGAGGGCCTGATCGACCTTTTTGGCGAGATCGCCGAGCAGTCCTTCGAGCGCGGCCACATGGGGGGGCGTCTGCGCGATCCCTTGATCGATGCGTTGCGCCAGCGACTGGTGCATCTCGTCGATACGCGCGCCGAGCTCGTCGAGCCGGTCGCCGTCAAACCGGGCGAGCGCCTCCTCCAGCCTGTCGGAAAGCCGGTCGAGCCTTTGATTGAAGGCGCCAAGACCCGTTTCGGCGGACAAGATTGCTCGAATAGCCTTCGCCGCGTCGACCAGCTCGGACGAGCCTTCGCCTGCGAAGGACGGCGCCGGAGTCAGCTTGTCCACGCGGATCGTCAGATCGCGCACGCGCGTTTCGATCTGTTCTTGTGGAAGCGGACGCGCGGCCAGCGCGGAGAGCGCCGATTTGATTTCGGCGGCGCAGCGAGCAAGTTCCTGCAGAGCAGCCGCGTCCGCGTCGCCGGCGGTCTCGAGTCGATCCAGGCGGTCGGCCATCGCGCGCACGTCGGCGTCGAGCTCACGCATATGGGGGCGCGGATCGAGGTTCTCGATCACCGCGCGCAGCTCGCCCGCGATTCTTTCGGCCGGCGCGAGCGCCTGGTCCTCGACGCCCTTCGCGCGCTGGGCGCCGACGCGCTCTGCGAGGTCGCTGAGGGCGCGATCAATCGCTTCGACCGACGCGCGTGAGGCAAGCTCCCCGACGCCCCGCGACAGGCCGCGGATCTCCTCGCGCAGCCCGTCGACTTGAAGCATGATGTGGCGTTCGCGCTCGGCGCTGTTGTCGAGATCGCCGCGAAGAGAGTCAAGCTGGCGCGTGAGCGCCTCCATTTCGGCGCGCATTTCGTTGGAGCGGGCCGAGAGCGCCGGATAGGATTTGCCGATCGCGTCATCGAGCTGGCGTCGCAGCCCGACAATCTCATCCAGAGCGCGATGCGAAAAAGTCACGTTTTCCGCGTTCAGGAGATTCCGCCTGAACGCAGCGTGATCTAGCCGCTCACTCGAACGGTCAGGTTGAGCTTCCTGGCCGCCGAGCATCGCTTCGACTCTTTTCGCCAGGACTGCGATCTTTCGCTCGATCTCTTCGAGAGGCTGCGCGCCGCTCTCGCCGGCGGCCCGAACGCGCGGCTCATCCGAGCCTCTATCGTCGGCATGGGCGTCCGCATCCAGGGCGCGCCGCCTACGCGTGACCTCGAGTATGGCGTCGGCGAGCGGAAGCGCCACGATGGCGGACTCGGACTGGGCGCGAGGCGTTTCCGGCGTGTCAGAGCGCGGGGCCTCTTTCTCGGGAGAGCCGGCGAGATCTTTTGGCGAGCGCTCGGAATCGTCGCCGCCCGCATCGAATTGTGGAGCAAGTTGCTGGTCCGGCGCGGTGGATGGCGCCGCGGACTGCGCGCGATTTGGCCGCTGTTCGCCCGCCGACGGGGCCAGATCATCCTCGATCAGCTCGGCGACAATCGTCTCGAGCGCCCTCGCGGTTCGTCGCTCGCTGGCGTTGATGCTGCGGCTCAGCGCGTCGAGCGCTTGATCCAGGCGGACGCTATTTCGTCTCTCGTCGACGAGCTGCGCGATCTTCTGGAGGGCTCGCGTATTGTGCCGCTCGTTCGTGGCGAAGCGTCGCGTGCGATGCGGGGAGTCTTCAGAGGAATCGTCGCCCTCGTCCGAGACCGGGAGCCCTTTCGCGTCGTTTTCGAGGAGGAAATCGTCTTCCGTTTTTTCATCATCGAAGTCGCGTGACGCGTCGCCGCGGCGATCCTTCGCCCTCACAACCCGGGTGCGGGCGGCGCTCGACAAGCTCTGGATTTCTGCTCTGAGTTGTTTGTAATTCGGCTTATTCATCGGAGCTTCCAGCGAATCCCGGCGAGCCGGCGAGAGGCAGTCGTCTGGGGGGACTGACATGGGCGCGAGCGAATCGCCCGGAACGCACGGCCGGAGAGGGGCCGTTGGCGGCGATTTTCCGACGAACATGGTAAAAACGCCGTTAACCAGGGGACAAAGCGCTGATCCAAAGGCCGCGCGACTCCTCCCGGCAGAATCGCCGCCCGACCGGAAGCGCGCGCGGCCTCCACCCCGAGGAGACGGCCCAGCTATTGCGCGAACCCTGCGTCGTCTCTAGGTAACGTGTTGCGTTCATTGTGCGACTGGGAGTGCGTAGCGGGACATCGTCCCGCGTCTCCACCCGAGGGATGAGCGGAGAGCGCGATGTCGACATACAAGGCCCCTGTCGAAGAGGCGGTATTTCTTCTCGAGGACGTATTAGGCTTCAGCAGTTACGGCCAGCTTCCAGGCTTCGCCGAGGTCAGCGGCGACGTGCTCGCGCAAATCCTCGAGGAGGCCGGGCGTCTTAGCGAAAAGGTCCTGCATCCCCTCAACGCATTGGGCGATCTTGCCGGCTGCCGGCGCGCGGAGGACGGCTCCGTCGCCACGCCCAAAGGTTTCATCGACGCCTATCGCGCTGTCGCGGACGGCGGTTGGATCGGACTCTCCGTTCCGACCGAATTCGGCGGCCAGGGTCTTCCCTATGTGCTGACTGCGCTCACCAATGAATTCGCGTCCTCGGCCAATATGGCTTTCGCCATGTATTTCGGGCTGAGCCAGGGGGCGATGGCGGCGCTGCTGCGGCATGGGAGCGACGCGCAGAAGCAGCTCAGCCTGCCCAAAATGGTGACCGGCGCTTGGAGCGGCACGATGAACCTGACCGAGCCGCAATGCGGCACGGATCTCGGCCTGCTCACGACGAAAGCTACGCCCAATCCGGACGGAAGCTTTTCGCTGACGGGCCAAAAAATCTACATATCGGCGGGCGAGCACGATCTTTCCGAGAATATCGTGCATCTGGCGCTCGCCCGTATCGAGGGCGCGCCCGCGGGCGTGAAGGGAATCTCCCTGTTTCTCGCGCCCAAATTCTTGATCAATCCAGATGGCTCGCTTGGGCCCCGCAACAAGCTTTCCTGCGGCTCGATCGAGCATAAGATGGGCATTCACGGCAACGCCACCTGCGTGATGAACTACGAGGGCGCGCGCGCGGAGCTCGTCGGCGAGCCCAACCGGGGGCTTAATGCGATGTTCGTGATGATGAACGAGGCGCGTCTCGGCGTCGCGAATCAGGGCCTGGGCCTTTCGGAGATCGCCTATCAAAATGCGGCCGACTACGCGCGCGAGCGTCTGCAGGGGCGTTCGCTTTCGGGACCGAAAAACCCGGCAGGAAAGGCCGATCCCATCATCGTGCATCCCGACGTGCGCCGGATGCTGCTCGAGATCAAATGCTTCAACCAGGCGGCGCGCGCGCTGTCGCTTAGCGTCGCGCTCGACAGCGATGTGGCGCATCGCTCGCACGACCCCGCAGCGCGGCAGGCGGCGGAAGATCGGCTCGGTCTGCTCACGCCTGTGCTGAAGTGCTTCTTTACGGAGCGCGGATTCGAGAACGCCGTCAAGGCGCAGCAGGTGTTCGGCGGCATGGGCTACATCGTCGAGACCGGCGTGGAGCAATTCGTCCGCGACGCTCGCATCACGATGATTTATGAAGGCGCAAACGGCATTCAGGCGCTTGATCTTGTCGGACGCAAGCTCCCCAAGGACGGCGGGCGCGCCATTTCCGCCTATCTGAAAGAATTGCAGAGCTTCATCGGGTCGAACGAGGCGCCGGAGCTTGCGCCCTTCGTCAAGCCGCTGCAGACGGCCGTCGGCGATTTGCAGAAAGCGACGCTGTGGCTGATGCAGAACGCCCTGACCAAGCCCGACAACGCCGGCGCGGCCTCGATGGACTATCTGCATCTTTTCGCGCTGGTCGCGCTCGGTCACGCCTCGGCGCGAATCGCCAAGGCGGCGCTCGAGAAGAAAGCGCGTGAGCCGCAAACGGCGAGGGCGATGGAGGCCAAGCTCATTGCCGCGAAATTCTTCATGGAGCGGATGCTGCCGGAGACGGGGTTTCGGCTCGCCCGGCTTTCGACGGGCGCCGACACGATGATGTCGCTCGAAGCGGAGATGTTTTAGGCGTGAAGGGCAAGTTGGCAGTAGGCAGTAGAACGGCGCACCCTCGACTTCCTACCGCCTAATCCCTACTTCCGATTGCCTACTGCCAAGGAGACGCGATGACGGACGCTTACATCTATGACGCCGTGCGCACGCCGCGTGGGCGCGGCAAGGTCGACGGGTCGCTGCATGAGGTCTCGACCTTGGGGATCGCGGTGACGGCGCTGGCGGCGATCAAGTCGCGCAACGGTCTCGCCGGCTCCGAGGTCGACGATGTCGTGTTTGGCTGCGTCGATCCGGTCGGCGAGGCTGGGGGAGACATAGCGCGCGCCGGCGCGCTCGCCGCGGGCTTTGGCGACAAGGTTCCCGGCGTGCAGATCAACCGCTTTTGCGCATCCGGGCTCGACGCCGTGAATTTCGCGGCGGCGGAGATCATGTCGGGTCAGCACGAGCTGACGATCGGCGGCGGCGTCGAGAGCATGAGCCGCGTCGGCATCGGCGCCTCGGGCGGCGCCTGGCCGGTGGATCCAGCGATCGCCATTCCTTCCTACTTCATGCCGCAGGGCGTCTCGGCCGATCTCATCGCGACCAAATATGGTTTCTCGCGCGACGACGTGGACGCTTATGCAGTGCAGTCGCAGAAGCGCGCGGCGCGCGCTTGGGAGGAGAAGCGCTTCGCGCGCTCGATCGCGCCGGTCAAGGATGTGAACGGCCTCACGATCCTCGATCGTGACGAGCACATGCGTCCCGAGACCGACATGCAGGGGCTCGCTTCGCTGAAACCTTCCTTCGTGATGCTCGCCGAGATGGGCGGCTTCGATGCGGTGGCGATCCAGGCCCATCCCGAGATCGAGGCGGTGAACCATGTGCATCACGCCGGCAATTCGTCGGGCATCGTCGACGGCGCAGCGGCCGTGCTGGTCGGCTCCAGGGAGGCCGGTCAGCGCTTGGGCGTCAAGCCGCGCGCGAAGATTCGCGCCTTCGCCAATATCGGCTCGGAACCTGCGATGATGCTGACGGGACCGATGGACGTGACGCGCAAGCTGCTCGCCCGCGCCAAGATGAGGCTCGCGGACATCGAGCTCTTCGAGGTCAACGAGGCCTTCGCCGCCGTGGTGTTGCGTTATCTGCAGGCCTTCGATCTCGACCCCGAGAAGGTTAACGTCAATGGCGGGGCGATCGCGCTCGGTCATCCGCTCGGCGCGACGGGCGCGATGCTGCTCGGGACCGCGCTCGACGAATTGGAGCGCAGCGGCAAAAGCGTCGCGCTCGTGACGCTCTGCATTGGCGCGGGCATGGGGACGGCGACGATCATAGAGAGGGTGTGAGGGGTCGCTACTGCTGCGCCCTTCGAGACGCGTCCTGCGGGCGCTCCTCAGGGCGAGGGGTCTGGCAAACGGCTTGAAGCCCCTCAACCCTCATCCTGAGGAGCGCCCGCAGGGCGCGTCTCGAAGGATGAGACATAAACGCAAGAAGCATCCGGTCAACGACGCGCGCCAATTCGGTCTTTCGACAAAATTTAGCTGGAGCACCCCATGAACCTCCAAAACTTCCGCTTCGATGTGGGCGCCGATGGCGTCGCTCTTCTCACCTGGGACATGCCGGGGCGCTCGATGAACGTCATCACCGAGGAGGTGATGAGCGAGCTCGCGCAGGTCGTTGAAAAGGTTGCGGCGGATGCGGCGATCAAGGGCTGCGTGATTGCATCTGGCAAGAACGCCTTTTCGGGCGGCGCCGATCTCTCGATGCTGCAGAAGAGTCGCGCGGCGCATGGCAAGGCGCTCGGCGAAAAGGGTGCGGAAGAAGCCAACAGGCTCTTCTTCGAGAGCGCGCGCAAGCTATCGCAGCTTTATCGCCGCCTGGAGACCTGCGGCAAGCCTTTCGCCATCGCCATTCACGGCGTCTGCTTAGGTGGCGCCTTCGAGCTCGCGCTCGCTTGCCACCATCGCGTGCTCGCCGACGACGACAAGACCAAGGTCGGGCTGCCCGAGGTCAAGGTCGGGCTGTTTCCAGGCGCCGGCGGAACGCAGCGCGTGGCGCGGATAATGCCGACCGGCGATGCGCTGCAATTCCTGTTCAAGGGCGAGCAGCTGTCGGGCAAGGCCGCGAAGGCCGCTGGGCTCGCGCAGGAGCTCGCGCCCCAGAGCGAGATCGTGAGCCGCGCCAAGGATTGGATCTTGGGCGGCGGCAAGGCGATCGCGCCCTGGGATCAGAAGGACTTCAAGCCGCCGTCCGGACGCATCTTCTCGCCCGGCGGCATGATGATCTGGATGCCAGCCAATGCGATCTATCGGCGCGAGACCTACGACAATTATCCCGCCGTGAAGGCCATTCTCCATTGCGTCTACGAAGGCCTGCAACTGCCCATCGATCAGGGGCTGACGGTCGAGGCGCGCTGGTTCGCTCACATCCTGCGCTCGAAGGAGGCGGCGGCGATGATCCGCTCGCTCTTCCTCTCCAAGAACGAACTCGACAAAGGCGCGAGACGCCCCAAGGACGAGCCGCCGACGCAGCTCAAGAAGATCGGCGTTCTCGGCGCGGGCTTCATGGGCGCGGGCGTGGGCTATGTCTCGGCGTTGAACGGTCTCGAGGTCGTGCTGATCGATCGCGACCAAGAGAGCGCCGACAAGGGCAAGGCTACGATCGACAAGCTCATCTCCGGCCAGGTCTCGCGCGGCAAGGCGACCGCGAGCGCCAAGGAGGCGCTGCTAGCGCGCGTCGAGGCGACGCCCGACTATGAGAGGCTGAAGGGCTGCGATCTCATCCTCGAAGCCGTGTTCGAGGATCGCGCGGTTAAGGCGGAGGCCACGAAACGCGCGCAAGCCGCCGTCGGGCCCGATGTCGTCTTCGCCTCCAACACCTCGACGCTGCCGATCACCTCGCTCGCCGAGACCTCGCTGAAGCCGGAGAATTTCATCGGCGTGCATTTCTTTTCGCCGGTCGAGAAGATGCTGCTCGTCGAGATCATTCTGGGCGAGAAGACGAGCGACAAGGCGCTCGCCACCGCGCTGGACTTCGTCCGCATGATCAAGAAGACGCCCATCGTGGTCAACGACTCGCGCGGCTTCTTCGCCAATCGCTGCGTGCTGGCCTATGTGCGCGAGGGGCAGACCATGCTCGTCGAGGGCGTGCCGCCGGCGATGATCGAGAACGCCGCGCGCATGGCCGGCATGCCGGTTGGGCCGCTGTCGCTCAACGACGAGGTGGGCCTCGATCTGGGGTGGAAGATTTTGCAGGCGACGAAGAAGGATCTCGGCGCCGCGGCGGTCGATCCGGCGCAGGAGCGCGTGCTCGGCTTTCTGGTCGAGAAGAACGGCCGCTTCGGTCGCAAGAACGGCAAGGGCTTCTACGACTATCCGGCGAGCGGCAAGAAGACGCTCTGGCCGGGCTTGGCGGGGCTCGCCGAAAAGACGCTCGATCCCGACGCGATCGACGTGAAGGAGCTTGAGCGGCGCTTCCTCGTCGCCCAGGCGGTGGAGGCCGCGCGCACCTTCGCGGAGCATGTCGTGACCGATCCGCGCGAGGCGGACGTCGGCTCGATCTTGGGCTTCGGTTTTGCGCCGTTTACGGGCGGCGCGCTCTCCTACATCGACGGCATGGGCCTCAAGGCCTTCGTCGCGCTCTGCGACACGCTCGCGGCCAAATACGGCCCGCGCTTCGCGCCGCCGCAATTGCTGCGCGACATGGCCCGCGAGGGCGAGACGTTTTATCGCGCGGCATGAGGCGGCTGGATCGGCGGCGAGGCGCAGCAAGCTCTGCGCCTTGTCCTATGGCGCCTCCAGCATAGCGACGGGCGGGCTTTCGCCATTGACCATGATCTGACGCTTCGCCTCGCCGCGCGCGATCGTGACGACCTGCCAGGCCCGGGGACTTTGCGCCGCCAACAGGCGGGTCGGGTCGTAGCTCGCGCCGGCGGTCGCGCAGGCGAAGCTCAGCTCGACGAGAACGCCTTCGTCATTTGCGGGGTCCTCGCCGGATTTCTCGATCTTGCGCGCGCAGTCCGCTCCTTGGCCGTCGCGCATTGTCACCCGGCTCGCGATGAAAGCTCCGATCTCTCGCTCGATCGCGCCGGGTTGAGCGAGGTCCACGCCCTCGCGTTCGCGCCCCGTTTTCAGAAACATCTGCTCGACATCGGTCGCCAGCATGCGCATATCGACGATATAGCGTTGGCCGTTCCCGGCGATGCTCGCCGTGGATATGTTGTTCTGGATCAGCCCGTTGGAGTCGAGACTGCGCGCCGGCGGGGCTTGCACGAGCATCGTCGCGAGCGCGATCGCTGCGAAGATCTCAACCCGAGGGCGACCCATGAGCGTCTCCTACCTGCGCTTGGCGAGTATGCTGTTTTATAGTATTTATCTCACGAGGTTGAAGCGCGTCAACGCAGGACGCCATGGCTGCGGGACTTGAACGCGATGGCTTCTTCCCAAAGCAGGCGACGCAAGCATGACGCGTGATGCGGCCGGTAGCGGCCTCGAGGCCCGCGCATTGTCTGAGTTGCCCCTTGAGCGGCGGCGAGGGCGATTGCGCCGATCCTTCCTGCGCCTTCATCAAATCATCGGGCTGTTCGCGGGCGCCCTCTTCGTTCTCATCGGGCTCAGCGGCGGCGTTCTCGCCTTTCGCGAGGACATCGACGAATGGCTGAACGACTCGATCATGCGCGTCGAGCCGCCCGCGCAGGCTTCGCCAAAATCCTTGAATGAGATTCTCGCGGCGGCGGTCGCCGCGGCGCCTCCCGACGCCAAACTCGAGCGGCTTACGGCGCCGCGTCACGCGAGAGCCGCCGCGGCCGTCACCTACATGGTGGATGCGGAGGATCTCGAAAGCGACTTCTACGAGACCTTCGTCGATCCCTACACGGCGCAGGTCAAAGGACGCCGGCTGCTCTTGCATGGCGACAAGACCTTCTCGCAGCCCTTCATACAGATCCTCCTGGCTTTCCACTCGACGCTGCTGCTCGGCGCCAACAACGCCTATCTCGTCGGCAGCGTTGGCGTTCTGCTTCTCCTCTCTGTCCTCGTCGGTCTTTACCTCTGGTGGCCTCGTAATGGCGATTGGCGGCTCGGCTTAAAGGTCAAGTGGGGCGCGAGCCGCGAGAGGATCGTCTATGATCTGCACAGATGCTTCGGGATCTATGGCGCCGCGATCCTGCTGGTGATGCTGCTCACCGGCGTTGCGATGATCTTCAAGCCCGCGACGCGCGGCGTGACCGCCCTGTTTTCGCCGGTGCGGGCCGATCCTGATTTTGGACGATCGAAGCCTATAACCAACGGCGCGCCGATCGGCGTCGACGCCGCCGTCGCAGCCGCCGATCGGATCTTTCCCGATGGGAGGCTTCACTGGGTGTTGCTGCCGAGCACGCCCACAGGCGTTTATGTCGTCGGAAAGCAATCAAGGAATGAGCCGAGCCGAAGCAAGACTTTTAGAAACGTCGGCGTGGATCAATATGGCGGCGAGGTCCTGGGCGTTCAGGATCGCAGCGGCTTCACGGCCGGTGAGCGCTTCCTGGAATGGCTCTTCCCGCTCCATAGCGGCGAGGCTTTCGGCGAAATCGGCCGTCCGCTCACCTTGCTGATCGGGCTACTGCCGCTCGTCCTCTATGTCACCGGCTTTCTGCGATGGCGGCAACGGCGCCGCGGGCGAGCGCCGCCGTCCTTCTAATGCCTGTCCTTCTCATTGCCCCGCGAAGATCGGCATCTCGATAATGTCTTCCTTCTCCTTGGCTTCGCCAAAGCCGATCTTGAGAAGATATTTTCCTCTATGGGCGACCGTCGCATCGACGGACATCATCCCGCTCGGATAGCGGGTCGGCGGCCTCGAGCCGATCTCCTTCCTGCCTCCCGCCGTGTCCAATTGATAGAACCAGAGCGAGATGGGCTGGCTGCGCACGTCCTTTTCCATGAAGGTGACGGCGAAGATGACGCGGCCCGTTCCGGGAACGTGATCGCAATATTCGTCATATTTTCGCAGGTCGTCCACCGCGCCCCCAGCGCTTTCGTCGGAATCGGCCAGGAAATAGGTCGTCAGATGGACCGAGTAGAAGTCGCTGACGCCCAGGCAGTCGGAGATGACACGATCGCCGGCCTTTGTCGCCGGCTTCAAGGGCTTCGGCGCCCAATGCTCCGTCCAATAGAGTTGGAAGGCCGGCCCCCAAAGCGAGTAGGTGAAGGCCGCGCCTTGAACGCCGACGAGGACGAGGAGGGCGGCGAACAGAATGAGGTTCAGCCGTAAGCTCGGTTGTATCATGCTCGATTCTTCCTCTTGCTCCCTTCCCCGCTTGCGGGTGGAGAGAACGCGCCACGTCGGTTGGGACGACGCGAACAAGGCCTACGGCTTCACCTCGAAGTCCCAGGCGCCGCTCACGAGATGGCCGTCAGCCGACAGCGCCCGGTAGCGCACCGTGTATTTGCCGGGGTTCAGCGGATTGACGCTGACTGAGACGTGAGAGGGATCGGCGCTGTCGATCGACGCGTCGCGCTTGTCGACGCGCTCTCCGCCCTCGCTCACGACGGCCAATGCGGCGAGCGAGTCGCGGATGCCGGCGTCGTACCAAACATCGACTCTTCCGATGTTCCCTGCCGCGACCCCGCCTTCCGTCGGCGACCTGCGGACGACAATCGCATGCGCCAGGGCGATCGGAGATTTGGACGTCGGCGCGATGAGCGTGAGCGCCGCGGCGTCGCCGGCCGCTGCTCCCAGGCACAGCGCTGAGGTCCAAAAGCAAGCGGCCTTCCAAACAGAGGCGAATACGCGCCAAGATGTCATACCGTTCTGCGTCATGGCCCCTTTCTGCGCATTCGTCTCGTCTCGCGGAAGCCCTATTCGGCGACCGCCCCCATCTCATCGTAACCTTTGGCTTTATAAACTCCATAGGAAATGACCCAGGACAGGGCGAAAACGCCGACGATGGCGGCGCCGAGAACGTCGAAATTGTCGTTCAGGGCGCCGATCAGGCCCCAGAAACCATTCCCTTGGGTCAAGCCCAGTCGATCGCCGATGAGGTTCAGCATTTCGACGCCGCCTATGATGAGAGCGACCAAGACCGACACGGTGGTGATCGTGAGATTGTAATACAGCTTCCGGATGGGCTTCACACTGGCCCAGCCATAGGCGCCGATCATCAGCAGATTGTCCGTCGTGTCCAGGAGCGTTATTCCCGCGGTGAATAGAGCCGGAAAGACCAGAATCTGCCAAACCGAAAGACCTTGGGAGGCTTGTGTCGCGGAAATGCCCAGGAGCCCGACTTCTGTGGCGGTGTCGAATCCGAGGCCGAAGAGAAGACCGAGCGGATACATCTGCCAGCTCTGCTCGATCACGCGGAAGGCGCCGCGAAAGAGCCGGCCCATCCCGCCTTGATTCGACAAAGCGAGATCGAGGTCCTCCTCGACGAAGCGCCCCCCTTTTCGCACGAGGCGAAAAGTCTCGTAGAGGGAGCGCAGCACGAGCGCATTGGCGAAGGCGATGGTGAGGAGGAACAGCGAGGAGACGAGAGAACCGATGACGCCGCCGATCGTCTTGAAGCTCTCGAATTCGCCATGGAGCGCCGTCGCCGTGATTGCAATGGCGATCGTCAGTCCGACGACGATCGTGGAGTGACCGAGCGAGAAGAAGAGACCGACGCCGATGGGGCGCTTGCCTTGCTGCATGAGCTTGCGGGTGACGTTGTCGATCGCGGCGATGTGATCCGCGTCGAAGGCGTGCCGCAGGCCGAGGCTATAGGCGAGCGCCGCCATCCCCAGCATCATCGGGAACTCGCGCGAAGAAGCCGCCGCCCAAATCCAGGCGGCGACATTGGCTGCGAGCAGAACGGCGTAGACGCCGGCGACCTTGGCTCTCAGCGCGCGATTTTCATCGTTGAAGAGAGACGACCAGCTCGAATTCATACCCTTCCCTTCTCGCTTCGTTCGGATCGGGACCAATCGGGTTCTGCGCGAATGAAGCCGCGAGGCCGCACCTTGCCTTTCAAACGCTGGTATGCACTATTATTACTTTATGCATACGCCACGCTGGGGCGTGGGGTCAAGGGAGCGGCGGGATGATAAGCGTCGGGAAAATTGCGATCGCCGTCGCGCTGGCGATGTTTGGCTTTGCGTCGGCGGCGAGCGCCCATACGGCGAATATCTCGAGCAGCCGCATCGTCCCGGAGGCCAGCGGCCGCTACCGCGTGGAGGTGGGTTTTCTCGGAACCGACATCGAGCGCATGCTCGCCGAGAACAAGGAGGCGCTCAAAGGCGTCGATCTCACCGAGCCGGGCCTTCTAGAAGGCCTGCTCGGCAAGTTCATCCAAAGCCGCGTCGCCATGGAGAATACGGAGGGGCAGAAGTGTTCGAGCACGGTCGTCTCGGTCGGCGAGGATCCCACTAGCCCCGCCGACTCGAAGGCCGTCCTGCGCTTCGACTGCAGCGGCGTTCCCGGCCCGATTCTCTATAGCCCCTCCGAGCTTCTGAAAGCGCAAGGGTCTCGCGCGAAGCATCTCGTCAGCATCGGCGAGAAGGGCGACGAATCCAAGTTGACCGAGGCGCAGCGTTTGGGGAGCGAGCCGGCGCCGGGACAAGTGATGATCTTTCCCGGCGACGCGCCGATCGACGTCTCCAAGCCCCTGCTGACGCCCTGGCAGCTTGCGCCGAAATTTTTCGCAGCCGGCGTCGAGCACATCATGACCGGCTACGATCACCTGTGCTTCTTGCTGGCCGTCGTGCTTTGGGCGTCGCGCGCCTGGCCGGTCGTCAAGATCGTGACGGCCTTCACGGTCTCGCATTCGATCACGCTGACGCTGGCGGCTCTCCAGATCGTCAATATCCCGAGCGCCTGGACCGAGATCGCCATCGCGCTCTCCATCATCTACGTCGCCGTCGAGAATTTCTTCACGCGCAAGGTCGATGGGCGCTGGCGCGACACTTTCGTCTTCGGCTTTATCCACGGCTTCGGTTTCGCGAGCGGGCTCGTCGAGCTCGGCGTGCCGCAGCGCGCCATCGTGCCGGCGCTGGCGAGCTTCAACCTTGGCGTCGAGGCCGGTCAGATCGGCGTCGTGATGATCGTCATTCCCTTGCTCGTCTTCATCGACAAGCGGTTCTGCAACGGCGAGCGCAGCCAGCGCCTCGTCTACGCCTGTTCGGCGGTCATCGCCGGCTTCGGCGCCTATTGGCTGCTCGTGCGTCTTGGCGTTTTGAGCGATGACTTTACGACGGGCTCTGTGGGGCTTGCCGTGAGCCTTGGCCTTGCAGCGGGCCTTCTGGGTCTGGCGGTGATGATTCTTCGCCGTGGCCGCCTCATGCGCGGTGGCCGGACTCATCGCAGTCACGGCGCCCGATAGGAGGTCGCCTGAGCCCGAAGAGTTTCACATCGAGAAATGAAAGACGCGCCCCTACATAGGGGCGCGCTTGGCGAAGTCCGACGCCGCCGGCTTCGATCTTACTTGCCCTTGCAGGACGACATGCCTTTGCAGTGGGACTTCTGGGTCTTGCAATGGACCCTGGCCTTGCAATGATGTTTTTGAGTTTTGCAGTGGTTGTGCGCCTTGCCCGCGACGTAGTGGGCGGCGGCCGGAGTCGGGGTGGCGGCGCCGGCGAGCGCCAGCGACACGGCGGCTGCGGCGATCGTCGCGCCGGAAATAATCTTGGAGTGCATCTCTAATCTCTCCTCGCGCTCGCATGATCCCGAGACGGGATATTGGCGGCGGGAAAACGTGTAGCAATTTTCGGGAATTTGCAATCGGCGTCCCCAGATCACGCTGCGTTCAGGCGGGATCTCTGTGAGCCGAGAAAGGGTCATGTGTGAATCCCGGCATCCCTGTGACATTAATGCAACGGCGCCGGAAAATCATGCAGGTCGGCGCTTTCATTAATTGACGGTGATGTATCGATGGGAAACTATGGCGCGACCGTGTGATGATTGATTGAAATCATCACACGCAAGGGAGGCGCCAATGAGCCGTCGAAACCAACTCATTGAAACGTCGCTGCTGGCGCTGACTGTCGCCAGCATCGTAGCGCCCGCTTCGGCGCAGACCGCGCTCCCTGACATTAGCATCGGCCAAAAGAAGCCGAAAGTCGTCCATCAGGCGCCGCAGCCTACGGTGAAGCCGGTACAGCCCCGAGTGGCGCAACCCGCTCCCGCGTCGCCGCCCACGCAAGCCCGCGCCCCGGCGCCCGCCCCCAGGCCTGCGGCGTCGACGCGCCCTTCGGTCGCCGCGCGCGCGCCGGCTTCGGCCCCCAGCGCGCCGCAGCCCGCTCCCTCCCCTCCGGCATCTGCGGAGCAAACCCGGGTCGAGCAGGCCGAACAGCGCTTCAATGCGAGGCAGGAAACCTCGAGCGAGCGCTTTACGACGGGCAAGGAGATCAACGCGGTCCCCTTCAGTCGGCCGGGCGAGGCGCTCGAGACCGCCGTGCCGGGTCTGGTCGTCACGCAGCACAGCGGCGAGGGCAAGGCCAATCAATATCAGCTTCGCGGTTTCCAACTCGATCACGGCACCGATTTCGCGCTCTATCTCGACGGCATGCCGCTCAACATGCCGACGCATGGTCACGGGCAGGGCTACGCCGACGCCAATTTCCTGATCCCGGAGCTGTTGTCTTATGTCGTTGCGCGCAAGGGGCCGTACTTTGCGGACGAGGGCGATTTCTCCTCTGCCGGCGCGGTGCACATCTATTACAAGGACGAAGTCCCCAAGGGCCTGTTCACCGCGACCATGGGCAGCTTCGACTATGGCCGCCTGCTCGCGATCGACAACAACAAGGTCAATGGCGGCACGCTGCTCTCGGCGATCGAGCTCGGCATTTACAACGGCCCCTGGACCATTCCCGACGCGGCGCACAAGATCAACGGCGTTTTCCGATGGACCACGGGCACGCCCGAGAACGGCCTCGCCATCGACGCGATGGCCTATGCCAATCGCTGGCACTCGAGTGATCAGATTCCCCAGCGTGCGGTGACGGAAGGCTTCATCTCGCGCTGGGGCAATATCGATCCCTCCGATCGCGGCAACACGACGCGCTTCAGCCTCTCCGGGCGCTGGACCCAGACGGACGCGCAGAGCCATTCGGTCGTCGAGGCCTTTGCGATCCATTCGACGCTCAATCTCTTCAACGACTTCGACTATTTCCTCACGCAGCCGCTGATCGGCGATCAGTTCCACCAGTTCGACCGCCGCTACATTCTGGGGCTCAAGGCGGAGCACGGCCAGAAATATGAGATCGCCGGCATCCCCATCGAGACTAGGATCGGCCTCCAGTCGCGCTACGACAACATCCGGCTCGGTATTCAGGAAACCTATCGGACGGCGGCCTATGACACATTGACCAATGATCAGGTCCCGGAGGGCAACGTCGGCTTGTGGACCGACACCACGATCAAATGGACGCCCTGGCTGAGGACAGTGACCGGCATGCGGGGCGATTTCTTCGCGGCGAGCATCGGCGATTATCAAGATCCTCGCTTTGCGCCGACGGGCGCGACCTTCTGGAATTGGCCTGCGCCGGCTCTCTTTCCCACCGGGCCGATCTGGAGCGGGCCTTGGAACTCCGGCCAGAAGGTCGCGGTCATCGAGAGCCCCAAGGCGAACATCATCTTCGGCCCCTGGGAGAAGACCGAGTTTTACTTGAACTTCGGCGAGGGTTTCCACTCCAACGACGCGCGCGGCACGGTCGCGTCGATTTCTCCTGTCGACGGCTCCCAGGTCGCGGCCGTGCCCCTTCTCACCAAATCGCGCGGCGCTGAAGGCGGCATTCGCACCAAATTCATCGACGGGCTCGACTCGACAATCAGTCTCTGGTGGCTGAATTTCGACTCGGAGAGCGTGTTTCAGGGCGACACCGGCAACACGATGTTCGGCCGTCCCAGCCGCCGCTATGGCATCGAGAGCACCAATCGCTACACCTACTCCGAGTGGCTGCGCTTCGACGCCAATTTTGCCGTGACGCATACCCGCTACCGCGGCTGGGACACCGAGCAGAGCGCGATCTACAGCACGCTGCTGACGCCCAACGCGATCGGCTACTTCACCTATCTCGGCAACGCGCCAGGCAATTACATTCCCGAGGGGCCGTCGATCATCGCCTCGGCCAACATCGAGCTCGGTCGTCAGACAGGCTGGTTCGGCGCGCTGAAATACCGCTTCAAGGGCGGCTATCCCTTGACCGAGGATGGCTATTTCAAAGCCCCGGCGACCGCGGTGCTCGATTTGCGCGCCGGCTATCGCTGGGAAAACGGGCTGAAGCTGCAGCTCGACGTCATCAATGCGCTAGATTCGCGGTCCGACCAGATTACTTACGCCTACGGCTCACTCTTGCAGACCGACCCGCTTTATTGGTCTTGCCAGAGCGGCGCCGCGCCGGCCGCCGTCTGCGCGATCGGCCAGATGGACCGCCACTACCATCCGCTCGAGCCGACCGCAGCGCGCGTGACCTTGAGCGGACCGCTGACGCTCGGCGCCTTCGATCCGCTTTTCGCGCCGCAAACCGGCGCGCACACGCCCTCGGGAGACTTCCTGGCGCTCGTCGACACGCTTACCGAGCCGCCGCAGCCCGAGAGCCAGGCGGGCGCGAAATCGGACCTGCCGAGGCACAAGGCGACGCCGCGCCTCGTCGAGCCGCCGACGCGCTGGACCGGCTTCTATCTCGGGGCGACGACTGGCGTCGTCTGGGGCGCGAACAACAACATCTATTACGCCAACGGTCCCATCGGCCCAGGCTTCGATCCCGGCGTGGCCCTGCTTGGAAGCGGCAATCTCGGCGAGAGCAACGCGGGATTCATCGGCGGCGGAACCGCGGGCTACAATCTACAGCTCAGCCCGCGCGCGCTCGTCGGCGTCGAGGCGGACCTTCAGGGCGTTCTCGGGGGCAGCGGCGCGTCGAACACGGTGGGGACGAGGCCGAGCTATGCGACGCCCGGCGGCGTCCTCTTCGGCAATTTTGCGGCCAGCCAGACCCTCGACTATCTCGGAACGGCGCGCTTGCGTATGGGCTATGTGCTGCGCCCGAGCCTGCTCGTCTTCGCAACGGGCGGCCTCGCCTATGGCGGGACGAACCTCGTCGCCAACACCCAAGTCCTGAGCGTCGGCCCCACCGGCAACGTCGCCACGCTCGGCGGGGGATCGACGTCGAGCGCGCAGACGCGCGCGGGCTTTTCGGTCGGCGGCGGCTTCGAGTGGATGTTCCTGCCGGGCCTCAGCGCCAAGGCGGAATATCTCTTCTACGACCTCGGCTCTCACGGTCTCGCCGCACCACAATATTCGGTGAGCCTGCCGGCGGGCCCGGCGCTTGCCGATGTGACCACCGCCTTCCATGCGCGCGCCAACGGCCAGCTCGTCCGCGCCGGCTTGAACTACCACTTCGACTGGGCCGCGCCGGAAGCGATCGTCGCCAAATATTGAGCGTCAGGCCCCGCCGCAGGTGTGCTCGGAGTCAGGAAGCTTCCAGCTCTTCTTCGTGCGCAGGTTCGTGGTGCGGTAAATCTTGCCGCGCTCGTCCCCCTTGGGGCAGTCCTGCGGCGCGCTGACGAGACACATGCGCGCCTTGTCGCCCTTTTTCGACTCTTCGATCTCCGGCACCGTGTCGTAGGAGACCTGATAGCCGCCATTGGCGAAGCGCACGGCGCTTCCCGAGCCGGGCACCGGCTCATGCGTGCCGTCGTCCTGGAGGCGCGTCTCCACAGCGGTGATGGTCGTGGCCACGCAATCGCCCACGCGCGTCGGGAGGGACTCGGCGGCGAAGGCCGGCGCGGCGAAAAACAGTGCGGCGGCGATGAAGGCGAAACGAGGAACCGTCATCTGATTTCCTTGCGTGAAGAGCGGCAGGAGGCCGCTGGCCCGCGCTCACCCTAGCGCGCTTTCCGCCCGAACGGAATCGTTCGAGCAATAGGAAATCAATAGCCGGAGCGAATTAAGGATCACTCAACTTTCCTTCACTTCGCTCTGAGTGCGCGCCGCAAGGTCAGCTGCGTATTTCGGCCTCTAAGCTTACGGAGAGTTCATCCTTTTGGCCCTTGTCACGCCTTCGCGCGCGCGCCATATTCGGCCCAGCGGCCCGCGGCAACGCTTTTGAACGAAGCGGGCGGCCAAGCCAAACGAGGAACCCATGTCCAATTACGACCGCAATTACAGCTTTGGCGCGCAAGTCGGCCAAAAGGCGGCCGCGGAGATCGACCAGGGCCTGCGCGCCTACATGATCGGCGTCTATAACTACATGATGCTGGGTCTCGGCGTCACCGGCCTGGTCGCGCTCGGAACGAACATGCTGGCCGTCACCCACAGCGCCGCTGGCCATCTGGCGCTGACGCCTTTCGGCCAGACCATCTACATGAGCCCGCTGCGTTGGGTGATCGTGCTCGCGCCGCTCGGCTTCGTCATGTTCCTGGGCGCCAAGGCGAATTCGATTTCCGCCGCGACCGCTCGGACGCTCTTTCTGGTCTTCGCGGCGCTCGTCGGCCTGTCGATGTCCTTCCTGCTCATGGTCTACACGGGCGGGTCGGTCGCGCAGATCTTCTTCGTCACCGCGGCGGCCTTCGGCGGCTTGAGCCTTTACGGCTACACGACGCGGCGTGACCTGTCGGCGATGGGCTCGTTCCTGGTCATGGGCGTGTGGGGACTGGTGATCGCCGGTCTGGTGAACCTATTCCTGCATAGCTCCAGCCTGCAGTTCGGCCTGTCGATCCTTGCGGTGCTGATCTTCTCGGGCCTGACGGCCTACGACACCCAGGCCATCAAGGACCAATATTACGAGGGCGATGGGTGGGAGGCCACCCAGAAGAAAAGCATCTTCGGCGCGCTGATGCTCTATCTCGACTTCATCAACATGTTCCAGTCGCTGCTCTATCTCTTCGGCCAGCAGCGCAGCAACTGACGATCGAGCTTTAGATGCGAAAAGGCCCCGCGTGAGCGGGGCCTTTTCTTTTGCAGGATTTCTCGCAAGAAACTTTTTGTCTGGGACATTACCGTAGCTTAATAAGATTTCACGATTTAGCCGGCATTGGGCCATTGGCGAGACAGAAGCTCGATCCAATATTCCCTTCATTGCCTCGTGCGATGTCGTTCGCCTTCCGGTTTTCGTCAGCCCCCCAGCCCCCGGAAGGCTGCGACTGCCACGTTCGTGGCGATGGACGAGTCGGCAGAGAGCATCCCTCTCGCCGGCTCGTTCTGCTATAGCCGGCCTAGACGCGACCTGAGTTCATGCGGATGGCCTTCGGCAAGACCCTCGACCTCTCCTTGAAATCCCCAAAAATCTTGGGCGCCGCCGCCGCTGCCGTCGCCTTTCTTCTCGATCAAGCGCACAAGCTCTGGATGCTCGACGTTTTCGGGGTGGCGGAGCGTGAGCCGATCCGACTCACGCCTTTTCTGGACGTCGTGCTCTCCTGGAACCGCGGCATATCCTATTCGCTGCTGTCCGCGCGGGACGAGGTCGCGCGTTACGGTCTGCTCGGCCTGCAACTCGCGATCGTCGCGGGGCTGTGCTTCTGGCTGTGGCGCGCGCCGCGCCGTCTGACGGCCCTGGCCTTGGGGCTGATCGTCGGCGGCGCGCTCGGCAATGCGGCCGATCGGCTGCGCTACGGCGCCGTGGCGGACTTCTTCTTTTTCCACACGAGTCTGCCGGTGGGGCCGCTCGCCAATTACGTCTTCAACGTCGCCGATGCGCTGATCACTCTCGGCGTGGCGCTGATGCTCCTCGACGCCGCACGGAGCGGCAGGGACGGTCAGGCCTGACCGGAAAACCGCTTCCCACCTTTACGCGACAGGCTCTCTTCACTGAAAGTGAATGCGCTGGGAGGCGAAAAAGGCGCCGTCCGGGGGCGGCGGCGCGTGGGTCGCCGTGATCGCGCCGCGCAAGACAGCCTCATGCGCGTGGGACGTGGCCTTGCAAGACTCGACCGAGAGCGCTCCCTGGCCGTCGACGCGGAAGGTGCAGTAGGCCTCTCCCGTTCCTGGCGAGGCGCGGCTCGCCAGGTTCTTGCGCACTGCTTTGGCGAGCTGCGTCGCATAGGCGAGCTTGGAGACGCCCGCGTTCTCCGCGGGCTTTTCCTTCTGTCCGAGGCGATGACGATCCTGCGCATCCCTGCGTTCGCGGGCCTGGTCGCTGCTGTCGCGCTGGACCTGATCGGATTTCGGCGACGCGGAGAGCGCGTCGGGGTCCATTGTCTGAGGAAGCGGAACCTCGATTGGAGCCTTTGTGGCCATGACCATGGGCGGCGGCGCTTCGTCTGAAGCCGCTGTCTCCTCGCTTTCGAACTCGTCGCCTTGCGGGACCAGCTCGAGCCCGATCTCTTCTACGGGCGGCACATTCGCCATCTCGACGGGATGATAGGCGAGCCAAAAGGCGAGGCTCGCATGGGCGAGAAAGACCGATACGAAGATCGTGGGCTCAAGCCAGCGGGGCTTGACCTGCGGATAGGCGGGGGCTGCATCGATCGCGTCCTCCGGGGCCGCGGAAGCGGCGTCCGACGAAGTCCGACCGAAGGAACTCAACAGCTCAACGAGACTCAAAGGCGGCTTTCCGAGCAGGCGGCGGTGTCTGATCCATCAGATTAAGAGAGGAAAACTTCTTACGCAAGCGCTGCGATTGCAGCCGTCGCCGCTCGCCGATCACGGCGCTCGAACGCCTGATTCTTATTTACTTTCTGGACACCAAACGGGCGTAGCCTGTGTTCGTCCCTTGCTCGTTCGCCGGCGTTTTGGCCCAAAAGGAAGCTCCGCCCAGCCACGAGGAGGAACGAAAACATGCCCGTCGCCAGCCAGCCGTTCGCGCCTCTCCTCCGCAAAAGCGGCCTTCGGCCTTTGCTCCTCGCAAGCGCGCTCGTCTCGGCGCCCTTGGCCCAGGCCGCGGATCTTGCTCTTCCCGCCGTGAAGGATGCGCCGGTTTTCAACGCGCCGCTCCCTTATGAGCTCGAGGTCGGCGCGCGCTACTTCTACAGCACAGGCTATTATCGGGGCGACCTCTACAGCTCCGAGACGCCGGCGCACATGGTTTCTCGTCTGACCTACGGCAATCTCGACGCGCATGCGGCGGAGACCTTCTTCCGCTTGGATCATGAGACCGGGCTCTTCCTGAAAGGCAATCTCGGCGGCGGCTCGATCGTGGGCGGCCACATGACAGATGAGGACTATGCGCCCCTTGAGCTGCCTAATTTGCCTCTATCAGTCTATTCAAAGACCGTCAGCTCTCAGAGCGGCGGCTCGCTGCAATACGCCACGGTCGACGGCGGCTTCAATGTGCTGAAAACGGCGCAATACCGGCTGGGGGGCTTTGTCGGTTATCAATATTTCCGCGAACGCATGAACACATTGGGCTGCGTCCAGGTCGCCGCCAATCCATATGTCTGCACCTCGAACGCCTCACCGACGTCCGTCGATCAACTCGACGATGACGCGCGCTGGCAGTCGCTGCGGCTGGGGCTTTCGGGCCGCGTCGCCATCCTGCCGGGACTGAATTTCGACGCGGAAGTCGCCTGGGCGCACAACTGGCTGAGAAGCACGGATTATCACAATGCGAAAGCGCCGACCTGGGGCACGCGCGACGACGGCGCCGGCAATGGGCTGCAGGCTGAAGCGCTCTTGAGCTACGATCTGACGCCGCAGCTCAGCGTGGGCGTCGGCGGACGCTATTGGTATTTCGACGCCGGCTCGGGCCAGTCGCATTGGGAGCGCACGCTGACAGGCGGCGCGCCGGCGCCGCAGCGGGCCACTTCCGAGCGCTACGGCATGTTCGTTCAAACCGCCTATAAGATCGGCGGTCCGGGGGCTGGCGCCCTTCCCTTCGGCCCCTTGACGCTGACGAAAAGCACGCCGAGCCTCCATGATTGGTCCGGCTTTTATCTCGGGCCGAACATCGGTTACGGCATGGGCGCGACCACGGCTTACTTCACGCCGCTCAGCCCCGACTCGATCCTCAACAACTGGGCTTTGGCGAGCGTTCCGACCTCGCGAGCCTATCCTTCGGTCGGCTTCGTCGGCGGGGGACAGATGGGCTATAATTATGCGATCGGCCAGAACGCGCTCGTCGGCGTCGAGACTGACATCGACTATGCCCATATCGGCGGCTCGTTCGGATACTCATATTTGTATCCCATTGTGACCTCCGCGGCGCGGACCGAATGGCTCGGCACGACGCGTCTGCGGCTCGGCTGGACCCCGGGGTCGGGCGCTCTGCTCCTCTATGCGACGGGAGGTCTCGCTTACGGCGGCGGGTTCTTCAACGCCTCCATGATCGACGGCGTTCATTACGTCTTCGGAGCGAATAGGAGCGCATCGGTTGGCTGGGTCGCGGGCGCCGGGGCGGAGCTGGCGGTCGCCGAGAATGTGAGCCTGCGGGCGGAATATCTCTTTGTCGATCTCGGCCGGCGCAACCTCGTCGCCACTGAATATGGCGGACCCGCCGCAATGGGAGCGCCGCTCGCCTATGGCCTTCAGAGCCAAGTCCAGCACAATCTCGTCCGCCTCGGCGTGAACTACCGCTTCAACCTGCTCAATGCGGCCGCGACGCCGGTTCTGGCTTCCTACTGAAGCAAGTTGAAGCAAGCAGCGGCGCGCGATCGCCGGCTCGACGGTCATGCGTGGGCGCGGCCTTCGAAGCCGATTCTCCTTTACTTTCTCGACACCAAATGGGCGTAGCCTGTGTTCGTCCCTTGCTCGCGTCGCCGGCGTTTTGGCAACAAGGAAGTTCCGCACAGCCGCCAAGAGGAACGAAAGATGGGATTGCCCGCCGCCAGCCTGCCATTCCGGCTGTCCTCGCCTCTGCTCCGCAAAAGCGGCCTTCGGCCTTTGCTCCTCGCGGGCGCGCTCATCCCGGCGACCTTCGCCCAGGCCGCGGATCTTGCTCTTCCCGCCGTGAAGGATGCGCCGGTTTTCAACGCGCCGCTCCCTTATGAGCTGGAGGTCGGCGCGCGCTACTTTTACAGCACGGGCTATTACCGCGGCGACCTCTACGACGCGCAATATACGAACATCATGAATTCGCGTCTCACCTACGGGAATCTCGACGCCCATTCGGCGGAGACTTTTTTCCGTTTCGATCATGAGACGGGGCTCTTCCTGAAAGGCTATCTCGGCGGCGGTTCGATCGTCGGCGGACACCTGACTGACGAAGACTATCCGCCGAGGGAAGACGTCTACTCAAAGACGACCCATTCGCAGAGCGGCGGCTCGCTGCAATACGCGGCGATCGATGGCGGCTTCAATGTGCTGAAAACGCCGCATTACCGGCTGGGCGGCTTTGTCGGCTATCAATATTTCCGCGAGCGCATGAACACATTTGGCTGCATGCAGATCGCCACCAATCCCACCGTCTGCGCCGGGGGCGGCGCGCAACCGACGACGCTGGATGGACTCGACGATGACGCGCGCTGGCAGTCGCTGCGGCTGGGACTTTCGGGCCGAATCGCCCTCATGCCGAGGCTGAATTTCGACGCGGAAGTCGCTTGGGCGCACAACTGGTTGAAAGGCACGGACTATCACAACAATCGCGCCAACATCTGGGGCACGCGCGACGACGGCGCCGGCAATGGGCTGCAGGCCGAGGCGCTCTTGAGCTATGATCTGACGCCACAGCTCAGCGTGGGCGTCGGCGGACGCTACTGGTATTTCGACGGAGGTTCGGGCCTGTCGCATTGGGAGCGGACGCTAAAAGGCGGCGCGCCGGCGCCGCAGCGAGCCACCTCCGAACGCTACGGCATGTTCCTCCAAACCGCCTATAAGATCGGCGGGCCGAATGCTCCGGCCGCTCCTTTCAGCCCGCTGACGCTGACGAAAAGCGCGCCGAGCGTCCATGATTGGTCCGGCTTCTATCTCGGGCCGAACATCGGCTACGGCATGGGCGCGACCACGGCTTTTTTCACGCCGCTCACAACCGGTGGGCTCAACGCCGACTATCTGGCGAGCGTTCCGACCTCGCGAACCTATCCTTCGGTCGGCTTCGTCGGCGGGGGACAGACGGGCTACAATTATGCGATCGGCCAGAACGCGCTCGTCGGCGTCGAGACCGACATCGACTATGCCCATATCGGCGGCTCGTTCGGATACACATACCTGTATCCCAATGTAACCTCGGCGGCGCGGACCGAATGGCTCGGGACGACGCGCCTACGGCTCGGCTGGACGCCGGGGTCGGGCGCTCTGTTCTTCTATGCGACCGGCGGCCTCGCCTATGGCGGAGGCTTCTTCAACGCCGCCGCGCTTGACGCCGCTCATTACGTCGTCGGAGCGAATACGAGCGCATCGATCGGTTGGGCCGCGGGCGCGGGGGCGGAACTGGCCGTCGCCGAGAATGTGAGCCTGCGCGCGGAATATCTCTTTGTCGATCTCGGCCGGCGCAACGTCGTCGCCACTGATTTCGGTGGCCCTGCCGCAGGGGAGATACCGCTCGCCTACCGCCTTCAGAGCCAAGTCCAGCACAATCTCGTCCGCCTCGGCGTGAACTACCGCTTCAACCTGCTCAACGCGGGAGCGACGCCGGTTCTGGCTTCCTATTGAAGCCAGGAGCGGGGCGCGATCGACGGCGGACAACGCGCTCCGCCGGAGGCCGCTGACACGCGAGGCGGTTCGCTCAGCCCAAATTCCCCTTCACCGTTTCAATGAGCTGTTTCAGCGTGAAGGGTTTTGGCAGGAAGCCGAACTCCCCCTCGGGGAGATTTTTCGCGAAGGCCTCCTCGGCGTAGCCGGAAACGAAGATCACCTTGGCTTTGACCCCTCGCTTGCGCAGCTCCGCGAACATGGTCGGCCCATCCATCTCCGGCATGACGACGTCCGAGACGATGAGGTCGATCTTGCCCCCCTCGCGGTCGACGACCTCGAGCGCCTCGAGGCCCGAGCTCGCCTCCAGCACGGTGTAGCCGCGCGAGGCGAGCGCGCGCATGCCGAAGGCGCGAACGGCGTCCTCATCCTCGACGAGAAGAATGACGCCCTGACCGGTGTAGTCCGAGGACGGCTTCGCCGCCTCGGTCTTGGGAACCGCCGCGCCGGCCTCGGGAATATGGCGTGGCAGCAGGATGCGAAAGGTCGTGCCCTTGCCGACCTCGCTCACGACGAAAACGAAGCCGCCCGATTGCTTTACGATGCCGAAGACCATCGAGAGGCCGAGACCCGTGCCCTTGCCGACCTCCTTCGTCGTGAAGAAAGGTTCGAAGATCTTCGTCTGCAGCTCCGGCGGTATGCCGCAGCCATTGTCCTCCACCTCGACGAGCACGTAATCGGCCGCGGGCAGCGCCGGCTCTTTCAGCTCGGCGCAGTCGGCGGCGGAGACATTGCGCGTGCGCAGCAGAATCTTGCCGCCGCTTTCGGGCATGGCGTCGCGGGCGTTGACGACGAGGTTGATGATCACCTGCTCGAACTGATTGATGTCGGCCTTGACCTGCCAGAGATCGCGGCCGTGGCGAAGATCGACGTCGACCTTCTCGCCGACGAGCCGGCGCAGCAGGATTTGCAGCTCTGACAGAACGTCACCGAGCTGCAGCACCTGCGGACGCAGCGTCTGACGGCGCGAGAAGGCGAGGAGCTGCCGCGTGAGGCCCGCCGCGCGATTGGCCGTCTGCTTGATCTGCATGATGTCCTGAAAGGACGGATCGGTCGGTCTGTGATTGGCGAGCAGCAGATCGGAATAGCCGATGATCGCCGTCAGCATGTTGTTGAAGTCATGCGCCACGCCGCCGGCGAGCTGTCCGACGGCCTGCATCTTTTGCGATTGGGCGAATTCCTCCTGCAGCTTGCGCTGCTCGGTCGTGTCGAGCGCATAGACCATGGCGCCGCGCCGGCCCGCTTCCTCGTCGGGCGAGAAAAAGAAACGCGCCGATCTGACCGCCGCGCCGGCGCCTTCCTCGAACACCGCGTCGACCGGCTTGATGTCGCCTTGTCCCTCGAAAGCGGCGAGCATCGCGGCTTTCAGCGCGGCGCGGTCGCGCTCGCCGACGCTTTCGAGCAATGGCCATGCCGCATCTTCCTTCGCGACCGGCGCCTTCAGGGCATGAGGGAAAAGCTTGGCGAAAGCGGCGTTGGCGCGACGCAGGCGCCCCGTCTCGTCGAGCGTCGCGATCGCCATGGGCGTTGAATTGAAGAAGCGCGCGAATTTGACCTCGACGGCGCGCAGATCCTCTTCCGATCGCTCGCCGGAAGCACGATTGAGCGCGAGCGTGCGCGAGCTGCCCGGAGCGCCGTCCTGTCCGAAGGCGACGCGATGCAGGAGGCGGACGGGCAAGGAGCGTCCGTCCCGCCGCTTGAAGTCGAGGTCGATCTGCTGCGTGCGGACTTCGCCCGGCGCCCCGGCGTCGAAAGCGAGCAACGCCTCGCCATTGTTGGCGACGATGTCGCTGAGCCCGAGCCCCCCGGCGCCAGCGCCGGTGAGATCATAGCCGAGCCACCCGGCGAGCGTTTTGTTCATATAGGGGATCGCGCCGCCCGGCGCGGCCGAGAAGAAGCCCGCGGGAGCGTGATCGAGAAAGTCGATCGCGTGCTGCAGCTCGAGGAAGCTGTTCTCCTGGCGTTGGCGATCGACGGTGACGTCGGCCACCGACCAAAGCGTTGCGCCGTCGACGTAACGCTTGAGCGGGCTCACTCGAATCCGATACCAGCCGGCGTCGCCCGAACCGCTCAGGGGCGGGGAGAGACGCAAATCCTCAATGTGACGTCGTCCTTCGCGCGCCGCCTGAGCGAGTCGATAGATCGCCTCGGAAACTTCCGGCGGCCCCGCGAAGAGCCTCTCGACAGTCATGAGGCCGCCGACGTCCGGCGCGCCGCACAGCTCCATATACGCTTCATTCGCATAGATGATCTGCAGATCGCCGAGGGTGACGACCAGTCCTTCGCCGCTCGTGTCGGAGATGAGCTTGGTCAAGTCGTTGCGCGCGGCGCGGCTCGTGAGCTGAAGCAGCCCGACGGCATAAGCGAAAAGCGCGAAGATTCCCGCTATCGCGAAAATCGAAAGCGCGAGGAGCGTGAAGCGCGAAGCCTGAGCCGGGGCGAAGAAGAATACGGCCGTGACGGCCGCCAGGCCGGCGGCGAGAAGAAGAACGAGGCCGGCGTTGCCGGGCCGCTCGGAGCGGTCATAGGCGGACGATGCCGAGTTTTCGGACATGCCTGGCTTCTTCCAAGCGCTCCGGCCGGCGTCCCGACCGCGAGCATGAGAATCACGTTCGCACAATGGCCCCCCGCGCGGCCAGAGGCAATCGGCCGTCCGCGCGCCCAGGGCCGAGGCTCGTTAACCATCGATTAACCTTTCCCAAAGACTCCGGGCGAAAAGCTGGTAAATTGTCAAAGCCTCGCCGGCGCTGTAACACCCGGCCCAGGCGGCCAACAAGAGAAGAAGATCGAGGAGTAGATGTTAGCCAGCGTCATGCAAATGCAGCTTCTCCCGGCGGTGCTCGCCCTCGCGGCCTTCCTGGTCGCGATCCTCCTCACTCTTTACATTGTGCGAATGCTGTTCGGGCGCCGCATCCGCGTTCCGAGCGCCCGCAAGGGCGCCAAACGTCTCGACATCGTGGACGCCTTCGATCTCGATCGGGAGCGCCAGCTCGTGATTGTGCGGCGAGACAATGTGGAGCATCTGCTCCTCATCGGCGGGCCGAGCGACGTTCTCATCGAGGCGGGCTTCGAACGCAGCGCCGCAGCGGCGCAGCCGGAGGCGCGTCCGGAAGGGCGCGAGCCGCGAATTTCGGCGCCGACCGCAGCTCCCAGCTGGCCGAGCCCTCCGGAAGGAGAAGAGGAAGCCGCAGAGGCGCCGCTCGCCGCGCGAGACGCCGGCCCGCCGCGCATTCCCTCGCCGCCGGCCGCCGCGCCGCGCGAAGCGCCAGCGCCGCTCAGCGCCGAGTCCCTCAGGCGTCGATTCTCCGAGGCGCCGCGTCCGGCGCCGCGCCCGCCAGAGCCTCCGCGCGCCCCTGGGGCCCCGCCGGCGCCAGGCGTGACCCGCCCGCAGGCGCCGCAGCCCGGCCGCATGGGGCCGCCGCCGTCCCGCGGTGCCGAGCCCCAGCAATGGGAGGGAGGAGCCGCCGCTCCAGCCGGCCCGGGACCCCGTCCGGATGCGCCTCCGCCGCCTGCGCGCCCCACGCCGCCCGGCTTGGCGCCGCGCCCGGCTGGCCCGCCGCGCCCGGCGCCGTCGTTGGCGCCGCGGCCCCCGCGCCCCGCGCCGCCGCCGCCCGCGGCTCCGCCGCCGGCCGAAAACGCGCCGCAGGAGCCTCCGAGCGGTCGTCCCACGCGCGAGTCCTTGGAATCGCTGGAGTCGCTCGAGGCCGAGATGGCCCGCTTGCTCGGCCGGCCCGAAGGGCAATAGCGCCAGCGCTATAGAGACGAGAGATCACAGAGGGCGCGCCGGAACTCGGTCGCGCCCTTAATTTTATATGCTCAGATTCGCGTCTGCGCCGTGAGCCACTTCTGCCAGTCGGCGTGCGTGCCACGGAACGCGTTCTGATCGACATTCCCCGGAATGCCGGGTACCGCGCCGTCCGAGCGATATTGCCAGAAAGTCCAATTGCGCGAGCCATAGCGCACGGCGGGGTGATATTTCGTCGAGCGCACCCAGATCGGATATTCCGCGAGCGCGTCGGAATGGAGGATCGCCTGGTAGAAATCGACCGAAGTGTAGATGATCGGGCGTTTGCCGTAATGGGCTTCGAGGGCCTCAAGCATCTTGCGCAGGTCCGGCAGGACTTCCTCACGCGTGAGCCTGCGCTTGCAGGTCCTCGATTCCGGCGTCGCCTCGAGATCGAGCACGGGCGGCAGCGCGTCCGCCTCGACGGGCACGATGCTTTTGAAATTCGCGATCTCTTCGTGGGGCGGGCGGCACCAATAGACGAAATGATAGGCGCCGCGGGGCACGCCGGCGGCCTTCGCCAAGGCCCAATTGCGCTGGAACTTCGCGTCGACGCTGTCGCCGCCCTCCGTCGCCTTGATGAAGGCGAAGGCGACGCCCGACTCCTTCACGGCGTTCCAATCGATGTCCCCCTGATATTTGGAGACGTCGACGCCATGCACCGAAAATTCGCTGCTGCGCGTGGCCGGGTAGAGATGGAGCTCGGTTTCCGGCACCGCATAGGCCAGGAAATCGGGGTCCTTCTTGGCGTTCTTGAGCGGCACGCTCGTCGCGAAGCGCGGCGAGCGCCCCTCGAAGTTCGGATCGAGGCCGCTATTGCAGCCCGAGAGCGACACAGAGAGGGCGAGCGCCGAAAGCGCGGCGAGCATCGGCCGGGGAGAAGATCTAAATGCGCACATGGCCTTCAAATACCCCAGTCGCGGAAACGGGGCGTTAATCCGCCCCGCGTCCCGTCTCTTCTTTCGAGAGCCTTTGCCGGTTTGGTTTCCGTCCCCTTTCGGACGGACGCGGCTCAGGACAGATGAAACCAAATCGTGGCGATAGAAAGAAACGCCCCGTAGCCGATGACGTCTGTCACCGTCGTCACGAAAGCCGAAGCCGAGACCGCCGGGTCGACCTTGAAGCGCTCGAGCGTGAGCGGAATGAGCACGCCGCCGAACGCGCCGGCGAGAAGATTGGTTAGCATCGCCAGCGCCATGACCGGAGCGATCCCGACGTTCTGGAACCAGTTTGAGGCGACGACGCCGGTGATGAGGCCGAAGGCGGCGCCGTTCACCGCCCCCGCCGCGGCTTCGCGGAAGATCACGCGCACCGCATTGGTGCGCGAAAGCTCCTGCGTCGCCAGCGCCCGCACGATCACGGTCATGGTTTGCGTCGCGGAATTGCCGCCCTGGCTCGCGACGATCGGCGCCAGCACCGCCAGCGCCACCATTTTCTCGATCTGGTTCTCGAACAGACGCAGGACCGACGATGCGAGGAAAGCCGTGGCGAGATTGACCAGAAGCCACCAGAAGCGGCTGCGCGCCGTCATCCAGAAGTTGTCGGAGAGCTCTTCCTCCGGATTGACGCCGCCGAGCGCCTTGATCTCCTCTGACGCCGCCTCCTGCATCACGTCGACGATGTCGTCGATCATAATGACGCCCACGAGCCGCTCGGCCTCGTCGACGACGGGAACGGAGACGAGATTATAGCGCTCGAACATGCGCGCCGCCTCGGCCCGGTCGTCCATGTCATTGAGCCGTCGCCTGTCCTCCTGCATGATCTGATCGACGCGCCGGTCGGGCCGCGCGCGCACCAGCGCGTCGAGGAACACGGTGCCGAGGAACCGGTATCCGGAGTCGACGACGAAGACCTCGAAGAAATTGTCGGGCAGAAGGTCGGGATCGGTCTCGCGAAAGAAATCGAGCACCTGACCGGCGGTCCAAAAGGGCGGGACGGCGATCAGCGACGTCTGCATCAGACGTCCGGCGCTGTCTTCCGGATAGTTGAGCGAGCGAGAGAGCAGCACGCGCTCATGCGCCGGCAGCGCGTCGAGCACCTCCGCCTGCTCGTCGGGCTCCAGAGTCTCGAGGATCGCGACCGCGTCGTCGCTCTCCAGGTCGCGCACCGCTTCGGCGAGCGTTTCGACCGGCAGATCCTCGAGAATGTCCTCGCGCGTGGTTTCGCCGACCTCTGTCAGGGCGGTGAAATCAAAATCGGCGCCCATCAGCGCGATGAGCTGATGCCGGGCGTCGTGATCGAGGAGCTCGAGCAACGCGCCGAGATCGGCCTCGTGGAGCGAGCCGACCAACGCATAGGTCGCCGCCGCGTCGCCGGAGGCGACGGCCTCGGTGACGCTTTCCACGAACAAAGGCCGCGGTTTTCCGTCCTCGTCGCGGAAGACCTCGGGCCCGGTCTCTACTTCTTCACGATCGAGGTCCATAGGCGATTCCGCTTTCCTGGCGATTCGTGGCATAACCCGCGCATCAATAAAATCAAACGGGAAAAGCGCCCGTGATCCAGACCCTTCACATCCTGTCTCTCGCCGCCGCGGTTATCGCGGCCTGTCCGGTGGCGATGGCCGCCGCCGCTTGCGCCCCCGACAAGCTCGGGACGGCGCGCGAGATCGAGATCAACGGCTCGGAAGCGCTATCGCTCGGCTTGCAGAGCTATCCGCGCACGCTCGACTTAAAAGACCATGAGGTCGTGCTGACCTTCGACGACGGGCCGGCGGAGCCGACACCGCAGATCCTCGAGGCGTTGAAACGCGAATGCGTGCAGGCGACCTTCTTCCTCATCGGCAAGAACGCCAAGGAGATGCCGCATCTCGTCAAGCGCGAGATCGAGGAAGGCCACACCGTCGGCTATCATTCGATGACGCATCCCGACCGCACATTGCGCCTCATGAGCCTCGCCGAAGCCAAGGCCGATATCGACGCCGGGATAGAAGCCGTGGACATGGCCGCATTCGGCAAGGTCGGCGAGCATCCGCAGCCTTTCTTCCGCTTTCCTGGCTTCGCCGACACGCCGGAACTGCTCAATTATGTTCATTCCCGCGGCATGGCGGTCCTCGGCTCCGACCTCTGGGCCTCGGATTGGCGCAAAATGACGCCGCAGGAGGAGCTGAAGCTCGTGCTCGAGCGGCTCGAGAAGGAAAAGAAAGGCATCGTGCTCTTTCACGACAACAAGCCCGTCACCGCGAAGATGCTGCCCGACTTCCTGCGCGCGCTCAAAGAGCGAGGCTATAAGGTCGTGCATCTCGTATCCGGCTCGGGCACGACGCCGATCGAGGAAGCCGACGCCGATTGGAAATCGACGACGGCGCCCATCGTCGAGAAAATCCTCAAGGCCAAGCAGCACGAGAAACACAAAAAAGAGACGCGCGACAAAGCGGCGCCGGAGAAAGAGCACGAGGGGATGTGAGGGAGGAACCCGGGCCGTAGCGCCGCCGCCGCTGCCGAGTTCCTGGACCTGCTGTCGCGCGCTCCTCAACAACAAACGCAATCGCAAGCGGGCCGTAGAATCAGCTCGATGCGTCCTCTGTCGCCGCCGCGGCCGCAGCGGCGCGCTTCTTCTCGATGTAGCGCACGGAGAAGATCGAGGCCTCGTAGAGCAGCATGCCGGGAATGGCGAGCGCCAGCTGACTGAACACGTCGGGCGGCGTCAGCACGGCGGCGACGATGAAGACGAGCACGATCGCATAGCGCCGCTTGTCGACGAGGAATTGCGATGAAATGAGCCCGATCTGGCCGAGCAGCGTGAGCACCACCGGCAGCTGGAACACCGCGCCAAAGGCGAGCACCAGCGTCATGATGAGCGAGAGATATTCCGAGACGCGCGGCAAGAGCTCGATCTGCGCGCGGCCCGGCTCATTCGCCTGCTGCATGCCCATGAAGAAGCGCAGCAGATTGGGCGTCACGATGAAATAGACGAGCAGCGCGCCGAAGGCGAAGAAGATTGGCGTCGCGATCAGATAGGGCCGGAACACCGCGCGTTCATGCCGATAAAGGCCCGGCGCGACGAAAGCGTAGATCTGGCCGAAGACGACGGGGCAGGAGAGGAAGGCCGCGGCGAAGAGCGCGACGCGGATCTGCGTGAAGAAATACTCCTGCGGGGCGGTGTAGATGAGCTTGGCTTCGGGCCCCGCAGCCTGCGTGTAGGGGATGAGCAGAAGATTATATATGTCCTTGGCGAAGAAGAACGAGATCACGAACGTCACGAGGAAGGCGATGAGCGCGCGGATCAGGCGCTCGCGCAGCTCCATAAGATGCTCGATCAGCGGCGCCTTGGTCGCCTCGATATCTGCGTCGGTCATGCGCTCGGACCTGCATTCTCGCCCGCGGACTCGGGCTTTTTAGGCGTCTCCGCCGGCGGCCCCTGGAGCGCGGAGTCGATCTCTTGCTTCGCGGCGGAGAGCGGGTCGAAGGAAGCCGCTTGCTTGGCGCCGTCCAACGCCGATCGAACGTCGCGCGTGGCGTCATCGAGGTCGGCCTCGCGGATGGCCTCCATGAGTTGGCTCTGGAACTCGGCCGCCATGCGTCGCGCCTGCGCCGTCCATTGGCCGAGCTGGCGCAGCACGCGCGGCAGATCCTTGGACGGAATGGCGACGAGCGCCACGATGCCGATCACAATCAACTTGCCGGCGTCGAAATCGAACATGGTCCCATCCGGGAAAGGGCAGGGCGGGAAAGCTCTTCGCCTTCAGACTTGCTTGGCGTCTCGCCTTTAGACTTTCTTGGCGTCGCCCGTTTTATCGAGCGGAATCTGCTCCTGGGCCAGGCGGTCGAGCGCCTTTGCCGGGTCTTCCGGCGTGTCGGGCTCGCTCAAGCCCTTCTTGAAGGCTTTGATTCCCTTGGCCACGTCGCCCATCACGTCGGAAATCTTGAATTTGCCGCCGAAGAAGATGAAAACCACAGCGCCGACGACGATCCAGTGCCAGATCGACAGACCACCCATCTCGCAACCTCCAAGACCGCCGCGCGCGGGCGGGCGCCCCTCGCCAGTCGGGGTTACAACTATGCTGCGGCGCGCGTAAAAACAAGCATGAAGCGGGAACAGCCGGCGCGAGGGGAAGAGACCCCCGCCACAGGCTGCCGGCGCCTGCGCGTTTGCCCTCCGCATCCTTCTCGAATGGATTGGCGCCCAATCGCTCGAGCCCGGCTCGCCCGACGTTCTATAGGTCAATCCGGCCGGCTCCAGAGATACGTACTAACACGCAATCTCGGACTCCGCCGCTGTGGTACTTTTGCAATCGTCCGAGAAAAAATACGTTTAGCCGCAGCATCATGTTTACAAGCGGCGTTTCTCTTGGCTTTCTCAAGTCGCGCGGCGACGGACGCAAGTCATTGCCAAGCTTGCGTCCAAACTCAGCTTCGGCGGCGCCGCAGGAGAAGATTTCGTGGCTAAATCATTCGCCGCCACACCCGTCGCCGAGGCAGGAGCGCCGCCGAGCCCGGAGGAATTCGCCGCGCTCGCGAGATTTCGCTACACGCTGCGCAAATTCCTGGCTTTCAGCGAGCAAGCCGCGGGCGAGCTCGGCATGACCGCGCAATGGTATCAGGCGCTGCTGGTGATCAAGACTCGCGGCGCCGAGCAGCCGGTCAGCGTCGGCGATCTCGCCGAAGAATTGCTCATCAAGGATCATAGCGCCGCCGAGCTCGTGTCGCGTCTTGTCGAGGCGAAGCTCGTGCGCCGCAAGGTGGATCCGAGCGACCGCCGCCGCTCGCTCCTGCTGATGACGCCCTTGGCCGACCGCGGCTTGGCGAAGCTCGCGGCCGTCCATCTCGAGCGCTTGCGCGAGGATAGCGACGCCTTTCTCAACGTGCTCGACGGCAATCGGGATCCGAAGCGCCAAGCGCGATAGACTCCGGTCAGCGGCGCTCCCCATGCTCCTCGTGGTGCGGCTCGGGCGGCCTCGCATTCGCGGGAGGGGCGGCATGTGGCGCGCCGGCAGGCTGCGGATGCGGAGTCATGCTGGGAGGAGACGTAGGCGGCGGCGCGACGCCCATCCGCGGCGGGGATGCGCCGGCCGGCGGCGGCGGCGCCATGTGATGCATAGCGCCCTCGCCGGGCAAACCGCGCTCGCTATTCGGGCCGGGCTGCGGCGGCTGGAGCAGCATGTGATCGCTCGGAGCGCCATGCGACAGCGGCTGCGGCCCGGCGCCAGTCGCCGCAGGATGCGGCGGGATCGGCAGGGCGTGATCGTTCGGTGCGCCTGCGCCATGCGGGAGCGGCTGCGGCCCGGCGCCAGCCGCCGCAGGATGCGGCGGGATCGGCAGGGCGTGATCGTTCGGCGCGCCATGCGGGACCGCGCCCGAAGGCGGCGGCAAGGCGTGCTCGCCAGCTCCGGGAGCGCCGCCGTGCGCCTCTGCACGAGTCACGCCGGGGCCTGTAAAATGCCCTGGCGTCGATGTGGCGGCTACCGGCGGAACGCCATGGTTGGCCGTCGCGGTCAAAGCCTTGTCGGCGCGGGCGGCGTCGAAATTCTGCGTCTGCGCTTGTGTCGGCGTGAAGTGCGCCTGGCTCACCGCGGAACGCTCGGCTGCGGTCGGCCGCGCCGACAGTCCGCCCTGACCGCCGTTGTAGCTGACATTGGTGATATTGCGATTGACCGTGACGTTGTTGACGTAAACATTGGTGATATTGGCGCGACCAATATTCACGACAGCGGTATTGTAGAAGAAGCTGCCGTTTCTCCAATATCCGCCTGCGAAGCCGGCGCCGAAATAACCGTAGCCGTAGTTGACGCCACCGTAAAAGCCGATCGTCGGCGCCCAATAGCCCGGGTGGAAGACATAAGCGCCGCCATTCCAGCCCCAATATCCCGGGGTCCACAGCAGTCCGGGCTCGGGCGGCAGCACCCACGCGCCCGGCACCCAGAAATAGTCATAGCCGTTCCAGGCCCAGTATCCGGGAGCCCACAAATAGCCGTAATCGGGCACAGGAGGCTGGACATAGACTGGGAGGGGCGGCGGCGGCGCGTCGACCGAGATGCTGACGCTCATTTGCGAAAGACTCGGAGTTGGCCACGCGAGCGGGAGGGCGATCGTCCAGCTCAGCGCGAGCGCGATCCGAAAAGATGAGCGCTTTTGCATCAATCTTTCACCTCCCAGAGAGTCAGAAAAAGCCCGACGCTTGGCTCTACTCTCTCTGGCGAGTATGGCGACGTCATGGCCCGAAAGCTGTCGCTAACAGGGAGGCCCAGCGCCGGTCCGCGGCCCTGGTGAACAGGCTGATCTGGCTGAGGTCTTCAGCGTTAACGCAATGCAAGGAAAGCATGTAAGAGAGCGGGCATGTCCGCGCGCCGACGAAAGACTCTCCTCCTCGACCTCGACGGGACGCTCGTCGACCCTGCCCGAGGCATCCTGGGCAGCTGTCGATACGCCATGGCGCGCATGGGCCATCCGATCGACGACGACGAGGATTTGCGCTGGATCATCGGCCCCTCGCTGCGTGAAACTTTCGCGCGGCTGCTGGGCGGCCGCGGCGACCCGGAGGCCGCGGTTCAGCATTATCGCCAACGCTATTCGGAATGGGGGCTGACGGAGGCTGCGCCTTACGGGGGCGTCCATGAGGTGTTGGCCATGCGGCGCGCCGAGGGGACCCGTCTCTTCCTGTGCACCGCGAAACCCGCCGTCTTCGCCAAACGCGTCGTCGACCACTTTGGTTTCGCCGGTCTCCTCGACGGCGTCTATGGACCGCAGCTCGATGGCAAGCACGACGACAAGGGCGATCTCATCGCGCATCTGATGGAAGTGGAGCGCCTCGTCCCGGAGGACGTCTGCATGGTGGGCGACCGCGCGCAGGATGTGCTCGCCGCCCGCCGCCACGGCGTCCCGACGGTTGGCGTGCTGTGGGGCTATGGCGGGCGAGAGGAGCTCGTGGCGGCCGGCGCCGAGATCCTCATCGCCTCTCCGGCCCAGCTGCTCGATTAGCAGAGCCACAAATCGCCGAGCGGAAAAAGCGCCATTGCGTCGTCGGCGGCTTGTCAAAGCCGCTGAATTGAAAGACAGTCCTAGGCAGTTGGACGCGCGAATTCCGCAAAAGTTGAGAGACTTTTGCGATCAGAATTCGCGCCAGCTTCTAGATTGGCGCGATTCCTTATCGCTCGAGCCATTCCGTTCGAGCGGGAAGCGCGCGAGGATTCGTCTCGTCATGGCCGGCTCGTCTTCGCTCCCCAAAATCGGCGTCGTCACGCTGGCGATCATGAATGTGACGACCGTCGTCAGCCTGAGCGTGCTGCCGTCGGAAGCCAAATACGGCCCGACCGCGGTGTTTTATTACCTCGTCGCGGCGTTCTTTTTTCTGACGCCCGTCGCGCTCGTGGCGGCGGAGCTCGCCACGGGATGGCCGCAGGAAGGCGGCGTCTATCGCTGGGTCTCCGAGGCTTTCAGCGATCTCTGGGGCCTGATCGCGATCTTCGCCCTTTGGCTCGCCTTCACGATCATGTTTCCAAGCTGCCTCATCTACGGCGCTTCGGCGCTGGCTTTCGCGGGCCCCGACCTGAGATGGGACGAGGCGCTCGCCGCCAACAAGCATTATGTCATCGTGGTCGTGCTGCTGCTCTATTGGGCGGCGACCTTGGTGTCGCTGCGCGGCGCGACGACCGTCGCGCGCGTCGCCAAATGGGGCGGCGTCATCGGCACGATCTTGCCGGCGGCGCTGCTCGTCTTCTTCGGCGTGGCCTATTTCGCCTCGGGTCGACCGATATCCGCCGATATCAGTTGGAAGCGATTCTTTCCCCATCTCGTCGATCTGGACAGCCTGGTTTTGGCGGCGGGCGTTCTACTCTGTTACGCCGGCATCGAGATGAACGCGATCCATGTGACCCAGATCGAGAACCCGTCGAAAAACTACCCGAAAGCGATTCTCGGCGCCGCTGTGGCGACGCTCCTCATCTATGCGCTCGGCACGCTGACCATCGCCCTTATTCTTTCGCCCGCTCAAATCGATCTCACGCAGGGCTTGCTCGTCACCTATCGCGACTTCTTCACGCTATTCGGGCTGACGGCGCACGGCATGGGCGTCGATATCGCTTTGGCGCTCGGCGCCTTCAGCTCTGCGGCGCTCTGGATCTCCGGTCCCTCCTGCGCGCTGGCGGTCGTCGGCGGCTCGGGCTATCTGCCGCCGTTCTTCCAAAAGAAGAACGCGCAGAACATTCCGAGCCGCATCTTGTTCTTCCAGGGCGCGCTCGTCACGCTGCTGACGCTTTTCTTCGTGCTCATGCCCTCGGTCGAAGCCACTTTCCAATTGCTCAACCAGCTCTGCACGACGCTCTATCTGCTCATGTATATTCTGATGCTCGCGGCCGCCATTCGGCTGCGCTACAGCCAAAAAAACACGATCCGCGGTTTTACCGTTCCCGGCGGGCTATGGGGCATGTGGCTCTTGGCCGGCTGCGGAATCATCGTGTCGGTCGCGGCGTTTTTCTTGAGCTTCCTGCCGCCGTCGCAGGTCTTCATCGGCAGCCCGATCCTCTATTCCGCCATCCTGCTCGCGAGCTTTTTGGCGGCGCTGTCGCTCCCCGTCGGACTCTATCTCTACGCCAAGCCCGCATGGAAGCCGCGCTTGGCGTAGAGGGCTTTTCGGATGCCGACCGGGCAGGGAAGCACAGGAGTGTGGGGGGCGACGTGGCGCGTCTCGAGTGGGAGCAGAGCCCGTGATGGCAAGCTCGACGACAAAGGCGGTTTGATCGCCCATCTCAATCGCCGATCTCATGAGAGAGCAGCATCTTGCCAGCATCCGGTCTGCAGGGTGGACGACCGTGAGCAGGATGTCCGCGCCGGACGCAACGGCGTTCCTCGATTGGCGTGTTGCGGGGCTATAGCGGCTGAGATGAATGATCAGCGGCCGATGGGTTCTCCAAGCGCAAAAGCCCGATCCCTCCGCGGGAAGGTCGGCGGTCGACCGGCCAAGCCTCGAGACGAAGGCTTTATCGCCGCCCGCGCCGAGAGGAGTCGCGCGTGAGAAGCGACTCAGTCTTTGGCGAGGAAGGCGCTCGGAGCGCCCCAGTTGAAGTGATAATTGACTCCCGCGCGGGCGATCACTCCCTGATAGTTGAAGGTCGTGTCGGCTGCATTGATGATGGCGACCGAATTCGGCGCGGCGGGGTTGATCAACGGGCTGAGCTGGCCGTTCACGGACCTCGACCCGAGGTCGTAATAAAGCGCCTCGATTTTCGCGCTCCAGCCGGGCCAGAACATCCATTCGGCGCCGCCGCCGACTGTCCAGCCGGCGCTTGCGGTGTCGAACGACGACCACGTCGGAGTCACGGGATTTTCGGGATGCGCGTCTTCGTGTCCGGGATGCCAATGATAGCCGCTGGTGTTGACCGCGCCGTTGGTGTTTCCATAGGCGAGGCCGCCCGTGGCGAAAATCAGCACAGAGGGGGTCGCCAGCAAGCCGAGACGCCCTCTGACTGTGCCGATCCAGTCGAGGCCCGAAGAAACGCTCACAATTCCGCTTTGCAGATGGAGGAAGTTTTCCGCCGCATGCGTCGTGTTGCCGGAACCGCCGGCGAGACCTGTCGACGAGCCGCTTCCCGAGAGGCCGGTTCCCTGAAAATCCGTCTCGAAGCCGACCAGCCAGCTCGGACCGATCAGGAAATTGTAGCCGATTTGCCCGCCGCCGATGACGCCCGCCTGTCCCACGCTGGCGTTTGCGGTCCGATAGCCGGAGGTCCATCCGAAGGGAAGATTATACACGCCTGCCGCCCAGTCGAAGACCGAGTAGCCCGAGGTCGGGACAATTGTGGATGTGCTGACGCCGCCTCCTGCGTTGAGGCCTGCATAGAATCCGGACCAGCTTGGCGGAGGCGCCGGCGAGGGAGAAGCGTCGCCCTTCCAAGGAGCATGGTCGGCGGCAAGAGCAGAGCCGCCCGTCAGCGCAATCAAGATCGTAGAAATTGAAAGGAGATTCATTTCCTTCTTCCTTAAGCGATCGGACTTGTCGCTCGCCATGGCCGAGGACGCCACGCAGTCGTCGGGACGGCCGTGGGGTCGCATCGTCGCCAAAAGCGCGCGGCTTCTTCTAGGCCTGGATCGAATCACTCCGCACCCCAGCTGTTTTCGATAATAAGAGAATCGGACGAAAAGCCAACGCCAGACCACAGGGCGCATCGGACGCGCCCTCGGCTACCGCTCTCTCGTTCTTCGATTCTGGATCACGCGTAGTCCGACAATACAAAATCATCGCGACAAAATCATCGCGGAGGCCCGTGCCCAACATGAAATTGACCGCGCCCATTGCGTCAGAGCAATCGCGGCGCGGCGATTTCCAGGCGCGTCCCGCAAGCATGCTATCCTCCCCTTAGAATCGCCGCCAAGAGCCGCTAAGCCCCAACCCCATGCCTCTGCTTCTCCTCTATCGATTCGCGACGACGGCGCTCACGCCCCTCGCGCGTCCGCTCCTGCTCACGCGCGCCCGCCAGGGGAAGGAAGACAGAGCGCGGCTCTTCGAGCGCCTAGGCTTTCCAGGCGCGGAACGTCCGGAGGGTTCGCTCGTCTGGCTGCATGGCGCGAGCGTCGGCGAGGGTCTCTCGCTGCTGCCGCTCCTCGATCGGCTGCTCTCACGCGGCTATTCCGCGCTGGTCACGACCGGCACGACGAGTTCGGCGCAACTGCTTTGCGAGCGTCTTCCGCCCGGCGCCTGCCATCAATATGCGCCGCTCGACGCCCCGCCCTTCGTCGCGCGCTTCCTCGACCACTGGCGCCCGGACCTCGCGCTTTTCGCCGAATCGGAAATTTGGCCGAATATGGTGGTGGCGACCAAAGCGCGGGGCGTTCCCTTCGCGCTCGTCAACGCCCGCATCTCCGAGACGTCGCTTTCGCGCTGGCGCAAGGCGCCTGGCGTCGCCAAGCGGGTCTTCTCGAAAATCGACCTTTGCTTCGCGCAGGACACGGTGAACGCCGCGCGCTTCGTGGGTCTCGGCGTCAAGGCCGCGAGCGTCGCGGGCAATCTGAAATTCGACTCCGCCCCGCTGCGCGCCGATCCGATCGCGCTCGCCGAATTGCGGGGAGCGCTCGGCGCGCGGCCGGTCTTCGCGGCCGTCTCCACGCATCGCGGCGAGGAGGCCATCGCCTTCGACGCGCATGTCGAGATCGCCGCGGGCTTTCCGGATCTCCTGACGATCCTCGCGCCGCGCCATCCCGAGCGCGGCGAGGAGATCGCCGCTGTTGCGGCCGAGCGGGGCTTGACGGTCGCGCGCCGCTCGCAAGGGGAGCGCCCGGAAAAAGAGACGTCGATCTATCTCTTCGACACGCTGGGGGAGCTGGGCCTCGCCTTTCCGCTCGCCGGCGTCGTCTTCATGGGCCGCTCCTTCGCGCCCGGCGGCGGGCACAATCCGATCGAGCCCGCGCGCTTTGGCTGCGCCCTGCTGCATGGCCCCGAGGTCGCGGATTTCGGCGAGATTTACGAAGCGCTCGACGCCGCCGGGGGCGCGCTGGCCTGCGCGGACGCGCGCGAGCTCGCGCGCGCTGGAAAGCGCCTCTTCGCCGAGCCGCGCCGGCTGCGCGAGATGGGGCGGCGCGCGCGCGAGGTCGTGGAAAAGCTCGGCGGCGCCTCGCAGCGGATCGTCGCGGCGCTGGAGCCCCTGCTCGCGGCGCGCGAGGAGGCGTGACGCCGCCCCTGCGCGCGCCACAGTTTTGGGGACGGCCCGCAGGGCCGCTCGCTTTGGCGCTCGCGCCGCTCGGCGCGCTTTATGGGAGCGTGGCCCGCGCCCGTCTCGCGCATCCGGCGCCGCGCACGGCTCTGCCGGTGATCGCGATCGGCGGGCTGACGCTCGGCGGCGACGGCAAGACGCCAACGGCGCTGGCGCTGGCGCGGATGCTGCTGGAGCAGGGGGAGCGCCCAGCCTTTCTCACGCGAGGCTATGGCCGCGCCGGCGCAGGCCTAGCGCCGCTGCGCCCCGATCCGGCCCGCCACGCTGCGCGCGACGTGGGGGATGAGGCGCTGCTGCTCGCGGCGCTGGCGCCGACCTATGTGGGCGCGGATCGCGCCGCCGCGGCGCGGCTCGCTGGGGCCGAGGGCGCGAGCGTGCTGCTGCTCGACGACGGGCTGCATTCGCGCAGGCTCCTGCCCGACCTCGCCATTCTCGTCGTCGACGCGGCTTATGGGGCCGGCAATGGGCTCTGTCCGCCCGCGGGTCCCCTGCGCGCGCCGCTGTCGGCGCAACTCGCCTGCGCCGACGCGGTGATCCTCATCGGGGAAGGCGAGTCTCCCCTCTGGCTGAGACCGGCAAAGACGCTGCTGCGCGGCCGCCTCGTCGCCGACCCGGCCGCCGCCGCGCGGCTGGCCGGCGCTAGAGTCTTCGCCTTCGCCGGGATCGGCCGGCCGCAGAAGTTTCTTCGCAGCCTTCAGGAGATTGGCGCGCAGGTCGTGGGCGAGCGCTGGTTTCCCGACCACCACCTCTATGACGAGCGGGAGCTGGCGGCGCTCGCCCGCGCGGCGGAGCGGCGCTCGGCGCGGCTCGTCACGACGGAGAAGGACGCGCGGCGTTTCGGCGCGGGAAGGGAGATCGAGACGCTGCCCGTCAGGCTCGAATTCGAGAGGCCGGAGCAGGTCGCGGCGCTGCTGCCGCGTCGCCTCAGCCCTCGCGCTTTTCCTCGTCCTTGATCCGCTGCAATCGCGCCGCCGGGCTGCTGTAGGCCTCCTGGCGATCGACGCTCCAATAGCGCAACTCTTCGAGCGGGATCGGCTTGCCGGTCACCGCGCAGCGGACATAGGCCCCGGCCTTCCTGACGCGATAGTCCCCGTCCCGATATTCGAGCTCAGCCTCTCCGGCCGGCTGGGGAGCGCGTTCAAACCGGTTCATGCGCGGTCGCCTCATCATGCGATGCAAGAGCATCCTCAAGGAGGACATAAGCAAGTTATCGCGCATTTTTCAATGATTCACTCCATTGTGACAGTTAGACGATATATTGGAACGGCGGCAAAAGGCGAGCGTCGGCGCGGCAAAAGGCGAGCGTCGCTATGATCGCCTCGGCGCGGGCGTGTTCTTTTCTGCGAAGCCGCTTCGCGTTTTTCGGGGCGAGCCTCGGGCGGTTTGCGCGAGCGGCCGGCTGGCTGCTATCGCCTCGATGGGGCTCGAGCATGGGGAAAAGGATGAGCGACGTCGGTCCGGTCAGGCGCAAGGCGGCCTTCGTCTTCATCCTCGTCACCGTCGTGCTCGACATGCTGGCGCTCGGCGTGATGATTCCCGTGCTTCCAAAGCTCATCACGCAGTTCGAGGGCGGCGACATTTCGCGCGCCGCGGCCGTCTCGGGCGTGTTCGGTTTCGCCTGGGCGCTGATGCAATTCCTGTTTCAGCCCGTGCTGGGATCGCTGTCCGACCGTTTCGGACGGCGCCCCATCGTGCTCGCCTCCAACCTGGGCCTCGGGCTGGATTACATTTTCATGGCGCTCGCCCCCTCCTTGCCGTTCCTCTTCGTCGGGCGGCTGATCTCGGGCGCGACGGCCGCGAGCTTCTCCACGGCCGGGGCCTATATCGCTGACATTGCGCCGGCGGAGAAGCGGGCAGGGCTTTTTGGCATGCTCGGCGCCGCCTTCGGCTTTGGGTTCATCCTGGGGCCGGCGATCGGCGGCTGGCTCGGCAATTATGACCTGCGCTTGCCCTTTTGGGCCGCGGCGGCTTTGAGCCTCGCCAATGCGGGCTACGGCTTCTTCATCCTCCCCGAGTCGCTTCCGCAAGAGAAGCGCACGCAGAAAATCGCCTGGCGCAGCGCCAATGTTTTCGGCGCGCTGCGGCTGCTCGGCGCCGAGCGCGAGCTCACCTTGATCGCGGCGGCGGCCTTCCTTTCCTATTTGGCGCATGAGTCGCTGCCGAACCTCTTCGTGCTCTACGCCGACTACCGCTATCATTGGGACGCGCAAAAGACCGGCTGGGCGCTTGCGCTGGTCGGCGTCTCCCAGACGATCGTCTCCGGCGGCCTCGTGCGACCGGCCGTGGCGCGGCTTGGCGAGCGGACCACGCTCGCGATCGCGTTGATTTTCGGGGCGGCGGGCTTCCTACTCTACGCCTTCGCCTCCAGTGACGTGCTCTTTCTCTCGGCGGCGCCGCTCATCGCCATGTGGGGAATGGCGAACCCCTCCCTCCAGGGCCTCGCGACGCGGCTTCGCGGCGGGTCCGAACAGGGACGGTTGCAGGGCGCGCTCGCGAGCTTGCGCGGCGTCTCCGGCATGATCGGGCCGCTGCTCTTCACTCAGATATTCTCGCTGAGCGCCGCGGCCGGCGTCTTTCCGGGCGGCGCCTATCTTCTCTCGGCGGCGCTGCTCTGCGCGAGCCTCGTCGCTGCGCTCGCCGCCGGATCTGTTCGGCGCGGCTCCCTCTCGCCGAATGCGGCGCAGGGAGAGAGTCAGGGTGAAGGTTCCGGCCCATTGCTCGGCTGACGCTACGCCGCAGGCAAGCGCTGAACTCCAATCGCAGCTGCGCGTTGAGCTTAGGCGCTCGCCTTGCGTCGCATGGGGAATTCCGTTTAGAGTTTTGCATTGCAATAGGCAGCATTGGAGAGCGAGCATGAGATCAATGGTCACAGAAGGGCTGGCGATCTTGGTGATCGTCTTGGCTGCGGCGCTTGCGGCCTACTACGACGTGAAGATTTACGACGCGAAGATGCGACGACGACGCAGGGCTCGCCTCCTCGATGCTGCGCGGCGCTTTCTATTCCCTTATCTGCTCCCTTCACTGGTCATTGCGGGCTTTGCGGCCTATTCTTTCTCGACGCTGGTGATCATTCCCTATTATCCGGGCTCCGCGGCGGTCTGCCGCTTGCATGATCCGATCTGTCGCGCCCGCATCAATCCGGACGCCAATCAACTCTATTCGATGATCGGCATCGCGATCGCCTGCGTCCTGGCGCTCTTTTACATCGCCCTGACGGTGTGGCGCAGGTATTTGAACCGTCCGATCGCCGTTTATTGATCGCGCTGCGCTTGAGCGGAAGCGCGTGAGGTGCACATCTCACGTGAGGGGACGCGCTTTAGAGCATGTCACGGAAAAGCGCGAAGCGGCTTTCCGGTCAGGACATGCTCCAAACTTTTGATTTGGCGCGATTCCCTATCGCTCGAACGATTCCGTTCGAGCGGGAAACGCGCTAGGCCCTCGCAGGCGCGAAGATCGCGTTTTGTTGCAGCGCCAAATGCGCTAAATTCCGTTGTCCCACGAACTTGAAATCGAGCCTTGCGCATGACGACCGGCGAGCCAGAGACCCATGCCTTGACCCCTGCCGCGCCTGTCGATGCGACCCTTCCGCCTCGAGCGCGCGCGCCCTCCATCTCCACAACGATGCAAGCGACCCCCAAGGAGAAGGCGGGCCGCCAAGCGCAGCAATCCATCGCCCCCTTCCCGGGACGGGCCCGTCCACTGCGGCGGCGTGAGCCGGAAGAAGATCCTTTTGCGACGACGGCCTTTAGCGAGGCCATCGATCGCAGCCTGCACGCCTCATTCGCCTATTTCACCGCAGGGATTTCTCCAGCCGCTCTCGGCAGCGCCTATTTGGATTGGGCGACGCATCTCGCCGCGAGCCCCGGCAAGCAGGCGGAGCTGGCCGTGAAGGCGGCGCGCAAGGGCGCTCGTTTCGCTCATTATGCTTGGCGATGCGCTTTCGAGGGCGGCGCTTGTGAACCCTGCATCGAACCGCTGCCACAAGACCATCGCTTCGTCGGGGAGGCATGGCGGCGCTGGCCATACAATCTCCTCTATCAAGGCTTCCTGCTCCAGCAGCAGTGGTGGCACAATGCGACGACGAGCGTGCGCGGGGTCACAACCCAGCATGAGAACGTCGTCGACTTCATGTCGCGCCAGATGCTGGATACGGTCTCTCCGTTCAACTATCTGCTGACGAACCCGGAGCTGATCGAGCAGACTCTGCGGCAAGGGGGCTGGAACCTCGTCCGAGGCGCCCATAATTTCCTCGAGGACTGGACGCATGCGATCAATGGCGAAAAGCCTGTCGGCGCCGAAGATTTCGAGGTCGGGAAAAACATCGCCGTCACGCCGGGTAAGGTCGTCTATCGCAATCGCTTGATAGAACTCATCCAATACGCGCCCACGACCGAAAAGACGCGCCCCGAGCCGGTTTTGATCGTGCCGGCGTGGATCATGAAATATTACATTCTCGATCTATCGCCGGAAAATTCCCTGGTGAAATATCTCGTCGACCAGGGCTTTACGGTCTTCATGATCTCCTGGAAAAATCCCGATCCACAGGATCGCGACCTCGGGATGGAGGACTACCGCAAGCTCGGCGTGATGGCGGCGTTGGACGCGGTCACGGCGATCCTTCCCGAGAGCAAAGTTCACACCGTCGGCTATTGCCTCGGCGGCACGCTGCTCTCGATCGCCGCCGCGGCGATGGCGCGCGACGGCGACGAGCGCCTCGGGTCGATGACCTTGCTCGCCGCGCAAACCGATTTCAACGAGGCCGGCGAGCTCATGCTCTTCATCAACGAGAGCCAGATCGCCTTTCTCGAAGACATGATGTGGGAGAAGGGCTATCTCGACGCCAAGCAGATGGCCGGCGCCTTCCAGCTGCTGCGCTCCAACGATCTCATCTGGTCGAAGCTCGTGCGCGAGTATCTGATGGGCGAACGACAGAAGATGAGCGATCTGACGGCCTGGAACGCGGATGCGACGCGCATGCCCTACCGTATGCATTCGGAATATCTGCGCCGCCTCTTCCTTCTCGACGAACTCGCGGAAGGCCACTACCTCGCGGGAGGCAATCCCGTCGCCCTGACCGACATTCGCATCCCCATTTTTGTCGTCGCGACGACGCGCGATCATGTCGCGCCCTGGCGCTCGGTCTTCAAGATCCATCTTCTTACCGAGGGCGAGGTGACATTCCTGCTCACTTCGGGCGGACACAATGTCGGCATCGTCTCTCCGCCGACACGCGACATCGCGAGCTATCAGGTCGCCACGCGAGAGCTTGGGGGGAATTATCACGATCCCGACGCCTGGACCGCCGCGGCGCCCAAGAAACCCGGCTCCTGGTGGCCCGAGTGGTTGCATTGGCTGGAGGCTCGCTCGGGCCAAGCGAGCGCTCCGCCGGCGATGGGCGCGGCGGACGAAGGATATGCGCCGCTCGCCGACGCTCCCGGCTTCTATGTGTTGCAGCAGTAGGTTCTGGCTTTGACCGCAACGCGCGAAGCCGCGTGGATTGAGTTTGGCGAACCAACGGACAGGGAGCTTGACTCATGGTCTCGCTTTGGCCGGTCTCGTTCGTCGCAACGAGGAGGAATTCGGTCACGCCGACTTGACAGTGACCCTATAAGTCTTGGCGTCCCGCAATGAGCGAAGACTTCCGCATCGCGACCTTCAATCTTGAGAACCTCGATTGGACGGCCGCCCGCGATCGCCAGTTCGAGCGCCGCATCGCCGTGCTGCGGCCGCTCTTACGCGATCTCCGCGCGGACGTTCTTTGCCTTCAGGAGATCGCCGGCCGCAAGAGCGAGCCTCACGCTCCTCGCCAGCTGCTCGCGCTCGATCGGCTGCTCGAGGAGACGCCCTACTCGGCCTATTTTCGGGCAAGCAGCACGCGCCCCGGCGCCGACGTCCCGGCCGATGTTCACAATCTGGTGATCCTCAGCCGCTGGCCCATCGTCGCGACGCGGCAGATTTATCACGACCTCGTCGCCAAATGGCGCTGGAGCGCTCTCGGCGATGACTCGAATGAATCGAGCTCCATAGAGGTCGCTTTCGATCGCCCGCTGCTCTATGCGGCGATCGATCTGCCTGGAGCGGGGCCGCTACACCTGATCAATCTGCATCTGCGCGCGCCGCGTCCCGTGCCGCTGCCAGGAGGCTCAGCCTCGAGCCGCAAGCGCGTGGAGGGGCTTTTCCTCGCCGCGCAGAAGCGCGAGCGTCAGGCGCTAGAAGCCAGGCTCTGCGTCGAAGACATATTTGACGCCGACGAGGAGGCGACGATCGCGCTCTGCGGCGATCTCAATGTCGATGAGCATGACGCGGCGTCGACGATTCTCGAGGCGAACTTCGAGGGCGGCGCGCGCGATTCAGAAGCGTCGGAGCGCGCGGGGCGCGCAGACCCCGCTTCCGCTTTCTCGCCGCGCGCTCTTGAGCCTTTGGAGACCCGCGTCCCGCTCGAGCGGCGCTATAGCGTCCTGCACGCCGGCGAGCCGAGGCTCATCGACCACATCCTCGCCTCCGCTTCTCTTGCGCGACGCTGCGAGAGCGTAGAAATCCTCAATGAGGGCTTGCAGGACGAAGCTTTTGCGCAAGATCCGATCGATGGCTCGCTTCACGCGCCGGTCGTGGCGTCCTTTCGCATGCTCTAGATCACGCTGCGTTTGAGCAGACGCGCCTTTATTGCGCCGGTCGAGAGCCGCGTCCGGCGGCGAGCCAATAGAGGAATCCCGTCAGCGCCCCGGTCAAGAAGAAGAGCCCCAGGACCCTTATCTCCATCTGGCTCGGGGGATGCGCGCTCGCCTGCGCCCGCGCGCCGCGCGCGATCCAGGGCGAGGCGGCGGCGAGAATGCCGCTGGCGCCGACATACCAGATCCAACTCCTCGCGCCGGCGATCTCGCCGACGAGCGCGGCAAAGGCGAGGGGCGCGACGCAGACCGCGATGAGGATCGCCCAAAAGACGAGGCCCAGAGCGTGAAATCCCGCGGCCGGGTCGCCGTCGCGCGCCGTTTCGTCCAGCATCGCGAAGAAACTGCCGATCACAGCCTCGAACCCAGCCTCGCGCACGGTCGAGTCGGCAAGCGCGGCGATCGGCAGAAACAGCGCTCCGCAGCTCACGGCGAGGATGAAACCGAAGCCCATCACGAGGACGCGGCGCGCCAATCTCCCTATCAAGGCTCGAGCACCGAGTCCCAGTAGAGATAATCCATCCAGCTTTCGTGCAGATAATTGGGTGGGAAGAGCCGCCCGTTGCGATGAAGATCCGAGACCGACGGCGCGTAGGGCTTCTGGATCGGCGTCATATGCGCTTCCGACGGCAGCCGATCGGCTTTGCGCAGATTGCATGGCGAGCAGGCGGCGACCACGTTCTCCCAGGTCGTCGCGCCTCCCTTGGAGCGGGGCACGACATGGTCGAAGGTCAGCTCTTCGTGCTCGCCGCAATATTGGCAGGTGAAGCGGTCGCGCAGGAACACGTTGAAGCGCGTGAAGGCCGGCTGGCGAGACGGCCGCACATAGGCCTTGAGCGATACGACCGACGGCAGACGCATCTCGAAGGACGGGCTTTTGACCACCCTGTCGTAATGCGAGACGATGTTGACCCGATCGAGGAACACCGCCTTGATCGCGTCCTGCCAGCCCCAGAGCGAGAGCGGATAGTAGCTCAAGGGACGGAAGTCGGCGTTGAGCACCAGCGCCGGGCAATTCTGCGGTGAGACATGCTGTGTGCGAAGGGGAATCGTCACGCCCGCGCCTTTCCGTCGCGAGGGACCCGCCCCAGTCGCGGCCCGAATCCCTCGCAGCTGCCGACTCTCATAGTCTATAGCCTGGATGACGCCTTTGTGAAGCCGTCAGCCGAGATCCCCGGGCTCTCCCCAGGCGAAAGGGGCTGCAAAGATTTTTGTTCCCATATTGTTCTTGCCGCGCTCGAGAAAGCCGGCTAGGCTCGCGTCAGCCTTCCTGGGATGCTCGAACGGAGCAAGGTCATGGTCGTCCGCGTTGCAACCGTCGCTTTCGAGGGCGTCGAGGCCCGGCCCGTCGACGTGCAGGTGCAAATTTCCAGCGGCGCCGTCGTCTTCAACGTCGTCGGCCTCGCCGACAAGGCCGTCGCCGAGTCGCGTGCGCGCGGCGCTCGTCGCCTCGGGCCTCGCGCTCCCGGCCAAGCGGATCACGGTCAATCTCGCGCCGGCCGACATGCCCAAGGAGGGAAGCCACTATGATCTGCCCATCGCGCTCGGCGTGATGGCGGCGATCGGCGCGCTGCCGTCAGACGCGCTCGACGGTCATGTCGTGGTCGGCGAGCTCGCGCTCGACGGAACGCTCACCCCGATCGCCGGCGTCTTGCCGGCCGCGGTCGCGGCCAACATGCGCGGCCTCGGACTCATCTGCCCCGAAGCCTGTGGCCCGGAGGCCGCCTGGGCCTCGCGCGACATGGACGTCGTCGCGCCGCGCTCGCTCATTCAGCTCGCCAATCATTTGAGGGGAACACAGGTCCTGTCGCGTCCGCAGCCCGCGGTGCGCCGCCAAGCCGGCGATCTGCCCAATCTTCGCGACGTGAAGGGACAGGAGAGCGCCAAACGCGCGCTCGAGATCGCCGCCGCTGGCGGCCATAATCTGTTGATGAACGGTCCGCCCGGCGCGGGCAAGTCCATGCTCGCGGCGCGCCTGCCGTCGATCCTGCCGCCGCTCAGCCCGCGCGAGCTGCTCGAGGTCTCGATGATTCATTCGGTGGCGGGCGAGATCGCGGGCGGCGAGCTCACCGATCGACGCCCCTTTCGCGCGCCGCATCATTCCGCCTCCATGCCGGCCCTCGTCGGCGGCGGCGCGCAGGCCAGGCCCGGCGAGATCTCGCTGGCGCACAACGGCGTGCTTTTCCTGGACGAGCTGCCGGAGTTCCAATCGCAAGCGCTCGACGCCTTGCGACAGCCGCTCGAGACGGGCGAAGTCGCCATCGCGCGCGCCAATCACCGCGCCGTTTATCCCGCCCGCTTTCAGCTTGTCGCCGCGATGAATCCCTGCCGCTGCGGCCATGCGCGCACGCCGGGCTTCGCCTGCAAGCGCCAGCCGAACGAGCGCTGTGAAGCGCAATATCAGGCGCGGCTCTCGGGTCCGCTGCTCGACCGCTTCGATCTGCAAATCGAGGTCGCAGCGATTTCCGCCGCCGATCTCGTCCTGCCGCCGCCCTCCGAAGGCTCCGCGGAAGTCGCAGCGCGCGTTGCCGCTGCGCGCGAGACCCAACGCGCGCGCTATGCGGCGCTCGGTTGCGCCGGCCCCGCGACAAACGCCGCGGCGCCGGCCAATCTGGTCGAGACCGTCGCCAAGCTCGACTCAAAGGGCGCGGAGCTCATCCGCGAGGCCTCGGAGCGCTTCGCGCTTTCGGCGCGCGGCTTCCATCGCATATTGAAGCTCGCGCGCACGATCGCCGATCTCGAAGAGGCGGATTCGGTCGCGCGCCGCCACCTCGCCGAGGCGCTCTCCTATCGCGCCGGCCTCGTCGGCATGCAGCGCGCGGCATAGCGTCACAGCACGATGAGCTGGCGAGAATTCTTGCCGCTCTTACGATCCCGGTTGAGCAGAATAGCGGCCAACTGGTCACGGATTGGGCTTCGTGAAGGCCGATAAGTTGGGACAGTGAGACGAGTAGCGGCCGGTCGCCTCGTCGAAACTCAGCTCCGAACAATTTCGATCGCAAGGGCATGGCGCGAGCGCCGCCACCGCGTGGTTTGTCAGAAACAGACGCAACACCAGCAAGAGACTAGCGGCTCGTTCCTGCACTCCAAGATCCAAAGCGGTGCGGAGGTCGCAAACGATGAGGTCGCGCACGACGTTAGTTCCTCTCCATAAATTGGAGAGATAGCTTCTCAATATTGCGTGAGTGGCTTCTGTTTCTGCCGCTCCGACGATGATTTCTTCCGAGCTGAGGCCCGTGGCCGCGCGGGTTTCTTCGAGGGTTCGCATTCTCCACCCATCTCGAACAGGATCGAACTCTAAGCGCAAAGGCCCTTCGCGAAAACTCGCTCTGATCGTGAGATCGCCGCGCAGTCTCAACCCCTGCAACATGCATTCCGGAAATGTCGTCGAGGCTGCGTATGAAACGAAGTTCCGTTTGGCCCCCCCCCGCGCCTTTCAGAGCCGCTATGGCCAAGCGCCCTGGCGGCCTCGTCTCAGCACGCGCGTTTCGCCGCTTGAAGGGTGAAGTTCGAAGCCTTAGCTATGCAATGTATTCCAAATGCGGAAAGCCGCGTTTGGGAGGGCAATGAAGCAACCAAATGACTGGAGGGGACAAATGAAAACACGGATGCTGTTCGCTGCAACCCTTGCCGCCCTGGCTCTTTCCTGCGGAGCGAACGCCGCAGAGTACGCAAGCCCCATCAATGTGCGCTCCGGGCCCGGCGGGAAGTGGCCGGTCGTCGCGACCATTCCCGCCGGCGTGGACGTGCAGGTTCTGACCTGCGCCGCCGGCTGGAAATGGCGCTGGTGCCAGGTTCAGGCTGGCGACGTGAAAGGCTGGGTGAAGGAAGTGGGCCTCGGACGGACTGGCGGTCATGCGGACGTCGCGGGAGTGGTCACGCAGGACGCGACCGCCTTGCATAAGGCTCCCCGTCTCTTCTCTCATGTCATCGCGACCATACCGGCCGGCGCCTCGGTCGACGTGGTCCATTGCGCGAGCGGGCTGGGTTCCGGTTGGTGCAAGGTCGGCTACGGCGGCGCGGTCGGCTACGTCCGCGGCGGGCTGCTCGCCCGCAACACTTTTGGCCTCCCCTTCTAGTCTTGGCGACCGCGCCTCATGCGTTATCATGAGGCGCGGTCCTTTCTTGAAGTCGGCGACCCATCGTCTTTCCAGACGCCGAAATAAAGTGCTGCGCGGGCTCAAGTTTTTCTAGAGCGCGATGCGAAAAAGTGGAAACCGGTTTTTCGCACAAAGCGCGCTCTAAACTTTTAGAATCGATCACGTTTTCTGCGTTCAGACGATTCCGCCTGAACGCAGCGTGATCTAACTGGACCGTTCGGCGCTTCTCGAGCGAAACGCTAGCGGTCCGACGGGTCAAGAGCGCCCCATCATGACGACGGACTATGATCCCATCGCCGAACAATATCGGCAAGCTAAGCGGCAACCGCATAGAACGCATATCGAAGCCTATTCCCTGATGCATCTCGTGGGAGAGCTCGACGGGAAGGCGGTTTTGGACGTCGCATGCGGCGAAGGATACTACACGCGCCTGCTGCGACGACGCGGAGCCGAGCGCGTGGTCGGCGTGGATCTCTCGCCCGAGATGATCGCGCTCGCGCGCTCACAGGAATCCGTCGAGCCGCTGGGAATCGACTATGTCGTCGGCGACGGAAAAGATCTGAGCTTCGACGAGTCGTTCGATCTGGTCTTCGCGGCCTATTTTCTCAACTACGCCCACGACGCCGAGGAATTGCAGACCATGTGCGCTTCGCTCGCGCGCTGCCTCAAGCCCGGCGGCCGCTTTGTGGGCGTCAATTGCAGCCCCTTTGCCGATTTCGCGCTCTGGCGATCCTACAGAAAATACGGCCTCGACTCACACGTCTCGCAGCCGCTGCGCGACGGCTCGCCCATTGTCTGGACCTTTTTCTTGGAAGACGGCGATAGCTTCGACGTCGAAAACTATTTTCACGATCAGCCTACATACGCGGCTGCGCTAAGCGCCGCGGGTTTCAGCGAGATTAGATGGCCCGCGCTCCAGTTGTCGCCCGAAGGCGACGCGGCGTTCGGCCGCTCCTTCTGGGCGGAATTTCTGGAGCACCCTCCGATCGCCCTTATCGAATGCGTCAAATAGCGGCGTCCCCCCGGCTCGCCGCCATCGATTTGCCGGGAGGCTCTTCTCGTGGGGCTCCCGAACTCTATCGAAGAACCGCCAAATGCATCAGATATTGGGCGGTCCCGATCGTCAGCGTCAGCGTGACGGCCGACAGCATGATGAAGACCAACGCTGTTTTGCCTTTGTCGGAGACCATCGCCATCTCCCGCAAACGCTCCCCCCTGCTCGCGCGATAAATGGGGCGAGGGAAGAGATCCGACAGGGCTTTAGAGCTGAATTCGCTCCAAATTTGATGTGGCGCCATTCCCCGTTCGTTCGAACGCTTCCTCGAGCTGGAGACGCGGTAGATCGCGCTTCGAGAGACCCATCGGCGTAAGCAACTGCGCGAGCGTGGACGCGAAACGGCGCCGAAAGCGCTCGTCGCAAACGGCGCCGCTCATGTCCGGTAGCTTCTCAGCTCTGATGCGGCCCGAGCATTTCTTTCAGCGCCGCTTCGATGCGCCGCCAAGGCTGCGCGTCTTCGTGCTTGCCTTTTTCCTCCAAAGCGCGCGCTTTTTGCGCCGCTTCGGCGACGGCCTTGTCGCCATGGGCTTCCATGAGTCGCCGAGCGTAATCTTGAACGTCGACTGCTTGCATCTCAACCTCCTCCTCATGGCGGCGCGTCAGCCGCGCCGCAAATGATGGACCGGCTTTCGGGTCAAGCCTGACAGATCGCTTAGATAGGATGCTTCGACTTGGATGGGAGGCTCGGCGACGGCAGTCGCCAAGGCCATCTTTCGCGGATGACGCCTATGCCTCTGCCGATACGCCGATTTCGACGGGCGCCAATTCGGCAAGCTCCGCATCCGAGAACACGCGGCTCCGCGTCAAGAAGCGCAGCCCTTCGGGGGCTTCGAGCGAAAAGCCGGAGCCGCGCCCCGGAACCACGTCGATGATGAGCTGCGTGTGCCGCCAGTAGTCGAATTGGGCGGCGCCCATGTAGAAAGGGACGGAGCCGACTTCGCCGAGCTTCACGTCGCTGGCGCCGATGCGGAACTCGCCTGCCGGATAGCACATGGGGGACGAGCCGTCGCAGCAGCCTCCAGACTGATGAAACATGAGCGGTCCATGCTGACGCTCGAGTTTCGCAAGGAGCGCCAGAGCCTCAGGCGTGGCGACGACGCGTTCGACCATGTCACGATTCTTTTCGGTCAACGCGGCGCGGGATTGCGGCCCGCGCCGCTCAGCCACGTTAAAAAAGGCCCAAAGCCTTGGGACTGTAACTTACCAGCAGATTTTTGGTCTGCTGATAATGATCCAGCATCATCTTGTGATTCTCGCGCCCGATGCCGGACTGCTTGTAGCCGCCGAAGGCCGCATGCGCCGGATAGGCATGGTAGCAATTCGTCCAGACGCGCCCGGCTCGAATCGCTCGCCCGCATCGGTAGGCGCGACTGCCGTCGCGCGTCCACAGACCTGCGCCAAGCCCATAGAGCGTGTCATTGGCGATCTGCAGAGCCTCTTCTTCTGTCTCGAATGTCGTCACGGAGACGACAGGGCCGAAGATCTCCTCCTGGAAGACACGCATGCGGTTATGGCCTTCGAGCGCAGTCGGCTGCATGTAGTAGCCTTCCTTCAGCTCGCCTTCGAGCACGCTCCGCTCGCCGCCAATGAGAACCTTGGCGCCCTCTTTACGGCCGATGTCGACGTAAGAGAGAATCTTCTCCAGCTGATCGTTCGAGGCCTGCGCGCCGATCATGGTGGCGGGATCGAGAGGATGGCCTTGCCGAATCTTGGCCACGCGCGCCAACGCCTTTTCCATGAACTTGTCGTAGATTGATCTTTGCACCAGCGCGCGGCTTGGACAGGTGCAGACCTCTCCCTGATTGAGCGCGAAGGAGGCGAAGCCTTCCAGCGCCTTGTCGAGAAAGGCGTCGTCCTCGGCCATCACGTCGGCGAAGAAAATATTCGGCGACTTGCCGCCGAGCTCCAAGGTTACGGGGATCAAGTTCTCGGCGGCGTATTGCATGATGAGCCGCCCCGTCGTCGTCTCGCCGGTGAAGGCGATCTTGGCGATCCGCTTGTTCGACGCAAGCGGCTTGCCCGCTTCGACGCCAAAGCCATTGACGATGTTGAGAACCCCTGGCGGCAGCAAATCCGCGATGAGCTCGGCGACGGCGAGAATGCTCATCGGCGTCTGCTCGGCCGGCTTGAGCACGACGCAATTGCCTGCGGCGAGCGCTGGCGAGAGCTTCCAGGCGGCCATCAGGATCGGAAAGTTCCAGGGAATGATCTGGCCGACGACGCCCAAGGGCTCGTGGAAATGATAAGCGACCGTGTCGTGGTCGATCTCGCTCAATGATCCTTCCTGCGCGCGAAGGCAGCCGGCAAAATAGCGGAAATGGTCGATAGCGAGGGGTATGTCAGCGGCGGTCGTCTCACGGATGGGCTTGCCGTTGTCGATCGTCTCGACGAGCGCCAGCGCGGAGAGATTGTCATCCAGTCGCTGCGCGATCTTGTTCAGCATGTTGGCGCGCTCGGCGGCGGGGGTCTTGCCCCAAGCGTCCTTGGCCTTGTGCGCGGCGTCCAGCGCCAGCTCAACGTCGGCGGCGCGGCCGCGCGCCACTTGGCAGATCGGATGGCCGGTGATCGGGCTGATGTTGTCGAAATATTCGCCGCCGAGGGGGGCGACCCACTGACCGCCGATGAAATTATCGTAGCGCTTCTTGATCGCGACGGAGCCTTTGAGCTTCTCGATTTCCTGATGCAGCACGGTTTCCTCCTCCCACCTTCGGCATGGTCTTAAGCGCTCCGGTCCCCGGGAGCTAGGCTCCGATGCTTCTGACGAAGATAGGCCCGTCGCCCGCGCACGCCCTCGCACGAGGCCGATGCCGGGAGGGCCAGGAGCATCGTTGAAGCGAGGGACTCGACCGCGCGCCGCAAGTCGTGGCTCAGCGGAAAATTTAGCTAGGGCGCAATCAGAGAGCGGCAAGGCGGAAGGAGACGAAGCTGTTGGAGCCAAGGATCAGGCGCTGGCCCTGTCGCGCGAGCCGCTGATCTGGGGCGCGCGACGCTTCCTAGAAAAAATCCTGGAGCCGTCGCCGGCTCCAGGAACGAGAAACCCAAAAAGCGCCGAGGCGGCGCGAGGCGCCCGGTCAGAGATTGAGCGCGCGGTTGACGGTCGGGATGAAGAACCAGAAAAGCCCGATGATAAAGAGCACCCAAAAGCTCACCCAGCCGAGTTCCTTGGCCTGATGCAACGCCATGTTTCTTTCCCCCTTGAGTTGGTGTTATCGCGCGATGCGCCCCCTCGCCGCCATCACAAAGGCGCTTAACGGCGAGACGAAACAGCAGCTCGCCATAGTTTGTGATATCCATCATGAAGACAATGTTTGTTAGCCGCGTCAAAATGTCACTCAATGTCGATAACAACGAGTCTCACACTTATATGTGTGTATTAAATTACGATACTATATGTAATAATGAGACGCCTATTTTTTGTTCATTCGCATATACATTTAAGCAGTCTTCAACTAAGGCCAGCAATCCCATATTAAATCGCTTTAAATGTCCTAATTTATTGTGCTTCGCGACACATTGTCACACGCACAAACAACAATTTCATGTTTTCCTTCCTTCCCGTGATGTTAAGTTTCCTCGGCTGCGAGACCACGGCGTCATCTATTGACGATGTCGAGGCGAGGCCTGGATTCCTAAGCTGAAACGGCGAAGGGTTTGGGTTCCGCGTCTTGGGCCGGATCGAGAAGTCTTGGAGAGTCCTTCGCGACGGCGTCGGGCGAATAATCGGAAATGGCGAGGCGATCGCAGGTTCGCCTCGGGGAGCCATCCCAAGGGAGAAAGCGAATGAGTATAACAACACAAAAAGCCGGCGCTGCAGCCCATGCTGAAGCCGACGTCATCGTCAATTATAAGCCTGCCTACATTGCGATGCTGTGCCTCGGCTTCTTCTATGTCGGCATCCGCATTTACGAGCAGTATTTCGGCTGGAAAGCGGGTCTCGACTCCTTCGCTCCGGAGTTTCAAACCTACTGGCTGAACCTGATGTGGACCGAGCTGCCGCTCGAGTTCATCGCTTTCTGCGGGATCGGCGGCTATTTGTGGAAGACTCGCGACCGCAACATCGACGCGGTCACGCCGCGCGAGGAGATGCGCCGCCTCCTGACGCTCGTTGGTTGGCTGCTCGTTTACGCCTTCACGGTCTATTGGGGCGCCTCCTACTTCACCGAGCAGGACGGCACCTGGCATCAGACCGTCATCCGCGACACGGACTTCACGCCGAGCCACATCCTGGAGTTCTACCTCAGCTACCCGATCTACATCATCGCCGGCTGGGGCGCCTTCATGTATGCGCGGACGCGTATTCCGATGTTCGCCAAGAACATCTCCATCCCCTTCCTGATGTTCTTCGCTGGACCTTTCATGATCTTCCCGAACATCGGTCTCAATGAATGGGGCCACACGTTCTGGTTCATGGAAGAGCTGTTCACGGCGCCGCTGCACTGGGGCTTCGTGTTTTTCGGCTGGTTCGCCCTAGCCGTGTTTGGCGTCACCCTGCAGGTGCTCGGACGGGTTATCGAGCTCAGCAAGGAATACGAGCAGGACGTGCTCAAGGTCTGAGCCCGAGGCGCGCGTCGCGCGCCTCCCAGTCCACTCCGGAAGCGTCGCCCGTGCTGCGGCGACGCTCCCTCCAAATCCGCAAACTGTTCAACTGCGCCGCAACACCGATGCCGCCGCTCGCGGGATCGACCGGGGAAGCGCTGTCTGAAAAGCCAAAGATCCGGCGGTCTTTGCCGGAAACGAAAGGGAGAAACATAATGTCTGTATCGGCTGCGCCTATCGGCAAGGCATGGAAGTCAAAGGAGGAGTTTCTCGGGTGCGTCATTTTGACGGACTGGATCCTCCTCTTCGTCCTGTTCCTTGTGCTGCTCGGCTCCTACCACATCCACTATATGCTGCTGGCCGGCGACTGGGACTTCTGGATCGACTTCAAAGATCGCCGCATGTGGCCGACCGTGGCGCCGATCGTCGCCATGTGCTTCGCGGCGGCCGCGCAGTCCTTCTTTTGGACTAAGTTCCGGCTGCCCTTCGGCGCGACGGTCGTCACGCTGGCCTTGCTCGTCGGCGAGTGGATCAACCGCTACGACAATTTCTGGGGTTGGACCTTCTTCCCGATCAGCCTGGTGTTCCCCTCCGCGCTGATCCCGATGGCCTTCTGGCTCGACGTCGTGCTGCTGATCTCTGGCAGCTGGCTCGTCACCGCGCTGCTCGGCTCGCTCGGTTGGGGCCTGTTGTTCTATCCGTCCAACTGGCCTGTGCTCGCGCAGTACCATCAGGCCGCCGAGATCGACGGCGTGCTGCTGACCCTCGCCGATCTGATCGGCTTCAACTACGTGCGCACCGGCACGCCGGAATACATCCGCATGATCGAGCGCGGCACGCTGCGCACCTTCGGCAAGGATGTCGTTCCTGTCGCCGCCTTCTTCTCGTCCTTCATCTCGATGCTGGTCTACTTCCTCTGGTGGAAGATCGGGATGTGGTTTGCCCGCACCGACTATGTGAAGGCGGAAGACATCTGAGAACCTCGAATTCGAACAAGACGACGCCGGAGCCGCGGTCGGCTCCGGCGAGGGAAAGAGAAAATCTAGGGAGACGTTGGATATGAATCTCGGAATAACTCAAATCCTCTCCAAGCTAGCGGGAAAGCGCGCGCTTCGCGCCGCCGCCTTTGGCTTGGCAGCGCTGTGCGGCGCCACGACGTTGATCGAGGCGACGCCGGCCAGCGCGCATGGCGAGCGCTCGCAGCAGGCCTTCCTGCGCATGCGCACCTTGAACTGGTATGACGTGAAATGGTCGAAGACGGAGCTCAACGTCAACGACGAGATGGAGATCACGGGCAAGGTGCACGTGTTCTCGGGCTGGCCCCAGGCCGTCGCGAAGCCCGAGGAAGCCTTTCTCAACATCGGCGAGCCGGGTCCGGTGCTGATCCGCAAGGCCTCCTTCGTCTCGGGCATTCCTGCGCCCCGCACCTTCTCGATGAGCGTCGGCAGAGACTATGAGTACCGGATCGTCATGAAGGCGCGCCGTCAGGGACGCTTTCACGTCCACGTCCAAATCAACGTCAAGGACGGCGGACCGATCGTCGGCCCCGGCCAGTGGATCACCATCAAGGGCGACATGGCGAATTTCGTCAATGATGTGACGCTGCTCGACGGCAGCACGATCGATCTCGAGAAATACGGCATTCCGTGGACCTTCACATACCACTTCATCTGGATGGCCGCGGCCGCCGTTTGGGTGATTTACTGGTTCATGCAGAAGGGCATCATCGCCCGCGGCTGGCAGGTCGCCGCCGGCAAGGGCAACGAGATCATCACGATCCGCGACAAGCGTTTCGGCGGCATCTGGCTCGCCGCGTCCCTCCTGGCGCTGCTGTTCTTCTACGCCAGGGCTAACGCCGAGTTCCCGCGCACGCTGCCCATGCAGGCCGGCCTGCTGAAGGGCATCGAGCCGATGGACGAAGAGATCCCGTTGGTGACCGCTCACTATCAGGGCGGCAGCTACAAGGTCCCGGGCCGCGAGCTTTCGATCAAGCTGAAGATCACCAATAAGGGCAAGGAGCCGCTGCGGATCGGCGAGTTCACGACGGCTGGCCTGCGCTTCCTCAATCCCGACGTCTTCGACCATCGTCCTGAATATCCCGAGTATCTCTTGGCGGAGCGTGGCCTCTCGGTGAGCGATCCCTCGCCGATCGCGCCCGGCGAAACCAAAGAGGTGACCGTGGTGGTGCAGGATGCGCGGTTCGACATCGAAAGACTGTCCGACCTCGCCTACGACACGGACAGCCAGTTCGGCGGCTTGCTCTTCCTCTTCGACCCGTCGGCCAAGCGCTACAAGGTCGAGCTCGGCGGCCCGGTGATCCCGCGCTTCCAGGCTGGCGCGAGCCTCTAACGAACAGAGATTTTCCTCGACATCGACTTGACCTCCCAGTCTCGGTGTCCAACTTGCCCGCCCGGTCTTCCGGGCGGGTCTTTTATTTTGGGGGGCCTGCTCCTTTCGGGGCCATCCAGCTAAGCCGACTGGCGCCAGCGTCGACGCCGTCCCGATTGTCTGCTTTATTGACTGGATCACGCTGAGTTCAGGCAGAATGGCTTGCTCGAGCCGCGACATTCGGGAAGACGCGCGATGGAGATGGACCGGGAGATTTTGGGCTTGCTCGGCCTCGCCCTCTTCGCCTTCGCGCTGGGGCTCGGCGCGGCGCTCTATCTCCTGCCGGGTCGCGGCGACTCCGGCGGTCAGAGGGAGGCGCTGCTCCACGAGATTCGTCAGCTGCGCGCCGCAGCCGCCGCTCGCGATCGCGCCGAAGCCGCCAATGAGGCCAAATCTCGCTTCCTTGCGACCGTCAGTCACGAGATCCGCACCCCGCTCAATGGCGTTCTCGGTCTGGCGCAGCTCCTTTCCATGACGCGGCTCGAGGCCGAGCAGGCGAGCTACGTGGACTCCATCCGCGACTGCGCGCGGGCGCTGGCGCAGCTCGTCGACGACATTTTGGATTTCTCCAAGATCGAGGCGGGCCGGCTTGAATTGCGCCGAGAGGAATTCGCGCTTGCGCCGCTCGTCGAAGGCGTCGTCGAGCTTCTCGCGCCACGTGCGCAAGGCAAGGGTCTCGAGATCGCGAGCTATGTCGCGACCGGGACGCCGGCGCGCGTCGTCGGCGATCCGGCCCGGCTGCGTCAGGTGCTCATAAATCTCGCCGGAAACGCGGTGAACTTCACGCAAGAGGGGGGCGTCGGCGTGAGCGTCGCGCCTGCCGCGGACGGCATGCTGCGTTTCGTCGTCGAGGACACGGGCCCGGGGATTCCGCCATCGGCGCGCGCGAAAATATTCGAAGAGTTTGAGCAGGCCGAGCCGCTCACAACCCGCTCGGGCGGCGGCGCGGGCTTGGGTCTCGCCATCGCGCGCCGGCTCGTCGCCAAGATGGGCGGCGCGCTTGCGCTCGAGGCGAGCTCGGAACGCGGATCCCGCTTCGCCTTCACTTTGCCGTGCGAAACCAGCCCGGTCAGCGGCCGCCGCCCGCTCGAAGGCCAGAACGCGCTGATTGTCGCGGCGAGCCGTTTCGAAGGCCCGTTCCTGGCGCGTTATCTCGAAGCGGCGGGAGCGACGGCGCGGATCGCCGCGAGCGCCCCGCAGGCGCGGGCCTTCCTCGAGACCGCGGCCGGAAAGCCGCCGCAGCTTGCGATCGTCGACTGCGCGCTGGGGCTCGAGGCGGCCGAGAGCCTCGCTGCGAGCGCTCGCGAGGCCGGCGTCGCGCGATGCTTCCTTCTTTTTTCGCCTTTGGAGAGGCGCTCCCATGGCGAGGCGGCGCTCAAAGAATTCGACGGCTGGCTCGTGAAGCCGGTGCGCGCCGCGACTCTCCTGGCAAGGGTGTTCCCCGTACCGAGCACGCCGAGAGAAACCTTGGCGCCGCGGCCTGAGCCGACGCTCGCAGGCCTCACGGCGCTCGTCGCCGAGGACAATGAGATCAATGCGCTCATCGCGCTGCGACAGCTGGAGGCGCTGGGCGCGGCGCCGACGCGGGCCGAGGACGGAGAAGAGGTCGTCGCGCTGGCGGGGGCGGCGCTCGAAGGAAAGCTTCGTCGCTTCGACGTGATCCTGATGGACCTCTTCATGCCCAAGCTCGACGGCCTCGATGCGACCCGCCGCATTCGATCGGCCGAGTCGCGCGCAGGGGCGGCGCGCACGCCGATCCTCGCGCTCACCGCCAGCGCATCGCGCGAGGACGCGGAAGCGGCGCTCGCGGCTGGCGCCGACGCGGTGCTGACGAAGCCGATCGAGCTTGCGACAATGGAAGAAGCGATTCGGGCTTTCGCCGCCGGACGCGCCACGATTGCCAGCGTGACCTCAAACTGAAGCGCTGGCGCGTCGCGTCACAAAAGTTTCGTTTCGTGGTGATCTAGCTCCCGCGCTCAAGCCCGCGGGTTGGATGGATAAAGGGAGACGCTGATGGCTCGCGAGAAGCCGCCGCTCATTCGACCGCCGACGCCGCTTTGGGTGAAGGGCGCCTGGACGGTCGCCGCGGCGCTCATTGCCGTTTTCATTTGGGCGAAGACCCGGCCGCCGGAAGCGCCCGTCTGCGACGCCGACATCGTGAAGAGCAATCTCAACGATCTCGTGAATGCGGCGGCCAATGAGACCGCTCTGGAGGCGCGGGCGTTCAGGACGCTGAGCTCCACCAGCAAGGAAAAGAGCTGCGCCGCCGCCGTCTCGAATTCGAAGGGCGTCGAGATCCCGATCGAATATTCGGTGACGATCGAGGACCGCGCGCCCAAGGTGGAGATCACCAGCGGAGAAGATCGCCTCGCTCCCCAAGAGGCCGATCCGCCGGCGCAAGCCGAAGCCCCGAAGCCGGCCGCCGAGGCAGAAAATTGCCGCGCCGGCGCGGAGGCGGAGGCTCGCATCGCCGATTGCGGCAAGATCATCGACGACAAAGACAAGAGCGCCGAGGCCCGGATGGAGGCGCTGACGCTGCGCGGCCAAGCGCTCAGTGAAGGGAAGGATTGGGACAAGGCGCTCGCGGACTTCACCGCGGCGATGGCGCTCCAACCCAAGGACGGCGCCAATCTCGCCCAGCAGTCGCCGATCTATGTCGCGCGTGCAGAGGCCTATCTCGGCAAGGGCGACCATAAGAAGGCGCTCGCCGACTTCAGCGCCGCTGTGAGGACCGATCCCTCGAATGGCGCCGCCTATCTGGGGCGCGCTTGCGAATGGGTGGCCGCCGGCGCGCTCGCCAAGGCGGAGTCCGATCTCAAGACCGCCGCGACCCTCGCGAAGGACCCAACCGACAGCGCCTGCAGCGCGGCGTTTGACGCCCTGCGCGCCAAAAGCAAGACAGCGGCGGCGCCCCGGCGCAAGAGATAGCGTCGGCGCAAGAGATAGCGTCGGGCCGAACGGCGGCGTTCGGGAGAGAGCCTTCGAAGGGAGGCTCTCTCATCGCCTGTCCGATTACTCCTCGCCGCCCGCTTCGGCGAGCGCCTGACCCACCTCGAGGCCGAGCTCATCCATCGAGGTCTCCTCGCGCTCCCGGAGCGTCGACTCACCGCGCGCTTGGCGCTCGGCCTCTTCCTCCGAACGAGCGACATTGACGGTGATCTTCACGTCGACTTCCGGATGCAGATGCACCGGCACGTGATGAAGCCCGAGCTCCTTGATCGGATGGATCAGCACGACCTGATTGCGCATGAGCGTGAAGCCGCCGGCCGTCGCGGCGTCGGCGACGTCGCGGGTCGAGACCGAGCCATAGAGATGGCCGCTCTCGCCGGCCTGGCGGATGATCGTGAAGGTCTTGCCTTCGAGCGTCTCGGCGACCTTCTCGGCCTCCCCCTTCGCTGCGAGGCTATGCGCCTCGATCTGCGCGCGCTGCGACTCGAAATGCTTCTTGTTGGACTCCGTCGCGCGCAGGGCCTTCTTGCGGGCGAGCAGGAAATTGCGGGCGTAGCCGTCGCGCACGCGCACGGTCTCGCCCATCTGGCCGAGCTTGGCCACGCGTTCGAGCAGAATGACGTCCATGGTGGTTCTCCTTGAGTTTTCGTATGGGTTGCTGAGCCGCCTGAGTCAAACGGCGCCGTCCGGCCGCGGCGAACGCGTGCTGCGCTCACGGAAGCGCAAGACGACGTCGGCCAGGCCGAGAATGGAGAAGAGCATCATCGGCGCGCCAAAGACGCCGATGCAAAAATATATCAGCCCGAGCAGGAGCACGCTCGCCGCGGAGCCGCGCAGCCAATAATGCGTCACCGCGAGGCCCTGGAAGCCGAAGGCGAGGGCTATGGGCGCCGCGAGCGAGAGACCCACGGCGCCGACCGGGCCGTCGACGAAGGAAAGCCCGAAGCCGATGACTAGCAGGACCGCCAACCATCGCGGCAGCGCAAGCTCGGCGGCGATGTCCGGCCATGTGATTTGCAGCATGCCCGAAAACTGCACGATCCTGGCGGCGAGCCAAAGGTTGATCGCCTGCACGAGAAGCATGTGGCCTGCGACCATCGCCGGCAGCGCCTGACGCATGACGCGTTTTATGTCCTCGGGATTGGCCTTTTCTCCGAAGACGCCCTCCGTCTTCATCGCCTCGATCGCAAGATTCATTTGTTCTTGCAAATAGGCGAGCGGCTCTGTGACCGTGCCGGTGGAGGAGAGGGCCGCCATGCCGATAAACAGCGCGACCGCCGCTGCGACCGCAAGCGTCTGCGCCGTCACGGCCCATCGGGCCGTGCCGCGTTCGAGCCAGTCGCGGCCCCGAAAGGGCGCGCCAGCGCAAGCATAACAAGAAAGCCAGGCCGGCAAAGCGACGAGCAGCCCGAAGGCCATGCCGAAGAGCGGATGCGGCCATATGCTCAAGCCGAGCGTTCCCACGATCGCCGCCGTCGCGCCCTGCGACACGCCCAGCGCAAGGCAAACGATCATGATGGGCAGCGGCGCGAGATGCGACAGCAGGAAGCCCTCGAACGAGCCCTTGCCGAGCACCGCGAAAAGCAGAGCCGCCGAGAGCCCGCCGCCGATCGCCAATGCGAAATTGGCGGGGGAATAGACGCTTCGATTCGTCACGGCGGGAGGGTTCCAGAAGTTGTCGCGGCTTGGCCGCAAGCCGCCAACGGAAAATGCGCCGGAACGGGGTCGCCGCCAACGCCGGGGCCTTTTAGGCCAGCCGGGGCTTCAGGGCAAGCCTTCGCGGAGCACGAACGCATCCGAGCTTGAAATTCGGCTTTTGCCAGGAGGCGGCTCCCCGACCAGCGAACGAAAAAGCGCCAGGTTCGGCCGATCACGCGTGCTATTTCGGCGAAAGAGTTTCAACAAAATCGACCGCGAATTGCGTATAGCTGGTAAGCTGAGCATCGGTGCGAATCGCCTCTGGGAGTATTGTTGCCCGCCCCTTCATAACCTTGCCCGTCAGATCCATGGGCATGACGCCTTCGCGCGTCAGCAACTCTTCGGCTCGCGTTTCGCCAACACGAAGAATAAGGTTCTTGTTGTGGACGCCGACGCACATGTTGCCGTTCAGGGTGAAGCAAACGCCGCCAAACATGCGGCGAGCTTCGACGTGCGGGTGATTAGCGAGAATAGATCGAAGGCGTTCAACAAGCGCGGGGTCGGACGCCATTCCGGCTAGCCCTCCATCATGGGCGGCATTTTTTCGAAGCGCGGCAGATTTGTATCGGGGATATCCCAAGAAGCGCCTCGGCTCGCGTAAACGATCATTTGAGGCTTGAACAGCTCGAGGTCATCCAGGCTCGACGCCCTGAGGAACATCAATTCGGGCATTGCGTCGTTCAACGAATACATCGGCGAGCCGCAGCGAGGGCAGAATGCCCGCGAGACCACATGACCACTGTCAGCCGCCTTGTCGTAGATGACTACATCCCCTGATACGGTCACCGAGGATCGGGGAACGGCGAGATGCGAACTATGGCCCGTCCCGCTGCTTTTGCGGCAATCGGCGCACTGGCAATGACCGGACATGAGGGGATCGGCGTTACATTCATAATGGACAGCCCCGCAAAGGCAGCGGCCTTGAAAAGCTTCTGACATTGGTTTTTCTCCTGAACTGTGCGTTCATGTCCCTCAATATTAGATGAGCGACTTGCGATTCGCAAGCCACTGTCAGTCGACGAAGGGCCCTTGAAAAAACTCAGATCGGGATGCCCGATAGCCACATCTTTGGATATTTTTGGCGACCGATGGACGCTTATCATCATGCGCGATCTCGCAATGGGGAAAACGCGGTTTGGAGATTTTTCTCAATCCCCTGAACGCATCCCGACGAACGTGCTGACAGATCGACTCATTCGATTGGAGGAATTCGGCCTTATCGAGAAGAGCGCTTATCAAGAACATCCCATCAGGTATGACTACGGGCTGACGCAAAAAGGAGCCGAATTGCTGCCAGTGCTTCAAGCCGTTTGCAAATGGGCGAATAAACATCTGCCGGACACATGGAAAACGCCGGAAAAGTTTCTCTTGCTGAAACCCTCAGACCTCACCGCCTTAAAGGCCAAAGCCGGCAAATAGGCAATCGCCGCGGACCCTGCGCATCGCTCAAGCGACCACCTTAGCCTCGCGCCTTCACTTGCCTGCGCATCTCTTGGGGCGAAAGCGTTTGTGTAATATGCTGGATAGACTCTTCCACTGGCGCTTGGCGCCAAAGGGATTAGACGAATCGTCAAGATGAAAGTAGAATGGCGCATGCGAGCAATCGTATTCTCCATCGAAATTGCAGACCTGTTTGTAATCCGTGAGCCTTACATCGTCGAATACGGGAACGTAACCACTCATATCGCTATAATACGTAGAATGACTGACCTCATTTGGTCCCAGCGAGGCAGAAGTCTCTATTGAATATGTTTTTTCTTTATAGGAAATGGTGATCACAGTGGATCCGGAAACAATATATTTTTTCTTAGCGCTCTGCTTTGATTTTGCCATTTCGTTAGCCGAGCGGTAGGTCAGGCATTGATGATTGTTTGGATCGCCAAACTCACCCTCGCCCAAAATTTTGTAGCATTGCCGAATATCAGTTACTTTTACATCCGCGTCGTTTTCGTCCACCAAGAAAACAGTTGCATAGTCGCAAGGCGAGTTGGGCGCATCTGACGGATGCGTTGCGCCGTCAGCCTGAGAAATCGCGGGCGGTTGTACATCATCCTTGCCGCTTGCCTGGCACTCTTTATGGCCGGCCGCAAGTTCAGGGTTCGCGCAATCGATCGAACCTTCGGAGGGCCCCGGTCTTTCGCGGTTGAAATATGCGCCGGCGGCGGTTCCTAGAACAAGAGTAGTTACGAGGAGCGTTGTCGTGACGAGGCGGTTCGGACTGCGGAAGCTTCCTGTGAGAAGGCGCTTTAGCACAAGGCCGACCAATTGAAACCCGATGAAGCCAGATAAGCCCATTCCTGCAGGCAGGACCCACTCCGGTTCGCTGCAATGAAAGACGCCGCATGTTACAAAGACATATTGGAACAAAAATAGGCTAAATATTGAGAGCGCGAAGAAGATCCAAAAGAGGCCGACCCCAAGGTTTGTCGTGAAGGACCCGCGCTTCATTCTGGCTCCTGTGAGAGGTTGCGCCACCCTTTAGTAGAAGCCGATGGCGCGGGTTCTTTCCTTGGCTTGGTCGATTTATCCTGGATCAAACCCAAAGATAGCGGGTCTACTGCCTTCGGCCTTTGCGCCGGCCGGCTGTGCAACGCGCTCAAACGACCAGCGCAGCCGCGCGCCTTGCGCGGCCTCCCCGCGGACGACGATTTGCGTCGTCGGGCGCGGTCCTTCCGGCGCGGCGCCATAGCGGCCCTCCTCGAGCCGCGCGGGGCCGTCGGCAAAAAATCGCACCTGCGCGCCGGAGGGCAGCGTCACCTCCGCGCTGCGCCCATCCTCGCTTAGAACCGCTTGCGCCTGCGGATGCAGGTGGAACCGGAGCGCGAAAGAATGCGCTTGCCTGCCGGCTTTAGCGCCGCGAACGGCCGAAAGCCGATCTTGACCGAGCAGCCGCGAGCCGTCGCGGCTCAAGATGAGCAGGCGATCGTGACGCAATCCGTAACGCCGCGCATAGCCGTCGAGATCGACAGAGAGCGCGTCGCCGAAGCGGGTCGAGCGCCGGCGCGCGCGTTTCGTCCGCCCATGCTCCAGGATGAGGCCGGAGTCGGCCTTCTCGGAGAGCGGCGCGATCCGGCTCGAGGATTGCTCGTCGAGACAAAGCGTCGAATGCGCCTGGGTTTCGCGCGCCGCTTCCCGCGCCGATTCGAGCGAGGGGAGCGGCGACCCGCTGTTGACCACAACCAGCTCGGGGCCGAATGAAAGCTCGAAAGAGAGCGCGCCGGCATGGGCCTCGCGCGAATATTCCTTTGGCGGCGGAGCGCCCGTGTCCATGATGACGGTCGTCCCGCCCCGCGCCATGCGCGAATAGCCGGAGGGGCGCGCATCCTCCAGATGCGGCTCTCCGGACGGCTCATGCGCGAAGACCGTGGCGAGCGCGCCGGGATTGCCCGCGCCCATTCCATTGAAGCGCGCCAGAGCGCCGTCGCCGTGCTGCAGCAGCCGCAGGAGGGAGATCATCTTGTCGATCGTCGCGGTCAGGGCCGCGGGGGGTTTGACCCCTTGCGCCACCATGAGCTGGCGGAGCGCCAGGAGATCGAGCGAGAGATCGAGCGTCGTTCTGGGATTGCGGCTGACATGGCCCCCGTCGGAAAGCATCTGCTCGCTCAACGCGGCCAGGAAGGCCTGGCGGGCCTGCGTTTTCAGTTGAGGGCTCGAATCCGTGCAGAGGGTGAACTCGAAAAGGGCGAGAGCGCAGAGCAGGCGATCGACGCCTTTCGCGCGTCTCGATGTCAGCATGGCGGCCAGGCTCTTTGCCTGAACGGCGAGGCCTTGAAGCAGCAGACGGGAAAACTGGGGCTCGGCGTCCTCTAGCAGGAAAGGCGCGTGAGCCATCAGATTGAGGACCCGCCGGGCGATCGTTCCAGGCTCCTGAGCCGCGTCGTCCGCTGCGGGTGAACGCATCTCGAGGAAATCCTGGACAAGCGCCCGGGCGGTCTTGCGCGCCCCCGGCGTGTCAGCGGCGCGCAAATGGCGCAGCCAGGAGAAACCGGCGAGCGTGCGCCGCCACGCTCGGCTGGGCGGCGTCAGCGCGAAGGGAGACTGGCTGCTCGTCTGCGCCAGCTTGCCGGCGAAGGAATAGACGCCGGACTCGAACTCCTTCGCGACCGTCGGGTCGGCCGTGCGCATGTCGGGAGCTGCGCCGCGCAGTCTCGTCGGAGTCTCGATACGGGCCTTCACCGATGCGCGGGCGCCGATCTCGCCGCCGCTCGCAAAACGCATCGCTCCCGCAAAGAACGTCTTTAACGCATGCAGCATGCTCGCCCCAAACCATCCCAAGCATTTGGATCTGGCGCGATGTCTTATCGCTTGAAGGGACGACCGGTAACCTAATCGCGGGCCGAATGCACCGGTTTTGTGACAGTGAGCGGCCGGCGGCGCCCGGAGGTCTATTCCGCCGCCTCGCGCAGGAGGTCGCGCGCCTGCTGGCGCAAATCGTCGATCGGCGAGAGGGCTCCGCTTTCCTCGAAGTGCCAGAAGGTCCAGCCGTTGCAGGCGGGTAAGCCTTGCGCCAAGGCGCCGGTCTTGTGGATGGAGCCGATGACGCCGCCGATCAAAAGCGTCCCGTCGGCGCGCACGGTCGCCTTGTGCCGTCGTTTTGCGTCGGTCAACGGCGTTCCCGGCGCGATGAGGCCGGCCTCGATGAGGCTCACGAAGGCGATGCGCGGCTCGGCTCGCTTGCTCGGCGCCGGCGCGAGCATATCCGCGTCGAGGGGCTCCACCGCCGCGATTCGCGCCTGCGCGGCGTCGATGTAAGAGGACTCCCGTTCGAAGCCGAGATAGTCGCGCCGCAGCCGCTTGGCGACCGCCCCCGTCGTGCCGGAGCCGAAGAAGGGGTCGAGGACGAGATCCCCCGGCTGCGATGCCGCCTGCATGATTCGGGCGAGCAGGGCCTCCGGCTTTTGCGTGGGATGGGCTTTGCGGCCGCGCTCGTCTTTGAGCCGCTCGGCGCCGACGCAGATCGGCAGCAGCCAATCGGAGCGCATCTGGCAATCCTCGTTCGCCGCCTTCAGCGCCTCGTAGTTGAAGGTGTAGCGTTTCGCGCCGGCGTCGCGCGCCGCCCAGATCATCGTCTCATGGGCGTTGGTGAAGCGCCGGCCGCGAAAATTGGGCATGGGATTGGTCTTGCGCCAGACGATGTCGTTCAAGATCCAAAAGCCCAGATCCTGCATGATCGCGCCGACGCGAAAAATGTTGTGGTAGGAGCCGATCACGAAGATCGTCGCTTGCGGCTTCATCGCGCGGCGCGCCGCGGCGAGCCAGTCTTTCGTGAAGGCGTCATAGGCGGAAAAATCCGCGAACTTGTCCCAATCGTCGTCGACCGCATCGACGACGCTCTGGTCGGGGCGCGATAGCGCGCCGGCGAGCTGCAGATTGTAGGGAGGGTCGGCGAAGACGAGATCGACCGAGGCTTCCGGCAAGGCGCGGAGCAGCGAGACGCAATCGCCGCGAAGGATCGCGTTGCGCCGCGCCGCGCCGGGCGGCCCGTCAGCTTTCGTCCCAGTACGCGTGACCTTTATCTGGGCTACAGGACGGGCAATCCCGACGCGAGCGGTTTGCATGAACTCGACACCACTTACGCTACCGACGCGATGGACTATGGCGGAACGAAGTAAAGGCCGAGTTTCGAGGGGTGTCGCGCATGCGTCCCTTTTTCGGACGGCTTTGTTAAAGTATCTCGATTTGGAGCAATGATTGACCAATTATTACGTATTTCTCTCGCGCGCCTTGAAGGGCGAGAAGCTCAATCGGTGAAAGGACGTGGGGCCAAGACGCGCAATCGCGTCCAAATGCTTGGCGGAGCCGTAGCCCATGTTCGTCGCGAAGCCATATTCCTCGTGGATGCGCGCCAGGTCGCGCATCATCGCGTCGCGTGCGACTTTGGCGACGATCGAAGCCGCCGCGATCGACTGAGACAGCGCGTCGCCCTTCACGACCGCGCGCGCAGGACAGGACAGAGGAGGCGCGTCGCGCCCGTCAATGAGCGCGAAGGCCGGGGCGAGCCCTAAGGCCCCAACGGCCTGCGCCATCGCTTTGAGCGCGGCCTTCCTGATGTCGGTCTCGTCGATCTCCTTCGCCGTCACGAAGGCGACGCCAACCGCCAGCGCGCTTTCGACGATCGCCGCAAAGGCGGTTTCGCGCGCTGCCGCGGCGAGGGCTTTCGAATCGGCTATTCCCTTAGGAACATTCGCGGGGTCGAGGATGACCGCGGCGGCGCAGACGGGGCCGGCGAGCGGCCCGCAGCCGACTTCGTCGACGCCAACGATAGGCGCGACGCCCTGGGCGATGAGCTCGGCTTCGAGCATGAAGTCAGGAAGGCTTGGACTGATCCCGCGCATCGCGTTCCGAGAGGTTTTGTCGCGGAACGCGCCGCGCGTCGGCGCCGGTGCTAGAACGAAACCCGCAAATGTTGATGGGTTTTGCGATCAGCTAGGACGCTGCATCAGAATAGCGCAAGCTGCTCGGCGGCGCGACGGGGCGGGCTGAAAAGATCGCAACGCAGGCGCGCACCCTGGCCGAAGCCGAGTTTTTCGGCGGCGCGCTCGAAGCGCCGGCCGATCATCCAGGCATAAGGGCCTTCGCCGGTCATGCGCGTCTCGAAGGAGGGGTCGTAGAGCTTCCCCTCGCGCGTCTGGCGAATGAGCGAGAGCACATGGCGCGCGCGATCGGGAAAATGCTCGCAAAGCCATTCGCTGAAGATCTCGCGTAGCTCGAGCGGCAGCCGCAGCAGCACATAGCCCGCCTCGCTCGCGCCGCAGGCGCGCGCTCGCGTCAGGATCGTCTCGATCTCGGCGTCGTTGATCGCCGGGATGATCGGCGCGACGAGAACCGAGACCGGCACGCCGGCTGCGGCGAGCTTTTCGATCGCCTCGAGGCGCAGCCGCGGCTGTGGAGCGCGCGGCTCCATGCGACGCGCGAGATCGCCGTCCAGCGTCGTGACGGAGATCGCGACCTTGGCGAGGCCCTTTTTGGCCATGGGGGCGAGGATGTCGAGGTCGCGCGTGACTAGCGCCGATTTCGTGACGATCCCGACCGGGTGGTTCGCGCGCGCGAGCACTTCAAGCAGCCCGCGCGTGACGCGATGGCGCTTCTCGAGCGGTTGGTAGGGGTCGGTGTTCGAGCCGAGCGCCAGGGTCTTCGCGACATAGCCGGGTGCGGAGATCTCGCGCTCCAAGGCCTGCGCGGCGCCGTCCTTGACGAAGATCTCGGTCTCGAAATCGAGGCCCGGCGAGTAGCCGACGAAGGCGTGCGACGGGCGCGCATAGCAATAAGCGCAACCGTGCTCGCAGCCGCGATAGGGATTGACCGAACGATCGAAGGCGATGTCGGGCGAATCGTTTTTTGTGACGACGCTTCTCGCCTTTTCGAGATGGACGCGGGTCTCCAACGCCGACAGATCTTCGAGAGATCCCCATCCGTCGTCAGCCTCTTCTCGCGCGTGAGGCTCAAAGCGCCCGCTCTTGCGGGAAAGCGCTCCGCGGCCGCGTCGCCTCGCGGGGTCGATCAGTGATTCCGGCGCGCCGAGCCCCAGTGCTCGATAGGGTTGCAGAACGCTGCCGGCGCTCTCCAGGCTTCTCATCGCGACCTGTCCTTCCTTTGGGATAGCCTGCTACTCCGCGGCCCCCGGGCGCTTTCGTGGGGACGAGACGCGCGCCCGGAAGCCGCGAAGGCAAAGGCTCGACTGGAACGAAACCCGACGCCAACGCGAAAGCCCGACGCAACGAGAGACGCGGAGGAGGCGAAACACGGAGCCGAACGCCCTCCGAAACGCGAAACAGAACAAACAGCGAATAAGGAACATATAGAGAACAAACGGCGCGGCGTCAAGCCGCGCGCTGGAGCTTTCCGCGACGCTTCGATAGAAGGCGCGATCTCCGCCAACGCCACGTGATGAGAAGGTCATGACCGAAAAGCCCTGTCCCTGCCGCGTCAAAGATAAAGAGCCGCTCCCTTATGCGACGTGCTGCGCGCCGATCCTCGAGGAGGGCAAGCCCGCGCCGACGGCCGAAGCCCTCATGCGTGCGCGCTACAGCGCCTTTGCGCTGGGCAAGATCGACTTTCTTTATGATTCGCTCGCGCCTGAGTCGCGCCACGACTTCGATCGCAAGGCGGTGCAGCATTGGGCCACGCAGTCGCAATGGCTCGGCCTGGACATTCTTTCGACCGAAGATGGAAAGGCCGGCGACAAAGAGGGTTATGTCGAGTTCGTCGCGCATTTCTCGCTCGACGGGAATGAGCAGGCGCACCGCGAACGCTCGAAATTTCGCGCGGACGAGACGACCGGCGGCTGGTGCTTCCTGGAGGAGGCGAACCGCAAGCCCGAGCCTGTCGTGAAAGGCAAGCAGCCAGGCCGCAACGATCCCTGTCCCTGCGGTTCGGGCAAGAAATTCAAGAAGTGCTGCGCCATGGCGGCGTGATGTGGCCGGCGCCTCTTTCCGCAAAAGCCATGTATGCTGAGTCCGCATGTGCGGACGTTTCACCCAGCACCTCTCCTGGGCGGAGATTCGCCGGCTCGCCGACCTCGTCGGCCAGCCGCGCAATCTCGCGCCGCGCTACAATGTCGCGCCGACGGACGCGATCGAGGTCCTCCGCGCCGGCCCTTCGGGGCTGGAGCTGACGCCGATGCGCTGGGGGCTCATTCCTTATTGGTGGAAGAAGCCGCTCCAGGAGCTGCCGTCATGCTTCAACGCGCGCGCCGAGACGCTCAGCGAGAAGCCGATGTTTCGGGACGCTTTCAAATCGCGGCGTTGCATCGTGCCCGCCTCGGGCTTCTATGAATGGACGAGCGAAAAGGGGCGCAAGATCCCGCATTATTTCTCGAGCGCCGATGGGCTGCCCCTCGCGCTCGCGGGCCTTTGGGAGCAGTGGCGCGATCCGAACGGCCAACAGTTGCTCTCCGCGACCATCGTCGTCGGTGCCGCCAACCCATGGATGAGCCGCTTTCACGATCGCATGCCGATCCTCTTGTCCTGGAGCGACGCAGAGCATTGGGTGAGCGGCGACGATCCCGCGACGCTGCTTCGCCCCGCGCCCGATGAGGCCCTTCAGGAGTGGACCGTCTCGACGCGCGTCAATCGCTCGGGCGTCGGCGACGACGATCCGACCCTGATCGACCGAGCTGAAGGCGAAGGCCTCCTTCCCAGACTCGGGGCTTGATTACGACTTCGCGCAGCCTCGCCCGGTAGCGTCCCCGCTCCCGCTTGCGGGGGAGGGATAGGGAGGGGGCTGTCAGAAGCCTCGCCCCGGCGGCGCCGGCTGACATTTGAACACGGCGATCTCGTCGCCAAGATCGTATTTCAGCTCGCCTTTCGCGAGATCGAGCGTGTCGCGCGTCTGGCTATCGACGCATTTCTTTTTCGTGCCGCTTTGCAGGCAGGCGCGATCCTGGCCGAAGGTGACGAGGTCCTTGTCGATCGTGACCACATAGGTCACCTTTTCTTTTTCGCCGAAACTGTCGGGCCCAGAGATGTAAGACTCGCCCTGCGTATATTCCTCGGCGACGCCCTCGCTCCACATGATCTCGAGATAGCGCCGCTCGGTGTCGAGCCCGAGGGTCACCTTCTGATCCGTGCGCGCGCAATCGAGGTGGAGTTCCTTCGCGCCGGCGCCCGTCGCGCTCAAGAAAAGCGCAAGCGTGGCGCCTAGAGCGCAATGCAAAAAAGTGGAAACCGGTTTTTCGCACAAATCGCGCTCTAAGCTTTCGGAATGGAAAGGTCTGAGCTTCATCGCCGAGTGTCCAATTCTGTCTTCGCTTCCTTGCAGGCTTCGATCTGTTCCTTGCTGGCGAACCAGTAGTTGACGTTGCAGAGCGCCTCGTAGCGGCTGTTGACGAATAGCGACCAGAAATAATAGCCCATCACAAGGCCTGTCACGACGAGGAGCGCGAGGGTCGGCGGTCTCAAAAACGTCTCCGTGGTCACGCGCTTGTTCCGCTCGAGTGCTTTGAGCGACAGAAAATCACGACGCAAATGCGATCGTAAGCGCCACGCCTCCGAAGTCAACGCCGCCCCTCGCTCCCGCATCCGCCGGGCGTCTTTCCCTGCCGCAAGGATAAAGATCGGCGGCGGCACGGAGAGCAAAGAGCGGGGCGGACCGCAGCGAGCGACCATAGGCCGCATAACTCATTGAGCATGAAAGCCTAGCACCAGCCTTGACTTCGAGGGACGCATAGCCTATTTCGCGCTCTCCGCACGCGGGGGAGTAGCTCAGTTGGTTAGAGCGCCGGCCTGTCACGCCGGAGGTCGCGGGTTCAAGTCCCGTCTCTCTCGCCAGCCTCGCGACGAATTCCCCTTGAGCCTTGCGGTTCGGCGCTTGGTGGCGTCGGGAGCGCAGCTCAAATCTTGAAAAATCCGCCGCCTTCTCGTCGATGTTCGGCCAAGGCGACAGCGTCGAGCGGCTCATTGCAGGAGTCCCGATGCCCATGGATCGCCGCCCCGTCCGCCGCGCTCTGCTTTCCGTCTCCGATAAGAGCGGCCTTGTCGAATTCGCGCGCGCGCTTTCGGCCCGCGGGGTCGAGCTCATTTCGACCGGCGGCACGCGCAAGGCGCTCACTGCGGCGGGGCTGAGCGTCAAGGACGTCGCCGACGTGACGCAGTTTCCCGAGATGATGGACGGCCGGGTCAAGACGCTGCATCCGACCATTCACGGCGGCCTGCTCGCTGTGCGCGAGAATCCTGAGCATGAGGCGGCGATGCTCGCGCATGACATCGCGCCGATCGATCTCCTCGTCGTCAATCTCTATCCCTTCGAAGCGACGCTCGAGAGCGGCGCCGCCTTCGAGACCTGCGTCGAGAACATTGACGTCGGCGGACCCGCGATGATCAGGGGGGCGGCGAAGAATCACGATTCCGTCGCCGTGCTCGTCGATCCCTCCGACTATGCGGCGCTGCTTGGCGAGCTCGATGCGCAGAACGGCGCGACGACGCTCACCCTGCGCCGCCGCCTCGCGCAAAAGGCCTTTGCGCGCACCGCCGCCTATGACGCAGCGATTTCCAATTGGCTCGCGCAAGAAATCGGCGATCCGGCTCCGCCTTGGCGCGCGCTGGGCGGACGTCTCGCGCAGGAGATGCGCTATGGCGAGAACCCGCATCAGGGCGCCGGATTTTATCTGGGGGGCCCTAAGCGCTTCGGCGTCTCGACGGCGCGCCAGCTGCAGGGCAAGCAGCTCTCCTACAACAACGTCAACGACACCGACGCCGCCTTCGAAAGCGTGGCGGAGTTCAATCCCGCGCGGACCGCGGCCGTCGTCATCGTCAAGCACGCCAATCCCTGCGGCGCCGCCGAAGGCGCCTCGCTCGAGGAGGCCTATCTGAGGGCGCTGCGTTGCGATCCCGTCTCGGCCTTCGGGGGCATTGTTGCGCTGAACCGCCGCCTCGACGCCGCCGCGGCGAAGAAAATCGTTGAGATCTTCACCGAGGTCATCATCGCGCCGGAAGCCGACGAGGAGGCGGTCGCCATCGTCGCGGCGAAGAAAAACCTGCGCTTGCTCGTGACGGGCGGCGTCCCCGATCCTCGCGCGCCAGGCCTCGCGCTGCGCGCGGTCGCCGGCGGCTTTCTGGCGCAGAATCGCGACAACGCCGTCGTCGATGACATGAAGCTCGCGGTGGTGACGACGCGCGCGCCGAGCGAGGCGGAGCTCGCCGATCTCAAATTCGCCTTTCGCATCGCCAAGCACGTCAAGTCCAACGCGATTGTCTATGCAAAGGACGGCGCGACCGTCGGCGTCGGCGCCGGCCAGATGTCGCGCGTCGATTCTTCTCGCATCGCCGCGCAGAAGGCGGCGGAGGCCGCTGCGACCGCAGGTTTGATCGAGAGCCTCGCTAAAGGGTCGGTCGTCGCCTCTGACGCTTTTTTCCCGTTCCCCGACGGCCTCCTCGCCGCGGCCGCCGCCGGCGCGACGGCGGTCATTCAACCGGGCGGCTCGATGAACGACGCAGCGGTGATCGCGGCGGCGAATGAGGCCGGGCTTGCCATGGTCTTCACCGGCACGCGCCATTTTCGTCATTGAGCAGAGCGAGCGCCGCGCGCGGCGCGTCGGGAAGAAACATGACGGAAGCCTCAAAGACTCTTCTTCGCATCGCCGAGGCGCTGGAGCGGCTTGCGCCGCCGCCGCCTCAGCAGCCGGATTTTTCCGCGGCCGAAGCTTTCGTCTGGCGCGCCGACGCGCGCGTCCTCTCGCCGATCTTTGAGGTCAATCGTATCGCGCTCGATCTTCTCGCGGGCGTCGACCGCGCGCGCGATCTGCTTTTTTCCAACACCGAGCGTTTCGCGCGAGGCTTGCCTGCCAATAACGCGCTGCTCTGGGGCGCGCGCGGCATGGGCAAGTCGTCACTCGTCAAGGCCGTGCATGGCGCGCTGAGCGGGGAGGGGCTCCTCAAGCTCATCGAGATTCACCGCGAGGACATCGAGAGCCTGCCCCTTCTGCTCGCGGCGCTGCGGGGCAAGGATTATCAGTTCATCGTCTTTTGCGACGATCTCTCCTTCGACGTCGGCGAAGCGAGTTACAAATCCCTGAAAAGCGCTCTGGAGGGCGGCGTCGAGGGCCGCCCGGCCAATGTGCTCTTCTACGCGACCTCGAACCGGCGGCATCTCTTGCCCCGGGACATGGCCGAGAATGAGCAGGGCTCGGCCATCCATCCGGGCGAGACGGTGGAGGAGAAGGTCTCGCTCTCCGATCGCTTCGGCCTCTGGCTCGGTTTCCACAAATGCAGCCAGGATGAATATCTCGCGATGATTGCGGGCTATGCGCGGCGCTGCGGGCTCGACGTCGCGCCCGAGACGCTTCGCGCCGAGGCGTTGGAATGGTCGACGACGCGCGGCGCGCGCTCAGGCCGGGTCGCCTGGCAATTCATCCAGGATCTTGCGGGCCGGCTGGGCAAGCGGCTGGACGGCCATTCCTGTGGATGAACGTCTCGCCAACCGGCTCACTCGTCGGGGCGCTCAACGCACTCGACCCGAAGTTTAGCCCCTTTGCCCTTCGAGGCGGACGCCAAACTGCATCTTGCTAGCGCCGGAGTTCATAGTTGGGGCAAGTGTTCACGATTCTCCAACCCGTGCCCGTCCATACCCGTTTCATGCAGTCGAAGCACCGCATCGAGTTACTGAAGTCCTGCCAGGCGCAGTCGTCGTCAGCCTCCGTCGCTAATGCGGCCGGGCTAAGACATGCAGTCGCGACCAGCGTAACCGCGACTATCGTTGTCCTCATCGCGCGCGTTGACATTGCGACGTGCTCCTTTGTGACACCCAGCTAGCTTGGAAAGGCGATGATTCCTCGAATCCTGCGCCCGCCGTGGAATGTGTGTCAGCTGGCTATGGCGGCAAGTCCGCAACCTGCATTCACACAGGTTTTTTATGCTCTTCTACGCGACCTCGAATCGGCGGCATCTCTTGCACCGGACATGGCCGAGAATGAGCAGGACTCGGCCATTCATCCGGGCGAGACCGTGGAGGAGAAGGTCTCGCTCTCCGATCGCTTCGGCCTCTGGCTCGGTTTCCACAAATGCAGCCAGGGTGAATATCTCGCTATGATTTCGGGCTATGCGCGGCGCTACGGCCTCGACGTCGCGCCCGAGACGCTTCGCGCCGAGGCGTTGGAATGGTCGACGACGCGCGGCGCGCGGTCGGGCCGGGTCGCCCCGTAATTCATCCAGGACCTCGCGGGCCGTCTCGGCAATCGGCTGGTCGCCGTCTCCGATTGACGCTTCATTCCTTCGCGCGCCAGCAGCCTTCGAGATGGTCGTCCACCATGCCGACCGCCTGCATGAAGGCGTAAACGACCGTCGGGCCGCAGAATTTGAATCCTTTCGCCCGCAGATCCTTGGAGATGCGCTCGGAGAGCGGCGTATGCGCCGGCACGTCGCGCATAGTCTTCGGCCGGTTGACGAGCGGCGCGCCGTCGACGAAGTCCCATAGATATTGGGAAAATCCCGTCCTCGCCTCGATCTCGAGAAAGGCCCGGGCCGAAAGAATCACGCCTTCGATCTTGGCGCGATTGCGCACGATCGACGGATCGGCGAGCAGCGCTTCGACGCGCGCGGCGTCGTAGCGCGCGAGACGTTCGGGATCGAACCCCTCGAAGGCTCTTCTGAATGATTCGCGCTTGCGTAGGATGACGATCCAGGAGAGCCCGGCCTGAAAACCGTCGAGGGCGAGCTTTTCGAACAGCGCCTTCGAAGAGAACTCGGGCCGGCCCCATTCCTCGTCGTGATAGGCGACGTAAAGCGAATCCTCGCCGCACCAGGGGCAACGCGCTTTTCCGTCGCCGTGGCGCGCGAGCTGTGCCTCTCGCCAAGCCAGAGGATTTTGGCGCTGGGGGTTTTGCGGTTTTGCGACCATCTCTGCTCGGCGGTTTCCTCGACGAGGTCCGGCGATTTCCCCGCGCGAGTTCGGATTGCCTTCGTCCCGACATTCGGATTATCGTCATTATACGCGATGCGGCAGGCGGAGAACTATGCAGGTCCGCGCGCTCGAGGCGCGCTCGCCGCCATTTTTCAGCGCTGCTCACCCGAGCGCGGGGAGCTTCTCGGTTTGGAGAAGAAAGAATGTCGGTCCGATTTGTCCCTCTCGCCGTCGCGTCTCTCGCGCTGGGCGCCATCGTCGTTCCGGCGCAGGCGCAGCAGGTCAGCGTGCAGAAGGAATGCGGCTCCGAATACCAGGCGGCCAAGGCAGCGGGCTCGCTCAATGGCCAGAGCTGGCAGGAGTTCCTGAAAGATTGCCGCGCGCGTCATGCGGGCGCGAGCCCGGCGGCGGCTCCGGAGCCCGCCCCTGCGGCGGCGGCGCCGGCCGCCGCGGCCGCCGCGACGGCGCAGGAGCATTTGAGCGTGCAGAAAGAGTGCGGCTCGGAATATCAGGCCGCCAAGGCCGCGGGTTCGCTCAATGGCCAGAACTGGCAGCTGTTCCTGAAAGATTGCCGCGCACGCCACGCCGCTCCCGCTGCTGCGGCGGCGCCTGCAACCGCTCCGGCTCCGGCTCCGGCTCCAGCTCCGGCCGCGCCTACGCCTGCAGCCGCGGCTCCGACAGCGGCTCCGGCTCCAACAGCGGCTCCCGCACCGGCAGCTGCTCCCGCGGCGGCTCCGGCCGCCGAAGCGCCCGCTGGCGCTGCGACCACCAAGACCGGTAAGCCGCTGAGCGCCGGAACGCAGGCCTTCATCGAGCGCGAGAAGGCGTGCGGAGCCGAGTGGCGCGCCAAGAAGGCCGCGATCCTGAAGGCCAATCCAAAGGCGACTTGGCCTTCTTACCTCAGCGAATGCAACAAGCGCCTGAAGGCTCAGGGCCGCTGAGCGCCCCCTCCCTCACCCTCCCCCGCTCGCTTCGCTTAGCGGGAGAGGGGGCGGCGGCCGCGCCCCGCCTCATAGCCTCAAGTCATCACCACATTCACCGCGCTTTCCGGCAGATCCTTGCCGAAGCAGCGCTGGTAGAACTCGGCGACGAGCGGTCGCTCCAGCTCGTCGCAGCGATTGAGGAAGGTCACGCGGAACGCGAAGCCGATGTCGCCGAAAATCTCGGCGTTCTCGGCCCAGGTGATGACCGTGCGCGGGCTCATCACGGTCGAAAGGTCGCCGGCCATGAAGGCGTTGCGCGAGAGGTCGGCGACGCGCACCATCTTGTTCGCCGCGTCCTTGCCCTCCTTGGTCTTCTGCAACGATTTGACCTTGGCGAGCACGATGTTGGTCTCGGCGTCGTGCGGCAGATAATTCAGCGTCGTGACGATCGACCAGCGGTCCATCTGCCCCTGGTTGATCTGCTGCGTGCCATGGTAGAGCCCCGAGGTGTCGCCGAGGCCCACCGTGTTCGCGGTCGCGAACAAGCGAAAAGCCGGATGCGGCCGGATCACGCGATTCTGATCCAACAGCGTCAGCTTGCCGGAGACCTCCAGCACGCGCTGGATGACGAACATCACGTCGGGGCGGCCCGCGTCATATTCGTCGAAACAGAGCGCCACGTTGTTTTGCAGCGCCCAGGGCAACATGCCGTCGCGGAATTCCGTGACTTGCTTCCCCTCACGCAAGACGATCGCGTCCTTGCCGACGAGGTCGATGCGCGAAACATGGCTGTCCAGGTTGACGCGCACGCAGGGCCAGTTCAAGCGCGCCGCCACCTGCTCGATATGCGTCGATTTTCCGGTGCCGTGATAGCCGGTCACCATCACGCGGCGATTGCGGGCGAAGCCCGCCAGAATGGCGAGCGTCGTCTCCCGATCGAAGAGATAGTCGGGATCGAGGTCCGGGACATACGGGTCGGCCGTCGAATAGGCCGGAACCATCATGTCCGTGTCGATCTTGAAGAGCTCGCGCGCGGAAACTGTCGTGTCCGGCAGTCCCGAACCATTCGCGGCGGCTTTTTCCAGGGCGACCACTCTTCTTCCTCCTCAGCGCGTTCGAAATTCTCCCGGTCGAACGCCATCCGCATTCACTGATCGAGCATGGTCTCATCCAAGACCGCTTCGCGCTTTTGGGCGCAGGCTCTTAAAGACCCGCTCAAGACCCGGCCAACGGCGAGGCCGTCAGACGAGGTGAGCGGCTCGCAGGGTTCTATAGGCGTGGATGATTTCCCGCAATTTTTCCTCGCGAGAGCGGTCTCCACCGTTGGCGTCGGGATGATGGCGCTTGACCAGCTCCTTGTAGCGGGCCTTGATCGCCTCCCCGTTCGCGGCGTCGTCGAGGCCGAGCGCGTCGAGCGCCCGCATCGTCACCGGCGAATAGCGCGGCCCACGCCCTTCCGTGGTCCGGCTTCCGTGGTAGCGCGGCCGGTAGGACCCCAGCGGGTCGGCGTGATCCGAGGCGCGCGGGCCATCATGGCGAAAGCCCGCCGCCCCCCGCTTGACGCCCATCGACCAGGTCGGGCGATGGCCGACCGCGGCGTCCTTGAGGTAGCGGGCGACCGCCTCGTCGCTCATCCCATTGAAGTAATTGTAGGAATTATTGTATTCCCGGACATGAGCGAGGCAGAAGCAGAAATATTGTCCTTCGCGCAGCCGCCCCATCGGCGCGCGAAACTCCCCGGGCGCCTCGCAGCCCGGAGAATCGCAGCGCATTCCGGTCGGTCGGGCGGGCCGCTCGGGACCGCGGCGGGTGCGGATACGGTCGAAGAGGGGTGAATTCAGATCCATGCTCGCCCATTATGGGGATGCGCTGCGCCGCGGCAAGACGAAATCGCGGTCAGGAAGCTGATGCGATGGGCGCGACTCTTGCTTCGACGCTCAAGAAAGGGACAATCATGACGCAAATGAGCGACGGAGCCGTCAAGCAGTTGATCGAGGAGCGGCTCGGCCAGGGACTCGAGCCGACGAGATTGCTCGTTACCGATGATTCGGGTCGCCATGCGGGGCACGCCGGCCACCGCCCGGGCGCCGAGACGCATTTTCGTGTCGAGATCGTCTCCTCGGCCTTCTCGGGGAAAAGCCGCCTCGAGCGCCACCGGCTCGTCAACGACCTCCTGAAGGACGCCTTCGCGGCGGGCATGCATGCGCTAGAGCTCAAGGCCAAGGCGCCGGACGAAGCGCATTAACGCATGAGCTCGGGCAGCTTCCGCTCGCCCCATCCCATGGCCGCTCCGAACAAAATCTGACGGTTCCCAACGCCCGGCGGGAGGCCAGCATGCTGGAAGGGGGATGTCTCTGCGGATCGATCAGATATCGCATCGACGCAGAGCCGACCGACAGCGGCGTCTGCCATTGTCGGACGTGCCGAAAAACGGCTTCGGCGCCGGCGTTGCCTTTCGCCACCGTGGCGTCGGCCGCATTCTCCTTCACTCGTGGAGAGCCAGCGGCGTTTCGATCCTCGTCGTCAGCCACGCGGCGCTTCTGCGGACGATGCGGATCGCCCTTAACCTACCATAACGACGACAGCCCTGAACTCGTCGATATTATGACTTGCAGCCTGGACGATCCTGAGCGCATCGCTCCGAGATTTCACATTTGGCTCAGCCACAAGCTGCGCTGGGAAGAAATCGGCCTTGGCCTTCTTCAATTTCCCGAGCGGCGCTCCGATCCTTGAATCTTTGCGGACCTCCGACAGGGCTGCGCCTATCGGGCGTTAACGCTAAACGCAAATCTTCAACGGCGGGAAGACGGCGGCGTCGAAAGTCTACTCAAGTTAAGTAGGTCGCCGCACGCTCGGCCAGTCTAACACAACGTGTCTTCGCTGCGGCGACTGGCCGGCCACTGCAGAAAGGGGGAGACACCTCGCATCACCGCCTTCATACTTCACAAGAGGAACCTTCTCGCAAGTGATGCGTTCTTTCCTCGCCCTAGCTTCAGCAGAGCCTTGGCGCGAAAGGACTCGGAACCGGCACGCCACCTTTCGCTAACTTGCCGCCCCGACCGCCTAGAATCTTCAGTTTAAAAGAACCGAGGGGAAATAGGATGCCGACCACCAAGGTTATCACTGCAGTACTTCTGAGTATTGCTGTGACTCTAATCGTTGCGGCGCTCGTTGTGCCGCAAATATCAGAAACATACAATGTTAATCTTCCAGCCTTCCTCCTCAACCCCATTAGTTATATAGCCTCTCTTTTTATTCTCGGCATTTGTCTCCATTTCTTGCTGACAATACAAGGTGATAACACTTCTCTCAGGACGAAGGATTTCGCGTTTCTTGCCGAGGCGATCGTTTCGGCCTCCTTGGTCGGATTACTAATAGAGGCGCCTCATATTAGCAAGGTTTTTATAGAAAGGATCGAAAAAACAGAAAAGGATATAGGGGCCGGCCTGATGGAAAACCGGCATAACACAAACACAAAACTCGACGATATCAGAAATTTGATACTTTCAATGCCAAGACAGCAGCAAGCACCTATTGACCCACAGGGAACGTGGCTTTACGTCATACATGGCGACAAACAGACTCCTATTCATAGCGGCGTCGTCTATGTGAGACGCTCAAACGACGATAGTATTAATATTAGCGGTCAGCGGCTATGCACTAACAATGGCCACAATAAATTGGAGAAACTAAAAGGGAATGGGCTGCACTGGGAAGCAGATGACGCCTATATCCATGCTGGGGATAGGAACAAACTAACCTATGTGTTTAGATTTAAGAATACGAATGAGGCAGGATACGCCTCAATTGATTTATATGGCAACCCAATCGAGCAAATGATGGGAACATATAGTGGTTTCGCTCCCAGCACGCTGTTTGGAGAAATACGCTATAAAAAGGTCTCACCCCAGCCATTTTTCGATACAAGCAAAATTAATGACGGCAAATACTGTGATGAGAGCTTTCTTGACGTCCGCTAAATGACTTAATACTTTCTCAATCTCGCCCCGCCCACCTCATCCCCTAGTGTAAGAGGCCCTGGGCCTGAGCGGCTTCCACCGAACGGGGCGTGATCAAGCGAAGAGCAAAAATATCACGCCGCCCTTTCTCGCCTCCCGCGCCAGCGCGGCTTCCGCCTCCTCGGCGCTGAGCGTCGAGAACATCTGCTGGAGTCGCGCGCCGGACGTCGGCGCATAGGCGGTGATCCCGTCTCGGTCGTAGAAGGCGCGGAACATGCGCCTCGCCTCATCGAGGCCGAGCAGGCCGATCTCGTAAATCTCGTCGATGCGGCCCGGGCGCAGCAGCGCGGGGTCCAGCCGATCGAGATGGTTCGTCGTGATGATGAACTTGAGACCATCCGGCGTTTGCATGCCGTCCAGCGTGTTGAGGATCTCATGCAGTGGGAAGGAAAGAGCAGCGTCCTTGCCGCTCTGCGCGCTCGTTCGGTTGAGGCCCGCCGACAGCGTGTCGATATCCTCGATAACGAGGAGCGATCGCGCGGTGACCGTGTCCATCTTCTGCGCCATCAGCGAGAGCGAGGTGACGTAGAAGACGTCGAGATTGAGCTCGGACGCGATCGCATGGATGAGCGAGGTCTTTCCCGTGCCGGGCGGGCCGTGCAGGATGAAGCCGATCTTTCGCGGCACGCCGCGCCGATCGTACCACTCCGCATTCGCGTCGAACCATTTGAGGCGCGCGACGATCCTGCGGCCCACATCTCCCTCGACGAAGACCGTGTCGAGGCGTCTCTTGCGCTTATAGGTCCCGATCCAGCCGGTCCCCCGCTCGACGGCGATGGTGATCGAGTTCTGGTTCGCCTCCGCGGGGATGGCCGACATCAGGAGTCTCCTGACCCGCTCGACGTCGGATGTGTAGAAGGTCATGGTCAGCACGATGCGGACGGCGGCCTGCGCCGATTCGTCCTTCGCCTTGTTGTAGCTGACCCACATGCCCTCCCAGCGGGCGAGGCCCCGCCCAAAGCCTGTGGTGAGTTCCAGGTTCTGGAACTCGAAGGCCTTGTTGATCTTGACGCGATGCGCCGAGAGCGCCCGATCGACGTCGAGGAAGAAGGCGCGGCTGCTGTCCATCGTCACGCGCACGCAAAAGAGCCCGCTCGCGAGGCCATAGATCGCCGCCGGGAGGGACTTCGCCTGATAGGCGACCCAGCCGAGCGCCATCGCGCCAAAGGCGCCGGTCAGGATCTGGTTTTGCAGCAGGCCGTCGACGAGGGAAGCGAACATGGCGGCTCCTCACGGCCTTTCGCCGGCCGCTACGGAGCCGCCGCCGTCGAAGAGAAGGACGCGAGAAGAGTGGCCTTCGACGCCGCGAAGATCAAGAGCGCGGCGCTGGGCTTTTCTCTCCGGACCGCCCGCGCTGGCGCGATCCTCGCGCGGTCACTCATGCGCCTCTTTCGGCCCCCGCAGCACGCGCTTGGCGAGCGGCGCCTCGGGCGCGTTCTGCCCGCGCCACAACAACGTCTCCTCGAGCTTCTTCGCCAGCTCGAAGTCCTTGTCGGTGATCCCCTTGGCGGAGTGGGTGGCGAGCTTCACCTCGACGAAGGCGTAGGAGACGACGAGATCGGGGTGATGCCAGGCCGCCTCCGAGAGCATGCCGATCGTATTGATGAGCAGGAGGGTGCCGGGCCATGTGTGCGTCTTGTAGGTGCGGCGGATCCAGCCGCCTTCGTAGCGCCATTCGGGCAGCTCCTTGGCGAGCTTCTCGGCAATCTCCGCCTCGGAGTAGACGCGATCCTTCGTGGTCATTATCTCTCTCCTGTCGGCGGGACTGAGTGCGGCGCAGCAATTCTCCTTGCCAAGCGCCCTTCCGCCGGGTTAGTCGCGCGAGCGCAGGCGCTGCCGCCATCGCGCGAGATCTCCCTCCCTACTTAGAGCGCAAGCCTCGCCTGTCTTGCGAAACCACGGGGCGCCCATGCCGGCGGACAGAAGCGTCAACGAGGTTCGCGTCGCCGCCAGCGCGCGGCTCCATCTCGGCTTTCTCGATCTCCACGGTGGGCTCGGCCGCAAATTCGGCGGGCTGGGCCTGGCGATCGACGGGCCGAAGACGCGATTGACCCTCACCCGCGCCGAGGAGGTCTCGGTCGAAGGTCCGGAGGCGCCGCGCGCGGCTTCGCTTTTCGAGAAAGCGAGATCGGCCTTCGCGCCGGGCCTGAAGGCGCGGCTCGTCATCCAGGAGGCGATCCCGGCGCATGCGGGTCTAGGCTCCGGAACGCAGCTTGCCCTGGCGATCGCCGCGGGGCTACGCCGCCTCGAGGACGTCGTGGGCGACGCGGCCTCCGACGCCGCGGCGATGGGACGCGGCGCGCGTTCGGGGCTCGGCGCCGGTCTCTTCGAACACGGCGGCTTCGTCGTGGACGGCGGGAGAAGCGACGACGGCCCGACCGCGCCGATTGTCGCGCGCCTGCCCTTTCCGCCCGAGTGGCGAGTGTTGCTGGTTTCCGATTCGAGGGCGGAAGGGGCCCATGGAGAAGGCGAGCGCGAGGCTTTCGCGCGTTTGCCGGCCTTCTCCGAATCGATGGCAGGAGAACTCTGCCGCCGCGTGCTGATGCAAGCGCTCCCCGCCTTGATCGAGCGCGATCTCGCGGGCTTTGGCGCGGCGATCGCGCATATCCAGCAGGCCGTGGGAGATTACTTCGCGCCCGCGCAAGGCGGGCGACGCTTCCTCAGTCCGGTCGTGGAGCGGACGGTGGCTGCGCTTGTCGCGCAGGGGGCGGTGGGCGGCGGGCAGACGAGCTGGGGCCCGACGGGTTTCGCCTTTGCGGCGAGCGAGGCGGAGGCCGAACGGATCGTCTCCCGCATCCGGCCCCTGGAGGCGGGGCTCTCGGTCGAGGTCTTCCGGGCGCTGGACTGCGGTGCGAAGATCGACGCGGTCTACGCGCGGGTGGCGTCTGCTTGACCGTGCGGGCTTGCTCCTCGCGGCGCCCGTAAATAAGCCAGGCTCAGAGCTTTGGACGCCCTTGCGTCCAGCCGGCGGAGGCACAATGTCTGGGGTCGAGCGACGGCGTCCAGAGGGCTTGATTGAGGGCCACAGCGGAGTTGTCGGCAAGGGACCGCTTCGGGGCCCGTTACAGATTCGGTAGAGAAAGGACGCGAAATGGCGAAAATCATCGGCATCGACCTCGGCACCACCAATTCCTGCGTGGCTGTCATGGACGGGTCGACCCCTAAGGTCATCGAGAATGCGGAGGGCGCGCGCACGACGCCGTCCATCGTCGCCTTCACCGACGACGGCGAGCGCCTCGTCGGTCAGCCGGCGAAGCGCCAGGCGGTGACCAATCCCGAAAAGACCTTTTTCGCGATCAAGCGGCTGATCGGCCGCACCTTCGACGATCCGCTGACCAAGAAGGATATGGGCCTCGTCCCCTATCACATCGTGCGCGGCGGCAATGGCGACGCCTGGGTCGAGGCGTCCGGCAAGCAATATTCGCCCTCGCAAATCTCCGCCTTCATCCTCCAAAAGATGAAGGAGACGGCGGAGGCGCATCTCGGCTATCCCGTCACGCAGGCCGTCATCACCGTCCCCGCCTATTTCAACGACGCTCAGCGTCAGGCGACCAAGGACGCCGGCAAGATCGCCGGCCTCGAGGTGCTGCGCATCATCAACGAGCCGACCGCCGCGGCGCTGGCCTACGGCCTCGACAAGAAGCACTCCGGCGCGATCGCGGTCTATGACCTCGGCGGCGGCACCTTCGATATTTCCATCCTCGAGATCGGCGACGGCGTGTTCGAGGTGAAGTCGACGAACGGCGACACCTTCCTCGGCGGCGAGGACTTCGACAACCGGCTCGTCGAATATCTCGCGAGCGAGTTCAAGAAGGAGCACGGCATCGATCTCACGAAGGACAAGCTCGCCCTGCAGCGCCTGAAGAAGGCGGCGGAGGACGCGAAGATCGCGCTCTCCTCGGCGACGCAGACGGAGATCAACGAGCCCTACATCACCGCCGACGCGACCGGTCCCAAGCACCTGTCGATGAAGCTGACGCGCGCGAAATTCGAGACGCTGGTCGACGATCTCATCCAGCGCACGATCGAGCCCTGCCGCAAGGCGTTGAAGGACGCCGGCATGTCGGCGGGCGAGATCGGCGAAGTCGTCCTCGTCGGCGGCATGACGCGCATGCCGAAGGTGCAGGAGATCGTCAAGCAGTTCTTCGGCAAGGAGCCGCATAAGGGCGTGAACCCCGACGAGGTCGTCGCGGTCGGCGCAGCCGTGCAGGCGGGCGTGCTGCAGGGCGACGTGAAGGACGTGCTGCTCCTCGACGTGACGCCGCTCTCGCTCGGCATCGAGACGCTCGGCGGCGTGTTCACGCGTCTCATCGACCGCAACACGACGATCCCGACGAAGAAGAGCCAGGTCTTCTCGACGGCCGAGGACAACCAGACCGCGGTCACGATCAATGTGTTCCAGGGCGAGCGCGAGATGGCGCAGGACAATAAGAGCCTGGGACGCTTCGATCTCTCCGGCATTCCGCCGGCCCCGCGCGGCGTGCCGCAGATCGAGGTGACCTTCGACATCGACGCCAATGGCATCGTCAGCGTCACGGCGAAGGATAAGGCCACGGGCAAGGAGCAGCAGATCCGCATCCAGGCCTCGGGCGGTCTCACCGACTCCGACATCGACCGCATGGTCAAGGACGCCGAGGCGCACGCCGCCGAGGACAAGGCGCGGCGCGAGCTCATCGACGCGAAGAACCACGGCGAAGCGGCCGTGCATTCAGCGCACAAGTCGCTTGCGGAATTCGGCGACAAGGTGTCGTCCGCCGACCGCAGCGCGATCGAGGCGGCGATCGAAGCGCTGAAGACGGCGCTCACGGGCGAGGACGCTCAGGCGATCAAGACGCGCACGAGCGAGCTGGCGCAGGCCTCCATGAAGCTCGGCGAGGCGATGTACAAGGCGCAGCAGGCCGAAGGCGCGAGCCCCGGCGGGCATGAGGCCCACGGCAAGGACGATGTGATCGACGCGGACTTCAAGGAAGTCGGCGGCGACGACCACAAGAAATAAGACAAAAGAATGCGGCTTCGGGCTCCCTTCGGGGAGCCCGAACTTTTTGTGCTATTACCTTCGTGGAGCCGGAGCGCCCGCGGTCAATTTGAAGCCCGAAGCATGAAGCCGTCCGAAGCCCTTGCAGCCCATCGCGAAGCCGTCTGCGCCGCCGTGAGCCGCTTTCGCGCCACGAACCCGCGCGTCTTCGGTTCCGTCCTGCACCGCGACGATCAGGAGGGGAGCGACATCGACATTTTGGTCGATGCGCTTCCCGGCGCGACTCTCTTCGACCTCGGCGGCTTGCAGATGGAGCTTGAAGGGATTTTGGGCGTAAAGGTCGACGTGCTGACCCCGGGCGAGATTTCGCACTATTTTCGGGACCGTGTCCTGGCCGAGGCCAAGCCGATATGAGGCGAAAGACTCCGCTTGCGCCTGTCGGTCATATGCTCGAATCCGCCGTGCTCGCGCTGTCCTACGTCGAAGGAATGAGCAAAGATGATTTCGTAGCAGACAGACGCACCAGGCAGGCCGTCGTGATGAACCTTTTGATAATTGGAGAGATGGCAGGACGACTTGCCCGCGACCACAACGAATTTTGCGCCAAATATCCGGATGCGCCTTGGCTGAAAATGACGTCCATGCGCAACAGAATTGCGCATGGTTATTTTGAGCTCGATCTGGATATTGTTTGGGACACCGTGAACTACTCATTACCTGAATTGATCGCTTTCCTTGAACCCATTCACAAGGAGCTCCTTCGTCAGGATTCGCGATGCTAGCCTACGCCAGCTCAAGCTGCCACCGGTCTAGACGCAGATATTCCGTGCGAACAGTCGTCCCAAGTCCTGTTCCGCCTCCGCCGCGACGCCATTGCCCCGCCTTCTCATACCGTCTATCTCTCCGGCGCGGCGGTGGGGAGCCTGGAATGTCGAGCGAAGACGTATCGCTGAGCGGCGGCCCGGGGGGCGGCTTCCGCCTCGACCGGAATCTGCTGCTTTGGGGCTTCGCCATTGCGGCGCTGCTTGTCGCCGCCTCGGCGCTGAAGTCGATTCTGACGCCTTTCGCCGCCGGCGCAGTGCTGGGCTATCTGCTCAATCCGGTCGCGGAGCGATTGCAGCGCCTCGGCTTGTCGCGGCTCGGCGCGGCGCTGCTGCTGCTTGCCGTCTTTGTCCTGGTCGTCGGCGCGGCGCTGCTGCTGCTCGTCCCGGTGCTCATTCAGCAGTTCGAAGGCTTCCTCACGGGCCTCCCCAGCCTTATTGCCGCGCTCCGTAGGCTTTTCGCCGAGTGGAGCGACAAGCTCGTCACCGATTACAGCAAGGTGCTCAAGGAGCACGGGCTCGACATCGCCATTCCGACCCTCGACACGCAAAAATACGTCGACGAGTTCTTCGGCGACACCCCCGCGCATCTTGCGGATCTGGCGCGCTCGATGCTGTCCCGCGGCCTTGCGATCATCAACATATTGTCGGTGATCGTGGTGACGCCCGTCGTCGCCTTTTACATGCTGCTGGATTGGGGCGCGATGGTGCGCATGCTCGACGACCTCACGCCGCCGCGCTATCGCGGCGAGGTGCGCATGTTGGCGCGAGAGATCGACGCGGCGATGGGCGGTTTCCTGCGCGGACAAGCCGCCGTGTGCTTTTTCCTCGGCAGCTGGTTCGCCTTCGGCCTTTCCTTCATCGGGTTGAACTTCGGCTTTCTGATCGGCGTCGTCGCCGGCGTGTTGAGCTTCATCCCTTTCGCCGGATCGATCGCGGCCTTCGTGCTGTCGATCAGCATCGGCCTTGTGCAGTCCTGGCCTGACTTGCGCCTTCCGCTCGAAGCGGTCGCGATCGTGAGCGTCGGTCTTTTCCTCGACGGAAATGTGCTCTCGCCCCGTCTCGTCGGCGCTTCGATCGGATTGCATCCTGTCTGGCTCATGTTCGCGCTTTTCGCCTTCGGAACGCTCTTTGGATTTGTCGGGCTCCTTCTGGCGGCGCCGGCCGCGGCGGCTGCGGGCGTGCTGCTGCGTTTCGCTCTGAAGCGCTATCGCGAGAGCTCCTATTATCTGCGACCGAGCGCCGCGCCCTCACAGGCGGAGTGAGCGCAAATGGCCGAAGGCGAGAAAGCGGCGCGGGGCGGCGAGCAGTTCGCGCTGGAGTTTCCCTTCGAGCCGAGCTTCGCGCGCGACGAATTTTTGGCAGCGCCATCGAACGTCGACGCGCTGGCGATGATCGATCGATGGCCCTCCTGGCCGGATCGTCTCCTGCTGCTCGTGGGGCCGGCCGGCAGCGGAAAGAGCCATCTCGCCGCCATATGGGCGCGGCGCGCCCACGCGCTCGTGGCGTCCCCCCTGGCCTTGCCTCCGCTGGACGCGCTCGTGGGGCTGAAACCCGAGGCGATCGTCGTCGATGGCCTCGAAGACGCAACGGACGAAACCGCGCTGTTCCATTTGCTGAACTACGCCAATGAAAGCAATATTCCTGTCCTTCTGACGAGGCGTTCGCCGCCGCGCGAGGACAGGGTGCGTCTTCCCGATCTGCTGTCACGAATGCGTCGCGCGCCTTTGATCGAGATTGGCGCGCCCGACGAGGATTTGATCCGCGCCGTGCTGGATAAGCTTTTCCGCGATCGCCAGTTGATCGTGGAGCCCGGGCTCGGCGACTATCTGACGCTGCGGCTCGAGCGCTCGCTCGACGCCGCGCGGGCCTTCGTTCGCGACCTCGACCGCGAGGCGCTCATGCGCGGGCGACGCGTGACCCGAGTACTTGCGGGCGAGCTTCTCGACCGGGCCAGAGAGGACTGACATAAGGAGCGCTCAGCTCGCGGCTCACGGAGTCCTCCGCGGAGCCCTGCACCGCATTGGAGAGTGGTTGTGACGCAGCAGAAATCGAAGGAAGAGGCGCCGGTTGTGGAGGTTGAAAATCCGATGCTGAGTTGCGGGACGGAAGCCGACGCGCTGATGTCCTCGCCCAAGCGGTTCGTCAATCGCGAGCTGTCTTGGCTCGAGTTCAACCGGCGCGTGCTGGAGGAGGCGTCGAACCGCAACCATCCTCTGCTCGAAAGGCTGCGCTTTCTTTCCATTTCGGCGAACAACCTCGACGAATTTTTCATGGTGAGGGTGGCCGGCCTGCGCGGCCAGGCGCGCGCGGGACTAACCACGGCGTCACAGGACGGACTGACGCCGGCCGAGCAGCTCAAATGCGTCAGCGCTCGCGTCGTCGAGCTGACGAACCAGCAAGTGCTGCGCTGGCTGGAGCTGCGCGTCGAGCTCAAGGACGCCGGCATCGCGATCGTCGAGCCTGCAGATCTCTCCAAGACCGACAGCGAATGGCTGGAGGAGCATTTTCTCGCGCGCATCTTCCCGGTGCTGACGCCGCTTGCGGTAGATCCCGCTCACCCCTTTCCCTTCATTCCCAATCTCGGCTCGACGCTGGCGTTGGAGCTCGTCCGCCAGAGCGACCGCAAGGCTCTGCAGGCGCTGGTGCGGCTGCCGCAGAAGATCGAGCGCTTCGTGCGTCTGCCCGCTCCGGAGGCGAAAGCCGACGCGCAGCCGCGTGAGCGCTTCATCCCGCTCGAAACCTTGATCGTGCTGCACGCGCAGCGCCTCTTCCCCGGCTATGTCCTGCGCGGTCAGGGCCTCTTCCGCGTCATTCGCGACAGCGACATCGAAGTCGAGGAGGAGGCGGAGGATCTGGTGCGCCTCTTCGAGACCGCGCTCAAGCGGCGCCGCCGCGGATCGGTGATCCGCCTCGAAGTCGCCGCCGACATGCCGGTCGCGCTCCGCGCGCTCGTCGCCGACGAGCTCGACGTCGAGGACGACGAGGTGTTCGAGCTCGAGGGCATGCTCGCGCTCACCGAGCTCTCGGAACTCGTGGGGCTCGATCGGCCGGAGCTGAAGTTCACGCCCTACAACCCGCGCTTTCCCGAGCGCGTGCGCGACAATGGCGGCGACTGCTTCCTGGCGATCAAGCAAAAGGACCTCGTCGTCCATCACCCTTACGAGTCCTTCGACGTCGTCGTTCAGTTCCTGCAGCAGGCGGCGCGCGATCCCAATGTCGTGGCGATCAAGCAGACGCTTTATAGAACCTCGGCGAACAGTCCGATCGTGCGCGCGCTGATCGAAGCGGCGGAGGCCGGCAAGTCGGTGACGGCGCTCGTCGAATTGAAGGCCCGTTTCGACGAGGAGGCCAATATACGCTGGGCGCGCGATTTGGAGCGAGCCGGCGCGCAGGTCGTGTTTGGTTTTCTGGAGCTCAAGACTCACGCCAAGCTGTCGATGGTCGTGCGCCGCGAGGGCTCCGGCCTCGCCACTTACTGTCACATCGGCACTGGGAACTATCACCCCGTCACGGCGCGCATCTATACGGACATCTCGTTCTTCACCGCGGATCCCGCGATCGGCCGGGACGTTTCGCGCATCTTCAACTACATCACGGGTTACGCGGAGCCCGCCGGGCTCGAACGCATGTCGGTCTCGCCGATCTCGCTCAAGCAGAAGCTTCTCGAGCACATCGAGCAGGAGATCGGTTTCGCCAAGGCCGGAAAGCCTGCTGCGATCTGGGGCAAGTGCAACGCGCTCGTCGATCCCGAGATCATCGACGCGCTCTATCTCGCCTCGCAAGCCGGCGTCTCGATCGATCTCGTGGTGCGCGGCATCTGCTGCTTGCGGCCGGGGGTGCCGGGACTTTCGGAAAACATCCGGGTCAAGAGCATCGTCGGGCGCTTTCTCGAGCATGCGCGCGTCTATGCCTTCGGCGGCGGTCATGGCCTGCCGCATCCGCGCGCGCCGCTCTATATTTCCTCGGCCGACCTCATGCCGCGCAATCTCGATCGCCGCGTCGAATCGCTGATGCCGATCACCAATCCGACGGTGCACCAGCAGGTGTTGGATCAGATCATGGTCGCCAATCTGATGGACAATGAGCAAAGCTATCTTCTTCTCCCCGATGGCTCGTCTCGTCGCGTGATCCCGGCGAGAGCGGCGGGTCAGGACAGCGCGAGGCCCAAGGAAGAACGGTTCAACGCGCACAACTACTTCATGACGAATCCCAGCCTCTCAGGCCGCGGCAAATCTCTGAGAGATTGGCGTCCGCGCTCCTTGCTCAAGCGCGACGACAATGGCTGAGCCCATGCAAGGAGACCCTGTCGCGATCATCGACATCGGCTCGAATTCCGTGCGCCTTGTCGCCTATCAGGCGTTGACGCGCGCGCTGACGCCGATCTTCAACGAAAAGGCCATGTGCGCCCTCGGCAAGGGGGTCGTGGTCAATGGCCGCCTTTCCGAGGACGGCGTCGCCAAGGCGTTGAAAGCGCTGCGACGGTTTCGAGCGCTGTGCGACACGATGCGGATCGCCGATGTGACCGTGATCGCGACGGCCGCCGCGCGCGACGCCGCCAACGGCGCCGAGTTTCTGGATGGCGCCCGGTCGGCGATCGGCTGCGACATCGCGCTGCTCTCAGGGCCCCGCGAGGCGGAGCTTTCGGCGCTCGGAGTGGCCTCGGCCATCCATGCGCCGGACGGCGTCGTAGGCGATCTGGGCGGCGGGTCGCTCGAGCTGATCGATCTCGACGGCGGCGAGCCCTGCGGAGGCGTCAGTCTGCCGCTCGGCGGGCTCGCGCTCATGGATGCGTCGAAACGGTCCTTGCGCGAGGCGAGCCGCATCGCCCGCAAGGCGATCGCAGATGCGAGTCCGCTCGCGAGCCTGCGCGGACGCAGCTTTTACGCCGTGGGCGGAACCTGGCGCGCGCTTGCGAAGCTCCACATGCGCCAGCGCAACTATCCGCTCGACGTGATGCATAATTATCGCATCAACGCTTACGAGGCGGCCGACCTCGTCGCGCTCGTCGAACGGGTCGACAGCGAAGCGCTCGCCGACATCGCGAGCATCTCGATGGCGCGCCGCCCGCTGCTGGCCTATGGCGCGGTCGTGCTCGATGAGATCATTCGCTGCGCCAAGCCCAAGGACATCGTGATTTCGGCGGCCGGCGTGCGCGAGGGCCTGCTGTTCGAGCGCCTCTCGAAAGAAGAACGCCGCGCGGATCCGCTGCTCGCGGCCGCGCGCGAGCAGGGCGCCTTGCTCGCGCGCGCGCCCGTCTATGGCGACGAATTGATCGAGTGGACGGACGTCCTGATGGCCTCGAGCGGCCTTGAAGAAACCGTCGAGGAGAAGCGCTTGCGCCATGCCGCCTGCTTGCTCTCCGACGTTTCCTGGCGCGCCCATCCCGACTATCGCGCCTTGCAGGCGACCAATGTGGTCACCCAGGGCGGCTTCGTCGGCGTCGACCATCCGGGGCGCGCCTTTCTCGCGCTCGCCATCGTGTTCCGGCATGAAGGTCCCGACAGCGAGCACGACTGCGCCTCGCTGCGCACGCTGCTGTCGACGCGTCAGATCATCCGCGCGCGCGTCCTCGGCTCCGCGATGCGCGTCGCCTACCTGCTCTCCGCCTCCATGCCGGGCGTGCTGCCGGCGACGCCGCTGCGCTGCGCAAGGGGACGCCTGATCCTCGCCCTTCCTGCGCCGCGCGCCAATCTGGCGAGCGACCGTCTGCTCAACCGTATGAAGGCGCTGGGCCGGCTTCTCGGGCTCGAGGCGATTGTCGAAACAACAGCCTGAGGGAATGAGTCGCGTCGACGCCGTCGCGAGATTGGATAGGCCTACTGGAGGTCCGACATGAAAAGCTGGGCGCTTGCTATCGCTTCGACGATCTTTGTTCTCCACGCGGCGAGCGCTTCGGCGAGACCGGCAAGGTGCGTGATCGTCAGCAATGGCGAGAAAGAGTTCAACGGTCCCTGCGACTATATGGCCGAATCTGGCGGCAGCTTCTCGGTCTCGCGAGCCAAGGGGCACAAGTTCCTGGAGATCGACCCGATCAGCGTAACCATCGTCTCGCCGGGCGTCGCCGAGGTGAGAGGCCTGACCAAGCTCGGCAACAATTCTCGCTGGGGCGAGGCGAAGCGTTCGACCGCCGACCCCGCCTGTTGGGTCGGATCGGACTTCAAGATTTGCGTCTATTAGATCACGCGACGAGACGCATCGCCTGAGCGCGAATGCGCGATCGAGGCTTTTGAGACTGGAGCGACGCGGGCGTCGCTCGCGCCGCGCCAATTCGTCCCCGACCTCTCCGGCCCCATATGCTCTCCCGAGGGAAAACTGAGGGAGGCCTTCGTGACCTATGAGCTATATTATTGGAGCGGCATACAGGGCCGCGGGGAATTTGTGCGGCTTGTGCTGGAGGACGCGGGCGCGGACTATGTCGACATCGCCCTTCAGCCGAACGGCGACGAAAGGCTGATGGCCTTTCTCGACAGAGAGGATCTTTTGCGGCCGCCCTTCGCGCCGCCGTTTCTGCGCGACGGAGATCTCGTGATCGGCCAGACCGCCGCGATCTTGGCCTATCTCGGCGACCGCTTGGGACTCTCCTCCAAAAGCGAGGCCGACCGGCTCTGGCTACACCAGATCCAGCTCACGATCGGCGACGTCGTCGGCGAGGCTCACGACGCGCATCATCCCTTGGGCGCGCATCTCTATTATGAGGATCAGAAGCCAGAAGCGGCGCGCCGCGCGAAGGCGTTTCGCCAAGAGCGAATCCCGAAATTTCTGGGCTGGTTCGAGCGCGTTCTGTCTCGCAATCCGCACGGCGGCGGCTACCTCGTTGGCTCCGGCGCAACCTACGCCGACCTGTCTCTGTTCCAGCTCGTCGAAGGTCTGCTTTACGCCTTCCCGAAGGCGACGAAGGATTTCCTCGCCGAAGCGCCACGCGTCGCTGCGCTGCGCGAGACGATTTCGGCGAGGCAGCGAATCCACGCCTATTTGGCGAGCGGTCGCCGCATCCCGTTCAACCAGCAGGGGATATTTCGTCACTATGCGGAGCTCGACGGCCGTCGTCCAAGCTGATCGGCGCCTTGCCCTTGCGTCTGACGCAAATCCGGTTATAACCCGCGCTTCGCGTCGCCCCGGCTGGGGGCTGAACGGAAGCTCCGGGGCCAGTCCCCGGTGAAGGGCTTAGGCCCGCCTTCCCGTGTTCCCGCCTTCGACACTTCCCGATCCGAGCCTTTCCATCCGAGGGCTCGAAGGGCTTTGCGCCGGGGCGCGACCGAAAACCAAGGAAAGGCAAGCCAAAATGCCGCTCTACGAGCACATTTACCTTGCCCGTCAAGACGTCTCCGCGCAGCAGGTGGAGACCCTGACCGGGCAGTTCAAGAATACGATCGCGTCGCTTGGCGGAACGGTCAAGAAAGTCGAATATTGGGGCGTCAAATCCCTGGCCTATCGGATCAAGAAGAACCGTAAGGCGCATTTCACGCTGCTCAACATCGACGCGCCGCCGGCGGCGATCGCCGAGATGGAGCGCCAGGAAAGCCTCAACGAGGACGTTCTGCGCACGCTCACCGTCCGCGTGGAAGAGCTGGAGGAAGGCCCTTCGGCGCAGCTCCGCAAGCGCGACGATGACGGCGAACGCGGCGAGAGAGGCGAACGCGGCGATCGCCGCGGCCCGCGCGGCGACCGTGGCGACCGGCCGGAGCGCCGCCCACGCCGTGAGGACGCTCCGCGCAAGGAAGAGGAGACGATCTGATGTCCGCCCCCGCAGCCCCGCGCCGCCCTTTCTTCCGTCGCCGCAAGTCCTGTCCTTTCTCCGGCCCGAACGCGCCGAAGATCGACTACAAGGACACGCGCCTGCTCTCGCGCTACATCTCCGAGCGCGGCAAAATCGTGCCGTCACGCATCACCGCGGTTTCGGCCAAGAAGCAGCGCGAGCTCGCGAGAGCGATCAAGCTCGCGCGCACGCTCGGCCTGCTGCCCTACGTCATTCGTTAGAAACCGACGTCTTTCGCCATCCTCAAAAGGCCGCGCGTCAGCGCGGCCTTTTACTTTGAGCGCCTCTTCTGCCTCCGCACAGTCTCACTCGTTCCGCGCTCTCCAGATTTGCGGCGAGGCGAGCTTTGATTTGCACGCCCTTCCCGCCGCCCGCCAGTCCTTCCAGATGCGACGACGCGCCTCGTTCAGCGACATGCGGCCGGCGCAAACGGCATGCGCAAGGCAGACCTCGACGCCGTCTTTCCTGTCGGCCTCGGACCAGGGTTGAAGCCGAAGATTGCGTACATCGTCGGGAGCGCCGCCGAGCGCGAGCGGGATGATGTGATCGAGCTCGAAGCGGCTCTTGTCCGCTTCCGTCAGTCCACGCTCCCGAAGCTTCGTGAGCTTGATCGCGTTCGAGACCTGAAACGGCGGTCGAACCGTCTTCGTCCAGCCGCGCACGCAAATCGTCTCGTCGATGTTCTCCTGCGTCACGGCGGGATTGAGCGGCAGGGTCGCCGCCTGCGCGCTTGAGGTCAAAACCAAGAGCGCGGTAATCGGAAGCATCGATTTCAAAGAGCCAGTCTCTCCTGTCCGAGAAGCCTTGCGAGTCGGTGGTCTTCCTGGCGAAAACGCGGCGCAATTCCTTGTCGCTCGAACGTTCCGTTCGAACGGGAAGCACGCCAGATCAAATTGCCGGAGCAGGTTTCGATCGCATGAATCTTTCAACTTCTCGTAAAAATGCGCGCTACGCCGTCTCAAGGAGCTGGACGATCTCGTCCTTGAGCGAGAGGCGCTGCTTCTTCAAGCCTTCCAAGGTCTCGTCGGCGACCGGCTCGACGTCGGCCTCCATGCGGTGAATGGCGCGGTTGAGCTCGTGATACTGTTCCGCAAGGCGAGCGAAATGCGCATTCTCGCTCTTGAGACGGCGGATCGTCTCGCTCTTCTCCGGAAATTCTTCGTGAAGCTCGTGCGCCACATGGCTCATGCCGTAACCCTCTTTTGATTTTGGTCCGTCGACTCAGGATGGCTTGCCGGGCTACTCCGCAGAGCTCCCGCTACGAGCGTCTTTGCCCAGTTTGGCGCCTCTGGCAAGGCCCGGCCCAAACCGCGTCGGGCTCTTGATTTGCTTTCAAGACGCTTCCGCATGCGCTTGGAAATAGGCCGTCACGAGCAGGACGAGCTCCCTCTCCAAGCGCCGCCTGAATTGCGCTGGCGCGCCTTCCTTGAGCACGCCCTGCACCGGCCCGACCAGGGCGCCGAGCGCGATCGTGGCGATCGTGACTGGGTCGTCGAGACGGGCGTCCGACACGCTTTCCAGCATGGCCGCGACGGCCGCCACGATGCGCTTGCGCATGCGAGCGACCAGGACTGCGCCGCCCCGTTCTTCCGCCACGGCGTAAAGCGCCTTCGCCTCCTCGGGAGCGCGCAGCTTCGCAGCCAGAAAAGCAACCACAAAGGCGGACGCCGCTTCGGATAATCGTCTGCCGCGATGTTCGAGGCAGGCGCGCTCCACGGCGGCGGCGACGCCTTCGAGGTGCTTTTCGAGGACAGCGGCGAGCAGCGCGTCGCGATTCGGATAATATTGATAAAGGCTGCCGACCGACGCGCCCGCGCGCTCGGCGATGCGAGTTGTCGTGCAGCGGCTCAGTCCCTCCCGAACCAAAACCTGAATGGTCGCGGCGTGCAGGGTGTCGACAGTCACCGCGGAGCGGGCCTGAACCGGGCTTTTTCTGGGCTTTAGGCTTGTTGCGATGGCGCGCATGGAATGCGAATTCGGAAAGTGAAGGATTCCTCATATATTCGAGAGGGCGATTTGAAACAAGGATCCACGCATGACGACCACATTCCCCTTCGGCGGCAGCGCCGTGAAACGGCTCGGCTATGGCGCGATGCAGCTCGCGGGACCGGGCGTCTTTGGTCCGCCGAGGGATCACGCCGCCGCGCTGGCCGTGCTGCGCGAAGCGGTGGACGCCGGGGTGAACCATATCGACACCAGCGACTTCTATGGGCCGCATGTCACCAATCGGCTGATCCGCGAGGCGCTGCATCCCTATCCAGACGACCTCGTCATCGCCACCAAGGTCGGCGCGCGGCGCGGCGCAGACGGCTCCTGGCGGCCAGCCTTCTCGCGCGAAGACCTCGCGCAGGCCGTGCAAGACAATTTGCGCAATCTGGGTCTGGATGCGCTCGACGTGGTCAATCTGCGCGTCATGTTCAGCATTCACGGGCCGGCGGAAGGTTCGATAGAAGCGCCGCTCACCGCGCTCGCAGAGCTTCAGCGGCAAGGCCTGATACGCCACATCGGCCTCAGCAATGTCACGCGCGCTCAGATCGTGGAGGGACGCAACATTTGCGAGATCGTGTGCGTGCAGAACCACTTCAATCTCGCGCATCGGACGGACGACGCGCTCATCGACGAGCTCGCGGGCAACGGTGTCGCCTATGTGCCCTTCTTTCCGCTCGGCGGGTTTACGCCGCTGCAATCCTCGACTCTATCCGATGTCGCGCGGAGTCTCGACGCCACGCCCATGCAGGTCGCTCTTGCCTGGCTGCTTCGTCGCGCGCCCAATATCCTGCTTATCCCCGGCACGGCGTCGGTCACGCATCTGCGCGAGAATCTCCTCGCAACCGAGCTCGATCTGCCGGGCGAGGCGATTATTTTGCTCAACGGCGTGGCGGCAAGCGCGCCGCTCAATGCGCCATGAAGATCGGCAGCTTGCTCTCGGCCAGCATGCGCTGCGTGGTTCCGCCGAAGATCAGCTCGCGCAGCCGCCAATGGCCATAGGCGCCCATGACCAGGAAGTCGGCGCGGCTTTCGGCCGCCCGATCAAGTAGCGCAATCGCCTCGTCCTTCGCCGACGGAATTTCGCACAAGACGGCCGCGACGCCGTGCCGCTCGAGATGTCGGAGAATCTCGGCGCCATTGGGGTCCCCGGGGGATTGACCGTCGTCTTGAACGCAAACGACCTCGACCTTTTCGGCGCGCTCCAGCAAGGGAAGCGATTCGGCCAGGGCCTTGGTCGCGGGCGCGCCCCCGTCCCAGCAGACCATGGCCTTCGTGAGCTTCGCGGGTCCCAAAAAACCTCGCGGTAGAACAATGACCGGCCGGGCCGAGCCGAAAAGCGCGCCGGTCACGATGTCCTGGGCGTAATCCGGACCGAGCGGACTCGGCTGCGGGATGATCGACAGATCGAAGCCGCGAGCGAGCCGCCCGCAGTCCTCACCGATGGTTTGCGGAAAGGACTCGATCATCCTGTGCTCCGCCGAAACCCCGGCGGGCAAGGATTTGGAGAGCTGCGCGAAAGCTTCGCGCGCGATCTTGCGGTACTCCTCGGCAAATTTGACGACGCTTTCCACGTCGCCAAATTCGAGACCGCCCGCAAAGCTCGCGGGCGTCGCGAGCTGCGGCGGATATTGGATCACGAGGCTTGCGACGGTCAGATGCGCGCCATGGGCTTGCGCGAGCGAAAGAGCGAACTCGCTCCCCGGGAACTCCGGCCCTTCCGGCTCGAGATGAAAGAGAAGATCCTTGATCGCCACTTCTTTTCTCCTTCTCTTGAGACGCGAGCGGCGCCGAACGGCGGGCGCGCGAGCGTAGAGCGCGCTGAAAAAAAGTGAAAGCGGGTTTTTCAAGGAAAGCACGCCCAATTTTTTAGAATCAGGCGTGCCCCTCCAAGGGAGAGCGCGCGCGTTTGGCGATTTGCCGATTTCCACTTTTTCGCAGCGCGCTTTAGGATTGCTCCTGGGCTCGCTTGGCAAGTTTGGCGGAAGCATGCCGGAAGATACGCAGACCCTGATCGATGGAGGCCCTCCCGTCGACGCAAGCGCGGCGGGAAGCGTGAGCGCCGTCCGCGGGGCGGTCCTTGACGTGCGTTTCGCCGAAGGGCGCCTGCCGGCGATCGAGGAGGCGTTGATCGTCGACAAAGGCGCCGGCGAGCAGATCTACGCCGAGGTTCAGGCGCATCTCGACCGCAACACGATCCGCGCCCTCGCGCTGCAATCCACGGTCGGACTTTCCCGCGGGCGCCCTGTCCGCGCGGCGGGCGGTCCCATTGAAATTTCCGTGGGCGACGCCACGCTCGGGCGCGTGATCGACGTCGTCGGCCAAGTCGGCGACAATGGACCGCCCTTGCCCGAGGATTCGCCCAGACGCGCGATCCACCGCACGCCTCCGCCTCTCGCGCAGCGACCGCGCGACGCCGGCATTTTTCAGACGGGGATAAAGATCGTCGATCTGCTCACGCCGATCGCCCAGGGCGGCAAGGCGGCGATGTTCGGCGGCGCGGGCGTCGGCAAGACCGTGCTCGTCATGGAGCTGATCCACGCGATGGTCTCGGCCTATCAGGGCGTCTCGGTCTTCGCCGGGATCGGCGAGCGCTCGCGCGAGGGCCACGAGATGCTGGTCGACATGCGCCAATCCGGCGTGCTCGACCGCACCGTGCTCGTCTATGGCCAGATGAACGAGCCGCCGGGGGCCCGCTGGCGCGTGCCGCTCACCGCGCTGACGATCGCCGAATATTTCCGCGACGAGAAGCGGCGCAATGTCCTGCTGCTCATGGACAACGTCTTTCGCTTCGTGCAGGCGGGCGCCGAGGTCTCCGGGCTCCTGGGCCGCTTGCCGTCGCGCGTCGGTTATCAGCCGACGCTCGCCAGCGAGGTGGCGGCGCTGCATGAACGCATCGCTTCGGTAGGCGGCGTCGCGGTGACGGCGATCGAAGCCGTCTATGTGCCCGCCGACGACTTTACCGATCCGGCCGTCACGACGATTGCCTCGCATGTCGACAGCATGGTCGTGCTGTCGCGGCAGATGGCCGCGGAAGGCATGTATCCGGCGATCGACCCGATCGCCTCTTCCTCGGTGCTGCTCGATCCGCTGGTCGTGGGCGAAGAGCACGCGCGCGTCGCCACCGAGGTACGCCGTGTCATCGAGCGCTACCGGGAATTGCAGGACGTCATCGCGCTGCTCGGCGTCGAGGAGCTCGGGGCCGAGGACCGCAAATTGGTCGATCGCGCGCGGCGTTTGCAGCGCTTCCTCACGCAGCCCTTCGCCGTCACCGAGGCCTTCACCGGAACGCCGGGCCGCTCCGTCCCGCTCGCCGACACGCTGGAGGGCTGCCGCGCGATTCTCTCGGGCGCTTGCGACCACTGGCGCGAAAGCTCGTTCTACATGGTGGGCTCGCTCGACGACGTGAGGCGCAAGGAAGAGGCGGCATGACGGAGAAGGTTGTGCGCCGCGAGCCTGGAGGCTCGCGATCTGGGGCGCGGGTGGACGGCGAGCCTAGCGGTCCGCCTTCCCTGCGGCTGACGATCACGACGCCCAACGTCCTGCTCGTCGACGCGGAGGGCGTCCAGTCGGTCCGCGCCGAGGACGAGTCGGGCGGCTTCGGGATTCTGCCCGGTCACGCGGAATTCCTGACGGTGCTGCCGGCCTCCGTCGTGCGCTGGCGGACAGCGGCGGGGCTCGAGGCCTATTGCGCGCTGCGCGGCGGCGTGTTGACCGCGAGTCGCGGCGAGCGCGTGTCGATCGCCTGCCGGCAAGGCGTGCTGGGCCAGGATCTGCAAAAGCTCGAAGCCGACGCGCGGCGCGCCCGCGCCGAAAGATTGGACGCCGCAGCGCGCGCAAAGGTCGAGCAGACGCGCCTACACGCCCGCACGGTTCGCCAGCTGATCCGCTATCTGCATCCCTCTGGGGCGGCCCCCGAGGCGGTGTTGTTCAGCGAGGAGGAGGGGGCGTGAGAGGCCGCCGCCCTCTTTTCCTGGCGCCATTTCTTATGCCGCCCTTTTTGAAAGTGCTAGGGTGCAATGAGAGTTGGCCATGACAGACGAGCGCAGCCTCGAAGAATTGAAAGATCTCGGTTCCGGGCGACCCGCGCCGGGGGGCATTGTGCGCCTTTATCGCGAAGCTTTCGCCAGATACGGAACACGCGCGCTTTGGAACTGGCGGCAGCTAGAGCAGCCGACCATCACACAGGCTTTGACGATAGCCGACTCCTTGCGACTAGAGGGCGATCGGCAAGCGCGCGCTTTGGCCTTTCAAATTGAAGAGGCCTGCCGTGCCGCTGTCTAAACTACAAAGCGAAATTCTTTGCCTGCTGGCGGCGCATCGAAATCCCGAAAGCTATGTCGCCGGTTCTCTGCCGCTAAATCGCAGTGGACCACGCTTTTCCGGCGATATCGACATCTTCCACTCCCGCGAGGAGGCCGCGGCCGCAGCGGCGCTTTCAGACGCTGCGGTGTTGACCCAGGCGGGCTTCACGGTTGAGTGGCTTCGGCAAGAGCCTGGCCTTTATGGGGCGGAGGCGCGGCGTGGCGGCGAGAGCATGAAGCTCGAATGGCTGCGCGACAGCGACTTTCGGTTTTTTCCGCTCCAGAGAGATGAGTTATTTGGCTACGCGTTGCACATCATCGACATCGCCACCAACAAGGCCATGGCGGCCGCCGGTCGGCGCGCGCCGCGCGACGTGCTCGATCTCCTGCAGATTCATGAGCATCACTTGCCCCTGGGCGCGGTCATCTGGGCCGCCGTCGAGAAAGCGCCCGGGTTCACGCCTGAAGGGCTTATCAACGAAATTCGCCGCAACGCCCGCTATCGAGCCGACGAATACGCCGCGCTCGATACGGTCGAGCCCATTGACGCGAGCCTTGTCGCACAACGACTGCGAGCCGCGCTTGATGACGCCGACACGTTTGTGCGTGCGATGCCCCCCGGCAAGGAGGGACTGCTGTTCTTGCGAGGCGGGCAACCTGTGCAACCCGACCCAGCGAATCTTGGCGCTTACGTGGAACATGGCGGCCAGCTGAGGGGTCATTGGCCATCCTCGTCCGAACTTGGTCACGCCATGATGGAGCGCTATGGCAAGTCGGCGCCGTGATTTGCGTCAGCGACCTTGCGGCTTGTCGGAGCGGTTCGTGTCCCATGATAATGACGAAGGCGTCATGACTGAGCGCGAAGCAGAAAAGGCGCATGACCCCGTCGCCGACGCCTCGCGTGTCGCCGCCGAGCGCGACGCCATGCGGCGCAGGGACGCCGAGCCTTCGCTCGGGCGCCGGCTGGGCCAAATCGGCGTGCTGGGCTGGGCGATCGTGCTGCCGGCGCTGGCCTGCCTCTTTCTCGGACGCTGGCTCGACAGGACCTATGCATCGGGCGTCTTCTTCTCCGCCCCTCTCGTCATGATCGGCGCCGGCGTCGGCTTCTGGCTCGCCTGGAAATGGATGACGCGCCAGTGATCGCCGCGTTTCCCTCGCTCGCGCTGCAAATCGCGCTCGGCGCCACCGCAGGCGCGGCGGCGGGATTCGCTTACTTCACGGCCTTGCGCTGGAATGTCGATCTTTTCGAGCGCGGCGCGACGCCCAAGGCGCTTCTTCTGCTCGTCGCGCGCTTTGGGCTGCTGGCTGCGCTCTTCGTCGCGCTCGCGAAGCTCGGCGCGGCCCCGCTGCTCTCCGCCGCTCTCGGTCTGCTTGCGGCGCGGCGCATCACCTTGCGTCGCTTCGGGGGGCTCGAATGAAAGCCTCCCCGCTCGCGCTGGAGCCCGGCTTTCAGCTCGGCCCGATCCCGATCAGCAAGCCCGTGATCGTCACCTGGTGCCTGATGGCGGCGCTCGTTCTCATCAGCGCGCTGCTGACCCGGCGCTTGTCGCTCTCTCCGCGTACTGGGCAATCGGCGTTGGAGCTCTTCGTCGAGGCGCTCGACGAGCAGATCAAGGACACATTGCGCGCCGACCCCGCGCCCTATCGCGCGCTCATCGGCACGATCTTCATTTTCGTGCTTCTCGCCAACTGGTCCTCGCTCATTCCTGGCGTCGAGCCGCCGACGGCGCGGCTGGAGACGGATACGGCGCTGGCGGTCATCGTCTTTTTCGCGACGATCTATCACGGGCTGCGCACGCGTGGGGTTCTCGGCTATCTGAAAACCTTCGCCGAGCCGAGCGTCATCATGATCCCGCTCAATCTCGTCGAGCAGCTCACGCGCAGCTTCTCGCTCATCGTGCGCCTGTTCGGCAATATCATGAGCGGCGTGTTCGTCGTCGGGATCGTCCTGTCCGTCGCGGGCCTGCTCGCGCCGATACCGCTCATGGCGCTCGATTTGCTCACCGGCGCGGTGCAAGCCTATATCTTCGCGACGCTCGCGACGGTGTTCATCGGCTCGGCGGTCGACGGGCATGACTGAGAACGCGCTTTACAGCGAATTCCGCAAAGTTTGGGAAACGCGATAGGAAAGGCCCGGAGATGTACGACATTCAAAGCCTCAGCGTCATCTGCGCCGCCATCGCCGTTTCTTTCGGCGCGCTCGGCCCCGCGCTCGCAGAGGGCAAGGCCGTCGCCGCGGCCATGGACGCGATTGCGCGTCAGCCCGAGGCCGCCGGCGTCCTCTCGCGCACGCTCTTCGTGGGACTCGCGATGATCGAGACGATGGCGATCTACTGTCTCGTCATCGCGCTGCTGCTGCTCTTCGCCAATCCTTACGCGAAGTAAGGCGCGCCACGCATGCAGATCGACTGGTGGACGCTCGGGCTGCAAACGGTCAACGCGCTCGTCCTCATCTGGCTGCTCTCGCGTTTTCTGTTTCGCCCGATCGCCGCGATTCTCGCCGAACGCCGGGCGGCGGCGGCGCATCTCCTGGAAGAGGCCGCCGCCAAAGAGGCTGCGGCCCGCGCGCTCGAGGAAAAGGCGCAGGCGGCGCTCGACGCGATCGCGTCCGACCGGGCGGCCTCCGTCCGCGCGGCGACGCTCGAGGCTGAGGAGGCCCGCCGCGTCCTGCTTGAGGCCGCCCGCGCGGAGGCGGAGCGAACTCGCGCCGGCGCGCAGGCGGAGATCGAGCGCGACAGGAAGTCGGAAGAGCGGGCGGAAGCCTCACGCGCGAACCAGCTTGCCCTCGACATTGCCCGCCGCCTGCTCGAGCGATTGCCGCCCTCCTCGCAGGTCACGGGCTTCGTCGACGGCCTGGTCAAGGGCGTCGGCGCCCTCTCCGCAGAGGCGCGTGGGGAGTTTTCTCGGCGCGCCGACGCGGTGCTGAGAGCCCCGCGCGCGCTGACCGCCGAGGAGGAGGCGCTATGCCGCGGCGCGCTGACGAAGGCTTTCGGGGAGCCGGTGCGCTTCGCCACGCGCGCCGACCCTTCGCTCCTCGCCGGCCTCGAGCTGGAAAATGAGCACACGAGCATCCGTAACAGCCTGCGCGCGGATCTAGAGCGCATCTCGGCCGAGCTTCTGAAGGCGCAGGATGGGTAACGAGGCCCCTGGCGTTGCGCCCGATTGGCTCGCGCGAGGGCGCGAGGCCTTGGCCAAAGCCGAGCTCGGCCCAAGGGTCGAGACCGTGGGGCGCGTCGAGAGCTTCGCCGACGGCGTCGCCTTCGTCTCCGGCCTGCCGCAGGTGGAACTGAACGAGCTGCTTCGCTTCGAGAATGGCGAGCTCGGATTTGCTCTCGCGCTCGAAGCGGATCGCATTGGCGTCATCTTGCTCGACGCCAGCCGCGTCATCGAGGCGGGCGGGCGCGTGCTCGGCACGGGCGAAGTCGCCCGCGCGCCGGTCGGACCGGGTCTTTTGGGGCGCATCGTCGATCCGCTCGGTCGTCCGCTGGACGGCGGCGATGCGATCGTCGCGGAGGCCTTCCATCCCATCGAGCGCGCCGCGCCCACCATTATCTCGCGCGACCGCGTGAGCGAGCCGGTCGCGACGGGCCTTTTGGTCGTGGACTCGATGTTTGCCCTCGGACGCGGCCAGCGCGAGCTCATCATCGGCGATCGCGCCACCGGCAAGACCTCGATGGCGATCGACGTCATCATCAATCAGCGGCATTCGGATATTTTCTGCGTCTATGTCGCGGTCGGACAGCGCGCGACGGCGATTGAGCGCGCTATCGAGGCCGTGCGCGCCAATGGCGCCTTCGAGCGCACGATCTTCGTCGTCGCCTCGGCGGCCGCATCTCCCGGCCTGCAATGGATTGCGCCCTTCGCCGGCTTCACCATGGCCGAGTATTTCCGCGACCGGGGCCAGGACGCGCTCGTCGTGATCGACGATCTGAGCAAGCACGCCGCGACGCACCGCGAGCTCGCGCTTCTCACCCATGAACCGCCGGGGCGCGAAGCCTATCCCGGCGACATTTTCTATCTGCATGCGCGCCTCTTGGAGCGCGCCGCCAAGCTCGCCCGAGAATTCGGCGGCGGTTCGCTGACCGCGCTGCCGATCGCCGAAACCGACGCCGGCAATCTCTCCGCCTATATCCCCACAAATCTGATCTCAATCACCGACGGGCAAATCGTCCTCGACCAACGCCTGTTCGCCGCCAACCGGCGCCCGGCCGTGGATGTGGGTCTCTCGGTGAGCCGCGTCGGCGGAAAGGCGCAGCCCGGATCGCTACGGCGAGTCTCGGGAAAGCTGCGCCTCCAATATACCCAGTTCCTCGAGCTCGAGATGTTCACGCGCTTTGGCGGCATGTCGGGCGCCCGCATCAAAAATGAGCTCGTCCGCGGCGAACGCATCCGCGCTCTTTTGACTCAGCCGCGCTATGCGCCGCTGCGGCTTGCGGACCAGCTGGCGCTGCTAACAGCGCTCGAAGCCGGCGTGATCGACGAAGCGCCCCTCGAGGCCGTGGCGGAGATCCGCGCCAGGCTTCCCGCGCATCTGGATGCGACGGCGCCGCAATGCGTGGCCGCGCTGATGGGTGGGGCGCCGCTTGACGAGTCTCTGCGCGGCACTCTCGTGGCCAAGGTCACGGAGCTCGTCAGAGAGCTCCGTGCGCCCCGCACATGAGCGAGCGCCTCAGCGACATCCGCGCCCATATCGTCGCGACTCGCCAGTTGGAGACGGTGATCACCGCGATGCGCGGCGTCGCGGCCGCGCGCGCGAGAGAGGCGCAAGCTCGACTTGAAGGCGTGCGCGCCTACGCCGGCGCCTTGGGCGAGGCGATCGGCGCGGCGCTGTCGCTGGAGCTTGGCGAGCGCGAGGAGTCGATCGCCTCGCCTGGGAAGCCTAGCGCCGGCCATATTCTGCTCGCCTTCTGCTCTGCGCAGGGCTTCGTCGGCGCCTTCAACGAACGCATTCTCGCGGCGGTCAGAAAGAGTCTCGCCGCTTCGCAAAACGAGCGCATGGCGCTCTATATTGTCGGCGAACGCGGCGCAGCTCTTGCGGAAGAGCAAGGATTAGGCTTGGCGTGGACGACGGCGATGGCGGCGCATGTCGATGAAGCCCCCGCGCTCGCCGACCGCGTCGCGGGCGCCCTTTATGACCGCATCAGCGCGAACCAGGCAGGGCGAGTGACGCTCATTCACGGCGCGCCCGACGGCGGTGCGGGCCTGACCATCGTCGAACGGCAGTTGATTCCCTTCGAGCTTTCTCGCTTTCCGCCGTCCCGCCGCTCGCCGCCGCTCGTCAATTTGCCGAAACCGGCGCTGGTCGAAAGCCTTGCGCAGGAATATGTCTTTGCCGAGCTCTGCGCGGCGGCGACCTTGTCCTTCGCCGCGGAAAACGAGGCGCGGATGCAGGCGATGATCGCGGCGCGCAGCAATGTGCAGAAATCTTTGCAAGAGCTGGAAGCCCGGCATCGCCGCCAGCGGCAGGCGGAGATCACGGAAGAGATTATAGAGCTCGTGCGCAGCGCGCCGCGCTGACAGAGCGAACTTCATGAAAGCCGGCTAAGTCGCGCGAGCGAGGCGTCGCCCCATGAGTCCTTATGATCTTTGGACATGGCCCTGGACGAGCACGATCGAGTTCTACCAACGTCTGCTTGATTTGGGCGAGACGACCGCAACGACTGACGCCGCGCAGACCGAGGCTGCGCTCGAAAGCGAAGCCGAATGGCTCACCCCGAACAACGTGACGCTCGACCTGGACGCCCTGCGGCTGCGCGAATTCTCGAACGCCAAGGCGGCGCAAGCCCCGCTTCTGATCGTCGCGCCGCGTTCGCTTCACGACGCCGGATTCCTCGATCTGGCGCCGGGTCACAGCCTCGTCCAAACCCTGTCGTCGAATGGTTGCGAGCGCATCTTTCTCGTCGAGTGGAAGTGCGCGACGCCGGCGATGAGAGACGAGGGGGTCGATGCTCAGCTCGCCCTTCTCAACATCGCCGTCGACGAAATCGGTCCGCCGGCGGATCTCGTCGGCGTCTGCCAGGGCGGTTGGCTTTCTCTGGTCTATGCCACGCGTTTTCCGGGCAAGATACGCAAGCTCGTACTCGCTGGCTCGCCGATCGACACAAAGGCGGCGCCTTCCGCTCTCTGCGCGTCGGGCGCGCCGCTGAGCGAAGCGCTCCTCGAGCAATTGCTCAAGCTTGGCGAAGGGCTCGTGCTCGGCCGGCATTTGTCGAGGCTCTGGCCGAGTGAAGCCAAGTCGCGGCGTCTCATTGACTTTCTGCAGCTTTCCGCAAGTCCGATGACGCCTGACGAGTGGGAGCTTGCCGAGAAATTCGAGCGTTGGGATCATCGCCTGCTCGATCTTCCCGGCGCCTACTACAGAGAGGTCGCCCTCTGGCTCTATCGAGAGAATCGCCTCATCGCCGGCACCTTCCCGGCGCTGGGACGCGCAGTCGATCTCGGCGCGCTTTCCTGCCCTCTTTTCTTGCTGGCCGGCGCGGAGGACGCGATCGTCCCGCCGGCACAGGTCTTTGCCGCCGCATCCCGAGTCCCCGCGGATTTGGCGGTCGAGACGGCCATCGCTCCCTGCTGCCATCTGGCGCTCTTCATGGGGCGGCGCACCTTGACCGAGCAATGGCCGGGCATAGCAAAGTGGCTGTCGAAGTAGCGTCGCGGAATCAAATGGTCGACGACTCTTAACTAGCGAACGCCCCTCGTTGCCGCCTCCTCGAGTCGGGCGAGGCCCTTCTCGAATTGCGAGGCGATCTTGTCGTCGTGCCGGAGGAGAAGATTCATCGCCTTGGCGACGAGTCCGCGCCGTCCGACCATCGTCCAATCCACCTTGGAGCCCTGGCCATCCGGGGTGATGAGGAAGCGCACGTCGTTTTGCGCGACGATGGGCTTTTGCATGTCGAGCCGCATTTCGACGCTCTCGTTGGGCCTGCTCGAGACGATGGTTACTTTTCCGACTCTTTTGTCGCCCGACCAGGCCAAGCTCGCGCCTTCGCCGGCTGCCGGCCCCTCAAAGGCTTTGTTGGCGGCGGGCTCGAAATCCGCCCAGGGCGACCAGGACTCGAAACGATGCAGATCGTTGACGAGACCGAACAGCGTGTGGGGCGAAGCGGGGATCGTCCGGCTGCGCGCCACGACGAAACGGTCAGGCTGAAGAATGACGAAAGCCGCGAGCGCGGCGAGGCCGAAATAGAGAAGAACGAGCAAAACGCCAGTCATGGGCAAGCCTCCCTTAAGGGCGCCGCGCGAAAGCAGCTAAGGCGGAGAACGGCGCGGTCAAGCGGGGTCGGTCGTCCGCTTTGGGGCTCAAGCGGAGGAGGCGCTTTCCCCGAGGCCGCGCCTGGTGTTTTCTACAGCGCTTCGAGGAAAGACCGGTTCGGCGGCGCGAAGGCGCCAAAGTCTGAGCGGGTTTCTGGGCGCGCGGGGAATCGCTCATGGTTAAGGTTTCGCCTCGCCTCGCTGCGCCGAGCGTCGATGACGCCCGTCGCGCGCTGCGCGAGACTTTCGGCTACGAGCATTTTCTCCCGGGGCAGGCGGAGATCGTCGAGGCGGTTCTCGCCGGACGCGACGTGCTGGCCGTCATGCCGACGGGCTCGGGAAAATCGCTTCTCTATCAGCTTCCGGCGGCGATGCGGATTGGCCTCGTCGTCGTCGTCTCGCCGCTCATCTCTTTGATGCACGACCAACTGCGCGCGCTCGCGGCCGCGAAGCTTCCCGCCGCGGCCTTGCATTCCGCCGAGGATGACGCCGATTATCTGCGAGCTTGCGAGGGCGTGGCGTCGGGCCGCGTCAAGCTGCTCTACGCCGCGCCCGAACGGCTTGCGCAGGAAGGCGCGCTCGCCCTGCTCTCAAGACGGCGCGTGGCGCTGCTCGCCGTCGACGAAGCCCATTGCGTCTCGGCCTGGGGCCATGATTTTCGTCCCGAATACGGTCGGCTGCGCGAGATTGCGGACCGGCTCGGCGCTCCGCCGATCCTTGCGGTTACGGCGAGCGCCGGACCGCGCACGCGCGAGGACATTGCGCAAAAGCTTTTCCAGCGCGAGCCGCAAGTCTTCGTCCGCTCCTTCGCGCGCGCCAATCTCGCCCTCGCCTTCGCCGAGCGGCATGACGAGTTCCGACAGCTTACGCGCTTCATCGCTGCGCAGCGCGGCGGGAGCGGCGTCGTCTATTGCGGCTCGCGCGCCAAGGTCGACCGCTTGGCGCAGGAGCTGCGGCGCTTCGGCCTCGATGCGCTCCCCTATCATGCCGGGCTCGATGGCGAGCGGCGCGCGCGGCATCAGGATGCGTTCTTCGCAAGGGCGGGCGTCGTCATGGTCGCGACGATCGCCTTCGGCATGGGCGTCGATAAAAGGGACCTGCGCTTCGTCGCGCATGTCGATCTGCCCGATTCGATAGAGGGCTATTACCAAGAGATCGGCCGCGCCGGCCGCGACGGCGCAAAGGCGCGCACGCTCCTGCTCTTCGAGCGGCGCGAGCTGGCGGACCGGCTGGCGCCAGAGGGCAGGAACGACGATGCGTCGGTCGAGGCGGAGCGCGGGCGCCGCGAAGCCATGGCGCGGCTCTGCGTCACGCCCGGCTGCCGCATGCAGGCGATGCTCGCGGAATTCGGCGAAGCGAGCGCAGCTTGCGGAAATTGCGATCACTGTCGCGGACTGCTTGCTCCCGTGCGGCGTCTCCACGCCACTGCGCTGAGCCTGCGCTTGCGCGCGAATGGGCGCGCCCGCGCCTTGTTCGAGCGCGGCGAGACAGAGGCGCCAGAGCACGAGCCGGAGCTTGGAACGTCATGGCCGCCGCCCGCAACCAGGGACCTCGCCCCCCTCACTGTCGAAGAGGAGCGTCTGCTCGGTCTGCTCACCGCCGAACGCAAACGCCTCGCGCGCGCGCGCCGACTTCCGCCCCGCAAGATCGCGAGCGACGAAGCGCTGCGCGCGTTGGCGCGCGGCCCATCTGACACAGGAATCGAGGGCGTCGACGACGTCGACGCAACGACTTTCACGCGCATCATCGAAACGGCGCGCCAGCGCAAGTGATGAGCGTTGCTTTGAGCTTCGTTTCGCGCGCGTCGCTGCGCGACTGAGCTTTACGTGTTCCTTATCCCAATCGGCTTCTTACGAATAGCTTCCTTATTCCAGAGCGACATAACATCGCCTTTGCAGTCCACATCCCGGATTGCGGTCACCCCAGGCTCCACAATGAGCATTCACCTTAGCGCAGCGATTGAAAGTTCGCATCATGGCGTCGCAGCCCAATTCGTTATCGGACAAGATCCCAAGGGCCATTGGATTGTCGCCGAATCCCGCAAGCGGTTCGGCGGAATGTTCGCGACGCGTGAGGCCGCGCTGAAATACGCGGCCGTCGAATGGGGACTCGATCCTCAAAGGGTTCGATGGTCGAACGAGCCGCTCGGACTGTGGACCTGACGCATGCTCGCCTCCCTATTTAAACGGCGTCAGCACCCTTCGCTTTTTGGTTTGCCGGGCGCCGATGAAGAAGCCGAGCCGCAGCCCCCAACGCGGCTTGCGCGCATCGTGGCGCGCGATCGCATCTGGCTGACCGCGGCGCCAACGCCCTTCGCGGAGGACGACATCGCCGAAGACGCGTTCGCGCGATACGTCGCCTGGCAGATCGACGAGGGTTGCGGCGGCCTCGTCGTCGGCGGCGCGATGGGCGAGGGCGCGACGCTCTCGCGGCGCGAGCGTCTCCGTCTGATCGAGATCGCAGCCGAGACCGCATCGCGCCGCGCCGTCGTCATCGTAGCCACGGGGACCAATTGCACGCGCGAAAGCATCGAGCGGACTGAAGCGGCGCAGATGGCCGGCGCCTCCGCCGCTCTGTTGGCCACGCCCTATTACAACAAGCCCGGTCAGCGCGGCCTGTTATCCCATTTTCAGGAAATCGCGCGCGCGGTCGATCTTCCGCTCATCATCGAGATCGATCCGGCGAGAACAGCGGTCGACATTGGACCCGAGACGCTTACGCAGCTCGCCGAGATTCCAAACATCGTCGCCATCGCTCACGCCGACGGAGGACTGGCCTCTCTAAGAAAGCGAGGGCCCTCGGCTCAGCCGAACTCTGCGCATCTTTGCGGAAGCGACGACGCCTGCGCGCAATTTTGCCTGGCCGGGGGCTCGGGCTGGATTTCGAGCACGGCCAATATCGTTCCCGCATTGTGGTCCGCGCTCCAGCGGGCCGTTGACGCGAAGCAATGGGACCGCGCCATGCTGATCGAAATGGCTTTGCAGCCGCTGACCTTCGCGCTGCAAAGGGAATCGGGCGCTGCTCCGCTAAAATACGCCTTGTCCTTGCTGCATCCGTGGTTCAGCCCGCAAGTGCGCTTGCCGCTCACCCCCGTCGCAGCCGAGACGGCCCGCGAGATCAGAGCCTGCTTCGCCCGGTTTTGACGCCGTCGGGGAAGGCGCTCATTCCCCGCGTTGAAAATGCTCATACACGAGCCGCGCTGTCGTCTTATTGACGCCGGGCGTCTTCTCCAAATCGGAGAGCGCCGCCCCCGCAATGGCCTTGGCGGAGCCGAAAGCCAGAAGCAGCGCGCGCTTTCGCGCGGGGCCAACGCCCGCGATCTCGTCGAGCGGATTGGCCGTAAAGGCCTTTTTGCGGCGGGCGCGATGCGTTCCGATCGCAAAGCGATGCGCCTCGTCGCGCAGGCGTTGCACGAAGTAGAGCGCCGGATCGTGCGGCGGCAGGCGGAAGGGTTCGCGCCCCTCGACGAAGAAGGTCTCGCGACCGGCGTTGCGGTCGGCGCCCTTGGCGATCGACGCGATCGCGACGCCGGTCACCCCCGACTGCGCAAGCGCTTCTCGCGCCGCGTCGAATTGCCCCCGCCCGCCGTCGATGAGAACGAGATCGGGCTTGGCCGGAAACGCCTCCGGATCGCTCGCCGAGTCGGTCTCCTTGGAGAGGCGCGCGAAACGCCGCGTCAGCACTTGCCGCATCATCGCGTAATCGTCGCCGGGCGCGATCTCGCCCGGAGCGATATTGTATGTGCGATAATGCGCCTTCATGAATCCGGCGGGTCCCGCGACGATCATTGCGCCGATCGCCTGGCTCCCGCCCGTATGGGAGTTGTCATAGACCTCGACGCGCCGCGCCGGGGCCGCAAGGCCGAAGACCTCGCCGAGCGCCGCGAGCAATTTCTCCTGGCTCGAGTCCTCGGCGAGCTTTCTCGAGAGAGTCTGGCGCGCGTTGTTCAGGGCGTGCTCCACGAGCTCGCGCTTCTCGCCGCGCTGCGGCGTCGCGACCTCCACCCGCTTTTTCATGCGCACATAGAGCGCATCCTCGAGGACCTCGCGGTCCTCGATCTTGTGAGAGAGCAGAACGAGCGGCGCCGAAGGATGCTCGCCGTAGAACTGCGCAAGAAAGGACGACAGCACTTCCTCTTCGGAGAGCGTCTTGTCGGCGCGCGGAAAATAGGCGCGATTGCCCCAGTTCTGATAGGCGCGGAAGAAGAAGGCCTCGATGCAGAAACGCCCGGCGTCCTTGGCGATCGCGAAGACGTCCGCCTCCTCGACGCTGCGCGGATTGATCCCCTGGGCTCCCTGGATCGCCGAGAGCGCCGAGATGCGGTCTCTGAGCCGCGCGGCGCGCTCGAACTCCAAGGCTTCAGCCGCCTCCGTCATTTCCTGCGCGAGCTGCTCGCGCACGGCGCGGCTCTTGCCGGTCAGGAAGTCTTTGGCTTCCTCAACCAGCATGTCATAGTCCTCGAGCGAGATTTCGCCGGTGCAGGGGCCCGAGCAGCGCTTGATCTGATAGAGCAGGCAAGGGCGCGTGCGGTTCTCGTAGAAAGAGTCCGCGCAGGAACGCAAGAGAAAGGCGCGCTGCAATGCGTTCAGCGCGCGATTGACCGCCCAGACGCTGGCGAAAGGGCCGAAATAATCCCCCTTGCGCGAGCGCGCGCCGCGATGCTTGCCGATCTGCGCGGCCGCGTGGTCGCGCGCGATCAGAATATAGGGGAACGACTTGTCGTCGCGCATCAGCACGTTGAAGCGCGGCTTCAACTGCTTGATCAGATTGGCTTCGAGCAGCAGCGCGTCGGTCTCGGTTTCGACCGAGATGAACACCATCGACGCCGTTGCGGCGATCATGCGCGCAATGCGGTTCACATGGCCGGCGAGGCGCGTGTAGCTCGCGACGCGCTTCCTGACGTTCTTCGCCTTGCCGACGTAAAGCACCTCGCCGTTCTCGGCGATCATGCGATAGACGCCCGGGCCGTTCGGCGCATTTTTCCACTGCGCCCTGATGACCTCGACGCCGCGTTTCAGGCTCTCGGGCGCATCGGGAAGATCGGCGGCGCTCTCCTCGTCGGGAAGCTCGGGCTCCTCTTCGACAAGGTCTTCCTCGGGCGGCGCGTCGACGGGGCGTTTTGAGGGGATCATGGGCTAAGATGTAGCGAGAGGCGGCCCCGGCAAAAAGGGCGCCCCCGCGCTCGGAGCGAATCTAGAGCATGTCACGGAAAAGTGCGAAGCGGTTTTCCGGTCATGACATGCTCTAACTTTCTGATTTGGTGCGATTCCTAATCGCTCGAACGATTCCGTTCGAGCGGGAAACGCGCTAAGGAGCTGTTCGCGCTAGCCGGCCCGCCGCGCGCGGGGACGCGACGTCTTCTCCTGCATGAGGCGTGGCAGGAGGAGGTGCGGCGCGACGCCCTCGCGGATCAGCGCACGGCGCAAAGGCGCGAAGGCGCTCACGGCGACGAATCCCGCGCCGCGCAGGAGATCGACGGGCAAATAGGGGATAATCAGCGAGCGGTTGAGAAGATCCACGCCGAGCGTGCGGAAGCCGATGTCGGCGCGCCGGTGCCGGTCGTAGCGCGCCAGCGCATGGCCGAGCTCGCGCCGGTTGGCGAAATCGACGCTCGCCAGGCATTCCTCGAGATCGGCGACGTCGCGCAAGCTCAAGTTCAGCCCCTGCGCGCCGATCGGCGGAAACACGTGGCAGGTTTCGCCAACGAGCGCCACGCGGTCCTTGGCGTAGGCGGAAACACGCATGCCGCCCATTCTGAACTGCCCGATTCCGCCTTCGATGGCCATCGCGCCGTAACGCCCATGCGAGCGGTCCTCGAGCTCGAACTGCAGCTCCTTGCCGGGCTTCGCCAGCCTTCGGCTCGCATCGGCGACGCTCATGAGCCAAACGAGGCTCGAGCGGTTCGGCGCGCCTTCGCGGCCCTGCAGCGGCACGAGCGTGAAGGGTCCGGAGCGCGTGTGAAATTCAACCGAGACCCCGTCATGAGGCCGCTCATGCGTTAGCAGCGCCGTCAGCGCGACCTGCGGATAGGTCCATTCCTGCGTGTCGATTCCGGCGACGGCGCGGGCGCGGCTCGCGCGTCCGTCCGCGGCGACGACGAAGTCGGCCTCCACCCGCCGCCCGTCCGCGAGCAAGGCGACGGCGCTGTCGCCGTCGAAGGCGAAGTTGGCGATGTCGGCTTCGATGATTTCGAAGTCGGCGCGTTCGCGCGCGGCGGCGATCAGAATCTCGACGAGCTCGTCATTCGAAATATTGACGCCCAGCGCCGGAAGGCCGATCTCGCGCGCCTGGAGCACCAGATCGGGCGTCGGCAGCAATTGGGTCGTGTCGTCGACCATGCGGATCGCCGCGATCGGCGCGGCTTTCTCCTTGACGCGCTGCAGCACGCCCAGCGCGTCGAGAAAGCGCGTCGAGGCTTCGAACAGCGCCACGGTGCGTCCCGGCAGGGAGGGCGGAAAGCGCCCAACCAGCGCCACCTTGTGTCCAGCGCGCGCAAAGGCCATTGCCGCCGCGATGCCGGTGGACCCGGCGCCTGCGACTAGGATTTGGGTCTTGACAATCTTGGCCTCGGAGGCGGGCTCGGTCATGGTTTCAATCTCCCTGGTCGCGTATATAGCGCTTGTGCGCGATGGGAGCGAGGCCGGGTCTTCCCCGGGCGGGAACTATCGAGCGCTTATCCTAATCATTATCATTCGACGAGGATCCGGGATGACGACCGTCAAGGCCATTCGCGTGCACGCCCCCGGGGCGCCGGACGCGCTACGCTATGAGGATGTCGAGCTGCCGCCGCCCGGGCCGGGCGAGGCGCAGATCCGCCATCACGCGATCGGCGTCAATTACATCGACGTCTATCGGCGTTCCGGGCTCTATCCCGCGCCGTCGCCTTTCATCCCGGGCCATGAGGGCGCCGGCGAGGTGATCGCCGTCGGCGAGGGCGTCGAGCATGTCAAGACGGGCGACCGCGTCGCCTATGTCGACGGGGCGCTCGGCGGTTATGCCGAGGCGCGCAACATCGCCGCCGCCGCGCTCGTCCGCTTGCCGAAATTCCTGTCCTATGAGCAGGGCGCGGCGATGATGCTGAAGGGACTGACCGCGGAATATCTTCTGCGCCGCACTTTTAAGATCAAGAAGGGCCATCGCGTTCTCGTTCAAGCGGGGGCAGGGGGCGTCGGGCAATTGCTTTGCCAATGGGCTTCCGCGCTGGGCGCGAAAGTCATCGCCACCGTCGGCAGCGCCGAGAAGGCCGCGATCGCTCGAAGGGCCGGCGCCGATCACACGATCCTCTACCGCGACGAGGATTTCGTCGCGAAAACACGCGAATTCACCAAGGGGAAGCTTTGCGACGTCGTTTATGACGGCGTCGGGCGGGCGACCTTTCCCGCTTCGCTCGACTGTCTGAAGCCCTTCGGCATGTTCGTCAGCTATGGCTCGGCCTCGGGTCCGATCGCCGCTTTCGACATCGGGCTCCTCTCGCAGAAGGGCTCGCTCTACGCGACGCGGCCTTCGCTTTTCAGCCATATCGCGGATGTCGAGACCTACCGCGACATGACCGGGGAGGTGGTCGACGCGCTCAAGCGCGGCGACATCTCGCTCGACGCGATCAGCGCGCGCCCCTTGGCGGATGCCGCAAAGGTCCATTGCGACCTCGAAGCGCGAAAAACGACCGGATCGATCGTGCTCACGCCCTGAGGCGCGGGCGCGAGACAAAGAATTTCGTGGATAGTGACAATTTTGCCACGTCTGGGGGAGCTCGCCACGCTGCGGCGCTAATATTTTGAAACACAAGAATTTTTTGGGGACGCCAGACGTTGGTCCTTCCGCTGGAAGGCTAAAAACGCGCGCATTTCGGCGAATTTAAGGACTTTCACGAAAATATAATGGAAGAAATTTCCTGCCGAATCGGTTAGTTTGTTTCTACGTTATGGCTGAATGGTTCCTCCCGCCTATCGATGGGCCATAGCTGACTGGACCCGGCTCGACGAGCGAGCCGGGCTCTTTTTTGGGGCGTCGCCCAAAGCCGTTTTCCGCTCAGGACATGCTCTAAGTTTTTGATTTGGAGCTTAGTCCTTTTCGATCGGGTGATTCCACGTGATCAGGACGCGCTCTAAAACTTTGGGATCGATCACGTTATCTGCGTTTTTGAGCGATTTCGCTCAAACGCTTGTGATCTAGGGCCCATATTTGACGGTTATTTTCAACGTGATCTCGCGTTGTGGGGGATCAAAAGGCGCTGAGGCGCGGATTGTCTGAAGCGCGCTCTCATCTAGTTTTGCCTCACCGCTGCTCGAAACGATTCGTAGAGAGCCGAGGCGCAGCGCGCCGTCCGGGAGGATGGTGAACATGACGGCGGCGTCGCCGCGTAGTCCCGCCCTGCGGCCTGCCTCGGGATAGACGAGCCTGCTCATCACCTTCTTTGTCAGCAGTCTTGCGTATTCGCGCAGGGGGTCGGGCCGACTTTCGGGGCGCGGCCGGATCCTGCGCGCCTCCTGCCGCTGATCCGTCCCCGCGACCTCCAGCGCCCCCGGCGAAGCCGGCGCGTCTTTTGCGGGCGTCGCCGCGCGTTGCTCCGTGGCGGGCAGGAACTTCGCATTGAGCATCGCCGTGTCGGATGGAAGGTCTTCGACCGCTTGTGTCATGGGGCGCGGTTGAAGGTTGTCGGCTCTCGAGCCAGGCAAACCGCCGGTCTGTTCCTTCAACTTCGCTTCGGACTGCTCACTGGCTTCGGCGCCCGAATATTCGACGATCAGCAGTTCGGCCTCGTCGAACACCGGCGCTAGCGCCCAGGCCGCAATCAGCAGCGCCGCCAAATGGATCGCGAGCGACGCCGCCATTCCGGGCTTGACTGCTCGCCACACTCAGAGCCCGTCCAGGCCGTGGGTCAGGAGGCGTCGCAAGCGCTGGTCTCCTCGGGCAGCGGCGAGCGCTGCGGTTGTCCGGCCCATTCGAGGGAAAGCTCGTCCTCTCCGTAACGAATGTAAGGGGCGAAGGTTCGGACAATCTCGCGGCTCAGCGCCGGGAGCACGTCGCGCTCATAGCGATAGATGCGTCTTTGCAGCAGCGCGAAGCAATAATAGGCCGGCACGGCGATGAACAATCCCCACATCGTTGAGACGAGCGACTGGTCGATCGCCATCACCAGGGCCGTCATGTCCCGGTCTCCGGCGATCGCGAATTGTTTGAAGGTTCCCATGATGGCGATCGTGGTTCCCAGCACGCCCAAGAGCGGCGCGACGACATAAGCCGTCGAAAGGGGCATGAGGGAGTGATAGAGCCGGTCCGTCGAATCTTCTATCGGCTCGCGATTGATATCGGGATGGACCGGCTCGCCGCGCTCGCCGGCTTCGATATATCCCAGCAGAACCTGAGCGAGGGGGCAGGTATTGTAGACGAGCCCTTCTCGAAACGCATGGAACTCCTCAGGACTTTTGATCGAGCGGGCGGCCTCGACCAAACCGGCGGGGGTCACGCGAGATTGACGAAGGTCCAAAAGCCTCTGGATGGTGATGCCGAGTGTGAAGATGGACAGCGGAATGAGGAGAGCCATCGTGAGTCCTCCACGCAAGACATATTCCTCGAAGGTCGCCGCTACGGCTTGCCCGAATTCATGGACTTCCATCTGCACGACCCTTCTCCGTCTCAATCTTCACCTTCGCGAAGCCAGCCTGCTTGCAGGCGCCGAGCACGTTCACCGTCGCCTGTAGCCGGCTCTCCAGGTCGCCGCGGACGATCACATTTTTGAGATTCGGGTTCGCCGCTTTTCGCTCTCGCATCCGCAAGGGCAGTTTATCGGGGCCGACCTCGTCTTGGCCGATGAAGTAGCGACTGTCTTTTGTGACTTGGATCAGCAGCGACTCGTTGTCCCTCGACGTCTGCTCCCCGTATTCCGTTTTCGGGACCGCGACGTTCAAGGATTTCGTCACTGCCAACTCTGTCGCAAAGACGAAGAAGAGGAGGATATTCAGTACCAGATCGAGGAAAGAGTTAAGGCTTATGTCCGGCTGTTGCCTTCCGGGCGACAAATGTCTCGATCGTCTTTTGATCCCGACAATGCTGCGCGGAGCGCCGAGAGCGTGTGACGATGGGATTGACATCGACCTCGACGGACGAAGCTCGACCGCTGGGGCAGGCGCCTTTTGTCGCACTCCTTGCGAGCCTCCGCGCACAGGCTCTCCCGTGAGCCTTCGGCTTCACAGGCGGCCAGAGCCATACCGCCGTTCCGTCGCCGCCGACATGGCAGCTCACCCCGCCAACGGCGCAGGGCCCTTCGATTCAGCAGGGTAACGACCAGGAGGCGATATGTATTCGGAGTGCATATAGACCATGGCGCGGAAATTGAAAACCGCCGCAGAATGATGCGTGGCGCGCGACATCACGCTGCGTCCAGGCGGAATCGCCTGCACGCAGGAAAGCTCATTGATTCTATAAGGTTAGACCGAGACTTGCGCGAAAAACGGTTTCCACTTTTTCGCATCGCGCTCGAGCGTAGCCGGAGGCTAGCTGCGCTGCTCCTCATACTGGCCCGTCGGGCGAAAACGATAGAGGTAGGACGGCGCGACGCTTTCGAAGGCCGTCGGCGCGATCCCCAATCCTTCCAGCGTGCGTCCCTCGGCCTTAGCCGCGTCAGACACGACGTTGTCATGCTTCAACAGCTCGACCTGATCGGTGGTCATGCGCAAGAGCTTCGGGAACAGGCCGAGTGACAGTCTGTCCAGCGTTTGCATGATCGCGGCGACGAATTTGCCCATGCCGAAGGAAAGATTGACGATGGGGCGCTTTCGGTCGGAGACCGCCAGCACGTAGCGCACGAGCGATTCGAAGCTTCTGACCTCGGGGCCGCCGAGCTCATAGGTCGCGCCCTTGCGAGCCTTGCCGGAGACGGCGCACACGACCGCCTCGGCGACGTCGCCGACATAGACCGGCTGGAATTTGGTGTTTCCGCCGACGACCGTCTCGAAGGGGAGGAAGCGCCCCATAGCCCCGAAACGGTTGAAGAAATCATCGCCAGGACCGAAGACGACGGAGGGGCGCAGGATCACGGCGTCGGGAAGCGCGGAGCGCACCGCGGCTTCGCCGGCGGCCTTGCTGCGGGCATAGCGGGAAGTCGCGCGCGCGTCCGCGCCGATCGCCGACACGTGAACGAAATTGTCGATGCCCGCCGCCTTGACCGCTTCGGCGACCGCGCCCGGGCCCTTTCCCTGAATCGCGTCGAACCGCTGCTTGCCGCTCTCGGCCAAAATGCCCACGAGATTGACGGCGGCCGACGCGCCTTTCAGCGCCGCCGCCAGCGAGCGCGGATCGCGCAGATTCGCCTGGACCGGGAAAATCTGCCCCGGCACGCCGAGCGGCTGCAGGAAAAAGGCGAGATCCGGCCGACGGCAGGCAACGCGAATCCGCCAGCCGTCCTGCGCGAGGCGCGCGACCACATGGCGCCCGATGAACCCCGAGCCCCCGAAAACCGTGATCAGCTTCTGCGTCTCCGCCTGCGGCATGGCCATATCCTCGTCAATTCCCTGCGACGCCTGCGGCGCTCGTTTTTTCGAGCCTCGCGGCGCTGCAACAATCCGCTGCGGCTCTAACGCTTTTTGCGTCCGAAGGGAATGCCGCTTCGCGCATTGACAGAAGCCGACGCAAGCCCGTAAGAGACGCCCCCATGCCCAGGTGGCGGAATTGGTAGACGCGCTGGTTTCAGGTACCAGTGGTGAAAGCCGTGGAGGTTCGAGTCCTCTCCTGGGCACCAACGATCCAAAAGCGCATTGCGTTTAAGGCATTGGCCGCGGCGTGGCGGCTCTTGATCGCTGCGGCGCTCATGCCATCTGTCTCCCCTTTCGCGCCAAAGAGACATGTTCGAGCAAACCTTCAAAAATCTCGACGACGTGCTGTGGAAAGAGGCCGGCTGCACGACCGAGCTCGACTACACCGAGCAATCGTCTTGGCTGCTCTTTCTCAAATATCTCGACGACCTCGAAGAGGAGCGTAAGGTCCAAGCCGATCTGCACGGCAAGGCCTATGACTACATTCTCGACGAGCCGCACCGCTGGTCCTCCTGGGCCGCGCCGAAGCAACAGGACGGGACGCTCGACCATCGCAAGACCCGCACCGGGCCGGACCTCATCGCCTTCGTCGATACGGACCTCTTTCCCTATCTGCCTTCTCGACCAATGGGCTGGGCATTTACCGCGTCGATATGGAGACGGGCGCCGAGGGCTATGTCTCCGCTTGGCCCGCGCCGGAGGAGCTGTGGGCTGAGACCTTTCCCGCACAAAACGCTTGGCGCGACCGCTTCGCCGCCGTGCCCTTTGTCGAGAAGGGCGGCGACTGGAGCCTGCGCTATTATCAATCCAACGCCGTCAATAAGGCGCTGGAGCGCGTGCAGGAAGGCGGGCGGCGCATTCTGCTGACGCTCGCGACCGGCACGGGCAAGACGACCATCGCCTTTCACTTCGCCTGGAAGCTCTTCGAGGCCAAATGGAATCTTTCCGGCGAGCCAGACCGCCGGCCGCGCATCCTCTTCCTCGCCGACCGCAACAATCTCGCCAATCAGGCCTATAACGACTTCAATTCCTTCGCTGCTTTCGAGGAGCGGGGGCTCGTCCGCATCAAGCCGGACGAGATCGCGAAAAGCGGAAAGCCGCCGAAGAACGGCGCCGTCTTCTTCACCATCTTTCAGACTTTCATGACGGGACGCAACGAGAACGGGGAGCCCGCGCCTTATTTCGGCGAATATCCGAAAGACTTTTTCGATTGCATCATCATCGACGAATGCCATCGCGGCGGCGCCAAGGACGAAAGCCAATGGCGAAAGATTCTCGAATATTTTGAGCCCGCCTTGCAGCTTGGCCTGACGGCGACGCCAAGGCGCACAGACAATATCGACACCTACGCCTATTTCGGCGAACCGGTTTACGTCTATTCGCTGAAAGATGGGATCAATGACGGTTTCCTGACGCCGTTCAAGGTCAAGCAGATCGCGACGACGCTCGACGACTATGTCTATACGCGCGACGATGAGGTCATCGAGGGCGAGGTCGAGGAAGGTCGGCGCTATCGCGAGGCAGATTTTAACCGCGTCATTGAGATTGAGGCGCGCGAGGAATACCGCGTGCGGCTCTTCATGGAGGCGATCGACCAAAGGGATAAGACCCTGGTCTTTTGCGCGACGCAGGACCACGCGCTCGCCGTTCGCAACCTCATCAACCAAATGAAAACGAACAAGGACCCGCATTATTGCGAGCGCGTCACCGCGAATGACGGGAAGATCGGCGACCAGCATTTGGAAGCCTTTCGCGACAATGAGAAGACCATCCCGACGATTCTCACGACCTCGCAGAAGCTCTCGACGGGCGTCGATGCGCGCAACGTCCGCAACATCGTCTTGATGCGGCCCATTGGCTCAATGATCGAATTCAAGCAGATCATCGGGCGCGGGACGCGGCTCTATGAGGGCAAGGACTATTTCACGATCCACGACTTCGTTCGGGCCTATGAACACTTCAACGACCCGGAATGGGACGGCGAGCCGCCGGAAACGGAACCGCCGCGGCCTCCCCGCCCGCGACCTGACGGCTGCGAAGAGGGGCCGCAGGATCCTTACGAAGCCGGAGGCGAAGAGGAAGGCGACCGACCGCGAAAGCTGAAAATCAAGCTCGCCGACGGCAAAGAGCGCGCCATTCAATCCATGGTGGCGACGACCTTCTGGAGCGCCGACGGTCGCCCTATGTCGGCGACGCAATTCGTCGAAAGCCTCTTTGGCGAGCTTCCGGCATTCTTCAAGGACGAGGACGAGCTGAGGCGCCTCTGGAGCCGCCCCGACACGCGCAAGGCGCTCTTGCAGGGACTTTCCGAAAAGGGCTTCGGCGCGCAGCAGCTCGGTCAGATCAAGGACATGATCGACGCCGAGAAAAGCGACATTTTCGACGTGCTGGCCTATGTCGCCTTCACCAGCTCGCCCAAGACGCGGGCGGAGCGGGCCGAGGCGAGCAAGAACCGAATGGACGGAGAATATGACGAGAAGCTCGCCGCCTTCCTCGACTTCGTGCTGGCGCAATATGTGAGCCAGGGCGTCGAGGAGCTGGAGCAGGAGAAGCTCGCACCGCTGATCCTCCTCAAATATGGTTCAGTCAATGAAGCCGCCGCCATGCTTGGCGGCGCGGCGACGATCCGAGACGCCTTCGTCGGCTTTCAGCGGCATCTGTACGAGAGCTGAGGGGGCCGGGTTGGCGGTGCGTTGCGGCTCCGCTCACTCGAGAAATTTCGGGAACCAGCCCGTCGCTGGCGGCGGCGCGGCGACAGGCGGCGCGACGGCCGGCCCAGGCGCGGTGACAACCGGCGCGGCCATGGGCGGCAAGAGTGGCGGCGGCGGCGGCGGGATCGCGTCCGAGGCCCAGAGGCTTTTGCCGAACTCGATTCCGGTCGGGAACCAGTCCGGATTGACCGGTCCGTCAATATGCGCGACCTCCGGCAGCGTCGGGCGCACGGGGCCGAGGGTGGGCGAGAGCCTCTTCAAGTTCTCGTCCTTCCAGCCGCCGCCGAGCGCCATGAACAGGCCCACCACGTCGGTGAGCCGCGTTCCTTCCGCCTGCATGCGCGTGGACGAGGCCTGCAGCCACGTTTGCTCGGCGTTCAAGACCTGCAGCATGTTGACCGAGCTGCCCTCTTTCATGAGGAACTGCTTCTTGACGATCTCGAAGCTCTTCCTCGCCACCGTTTCAGAGTGGATCGCCGCCCTCACCGCCTTGGCGTCGGCCTGAAGCGCGCGCAGCGCGTCAGCGACGTTCTGGAAGGCCGTGATCACGGCTTGCCGATAAAGGGCCTCGGCCTGGGTCAGCGCGGCCTCCGCAGACCTCTGCTTGTTGAGCAGTGTGAAGCCGTCGAAAATCGGCGCCGCGACGTTGCTCGCGCCGACCCAGAAGCCCGAGCCCGGCGGCGGGAAAGGCGAGAAGAGCTTCGCGAAGTTGAAGGCGCCGACGCCGGCGTTGGACGAGAGCGTGACGTTGGGCAGGCGCGCGGCGATAGCGACGCCGATCTGCGCGCTGAGCGAATGCATGTTGGCCTCGGCGGCGCGCACGTCGGGCCGCTGACGCACGAAGGCCGAAGGCAGCGTGAGAGGCAGTGCGTCGGGCAGCGCCAGCGTTCTGAGGTTGAAGGTCTCGGGAACCGCGGCGGTCGAATATTGTCCCGCCAAGGCGGTCAGCAGATCGCGTTGCAACGCCAGCGCCTTCTCGAGCGGTGGCAGCAATTGCTCCATCTGCGCCAGCGCCGCCTCCTGCACGAGCACATCGGCCTGCGCCACCGCGCCGATCGCATATTGCTTGCGCAAGATGCTCAGCATGTTGTGCGCTTCGTTAATGACCTCGCGCGTGGCGGCGAGCTGGCCGCGCAGCGCAGCCTCCTGCGTCGCAGCCGAAGCGACGTTGCTGGTCAGCGTCAGATAGGCCGCTTCGAGCTGATAACGCTGCTGGTCGGTCTGAGCTTCGAGCGATTCGACGGCGCGCAGATTCTGCCCCCAAATGTCGGGCGTATAGGAGACGGACAACACTTTCTGGAAAAGACCGTAGGGGTTGGTCGGGCCTGCGCCCTGGAATGTCTGAACGTAGTTCGCGAACTGATAAGTGTCGCCCGACGTCGCCGTGAGCTGGGGCAGGAAGCCGCCCTTCTGCGCCTCGGCCTGGTAATAGGCGATGCGAATCGCTGCCTGCGCCGCCTGCAGCGACGCATTTTGCTCGATCGCCGCCTCGATGAGCGCGTTGAGGTTCTTGTTGTGGAAGACCTCCCACCAGCGCGCGGGGATCTCGTCGACGACGACGACCTGCTGCGAGCCGGCGCTCTTCACCGGCTCCGGCGTGAAGCGGTCGACGGATGGCGGCGGCGGAGACACGAAGTCCGGACCCACCGCGCAGCCGGAGAGAACGAGGACGCTCACGCCCGTTACAACATGGGCGGCGACCGCAAGGACGGGATGTCGCCTGGCGAAAGGCGTTCTCAAACGTTGCTTCACCCGCCATTCCCGCAATTTGGCTGCATCCCGGAAGCTTTTTCTGGTTCCGGCCTCGCGCGACATAGACCTGAGCAAGCCGGCGCGGCCGTCTTGGGTTTTCCCCCAAGCCCGCGCGTCGGCAAAGCCCGAGGCGATATTGCAAATGCGTCCTCAGCGGGTCTACCGTTGATTTTGACAGTGGACCAAAGGCCGGCTCTCTGTCCATACCTCCAATCGCGAGGCCCCTAACGCCCGCTTCGCCGCACTGCGGCGCGAGCGATCCGGACGACGATGAGACGCGCCTGCCGCAGGACGGTTGAATGAGTGAAGCTCCCAAAATCCCGCGAAATTATGTGAGCTATGGCGTCGCAGCCCTCATCGCCCTTGTCGTCGCCTATGTGGGCTTTGCGTTTTTCCTCGCCAAGAAACCGGCCGAAGTAAAGCCCGTGGCGGCGGAGACCGTCCCGGGAGAGCTTGCGGTCGACCTCAATGAAAAGCAGCTCCAGGCGATCAAGATCGGCGTCGTGGGAACGCGGACCTTCGTCATCGAGCGGCAGGCCGTCGGCACGATTGATTTCAATCAGAACCGGCTGACGCAGGTCTTCACGCCCTATCAGGGCCGAATCATCGCCGCCTTGCCCAACGTCGGCGACAGGGTCGAGAAGGATCAGGTGCTGTTCACCATCGACAGTCCCGATCTCCTCAACGCGGAATCGGCGTTGATCGCCGCCGCGGGGGTTCTGAAGCTGCAAAATGCGACGCTGGCCCGCGCCCAGAAGATGAAGTCCTTCGGCGGCGCCTCGCAGCAAGCGGTCGATCAATCCGCCTCGGATCAGCAGACCGCGGAAGGCAATCTGAAGTCTGCGCGCGACGCCGTGCGCATCTTCGGCAAGACCGACGAGGAAATCGACAACATCATCGCTCTGCGCAAGGCCGATCCGCGCCTCGTCGTGAAAAGCCCGATGACCGGCTATGTCACGACGCGCAACGCCGCGCCCGGCCTGTTCGTCCAGCCCGGCGTCGCGCCTCCGCCTTTCACGGTCGCCGATCTCTCCACCATGTGGTTGTTCGCCAATGTGCCAGAGACGGAGACGCCCCTCTTCAAGGTCGGGCAGAGGCTCAAGGCGCATGTCGCCGCCTATCCGGGACGGGATTTCGACGGAACGATCACCGTGCTCGGCCCTTCCGTCGACCCCAACACGCGTCGCATTTTCGTGCGCTCGGAGATCGAAGACCCGCAGCATTTGCTGCGCGGCGGCATGTTCGCGGATTTCACGATCCGCCTGGACGACGCGGTCAACGCGACCGCCGTGCCAGCCGCCGCCGTGGTGCGCGAAGGCGACGGCTCGATGAGCGCATGGACGACGAAGGACGACCGCCACTTCGTGCGCAGAACGGTCAAGGTCGGCCACATCCAGGAGGGATACGATCAGATCCTCGAAGGCTTGAAGCGCGGCGAGCGTGTCGTCGTCGAGGGCGCGGTGTTCTTGAGCAATAAGCTCGCCGGCGGCTCGACCGACTGATCACGGGGTCAGAGCGCCCAGGCGTCGAAAGAAACGAGGTTCGGAAAAGTGCTCAAGGCCATCCTTCAATTCGGATTGACGCGCCGGGCGATCATCGTGATCGGCGTCATCATTTTCGTGGCCGCCGGACTGCTCGCCTTCTCGAAGCTGAACATCGAGGCTTATCCCAATCCGGCTCCGGTCATTCTCGAAATCACCGCGCAGGCCGCGGGCCTCTCCGCCGAGGAGATGGAGAGATATTACACGATCCCAATCGAAAGCGCGCTCTATCCTGTGCCCGGCGTCGTCAATGTGCGCTCGACCTCCTTTTACGGCCTCTCCTTCGTGCGCGTGGCCTTCAAATATGGCGTGGACTACTATTTCGCCTATACGCAGGCGGCGATCGCGCTGCAACAGGGAGTGACGCTGCCGGGCAGCCAATCCGCGCAGATTCAGCAGTCGAGCCTCACCGGCGAGATATACCGTTATCAGGTCACCGGCCCACCGAATTTCGGCCTGACCAATCTGCGCACGATCCAAGACTACATCATAACGCGCCGGATGCTCACCATCCCCGGCGTCGTCCAGATCAACTCTTGGGGCGGCACGACCAAGCAGTTCAACGTCGACGTCAATCTGCGGAAGCTCGAAGCCTATAACGTCACGATCCCGCAGATCATCTCGGCGATCGGAAACGCCAACGCCAATGTGGGCGGCCGCGAGATCCAGATCGGGCAGCAGTCGATCAACATTCGCGGGATCGGCCTCATCGACGACGGCGGCGCTGACGATGTGACCCGGGGCACACGCACCGAGGACATCGAGAATATCGTGCTCTCGCAGACAAACGGCGTGCCGGTGACGCTCAAGGACGTCGCAAACGTCAATGTCGGCTATGTGCCGCGGCTCGGCATCGCGGGGCGCGATCATGAAGACGACATCGCCGCCGCGATCCTGCTCATGGGCCGCATGCACCACACGAACGACGTGCTGCCCGGGGTCGAGGAGGCGGCGGAAAGGCTCAATCACGACGGCACGCTGCCGCCGGGCGTGAAGATCGAATCCTATTACGACCGCGGCGCCCTCGTCGAGGTCACGACCCATACGGTTTTGCACAATCTCTTTTTCGGTTGCGCGCTGGTGTTCCTCATTCAGTGGATCTTCCTTGGCGACTTGCGCAGCGCGATCATCGTGGGCGTGAACATTCCCTTCGCGCTGTTTTTTGCGATCATCATGCTGGTGATCCGGGGCGAGGACGCCAATCTGCTTTCCGTGGGCGCCGTCGACTTCGGCATCATCGTCGACTCGGCGGTTATTCTCGTCGAGAACATCTTCCGGAACTTTCAATCGCCGAAGGCGGCGCGCGAGGAGCTGCTCGGTCATTTGACCGAAGGCTTCTGGGGCGAGGACCCAACGACGCCCATGGGCGCTCACGGCCGCGCCGCGATTTGGACCAATCGGCTGCGGCTCATCTTCATCTCGGCGCTTCAGGTCGACAAGGCGGTGTTCTTCACGGCGACGATCACCGTGACGGCCTTTCTGCCGCTCTTCACGATGACCGGCGTCGAGGGCCAGATTTTCGGTCCGATGGCGCGAACCTACGCCTATGCGCTCGCGGGCGCGCTCATGGCGACCTTCACGATCACGCCGGTGCTGGCTTCGCTCGTCTTGCCGCAACATGTCGAAGAGGTCGAGACCTGGGTCGTCCGTCAGCTGCGCGAGCGCTACACGCCCGCGCTGCGCTGGGCGCTTTCCAACGCCAATCTGGCGATCGGCCTCGGCGGCGCTTTTCTGCTTCTCAGCCTTCTCGTCGCGACGCGTCTCGGCAGCGAGTTTCTACCGGCGCTCGAGGAGGGCAATTTCTGGATCCGCGCGCAGATGCCGCCGACGATCTCGCTCGAGGACGGCACGGAAGCGACGCGCAAGATGCGCGAGATCTTGCTGCGTCATCCCGAGGTGATCACCGTGGTCTCCCAGCACGGCCGACCGGACAACGGCTCCGACGCCTCGCCCTTTTCCAACGTCGAGCTCTTTGTGCCGCTGAAGCCTTTCGATAAGTGGCCCTCCCGGCTCACAAAGGAGAAGCTCACCGACATCGTCCAAAAGGAGTTCGAGGACGAGCTTCCAGGCATCAGCTTCAATTTCTCTCAATATATTCAAGACAACGTGGAAGAGGCGCTGTCGGGCGTCAAGGGCGCGAACTCGATCAAGATCGTCGGGCCCAATCTGACGAAGCTAGAGGATCTCGCCGAGCAGATCATGAAGGAGATGCGTCAGGTTCGCGGCGTCGCGGACCTCGGCGTCTTCCACGTGATGGGCCAGCCCAACCTCAACATTAAGGTCGACCGCGCGAAATGCGCGCGTTATGGGCTGAACGTCGGCGACGTCACCACGATCGTCCAGGCCGCGACCGGCGGGACCGTCGCGACGACGGTGCTCGAAGGCGATCGGCAATTCGGCGTGCAAGTGCGGCTGCAGCCGGAGTTTCGGAACTCAATCGACAAAATTGCCGCGATAAAGGTCGGCGTCAACACGCCGGCTTCGGCCAACGCCTATATTCCGCTGCGCGATCTTGCGTCGATCTCGCTCGAGACGGGCGCTTCCTTCATCTATCGCGACCGCAGCCAGCGTTATGTGCCCATCAAGTTCAGCGTGCGCGGCCGCGACCTCGGCAGCACGGTCGCCGAGGCGCAGACGCGCATAACCAAGGCGATCAAGCTGCCGACAGGTTATCAGATCCTTTGGGCGGGCGAGTTCGAGAACCTACAGGAGGCGAAGAAGCGGCTTTATTTCGTGGTGCCGGTCACCTTCGCGTTGATCTTGCTCTTGCTCTATAGTCTCTTCAACTCGCTGCGCGACAGCCTGGTCGCCATGGCCGGCATCCCCTTCGCGATCAGCGGCGGCATTATCGCGCTTTACGTCTCGGGCCTCGACTTCTCCATCTCGGCGGCGATCGGCTTCATCTCGCTCTTCGGCGTCGCGGTGATGGACGGCATTCTGAACATCACTTATTTCCGCGAGCTGACGATTCGAGGCATGGATTTCGAGGAAGCGATCTTCCACGGCTCGGAGCAGCGCATGCGGCCGATGCTGATGACCGCGCTCTCCGCCGGCGTGGGGCTGTTCCCGGCCGCGATCTCCAACGCGATCGGCTCGCAAGTGCAGCGTCCGCTCGCCACCGTCGTCGTCGGCGGCATGCTGCTCGGCCCCATCATGCTGCTTGTCGTCGCGCCGGCGCTGCGCTCGGTCTTCCTCAGCCCGCCGCGCTTCGGCGCGCATGCGTCCGAGACGGACGAAGAAGACTCCCACCGGGCGCATTGACCGGACAAGACGCCACAGCCCCACATGGCGCCGCGCCTGATGCGGTAGGGGATTTTGATTGCGGGGCGCAATGCTTTTGGCGCAGGATCAGCGCGAGGCGCTCGGGCCCGGTCCGGCGACAGATGGCGGGGAAAGCAAATGAAATGCGTGGCTGCCGTCATTCGTCCGTTCAAGCTGACCGACGTCAAAGACGCCTTGCGCAAGATCGGCGTGATGGGACTGACGGTCACCGAGGTGAAGGGCTATGGGCGCCAAGCGGGGCACGCCGACATCTACCGGGACGCGGAGCATGTCGCCATGTTCATCCCCAAAGTGAAAATCGAGGTCGTCGTCAACGCCGAGATGGTCGAGAGGGCGATCGAGAAGATCATTGAGATCGCGAGAACCGGAACGCATGGCGACGGAAAGATTTTTGTCTACACTCTGGATCAGGTCGTCCGCATCCGCACGGGCGAGCGCGACAAGGATGCGATTTGAGCGGCGTGAAAGTTGTTCCGACCGCAAGCCTAACATAGGCGTGCGCGTAACCCGCACATCGCCTCATCTAGCGATTCTCTCTCAGATTGCCGTGCCGGCGCATGCGGCGTGAATTGGCTCGAGCGAAGTCGTTCGAAAAACAATTGCATTGGCGAAAATTTCGTCGTCGTCTCATGTCATCGACGCGATAGAAAACGGCCACACGAATAAAACAAGACTGCATCAGATTCATTGGTCGCCGGACCTCCGTTCAACGCGGGGAGCCGCGCCTAAACTGGCCAAAGGGCGTGGGGTTGCTAGGCCACGCACAAGAAGATCCATGGGAGAGAAAAATGGCTGAGAAAGAAATCGAGCTCACTCCGAAGGTCTATGCGTTTGCCGCCATTGGCGCGGTCATCTTCGGCGCAGCCGGCGCCTGGGCGTTCACCGGCACGCCGGCCGGGATCGTGTCCCCTGCGTTGATCGGCGCCCTCGCTGGCGGCGCTCTCGGCATGTTCTTTTAAGCGTCTAATGCTCTCGTCGCGCGTGCGACTCCGCTGGAATCTGACCAGATCGTGACGGTGGCGGCGTCGCCTAGCGCGCGTCGCCATCTGCATCTTATTGCTTCAAACGATTGGGCGGGGACGAGGTCTCCATCAATTGACTCTGTTCTGCCTCGACACCAACGCGCTGAACTAAGCAATCTGTGTTCGCTGCCCCAGACCCCATCGCGACGAACCCGCGAAGGCTGTCCTCCACGGTCGGTGGAGACCATAGCTCAGGCGCAGATAACGTGGAACAATTCCAAAGTTTAGAGCGCGACTCGCCCGAAAAACCGGTTTCCGCTTTTTCGCATCGCACTCTAAGGGTTCGCATTTCATCATTAATGATCAGTCCGACGGCGTGAATGTACACGTATGAGCTTCGTTGACGAACGGTCCCCCTCATGGCCTCAAAGGCTGTGACCAAGCGCTGACCTCTTGATTTGTCAGAATCTCCGTGGGATGAATCTCATCGATGAAGGGTTGCGATTCCCCCTTCGGAGATCGAGATGTTGCTGGGCGCGCCCACCTGGCCAGAAACAGAATTGCCAGGAGCGCTCTTTCACGAGCACTGGTGGCTTGCGGCCGCGTCAAACGGGCAATTTCAGGAGGTCAAGGTTTCGAACGACGGCCGCGTCGTCGGCCGCCTTCCGTTCGTCGTGCGGAGACGGCTGGGCTTTGTCGAATGTTGCATGCCGCCCTTCACTCATGTGCTGGGGCCCGTTATCGACGCGGGTGTTGGGAAGCCACAAACGCAGCTGCTTCGACGCCTGTCGATCATTCGGGAGCTGATTGACCAGCTTCCAGCCTTCGACTTTTTTCATCAAGCTTTTCCCACATCGGCCGCCGATGGCCTGGCCTTCCAGGAGCAGGGCTTCGACCTAAAGCCACAATATACCTTTGAAATTGATTGCAGACACGACGAGAAAACGCTTTGGGGCGCGATGCACTTCAAGACTCGGCAACATATCCGCCGGGCGGAAGAAAAATTCACTGTCTCCAATGTCGATGACCCGAACGTATTTATTGATTTCTATTTAGACAATCTCAGGAAGCGCCACGTAGCAAGTCACACCGATTTTGCAAACTTTCCCGAGCTGTTTCGCCAGAGCCGCGCTCGGGACAGCGGGATGATCTTGAGCGCGAGATGGCCTGATGGAACGCCCGCAGCGATGGTATATCTCGTCTGGGGACACGGAAGGATGTATTATCTGCTCTCGACCAGGGCTGCGAATATCGGCGATAATGGTTCGATAAACCTGTTGATCTGGTCGGCGATCAAGCACGCGAATAGCCGCAGCCTCGTATTCGATCTCGATGGCGTCTCCACGAGCGGAACGGCGCGCTTTCTCAGTTGCTTCGGCGGATCGCCGAAGTTGCGCATGATCGTAAGCCGAGCGGGCTTGGCCTATGGTGCCGTGCGACACGCCAGACGCGTGCTGTTGTGGTTCCCGGAGCGGGAGACAAGCAACTTCACCTGAGGATTTGCGGCTAAAGCGCGATGCGAAAAAGTGGAGATCGGTCTTTTGCGCGAAATCGCGCTCTAAAATTTTAGAATCGATCGCGTTATGCCAGGGCCTGGAGCTAAAGACTTGTCGCTGCCGATAGACTCATCGAGCCAACAGAGCGCAGGCGGCCAGACGACGGTTCACCATCGAAGCGTCGAGCTGGAGTGTTCCTGGGTCGTGCCGCTGCGCGACTCCGGCGCAAGGCCACCGCTGTTTTGCGCTTGCGCCGGTGATGGCGACGGCGCCGCCTATAGCGATCTCGCTGCGGCGCTGCCGAGCGATCAGCCAGTCTATTCCTTTGGTCTCCCCGCTCTCAGCGGCCGGGAGCAATTTCCCAGCGTCGAGCAGATCGCCGAGAAATATGTCCGGAAGCTCCGCAAGATACAAAAGCGCGGTCCGTACTATCTGTGCGGCTACTCATTTGGCGGCTTGGTCGTATATGAAATGGCGTTACGCCTGATGGAAGAGGGCGAGCAAATTGGGTTGCTTGCGCTTTTGGACACAGAGCATCCATCCTACAGTCAAACTTTACCGTCGGCACAGCGGACGGATTACTATCATACGTACCTGTTCCATAGGCTCCGCAAATACGGCCGTAATGTTATCCATGGCAGGATCGACCAGATCGTCTATGACCTATTCGTGCTTTGCCGCGCGCGGTGCAAGAAGGTCGCGTTTCGGGTCTTCCGAGCGGCGTCCCGCGGTTTGGGCTGGCGGATCCCAAGCGCCTTTAGCAGTAATGAGCTCGTTTTGCTGGCGGCATGGCAAGCCTATAGGCCGCCGAGATACGAGGGCCGTCTCGTGCTCTTTAATGCGGCTGGCCGCGCCCCTGAATATAAAGCGGACAGCACGCTGGGATGGAAAACCTGTGCGACCGGCGCCATCGAGGTGCATGTGACGCCGGGAGATCATCACAACTTATTGCGTCCCCCGCATGCGCGTGACTTTGGCGAGCGCCTGACGCCCCATCTTGGCGCGACCGTACAACCGGATGGCTCGGATCGCGGAGTTGGGCCTTGATCGACTTCTCGGTCGTGATCCCGACTTATCGCAGGCGCGAGCAGCTGAGCGAGGCGATCGCCAGTGTGCTTCGGCAATCGGGCGTGACGTTCGAGGTCTTGGTCGTCGACGATTGTCCCGATGGGTCGGCGGGGGACGACGTGCGCGCGCTGAACGATCCGCGGGTGAGCTATCAGAGAAATCCTCTGCCGACCGGCGGTGTTCCCAGCGTGGTGCGCAACCTGGCGAGGCCCCGCGCGAAAGGGAGCTTCATCCACTTCCTAGACGATGACGACATTGTGCCGGAAGGCCATTACGCCGCCGTCAAGACGGCTTTCGACGCTCATCCCGGCGTGGGCCTCGTGTTCGGCCGGATCGCGCCGTTTGGCGGCTGCCCCGAGACGCAGCTGCAGCACGAACAACGCTACTTCGCCGAGGCCGCACGCAATGCAGCTGCATGCGGGAGATTCGGGTCCCGGCTCGCTTTCACGAGCCGCATGTTGTTCGGGCCTCCCATGCTGGTTTGCAGCGCCGGCGTCGCGCGCCGTGAGTGCGTCGAACGGATCGGCGGCTTCGACCCGGGGATTCGGTTGATGGAAGACGCGGACTTCTTCGTGCGCATCATGCGGGAGTGCGGCGCTCTTTTTCTTGATCGGGTTGCGCTGCATTACCGTATCGGAAGCCCGTCGCTGATGCATTCGCCCACACCCCCGCCGGCGCAACTGCAAGAGCAACGCGACGGTCGTAAGCGCATGCAGCGAAGCTATCGGGCGAAACAGGGCGCGCTGGAGTTTTACACCTTGGCGATCCTCGCGCGCACGGTATTGAAAGTGCTGTGAACGGGCGTTGATCGTTCGGACGAGTTTTTTCGCTTGTCGCCAACTCCAGGCCTCAGTTCTCGCTTTCTCGCTTCGGGAGAAATCGAAGGGGCCTTGGCCTTCCCGACAAATTTAGAGCGCGATTGGCGCGAAAAACCGGTTTCCACTTTTTCGCATCCCGCTCTCGCGATACGCTGAAATGTGACCGGCAGAATTTTTAACGCATTTCCCCCGCTTTCATGGGGAAGATGCTTTACCGAGCAGAAGCTCTACTGTATTCCTCAAGAATCGGCGATTCTGTTGATCGCGCAGTTCTCCGGTTGCGGACATCGGTCCCGTGCCGGAGGAGGATGCTTGCTCCGCAGCCTATAGGCGGGTGCTCTTCATGAGTGTTGCGTAGGGATCGAGTCGTCGCGAGCTCTCGATTTAAATGCGACTGGGAGCCTTCATGGCAGGGGCACTGACGAGGAAGGGGGGCGCGGCGGGCTGCGCGATTGTGCTTGCGGCCGGTTTGGCCGGATGCGCCGTCGGCCCCGACTTCGTCACTCCGCCCGCGCCGGTCGCAGACACCTGGCTCGAATGGCGGAGCCATTCTCTAAAGAGCGGAGCCGAAGAATATCGCGACTGGTGGCGTGTCTTTCACGACCCGGTCCTCAATCAGCTCATCGACATTGCCTATGCTCAAAATCTGACGCTGTTGAGCGCCGGCACGAAGGTGCTCCAGGCGCGCGCCGAGCTCGGCGTCGCAATCGGCGAGTTCTATCCCCAGTCGCAAAGCGTGAGCAGCGCGGTCTCCTACAATCGCGCGAGCAACGCCACGCCCGCGTCGCAAGGGGGAAACTCGACGACGCTCGGGAATTTTTGGGCCGACAGGTGGATGGCTTCGGCGATGTGGGAAGTCGACATTTGGGGAAAGTTTCGTCGCGGCGTCGAGTCGGCCGACACCACCTATCTTGCCTCAATCGCAAGCTACGACGATGTGCTCGTGACGCTTCTCGGCGACGTCGCGCAAACCTACATTGGCATCCGCACGATCGAGCAGCAGATCGCGATCGCCCGCGAGAATATCGTTCGACAGCGGGAGGCCGTCCGAATCGCGCGTGATCGCTACCACGGCGGCGCTTCGACGATGCTCGACGTCTATCAGTCGGAAAACGTGCTCGCCCAGACCGAGGCGACTGTTCCACAGCTCACGATCGAGCTCAGGAAAGGCCAGAATGCGCTGCGCGTGCTGTTGGGCATGGCGCCGGAGCCGTTAGGTTCCTTGCTCGCCTCTTCGACTGGCAAGATTCCATCCCCCTCGGGCGAGGTTGTGGTTGGCGTTCCCGCGGATCTGTTGCGCCGCAGACCCGACATTCGCGTCGCCGAGCTGCGTGCCGCCGCGCAAAGCGCGCAGATTGGCGTGGCGGAAGCGGAACTCTATCCGGCGATCAGCATCACCGGGGCTTTCGGCGGCATGGCGAGCAACGTCAGCGGGCATAGTCTCGTTCAAATGTTCCAACCCCTCGGCAGGGCCTTCACCATCGGGCCCTCGTTCAAATGGAACGTGCTGAACTACGGGCAGATCACAAATAATGTGCGCCTCCAGGACGCGACCCTGCAACAATACCTTGTCGACTACCAAAATACGGTGCTCAACGCGCAGCGCGAGGTGGAAGACGGGATCTCCAAATTCTTGCTGTCGCGCTCGCAGGCGGCCTTTCTGCGCCGCAGCGTCACCGAGGCTCGCGGGGCCTTGAAGATTTCGCTGCTCGAGTATCAGCAGGGAACCCGCGACTTCACCACGGTTCTGACGTCGGAAGAGAATCTCTACTCGGCCCAAAACAGCTTTGCGGTGGCGAGCGGCAATGTGTCCACCGGCTTGGTTGCGGTCTTCCGCGGGCTCGGCGGAGGATGGCAGATCAGAGAGGGGCAAGGCTTCGTGGACCCCGCCACGGCCCTGGATATGCGCGCCCGAACGAACTGGGGCGAGCTCTTGTCTCCGGGCGGGCAGCCTCCGCCGCCGGATCCCGGTTTGCCTGGGGCCCAGGATGAAGGGCCGAAGATTCGATTGCCTGAGTGGTGAGGAAAGGCGCGAAAGCAATGAGCGATCCCCTATGAAGCTGAGCTTTCATATCGCAAGGGGCTGGAGCAATGGCTCGGCGGGAGCCGCCGGGGCGCTAGATCACGCTGCTTTCAGGCGGAAGCGCCTGAAAGCAGAAAACGTGATCGATTCTAAACGTTTAGAGCGCGATTTGTGCGAAAAACCGGTTTCCACTTTTTCGCATCGCGCTCTAGCCCGCGTCGCCGGGGCTTTCTTCCTTGTCTCCGCGTTTATCCTCGGAGCGGCGCCGCCCGCCTCGGCCGAATCGGCCTGGGAAAAGCTGTTTCGCGAGATTGGCGGCGCCCAAAAACCTTCTCCCGGCAAGGACGCCGAACCCGCCAAAGCTGCGTCGCCTCCCGCTTCAGGCGCGGCCGCGCCCCCGGCGGGCGCTCCGACGGTCCCAGCGGCCCGCCCCAGGGTTCAGAAGGTTACCGAATATGTCCAGCTTACGGGCAACGCCACGTCGGTAAATACAGTCAATTTGATTGCTCGCGTGGAAGGATATTTGGAAAAAATCCATTTCCGGGATGGTCAGACTGTCCGGAAGGGTGACCTCTTATTCACAATACAGCAACAGCAATATAAAGATCAATTGAGGCAGGCCGAATCTCAAGTCCGAGCGCTAGAAGCGGCGGTGTACTATGCCAGGACGGAAGCCTCCCGCTATGGAGCGCTCGAGAAAAAGGGCGCCGCCGCCCAGGTCGTCGTCGATAATTGGAACTTCCAGGCTGCAAAGACCCAAGCCGACCTGGAGGCTGCAAAGGCGCAGGTCGACATTGCGAAGCTCAATCTCAGTTACACGGAGGTTCGCGCCCCGTTCGACGGTCAGATGACGAAACATTACATGGATCCCGGCAACACGGTGGGGGGCGCCGGTCAGCGAACCGTGCTTGCCGACATCGTGCAGCTCGATCCGATTTATGTCGTTGCGAATCTCAGCGAAGCCGAACTGTTCACAATTCGGAGCAATCTCAAGCAGAAATGGCCGGAATACGCTGAGCTCCTGAAAGTCCCGGTCGAGGTCGGACTGCAAAACCAGAACAATTTTCCCTATCGCGGAACGATCGAATATGTCGCGCCCGGACTCGATCCGAAGACCGGAACCTTGTTCGTGCGAGGGATCTTGAAGAACCCGACTCTCAGTCTGCTGCCGGGATTCTTCGTTCAGATGCGGTTGCCAAAAGGGCGAGTCTTGCCGGGGGCCTTGCTCGTGCCGGATAGCGCCTTGCAGTCGGATCAAGGCGGCCGCTTCTTGCTGGTGCTAAACCAGGATGACGTCGTCGAGCAGCGTTATGTTCAGCTCGGCGAGCTCGACGGCAACCTCCGTGTCATCTTGTCCGGGCTGAACGGAGACGATCGCGTCGTCCTCAGCGATTTTTGGCGCGCCTCGCCCGGAACGAAGGTTTCGCCGAAATTGATTAAGCTCGACAGAGAGGGAGAGAATCCCTGATGTCGAAGTTCTTCATCGAGCATCCTGTTCTCGCGAATGTCTTGGCCATTGTGATCGTGGTGATCGGCATCGTGGCGATCGTCAGCCTGCCGGTCTCGCAATATCCGAACATCGTTCCGCCGACCGTGGTGGTCTCGACCAACTATCCCGGAGCCAGCCCGCAAACTGTCATCGACACTGTCGCTCTGCCAATAGAGCTGCAAGTGAATGGCGTCGACAACATGCTTTACATGTCGTCGACGAGCGCGGCCGACGGCAGCTACCAGCTGATCGTCACGTTCAAAATCGGCATGGACCCTGACATGGCGCAGGTGCTCGTGCAAAACCGAGTTTCGAACGCGATCCCCTCGCTTCCGATGTCCGTTCAGGCGCAAGGCGTGACGGTTCAAAAGAAATCGACCGCTATCTTGCAGATCGTGAGTCTCGACTCGCCGGGCGGAACCTATGACGCTTCATTCCTTAGCAATTACGCGACAATCAATCTCGTCAATGAATTGGCGCGCCTGCCGGGGGTAGCCAACGTCACCGTGTTCGGCGCGGCGAAATATGCAATGCGGGTCTGGATGGACCCCCGAAAGCTCTATGCCTTCGGCCTCACCCCGGAAGCGGTCATCAAGGCGATTCGCCAACAGAGCCAGCTCGTGGCCGCCGGCCAAACGGGCATGCCGCCGGCCCCTGACACCCAGGATTTCCAATATACCGTCGATATCCAATCGCGCTTCGACGACCCGAGCCAGTTCGAGCAGATCATCGTCAAGTCGGAAGGCACGGACCAGGGCGCGCGCCTCGTTAGAATCAAGGATATCGGGAGAGTCGAGCTCGGCTCGCAGAACTACTCCCAGCAGTGCAGGTTCAACGATCAGCCGGCCGGCTGCATCGCCATCTACCAGACTCCCGACGCCAACTCCCTCCGGGTCGCCAAGGAAGTGGACGCCAAGATGGCGGAGCTCTCGCGGCGATTCCCACGCGACCTCAGATATCGGATTCCTTTCAATACGACGGATTTCGTCAAAGACTCGATCGATGAAGTTTACACGACGCTTTATGAGGCGGGGATTCTCGTTCTCGTCGTCATTCTGGTGTTTCTGCAAAACTTCCGCGCGACGCTCGTTCCTGCGACCACGGTTCCGGTGACGATCATCGGCGCCTTCGCAGGCATGGCGGCGCTCGGTTACACGATCAATCTTTCGACCTTGTTCGGCGTCGTGCTCGCCATCGGGATTGTCGTGGACGACGCGATCGTCATTGTCGAAGGGGCCTCCAAACACATTGAAAGGGGGCTGTCGGGGCATGACGCGTCGGTTCAAGCCATGAAGGAATTGTTCGGACCGATTATCGGCATCACGCTCGTCCTCATGGCCGTTTTTGTCCCGCCGGCCTTTCTGCCGGGAATATCCGGGAAAATGCTGGCGCAATTCGCCGTCGTGATCGCCACCACCGCCCTGATTAGCGCGATCAACGCAGCGACCTTGAAGCCCACGCAATGCGCGCAATGGCTGCGTCCGATCCCCCCGGGACGAAGGAACCCTTTCTACCGCGCGTTCAACCAGGCTTATGACTTCGTAGAAGCGCTTTACATGCGGCTCGTCAGCGCTTTGGTCAGGCGCTCGGGCGCGGTGGTGCTGGCCGGGCTCGCCATCTCCGCCCTGGGGATATGGGGCCTCGCGCGCTTGCCGAGGGCGTTCATTCCCAACGAGGATCAGGGCTACGCCATGACGGCGGTGCAGCTCCCGGAAGGCGCGTCGCTGGAACGAACGGTCAGTTCGCTGAGCCAGGCGGCTAAAATGGCGTTGGCCACGCCGGGCGTGAAGGAGGTGATCACGGTCGCCGGCGTGTCGGTCCTCGATTCAAGCGCGGTCCTCTCCAGCGCGGGGGTCAATTATGTGATCTTCGATGAATGGGCGAAGCGCGGGAAAGCGAAAGACCAGGGGCTTCTTCCCCTCGTTATGGGATTGCAAAAGAAGGTCGAGGCCATCTCGGATGGTAAGGCCGACATGCTCGTGCCGCCGCCAATCCAAGGCATCGGGAACGCCGGCGGTTTCCAGATGCAAGTCAATCTGCTGGGCGGCAGCTTCGACTACGCAAGACTGGGAGTCGTCACGAAGGATGTCATCAAGAGCGCGCAAGCCGATCCCCAGCTTCAACACGTTCTCACCACCTTCCGCTCCGACTCTCCGCACGTCGGCCTCAAGGTCGACCGCGTCCAGGCCGAATCGCTGAAGGTTTCGGTCGGCGACGTGTTTTCCGCTCTGACCTCTTACGTCGGTTCGACCTACGTGAACCAGTTCGCGAAGTTCGGACAAGTTATGCAAGTCTATGTTCAGGCCGACTCTCAGTATCGCCTGCAGCCTGATGATCTCCTGAACATGTATGTTCGCGGCAGCCAGGGTAATATGGTGGCCATCGGGACGCTCGCGCGTCTCGAGCCATTGACGGCGCCTCCTTTGATCGCGCTGTTCAACCTGTATCCATCAGCCGCGATCATCGGCGCGCCCGCCCGCGGCTTCAGCTCGGGAGAGGCCATGACGGATATGGAGGAGATCGCCGCCAAGAAGCTGCCCAACGACGTCGGCTTCGCATGGAACGCAATTTCCTATCAGGAGAAGGTCACCGGAAATCTGCTTTATGTCGGTTTCGCTCTCTCGGTGCTCCTCGTCTATCTCGTGCTCGCGGGTCAATATGAGAGCTGGATCTTGCCGCTTGCCGTTATTGCAGCGGTTCCTCTCGCGCTGGTCGGGCCCGCGCTAACGCTGACGAGCCTTGGCGTCGACAACAATCTCTATGTTCAGATCGGGCTGATGCTCCTCATCGCCTTGTCCGCCAAGAACGGCATTCTCATTGTCGAGGTCGCCCGCGAGGAACGACTCCTCCACGGCAAACCGACGATCGAGGCCGCGATCGAAGCGGCGCGCTCGCGCTTCCGCCCCATTCTGATGACCTCCATCGCCTTCATACTCGGCGTTCTGCCCTTGGTGCTCGCCACGGGGGCGGGGGCCAACGCGCGCAAGTCACTCGGCATAAGCGTCTTCACCGGAATGATTTCTTCGACCGTGCTTGCGGTCGTATTGGTGCCGTCGTTCTTTGTGGCGCTGCAGAAGCTCGACGAGCGCCTTGGCCGCAAGCCGCCGCCCAAGAAGAGCGCGGAGGGGCTGGAGAACACGCAAAAGAGCGTGGCTGCCGAGGAGAAGGCGTGATTGGGGCGCCCCGGCCGTTCTTCTCATGGACGCTCAAGGGGGTTGCCTGATGTTTTCCTTGAGGACCAGTTGCTTGGGTGGTGAGCGCGCTGGGACTCGAACCCAGGACCCCCCTGATTAAAAGTTTCATTCTAAAGCTTTTCGAAATTATCCGACTTCACGCCATTCTTGGATAACAGGCTGATTTTAATTTACTCTATCTGCGCCGTTGCCCGGCGTCAGTCATTCAGGAGGCGCTGCCATGTTGGTCTGTCTTCGCGGAGGTAAAGTGATCGATCCGGTCAACGGCGTCGACAGAGTGGGGGACCTATGGTTCGAGCACGGCCGGATTATAGCGCAGCCTGAGGGACGCTTAGCGGATGTAGAGCACGACGTCTCGGGCCATATCGTTATGGCCGGAGCCATCGACATTCACTCCCATATCGCTGGCGGCGGGGTGAACGCCGTGCGGCTACTCTTACCCGAGTCGCATCGCGCGCACCGCCCACAACCCGCGGGCGCTCCGTTTTCCGCCGCCGGCTGGTCCACATTCGAGACGGGACGTCTCTATGCGCAGATGGGCTATACCACGGTTATCGAGCCTGCGGTCCTGCCCCATCACGCGCTGCACGCCCACCTCGAACTCGCAGACATACCAATCGTCGATAAGGGCATATTGGCCGTTCTGGGCAATGACGACTTTCTCCTCAGCGCGCTTCGTGACCGAGAAAGCGACGCTGCATTCCGCGATTATGTCGGAGCCACGCTCCGCTCGACCCGGGCCATCGGGATCAAATGCGCGAATCCGGGCGGCGTCTGCGCTTGCAAACAAAATGTCCGGGCCTTTTCCATCGACGACACGGTTCCGCAATATGGCGTCTCCGCGCGCGAAATCATGACGCGATTGCAGCGCGCGGTCACGGAGACTCGAATTGGCCATCCTTTGCATCTGCATATGTGCAATCTCGGCATCGGGGGGAATATTGAAGAAGCGCTCACAACCATCGACGCTTCGCAGGGCCTACCACTGCATCTCGCGCACGCGCAGTTCTATGCTTACGGCAAAGAGGGCAAAAACGGCTTTTCGTCAGCGGCCGCGCAATTGGCGGAAAAAGTCAATAAAAACACAAATGTGACAATGGACGTTGGTCAAGTGATGTTTGCTGACACAGTCACGATCTCGACCGATGTCATGAAGCAGTTGAACAGTCTGCCCAGCGGACGACCTAGAAAGGGGGCGATTTTTGACGGCGATAGCAGCGGCCTAGGAGTGGTGCCTTATTCGTACAGGGTTTCCGACTACTACAGCGCGGTGCAATGGGCCGCCGGCTTGGAACTCTTTTTGCTGACCAATGATCCTATGCGTGTCTTTTTCACAACTGACCATCCGAACGGTGCGCCCTTCACCGCCTACCCGGAGGTGTTTGCTCTGCTGATGAGCGCGGACAAGCGTGCGCAGTGGCTTTCGCGTCTCCCTGCTGAGGTGCTCCAGCACACGACGCTCCCTTCAATCAAACGCGAGTACACCCTTCATGAAATCGCGACAATGACGCGTGCTGCGCCACGTCAGCTCTACGGCTTCACGGATCGTGGCGCCATCGGACCGGGCGATGTCGCTGACATTGCGGTGTACAAACCGAACCAAAAGGACACGGCGGCAATGTTCCGCGACGCGGCTTATGTTTTCAAGGATGGCGAGCTTGTCGTGCGCGATGGCAACGTGTCGCGCTATACGACCGGTCGCACGCTTTATGTGAGACCAGACTATGATAGCCAGATGAGCAAGCGCCTCGACGGATATTACCAGGAGCTTTATGGCTTGCCTCGCTCCGTGTTCGAGGTTACCGACGCGGCCTTGCCGAACAAGGACGCCTTTTTAGAGGTCGCCTGCCGCTAACGTATCGACCTCGTAGCTGGGCCACGAAATTCACGGGGCCGTTGCGCGTCTGCTGGGGCGTGAACTGGCCGCAGACGCTCTCGCGCGTTTCCCGCTCGAACGGAATCGTTCGAGCAATCAGGAATCGCGCCAAGTCAAAAAGTTAGAGCATGTCATGACCGGAAAACCGCTTCGCACTTTTCCGTGACATGCTCTAGTCTCTTCGCGGCCTCGATCGCGCCGTCGAGAGGCGACAAACGCTCAAAATTCCTGGAACGGATTTTTCCGGCCGGGCAGTCTCTAATGGGGTCGGACCGACGCTACAATGGCACATGATGACGATGAGGAAATTCTGTCCAGAACCGCCCTCGCTTGCGCGGGAGTAGGCGCAATTTTTGGTCTGTTCGTTGGATATGCTGTGTTGGGCTTTCCGATCTGTATCGCAAGCACCGTTGTGGGCGCGATTTTCGGCGCCGGTCTAGGAAAGCATCTGCGGTGAATTTGTTTACTAGGCCTTAAACTCATAAACGAGACTCCCGTCGGCGATGAAGGATGAGTCAAAGGCCCCAATGATTCTTTGGCACAACGCCTCGATCTCTATCCGACCAGCGCGCACGATGAAGAATTATTTCACACCTGTCGTAATGCAGTCATCTTACTGTCGTCACGTCTTCTAGGAAATTCTGTCTCTCGCTGCGACCTGCTTTTTTTGATACGCAGATGGAAGCTTCATGCGCGGCCTGCCCGAGATCGATATACGCTATTGGTTGCTTCTGATGACCGCGAGCATCGGCGGCGCCAATCTTGGCGACCTCGCTTCCTCGACCCTCGGATTGGGTTTCCTCGGAGCCTTCCCACCTTTCGCGTTGCTGTTCCTTGCCTTGGCGTTTGGCCGTAACCGCATCGCGTTCGTGGGCGAAATCCAGTACTGGCTCGCGATCCTCGTCTCCCGGGCGGGCGCGACCGACATCGCCGATCTCTTGACGCATCAGTTGCGCATCTCTTATCCCGCGCTGCTTTGCGCTTCACTGGTCGCACTCGTTTTGACGCTGCGCATCGGTGCGCGCTTCGGGCAAAACACGATCGTCGCCGCGCCTGGGCCGGGCGGGCTTTCGATTTTTCTCCCTGCCGCCAATGCGACCTATTGGGTCTCTATGGTCGTCGCGAGCACATTTGGAACTATAGCTGGCGATCTTCTCTCCGATAATCTCGGGCTGGGCCGGGCGGCGCTTTTTACCACGGGCGCTGCGGGATTTGCGGTCCTTGCTTCATCGTCGTCGGCAAGCTTTCCAAGCGCGGCTATTGGGGCGCCGTGCTCGCCATCCGCGCCGCGGCGACGAACCTCGGCGATCTGATGGCGAGCGAGGACGGACTCGGCCTCGGCTTTCCGATTTCTTGTGCTTTGGCTCTCGCGCTCTTGACCTGGCTCACCTCGAGCCGGCCGGTCCATCGGCTTGCGCAGACGAGCTAGCTTGGACAGTCGCAGCGATTGCTAAGGCAGACAGCCAAGCCGAACCGCAACGCCCCCGGCCGCTCGCCTCTGGTCACGCCGTTCACCAGGATACGAGCGCGTAAGAACCAACATAAGGCGGATCATCGACCAGATGAAACGGTTCACGACTTCGTCAAAGCTCGCCCGCTGCCGCCGCGCGGCGAGCTTGTCCTCCCGAGACCGTTCTCAAAAAATGAGTTGAAAAGGCTCCGATCCTGACTTGAGGCGGACTCTCATCCACGCGCAGTTGCCCGCGCAGTTGCGCAGCCGACCGACGATGATCAGTCGCCTATGCCATGGCCTGGTCTGCGCTCCGTGGTCGCCATTTGGTCGCCACCTACTGGCAGCGAACCACAACGGGTCGGCAACTCATTGATTTCCTTGGTGAGCGCGCTGGGACTCGAACCCAGGACCCCCTGATTAAAAGTCAGATGCTCTACCGACTGAGCTACGCGCTCGCTCAAGGCGAAAAGCGGAAGGACGCTGTCGCGCCTACCGCACCGAACGGAGCAAAGGCCTCCGTCTTCGCCTGTTCTTCTTCCAGCGGGACGCGCCGGATGGCTCCCACTAAAGGGCGGGCTCTTCGGGGTCAACCCCGCGCTAGGGCGTGATGCGAAAAATCGGAAACCGGTTTTTCGCGCAAATCGCGCTCTAAACTTCTAGAATCTATCACGTCTTCTGTGTTCAGGCGATTCCGCCAGGCGATCGAAAAGGACTAAGCTCCAGATCAAAAACTTAGAGCCTGTCCTGAGGGGCAAACCGCTTCGCGCTTCTCCGTGACAGGCTCTACGGGCGCGCAGGAGAAGAGGTTGACTCGCGAAGAACGATGGTCAAGCGGCCCGGACTGTCCTATCATCACTTGCAGCCGGCTGGAGGCGGCAGGTAACCGGGCCCTTTTGGACTGCGACCATGGGAGACAGGGAAGCGCTATTCGCCGAGGTCGAGGAGGCGACTCCCCGCCTTCGACGCTATGCGCGGGCGCTTTGCGTCACGGCAGGCTCCATCGCCGCCGACGACCTTGTCCAAAGCGCGATCGACAAGGCGGCCGCGGCGATCCGAAATCATGGGCTGCGGCGCGGCGGGCCGGGCGTGGCGCGCATCTGCGCCTATCATGCGCTGACCTCGGCGGCGCGCGAGGAGCTGGCCGCATTGGAGGGCGCGAAGCTTTCGGCGCGCCAGCCGGCGATTGCGCAAGGCCTGGCTTCACTGCCCTTCGAGGAGCGGGCGGCCATCCTACTCGTCGCGCTCGAAGGTTTTTCCTATGCCGACGCCGCGGAGATCATCGGCGCCAGACGCGAGACCCTGGTTGCACGAGTGATGCGCGCGCGCGCCGCGCTCTCGACGCTCGATATTCGCCCGCCCGCGCCTTCTGACGGCCAGCGCCGCGCAGGCGGCCATTTACGGCTCGTGAAATAGGCGGCCCATGGGAGCTACTCCGTCGATCGACGAAGCCGATCTACACGCGCTCGTTGATAACGAGATTTCCGGCGAAGAACGCCTGCGCGTCGAGGACCATCTCGCGGGCTGCCCCGAGGACGCCGCGCTCGTCGAAGGCTGGCGGCGGCAGAACGCGGCGCTGCGCGCGGCCTTCGAACCGGTCGCGCAGGAAAGGCCGCCGCTTTCGCTGCGCAATGCGGCGCAAAGAAACGCCGCCGCGGGCGCGCCGCCCATCGAGAGCGGGGCCATTCATTGGGGGCGGCCGTCGAGCTCGACGCGATCGTTGCGACGCCTCGAGGGACTGCAGGCGGGGAGGCGGGCGGGAGCGCTCGCTTCGACCATCGGGGCGCTGCTTGCCGGCGCGGTCATCGCCGGCGCGGCGGTCTTCGTGCTCACGCGCCCTGGCTTGCCGCCGCAGGCTGCGGCCGAGCCCTCCTATGTGGAGCGCGCCGACCGCGCTTATCACACCTATGCGTTCGACCCGCGACCCGTCGAATTTGACGCGGCGCAGAAGGAAGAGCTGCTGAACGCCTTGCGCTCGCGGCTCGGCTTCGCCCGCGCGCCCGATCTCTCGAGCCTCGACTTGAAGCTGCTCGGCGCGCGCGTCACGCCGGGCCTGCGAGGACCGGCCGGCGTGCTGATCTATGAACGTGGCGATCTCAGCGCGCGCGTCGCGCTTTATTACGAGAAAGCGGATTCGATCGGCTTTCCGCGCGACGCGCCGCGGGTCGACCAAGCGCTCACCGCAATCGAGTGGCGGGCGGCGGGTTACGACTTCGTGCTGATCGGACCGCTCGGAGCCGAGACGATGCAGCGGGCGGCCGAGCGCGCCGCCGCCGATATGCTGACTCCCGCGCCCGCGCGGTGATGAGACGGCGACAAAACCAAGAAAGCCGATCCGATTGCGCGCCGGCGCTTGAATGGCCTGACGCTCCGGTCTAGAGCATGTCACGGAAAAGTGCGAAGCGGTTTTCCGGTCAGGACATGCTCTAAGTTTTTGCTTTTGCGCGGTTCCTTATCGCTCGAGCGATTTCGTTCGAGCGGGAAACGCGCTAAGCAGCCACGAGCGCAACCCAAATAATAGGCCGCGACAATGACCGACGACCCCAGGGCGGACGCACTGAAGCAGGCGGAAATTCTGACGCAGGCGCTGCCGCACATGCTGCGCTATGACGACGCGATCGTCGTCGTTAAATATGGCGGCCATGCGATGGGCGACGATTCGGTCGCGCGCGACTTCGCCCGCGACATGGTGCTCCTTGAGCAATCCGGGGTGAACCCGGTCGTCGTGCATGGGGGCGGCCCGCAGATCGGCGCCATGCTCAAGAAGCTCGGAATCGCCTCGCATTTTTCAGATGGCCTGCGCGTCACCGACAAGGCGACGATGGACATCGCGGAAATGGTGCTCGCCGGCGCGATCAACAAGCAGATCGTAGGCTTCATCAACGCGGAGGGCGGCCGCGCGATCGGTCTTTGCGGCAAGGACGGGCGCATGGTCACGGCCGCCAAGCTGGCTCGGCCAGGGGCTTCCGACGGCGTCGACCTTGGCTTTGTCGGCGAGCCGGTCAAGGTCGACACGACCGTGCTCGACCAAGTCCTGGGGCGCGAGCTTATTCCGGTCCTCGCCCCCGTCGCCCAAGGGCAGAACGGCGACACCTACAACATCAACGCCGACACTTTCGCAGGCGCCATCGCCGGCGCGCTCGGCGCCAAGCGTCTCCTCTTCCTGACCGATGTGCCGGGCGTGCTCGACAAGGACAAGAAGCTTATCGAGCAGTTGAAGATCGCCGACATTCCAGGGCTTATCGCCGACGGCACGATCACCGGCGGCATGATCCCTAAGGTCGAGACCTGCATGTATGCGGTCGAGCGAGGCGTCGAGGGCGTCGTGATCCTCGACGGCAAGCTGCCGCACGCCGTGCTGATCGAGCTTTTGACGGATCATGGCGCGGGAACGCTGATCACGCGGTGAAGCGCGACGAGAAGGCGCTTTCGTCGCGCGCGACGATTTCGCAAGGCGAGGCGGAGCGCATCGCGACGGCTTTTTCCAAGATCGAGACTTTCGTCTTCGATCTCGACAACACGCTCTATCCCGCCACCAGCGATCTTTGGCCCAAGATCGACGACCGCATCACCCTTTTCATGATCCGGCTCTTCGGGCTGGACAGCCTGTCGCTGCGCGCGCTGCAGAAGCATTATTACAAACGCTACGGCACGACGTTGCGCGGCCTCATGACGGAGCATGGCGTCGACGCCGAGGCTTATCTGCGCTACGTGCATGACGTCGATCGCTCATCGCTGAAGCCCGATCATACGCTCGCCGCCGCGATCGCCGCCCTGCCAGGACGCAAGCTGATCCTGACCAACGGCTCGCGCGAGCATGCGGTGGAGACGGCGCGTGCGCTTGGCGTCGATCATTTGTTCGAGGACATTTTCGACATCGTCGCCGCTGATTTTGTCGCCAAACCCGAGGCCGAGGCCTATGAGCGGTTCTTTTCCAAGCATGCGATTGATCCGCGCCGCGCTGCGCTGTTCGAGGATATCGCCCGCAATCTCGAAGTTCCCCATCGCCGGGGAACAACCACGGTGCTGGTCAAGCCGTTGTCAGACGTTTCGACCGCGCGCGAGCATTGGGAGATCGCAGACGGCCTGGAGCCCCATGTCGATTTCGTGACCAGTGACCTAGCCGCGTTTCTAGAGAGCGTAACGGCGTCTTAAGAAAACTCCGCCGCTCTAATCTTTGTCAGCTTCCTCCGCATCGGCGGCGAGCTCGTCCATTTCGACGCTGCCCCCGATGCGGGCGCGCAGAATCCTTGATGGCCTGAAAGTCACGACGAGCCGCGCGGAGATCGGGGCTCCAACGCCCGTGCGCGGATCGCGCCCGAGTCGCGCAGGCTTGTCGCGGACCGAAAAGGTTCCGAAAGAGGAAAGCTTCACATCCTCGCGCGCGATGAGTCGTTCGAAAATCTCGCTGAACACCATGTCGACGAGCAGGGCAGATTCTCGCCGAGGCAGGCCAACTACGCTTTGGACGGCTCGGGCGAGATCGGCGCGAGTCACCGTCCCGCTCGCGGACCCTTCCTCTGCGGACCATTGCTCTTCGCGGGAGCAAGAACTCGAGTTGTTGTCATCTTCGCCATTTGCGGTCATGACCCAGGGTCCTGCATTATCTCGATCTGAAATGTCACGAAGCTTGGCGAGCGCGCGTTAAGAACCCATGCAATGCGCGCTAACACCAAGAACAAAATGAACGGTTGACCGCCTCGCGGGCAACGGGGCCGCTTCGGGCGAGCACCGCCGAATCATCGAAAAAACTTAAAGATTCAGCAATAAAAAGCAAGATTGCGCGGGAGTTCACGCGCCTTGGAACAGATCAGGCTCCGCGTGCTTAAAGTCGCTCCCAGACGTCGCGGGCGCGCGCGAGGGGAACTGCGCTTACGTGAAGGCTAAGAGGTTCGAATTGCATGGGCGTTGTGCCCGTGATAAAAGCCCGTCAGCTCGAACCCGGCTGCCAGAAGCCGGGACGAGAGTTTCGCGCCAATGAGCTGGAGGAACCCCATGGCCTGGACCACCCCCACAATCGTCGAAGTTTGCGTCGGCATGGAAATCACCGCCTACGAGTCGGCGGAAATCTAACTCCGACCAGACAGGGCCGGCAGCATCCCGAGCCCGTCTCCATTTCCAAGCCGGCGCAAAGCTGAGCGGCTCCGCGAGGAGCGTCGTTCCACCTTTGGCGCCGGCTTTTCCTTGTGGAATCTTGTTTTGGCTTGGCGGATGGAGGCGAGAATGAGAAAGCTGCTCGGGGCGGGGGGATTTGCGGCGCTTGCCGCGCTCGGCTGCATGGGCGGCGCGCAGAGCGCGCCGGCAAAGAGCCTCGTCGAGGAAGCCAAGGGGCATTTTCAGCCGCTGCCGTCGCTTCCGACAGGCGCCGCCGCGGGGCTGCGCGCCGAGCTCGGACGCCGGCTTTTTTATGAGAACCGCGTCTCCGCCGACGGCAATGTGAGCTGTGGCCATTGCCATCAGGCGGATCTCGCCGCCACCGACGGCCTCCCCAAGGCGATCGGTGTGAACGGCAAGGAAAATCCGCGCAACGCGCCGTCGATCTTCAATGCATCCCTGAATTTCAAGCAGCATTGGCGCGGAGACCGCGAATCGCTCGAGGAGCAGGCGGAGAAATCACCCACGGGCGCCGTGAGCTACGGCAATCCCGACTTCGCCGCCGTCGTCGCCAAGTTGAAGGCCGTTCCAGGATACGCTGACCTCTTCGCGCAGGCTTTTCCCGGCGAAGGCGACCCGATCAATCAGAAGAACTGGGGCGTCGCCATCGCCGCCTTCGAGCGCACGCTGTTGACGCCCAGCCGTTTTGACGCCTTCCTCAAGGGCGACGCCAAGGCGCTGACGCCAAAAGAGCAGGCGGGTCTGCAGAAATTTATCTCGCTTGGCTGCGTCTCTTGCCACAACGGGCCGCTGCTTGGCGGCAACTCCTTTCAGAAATTTGGCGTCCAGGAAGATTACTGGAAGGAGACCGGGTCCCCGAAACCGGACAAGGGTCGCTTCGACGTCACCAAGAGCGATGCGGACCTTTATGTCTTCAAAGTGCCGCAGCTTAGGAACGTCGAGAAGACCGCGCCCTATTTCCACGACGGATCGGTGGCGGAATTGCCGAAGGCGGTCAAGATCATGGGGAAAGTTCAACTCGGCGAAGAATTGAAGGACGAAGACGTCGCGGCCATCGTCGCCTTTCTCGACTCGCTCACCGGCCCCGTTCCCGCGAACTATCCGCCTCTGCCCTCGCTTCCAGACGCCCCGAAATAAGCGCGAAAGCAGCGCCATTAAGTTTGCGTCGGAGAGCGCGATCGGCAATTGGCGCAGCGCGTCATCGAGCGATCGCCGCTTGCGAGGACGATGTCAGTTACTGAGTGACGAGGCTGTCAGTTACTGAGTGATGTCGCCGCGCAGGCTCGAGATCTGCGTCGAAGGGAAGCTTCGAAGGCGCGGCAGTCCCGCGAGTCCCGTCTTCTTGCGATCCCGCGTGTCGGCCCTTTCGTTCAGGCCGGAATTCTTCAGTGCGGGTCGCAATTGCGTTTGCGCTGTGACCACGCCCGCGGATGCCGGCGCAGCCGTAACGGCGCCGACATGGAAGGGGCGCCAGACCCAGGCGGCCAGTAAAAGCGCGGCCACCAACGCCAAGGTTCTAAGGTGCATAGCCGGCGCTCCTCGTCGGAGAATGCTCTGTAGAGCACTGCGGGCTCGCGGTCTTGGCGGCGACGACGGCCTCCTTCGCCTTCGCGAAGCCGTTGCGCACTGCGCCACAACAAAGAACTCTGTGTACGCCCATGACCCGCCTCATTCGTGACGAAAATAAACGATTTAGTAAGGATTGAGTCAACACGAAGCGCTCTTGCCGCCAGCACGTCCATCCACGGCGAGAAGGCGTCGCCGATAAGCCAGAATCTCCTGGGAAATCAGGCGTTGCAGCGCTTTTGAGAAGGGCGGGAAAGTCAGCCTTTCCACTGTGGCGGAAATGACACAGTCGTCGGAAAAATCATCGCTCCATCAAAATCGCATGGAGCGCGAAGCGAAAGTCGACAGGGCTTTCCTGAATTGCCGCAGCGCGCGGCGTCGCGCGACGCAAAGGCTTTCCATCGCCCCGCGACAAATGTCGCGCCGGACGATTTTCGGACACAATTTTCCGCTGTCAAAGGGTAAAAGTCCTCGGGAAACTTGAGGACGGGGCCGCGGCGAGTGCTCCGCCGGCGAAAGTCATGGGACAACAACTTGCCGACGACGACTCGAATTCTGGGGACCGGATCCTACGCGCCCCTCAAGGTTTTGACCAACGCCGACCTCGAAAAGCTCGTGGCCACAAACGATCCGTGGATCGTCTCTCGCACCGGCATCAGGGAGAGACGCATCGCCGCCGAAGGCGAGAACACATCGGATATGGCCGCGACGGCGGCTCTGCGCGCTTTGGAGCTCGCCGGCGTTTCCGCAGAGGAGATTGACCTGCTGATCGTCGCGACGGTGACGGCCGACGCGGCCACGCCATCCTGCGCCGCCTTTGTGCAAGCCAAGATCGGCGCATGCAACGCCTTCGCATTCGACGTTTCAGCGGCCTGCGCGGGCTCGCTCTATGGTCTCGTCATCGCCGATCAATTCATTCGAAGCGGGGCGGCCAGAACGGCTTTGGTGATCGGCGCTGAGACGTTGAGCCGAGTCGTCGACTGGACCGATCGTGAAACCTGCGTGCTCTTCGGCGACGCCGCCGGCGCGATGCTGCTGGGCGCGACGCAGGATAAAAATCGGGGTCTGCTTGCCTCCAATCTGCGCAGCGATGGTTCGATGACTGGAATTCTCGGCATTTACGAGCATGACCTGGGTCCTCTCGCGAAGAAGCGGGCGCCTGTGAATTCGGCGCGGATCAAGATGCGCGGCCGCGAGGTCTACAAGGCGGCCGTCCGTCTTTTGCCGGAAGCGGTTCAGACGGCCCTGGATCAGGCGGGGGTCAAGGCGGATGACGTCACCCATGTCATCGCGCATCAGGCGAATTTGCGCATCATTGAATCGGCGCTCGAGACGCTCGGCGTGCCGATCGAAAAATGCTGGATCAATATCGATCGCTACGGCAACACCTCGAGCGCGTCGATGCCGATATCGCTCGACGAGGCCAATCGCGCGGGACGCCTCAAGCCGGGCGACGTGATCGCGATGATGGCGATCGGCGCCGGGCTGACCTGGGGTAGCGCAATTCTGAGGTGGTGAGAACCGCGCTTTCGCCGATCTCTCGACCGTCAGGCGGAAGGCGATTCCCCGAGCGTTTCGACGCCGCTCTCGCTCGCGACGAGCACGCTGGAGGCGATCCCGATAAAGAGCCCGTGCTCGATGACGCCGACGGTCGCGTCGAGCGCCTGCGCGAAGGCCTCCGGATCCGGTATGGCGCCAAAGGCGCAATCGACAATGGAGTTGCCGCCGTCGGTGAGGAAGGGCGTCCCCTGCGAGGTCAGCCGGATCGCCGCCTTGCCGACGAGCCCGATCTCCTGCGCAACGGCTTCAATGCGTCGTAGCGCGCTCCGCGCGCCGAAAGGGACGATCTCAACGGGCAGGGCGAAAGCCCCGAGCGTCGCCACCCGTTTCGAGGCGTCGGCGATGACGACCATGCGCTTTGAGGCCGAAGCGACGATCTTCTCGCGCAGCAGCGCGCCTCCGCCGCCTTTGATGAGCCGTAGCCTCTCGTCGAATTCGTCGGCGCCGTCGACTGTCAGATCGAGCTCGGGATAATCATCGAGCGTCGTGAGCTTCAGCCCGCAGCGTTCAGCTTGAGCGCGCGTCGCCTCGGAAGTGGGAACGCACAAGAGCTCCAAGCCCTCCCTCGCTTTGGCGCCGAGAAGCTCGACAAAATGCGCGGCTGTCGAGCCCGTGCCGAGGCCGAGCCGCATCCCCGGCCGAACGAAGGCCAGCGCCGCTTCGGCCGCCTGCCTCTTCAGTCCGTCTGTTCCGATTGCATTCATGTCGTCTTCCTTCAAAGGGCCTGACGCGCTTCAGGCCCAGCCTTGCAGCTCGCGTCGCGCCAAGGTCTCGAGCAGCCGCATGCCTTCCTCGCCGTCGTTGAGACAGGTTATGCGCGCAAATTTCTCGCCGCCCTCTTGCAAGAATTCGTCCCGGAGCTCGAGGCCAATCTCCTCGAGCGTCTCCAGACAGTCGGCCGAAAATCCCGGCGTCATGACGACGAGACGTTTCACGCCCTCGCGGGCAAGGGCTTTCACGACCTCCGTCGTGTAGGGCTCGATCCATTTCGCCCGGCCGAAGCGCGACTGAAAGGACAGGCGCAGCTGCCGCTCGGAAACCCCCATCGCCTCCCGCAACAGACGCCAGCTCGCCTCGCATTGCGCTTTGTAGGGGTCGCCCGCGTCGACTTGAGACCGCGGCAGGCCGTGGAAAGAGGCGAGCATGACCTCGGGCTCGAAGTCCAGCGCCGCGACGCCCGCGCGGAGGCTGCTCGCCAGCGCGTCGATATAGGCGGGGTCGTCGAAATAAGGCGGCAGGAAGCGCAGCGTCGGCTGGCGCCGCATTCCGCCCAAGATCCGCGCGACGGCGTCGAAGGCCGTGGCCGTCGTCGCCGCTGCGTATTGCGGGTAGAGCGGCATGATGAGGATGCGCTCGCAACCGCGCGACATCAGCCCCGTTAGACCCGCCTGCAGCGACGGCGCCCCATAGCGCATCGCGAAATCGACGAGGACGGGCGACGCGCCCGACGCGCCGCTGCGCATTCGCTCGGCGAGCCCTTCCGCTTGCGCGCGGGTGATCGCCCTGAGCGGAGAATCGTTGAGTTCCTTATTCCAAATGGCCGCATAGGCTTGGGCGGACTTCTGCGCGCGGAGGGGAAGCACGATCCCATGCAGCGCCGGCGCCCAAAAGAGCTTCGGCAGCTCCACGACGCGAGGGTCTGACAGGAATTCCGCGAGATAGCGTCGCACGGCTTGCGGCTCGGGCGCGTCTGGCGTCCCGAGATTGACGAGCAGCACGCCGATGGGGGCCGCGTCGAAGGGGGTCACGATCTCTCCATTCCAAGAGCCCGCTGGAAGGCTTCTCGCTCCTCCTCGCTCAGCCGAAAGGCGTGCTCGGGGCCGGGAAAGCCGCCCGAGCGCACGTCCCTCGCATAGGCGGCCAGGGCGGAACGCAGAGCGTCGCCCAACGCCCCATAGAGGCGGTTGTGCTTGAACGCGCGCCGCGTGATTCCGGCCAGGTCATTGACGACAAGCACCTGGCCGTCGGCTTGGGGGCCCGCGCCGATGCCGATCGTCGGCGCCTTGACTTCTCGCGTGATCGTTGCGGCGAGCTCCTCCGGGATGAGCTCGAGAACGATGAAATCCTGGCCGGCCGCATCCAGCGCGCGCGCGTCTTCCAGCAGCTTCAACGCCGCGGAAGCCGTTTTGCCTTGGCGGCGCTTTTCCGCATGGTGCTGCGACTCCAGGCCGATGTGACAGCAGACGTCGAAGCTCGACGCCTTGAGCGCGCGAACGAGTTCTGCGTCGGCGCCTTCGAACTTGACGCAATCCGCGCCCGCGTCGCGCAGAGCCCTGGCGCTGGCAAGCGCCTGATCTTCAGTCTCGTAGGTCGCAAAGGGCAGATCGCCGATGATGTATGTGTCCGGCGCGCCCCGGCGTGCGGCGGCGATGTGATGACTCATGTCGGAGAGCGTCACGTCTCGCTCATGCGCATAGCCGAGGACATTGACCCCGACGCTGTCGCCGACAAGGATGATGTCGACGCCGATCTCCGCGGCAGCTTGCGCTGTGGGCGCGTCATAGGCGGTGACGACGACGATTTTTTCGCCCCGACGCTTCATGTCGGCGAATGACGTGCGGCTTCGCGCCATCTGAAGCTTTCCGAAACGCGCTTTGCGGCCGCTCAGCGCTGCTGGGTGTCGGGGCAGGATTTTGGAACTGCGGGCACGCGCAGCTCCTGAAATCCGCCGGTGCATTTGTCGCAGCCCGAAAGCAGCCCGCAAAGCGCGGCGAGAGCCGCGAAGATCAAATGGCGCCTCATCCCTGTCCTCATGGCGTCAACCGAGACGCTGGCGCCATTATGCGTTTGGCGTCTGACCAGAATAAGGCGTTTGCTAGACCGTCTTGTCCTGCCAACGACACAGGTCGAGCAAGAGGCAGCGCCCGCACTCGGGTCGACGCGCCTTGCAGATATAGCGGCCGTGCAGGATCAGCCAGTGGTGGGCGTGGCGCTTAAATCGATCCGGCACGATGCGCTCGAGACCTTGCTCGACGATCTCCACGGTTTTCCCGGGCGCGAGCGGCAGCCGGTTCGAGACACGAAAAATATGGGTGTCGACGGCGATCGTCGGCTCCCCGAAGCCAATGTTCAGCACGACATTGGCGGTCTTGCGGCCAACGCCAGGCAGCGCTTGGAGCGCCGAACGGTCGTTCGGCACTTCGCCCCCGTGACGCTCCAAGAGCAGCCGGGAGAGGCCGATCACATTCTTGGCCTTGGCGCGAAAGAGGCCGATCGTCTTGATGTGCTCAATCAGCCCGGCTTCGCCGAGCGCCAGCATTTTCTGAGGCGTGTCCGCCAGTCGGAACAGGGCTGCTGTCGCCTTGTTCACGCCGGCGTCGGTCGCCTGCGCCGAGAGGACGACGGCGACGAGCAGCGTGAAGAGGTTGCGATAATGAAGCTCGCCCTCGGGATTCGGATTGGCGGCGGCCAGGCGCTCGAAGATCGCCTCGATGCGCGCGGCTTGGTCAGCTTTGCTCGCCGCCCGACGGCGCGGGGCCGTCACGGCGCTCGTTCCGCGCTCTTTGCGGCGAAGGCGGCTTCGGCCTCGCGCAGCAGCCGCGCTTCATGGCGTCTGACGTAAATCCAGGCGCAAAAGAGCGCATAGAGCAGCGCGACGAGCCCCCATATGGCGAAAGGGCCTTCGACTCGCCGGAAGGCCGAAGTCAACGCATAGCCTCCCAGGCCGAGGGTGAGCGCCCAAGCGACGCCGCCGATCGCGTTGCAGAGGAGAAAGCTGCGGGCGTCGAAGCGGTTGGCGCCGGCGAGAACGCCGACCCAAATGCGCAAGAGCGTGACGAAGCGTCCGAGAATCACAATCCATGCGCCCCATCGCGCGAAGAGATAGCGCGCCAGCGTGAGCCTCTCCGCGGTCAAGCCGAGCCATCGCCCGCGCCGCTCGAGGAAGGGCGCTCCAAAGGCTCTTCCCACCCCATAGCCCGCGGCGCCGCCCAGGATCGCGCCCGCCGCCGCGCTGAGGATCAGATAGTCGATCCGCAAGCCTCCCGTCTGTCCCGCATAGATCGCGCCGCCGACGAGCAGGGTCTCCCCGGGCAGCGGCAGGCCGCCGCTTTCGAGCGCGACAACCAGGAAGAGCGTCAAATAGCCGTAGGCGCTCAGAATTTGGACGATCCGATCTTGATCGAGAAGATGTTCCATGAGGTCTGCTGTTTGCGGCGTCGTGGCGTCGCCCGCGAGCTTGTCATATCGCGCCGCCTTTATGAAGCGCCGCGCGGCGTCGCGGGCGAAACCTGCGTCGGCGCGCGGCAAGCCGTCGCGCCGGCCATGCTTTGTTCCAGAGCCTCTTGAGAAATTTTCGCTTTCCTCCTAAATCCCGCGCCGCCCGAGCATCAAGCTCGGCCCGCGGATTGGGATCGGAAGGGCCATGGCCAAGGAAAAGTTCTCACGCACGAAGCCGCACTGCAACATTGGGACGATCGGTCACGTGGACCACGGCAAGACGTCGCTGACGGCGGCGATCACCAAGGTTCTGGCGGAGACGGGCGGAGCGACGTTCACGGCCTACGATCAGATCGACAAGGCTCCGGAGGAGCGGGCGCGCGGCATCACGATCTCGACGGCGCATGTCGAATATGAGACCTCGAAGCGGCATTACGCGCATGTCGACTGCCCCGGCCACGCCGACTATGTGAAGAACATGATCACGGGCGCGGCGCAGATGGACGGCGCGATCCTGGTGGTTTCGGCGGCCGACGGCCCGATGCCGCAGACGCGCGAGCACATCCTTCTGGCGCGCCAGGTCGGCGTTCCGGCGCTTGTGGTGTTCTTGAACAAGGTCGACATGGTCGACGATCCGGAGCTTCTCGAGCTCGTGGAGCTCGAAGTGCGCGAGCTGCTCAGCAAATATGAGTTCCCGGGCGACGACATTCCGATCACCAAGGGCTCGGCGCTGGCGGCGCTGGAGAACAAGACGCCCGAGATCGGCCATGACGCGATCCTCGCGCTGATGAAGACGGTCGACGACTATATTCCGCAGCCGGAGCGTCCGAAGGATCAGCCCTTCCTGATGCCGGTGGAAGACGTGTTCTCGATCTCGGGCCGCGGCACGGTGGTGACGGGGCGCATTGAGCGCGGCGTGATCAAGGTCGGCGAGGAAGTGGAGATCGTGGGCATCCGTCCGACGTCGAAGTCGACGGTGACGGGCGTCGAGATGTTCCGCAAGCTGCTGGACCAGGGCGAGGCGGGCGACAACGTGGGTTGCCTGCTGCGCGGCACGAAGCGCGAGGAAGTGGAGCGCGGACAGGTTCTGTGCAAGCCCGGCACGGTGAAGCCGCACACGAAGTTCAAGGCGGAAGCCTACATCCTGACGAAGGAAGAGGGCGGGCGTCACACGCCGTTCTTCACGAATTACCGTCCGCAATTCTACTTCCGCACGACGGACGTGACGGGCGTGGTGACTCTGCCGGAAGGCGTTGAGATGGTGATGCCGGGCGACAACATCTCGATGGAGGTGGCGCTGATCGTTCCGATCGCCATGGAGGAGAAGCTGCGCTTCGCCATCCGCGAAGGCGGCAGAACCGTCGGCGCCGGCGTCGTCGCCAGCATCATCGAATAAGGATCATGGACCGCGAGTTAAACGGCTCGCATTTACAGCGAGCGGGGAAGGGGTAGAAGCCCTTCCCCGCTCGCTCCCGAGGGGATGGCTGAACTTGAGTGCGCTTTCGAAGCCCTATTACTGAGATTCTTGGTATGACTTCGTAACAAGATAAGCCTGAAATTGTTTTTGATTTTGAAAAGACAGAAAGTCTTAATTTCCGCGCCGCTTCGCTTCTATCGTGCTTGAAAGCAGACGTGTCCAAGCATGAGCAGCTCGATTGCCGGCATCCACTAGGGATTTATAATGTTTCAATATTGCGTATTCTTAAAAAATTAAGTAAGGTATGTGAAAAAATTGAGGCGCTCTTCCGTAGCGTGAATTCTGCCTCCGAAATGATTGGGTCAAATTCGTTGCAGGAGGAGGTCATCGACTATCTTGAATTGTCAATTTACTCAGCAGCAGAGCATATTGACGATGTTGAATCTATCATCAGGTGTTTTTTTGGGGTTTATGAGCGTTATGACAAGATTCCGGCCGTTCGAAGATTTAAAGAAGAAATCAAACCTATCAGAACTCGCTTATCTGGATTTGCTAATGCGATAAAGCATCGGCAGTCAAGGATTAGATTATTACATTGCGATTTTGAGCATGGTGGTCACAGAATTTGCTTGCATGGCTTCTTCATTGAAGAATTCAAAGATGGCGCGTGTTCTCCATCTCCTATTTTTCACTCAGGTAATCAAAAAGTTATCTCTGTTACATCGTTTGCATGGAGTGTGCTTATTTATATTTATTCTATATCTAATTCATTGTGCTCTTTGCTAAATGCGCTGAATATTGTTGAGACTTACATGGTTGAGTATAATAAGAATGATTTATTAGCGAAGTGTGTTGTTGGGTTGGTAAGGCTCCCTCTTTATTCTTTTGATGATATTCACCCCTTTCACGCAACGAGGGTTATTATGCGCTTTCAGAGCAGCAAGCTGATAGATTCTGGTCTATATGGCTCGCTATCTCGACGCTGGAGCAAGAGTTCCAAAGGAGGTTTTAATAGAATAATACATGGGTATGAAGGAGACGGTGTAACCAGAAAATTTAATCTAAATCCTCCAAACGCACTTTCTCTGGAGCACTGGGATTGACGTCAGCTAATGGCGGGGTGCAGCAAGGCCTCTAACTCTAGATCACTCGCGCGGCCAATTCTCCACCCGCAATCCCGGGACGCGCTCAAAAGCCGCGTCGTCGGTCCCATCGAATGGGCGTGGGCGGCGATGAAGAGGTCGTTCGCACCCTTCGCCGGGGCCTAACCTTCCACGATGTTGAGGCGTTGCTGAATTCGCTCGATCTTGAGCTGTATGGAAGTGATCGCGCCGTCTTGAGTAACCTCGCTCTGCATGAACGCGGCCACATGGCCCTTCATGCCTCGCATGTCGGCCTTGAGATCCACAATGTTGCTCGCGATGTCGGCGAGCTTCCCTTGGATCGCCTTTAGCGTCTCCAGAAGCAGCTCGTTTGTCACATTGTCGGCCATGTCTTTCCCGATCCCTGCGGGAAGAAAAAGATAATCCAGAGATCGCCGGGGTTCAAGACGAGCCCTGGCTTCCCGCCATCTCAGCCGGCCTGCCCCTCAATCGAAAAGCCGCGCAATTTCCGCCATAGGCAGAAACAGCTTCATCGGCCGGTCCGGGAAGGGCAGGAAGCTTTCTCGCTCGTAGAACCGTCGCGCCGCTTCGTCCTTGGCGTCGACAACGACAGCAAATGAGGCGATCTCGCTACGCAGCGCGCGAAACAGCGCGTCGGCGAGCAGAAAGCGCCCGTATCCCTTTCCCTGATGCTTTCGTTCGACCGCCAATCGGCCGAGGAGGGTTGCGGGAATGAGCGGATAGCGTGGCAAGCGCCGCGCCGTCGGCTCAGGAAGCTCGCAAAGACTGAGCGCCGTCGCCGAGAGCGTGTAATAGCCCCCGACTGACCCGTCCGGCAGGATCAGCACGAAAGGCGCAGCCAGTTTCTTTCTGGCGTCCTGGCCGGCCTGGACCCGGAAATACCGGTCTAGCGCTTCGACGCCGCTCTCGAAAGCCGAGCGATCGTGCTGCGGGCCGAGAACTTCGACGCGTAGCGCTTCGCCGCCTTTGACCATGCGTCAGACGCCGGTCGCCTGCCGGTAACGTCGTACCGTGTCGCGCAGCCGTTCGTTCGCCGGCTTCGGACCGAGAAGCGCGTCGACGAAGACTTGGCTGTCACGCAAAGAAAGCTCCAGGCGCTGGTGCTCCTCGATGGCGCGACGGGCGGCTTCCTGGACGCTGGTCAAAACGAAGTCCGTCACCGTTCGCCCTTGCAGGGCGGCGGCTCGTTCGATCAGAATTTTTTGATCGGCCGTGATCCGCGTCTCCAAACGCTCGCGGCGTATGCGAGCGCGGGCGGAAGGCAAGGCTGGCTCGGCCATGGTCAATCTCCTGGACCGAAATGTACGTCCAATGGCCGGGTGCGTCAAGGATTGGACCGTGAACTCGCCTCACTCGCGCAGCCAATTCTCGACCCGCAATCCCGGGACGCGCTCAAAAGCCGCGTCGTCGGTCACGAGGATAAGCCCCAATGAGCGGGCGTGGGCGGCGATGAAGAGATCATTCGCGCCGAGCGTCGCGCCCAGTCGTTCGAGCTCGGCGCGCAATTGCCCATAATGCGAGGCCGCGGCTTCGTCGTAAGCGACCACGCCGATGCAGGCGGCAAGGTCGCGCACCGCCGCGTCGAGGGCGGGGCTCGCTTTCTTTTCTGCGCCGAACAATATTTCGCTCAAAGTGATCGTCGAGACGCACATGCGTCCCGCCTCGGCGTCGAACCTGCCTAACACCCTCTTTTCACGCCGCTTGATGACGGCGGCGCAAATATTCGTGTCGAGCATATAGCGCATTAGAAGATGGCTTCGTCATCCAGCGGCGGCTGCGTCGGGCGCTCGAAATCCGGGAACGGCGGATGCCGTTTGGCCCACTCGGTGAATCTCTTGCCGGCGGGCGAGACGATGCGCGATTCTCCGACGACGACGATGTCGACCTCCTTGACGCCCTCAGGGAAAGCGACGGCCTTCGGCAGGCGCAGGGCCTGTGTCTTATTGCTGAGAAAGAGGGTGGTGGCGGCGGTGGTCATCAGGCCTCTGCACCTTTTGTATATCCAGTATGGATATATACTGCGTGCGGGCGTCGGGATCAATTCTCGGCCGGAGGTGGACCACGAGCCTCCCGGCTCGCATGAACGCAACCGCGGGCGGCGGGCCAGTAGGCCCGCGCGCTCCCATTCGCGGTCCGCCGTCAGGCGGCGCGCGTCGACTTCTCGTCGCGCAGGAAGGCGGGCATCTGGGGCTCGGACTTGGTCTTGGCGTACGAGCGCATGCTCGCGGCGGGCGGAGCGTTCGTCACTTCGAGCGCAGCGGCGACGGCCGAAACGCCGATCTCGCGATAGAGACGCGCCAGCAGATCGTGCTGGGGATTGGGCAGCGGGGACTCGCCGAACTCGGACACTAACAGCTTGGACATGGGGCTCTCTCGGCATGGGAGGGAAGAGCAGGGAGCAAAGCTGCATCAGATTGTCGGCATCCCCTTAAAGCTTGGTTAAGCTAAGCCGTGAGTTCCGGCGCTTTACGCAGGCCTTGCGCCACGCGATAATGCCTGTCACTCGGCTTCAAACGGCCCCTTCGGCGCGCGAGGCGGGCGAAAAGCTAAGAGCGAAAATCAATGCGTCGTCACCTGCCGCCAGAACCCATCTCCCAGGCGGCCTTGTGGAGCCGTAGGCTCGGTCTTTTCGCGGCGGTTGTCGCAGCGCTGGCGCTCGCGCTCATGCGGCTGCATGTTCTCGAGCCGGTCGCCGCTTTGACGACGCTCGGCGCGGCGGTGGCGATTTCGCTCGGCGCGCTGCTTCTTTTCGTCGCCGCCTGCGTGACGATTTGGCGAAGCGGCGCGCGGGGCTTAGGGATCGCGCTCGGCGGCTTGTTCTTCATCGCCGCGACGCTCGCCTATCCGAGCTACTTGGCCTTTGAGGCCGTGAAGCTCCCCAAGCTCGCGGACGTCTCCACGGACATCGCCGATCCGCCGGATTTCTCGCGGTCCGCCGCGGCCTTGGCGGCGCGAGGCGGCGTCGCGCACGCGAATCCTCCCCCTGAGTCGCGCGCGGGACAGCGCTCGGCCTATCCCGACGTCGAGCCGATCGTTCTCGATATTGAGACGGACGAAGCCGTTCCGCTCGTGCTCAAATCGGCGGCGGCGCGCGGCTGGCGTCTCGTGGACCAGCGCGCGCCAAGCCCGCGTAGCGGCGAAGCGCATCTCGATTTTCTCGACACCAGCCGGATCTTCGGTTTCGACGTCGATGTGACGGTGCGGCTGCGGCCTCTCCCAGGGCAAACGCGGGTCGATGTGCGGTCAGCCTCTCGCTATGGGCGCCACGACTTCGGCTCGAACGCGCATCGCATCCAGGCCTTCGCGGACGAGCTGCAAAATCAGCTCGACGAGCGAGAGGAGACGCCTATCCCGCCCGAGCGGCCGCCCATCAGGCCCTCTACCGTTAAGTCGTCTCCATCGACTCGAGCTCGTCGATAAGCCCAGCGATCATATTGAGGCCGATGGACCAGAAGGCGGGATCGCGCGCATTCAGCCCGAAGGGCGCGAGCAGCTCGGCGTAGGGTTTGGAGCCGCCGGCTTCGAGCAGCGCGAAATAGCGCTCGACGAAACCCTCATGCGCCTTTTGATAAACGCCATAGAGCGAATTGACGAGGCAATCGCCGAAGGCATAGGCGTAGACGTAGAACGGCGCGTGGATGAAGTGCGGGATATAGGCCCAGAAATTCTCGTAGCCGGGGCCGAGGCGGATTGAAGGCCCGAGGCTCGCGCCCTGCACGCTCATCCAAAGCTCGCAGATGGCGTCGGCGGTGAGCTCGCCGCTACGCCGCGCGAGATGCAGCTTGCGCTCGAAACTGTAGAAGGCCGTCTGCCGCACCACCGTGTTGAGCATGTCCTCGATCTTGGAGGCGAGCATGGCGCGGCGCTCCACCTTGTCTTCGGCCTCGGCCAGTATTTTGCGGAATGTCAGCATCTCTCCGAACACGGAGGCCGTTTCGGCGAGCGTCAGAGGCGTCGGCGCCATGAGCGCGCCCTGCCGGGCCGCGAGCACTTGATGCACGCCGTGACCGAGCTCATGCGCGAGCGTCATGACGTCGCGAGGCTTGCCCTGGAAATTGAGTAGAACGTAAGGATGCGCGGAGGGCACGGTTGGGTGCGAGAAGGCGCCCGGCGCCTTGCCGGGGCGGGCCGGCGCGTCGATCCAGCTCTTCTCGAAAAAATCTCCGGCGATCCCCGCCATCTGCGGCGCAAAGCCATTGTAAGCCGCGAGGACCACGTCCCGCGCCTCGCTCCATGTATATCGCTTCGCCGGCGCCATCGGCAGCGGCGCGTTGCGATCCCAATAGTCCAGCGCATCCTTGCCGAACCACTTGGCTTTCAGTCGATAATAGCGATGCGAAAGTTTTGGATAGGCCCCCTCGACCGCGGTGACCAGCGCTTCCACCACCTCGCCCTCCACTCGATTGGCGAGATGGCGCGAATCCGCGACGTCGGCGAAATGTCTCCAGCGATCGGAGATTTCCTTGTCTTTCGCGAGCGTGTTGGAGACGAGGGCGAAGATCCGAAGATTCGCCTTGAGCGTCGCGCCGATCGACTCGGCTGCAGCACGGCGCGTCTCCTCCTTCTCGTCTTGGAGCAGATTGAGCGCGGGCTCGATCGCGAGCTCCTCGCCCAGGATCGGGAAGCGCAAGGCGGCGATCGTTTCGTCGAACAGCCTGTTCCATGCGGCGGAGCCCGTCACCGACTTCTCGTGGAACAGCTCCTCGATCCTGTCCTCCAGCTCGTGAGGCTTTTCCTTCCGGATGTCCTCGAGCCAAGGCCGCCAGTGTGACAGGGGCGACTTCTCGGCGGCGGCAAAGAGAAGCGCATCGTCGATTCGATTGAGCTCGAGCTGAAAGAACAGCGTCGCGGTCGAAGCCTCGACGACCTTGCTCTGAACGTCGGCGTAGAACTTGCCGCGCTTCGGATCGCTCACGTCGCCGGCGTGCAACAGCCCTGCAAAGGACATGAGGCGCCCAAAAAGATCCTGCAGCGCCTCATAACGCGAAACGGCGACGCCGAGCTTTTCGCTCGCCTCGCCGCTGGCCGCGAGCGTCGCGAGCTTGCCCCGATAATCTTCGGAAAATTGGCGCGCTTCCCGGTTTGCGCGATCGAGATCGTCGCGGAAAGCCGGCGAATCCGGCCCCGGGTAAAGGTCGCCGAGGTTCCATTCCGGCAAAGGGCCGATATCGGATACCGCTGTTGGGGTCGGCATAGCGTGCTCCTAAGGCTTGAACGGCGCGTGTTTCGCCTAATAGGGCGGGGGCGGCTATCGATCAAGAAGCCCACGGCGCAGGCGCAATTCTCGCATGTGCAATTCTCATGCGCAAAGCTCTCGCCGAGAGCGCGATGCGAAAAAGCGGAAACCGGTGATCCAGCGTCTCCAGGATCCCATTGTCGCGCCAATTGGAGTTAACTCCAACTTTACCCTGTTCCTCGACTTTAGGCGTAAGCGTGGGGAAAGCTTTCGTCCTCCGCATGTGCTTCGGGAGACAGGCGACGATGGCTTCGACGATTCTCATTGCCGATGACGATCCCGTCCAAAGACGGCTCTTGGAGGCGATGATTCGTCGGTTCGGCTATGAGACGGAGTCCGTCGAGAGCGGCGAGCAGGCTCTGGCCCGGCTCACGGCGTCCGATTCTCCGCCGATCGCGCTGCTCGTTCTCGACCTCGTCATGCCCGACCTCGACGGCATGGGCGTCCTCGCGAGAATGCGGGAAGAGAAGCTGCAGACGCCCGTCATCGTGGAGACGGCGCATGGCTCCATCGAAGTCGTCATTTCCGCGATGCGCGCCGGCGCTTCGGATTTCGTCGTGAAGCCCGTGGGCGCGGAACGTCTGCAGATTTCGATCAAGAACGCGCTGGCGGCCGATGCGCTCGCGGGCGAGATTCGCCGCGCCGCGCGGCGTGCGCAGGGCGTTTTCAACTTCAGGGATCTCGTCTCCCGGAGCGCCGAAATGGCGCGCGTCATCCGTCTCGGGGAGCGCGCCGCGCGGTCGACCATTCCGGTCCTGATCGAAGGCGAGTCGGGCGTCGGCAAGGAAATCGTCGCGCGCGCCATCCAGGGCGCCTCCGATCGCCGCGGCAAGCCCTTCGTGACGGTCAATTGCGGGGCGCTGCCCGCGAATCTGGTCGAATCGATTCTTTTCGGCCACGAGAAAGGCGCCTTCACCGGCGCCACGGAGAAGCACGCGGGCAAATTCGTGGAAGCCAACGGCGGGACGCTGTTCCTCGACGAGGTGGGCGAGCTGCCGCTTGACTTGCAAGTGAAGCTTTTGCGCGCGCTGCAGGAGGGCGAGATCGATCCGATTGGCGCGAAGCGATCGGTTCGTGTCGACGTCCGGCTGATTTCCGCGACCAATCAAAATCTGATCGAGCTCGTGAAACGCGGTCAATTTCGCGAAGACTTGTTCTACCGGCTCAATGTGTTTCCGATCGGCATCCCACCGCTGCGCGCGCGCAAGGAGGACATTCCCGATCTCGTGCATCGCTTTTGCGCGCGTTTTGCCGCGGAAGAGGGACGAACGATACGCGGCGTGTCGCCTGAAGCGATGTGCCTGCTTGCTTCCTATGATTGGCCGGGCAATGTCCGCCAGCTCGAGAACGCGATGTTTCGCGCCGTGGTGCTCGCGGAGGACGACGAATTGACGGTCGCCGAATTCCCGCAGATCGCCAACACTGTCTGCGGCTTCGACGTGCGCGTGCCTCCGGCGCCGAGCTTTTCCGAGTTGCGGCCGATGCGCGAGCGCGAGATCGTGCGCGTCGAGGTCCGCGATCCCAATATGTTGGGATTGCTCGGAAAGAGCGGCGATATGCGCAAGCTCGAGGACATCGAGGCGGAGACGATCCGCTTTGCGCTCCAGCATTATCGCGGACAAATGTCCGAGATCGCCCGCCGCTTAGGGATCGGTCGCTCGACCCTTTACCGCAAGATGAAGGAATATGGGCTCGGCGACGAAGGGCTCTCCGAATCGAGCCAGGATGCGAGCCTCGTCGCTTGAGGCGCTCGTCGTTTAGCTAAGATCGCAAAGCGCGCGGTGCTTCGGTTCGCGGTGCTTCGGTTCAAGGCGCCTTGGATGGCTCTGCGCCCGAGGGACGCCATTCCAGAATCAACGTCGCACGCCCCGACTTGCTGGGCATGCCGGCTCCGATCGATTTGAACCCTTCTCTTAGATAGAACCGGACCGCGCGGTCATTGTCGGCGTTCACGTCGAGACGCACGAGGCGCGGCGAACGCTCGCGTGCGGCGGCGAGAAGCACCGGCCCGACGCCCGCCCCGAACTGCTCGGGATGCACGCAGAGTTGGTCGAGCCATCCGGTCTCGGGGTCGATCGTCACGAAGCCCAAGAGAGAGTTTTGGGCCTCGTCCCAAAGACAGAGGGTCTGTGCGCCCTGCGCCTCCAACGCGGCAAGACGATCGAGGAGCCAGGCGCAGCGCGTCTCGAAGGCGATCTCGGCATATGTCGCGCGCCAGGAGGCGACCCAAAGCGCGAGGAGCTCCGTTGTCTCGGTTCCCGAGCGCAGCGCGATGCTCCAGCGGCGCGCCCTTTCCACTGAGGATCGACTCATGCTTTCCTCACCAAATCGAGCAGCAGCCGATGAATCGTTTCATTGCCGGCGCAGATTTCGTTGCGCGCTAGCATGTCGCCGCCGCCGACGAGATCGGTGACGTAACCGCCGGCCTCGCGCACGAGCACGACGCCCGCCGCAATGTCCCAGGAGTTGATGCCGCGCTCCCAATAGCCGTCGCAGCGTCCCGCGGCCACCATGGCGAGATCGATAGAGGCGGCGCCCAGGCGGCGGATGTTGCCGATCTTCGCCATCGCCGCGGCAAGCTCGATCTGGAAGCGCTCATGGCGCGCGCGCCAGGCCAGAGCAGGAATGCCGCAAGCGATCATCGAATCCGCCAAGCTTTTGCGAGAGGCGACGCGCATGCGCCGATTGTTATGATAGGCGCCTTGACCTTTCTCGGCGATGAACATGTCGTCAGTCGCCGGATTGTAAACCACGCCCGCGACGAGCTGGCCTTCGCGCTCCAACGCGAGCGAGACGGCGAAGACCGGAATCCCGTGCAGGAAATTGGAGGTGCCGTCGAGCGGATCGATGTGCCAGCAATGGCTCTTATCGGCGCCTTCGACGACGCCGCCCTCCTCCATCACGAAGCCATAGCCGGGCCTCGCGCGGGAGAGCTCCTCAAAGAGCACGGTTTCGGCGCGCCTGTCCGCCGCCGTGACGAAATCGCCAGGCCCCTTGACCGAGACTTGCAGGTTCTCGACCTCGCCCAAGTCTCGCTTCAGGCTGCGGCCGGCCTTGATCGCCGCCGCGGTCATCACATTCATCAACGCGGTGCGGATCATCGAATTTCCAGGGGGGCCATCGGGACATTCCCAATGCCCGTCCGGTCGGGGCTGCGTCAAGTCGCGGTTGAAGGCGCGAGGCCGCCCAGGGGAGGGGCGATAGCGCAAGCCGCCGGAAGGCGGCACGGCGGGCTTGCCCTAAACCGCGGAATGAGCGCCTTGTTCCGTGCAGAATGGCGCATGCAGAGTCCGCTATTGCCAATGCGTCACAATGCAGCTAAAAGCGCGCGTCGCTTGGGCGCGCTCCTAAAGGAGCCGGCGCCGCAATATGCGATGCGCCCGTAGCTCAGCTGGATAGAGCACCAGACTACGAATCTGGGGGTCAGAGGTTCGAATCCTTTCGGGCGCGCCAAGTTCCGCCGAATCTGCGATTTCAGGCGCACGACTACTCCAGACCACGAAGGCAGAAACTCGTTGTCGTAGGAGAGGTGGTGTTGGGTGCCTCTCGGCGTTCGCATCGGCGCATTGCTGTGGACAATGCGTTGATTGCAAGCCACCGCTGCTGACGCAGTCATTTGTCCGATGTGCCCAGGTGCGTTTAGCGCGGCTGGAAGCCGGGTAGGCTTCCGCGCACCCAATTCCATACCCGCAGATACCCGATCGTTATCCGAGAGTCCTGACTCCTCGCGTGCTGGTGGCTGCGAAACCAGGGTGGATTATCGGGTCTAATCGGGTATTATTGGGTATGGAATCAGATATGAGGGCGGCCTCGGCATGAGGGAGCCCAAGCTCGCACTTGGCCCCGACCTCGTGAAGCTCATCGCAGAAATCGATGAGTTCAAAGGGAGGTGGGAGGCCCTTAAGACACTCTCGCCAGACCGCCTCCACGCACTCCGCAAGGTGGCGACCATCGAGAGCGTCGGCTCTTCTACGCGCATTGAGGGGGCGAAGCTATCAGATGCAGAGGTCGAGGACCTGCTCTCGCGGGCGATCTCGATTAAGTCTTTCAAGACTCGTGATGAGCAGGAAGTGGCCGGATACGCCGAGGCAATGGACCTCGTGTTCGAGGCCTACGCCGACATGCGTCTCACCGAGAACCATATCCGCCAAATACACCAAACCTTGCTGCGTCACAGCGACAAGGATGCGCGCCATCGCGGCTCTTACAAGACGCTCTCCAACAATGTCGTGGCGCTCGATGCGGACGGGCGGGAGATCGGCGTCGTGTTCGAAACGGCCTCGCCTTTCGACACTCCGCGCGAGATGGAAGCGCTCGTCGCCTGGACGCGAAAAACGCTGGATGAGGAGGCACTACACCCTCTCCTCGTCATCGCCGTCTTCACCGTGACGTTTCTGGCGATCCATCCTTTTCAAGATGGAAATGGGCGGCTCTCGCGCGTTCTCACCACGCTCCTCTTGCTGCGAGCAGGCTACGCTTATGTGCCATATGCCTCGCTGGAGCGGGTGATCGAGGAAAACAAGGATCTGTACTACAAAGCGCTCCGGCGCACGCAGACGACGCTCAAGAGCGAAACGCCGGATTGGGAGCCATGGGGTGGCTTCTTCCTGCGCTGCCTCAAAAAGCAGAAGGATAGCCTCGCGGCGCGACTCGACCATGAGCGGATCGCTCGGAGCAGCGAGGCCGATTTGCCAGGGCTCTCGATCCAAGTCCTCGAAGCACTGCGGGCGAAAGAGCGCCTGACGATCGCGCAGCTTGCATCAATCACCGACGCAAATCGGAACACGCTGAAAGTACGTCTGCGCGAGCTGGTCGCAGATGGGCGCGTGCGGCAGCACGGCAAGGCACGCGCCACATGGTATTCACTTTGAGCGCCGAGCCGCCAACCATCGACCAGGCACAACTCACAGGCATCATCTGCGAGCGGCCACAGAATTTTGCGTGGTTTCTGGGCGCGGGCGCATCAAGATCCGCGGGGCTTCCAACTGCGACAGACATCATCTGGGATTTGAAGCGGCGCTACTATTGCCAGCAGGAGAATGAGGACATTTCCCGGCAGGATGTGCACCTCGAAGCCGTGCGATCCCGCATTCAATCCTACATGGCTTCGAGAGGTTTTCCTGCGGAATGGGCTCCCGAAGAATATTCGACCAGCTTTGAAAAAATCTTTGGCGACGACAAGGAGCGACAGCGCCGGTATCTCGCGGGTATCCTCGCCGAGGACAAAGCCACGCTCTCCGTTGGCAACCGTGTGCTCGGCGCGATGCTCTCCTCAGGTCTCAGCCGCGTCGCCTTCACCACGAATTTCGACAGCATCGTGGAGAAGGCCGTCGCCGAGGTGAGTGGCAATTCCCTTTCCGCCTATCACATCGAGGGCTCGCGTTTGGCCGCCCAAGCCCTCAACAACGAGGAGTTCCCGTTCTGCTGCAAGCTTCATGGCGACTTCCGCTATGACAGCGTGAAAAATCTTGCCGCAGATCTTGCCACCCAAAACACCGAGCTCGCGCAGGCGCTCAAAATAGCAGCGGGTCGCTTTGGCTTCGTCGTCGTCGGATTCAGCGGCCGCGATGAGAGCGTGATGGCTCTGTTCCGGGAAGCGATCGATGCTCCCAATGCGTTTCCGCATGGATTCTATTGGACGGGCATCAAGGGCGTGCCGGTCGCTCCGCCGGTCGAGGAGCTCTTGATCGCCGCGCGCGCCAAGGGCGTAAAGGCCGCATACGTCGCCATCGAAACATCCGATGCGCTGATGCTCCGCATATGGCGCAATCTTCCGGGCAAATCGCCTGAGCTGGATAAGAAGGTTCGCAAGTCACAGGCGGCGAGCGTTTCGATTCCACTGCGGGGAGCAGGGACCCGCAAGCCGATCATGCGGCTCAACGCGCTTCCCCTTACCGGTCTGCCTGGTGAATGCCAGAGCCTCGCGTTCACATGCGATAAAGAGTGGCGCGCGTTGCGGGACGTGCAGCGGAAATCAGAAGGCCGCCTGATCTTGACAAAAGCGGACACGGTTCTTGCCTGGGGAGCTGAGGCCGAGGTTCGCGAACACTTTAAGGCGGACCTCAAGACGCTTGCGCCTTTCGACATTGGCGACCGGCTATTGATGCTGGATGATCATCTCTATCTCAAGGGCTTCCTTGAGGAGGCGCTGTGCGCCGCGATCATTCGCGGCAAGCCGCTATTGACGCGAACACATGGTCGGAACGCCTTCATCATCGCGGACGCACATGCGCAGGATCAGTCCGCATTCACGGCCCTCGCCCAGATCACCGGCAAGGTTCACGGCCAGATCGACGGGTTAGTCGCGCCCGCCGACGATCATCACCCTGATCCGGAGCGCGTTCGCTGGGCGGAAGCGCTGCGCATATCTCTTGACCTACGTGATGGAAAATACTGGCTGATTGTTGATCCCGATATCTGGATCTGGCCGAGCCGAGCGCGCCGCGTCGCGGACGAATTCATGGACAGGCGGCGGGGCGATCGCTTCAACAAGAAATACAATCAGCTTCTTGACGCCTGGGTTCGCCTGATTGTCGGCACCGATGTCCGAAACACCGAAGTCACCGTATCGGCCTTCGCCTCGGGCAGCGCAGCCGAGAATCCTTCGTTCTCCTTTGGCACGCGGACGGGCTTTTCGCAAAGGCACGTATCATGAGCGGGCCGCAAAGTGAACTTTCGGGTTATGCGAGTGTGCCGGAGCCGGACCTGCTGTTCGCGGGAAACAAATTGCAAAAACACCCGCTGCTGGGTCTGATCAGTCACGGTCCTTTCGGCCTCAAATACGGTACACCCAACACGTTGCGTCTCGCGCTGGTCGCGCCGAGGCTGCATCAGCAAAAACTTCCGACCCTCATCCGCGAATTGAACGGCAGCGCCAAGCCGAAGGAAGCTGTCAACTACTATCCTGAGTATCCGGGATTCTTGAAGGTCTTCCGGATTCCGATCGCGGCGGTAAGCGACAATCTGGTTCTGACATTTCCTGATGCGCTGGAGAACCATGCGCGCAACGGCGAGAAACACGAACTTGCTCGCGGACTCTTTCAATGCCTCGCCCAACTCAAATCCCTGCGCAGCAATTTTGATGTCGCGCTGGTCTATCTCCCGGAACACTGGGCCGCGTGTTTCGAGGGCGAGAATTTTGACTTTCACGATTTTCTCAAAGCATTCTGCGCGCCATCCAACATTCCAATCCAGATTGTCCGCGAGGCGAGCTTCACGCGCGTATGCCGCGCGAATGTCATGTGGGGGCTAAGCGTCGCGCTCTATGCCAAGGCAGGCGGCGTTCCATGGAAGCTGACCGGCCTGCGTCAGGACGAAGCCTATATCGGCATCAGCTACGCAATGAAGGCTGACAGGGAAGGCAACGAGTACACGACCTGTTGCAGCCAGATCTTTGACCCGGACGGTACCGGCTTCCGGTTCGTCGCGTATGACGCGCGAGAGTTCACACAGGATGGCCGCAAGAACCCCTACCTCTCCTACTATGAAATGCAGTCCGTGCTCTCGCGCAGCCTGGAGATTTATCAAGGCGGCCATTTCGGGCGCTCGCCCAAGAAAGTCACCATCCACAAGAACACGCCGTTCAAGGAGGAAGAGCTGCTAGGCGCGCTCGATAGTTTCAAGGACGGTACTGAGGTCGAACTGGTTCAGATTGTGAAGGGCACGGACTGGAAGGGCGTGCGCTTTGATCTCAAGTCGCCGCCGCAGGCCCACAACTATCCGGTGGAACGAGGCACCTATTTTCCGCTCTCGGTGAACGAGGCGCTGCTATGGACACAGGGTAGCGTCCAGGGCGTCCACGTCACCAATCCGAGCAACAACGTCTACAAAGAAGGCGCACTCAAGCCGACGCCATCGCCTGTCCTGGTCCGTCGCTTCAGCGGCGCGGGCGGTTGGCATGAGACCTGCGCTGGAATCATCGGGCTCACGAAAATGGATTGGAACAATAACACGCTCTACAAGAAGCTTCCCGTGACGCTGGTCTACTCCAAGGCATTCGCTGACATCATCCAGCAGAATCCGGATATGGTGGATAGTGTCTTCGATTTCCGCAGTTTCATGTAGCGCGAAGCCCCTAAAACATAAGGTGAAATGGGGTCCTTGGTATCGTTAGCTGATCGGACCACTTCCTCCCCATGCGCCGAGACCGAATTGAGGTTCCACTTGGTCGTAGCAGCTTTGGCGAGCCGCGGATGCTTCTGGTGGCATCCGCGGGCCGAAGGTGGAAAATTCATAGTGCTCCAGCGGAAACGTAGTTATCAGTTTCATCTACGCTGGGACGCCATTGAAATCAATAAATTAAGCGAGCGGCGCCGTTCTAGAAGTCGATTTGGAACGGCGTTCTTCCGCCATCTGTCGAGCCCCCGAGTTCGGGGGATCGAAAAAACATCAGCCACAGCCGAAAAGGCGCCCAAACGTCGCCTATGCCGAGAACATGGCGCGTCTCGGGCGAACCGACTGCGAGAGCGCCCGCTTCATCTGTCGCGCCTGTAACAGGATCAGCGCAGGAAATTGACGAGCGTCGGCGCGGCAATAACGTTACAAACGCCCGCGAACACCATCACCAGACCCGCGATTGAGCCCTCTTCCGATCCAAGCTCATGCGCCTTTGCGGTGCCGATTCCATGCGCGCTCATTCCGAGCGCGGAACCGCGCGCCAGCGCAGACTGAATGGGAAGGCGAGACAGGATTGCTTCCCCGATAAACGCCCCCGACAATCCCGTGACAATGACAAACACCGTCGTGAGGTCGGGCAGGGCGCCAATGTCCTTCGCGACAGCCAGGGCGAAGGGCGTGCTCGTGGAGCGCGGGAGAAGGCTAAGGCGTGTTGTCGCATCGAGGTCGAGCAGCGATGCAAGCTGCCAACTCGTCACCAAGGCTGTGACGCTCCCGGCCAGCACCCCCGCGACCAGGACCGGCCAGCGCCGCCGGATCAGCTCGCGCTGCCGGTAGATTGGCGCGGCGAAGGCCACGGTCGCGGGACCGAGCAAAGACACCAGCCAACCCGTCCCGCGGATGTAGTCGTGATAGCTGCTGTGGAGTGAGAGCATCGCAATCGCCAGCGGCGCTGGCGCGGCGGCGATCGGCGTCAACCACAAGCGCGGCCAAAGTCGATACAGCCGTTTCACGGCGAGATAGAACCCGATCGTCAAGAGCGACCAGAAGACAGCCTGAGCGATGGCGTTATGGAACAGCGCGATGAGAAGGTTCACGGCGAGAGCTCCTAGAGCGTTTCAACATTTTTCAGAATCGGGAGGATTCCCAATTCTTTTGGATTGTGATTCAAGATGCTGGCTGGGCAGGAGGCCAGCATTGGATGACGCGACCCCTTTCCAATGATCTTCGCGAGCGTGTCGTGGCGGCCGCGGCGGCGGGCGAGAGCTGCCGTTCGGTGGCGCAGCGTTTCGGCGTCGCGGTTTCCTCGGTGGTGAAGTGGTCTCAGCGCCGCCGCGCCACGGGTTCCGTCGCGCCCGCCAAGATGGGCGGCTATCGCAAGCCGACGCTCGAGGCGCACAAGGACTTCATCGTAGAGCGGATCGAGCAGACGCCGCATCTGACCTTGCACGGCCTCAAAGACGAGCTCTTGGCGCGCGGCGTGAAGGTTTCCCACAACGCCGTCTGGCTGTTCCTGCGTCGTGAGGGACTGAGGTTCAAAAAAAACGCTGTTCGCGCTTGAGCAGGCGCGCGCCGACGTCGCTCGCAGGCGTCGGCGTTGGCGATCCTGGCAGGATCGTCTCGATCCCCGGCGCCTCGTCTTCATCGACGAGACCTGGATCAAGACCAACATGGCGCCGCTGCGCGGTTGGGGAGCGAAGGGCAAGCGCTTGCGCGGCTTCGCCCCGCACGGCCACTGGCGCACATTGACCTTCGTCGGCGCGCTGCGTCATGACCGCCTCGCCGCGCCCTGCGTTTTCGACGGGCCCATCAACGGCGAATGCTTCCGCGCCTATGTCGAGCAGCAGCTTTTGCCGATCCTCCAACCAGGCGACATCGTCGTCATGGACAATCTCGGCAGCCACAAGTCTGCAGCCGTGCGGCGCATGATCCGGGCGGCCGGCGCAAGGCTTTGGTATCTTCCGCCCTATTCGCCCGACCTCAACCCGATCGAGCAGGCCTTCGCGAAGATCAAGCACTGGATGCGGCAGGCCCAGAAGCGAACGATCGAGGAGGCCTGGCGCCACATCGGCTGTCTCACCGACGCCATTGAACCCGGCGAATGCGCAAACTATCTGCGCAACGCCGGATACGCTTCCGTTAAAACGTGAAACGCTCTAGATCACGATGCGTTTGAGCGGAATCGCTCAAACGCAGATAACGCGATCGATTCCAAAGTTTTAGAGCGCGATTGGCGCGGAAAACCGGTTCCCACTTTTTCGCATCGCGCTCTGGAGCATGTCCCGGAAAAGTGCGAAGCGGTTTTCCGGTCAGGACATGCTCCACCCTTTTGATTTGGCGCGATTCCTCACCGCTCGAACGATTCCGTTCGAGCGGGAAGCGCGCGAGTGCAAAGGTCAACGACGATGGCGGTCACGGCTAAGACGGCGCCTGTGCTTGCGAGGATCATGATGAGGATCTTCAGTCCGATCAGACCGAAGAGCTCATGGTGATCAAAGATCGCCATGAGGGCGGGAATGAAAAAGAGAACCATCTCTGCAAGCAGCAGATCGGCGCCCCGATCCAGCGCCGAGAGGCTCACCACCTTCGCGGAAAGCAAGGCGAGAACCAAAAGCAGTCCGATGATGGCCCCAGGAACGGGGAGACCAAGCAGGCGCGCAAACGCCTTGCCAATCAGCCAGAACCCCATCAGCAGGCAAAGCTGAGCCGCCAGCTCGAGCACGGCGGCTCGCGGGCGGGCGCCGGTCTTTCGTTCAGGCATGGCTCTCGTCTCCTTCCCCTTGTTGCGGTCATCAATAGGCTTGTTCTGATCATGCGGAAAATGAATTATAGGAATGGATATAATTCCATTTCCGAATGAGTCAGAACGTGAAAACTCGAAACCTGCGGATCTTCGTCGAGGTCGTGCGGCAAGGCGGCTTCTCGCAAGCCGCCAAGGTGGTGTTCGCGACTCAATCCACGGTCAGCAAGGCCGTCAAGCAGCTCGAGGATGAGCTTCGGGTTCCGCTGCTTGATCGGATCGGCCACCGCAGCTCGCTCACTGCCGCTGGCGAGATCGTCTATCGCCGGGCGCTCAAAATGCTCGCCGATCAGGAAGACCTGACGGCAGAGCTCGAGGCCTTGCGTGGATTGAAGCGCGGAAGGCTGAGGCTTGGCCTGCCGCCTGTCGGCAGCAGTATCTTGTTCGCGCCGCTCTTCGCCGTTTATCGTGAGCGCTATCCGAACATAGAAATCCGTCTCGTCGAGCATGGCGCGGATCGCTTGGCCGAAATCCTGGAGGCAGGGGAGATCGACCTTGCAGCGGCGTTGCTGCCGCTCGCCGGCGCCTTTGAGTCGCAGGAAGTGCGGCGCGAGCCGATCGTCGCCGTGCTATCAGCCCATCATTCGCTGGCGCGGAGGAAATCGGTTTCCTTCGCCGATCTGCGGAGGATCCCATTCATTCTATTCGAAAGCGGCTTCGCGCTTAACCGTATCATCCTGGACGGATGCGCGCGGCGCGGGTTCGAACCAAGGATCGTCGCGCGCAGCAGCCAAATCGACTTCATCATAGAACTCGCCGCTTCCGGCCTCGGCGTGGCCTTTCTCCCCGCCCTGATCGCGGAGAACCGGAGACATGCAGGCGTCCGAACGGCGTTGCTGGCCGAGCCGAATATGGAGTGGCGAATCGCGATGATCTGGCGGCGTGAAGCCTATCTTCCGGAGTCAACGCGGGCGTGGCTTGCGCTCACCAAGGAATGTCATCAGGCGCTCCCGCCCATTCTGCAATCGAATTGATTCAGGCCATGAAAACTTGATTTGTCCCGACTCGCGACGCCAAAGTTTGAGGATGTTATCGAAGCAGATTGCGTTCGTGTCGCGCAACGAAGGGCGGAGAAGCGACTATCCTCGTCCAAGGGTCATCAAGCCGGAACGGAGGTCTTTTGGTTCTCGCCAAGCCTCGCGGCGGACTGGTCGGGGAGATGCGCCTTCCACGTCACCAACGCGGCTTGTCCGGCGTCTGAGAGCGCATAGACTCCGCGCTCGACCCGGATGAACCAGCCGTAGACGTTGCGAAGCAAAATCTTCGGCGCGTCCGGAATGGCCTCCTTCAGATCGCGTGGGCGGGCGGGCGCGAGCGCCATTGCCCCGGCGCATTGCAGCGCCTGCTGTCGGTAGGCGGTCATGATGGGCTGTCGCGTGCCGCCGCCCGTCGCCGGATCTCCCCTGCGCCGCCGGTGCTCTTCGAGGATCCGAGAGCGGCGCTTTGCATTGAGTCGCGGCCGCCATGGAACCGGCTCGACCAAGACCTCCACCCTGCCGGAGTTGGATACGCAGAGCAGCCCAAAGCCGAGCATTCGACAGAGTCTCTTGACCCGGGAGTCGGACTCGCGTCCGCGTCCGCGCGCCGATGCGCGGACGGCGAGCCAAATCTCATCGCAAGCCGTGGATCGATCCACGCCCTGAAGAACAAGATCGAGCGTGAAGCTCAGCTTCAACTCGCAGATGACGAGCGCGATCGGCGCGCCGCGATCCACCGCCACGACGTCGCAGCCGCAAACTTCCCCTTTCACCTCGAAACCCAACCCTTCGAGGAAGCGCTTGACCGGCAGATAGAGGCTCGTTTCCAACCTTCGACCTCGAGGCGCGCCGCGAGCTCGCGCTCAACGACGAATCGGTAATCTGTGAGGATAATACCGGCGCAGGGGGCGATTCCAGATCAGGGTTAGAAGCGCTGCCGAACGGAAGTCATCGCTCTCCTCAACTGCTGCATTGGATGAGTCTTGCGTCCGTATAAAAATTGAACACCCGTAAAAAATATTCGCATCTTAGTATTGATATTGCATTCCGTGTCCTGCGCGACACTATGCCACGGTTCTTGTTGGTATTAAATTTTGGCGATGTATTGCCTATGTGATCTTGTTGATGCATTGCTTGCGAGGTCAAATTGAGGCTCTATATGTGCCGCTCCGCCGCCGCCCAAGATCAACTACTTGCTTCTGATGACGCTACGCCGGCTCTGGATTGGGTCATCACTTCGCGCGGCGCGCCAGCGCGAAGCCTCTCGCTCATCTTCGCTGCGAGCTTGGTTTTGGAGAAGCTGGAGAAGCTGGCGATCGTGGCGGCTCTCCGTAGAAGCGGTCTTGGCGACCATGGCTCGACGCCAATCGCCGTCGCGGTCCTATGCTTCGCCGGCCTGCGCTTTTTCATGCGCCGACAGCAATGCCTCTGCGAGCGCATCGTCATCAAAGGCGGAGCCATGCGCGTCGCCCGTTATCGACGCGGCAAATTGATTGAGCAGCGGCGCGTCAAGCTGGCGGGTCTTGCCATCGAGTGCCGCGCCGATGGGAATTCGGCATGCTCGTTTCTCGCGCTGAGGATTGACGAGAGAGCGCATAGACTCCGTCGGAGGATCGAGATCGCGCGTCATCTGACCCCCGTCGAGCGCGCGCAGTTTCTTCGCGACTTCCTATTCGCCCTATGTTCGAGGGGCGCAAATCCCGCCATCTTCGATCATGACGGCTGTCCTCTCGCCTTGAACGACTGGCTCTTCTCGCCATGCGCCGAGTCGCCCTGCCGCCCATCGTCGTGGCGGCGCGACTCCGTTCTGACGAGAGCCTGTGGATCCGCGCGATGACTCGTTCTCCCCTGCTCCACCACGCCTATCGCATTTGCGTCCTGCTTGCTCTGATCTCTGCGGCGCTGGGGATCGTGAGCGTCGGCCCGTCGAGAAACGCTCCGCAAGCCTTGTTCGCCGGTGAGTTCCGACTGGTCTCGGCGGATGGCGCACGAGTCGACAGCCAGAGCTTGAAGGGCAGGGCCTATGCCGTTTTTTTCGGCTACACCCATTGTCCTGGCGTCTGTCCGACGACCCTGGCCGAGTTCGCGGCCTTGCGGCGCGATCTTGGAGCCAAGGCTGACGGTTTCGCGCTTTACTTCATCACGCTTGATCCCGAGCGCGACACCAGCGCTGTCCTAAAGGACTACGTGGCCTCCTTCGGGCCGGGAATCGTCGGCTTGAGGGGGCTTGAAGATGAGGTTGTCGCGGCGGCGGACTCTTTCCGCGTGCATCATCGTAGAGTGCGTCTCGACGACGGAGGCTACGCGATCGATCACAACCCGGCGGTTTTCATCGTAGATCCGGAGGGGCGTGTCGTCGACATGCTCATGCTCGGCATGACCCGAGGCGCGGCGCTTGCGAAGCTGGAAGCCGTCCTAAGCCATAGCGCACGGGTCACGACGCTCAGCGCAACCGCGGCGCCCATTCCCGCGTCTTTCGGCTTCGCACGCTTGCCGTGGCGCGAGGCCGTCCCGTGAACGGCGAAAGCGCGCCAAGCCACATCCTCAAGCGCGGATCATTCACATCGCTGAGTCTTGTGCGACAAGATGCCGCGCAACGATCTCAGCTCAACTGCATAGCGAATATTGTTTCAGAGTCGTATCGTTACTTCTCTCCGAAACGGTGGTTCGCTTGAAGAGCACGGCGTTCAGAGTTTTGCGAACAGATCGACCGGTCGTCGCACTGGCCGCGGCATTTTTTGTTGTTTTTCACGCGCTGGTTCTCAGCTTCTCCATCGGAGCGGTCGCTGACGGCAGGGTGAGCTGCGCGTCGAGCCCGGTATCGTCAACCGATTCCTCTGCGCCCCTAGCCCCTGCCGTTCATCAGTTTGGCGCCTGTTGTGTCCTTCATGGGGATGTATGGGCGGGCGACGCGGTTCAACGCACCGCTTTCGTCACGCGATCGATAGAAGTTTCACATCAGCCTCCACACATCGTCTTCTTGGCAGGCTCAATCAACCAAGATCCTGAACTCAATCCGATTGCGCCACGCGCTCCGCCTGCGCGCTCCGTCTGACTCCGCTTCAACTTTCAGCTTCCCCTCGTCGCGAGCTTCGAGACGAAGGGCGCAACGGATTCACTCGGACGAGCCCCGATCTCAAGATCGAGCGCGCTCAAGGAGCTCACATGAGCATCATCATTCGGGCCATCGGCGTCGCGCTGATTGGCGGGCTTGCCGCATTTCTGGCCTTTGGGCCTGGCGCCCCACATGGCGCGCAACTCTTCTCACTGCTGCTCGGCTGGACGAGCTATAGCCGCTTCGGCGGCAGACTGGACGGCTTCAAAAGATCGACCCTACACAGCCTGGCCGGCGTGGCGCTGGCGCTGGCGGCGGTGGCTTTTGCCGCACAGCATGCGTCGATCGCTCGAAGCGTCGATTTTGCAATCTGGGCGGCGACCGGCGTTGCGGTCACCCTTGTGCTGCTGTTTCTGGCGACGAGGCTTCCGTTGCTCTCCGATTTCGGTGCCTTGTTGCTCGGCTACGCGGCGATCGCCGGAACAGCGGGCGGACTCTCGCTCGATGCTTTCCTATCGCCCTCGATCGCCAATCCGGCGCTTGGGGTCCTGATCTCTCTGCTCCTCGGCGCTTTCCTCGCCTGCGGCGCAGACATGCTTACGCAGGCTCTCGAGAAGCGCCTGCCGCATGGCCGAGGCGCCGCCGCCTGACTTGTCGCTCGGGAAGGCGGCGCGCTCCTTTGACGCCCATTCGCGTTCGGCGTCGCCACCTTCTCCGACGACCTCCGTCTGACCGCGCCCGCAGCTGCCGATGACCGGGGAAGCCTCGCGCTTGACCTCGAGCTTCCAACGCCAGCGCTCGGGCGCACGCGATCAATTGGAAATTCATCGATGAGCAACATCTTGACGACGAGGAGCGGTCCGCCATCCGCCGTCTCCAGAACTTCGGGCGTAACGGTTATCGCCCAGGACGCGGGACTCTATGGATTGGATCGGCCCGGCACGGCTTGGGACTGGATGAGGCAGAGCGGCCAGCCTCCAACAGGCGCCGATTGGGTCCGTCCGAAGGTCGCCGACGCCTGGGCCCGCTGCGTCGACGAACATCATCTGCCTACGGGCGTGGACTTCGCGCCGCGCCTCGATCCCGTGCTGACCTGTCCCGAAGATTTCGAGCTTTGGCGGCGCGAATGGTCGAGCGCCTTCACGGCGAGTCTCTCGGCCATGGCGTACGACTTCCGGTCCTACTTGGATGAGAGCAGCGTCACGCTGGTCTTATGCGACCCTCTCGGCAAAGTCTTTTATGTTCTCGACGCGGGGCTGAACATCCGGCCCGGCGGCGTCGCGATGGCGCGGATCGGCGCGGATTGGCGAGAGTGCAACATCGGCAACACGGGGATCGGCACGGCCTGCCTCCTTCGCGTGCCGGCCGCGTTCAACGGTCGCGAGCACTTCTCTCCAGCCTTTCATCCCTATGCGACGGCGGGATGCCCGATCGCCTCGCCAGACGGCGGGATCGTCGCGTTCGTCGGCCTGATCACGGACCGTCGTGACGCCGCATCCTTGATGCTCGGTTTCTTGAAGCTCGCCTGTCGGCTTCTCGAAGCCAATCTGTTCGACAGCTTCTTTTCGACTGGGCGCCTGCTTCGCCTACGCGACGGCGATGTTACCGCAAGCTCCAGCGGTCCAGAATCGCTCGTCGAGGGGCTTGTCGCCGTCAAAGAGGAGGGGCGCATCAGCGGCGTCAACCAATCCGCCCTTCATCTGCTCGGCGCCTCGACACACATCGATGTCATCGGAAAAGAGCTTTCGAGCTTCCTGAGGGTCGATCTCGCCGCCTGCGAGGGGTTCGACAGCGTGGTTCTCGCGCATTCGAATAGCGGCCGGCCGCTCAGAGTCGAGCGCAGGCTCTTCGGTCCCCTTACGAACGTCCCGCGAGCCCGGACGGAGCGCAAGTCGAGGGAAGAGCCAAGTGATACGGCTCCGGTCGCGCCGTTCTCCGCTCTCAACGCGGAGTGGCGCGACCTCATTCTCGACGCGGCCTTGCAAAAGGCGGCCAATTTGCAGGCGCAGAACATTCCGCTGCTTATCACGGGCGAATCCGGCGTCGGCAAGGACTATCTTGTGCGACGGCTGCATGGTTGCGGATCGAGAAAGGACAGAATGCTCGTCGCGATCAATTGCGCCGCAATTCCGCGCGAGCTGATCGAAAGCGAGCTGTTCGGCTATGAGGGCGGAAGCTTTACAGGCGCCCGCTCGAAAGGGAAACGCGGCAAGTTTCTCGAGGCCGATAAGGGCATGCTGTTCCTCGATGAAATCGGCGACATGGCGCTCGATCTTCAGGCGACCTTGTTGCGCGTGCTCGAGTCGTCGGAGATCACGCCGATCGGCGGGACGCGCTCCATTCCGATCGACGTGCGCGTCGTCGCCGCGACGAACTGCAGTCTGCCGGACATGGTGCAGAAGGGCGCCTTCCGCCGCGACCTCTACTATCGGCTCAATGGCGTCCAACTGTGGCTGCCGCCGCTGCGCGAGCGTCCGGATCGCCTTCAACTGATTGCGCATCTCTTGCGCCAGGAATGGCAATCACTCGGCCTGGAGGAGGAGAAAGAGCCGAGCGACGACGTCTGGCGCGTGTTCTTCAAGCATCCTTGGCCGGGCAATATTCGCGAGGCGCGCAATGTTGTCCGCGCGGTGCTGGCGGTGACGCGAGGACGGAGAATCAACATCGACGATCTGCCGAGGGATTTCCTGCAGGAGATGAATGTCAGGCCCAATCCCGCGCCTGCTTCGCTCGACGAAGCTCCTGCTTTTGCCGACGAGCGCGCGAGTGTCGGCAGGCCTGTCGACGCGCCGGGCGAGCTCGCCGATTGGGAGGCGCGCGCCGTGCATTCCGCGCTGGCCAGTAGCGGCGGGAACGTGGCCAAGGCGGCGCGCAGCCTCGGCATTACGCGCGCGACGCTTTACCACAAGATGGCGCGTTACGGCCTTCGCAGCGACAGGCGCATCGTGTCGAGGAATTGAAGGCGGGAGGCGTTTTCATGGACCCCGAGGACAAGGCCTTCATCGAAGAAGCCGCGCAGAAGCTCGATGCGAGCCTGGTGCAGCTCGAGCAGGAAGAGGCGCGGCTTCAAGAAATTCTGGGAGAGGAGCGTGTTCAGGAGCTGCGGGCCTTCTGGCTCAGCGAGCTGGAGGTCATCGACATGGAGGAGGTCCGCCGGAGCCTCGACTTCGACGACCGCTCTCTCATTCGCGTGTGGACCAGGCTTCATCGAAACCGTGCGCGCCGCGCCGCAGCCGGCCGCAGCGCCATGATCTTGAACGCTGGCCGCGGCGATGAGCTCGAAATCATTCCAAGCAAGCCACGCAGCAAGCTTTGACGGCGACGCCGTCAACCATCCACCCATCAGATGCGGAGTCTAAAAATGGCGAAAGAAATCAACTTCGGCGATCCCGTTCGGAAAGGTCTGCTCGAAGGACTGAATGTGCTGGCCGACGCCGTCAGCGTGACGCTTGGTCCGCACGGCCGCAATGTCATCATCGAGCATCGCACCGACGGACTGCCGCCCGTCGCGACAAAGGACGGCGCGACCGTCGCGGAAAGGATCAAGTTTCCTGCCGCGATCGGGAACGCCGGCGTCAGCATGGTGCGGCAGATGGCGATGAAGGTGGCGAAGGAAGCCGGCGACGGGACCACGACCTCGGTGGTGCTGACGCGTCGTCTCGCACAGGAGATCAACAAAGCGCTCGCCGCCGGCATGAATCCCCGTGACGTCCAGCTCGGCATGAGCGCCGCCTGGCGCGCGGTCGACGCGGATCTCGCGCGGCGGGCCCGCCCCTGCAAGGATCATCGCTCTCTGGCGCATGTGGCGACGCTGGCTTCGGGAGGCGATGAGGCTATCGGCGAGCTCGTCGCCGAGGCGCTCGAACGCGCAGGGGAGGGCGTCGTTTCTGTCGAGCTCGGCGACAGCGTGACGGATGAGATTGAGCTTTCGGAGGGGATGCGCTGGGGGCAGGGCTACCGCTCGCCCTATTTCATGACCGACAGCACGCGCAAGCTCGCGGAGCTCGAAAACCCCTATGTGCTCGTTTACGATCGCATCATCAACGACTTTGGCGAGTTGCTTCCCGCGCTGGAGCTTGTGCGCGAGCGCGGCGGAAGCCTGCTCGTCGTCGTCGAGAACATCGTCGAAGCGGCGTTGCCCGGTCTGCTGCTCAATCACGTTCGAGGCATTCTTCATTCCGTCGCCGTCAAAGGGCCGGGCTTCGGCGACAGTCGATATGATTATCTCATCGATCTCGCGACGCTGACCGGCGGTCGAGCGATTCTCGAAGCGTGCGGAGAGGATCTGCGCAATGTGACCATTGAGCATCTGGGACGTGCGCGTAAAGCCGTTATCAGGGAAGAGGAGGCCTTTGTGGTCGGCGGCGCGGGCGATCCGGGCGCGGTCGCCGAGCGCCTCGCCTGCGTCCAGCGTGAGGCCGAAAGGATCGAGAACAGCGACCCCAAATCCGGTTCGCCTTCCGGGAAGCGGCGGGAGCTCGAGAAGCTCAACGAAAGAATTGCCGCTTTGTCGGGAAGAGTCATTACGATTAAGGTCGGCGGCATCTCCGATATTTTGATGAAGGAGCGTCTTCAGCGAGTCGAGAACGCGCTCAACGCCGCGCGCATGGCTCGCGAGGAGGGCGTGTTGCCGGGAGGCGGCGTCGGTCTCTTTCGCGCGCGGAAAGCCTTGGCAGAGACAGAGGGACAAAATCTGGATCAGAGCTTCGGAGTCACGATCGTCCGCGGCGCGCTCGATGAGCCGCTTCGCCGCATCGCGCAGAACTCAGGGAGAGACCCGCAGGAGATCATGTTCGAGGTCGGGCGATCCGACGCAGAGTTTTTCGGTCTCGACGCGAAATCCGGGGCTTACGGCGATCTCTTCGAAGCGGGTGTGATCGACCCGGTGCGCGTCACCCGTCTCGCCCTGCAAAACGCGGTTGGAACCGCGTCGTCGCTGATGACGGTGGAATGCGCGGTGATGGGTCTCGCGCCGGCAGATCCGAGCTTCGGCTTCAATCCGCACGAGGCTGCGGCGACGAGAGAAGATCCACGCGCTTGAAACCCTGCCCCCGACGCCGTCAGCGTGGCGTCGGGGGCAGGAGCTCCGCCCAAGCGGCAAAAAGTCCGCCCTTGGGGGAGAACCAGGGCGGACAGTTCGCGCGCACCGGGGGAGAGGCCGGGACGTGCAAAAGGCGAGACGCGACGCCGTCGCGTTTCAGAAGTGACCCCTCAGGAGCGCGTCCCGATCGCATGGAATCACGCGATCTCTTGATCTAGCCGCTGGCGAGGAACTTCTCCTGATAGACTTGCTCCCTTGGCACGCCGGCTTCAGCCGCCGCGGCGAATGCGGCGTCGATCATGCCGGGCGGCCCGCACAGATAGATGTCCGGTTCGTCCTCATGGGACTTGAGCTCCTCGCGTAGCAAATCGATGACGGTTCCCCGAGCGACGCCGTTGCGCTCGGCGCCTTCGACGACTGCGATACGCACGTCGAGGTTGGGCATCTGTCCGCGCAGCGACTCGAGCTCTTCGAGATAGAAGAGTTCCTCCGCGCGGTTCACGCCGAAGAACAGCTTCGCTGGACGCATGTCGCCCTCATTCTTCATGTGGCGGATCATCGACAGCACCGGCGACAGGCCCGTGCCGCCGCCCACGAAGAATCGCGAGCGCGGGCCGTTCTCATGCAAGCCGAATGAGCCTGCCGGCCCACGAAGGTTCAAACGCATTCCTACTCTGGCCTCGTTGGTCAGGAACTTCGAGAAGGTCCCGTCGGGAAGAATGCGGATGAAGAATTCCAACACGCCGTCGCCCGAGACCGAAGCCATCGAATAGGATCGCTTGATATGCGTGCCCGGAATCTCGATGTCGACGAATTGTCCCGGAGCAAAGCTCAGCGAGATTGGCGCGCTGCCGTCGGCGGTCAACACCTGGATGAGGAGCCGCGCTACATTGGAGGAAACCTTCTCGCAGGCCTTGATCTCGCCGATCCAATTGGTTTGGACCGCCTCGAAGGAGATGCGATCATAGGTGTAGGGAACGACAATGTGCAGATCGCTGCGCGGAAAGCAGCGGCACAGCAGGACATAACCGTCCTCCTCCTCGTCGGGAGGCAGCGCCTGGACGCTCGCATTGATAAGCTCATAATCGCCGTCAGTGCACTCGCCCTTGCACGTCGCGCAGCCGCCTGCGCGGCATGACGCCAAGAGAATGACGCTCTGTCTCAGCCCTGCCGAGATGACGTCCTCGCTGGGGCCGCATTCGAACGAGCAGGTTTCTCCGTCTTCGGTTTCGATCGTAACCTGGTACATTTGCGGATAGCCTCACTTCCTTCAGCAGTCGCCGGCGCCCGCGCCCCTGGCAAGCGGAGCGCCGAGACCCGATTCACGCAGCAACTGGCGGATTTCTTCGGTTTTGTCGCCGGGAGCGAAGCTCGTGCTGTCCTGCTGGCGGAAGTAGGACAGAACATGGGCGACTGCCTCGCGCGCCGAGCTTTCAGACAGGGAGCAGCCCTCCTGCGCGAATTCGCCGTCGCGATGGATTTCCCAATGCCACATGTATTCCAGGTCTTTGCCATAGGCGAGATAACGCGCGTCCTCATGCAAGAGGACCGCTTCAGTCTCGCGCGCTGGCTCAGGGTTCCTGGCGGCTGCGCCGCCGTTTATCGATGTCCCATGCATGAAATCCTCCCGGATCAAGAGAGAGCCCGGGCGTTTCCGCCCGGGCGCCGTCAGCGGTCAGGGAGCTTTCAGCTCGCGACCTGCAGGTGGAGAACCTTGACGCCGCGCTCCCTGCGCAATCCCTCGAGCGGGGTGGCGTAGTAGTCGGTGTTTCGCAGCTCCATCAGAACGGTGCCGAGCGCCGCGTCCGTCCGCAGGAAGACGTTCACCGGCAGGACCGGCGGCTTATAGAGCTGCCGGAACTCGGCGTGGATCCGTTCGGCTTCGTACTTTGTCCTCGCGGCCTTGATCTTGGCGATCCAGGTCGCTGACACGGTGGCGGCGTCCTCGCCGGTCGTCGCCTTGGTGACGAGATCGGCGGGCTTGAGTTGAGCGACCTTCAGCTGAGAGAGCTTCTCCTCGATCTTGCGCTCGATGAACTGATAGTCGACGTCGAGGGCGTAGCTCTTGCGCCAAGGAGAGGTGTAATTGATGCGAAATTCCTGGATGAATTTCGTCGCCTGATCCACGGTCGTCAGCTTGGCGATCCTCGCCTCCCATTCCGAGCGCGTGGCGTTGTCGTGGATTCTTTCACCTTTTGCCATTTGTGGCGTTCCTTTCTTCAGGCCGACATCAAATGTCGGTCAGGGCGCGATCGAGGCCCATGAGTTCGGAGGTGATGGTGAACTTCGTCCCCAGCGTGTAGGCGCGGCCCACCGTGGACGATACGTTCACCAGCAGATCGTAAACCGAGAAGGGCTTGCCGAGCAGATCGGAGGCCTCGGCGGCGTCGATCTCGATCGCGCCATCGGCTTTGATCCACCAGAAGCCGACCTTGTCCTCGACGACGATCGAGGGATTCTTCTTTTTGCCGTCGCCGAGGATGAGATCCTCGACGATGGCGTCGATCTCGTCCGACTTCATCAAAACGAGCACGACGGCGTTGGACTCGTGAACGACCTGGTTCTCTTCCGCGAAGAACTCGTCGGCGAAGGCTTTGCCGGTCTTCTGCATGATCCCGGCGTTATAGGCGTTAGCTGATTCTGACATGTGCTGAACCCTTCAGTTCTTGTAGCCGGCGAGCACTGCGTCGACCTTTTGGTCAACGTCGACCTTGTAGCCAATCTTATCGGCGTAATCGGTCTTCCAATCGCCGAAGACGCGATGCAGCGCCTCGCTGACGCCCGCGCGATCGGTGGCGCCGGAGACCTTCTCGACCTTGGCGTAGAGCCCAACGAAATCCTTGAGCGCGGTAACCGACTTCGCCAGATAATGGTCGGTCCACAGGGTGAGAAACGCGCGGTTGTGCGCGCCGAACTCGGGATCGTTGGCGAGCGAATAGACGAACAGGTCGTCGATGGCGCCGCGCGTGATTTGGTAGTAGGTTTGCGACTGTGCGGTGAAGAAAGGCGTCAACGTGTCGCCATAGACGGTCGCCAGACGCTGGAAGAATTCACGCCGAGCGAATTGGCCGAAGGTCGCGTCATAGACCGCATGCGCCGACCAAAGGATTTCGTTCCAGTCCTGGATGCCCTGCCAGATCTCCTCCACCGCTGAGCGCGCGCCGGCGTAGATCGGATCGGTTGTCCAAATCTTCTTGGGAATGTCGGTGGACGCGTCGAAGCCCGGAACGAGCTTGGCGATGAACAGACGTTCCATCTGGATCATCTGCGCATTGTCCACCTTGTCGAGACCGGCGAAAGTCGCCGACTGACGGATCACGTCGGACAGGCAGTCGCGTCCGACCGATGAATGCGCGTTGAAGAGCCCATATTCGTTATAGAGGAGCGCGCCGAAATATTTATTGAGGATTTCATCGCGCCAGTAGGGCGAGATCGTGCGGATCGAGCCCTCTGCGGCATAGGCCTCGAGGAAACGCTGCGTGTAGCGCGCCTCTTCCGACTTGTCCTTCACATAGGGCGCGTGCCAGCGACGAGCCGGGTCGCGATGACGGAACCAGTCGGTCGTGCGCAGCTCGGTCGACTCATTGCCCCAGGACGGACGGCCGCCGTGGAATTTTTGCGTCCAGTCGCCCCAGTCGAGCCCGCCCGCAATCCAGTCGGGATTGGGCTGAGCATAGACGGAAAGCTGTTCATATTCAGAGAGACGCTTCCAGCGCGGCTGAATGAAGTAATGATACTTGCGCTGCGTGTCGAGAGGATGATCGGGAATGGCCTTGGCGATGATCGCGGCGCGTTCCGGATCGGTGAGACCCCGCTTGGTGACGGGGGCCGTCTGAACAGTCATGTTTTCCTCCTTCGAGGCTTTCGTGCTTCGTGATTGACCCGCCGCATGCGGGCTATTGCGCTTTTGCGCATGCGCCGAGGCGCAGAACGCCGGGCGCGAGCGCCCGACGAACACTTTCGTTCTGCTTCAATCGAAACTGGTCAGCTGAACTTGGCGAGTGGATTGTGGAAGACGCAGCCGATGCGCTTGATGTCGTCGAGCGTCCACAGATTATCGCCGCGCGTGTGCGGTTGAGCGATCAGCGTCTTGCCGTCCGAGCGCACGCCGTGGCCTTCCGCGATCACGTCGGAGAGCTCGCGGCCCTCATACTGTTCGAACAGGCTGTGGCACTCATAGCGCTCCGGCTCAGAGAGCCACATACGCTCGCCCCAGTCGTCCGTCAGCGAGTGCTTCTGGCCGTTGTGCTCGTGCACGCGCAGCGAGCCCGAGCCCTTGGCAAGCGTCGGAATGAACGGCACCTGCGATACGCGGTCGACATAGACCTCGTGGCCGTTCTGGATCAGCCAGGCGTAAGGCATGAAGCCAGACTTCGGATCCTCGTAGCCGAGCCTCTTCCACTCGTTGTAGATCTTGCCGTAGTGATCCGCCCATCCCGGATAGTTCGCCTCGAACCACTCCTGGTCCTGCTCGTCGGGCAGAGCCAAACGTGCGAAGCCGAGCGGCCAAAGCGCATAGGCGGCGAGCGCCAGATCGTGATGCGCCCAATAGGCGTCGCGTTTGGCGTCCTTGAGCGAACGCGGGCTTTCCACGCCGTACTTGCCGAGACGGCCGATCCAGATTCCACCCCAATCCTCGTAGACCCAACGGTTCCAGGTCTTCACCCATGGCTCGACCTTGAACTTGGAGCCGTATTCGAACAGATAGCCGAGCGCCGGCGTGAAGTATTTCTGTTGCGTCCAGAAGGCGTTGTTCAAGTCGGTGTTCAGATACTTCGCCGAAGCCGGGTCATGCGCGATCGAGACGATCGTCTGATAGCCATTGGCCATGTGACGCAGCTCGTCCGTCTCGACGGAGAGGAACACGGTCGGCGTGATCTCGTCGCCGTTGGCCGCGGCCCATTCCGTCACCGCCACGATGAGCGGATTGGTGAAGCAGGCCTCGCCCACGAGCTGCAGATTGATCGAGCACTCGACAGCGTCGCCGGAGATGAAGCCGTCTGCAAAGACGCGCTTCATGCCCTTCCACAGCGGGCCGATCGCGCGGGTGCGGCGGGCGTCGTTATGGCCGGCCGGATCGTGATAATGCTTGGAGTAGTAGTGGTTAATGAAGGCGCATTGATGCGTGTGTCGGATCTCGTCCAGCACCTGCGCCAGATAGCCGTTCTTCTGCTCGGCGGCGGTCGCCGAATCCCACAGCATCGCGGAGGCCGCAATGGCGTTGTATTCGCCGACCTCGAGGAAGTTCGAGATGATCTTCATCGTCTCGCCCCAGCGCGGATGCACCTTATTGCCGGCGCCGAGACGGGTTAGACCATCGAGCAGCGTGCCGAACTGCCGCTCGTCCTTGGCGGCCTCCATGCGCGCATATTCCTTGGCGATGACCTTGAATTGCTCCTTGGTCTCATTCGCCATGTGATATTTCGTGGCGTATTTGGTGCGATTGTTTTTGAAGTCCCAATTGAAGCTCTGAAGCCACTTGTGGACCTCTTGGGGCTCGACGCCAACCGGCGCCCGGTTGACTTTCAGAGAGTCAGTCGCCGCGTTTGTGGCGAGGCTGATGGCCATCTCGTTTCCTCCTGCTGCAATGTTCGATGTGCAAGGCGTGGCGCGCGCCGCGTCAAAGCGACGGCGAGCACGCCATTGTTTTCTTGCGCTCTCGAGAGACGTTTCGTTTTTTGTTGTCGTTGGAACGGAACAGTCGCTGCAGTGCGCGAGCATGTAGTCAGCAAGGCCGGCGCCAGAGATAAAAGGTTCTGAAAAAGGAATTAAACCTAGATAGACTCTGAGAAGGAGTGAAGGCTCCGATAGGTGGGCGCGTTCATTCTTTATACAGGCGTATAATTACTGTACAGACACCTGCGCTTGCGGCCGCCCGGGTCGGCGCGGGGCGAGAAACGCCAGGCCTCGCACGCCGCGACCATCATGGTGGCGCAGAGCGGTCGCGCTCTTTGGCCGAGTGCGGGTCTATGCCGGCTGACGAGCTGAATTTGTAAATCGGCCGGGGGCGCCGCTGTCGTCGCTCGTCTTGAGCGGCGCGAGGGCGATCGGCGGCGCCCTGGGCCTTTGATCTGGATCAACGCGCTGTCGCAGACCACAGCGGACGGCGCTGCGCCCACCGGCGAAGCCCGCCTTAGTCTGCCTCGGAAGAGCACCGGACCAATCCAGCCGCCTGCGGCTTCAAGGCCCCTTCAGAGGATATCCCTACGGCCGACCAAGCCAGGAAACGAATATTCCTTGGGGATCGTACCTTGTCCGGAGCGCATCGAGACGGCGAAGGTTCTCGTCCGACACGAACCGAACCGGCCTATTGATAAGGTTTTCATCGGCGAGCTGCGTCCCCGTAGACAAAGGCTCTAGCTGGCGCAGGCGCTCAGTCGTCCAGCCCACGAATTTCGCGTCGTCGGCCGGATTATCCCATGCGGTGTAAAGGGAGAAATGAAAGTCGTCCTCCAACGAATAGGCCATATTCGCCTGCCGCGGGGGCTCGTGGTCATAGCCCCAATTCATCCACTCCATGAACGTGGGCGCAGGAGGGAAGGAGCCTACAATCTGTTGCAGCCCCGGCAGCAGGTCGTCAAAGGTAGCGTGGGTCCATATGTTGTCGGCAACATAGCGTTTGGTCGCATCGAAGTGACGATCGGTGCCGAGAGCGGTGAGTTCTACCGTCGTTGTCGGGCGATTGACTTCTGCGACAACGGCCCGCTTCCGAGCCGGACAAGCCTCGAACAGAGACAGTGTTGCGCGGGCTTCTTCCTCGCCTCCCGCAAAGGCTGTGGCGGACAGGATAGTGATCGGTCCAGCCGTGCTTGCCGAGTCGTCGCGCAATAGCATCATATGGATTTCGGCTGGGGTGGCGCGGCCGATCTCATGCGCCCAGCGATAAAGCTCCTCGAACACCTCGGCAGGATAGACGTAGGTGTTGTTCATGGTCACTAAAGAACGAGGATACACTTTAATATGGAAGCGAGTGACGACGGCGAAGAAACCAGGCCCTGCGCCGCGCGCAGCCCAGAAAAGATCGGCGTTTTGCTTTTCGTCGGCGTAGCAGACCTCGCCCTCGGCGGTCACTAGCTCGACGCCGATCACACTCATACAAGCGGGCCCGTATTCACGTCCGTTCCAGCCAAAGCCGCCCTGAAGCAGATAGCCGCCGAGGCAAACATTTGTGCAGTGACCCGTCGGAAACCAAAGGCCTTGCGCCATCAGGATCTTGTCGAGCTCTGATCCCTTCAGGCCAGGTTGGGCGCTCCCCGTCATCGCCTCGCGGTCGATCGAGAAGTCACGCAATCGAGAAATATCCAGCAAAACGACATTGTCGCGCAAAAATGTGCCAGCCCAGCTGTGGCCGCCCGAGCGAACAGACAGCTGCAAGCCTCGATCTCGAGCCAAGTGTATTGCCGCAACTACATCATTTACATCTATAGCCTGCACGATGACCGCAGGAAATCGATTGGGTAGTCCCGCATGCCACAGTGTCTCTCGGCGGGTCTGCTCGTACCGTTCGTCGCCGCGCCAGACTAGCCGTGTCGGAAAGCTGATCGACATGCGCCTTCTTTCTCGAGAGAGCCGCTTCGCCAATGCACGCAACGGCGGTGCAGCTCACGCGCTTCATCGCCAAATCTCAGTCGACTTCCCGCGCGGTTGCGGGACATTGATCGTGTGGATGGCAGTTTTCCGTAGAAAATGGCTTAGCTCTAGTCAAGCGCGCGACGCCGCCGCAGCGCGGCGGGCCGCTGCAATCATGGCCTTGCTTCCGTCGATGGCGAAGGGCGCTCGGGACGGCTGCGCCTTGTCAAATGCGGCAAAAATGCGTACGTACCGCACAGATTCGGGCCGGGCTTGGCGGGGCGAGGATCGGCGGCCGGCTCGTCCCGGTCCACAAACGCTCCGATTATAGGGGGAGCAGATGATTCGAAGCCGGCTTTCTCGGGGAATAGGCCTTCTTTTTTTCTTAACGCTTGTCCTTGCAATTCCTTTCAGCTCCCTGGCCGTAGCCGCCACTTGCGGAACGACGCCCTATCCCACAACGTTTCAAACGCCAGCTCCAATTACGCAATCGCCGCAGGTTTGGAGCTTTCAAAGTGCGCCGCAACTGCATCCCATGAAAGTGCAGGTCAACAAAAATGATCCTAGCACGTATTCTGGGCTAATCTTTCTTGGTCCCTACGCCTATTCTGACAATGCCGAATATGGACAGCCAGGATCGCTCATTTTGGATAATAGCGGGAATCCGGTTTGGTTTCGTCCGTTGAGCAGCCCAAATCTGATGAATACAGATTTTCGAGTGCAGCAATTCAACGGCAGGCCTGTGTTGACGTTTTGGCAGGGCACCCTCGCGACCCCGCCGGCTTACACCAATGTTCCGGCAGGCTCCTCCGAGCCGGGCTCCTGTTATTATATCCTGGATAACACTTACAATGTCATTAGGACAGTAACCGCTCAGAAAGGTTACACATCCGATGTCCATGAATTCCTGCTCACTCCAAACAATACGGCGTTGCTTCTCTCGACCCTGGCCGTCCCCATGGATCTCACCGCTTACGGGGGGCCAAAAAATGGATATGTGCAGGATTTCGCCATTCAGGAGATTGATCCCAGCACGAATCAGCTCCTGTTTTTTTGGAGCGCCCTTCAACATATTCCGCTGAGCGATTCCTATGAGCCGGCTTCTAGCGCGACCTCCAGCGGCAATATCTGGGATGCCTATCATCTGAACTCTGTTGGGCTCACGGACAGCGCCAACGACATTTTGGTGTCCGGACGCAATACTTTTACAATCTATAGGGTTAACAAGCCAACTGGAAATATACTTTGGCGGCTGGGCGGCAAGCAAAACAATTTCGTGATCGTCGGCGCCGATGCGCAATTCTCTTGGCAACACGACGCGCGTTTCCACCTAGGCTCGGGCGGCCAAAACAATGTCGTCAGCATGTTCGACGATAATTGTTGTGAATCCCAAACAGTCCCGCCGGGAACCCCCGCTTCCCACGGGTTGTTCCTAAATATCAATTCCTCGACCATGACCGCAAGCTTGCAGCGCCAATTTTATCTCAGCTCCAGCTTGCATGTGGCCTCACAAGGGAGTGTGCAGACGTTGCCTAACAGCAATGTGTTTATAGGCTGGGGACAGTCCGCATACTACAGCGAGTTTGCGCCCCTCGGAAACACAGCGGACAATCCTTCCGTGAATCTCCTTTATTATGCGCAAATGCCTGATGATAATTACAGTTATCGCGCCTATCATGACAATTGGGTCGGAACTCCTTCCTATCCGCCAAGCGCCGTCGCCATATCGAGCAGCGGACAGACGACGGTCTACGCGTCTTGGAACGGCTCGACCGAAACCCGCACTTGGCAAGTGTTTAATTTTGTTGGCTTGCTGGTCCCTCCGGTGCTTATCAAAACTGCAACCAAAACCGGATTTGAAACCGCCATTCCCGTGACCGCCACCACCCCCTATTTTCAAGTAAAAGCCTTGAACGGCCAGGGTCAGGTCATTGGAACATCCAGCGTGATCACGCTGATCCGTAGGTGAGCTTTCAACGGCCCCATGTCTCCCGATCCCATGAGAGGGTAATCTTCGATGATGTTGCGGCTGCCCGGACACCGTCCCGGCAACCGCGACGCCCTCATGGGATCTGGCTATGGCGCCTGTTGCCGGAAAGACACGTTCACCAAAAAAGCGCAGTTTTGAGCCCCTAAACGGTTGATTAATGGCGCAGAAGCGTTGACGCCGGGCCGCGCAGCCAGTGTATGGTTAACAAGGCGGCCGTCCCTTAAGGACATGCAAATGAAGAAGTTGTCTCTTTCTGTCGCAACGCTCTATTGCGCGCTGGAGGTGTCGGCCTTCGCGGCCGACCTCCCTTACAAGAAGGAAGCGCCAATCGTCCCGCCGCTTCCCCCGACGTGGACGGGCTTCTATGCCGGTCTGAACGCCGGCGGCGCATGGGGCGCCAGCAACAGCGTCACGGTGAATGCGGGTCCGATTATTCCCAATCCGATCGCCGCGAATGTTTACACCGTAAACGGCGTTACGCTTCCGTTGGGCGTAGATCTTCTGACGAGTTCCGCCGCCGCCCTCAGCGCCAACGGAGTATTGCCCGGCGCCTCCAAGGGTGGGTTCCTCGGCGGTGGGCAATTCGGCTATAATTACCAATTTTACAACAGCTTCGTTGTCGGTGTTGAGGCGGATATTCAAGGGCTTGCGTCAAGTCGCTCTACGCTTAACGGGGTTGGCATGGGAGCCGACCCAACGCCGGATCTCGGCCCGTTTCTTTCGCCTTTCGTGACGACCACTCAAGTGCGCGCGTCTCTTGATTACCTCGGCACGGTGCGTGGTCGAATCGGCTATCTCTTCACACCGACGTTGCTTGCTTATGCAACGGGTGGTTTGGGTTACGGTGGAGCAAACCTGGGCGCCAGCTTTTTCACGGCGAATACTGGCCCGGGCGTGGATCTTGTGTTCCCCACCGCTTCCAGTTTTGCGGGGCCGGGCTTCGGCTCGAGCCATGTTTCCAACACGCTTGTGGGTTGGACGGTGGGCGGCGGCGTCGAATGGATGTTCCTGCCGAACTGGAGCGCCAAGATCGAATATCTCTATTATGATCTCGGGACGGTTACGACGCCTGTTACTGTCGTCGCGGGCTTCACCGACGGCGGGAATCTGAGCTGGGCCTATGGGGCGAATGCGAGGGCGCGCTTCAACGGCAACATCATCCGCGCGGGCGTGAACTATCACGTCAACTGGGGCGTTCCGGCCCCGGTGCTCGCCAAATATTGATCGGAAACGATCAAAGGACCTCTGCTCATCTCTCGTGCAGGGCTCGGCGGCGCGGAAATCGGGGAGGGTTTTGGCGAGAGCGACGGTCAGCTTGCGCTTGACCGTGGCGAACGAGTTGCCGACGTGACGTTCGGAACTCCAGCAAGGCTCGCCGTAACCGCTGGCCGCACGGCCTGTCACGAGCGCGACGGCCAAGGAAGGCGGTCGAGCGGCGCCATGGCGGCGGCGATATCGCGGGCGACCGACATATGCTTCGGGTTGTCGACATCGAAGGTTTCGGTCGTGGCCGACATCAGCAGCCCGCCGTCGGGCAAAGGCTCGACGAGCGCGCTGGCCGGCGGCTCGATCTGGCGGGCCAGCCAGGGGCAGAGATATTGGATCCACGGCGCTCGAAAATGCGTGTCGCGATCTTTTTCCAGCCGCATGAGCGCGCGGGAATAGGCGCCCGCCTTGACCGGCTCCCAGGCGTCGACGATCGCGAGCATGGCCGCGCGGAAGATCCTATGGGTGACTATGTCCGGATCCGGTGTCGCGCCTCCGAAGCTGGAGGTATCAAACATCGCATCATTCGGGAAAGCGGTTCTGACCGAGGATCCGGCATGGCACCACAGCCTGAGGGTGCGGGACGGGGGCAGGTCGCGCGTGTAGCCTCCGCAACAGTAGCCCCATCCCGGCTCCGGCTCTCCCCAGTCGTCGCGACTGACGCCCGTCTCGACAATTTCCGCGTAGCGGTCACGAACCGTTTCGAGGTCAATCGGGCCTGTCCTCCCGCAGGTCCAAAGCGCGAAGAGTGGATCGAAGGCCGTGAGGGTGTCGAATGTTCGCAGACATCGTGCGGCGATGGCCTCGGGGGTCTCAGGACGCGCTTCCCACACCGCACGGATGTAAAAACCCTCGCTCATGACCGAGTCCTCACGCTGTTGCAGTATGACCGCGTCACGAGCGCGACGGCCAAGGGAGGCGGTCGAGCGGCGCCATGGCGGCGGCGATATCGCGGGCGACCGACATATGCTTCGGGTTGTCGACATCGAAGGTTTCGGTCGTGGCCGACATCAGCAGCCCGCCGTCGGGCAAAGGCTCGACGAGCGCGCTGGCCGGCGGCTCGATCTGGCGGGCCAGCCAGGGGCAGAGATATTGGATCCATGGCATTGGAAAAAACGTGTCGCGTTCATCCTGGTCCCTGAGCGCGGAGGAATAGGCGCCCGCCTTGACCGGCTCCCAGGCGTCGACGATCGCGAGCATGGCCGCGCGGAAGATCCTGTGGCTGACCACGTCCGGGTCTGGGGTCGCGCCTCCGAAGCTCGAGGTCTTAAACATCGCGTCATTCGGGAAAGCGGCTCTGATCGAGGATCCGGCATGGCACCACAGCCTGAGGGTGCGGGACGGGGGCAGGTCGCGCGTATAGCCTCCGCACCAATAGCCCCATTCTGGCTCCGGCTCCCCCCAGTCGTCGCGCCACACGCCCGCCTTGACAATCTCTGCATAGCGGTCACGAACCGTTTCGAGGTCAATCGGGCCTGTCCTCCCGCAGGTCCAGAGCGCGAAGAGTGGATCGAAGGCCGTGAGGGTGTCGAATGTTCGCAGACATCGCGCGGCGAGGGCCTCGGGGGTCTCAGGACGCGCTTCCCACACTGCGCGGATGTAAAATCCCTCGCTCATGACCGAGTCCTCACGCTGTTGCAGTAGGACCGCGTCGGGGGAGCGACGGCCAAGGGAGGCGGTCGAGCGGCGCCATGGCGGCGGCGATATCGCGGGCGACCGACATATGCTTCGGGTTGTCGACATCGAAGGTTTCGGTCGTGGCCGACATCAGCAGCCCGCCGTCGGGCAAAGGCTCGACGAGCGCGCTGGCCGGCGGCTCGATCTGGCGGGCCAGCCAGGGGCAGAGATATTGGATCCATGGCATTGGAAAAAACGTGTCGCGTTCATCCTGGTCCCTGAGCGCGGAGGAATAGGCGCCCGCCTTGACCGGCTCCCAGGCGTCGACGATCGCGAGCATGGCCGCGCGGAAGATCCTGTGGCTGACCACGTCCGGGTCTGGGGTCGCGCCTCCGAAGCTCGAGGTCTTAAACATCGCGTCATTCGGGAAAGCGGCTCTGATCGAGGATCCGGCATGGCACCACAGCCTGAGGGTGCGGGACGGGGGCAGGTCGCGCGTGTAGCCTCCGCACCAATAGCCCCATTCTGGCTCCGGCTCCCCCCAGTCGTCGCGCCACACGCCCGCCTTGACAATCTCTGCATAGCGGTCACGAACCGTTTCGAGGTCAATCGGGCCTGTCGTCCCGCAGGTCCAAAGCGCGAAGAGCGGATCGAAGGCCGTGAGGGTGTCGAATGTTCGCAGACATCGCGCGGCGAGGGCCTCGGGGGTCTCAGGACGCGCTTCCCACACTGCGCGGATGTAAAAACCCTGTCTCATGACTGGACCCTCACGGCTCCTTGGCAGAAACGTGATGTGTCGTGATCTTCCGGAGCTCTTTGACGGAGTCAAATGTCTCCTTCGCCAATTTCTCAGCTTCAGACTCGGCGAAATACCATTCGAGTGCATGCTGGCCGGCGGCCCGCACTTGCTTCTCAGCTTGCCTCTTCCACTCTTTTGGAAAAATCTCCGCCTCCTCGAAGAAGCGCTTGTGCAGCTTTTCGGCGATGCCTGGGCCTTTGATCTCGATCAACGCGCCGTCGCTTCGGCGGCAATCGTCGAAGAAGACTGGCTTGCTCGTATCTGAATCAGGGTCAGGGAGATTGACGCCCCACCCCCGCGGCGTCGGGTCCTCGGGATTTATGCGCTTCTTGATCAGATCCTCATAGGCCCGAGCCGCCTCCTTCGCTCCGTGCGGCGTATCGGGCTCAGGCTTTGGGCAAAGCTTCGGATCGTCGGGTTCCGTCCCTTCGCGCGGCGCGCCGGTCGCGTCGACGAGCCGGTCGGCGTCGAAGACGAGGCTGCCGCGAAGGGTGCGCGCGATGGGCTCGCCGCTCGCGGTGTTGACGAAAACGCCGTTGCGCCCCTGCTTGGCGCGGACGACGATCTCGCGTCCGGCAGTCCCATTCCGAAAGAGGCGCAACGCTCCCGTCGGAGCGTCGAGATGATAGAAGAGCCCTGGCGCGCCGGGAACCGCGCCTTCCGTAACGGCTTTGTTCGGGCTTGGAACGAAAATCGCCCCGAAGACGATTCCGGCGCCGACGGTCTCCCCGAGCACCGCTAACTCCGCGAGCAAGGCCGAGCCGCTCGCCTCACCGAACAAAGCCTGCGCCAGAGTCCGCGCCCCGCCAGCGGCCACAAATCCCAAAGACGGAGCCTGCGGGCTCGACGGCGGCGGCGCGGCATTGTCCGGGACGCGCCGCGTCTCTGCGGATGGGGACGCGCCTGTATCATCTCGGCTCCAACGCCCGCTGGTCGGGCCGCTGCCCGCAGGGACGCGCGGCTGGCTCGGATCGTATTTTACGAGCGGCCGACGCGTGGGCTCCAAGCCCAGAGCCTTCGTCAGCTCCCGCGGCGCCATGCCGTCGTCGAGCAGGGCCTCGGCGAGAAAGAGCCTGTAGGCGTCGGCGCGATCCTCGATGCGGGGTATGCCCGCGTAGGCCAGCCGGATGTTGGCGAGCGCCTTCTCGCCGCGTCGCCAGAAAGCGGAGGCGCCTTCGACATGCCTCAGCAATTCCGACGAGGCGGGTCGCCAGGAAGCGACGCCGAGCAGGGCGAGCAGTCGCTCACGGTCCTCATTCAACGCAAGGACCGGGGCGCCAAAGGCGTCGCGCTTCATATGCGCGAGCACGGTCCGCGCGCCGAGAACGAGCCCCTCGTCGCCGATCTCGGCGGCGCGGCAGATCGGTTTGGCCCAGACGTGTTTTTCAAATCGCTCGTTGAGCGCCTCATGGCGATTCACGCGTCGCTCCTGACCATTAGAAAGGCGATGTAAAAACTACAGCAAAGCTTCTCGGCAGGGGCATGTTACACTTTGCATACCGAGCCCAAAATGATGTGTCCTCGCTGGGTCGACTCTCGCGAGGAGGGTGAACTATGATTTTTCACCACCACCGGCCTAAAGCGCTTGGCGGCGGACTTCTCGTTGGAGATTCCGCAGTGAGATACATTTTCGTTGACGAGGCGGGTAAGTCGGAAAAGGAGCCGCTGACAGTGGTGACCGGCGTCATTGCTCATGCGGACGCTCATGTCATCGACGCCGAAACTATGGTCAACGAAGTATGCGGCGCCGTCCCGCCGCAATATGCCGAAGATTTCGTATTTCATGCGACAGACATATGGAACAATAGAAAATATAAGGAGGATTGGAGCCAAACCGACAGATTGGCGCTCATGGTAGAGATGATGCGCATTCCGAGACGTCTAAGAATGGCTTTATCTTTTTCCATTGTCCGGAGAGAGATGGAAATACCTAAAGAATTTCTTGATCTAGGAATGAAGACAAAGGAGGAATATCATCATTTCTATGCTTTTTTGCATTGTTTGCAGCGCGCCGACAAATACATAAGAGAATACGCGGCCCCAAAGGAGGTAGCAACTGTTGTTGCTGAAGATGTCCCAGAGATGAGAAAATGGTTAGACCCTGTGACGAAAATTCCTGGCTATCGTAGATCACACGGCATCAACTCTAGGAAAGATGCATTAGAGCCTACACTTGCTGATAAGACGCCGAGACAGATCGGCAACAAATCAGTAACTTTTGTTGCCCAAGAAGGAGACATGCGGCTCAGCCGAATAAGGCAGAGCATTCACTTCGTGAAGAAAAATGAGGAGCCATTGACTCAATTGGCTGATGCCTGTGCATTTGGATTGCGCCGATATTTTTGTGGCGCTGATCACGGAGATAAAATGGCGTATGCAATACTCGGGCATTATCCGAGGTTGGAAGATTACGCTGGGGAAACATCAACGGCAGTTGTTTTCTGGCACCCAAACAAACATCAAGCATTGCAGCCGTTTAGTACGGTGCCGTAAAGATGTCACCTGTTTTTTGGCAGCGTGACCGTGGCAAACGCCCTATAGCAAGATTCTTGGCTCTCTTCGGCTCCGATTTCTCGCGCCATAGCAACGAATCTCTTATGGCGCTCTGTGTCCGTGAGTTTCGGCTTGGCCTCAGACTTTGGTTTTGCCTTTGGCTTTTCGGTGCCGGCTTTTGCCATAGGGCCTCTCAGTTACGAGCCGTTTGATAGGTGAGCCTCTTGCCGACAACGCCCAGCAACGCGAGATCGGCCGCCGCCTTGTCATCTATGCCGAGTTTCGCCCGGTTCGAGTAGCGGAAATCGAATTCCGCAAGATAGCGATGCAAATGCCGCTCGCCGCAGTGCTGATAGACGCCTTTCATGCCGCGTTTAAACACGCCGTAGAACCCCTCAACGGTGTTGGTTGAGATCACGCGCTCGCCTTCGTAGCGAGCATATTCCTTGACGGCGTGGTTCACAGCGTCATGGCTGGCGACGCTCACGTTCACCTTGAGGTTGCGATACCAAGAGGCTTCGTCGGTGATGACGGCGGTTTCCTTCGCAATGTTGGCGCGGATGATCGGCATAAGGGTGCCCATGGTGCATCCGTCCACGTGCCAGCTACGAGCGGCGCCGCCGCGCTCAACCAAGGTCAAGACGATGTTGCGGAAATTGGAGCCCTTGAAGCTGGCGTCTTTCGGAGCGCCCTCGACCTTGCCGATGATTGTCTCGTCAATCTCGACCGTCTTTCCCGCGCCTCCAAGCGGGGAAAGCTCGCCAGAGCGCATCGCCTCGCGAATTCGGTGGGTAAGCTGCCAAGCGGTTTTCATGCTGCAAGAAAGCATACGCTGAATTTGGCGGGTCGAAATGCCTTTCTTGCTGGCGCACATCAAGTGGATGACTTGAAGCCACAGATGCAACGGCAGATGCGAGGACTCGAAGATGGTCCCCATACGCACAGTGAACGGCTTCCCGCACGCATAGCACTTGATGAGGCCCTTACGGGTGGTCTTCCCGGCCATGCGACGCAGGCGCTTCGGGTCGGCGTTGTCGCAGTGATGGCAAACCGGCCCGTTCGGCCAAAGACGGCTCTCGACATAGGCGAAAGCAGCGTCTTCGCACTGGAAGTGAGGGGCGTTGAGAACCGAGGCGGCCATGACTGTATCTGCTGATGATTCAATCTAGGCCTAGGGGCTCGGTATTTCAAGTGTAACATCGCCCTCGGCAGTCAAGAACAAATAGAGAACATACAGCTCGCGCCACGCCGGCCCTTACCCGAGCGACGCCCAAAGCATGGCCTTGTCGACGTCGCTTCGACGCACGTCAGCGGCGCGCCCCTACGCCGCGCGAGACTTGGCCGCTTCGACAGCAATGCAAAAGCGATTGCCGATCTCATCGACCAGCGCGGCGAGCTCGGGGGCCGCCTCGGCGATCTCGCTCAGCATCGCCGCGAGCCCTTCCTCGCCGCGGGCAGACAGGAGCGATCCGGCATATTCCGGCAGCTCCGCCCAATCTTTGATGTTCTCCGCTTCGACCTCGACGTGGAACTGAAAACCCCAGGCATGTCGACCGTACCGGAAGGCCTGCGCCTCGCAGTCCGGGGAACGCGCAAGCAGGGTCGCTCCCTCGGGAAGCCTAGCCACCTCGGCGCCATGCCATTGGAAGACTCTCAGCGGCTCCCTGCATCCGCCGAGAAGCGCGTCCGATTGCGCGGCCGGCGTGAGCTCCACGCCGTGCACGCCGACTTCCGAGACGGCGCCCGGCCGCACGCCGCCGCCGAGCGTTTCAGCGAGCAATTGGTGCCCCAGGCAGACGCCGAGAAAAGGGCGGTTCAGCTCAACCACGAAATGTCGAATCGCGTCCATCTCCTGGCGGAGCCAGGGAAACCGATCAAGCTGCCAGACATCCATCGGGCCGCCCATCACAATCATGGCGTCGTACGGCGTCAAATCGGCTGGAACTGTGTCGCCGCGACTGAAGTCCACGATTGTCCAGTCGGCGGACGCCGCCCGGAAACGTTTCGCCAGAGCGGCGAGACCTTCGACGGCGACGTGCTGAATTACGAGAAAATGCATGGACCTCCCCTAAGGCTATCGGTCGTTGTTCAGCCTAGAGCATGTCACTGGCCAGGCTAAGCTCCAATTTTTTGAGGTGGAGCTTAGTCCTTTTCGATCGCGTAATTCCACGCGACGGGGACGCGCTCGAGAATCGCCGCCGTGCAAGCGCCACCCGGCGCAGATTCCAGGCCGCAGGGTTCGTGGCGGCGGGACCGCCGAAGCTCATTCCCTTCGGCGCCCTTTCAAAAAAGAAGTCAGCAGAGTCGCGGCGCCAAGCGTTGGCCACATTACGAGTCTATTGCTCCTTATATTTTCTTGTGCCCGTGGCGTTCGAGCCGGGGAGGTTACAATGAAGCATGCGAACGAGAGCTTGGCGGAAAAGCGTCAGCGTTTATTACTGCGAGAACTCGAGGTGGTGCAAGCCGCGATAGAGCGGGCGGCAAGCGCCCCCGACGGAGCGTCGGGCGTTCCAAGCGACTGGTCGGCTAAGCTTTACAAATGGAGGGAAGATATCAGAAACTCCCTACGGCCATTGGTCGATCGCGCCGCCTGAAGGGCTCGCGGCGCCGAGGCTGTTTTTGATTTGATCACGCTGTCCGCGTTCAGCCGATTCTTCTGAGCGTGACCCAGCGGGCGGAGCGTCGGCATTGACGCCGAGCGCTATATTATGGAGGCAAAGATTGGATGGATGGCAATTTTGGGTTCGAGACCGCGGACGCCTACGGACCTTCATTGTAGCTTTCAGTGATTTTGCGGAGGCGCAAGCAAAGGCTGTCGCCCAAACCACGGGCGGAAGCGTCGTTTCCTACCGGCGAACACCGAAGAGCTTGATCCCCTATCTCCAGCTACCCCGGGAAGAAGTCGCGGAGCTCGTCTCCGTCGATCCGGCTCGCGAGCCTATCCCCGTCGCCGCCCTGGGCAACGGAGCTGCAAACGAGCAAATGAAAGAAAAAAGCGGCGCGCCGTGAAGGCGTCGCCGGAGTGGGACGGCAACGCGTTGGTCTGCAACTTGCTTGATGGCGGACGTTCCTTCCCGCTGGGCAATCGCCATGACATACACCGCTATCTGCAATACCGAGGCCGTCAGCGAAGGCGGCATGGGACTGTTTCAGGCCGGCCGCAAGAGCGTGCTCCTCGTCTGGCCGAAGGGCGGCGAGCTCAAGGCCTATCGCGGGCGCTGCCCGCATGCGGACATGCCCTTGAGCGAGGCGACGTTCGACGGCAAGACGGTCACCTGCCCGCATCATCAATGGGGATTCGACAGCGACAGCGGCAAATGCGTCACGCATCTCGTCCGCAACGTCCTTCACGCCTATCCGCTGCGCGTCGAAGGCGATGAGATCCAAGTCGATGTCGGGCCGGTCAAGCCGGCGCGCGCCTCGGCCTAACCTGCTGTTTCGCTGCCCCCTGCGTCGAGCGCCTTTTCGACAATCGGCGCGATGCGGTCGACGATGCGGCGCACGCCTTCGCGGTTGGGATGCAGTCCCCCCCAGAGAACGAGCTTCGGATCCCCAAGCACGCCGTCCAGGATGAAGGGATAGAAGGGCAGGGAGTGCTTCGCCGCGAGGGCGGGGAAGAGCTTGTCGAAATGGCGACCATCGACTTCGCTGAGCGATCCGGGAGTGGCGCGCATGCCCGCGAGCAGCACGCGCGCTCCGCTCGAGCGTAGCTGAACGATGATCCTGTCCAGATTGGTCTTGGTGAGCTTTGGATCGACGCCGTTCAACATGTCATTGCCGCCGAGCTCCAGGATCACGAGATCGGGCTTGAGCGCCTCGACGCCCCGGAGCCTGGACAGCCCCTTTTGCGTGGTGTCGCCGCTGACGCCGGCGTTGAGAACGGTCGCGTCATAGCCGTCCTCGCGCAGCCTGCGACGTAGGACGACCGGCAGCGCCTCGCGAGGCCGCAGGCCGTAGCCGGCGGTCAGGCTGTCGCCGAAGGCGACGACGGTCTTTGGACGAGGCGGCGTTGGGTTGAAGGCCGAGAAAACGAGCACGGTCGCAAGAGCGACGCGCAGGGGCCTTTGCGCCGATAATCGCCAATCGCCTTGAGCGCGCGGCGACGAGAGGTGCATCTGCGGCACGGCGACGGTCCTCGCTCAAACGATCCTCGATCGCGTCGCTGCGTTTGAGCGGAATCGCTTAGACGCAGAAGAGCGTTCAGCAGAAGATATGGCGCCAGAGCGAAAAGCCGAATCGGCGAAGGCCTGGAAAGGGCGCCGCGGCTCAACGCGCCCGCGCCGGCTCCGCTGGCGCCCCGATCCATTCTGAATGGGCCGGAATGCTCTCGCCTTTCATAACCACGGTCAGGGGGCCGAGCCGCGCGAAATCGCCGACCTGCGTGTCATAGAGCACGGTCGAGGCCGCGTCGACGCTGACGCCTCGGCCCAGGTGCACGCGCCCGACCTTCATGACCCGATCTTCGTAAAGATGGGTTTGCAGCGCGCTCACCGCGTTGATCGCGCAGAAATCGCCGATCGTGACGCAGTCGAATTCGGTGATGTCCGTCGTGTCCATGAAGACGCCCTTGCCGATCTTCACGCCGAAAAGGCGCAGCATCATCGGCAGGAAGGGCGTGCCGCGCAGATGATCGAGCAGCACCTTGCCGGCCAGGCCCCAATAGAGCACGGCGCAAGCCTCGGTGCGCATCGCCCAGAAGGACCACATGGGCTTCACCTGCGGCTCATATCTGCCCATCGAGAGCCATTTGACGATGACGACGACCAGCGTCATGCCCACCGAGATCAACACGGAGCAGAGGACGAACAGCCTGGCGACGGTCGCATATTCGCCGTCGATGAGCGCCTGGCCGAAGCTCTCCACAGACCAGGTGCCGAAGGTTATGAACAGCATCGTCGGCATGGAGACGTTGACCGCCTCATAGGCCGCGCGCATCACCTTGCGCCAATAGGGAGGCTCATAGGTCCAGGCGGCGCCGCCGCCGTCGAATTTTTGGCGCACCGGAAGCTTGATCGGCGGGGAGCCGAACCATGTGTCGCCTTGCGCGACCGGCTCTCCCGTGGGCGGGCGCGACTTAATGCCGATCAGCGCGCCGGTCGGGATTTCGGCGCCCGGCGGAATTACGGCGTCATTGCCGATGAACACCCGATCGCCGGTCTTCACGCGCTTGAGATACATCCAGCCGCGGCGGACGTCTTCGTCGCCAAACACGACCTCGTCGGCGATGAAGTTTTTCTCGCCGATGTCGACAATGTCGTAACGGCCCGAGAGATTGGTGGAGATCTCCGAGTCCTTGCCGATGCGGGCGCCCATCAGCTGGTACCAGCCGCGCATATAAAGCGTCGCGTAGAGGGAGGAGAGCGTCTCGAGCGTGACCTCCGCGGCGAGGGCCACCATCCATTTCCGTAGATAGAAGCCCGACCACACGGAATAGGCGCCCTCTCGCACGCGCGTCGGCATCACGATCCAGCGAAAGGCGACGATGAAGGCGACGCTGACGATGACGAGCGTGAAGGCGGTCGGCCAAGCGAAGAGCGGAATTGCGGCGAGATAAAAGAGATGGTTCGAATCGGCGATCCCCATCCAGGCGTCGAGCTTGTCGAAGACGTAAAAGGCGGGGAAGATCGGCAGCAGCCCGATCGGCGGGATCAGCAGCGCGAAGAGCGCGAAGAGAGCGGTCATGACGGCGCGCCGGGCCGGGCCGGGCTCGACCTGCGGATCGAGCTTGGCCTCGTCGACTTCCCCAATGTGTCTCCCCGGCGAGCCCGCCCAGATTTGGCGGGCGCCGACCAGCGTTCCGCTTGGCAGCGAAGTCAGATCCTCGAGCGCCGCGCCCTCGCCGATGACGACGTCTTCCCCGATCGCGCAGGAAGAGCCGACATAGGCGTCGGCCCCGATCTCGATCGTCCCGATCACGAGCTCATTGCCCTCGACCCGCGCATTGGCGAGCTTCAGCTTGCCGCCCAAAGCGGCGCCCGCGCCGATCGTCACGAGATCGATCGCGCCCGCGTCGAACTCGCTGACGAGCGCGTCCTTTCCGATCTTCGCGCCGAGCGCCCTAAGATAGAAGTTCATCAGCGGCGAGACTTGGAACCACTTGGCGTGGGTCAGGCTGATGAGCCGCTGCGAGAGCCACCATCGGTAATAATAGACGCCCCAAAGCGGATAGCGTCCGGGCTTGGTGCGGCCAATCACGAGCCATTTGCCCGCGATCGAAATGCCGATGGTCGCGAGATTGACGCAGGCATAGACGGCGAGGAGCGTGAGCGTTTCCGTCAGGAACGTCGCGTCGACGCTGGTGATGAGCTGATAGGAGATGAAGACGCCGAGCCATTGCGCGGTGATGACCGCAAGCAGAAAGGGCAGGGCGACCGCCTGAGCGAGTCCGCAGAGCAGGCGGCGCAGCAGCGGGGGCGGCTCGAATGAAAGATCGCGCGGGGCGACATCAATCTCGGGACCGCCCGACAGATGATGGGCCAGAGCCCGAAGCGTGCGATGCGTATAAAGATCTTGCAGCGTGATGCGCGCGAGCGCGGGCGTCTCGCGCGCGGCGCCGACGAAACGAGCGGCGAGCAGCGAGTGACCGCCGAGCTCGGTGAAGAAATCCGCGTCGAAGGGAATGGGCGCGTCCGCGAAGACGCGCTTCGCCGCTTCCAGGAGCTTCGCCTCCATCGCGTTGCGCGGCGTCTCTTGTTCTTCGCTGAGGCCCGGCGGAGCCGACAGCTCGAGGCGTGCGAGCGCCTTGCGGTCGACCTTGCCGGAGGGAAGCGTCGGCAAGCTCTCGACAAATTCATAACGCGAGGGAACCATATAGACGGGCAGGGTCTCGCGGAGCGCCGCGCGCAGCTCGCGCGGGTCAGGCTTATCGCCTTGCGTGGTGAGGAAGGCGACGAGCTCGTCCAGGCCCTTTTCCTGGCGTAGCACGACAGCGGCGTGGCGCAGGCCCGGGAGCTTGGAGAGGGTCGCCTCGATCTCGCCGAGCTCGACGCGAAAGCCTCGGATCTTGATCTGATCGTCGATGCGCCCGCGATAGACGATGTCGCCGTGCTCATCGACGAAAGCCGCGTCGCCGGAGCGATAGAGAATGGGATCGGCGCCGTTTGAGGAAAAGGGATTCCCGATGAACTTCTCGGCCGTCAGCGCCTCGCGCTTGAGATAGCCCTTCGTGACCCCGGGGCCGCCGATCAGCAATTCCCCTTCAACGCCGCATTCGAGGAGGTTGAGCTGCTCGTCGACGACATAGCAGGTGTAATTGGGGATGGGCTTGCCGATCGTGATCGGCTCGCCCCAGCGCACCTGTGCGATCGTCGCAACGACGGTGATCTCGGTCGGGCCGTAGCCGTTGAATATCGTGCGGTCGGGCCGCGCCCAGCGCTCGGCGACAGAGGGCGGACAGGCTTCGCCGCCAAGGATGATCTTTTTTAGGCTTCGCACGTCGCGCGGCAGCACGGAGAGAAGCGTCGGCACCGTGTCGATCACGGTCACCCCGGCTTCCTCCAGAATGTCCGGCAATTGCTCGGTCTCGGCGATGATCTCCGGCGTCGCGACGAAAAGCGAGGCGCCCACGAGATAAGGGATCCAGATCTCCTCCATGGAGAGGTCGAAGGCGACGGAGGCCCCCTGGAAAACCACGTCGGAGGTGTTGAGCCGGTAGATTTCGTTGGCGGAGCGCAGATAGTGGCAGATGTTGCGCCCGGCGACGACGATGCCCTTGGGCGTTCCCGTCGAGCCCGAGGTGAAGATCATGTAGGCGGGGTGATCGGGCGTGGCGCCGAGGCTTCTCGCATCGGGGGGCGAGTCGCAGGGCTCGGCGATCGTCTCGTCGACCCAGAGCGGCGCCCCGACGCCCTTCGCAGCCTTCGCGGCGAAGACGGCAGATGTCAGCAGACCCTTGGCCTCGGCGTCCTGGAGGCAGATCGCGATGCGCTCGACCGGCGCGCCAGCGTCGAACGGCAGAAAGGCCGCGCCGGTGAAGGTGATCGCAAGCTGCGCGATCAGGAGCTCGGGCCCGCGCGCCATCCAGAGGCCGACCACGTCGCCCGGGCCCACGCCGCGGGAGACGAGCCCCTGCGCGATCGCGCCGGCCATCGTCTCGACCTCGCGATAGGTCAAGCGACGCTCGAGCGTCGCCAAGGCGATCGCGTGCGGACGCGCGCTCGCGGAGGCCCGGAATACCTCGCACAGCAGCTCGTCTCGCAGAAGATCCGGCGCGGCCGGTCCCCGCAGCGCGGCGAGCGGCCGGCTCGTCTCGTTCCGCCGCTCCTCGGCGTCTAGACGCGACACAGAGCGCGCCAAATCTCGATCGAGTTCGTTCATGGCTCGGATTTTTGCGAGGTTTCGGACTGTGACGAAAGCTCTAGCACGGCGCGACGGACGCGCCTATTTCAGCCGGGCGCAATCGTTAAGCTTGCGCCAACCCGCCCGGGACTCATTCGTGGTCTTCATCGCTCTCGCCGCGCAGGTCCGTCGGCGTCACGAAAGAAGCGAGCTTTGCTGCGCCGAAGGCGGCCGGCGCCCAGCTCTCGATCGGGAATTCGAGCACGGCGAGAGCCGCCGTGGGATATTTCAGCCGCATGCGCTGCAGCGCTTCCGCCTCGCCGCTTCCCGCGAGGGCGATGGCGAGCTCGGAAAATCCGGGATTATGCCCGACCACGAGCAGCGTCTCGACCCGATCGGGCGACTGGCGCAAGATCTCTAGCAGGTGATCGGCCGTGGCGTTGTAGATCGTGTTTTCGATCAGATGCGCGACATGCTCGGGGAAGGCTTCGAGCGCCTGTTCCAAAGTTTGCTTGGCTCGCCTGGCGTTGGAGGCGACAGCAAGCTGGGGGGTGAGGCCCTCACGGGCGAGATGCTCGCCGACGCGACGCGAGTCCTCGAGGCCACGGCGCGTCAAAGGACGTTCGCGGTCGCCGCCGGCGGAGTGTCGGTCCGCCTTTCCGTGTCGCAGGAGCAGAAGTCTTCGCATAGGCTGCCTTTTAGCATGCGATTCGCGAAGGGCGCGAGACGCCGAGGACGCGCGAGAATGTCGCGGGGGCGGCGGCGGCCGCTACGCCCGGGCAGCCGCGGGAGGAGCTCATGAGGCTGTATGCTATAGCTTTTCTCATCGTCCTCGGCCTCGTCGGAGGGGCCGCCATCGCCCTTGAAAAATTTACCAGCGCAGAGAACTTGCTGCTGCGGCTCGGCTCCTTCGAGCTGCGCATTCCGCGCCTCGCCCTGGAGGAGACGCCGCTGACGCAACAGGAGCTCGCGGCGCTCTTCGCCAAGGAGACGCCGCTCTCGCTCGCGGAGCGGCTGGCGCGTTTCACCGCCGAGCGCGCGCGGCTCCCGGAAGCGCAGGGCCAAAGCGCCGTCGACGGGAAGATGAAGGAGTTTATTTTCAAAGATATCCTGCTCGAACACGTCCTTGCCGGGCGCGTCGGCGCGCTCCGCGCCTCAAGGCTCGACGAGACCCTGGGCGACGACAAGGCGCAATCCGTCGCGGCGCGCTACGAGAATCTGACGGCGAGCGGCCTGACGCTGACCGGGCTGGCGCGGCTCCTTGAAGACCCGCACGGCGGGGATGAGTCCGTGTCCATCGCCGACGCCGCCGCGCTCGAAAAGCTCACCGTCACTGCAAATGACGGCGCGCTCTCGCTTGCCGCGGCGCGGCTTTCCACCCGACGGCCGCGGCTTGCCGCGTTCTCTGACCCGGCGTTGCGGCGGGCGACGGGCGAGGCGCAGGACCGCATCGCGCTCGTGAAGGAGGTCGTGGCGGCGGTCAGCTTCGAGACGCTGGAGGCGCAGGATCTCTCGCTCTCGGGCGCTCCTGCGCCGGCCGACCCCGCTTTTTCGCTCGGCGCCCGCGACCTCGCTTTCGAGGGACTTGAAAAAGGCGTCGCGCGCAAGGCGCGTCTCGCCCACTTCGATTTGAAGAGCGCCGACGGCGGCCGCATTGCGCTCGAGGGCGCCACTTTCGAGGGGCTCGACATTGGGGCGGCGCTCACGCATTCGGGTTTGAGGGCGCTGCATTTCGACAAAGCGAGGTTGGAAAAGCTCGCAGGCGACGCCCCGGCCCCGGACGGCCGAGGCCGAAGCAAATTTGCGCTCGAATCCGCGACGCTCGATCTCGGTCATTTTCGCGACGGGGCGCCGACCAAGGCCGCGGCGCGGTTCCAGAGTCTCAGTGTCGATCTTGCCGCCCGCGGCGAGGAGACGAACGCCGAATTCCTGCGCAGCCTCGGTTATTCAACGCTCGAGTTCTCGGGCGCAGGCGCCGCCGAATGGCGCGAGGCGAGCCGGCAATTCGACCTCTCGAGGCTTTCGCTCGACGCCAAGGGCATGTTTTCGCTTTCCCTCGGCGCAAAGCTCTCTGGCGTCGACGGGGCGATCTTCACCGCCAGTCCGCTCATGGCCGCTCCGCTGCTCCTGGCGTCGCGCCTCGACAGGCTGGAGGCGACGCTCGCCGACCCGAAGCTCATCGACCGGCTGATCGAGCGGTCGGCGCGCCAGAGCGGCGTCGATCCGGCGCGGCTGCGCACCGATTATGCGCGCGACATGGGCCGTGCAATTTCAGTCGCGCTGGGCGGGAGCGAGAAGGCGAAACGCATCGCCGCGGCCGTCGAGCGCTTCATCCTGCGTCGCAGTCGCCTGCGCCTCTCGCTGACCGCCCCGCAGGGCCTCGGCGTGATGGATCTCCTCAAGAGCCCGCCCGAAATCTTGCAGTCGCTGGAGGTGGAGGCTTCGGCGGAGTAGGGTTGTGGTTAATAAAGTGGAAGCCGGTTTCTCGCGGGAAGCGGTCACCTTTCTGCGCTCGGCGCCGCCGCCTGGCGGCGCTGGCGGAAAAGGCTTCTCACAGCAATTTCCGCGAGAATGCCGCGGCGCCTCTTGCGCTTGGCGCGGCGCCGCGGCAAAGTCGCGCCCCTTCCGGCTCCTGGGAGCCTTCCATTCCAGCGAAAATCGGATATTTCCTCCATGAAGGTCACGATCGAGAGAGCGACTCTGCTGCGGGCGCTCGGCCATGTCCATCGCGTTGTCGAGCGACGCACGACCATCCCGATCCTGGCCAATGTGCTCCTCGAGGCGAGCGAAAACTCCCTGCTGCTGAAGGCCACCGACCTTGACCTGGAGATCACCGAACGGGTCGCGGCCGAGGTCTCGCGCCCCAGCGCGACGACGCTGCCCGCCCACACGCTCTATGACATCGTGCGCAAGCTGCCGGAGGGCGCGCAGGCCTCGCTCGAGACGAGCGGCGAATCGGGCCAGCTCACGCTCCTTTCCGGGCGCTCGCGCTTCTCGCTGCAGACGCTGCCCCAGAGCGACTTTCCCGAGGTGACCTCGGGGGATTTCGGCCACAAGTTCGAGCTGCCGCCGGATGAGCTGAAACGCCTGATCGAAAAGACCCAATTCGCGATCTCCACCGAGGAGACGCGTTATTATCTCAATGGCATCTTCATGCATGTCGTCGAGCTTGACGGCCGCTCGCTGCTGCGCGCCGTGGCCACCGACGGCCACCGCCTGGCGCGCTTCGAGGTCCCGGCGCCCGCCGGCGCCATCGGCATGCCGGGCGTGATCCTGCCGCGCAAGGCGGTTGGAGAGATCCAGCGTCTGATCGAGGACGCCGAGGGAGAGGCGACGATCGAGGTTTCGGCGAACAAAATGCGCTTCTCCTTCGGAGACGCGCTTTTGACGACGAAGCTCATCGACGGCACCTTCCCCGATTACGGACGGGTGATCCCCGCCGGCAACGACAAGCGGCTCACTGTCGAGCGCGACAGCTTCCGCAATGCGGTCGATCGCGTCTCGACCATCTCCTCCGAGCGAGGCCGGGCTGTGAAGCTCGCGCTTTCTCCCGGCAAGCTCGTGCTCTCGGTCACCAATCCGGATCAAGGCTCGGCCGTCGAGGAGCTCGAGGCCGATTACGACGGAGCGCCGCTCGATATTGGCTTCAGCTCCCGCTATCTCCTCGACATTCTGAACCAGCTCGAAAGCGACACCACTCTGTTCCTGCTGGCTGATCCCGGCTCGCCGACGCTGATTCAGGATCGTGACGGCGCAAGCGTGCTCTATGTTCTGATGCCGATGCGCGTCTGAGACGGAGCCTGTTGCGAGCGCCTAGAGCATGTCACGGAAAAGTGCGAAGCGGTTTTCCGGTCATGACATGCTCCAACTTTTTGACTTGGCGCGATACCTTATCGCTCGAACGATTCCGTTCGAGCGGGAAACGCGCTAGCGCTCGTCGCCGCCCCGCCGAGACGATAGGAGAAAACATGCCTTCACTCCTTGTCGAAACTGTCGGCATGACGGCGGCGGCTCTGACCACCTTGTGCTGGGCGCCGCAAACCGTTCGGATCATCCGAACCCGCGACACACGGGCCATTTCTCTGGTGACCCAAGCTACTCTCGCCAGCGGCGTCCTGCTCTGGATCGCCTATGGCTGCTTGCTCGGAAGCATTCCTCTCATTGCCGCCAACGCCGTAACGCTGGCTCTCGTGACGGCGATTCTCATTATGAAGCTGCGCTTCGGCTGAGGGATCGAGAAACGACTATTGCCCGCCGGACCTGAGAATTATCAAAGCTCTCCCAGCGGCTTCGGGGCGCCGGGCGCGTTCGGGTGGCGCGTCGGATCGAAAGCGTCGTTGGGCCGAGGGGTTTGGCTTTGCCGGGATCTTTCACCGGGGACCGCCGCTCTGCTCGCGATCCTGGCAGTCTTGCGCTTTTGCGCCGCAAGCGTTGCGTTGACCTCGGCGAGCTTTGTATTCGTTTCCTGTTGAAGCTGGGCGACTCGGCTAGACAGAGCGCCAATCTCGCCTTTCGCTTCGGATTTCGCATCCTCGATACGATGGCTCATCTCATCGAGCGACGCCAAGGATTTCGCGGTCGCGATGCGGGCCTTTTCCAGCGCCGCCACCTTTGTTCGCAGCGCCTGGATCTCCGCTTCCATTTTCTGCGTCACGGGAACGAGATCGACCGGCGGCGCGGTGATCTGTGCGAATTTGGCGGTGACGAGACCTGTCCAGCCAGCGTAATGCGGGGCGACAAGGCCGTAGAGACCCCAAGCGCCCAGGCTCACAAGCGAGCAGGCGGCGACCGCCGCGCCGAGTTTTCTGCCGCGCCGCCAGAACGGCGCTCGCGTCTTGACATGATTGGAGGCCTCAGGCCCTTCCCCACGCCGCCCTCCGGGCGGCCGGTCGGCTGCGCTAATTCTAATCTCGGAAATATCCCCTCCGGCCGCTGAGACGCCGAAGGGCGGATCGAGATCGTTCGACATGCGCGCACCTCGTGGATGCAAGCGATAGCTGACAAGACTCAATCCAAACACATTAAAATCTTCCTAACGCGTTACGGTGAGTGTTGAACGAGCCCTTTCGAGCAGAGGAAGCGTTCTCGCTCGTGACGTGATGGCGACCTTCCCGCTTGTGACCTCAGAAAAGACGCCGTCGTCAGAATAAGTCCGCGGAATTCCCCTTGCGAATCGCGACGCGATTAACGAAGGGGGAAGGGCGGGCGCGTGAAGGGAGCGCGGGGCCATGGACTTGCTGCTTTCGCATTTCGGGCTCTGGCTCGCCGTCATTTTCGCGATCGGCGCCTTGACGGCGCTCATGCGCCGCAGCGCGGAAGCGGACGGAGGGCTCTCCTCCTGGCTCGCCTGGGGCCTTCTCGCCTTCCTGATCGGACTCGTCGTCGCCGCGATCCCGGCCCTGGATGGGCTTGCGGGTCTGTGGCTCGACTCGGGGCTCGCCGCCTACGCGGCCTTCCTGCTGGGCGCCGCCATTGGCGCGCTGGCGCGCGGCGGACGCTTGTCCGAGCATCGAGAGTGGGCGCTGGGGCTCTTGCCTGCGACGCTTCTTTGGATCGGCGCCAATGTGGTCGAGGCTCCAAAGATCGAGGCCGCGCTGGCAACCTCCCTCGACAGCGCTCGCGAGGAGGCGATCGGCAAGCACCCGGGCTCGACCGGCCGGGTCGAGACGCCAACCCTGCAGCAGCACGACGCCGAGCGCCGGGCGGAGTTCCTCGAAAACGCGCGGCGCCAAGCTGAAAAGCTTGGGCTCTTGCGGGGCAAGGTCTATCGACCGGCCGAGGCCGCAAACGCCATCGGCGATGAGACGGCTTCGATTGGGTCCGCCGCCGCAAGCCACGGGCCGCGACAGCGCGAGGCCGCGCGCGCCTATCTCGCCAATCTCCCCGCCGGCGCGCTCGAGCCTTCGGCCTGCTCGGAGGCGCTAGGGGCGGCGCAGACGGTGAACAAGGTGGTTTTCCCGACCGCCAGCGCCGACATCACGCGCGTGGCCGCCGTCGCGCTCGACAGTCTCACACAGATTCTCCGACGCTGCCCTGACGCCAAAATCGAAATCGCCGGCCATACCGACAATGTCGGTGACGAGCCGAGCAATCAGGCGCTGTCGCAGCGACGCGCCGAGGCGATCCGACGCTATCTCACGTTGCAGGGCGTTCCCGCCGCGCGCCTCTCGGCGATCGGCTATGGCTCGACGCGGCCGATCGCTGCGAACGATGACGACTCTGGGCGCGCCGACAATCGCCGCATCGAGTTTGTTCTGAAGTGATGGTCGGCTGATCGCCGAAGAAAGCGCTTGAGAACTCGAACAGCGGCGCTTCCGCGGGGGGTTCACCATCGGCTATGCTCCTCTGCCAGGAGCGATTCGTGCCAAGCAAGCCGACCTATTACGAATTCTTCGCCGGCGGCGGCATGGCGCGCGCGGGGCTCGGCGACGGCTGGCGATGCCTCTTCGCCAACGACTTCGACGCAAAGAAAGCCGAGACCTATCGCGCCAATTGGGGCGGCGACGAATTCTTCCTCGGCGATGTGCGCAAGATCGAGACGTCGCAATTGCCAGGGATCGCCGATCTCGTCTGGGCGTCTTTTCCTTGCCAGGATCTCTCGCTCGCCGGCGCGCGCGCGGGCCTTGCGGGCGAGCGCAGCGGGACCTTCTGGCCCTTTTTCGATCTCGTGCGCGGCTTGCGCCGGGAAGACCGGGCGCCGCGATTGCTCGCTTTCGAGAATGTCTGCGGAACGCTCACCTCGCATGGCGGCAAGGATTTCGAGGCCATTTGCGAAGCCCTGGCGGACGAAGGCTATCGCTATGGCGCGCTCGTCGTCGACGCAGCGCTTTTCGTGCCGCAGTCACGGCCGCGGCTCTTCATCGTCGCGGCGGATGCGACGCTCGCGAGTCCCCAAGCTTTGACGGCGCAAAGTCCCGCCGAAGCTTTTCATCCGCCAAGGCTCCAGAACGCGACGGAGCGCCTCTCGGACGCCGCGCGGCGGGGCTGGGTCTGGTGGCGCTTGCCGTCGCCGCCCAGGCGCAATGTCTCGCTTGCCGAACTGCTCGAAACCAACCCGCCCGACGTGGCGTGGCGCTCGCACGAGGAGACGCTGGCGCTCGTCTCGCTGATGAATAAGACCAATCGCGATCGGCTCACCGCAGCGCAAGCCCTCGGCCGCCCTGCGATCGGCGCCGTTTATCGGCGCACGCGCTCCTCGGCGTCGGGCGTGCGGAGCCAGCGCGCCGAGGCGCGCTTCGACGGACTCTCGGGCTGCCTGCGCACGCCGGCGGGCGGCTCCAGCCGGCAATTCCTGCTTTTCGTGGAGGGCGCGGGGCTGCGCTCGCGGCTTATCTCGGCGCGGGAGACCGCGCGGCTGATGGGCCTTCCTGACGATTACCTTCTACCGCGAGTCTACAATGACGCCTATCACTTGACCGGCGATGGAGTGGTCGCGCCGGTCGTGCGGCATCTGAGCCATTATCTCCTTGAGCCTCTGCTTCACGCCGCTGCACAGCGGCAGGCCGCGTGAAGGCGGAAGATCCGGTCCGCCGCTCCGCCACGATGCGCGCGGTCAAATCGCGGGACACGACGCCGGAGCTCATCGTCCGGGCGCTGCTGCGGCGCTTTGCGCCCTTCTACCGTCTGCATCGCAAGGACCTCATCGGCAACCCCGACATCGCTTATGTGGGCAGGAAGCGCGCGATCTTCGTGCATGGCTGCTTCTGGCACGGCCATGAGTGCGCGCGCGGCGCGCGCATGCCGAAAGCCAATGCCGACTATTGGCGCGCCAAGATCGAAAGAAACCGCGCGCGCGACGCGGCAAACGCCGAAAAGCTTCGGACCGCCGGCTGGCGCGCGCTGACGGTCTGGGAATGCGAGCTGAAGGACCTTGAGGCGCTGGAGGCGAGGCTCAGAGAGTTTTTGCAATCTTGAGGAAAACCGAGTGCTCCAAGAGAAAACCGAGCGCCAAGAGCTTGCGAAGAAACATCAAACCGAATTCGCGGTTGGCCGCATCGTCGGGAGGCGCGGTTCTCCGCCCTCGCGGCGGCGCTTGTCAGAGAGAAGCGCCGCCTCTGAATTCGAATCAGCTGCAGCTCGGTATTTGGGAGCTGCACTGGCATGAGCAATCATTGCCTTTCGCGCCCTGCCGGTTACACGATCCATTGTTTTGGGTGATCGTGCCCGTGATCGTGCAGGGGCTGCCCGCAGCTTTCCCCTGGCACTGAGGGTCGGTGTTCGTGCCGTTGTTACACCTTACATTTGCCTGGGCTAAGGCGAACTCCACCGTGCCCACGCAGCAAAAAGCCGTCAGGAACGCAACCCCTGCAATCTTGCGTAGCGTCTTCAGCATATCCGCCCTCTCACCACCAGGGCGATTCATAGATCGCCTTGACTTGACCTTGAGCGGAAACTCATTACGACGAAACCGGTGTCGCCGGGGCGGCAGGTCAGGGCGCTTGTGAAAACTTCGCCCCTCATGCCGCCTTGATGGCGGAAATCTTGTTCGACGTACGGCTGAGAATCCGCGTCCGACTCCCCGGTCCGCGCAAAGCTGCGCTCCGGCTTGTCGGCTTGGTCGCACGCGAGCGTGCCCCTGTAAAGCCCAAGCTCGCAGATTGCCTATTTTCTGGAGAGACGCGTGGCTTTGGGACCCCGCCTGGAGCCCCATCTCTCGGAGCTCTACCGCCGCGCTCGGCAGGGCGAGGAGCAGAAAAGAAGAAGGCGGAAGCGGTCCTCTTGTAGGATCGCTTCCGCCTCCAACCGATACGCGTCCCTACCTCCGCCTCTGGCGGCAGTTCGGGCACGCGCGGGGCGCGTTCCCGCCGCGGGTCAGTTGACGCAGGTCACGCTGCGTTTGACATGGACGCCGCCGCCGTCCACGACCTTGGTCGTGGCGAACGTGCAGTCTTCGTCCTCCGCGTCGAATGCGCGGCCGACCCGGATGGTCGGCCCGCTGCCCAATGGCCTCATTCCTTTCGGGGACTCGCCCGGCGTCACGCCCGCCCCCGTCCGGGTCTTGGCGGTTGTCGCGACGCTGTTTTCTTTGCCGATCGACGCCGAAGGCGTAGCCGCGATTGCTGCGCAAAGTCCCGCGGCCGCAGTTATGGCGAAGACAGCTCGCGATGTGCGGCTGGCGAAAGGATTGTCCCTCGAAACGACCATTAGACGCCCCTTCCTCGGTTGGGGAAGACACCTTCAAGAAGCGTTTCCGCTCCTTGCGGCGCCCCCGTACGGGATTTCAACGCGGTCGGGCGGCCTTGGTTGCACAACTGGGAAAAAATTTACCATAGGCTTCGTCAGCGCCTCAAAGCAGCGATGAGGCTGGAGGTGTCCCAGCGCGCGCCGCCCATCTGCTCGACTCGCGCGTAGAACTGATCGACGAGCGCTGCGACCGGCAGCTCCGCGCCATTCCGCCGCGCCTCCTCGAGGCAGATGGCGAGGTCCTTGCGCATCCACTCCACCGCGAAGCCGTGGTCGAACTCGCCCCGCAACATGGTCGCGGCGCGATTCTCCATCTGCCACGATTGCGCCGCGCCATTCTTGATGAGATCGACGACGGCCGCGGCGTCGAGCCCGGCGCGGGTCGCAAAGTTCAAGGCTTCCGAAAGGCTTTGGATCAGGCCGGCGATCGCGATCTGATTGACCATCTTGGTGAGCTGTCCGGCGCCCGTCGGTCCCATGAGCCTGCAGGCCTTGGCGTAGGCGGCGATGACCGGCTGGGCCTTGGCGAAATCGTGGCTGTCGCCGCCGCACATGACCGTGAGCTGACCCTTTTCGGCCCCGGCTTGACCGCCGGAAATGGGCGCGTCGAGGAAGCCCAAGCCCTGCTCGCGCGCCGCGGTGAAAAGCTCCCGGGCGACCTCGGCCGAGGCGGTGGTGTGGTCGGTGAAAATCGCGCCCTTGCCCATGCCGGCGAAGGCGCCCTTGTCGCCCTGCGTCACCGCGCGCAAGTCGTCGTCATTGCCGACGCAGGAGAAGACGAAATCCGCGCCTTCGGCCGCTTCACGCGGCGAAGCGGCGGCGCGTGCGGCGAATTCGCTGGCGAAGCGCTGGGCCTTCGCCGCGCTTCGATTGAAGACGGCTAGTCGATGACCGGCGCGCGCGAGGTGGCCGGCCATGGGATAGCCCATGACGCCGAGGCCGATGAATGCGACATTGCAGTTTTGGGTCATGCGCGCTCCGTTCGAATGGCGCCTGCGCTTTAGCGCGCTTTCCGCTCTAGATCACGCTGTGTTCCGGCGGAATCGCCTGAACACAGAAAACGTGATCGATTCTAAAAGTTTAGAGCGCGATTTGCGCGAAAAACCGGTCTCCACTTTTTCGCATCGCGCTCTAGCGAAATCGCTCGCGCGGCTTGCGGAGTTCGCACGAGCCGAGAGCCTTACGAAAGATTCATCCCTTCTCCACTGGCGCGCAAGGGGAGATCGCCCATCTTCCAACCATAGGTCGCGCGTCGACCTTCGCCGCGCGGCCCCTCCCCCGCGGCGAAACTAGGGCGCCGTCGGCGAAGCCGGCGGCGCCCTTTCCTGGAAATTCCTGGAGACCAGTTCCCATGTCCAACCCCGCTTTTCGGGTTTCGTCTAAAACAATCCGCGGCCGTCTGCTTTGCGCCGCGGCGGCCCTGGCGTTTGTCGCCGCTGGGTCGACCGTCGCTCTGCCGCCCGCCGCGCAGGCCGAAGCGCTCGCGCCGCAGGCCGCCTCGGGTCCCGCCTCTTTCGCTGACGTCGTCGAGCGCGTGAAGGGCGCGGTCGTCGCAATCAAGGTCAAAGCCGTCGAGACGCAGGGCTTCCCCAGCATGGGCGAAGGCGAGGAAGGCCAAGGCCCCGAGCTCTCGCCGGACGATCCGCTTTACTACTTTTTCAAACGCTTCGGCGAAGGCCGCGGCGGCGGCGGCATGCCGCACAAGCATCTCACGCAGTCGCAAGGCTCGGGCTTCATCATCAGCGCCGACGGCTATGTCGTGACGAACAACCACGTCGTCGAGCACGCCAATGAAGTCGAGGTCACGCTCGACAACGGCAAGACGCTGCCCGCGAAAATCATCGGCACGGACAAGCGCACCGATCTCGCTTTGCTGAAGGTCAGCGACGGCGGGAACTTGCCCTATGTCGAGTGGTCGAACGCCGCGCCGCGCGTCGGCGATTGGGTCATCGCGGTCGGCAACCCCTTCGGCCTCGGCGGCACGGTCACGGCGGGCATTGTTTCGGCGCGCGGCCGCGACATCCAGGCCGGCCCCTACGACGACTTCCTGCAGATCGACGCGCCGGTGAACCGCGGCAATTCCGGCGGCCCGACCTTCGATGAGCGCGGCGGCGTCGTCGGCGTCAACACGGCGATCTATTCGCCCTCGGGCGGCTCGGTCGGCATCGGCTTCGCGATTCCCACCGAAGTCGCCAAGGACGTGGTTGCTGCGCTCAAAGAGAAGGGCGCGGTCACGCGCGGATGGATCGGCGTGCAGATTCAGCCTGTGACGCAGGATATCGCCGACAGCATGGGGCTCAAGGCCACCAAGGGCGCGCTCGTCGCCTCGCCCGCCAAGGGCGGCCCCGCCGAAGCCGCCGGCCTCAAATCGGGCGACGTGATCGTCGCCGTCAACGGCGACAAGGTCGAAGGACCGCGCGAGCTCTCGCGCAAGATCGCCGCGCTCGGCCCCGGCAAGTCGGTCGACCTGACCTATCTGCGCGGCGGCTCGGAGAAATCCGTGAACCTGAAGCTCGGCACGCTGCCGGCCGAAAAAGACATTCGGGCGGACCTCGGCGGCGGCGGCGAGGAGAAGGGCGCAACGCTCACCGCGCTGGGGATTGATGTCGTCCCTGCGTCGCAGGTGCGCGGCGGAGCCGGCGGCGAGGGCCTCTATGTCACGAACGTGGACCCGGAAGGCCCGGCGGCGCAGAAAGGTCTGCGGCGTGGCGACATGATCCTCGAAGCGAGCGGCAAGTCGGTCGACGCGCGCGCCGATCTCGTGCAGGCCTTCGACACCGCGCGCAAGGAGGGCCGCAAGGCCGTGCTGCTGCGCGTGAAATCGGGGGAAGGCACACGCTTCGTGGCGCTGCCGGCCGGCAGCTGACGCGTTGCGTAGGGTTGCGTAAGCTTAGTGCGCGATGCGAAGTTGCTTCCGCGTCAGGATGCGTGATCGGGCCCCTCCCTGCCGGGAGGGGCCTTTTTTGTGTTCCTCCAAAGCCTCACCTGCGGCACATTAGAAAATTTCCAGTTTTCTATAGTTGAGAATCATTCTCAACTTGAAAATAGGCTACGCTGGAAGTTAGAAGAATTCCGATTCAACAGTTCATTTATTGACAGAAGCTGTTCACAATTAGACAAAAGGCTAGCTTAAGCCGCTCAGATCCTGCATGGCGCTCTTGTCATCGCTACTGGCTGGCGCGCATCCACGAGATGAGGAGCGATACGCCATGGCGCGTCGACGGCTGCTTGCTGCGGCATTGGGATTCCTAACGGCGGCGCGCGTTCTTGGCGGCGGCGTCGCCTGGGCGGATGATTTCGGCGAGCCTGCCGTGTTCGCGAGCCGCCGGGGCGTTCTCGATCTGACGATGATCGCGAGGGCTAAACCCATTCCCGGCATTGTTTACACGGCGCCCAGCGGCGTCGCGCTCAACCCCGCTGGGTGGGTGTACGAAGTTTGCGAACGCGCTTTTGCGCAGGGAGACGTTTGCCCGGCCGGATCGGCCACTGTCGCCGACTATGGCGGCGTCCGACTGGCGCTGCAGAAAGGCGACGTGCTGAAGATTCGTTTCGTCAATCATCTGCCCAAGCTCGATCCGGTCAAGGTCACCCATTCCGCCGACATGGGTGGCGCGAATCTGCCGCTCAATCCGACCAATCTTCATACCCATGGCCTGATTGTCGAACCGCGCGCGCCGACGCCGCAGGACCCGACCTTCGGCGATTTCGTCTTCGTGACGGCCTTCAACCCGGCGAACGGTCAGCCGGTCTCGCAAGGCCTCCATGATCACGGACAAATGATCTCCGGCGCGATCGATTACCGCATCGAAATTCCGAACAACCATCCCTCGGGCCTATTCTGGTTTCATCCGCATGTGCATGGGCTTGCGCTCAATCAGGTTTCGAGCGGGCTCGCGGGAATCATCACTATCGGCGACGTCGGTGATTATGCGCGGTCCGACGGCGTCGGCGCCGGCTTTCCGGGCGGACATGTCCGACACCTGATCTTGAAGGATCTGCAAGTTCTGGCCGCAGGAAAGATCGCCTTCGAGAACGGCTCCGCGAATGTCGCGGATGGGGAGGTTCTCAATCAGCAAGATCCCGATTTTTGCGCGCAGGCCCCGAGTCCCAACGAGCTACGTCAGGGGTCTTGCCCCGGCGTCGACCTCACGGCCGACGACGGCAATAATTACAGCGGCGGGAAATGGTACTTCACGATCAACGGCGTGCAATATCCGAAAATCCGGACCGCTTCTCCGGACGGCGAGATCTGGCGCCTCACCAACGCCTCTGGCAGCCTGTCCTACAGGCTTCAGCTCGTCGACGACGCAACGAAACAGCCGCTCATCATGCAACTGGCGGCGATCGACGGCGTCAGCGTGTTTCTCCCGCAGGACACGTCGATGGAATCGGTGGTCCATCTGGCGGGCGCCAAGTTCAAGGTCGTACGCTGTCCGACAAATCCGCCGGCCATCGCCTCGCAGCCCGTTTGCGTGACGGAACTCGTGATGATGCCGAGCTCTCGCGCGGAGCTGTGGGTGACCTATCGCAACGCCTTGGGTCAGATCGTTCGCCCACCTAAGGGAGCGTCGGCGACGCTGAAAATGCTCGGCTTGACGATGGGCAGCGGAGATATGTGGCCCGCCGTCGATCTCGCCAAAGTGTTGTTCGAAGACAGTCACAATCTGTTTGAGGCCCATGCTGCGATCAACGTCGCGGGCGACGCCTATAGAGCGGCGCAGCCGGGAGGCGTGTTTGCAAGCCCCACGCCTTATGCTCGGCCGGCCCCGTTGCCGGCGGGTTGCAAGGCGCTGCCGCCGGGACACCGCCGCAGAATCTTCTTCGGCATCGAGGACCTGAACAATGGCGACTCTTTCGGGCTGGGCTATGAAGAAGTCGATGAACGCGGCGCGCCCGTCCCCGGCACGCAGCTGCCGGTCACACGATTCGATCCGATGAAGCCGACGATTTGCCTCCCTCTCGGTCCGGGTCAGACGCCCGTCCACGAGACCTGGGAGCTCGTGCAGCTTTCGACGGAAAACCACAATTTCCATATTCATCAAACGAAATTCCGTTCGATCCTGATGTCCGCGCCCGCGAGCTCGCCCGCGTCCAATAAGCCCGACCCTCATGTTGGCTTCGGCCTTCTCGAGGATAATCTGCCGCTCGGCGTCGCTGCGCCCAACGCAAGCATCAACGATCAAGTCATGAACGATCAGAATGGCGTATGTAGCGTCGATCAGTGGCGGAACGGCTCATGCGCCTCGCCGACGGTCACGCTCGACATTCCCTTCTCGCAGGTCGGCGAGTTCGTCTACCACTGCCACATCCTCGAACATGAGGATGGGGGCATGATGGCTAAGATCAAGGTCGTCCCATCTCCGGATGCAGGCGGGCCGAAGTTCGCTGGGCCGAAATAGGCCCTTCGCGCATCGCCAACCAATGAGCCCGAGCGCGGCGCTCTCTGTTTCGCAGATCAGGCGAGCGGCGTCAGACGGGTCGAACGCAATTTCGTTTTGCGGAAGCCTGTCGACATCAGGTGTTCACCTTTCGCCAGACCATCGCCTCACGACCCGCTGCGAAAGAGGGTTTCAGACCCATCGGGGGGCTCGATTAGCCCGAGGCTGCAACCGAGCGGCGTCCCAGGCGAGCGAATCGCGATTCACCCGCGCTTGCGCTTGAGCCGGATGATCACGTCGCAGCCGACGATCTCCATGCCTTCCGGCGGCGCGGGCAGCCGCGCGAATTCGATCGAGTCGTCGGCCGCGTCGAACATTCGGCCCGTCGCCTCGTCGATGAAGTGGTTATGCGGAGAGGTGCGCGTGTGGAAATAGGTGCGCGGGCCCTGCACGGCGATCTGGCGCAGCAGACCGGCGGCGGCGAATTGATTGAGCGCGTTGTAGACGGTCGAGAGCGACATGCGCAGCCCCGCCTCGCGCGCCTCGGCATGCAACGCTTCTGCGCTGACGTGACGGTCGCCGCTCTGGCTGTAAAGCAGCTTGCACAAGGAGAGGCGCTGCACGGTGGGACGAAGCCCCGCAGTCCGCAGCTTCGCTTTCAGCGAGGCCTCGGGAAGCGGTGTCCGGCGCAGGGCCTCTGTTATTCGGCTGCTGGAAGGAACATGTGTCACGTCGATCGCGCGGATTTTCCGCGCTCCCCCTTTGTCTAGCTCGATGTTAGCCACTAGAAGTCACCCTCGCGCCCCTGTCAAACAAATACCCCGAAAGTGTAATCTTTCCAGAAAACACAATCGGCTGCGCCTTGTGGGGCGTGGGCTTTTCCCCAACGGCAGGAGACTGCGATGCAATTCTTGGGCAACGCCCTTCAGCTCGACCGGCGCGCGCTTCTCGCCAGCTTCTTGTACTTTGGCGCGGCCGGCCGGCCGGCGCTGGCGCAGGCCGAGGATTTCCAGGCCTTTTTGCGGAGCCTTTGGCCGCAGGCCGAGGCTGCAGGCGTTTCGCGCGAGACCTTCGACGGCGCGACAGCGGCGCTCACGCCCGACCCCGGCGTCGTCGTCAAGCCCAAGGTCCAGTCCGAGTTCACGGTCTCCATTCCGACCTATGTCGCCGGCGCCGTGACGAAGGCGCGGGTCGAGCGCGGACGCACGCTCGCGAAAGAGCTTTCGCCCGTCCTTCATGAGGTCGAGACGCGCTTCGAGGTTCCGGGCGAGGTTCCGCTTGCGATACTCGCGATCGAGAGCAATTTCGGGACGGCCACCGGCGGCTCGGACGTGCTGCGGGTCTTGGCGACGCTCGCCTGGAAAGGGCATCTGACCGAGAAGCTGAGAGAGGAATTCGTCGCGGCGCTGCTGATGCTGCAGGATGGATTTCCGCGCGCCAAGCTGCGCGGCTCTTGGGCCGGCGCGATGGGCATGCCGCAGTTCCTGCCCTCGACCTACCGCAAATTCGCCGTGCGCTATACTGGCGAAGGACCCGCGGACATCTGGAGCTCGCGTCAGGACGCGATCGCCTCGATCGCAAGCTTCCTGCACGGTTCCGGCTGGGTCGCGGGCCTCTCCTGGGGCTATGAGACGCGCGTGCCCGAGAATTTCGACTATGCGAATTTTGATTTGGATTTCGCGAAGTTTCGCAGCCTGGGCTTTGCGCGCCCCGACGGCGGCGCGCTGCCGGCGAGCGGCGCCGCGAGCCTCTATCTGCCGACGGGCGCCGCGGGTCCGGCTTTTCTCCTGACCGACAATTGGGAGGTCGTGCGCCTCTACAACACCTCCGACGCCTATGCGTTGGCGGTCGGAATACTCGGCGATCGGATTGGCGGCCGCGACACGCCCTCGAAGCCCTGGCCGAAGGTCACGCCGCTCGCCACGGCCGATATCGTCAAGATGCAACAGGCGCTGGCGCAGAAGGGCTTTTATCAGGGCGCGAAGGACGGCAAGCTCGGCCGCGGGATGCGCAACGCCATTCACGCCTGGCAGCTCAGCGCCGGCGTCGCGCCGGCGGACGGATTTGCGACGCATGCGGTGCTGGAGCGGCTCGTCGGAGGATGAAGTCTTTTCGGTTACGCCGGGAAACTGGCCGTTGCTGACGCGGGGCCGAAGTCCTAGCGCAAGCGCTGAAGCATTGAAAACAATCTGCTTCGAACGCTCGACGTGGCCACGCGCGAAGGTGGCTGGCGCCTCGAGTGTTGGGTCTAGGCCATATGAGACCGTCGGAACTTTTATATGCGTCTACGCGTTGTTTGTGCGCGTGCAGTGCTGAGGCCTGAACAAATGACCACTGGTGATGTCTTGCAAATGGCCAATGATTGGTGGGCTGATTTTGTTCGGCAACAGCCTGAGCAGACCAATACAATGCCGCAGATTCCGCAAGAGTCTCAGCAGCAAGAAACAGTCAAAGCCCAAGGAATAGAAGCAAGGTATTTGAGTGAGTTTGCTGCTTGTTACAAGCAAATGTGCGATAACTTGCGCTGCAAGGTCGCCATGCCGCCAACGTTGGAGCAAATAACAGGTGCAATACACTACATTCAAGACTGTGAGAATTGGTGCCGTGGTTATGAGCCGATAGCCGGCTATTTGCGAAATCTTGGTTTCCCGGCCCTCTCTGAGTTGGTCGAAAAGACGGCGACCGAAATGCGCAATGCAGAGAGGATATATCGAGATATGCTACAGGGGACTGTCAATGCGCAAATCAGACGAAATGAGATATGGAAAGATGTCCACGACCATTGGATGAAGACTGTGCAGGGCGTTGCGGAAAGACGTAGGGCGGCTCTTAAGCATTACTGAGTAGCGCATGATAATCTTATCGAGAGACGAGGAGCGCCTGCCCGCATTGACGAGAGATAATCGCCAGCGATTGGCTTCGAGACTAGGAGAGGGGGATATGCAGTACCGTCATGACGCCACATCGTTTGAACAGATTAACATTATCTTTCGCTCCTTCAAGAATCAGCGCCACTTAGATGAAAGGCCTGAGGGCCGATCTCGCTTATTCTCGTCGAGTACTTGGGGTTGTAATGAGATTTGTTTTGTTTGTAAAAAATATTGCATGTACGATCTTGGCCATCCCGGTTCGCACCGCTGTCCCGATCAACATACGTGGTGAAGATCGACTCGATCCTGGAGCCTCTCCTGCTGAAAGCCTTACCAACGGATGTGTGAATACGTAGCCATATCTCTTCATCTCTGGGTCTAACCGGATGGTTCAGGTCTAGCGTATGCTATAGAACTTGCTCTGCGATGGCATATTCTTGAAGAGGCCAGGATCATGATCTTGTATCAATTCGGTCTGTCTTGCCTTGCCCTTGAAAAGGTTACGCAGGCGGAGGAAATGAAGGGCAAGGAAAGAGCCATGACCTCAGCGATCTCTGATCCCGGCTTACCCATGCGCGGCCGATCCGTCGCAGGCTCGGCCTCGGGCGGCGCAACTTCGAAAATCAGATTCGCGATCCGAGACTGCTCGCTCGGCAAGATCCTCGTCGCCGCGAGCGACAAAGGCGCCTGCTTCGTCGCTTTGGGGGACGAGCCCGAGCCCCTCCTGGCCGATCTCGAATCAAGATTCCCGAACGCGCGATTCGCCAAAGGCGACGCCGATTTCGAGACGCTGCTCGCCGAGGTCGTGCGATTGGTCGAAGCGCCGGCGAGCGGCTTCGACTTTCCGCTCGACATTCAAGGGACCGCTTTCCAGCGCCGCGTCTGGGCCGCGCTCCAAGCCATTCCAGCGGGCGCCACCGCCAGCTATGCGGAGATCGCTCAACGAATCGGCGAGCCCAAGTCGGTTCGAGCCGTCGCGGGCGCCATCGCCGCGAACAAGCTCGCCGTGATGATTCCCTGTCATCGCGTCCTGCACAAGGACGGCTCGCTCTCGGGCTTTCGCTGGGGAGTCGGACGCAAACGCGCCGTCCTCGAGCGGGAGGCGGGATCTGGCGGCGCATAGATCACGCTGCGCCGAGGCGGCGGCCTTTGGAATCGATCACGTTTTCTGAGTTTAGGCGATTCCGTCGGAGGCCAGCGTGATCTGGCCGACCCGTTTGTGATAGAATGTCCAACGATGCGGCCTCGGGAGACAGCGCAATGATTTGGAACGATCGCACGAAATTGGGGACGGTTCTCGTGATTTCGGTTCTCGCCGGAATGATGTTTTTCTGGCTGGCGATTCTGCTGCTCGCCGTCGGCGCCTTTCTTATCGTCTGGGGGCAAGAGCCGAGACGCACTGAAGAGTTCCTCGCGGGCCTGCCGGGAGGCGCTCATCTCGTGAAGGCCTTGGCGCAGGTGCAATCGGCGATCCCGTCGCGAGAACCCTGAGCTCGCGGTCGAGAAACTGCGAGAGCGCGACAGGAAATGACTTTCGCGTAAAGCGTGCTCAAGCATGCTGGCGGTCGATCGGGTTACCTTCGTTCAGGCGATCACGCCTGAACGCAGCGCGATCTCGAGCGCGTCCCGATCGCGAACCACGCGATCGAAAAGGACTGAGCTCCAAATCAAGAACTCAGAGCTCGTCGCGCGCCTCCTCGCGCTGACGCCCGCAACAACAAAACGCCCCGCGCTGCCGCGGGGCGCTATCAACATGCAGTGATCCCGCGCCGAGCTTGGCTCTGCTCAGCGACGTTCTCCCGGCAGGAGCCGGGGCGTCGCGTAGATCGGCCAGTAGGCGACGCCGGGGCGGGAAAGCGCCAGCCAACCGGATGAGGCGGAGGACTGCGGCTCCTCGCAGAAAGGGCGAAGCTCGAAGTTCAGGAGAAGCTCACGCACGGCGCTCCTCCGGCGCAAGGACTTTTTCATCTTCATGACCCGCTCTCCTCTGCTCGCGTCAATTCCGATGCGCCTCCTTGGCGACTCTAGATGGAAAGGTCCGCCGAAAAGCGGACTTCGGCAAGTCTATTCTCGGATTCTCGCGGGCTTTGACTGCAGATTTCCGGGGACTGTTGCAAAATTGTCGCACCTGCTCGGGCCGAAGCGCGAAATGTGGCGAGACTCTGCAACGGGCCGCTGATCTGAAAACTCGAAATTCCGATCAATGTTCCTTGTCTACGACTTCGTGAAGCGTAGTACGCAATTCGTGCAGCTGAAGCGCTGAAGTTCGCGATCCCCGCGTGAGCGCGCTTACTGCTCAACGGATTCTTTCGACTTTTACGCCACAAATGGGAAAGAATTTTACCCGCCGTGACGGAAAATCGCCAAATTTTGCCGCCACCAGCGGTAGCGTCAAGGGCGGTACGCTCAGGATAAGCTGGCCTTGTTAAGCGAAAACGAAGTTGGACGCTATTTGTCTGGCGGCCGGCGCCAAGCTATAACAAGGCCTCGGTTCAGCGTGGTGGAGGTGAGATGAGGAAGGTGACGTTCCGTGTTCGATGCCGGATTGCGGCGGTCGGGCTTGCGAGCGTCCTTGCAAGCTGCGCCTCGAGCGACGGCGGCCTCCCGTCCCCGCTCACCCTGACCTCGCAGACCGGCCCGGTGGAGCGAACGGTGGTGGGGGCTGATGCGCCCGCCAAGGATTTCGTCGCCCTCGCGGACGATAGCGCAGGCGCGACGCGAGACCCCTCCGAGGCGCGCAATCGCGCTACGCTCGAATTCAACCAAGAGCTGAACCGCTCCGTCCTTTATCCTGTCGCAAAAGCCTATCGCGAGGGGGTTCCGGAGCCCGTGCGCGACTCGATCGAATCCTTCGCCAACAATCTCGGCGAGCCTCTGATTTTCGCCAATGACGTACTGCAACTGCGCGCCGAGGCCGCAGGGACGACTCTCGCGCGCTTCGCGATGAATTCGACTTTTGGTCTTGGAGGCCTCGTCGACGTGGCGAGCCGGGAAAAGCTGCCGCGTCAGACCGGCGATTTCGGGCAGACGCTTTATGTCTGGGGGGTTCGGGATAGCGAATATCTTGTCCTGCCGGTCTTCGGGCCGACCAATACGCGCGACCTGATCGGATCGACGATTGAATTCGTGGCTTTGACGCCGATCGACCTGCTGGCGCCCGCAGGCATTGCTGCGGGGGCGCGCGAAATCGGCGTAGCGGGATCGACGGCGACGACCCTTACGACAGGGGTCAACATCTCGGGATCGACGGCGGGCGCGCTGGCCAAGGTCGAGAAGGTCGGCGATCTGGAAACGCTGGAGGCCAGCTCGATTGACTTTTACGTCATGCTGGAAAGCGTCGTGACCCAAAAGAGGGAAGCGGAGCTCAAGGAAGCGGTGGCGCAAAGCGGCTGGTCGACGTTCTCCAATAAGAAGCCGATGGAAACCGCTTCCTGGAATAAGTTTCACGCGCCCGAGCCCCAGGCCGCCGCCGCAAATGCGGAGCCGACGAGGAGCGCCCTGCAATGAAGAAAAGCGGGCTCAAGCGCTTTGGAGCGCCGCAGCTAGCCTTTGAATTGCCGACGTCTCTGTAATCTTCAACACGAGTGAAGGAAAATCATGTCGCGAACGTCAGCCATTACGCCACTGATCGCCGCCATTGTCGCATTACTTATTTCGGCCCCCGCTTTCGGCGAGAGCGTGGACCCGGCCGCGTCGCGCGTGAACGGCTTTTACGATGTCCTCCTGAGCACGATGCAACAGGGGAAGGAGCTCGGCCTCAAAGGCCGTTACGAAAAGCTGGCTCCCGTGCTTTCGAAAACCTATGATCTGTCGTCCATGACCAAGACGGCCGTGGGCTCGAGCTGGAGCGAGTTCACGCCCGAGCAGCAGCGCGAGCTCGTCAAGGCTTTCACGCGGATGACGATCGCGACCTATGCGAGCCGGTTTGACGATTTTTCCGGAGAGCAGTTCGACGTTGGGCAAGCGGTCGACCAGCCGAACGGGAACAGAATCGTCAAGACTCACATCGTTCAATCCAACGGAAAGACGGTGGCGCTGAATTATTTGATGCATAAGAGCGGCGCCGAGTGGAAGATCATGGACGTCTATCTGGACGGCGCGATCAGCGAATTGGCGACCCGCCGGTCGGAGTTCGGGGCGATTTTGAAATCCGGCGGCCCCGATGCGCTGATCAGCTCGCTTACGCGGCAGGGCGACAAGCTCCTCGGCGGAGGTTCGCAGAACTAAAGCCATCGGCGCCTGGGCTTCACGCGAGGGGGAGGGGAAGCGGCCCCCGCCCGAGAAGCCCAAAAGGCTGAGGATAACAAATGAAAGTTGTTTTGACCGGCGCGACGGGGTTTATCGGTTCGGCTGTCGCCCGGCGGCTCCTGGCGGAGGGTGTCGCTCTTCGCGCGCTCGTGCGTCCCAACTCCGATCGCCGAAACATCGAGGGCTTGGACCTCGAAGTCGTCGAAGGCGATTTGCGCGACGAGGCGTCCTTGGCGCGCCTGTGCCAGGGCTGCGACGCTCTGTTTCACATCGCCGCTGACTATCGGCTGTGGGCGCGACGGCCGAGCGAGATCTACCAGACGAATGTCGAAGGCACGCGCGCCATCTTGACGGCGGCCGCGGAGGCCGGCGTCAGCCGCGTCGTCTACACCAGCAGCGTGGCGACCCTCGATCCGCCCAGCGTTGGCGTTCCCGGCGACGAGTCCGGGCGAGCGAAACTTCCCGAGATCATCGGCCACTACAAGCGCTCGAAGTTTATGGCAGAGGAAGTCGTCCGCGACTTCGCGCGCAAAGGGCTGGCGGTGGTCACCGTCAACCCCTCGGCGCCGGTCGGCCCGCGCGACGTGAAGCCGACGCCGACAGGACGCACGATCCTCGAAGCCGCCGCCGGTCGCATGCCGGCCTATGTCGAGACCGGCCTCAACATCGTCCATGTCGACGATGTCGCCGAAGGACATTGGCTCGCGTTCGAGCGCGGCCGCGTCGGCGAAACCTATGTGCTCGGCGGCGCCAATATGACGCTTCTCGAGATTTTGACCTGCATCGCGGAGCTGGTCGGCAGAGAGCCGCCCAGGATAAGGCTGCCCTATAATCTCGTCTTGTCCATCGCCCACATCTCTGAATCTGCCGCGCGCCTCACCGGCAAGTCTCCCGTCGCCACCGTCGAAGGCGTCAAGCTTTCAAAGAAGATGATGTTCTTCTCCAGCGAAAAGGCCCGCAGGGAGCTCGGCTATGCGGCGAGACCGCCGCTGCTCGCGCTGCAAGACGCGATCTGCTGGTTTCACGACAATGGCTATTTGAGACAGCCGTCCGCGTCCAGGCGAGACATCATGAAGTCTTGCGATAATTTTGCCCGATCGACGCGCCGCGAGAACGCGTCCTCCAAAAACGCGAAGCGATTTGTTGAGAAGAAGATATTCGATCGTTAGAGCATGTCCCGGAAAAGTGCGAAGCGGTTTTCCGGTCAGGACATGCTCCAAACTTTTGATTTTGCGCGTTTCTAAACGTCTTTGAGCTTGCGCTGGATGCGGCCGATCTCCACCCACTGCCAGGAGGCGAGAGCGGGCAGACCGACAAGGATTTCTCGAAAGCGTTTGGCGAGCGACAAGGCGATGGCGACGTCGGACGGCAGACCGATCAGGGCGCCGATCAGGATGAGCCCCGTCTCCTGCACGCCCAGCGCGCCCGGCACGAAGAACACCAGATTGCGAATGGCGGAACAAAGGCTCTCCAGCGCGATCGCGTTCCAGGGCGTCGTGGGATGACCGAATAATTCGAGCACGAGCCAGGTTTCGAAGGAGCCGGCGATCATGCCGGCGAGCTGCCAGGCCAGCGCCGCCCAGAGTCGCCCGTAGCGCCGGCAGAGCTGAAGCACCTCGTCGTCGAGCGCCGCCGCGCCGCCAGTCAGCGCCGCCAGCCCGTAGCGTTCTCCGAGCGTGCGCTCGACCAGAAGCGCGAGACGCGTGAAGGGCGAACCGTAGCGCAACAGCAGGGCGAGCGCGACGGGCGCGAGAGCGCTCGCCGCGAGGCCCCAGAGCAATGTGTCCACGAGCGGCGTCTTCTTCACGATCATGAGCAGCAGCGCGAGGCCGAGAGCGGTGAACAGGATCTGATTGACGAGCGTCAGCAGGACCTCGACGATGACGCTGGCGGCGACAGCGGCGCCGTTGAGCCGTCGCAGCAGCACGAGTCGAATGCCGACGATTTCGCCGCCGATGCTGGCGACCGGCATCAGGCGGCTCACCGCCTCGCGCACGGCCGCGACCCAGAGCAGGAAGGGCCTTGTCGCGAAACCCTCGGGATCGCGAGGACGAAGCAGCGCGCGCCAGCCTTCCGCGTCGAGCGTCAAGGGCAGGGCGTGGAAGGGGACGATCCACAAAAGTCCCCAGCCGGCGCGTCCGAGCGTCTCGACAATCGTCTCATAGCCCTCATGCGCCACCAGGGCGGCGAGCGCGGCGAGTCCGAGAGCTCCGGCGGCAAGGGTGAAGGCCTGGGCCGGAAGCTTCATGCGGCGTCCTTGGCGGGCCAGAAGTCCGAGAAGCCGCCGCGTTTGACGCCGAGACCGTCCATAACCGCGCGAACGCGTGGAGATAAGAGCGCGGCGAATTCATCCTGAGGCCGATAGGACGCCATGGAACGCGTGATTCCCCCTTCAGTGGCGGGATGCGAGTAGATTTCTGTCACGCCGGGCGGCAGGCGGCTCAACGCGGCGAGGAGCGCGTTCTCGTCCATGCCGCCGCTCTGCTCGATACCGCAGATCCGGTCATTATGCGCGATGTCGGCGCGGTCCAGCCGGCGTCGCATCAGGGCGAGCCACGGGCGCAGAAACATCGGCGGATTGACGGGGTAGGGAAGCCGCATGGCGTGAAAGGGGAAGCGTCGACGCGCGTCCAGAAGGAGCGAGAGCACCGTCGGATGGATGTGGAAATGCTTGTGGGCGTTGACGTGATCGAGCGTCAGGCCGCTCGCCTGAAAGAGCGTAAATTGCGCCTCGATTTCGAGCGCGAGCTGTCGGCGCGCCTGCGGCAAGAAGAAGAAGCGAAAGCCGTCGCGCGCCATGGCGTCGCCGAAGCGGCCCGTCTCGTCGACCAGATCGGGAATCTGCGCGCGCGGCAAGACAGCTTGTCCGTCGGCCAGAACGATATGCAGCCCGACGCGAAGGCGCGGCATGCGCCGGGCGCGGACAATCGCGTCGCTGGCGGCCGGCGCGCCGACCATCAGGCTTGCGGCGGTCAGCACGCCGTCCCGATGCGCTCGTTCGACGGCCTCATTGACGGCTTCGTGCAGTCCAAAATCGTCGGCCGTCACGATGAGCCCGCGCGGCGCGGACGGCTGCGGCATGGCGAGAACCGGCCGCTCAGCTTTGGTGAGCGTTGAGGAAGCGGAAGAACTCGACTCCTTCGCGCAGGCGGCGCTTCGTCATCTCCCAACTGCCGAGCATCTCCGCAACGATCTCCCAGATCTTGCTCGGGCGGAAATAGAAGCGCCTGTAGAAGCGCTCGACGCCATGAAAAATCTCTTCCTTCGAGAGATGCGGATAGCTCAGCGCCGCGAGCTGCACGCCCTCGCTGTTCACGAGATTGACGGCTTCGTTTTCTTCGAGCCAGCCGTTGGCGATGGCGTCCGCATAGAGCTTTGTTCCCGGATAGGGCGCGGCGAGCGAGACCTGAATCGTGTGCGGATTGATCTCTTTGGCGAATTCGATCGTCTTCTCGATCGTCTCGCGCGTCTCGCTCGGCAGGCCGAGGATGAAGGTTCCGTGGATCTTGATGCCGAGCTTGCGGCAGTCCTCGGTGAAGCGGCGCGCGATGTCGGTGCGCAGACCTTTCTTGATCACGTGCAGGATCTCGTCGTCGCCGGACTCATAGCCGACGAGAAGCAGGCGCAGCCCGTTCTCCTGCATGATTTTCAGCGTCTCGTAAGGCACATTCGCCTTGGCGTTGCAGGACCAGGTGACGCCGAGCTTGCCCAGGCCGCGCGCGATCTCTTCCACGCGCGGCTTGAAGTCGGTGAAGGTGTCGTCGTCGAACATGATTTCCCGGACCTCGGGCATGTTCTCTTTGATCCACTTGACTTCTTCCAGCACGTTTTCCGGCGAGCGGACGCGATAGCGGTGACCGCCCACGGTCTGCGGCCAAAGGCAGAAGGTGCATTTCGAGCGGCAGCCGCGCCCCGTGTAGATCGAGACGTAAGGGTGCTCCAGATAGCCGATGAAGTAATTCTCGATCTTGAGGTCGCGCTTGTAGACCGGGCTCACGAACGGCAGCTCGTCCATGTTCTCGATCATGGGACGAGGCGGGTTGTGAGCGAGAGATCCGTCCGCATTGCGGTAGCTCAAGCCGAGGATATCGGCAAAGGGCTTTCCTTCTGCGAGCTCGAGGCAGGTGTAATCGAACTCCTCCCGGGCGACCCAGTCGATCGCATGCGTCGCATTGAGGGCGCCGGTGGGATCCACCGCCACTTTCGCGCCGACCATGCCGATGAGCGCATCGGGTTTGCGCGCTTTCAGCAGCTCGGCGAATTTTGCGTCGGTCGGAAAGGAGGGCGTGCTCGTGTGGATGACGACGAGGTCGTAATCTTGCGCGATCGCCAGCGTTTCCTCGACGCTAAGCTCATCGGCGGGAGCGTCGAGCAGACGGCTGCCGGGCACGAGAGCGGCGGGTTGGGCAAGCCAGGTCGGATACCAGAAGGACTTGATCTCGCGCTTCGCCTGATAGCGGGAGCCGGCTCCGCCGTCGAAACCATCGAAGGACGGGGCTTGGAGGAATAAGGTTTTCAGCATCGGGTCCTCATATCAGCGTCGAGCCCTCGGTCTCGATCTCGTAAAGAGCGCCCTTTTCTTCCGCTTGGAAGCGCTGCCGGCCCCAGCGAACGCGCCAGCTCGCAAAGCTCGCGCACCAAAGAACGAGATTCAGGCAATCACGCGGCGCGATCAAGCCGATCTCCGCGAACGGCGGCTGTTCCGCGCGGCGGCGCTGGACGACATGCAGCGCCAGCCGCGCCGCAGCCGTAATCCCCAGGGCGCTCTGCGCGGCAAGCGAGTCGATTGCGAGCAGGAAGCCAATCAAGGCGACGGGCAGGCTGAAGGTGACGAAGCAAAACATGAAGCCGAAGGGCTGAAGCGAGCGGATGGTGCGCAACCAGCGCAACTCGTGTTCGATCAGGGATTTCGGATCCGCCTCGGCGACGTCCGTCGTCACAATATGTTGCGACAGAACCGTGCGCATGCCCCGCTTCCGGGTCAGTTCCCCGAGCCGATAATCGTCTGCAAGCTGGTCGGCGATGGCTTCAAATCCCCCGACGGCGGTCAGGGTTTCCCGCTTGAGCGCGATCGTGGCGCCGAAGGCGAAATCCCGCGAGCCAAGGAGATGCGCGACCCATACGGAGGACGCAAACCAATCGTCGATGAAGAGCGCGCCGAGCCTCGACCAGAGACCAGCGGCGGGCCGCCCTCGGTACAGACAGGTGACGATGCCGACCGAGGGATCGTGCAAAGGCGCGACGACCTCGGCGAGATAATTCCGCGTGACGCGAATGTCGCTGTCGGCGAGAACGAGGAGGTCATGACGGCAGCGACCGAAGATGTTGATGAGGTTGCTGACCTTGTAATTCGCGCCATGCAGGCGCGGATCGGCCACGAGCTCGAGGTCGAGCGCCGGAAACTCCTGCTGCAGGCGCCGGACCGACTCCACCGCAGGGTCGTTTAAGTCCCTGACGCCGCAGACGATCTGATAGTGCGGATAGTCTTGCAGGCAGAAGGAGCGCAGGTTTTCATAGAGCCTTGGCTCGGCCCCGCAGAGCGGCTTCAAGATGCTCGCGGGCGGCGGGTCCTGCGGTTGCTGCGAAGCCTGCGAGCGGCGCAGGCCTAAGAGCATTGCGGTCAGCGCGAGGCAGGCATAGGCCGCGGCGAGGGCCGCCAAGGATGAGCCGAACAGCATTTGCTCTCCCGCAAACTTCTTGAGCGGCGCCGCCTTGCAGGCAAGCCACGCTCTTTCCAGAACGCCCATTGAAGTTGCAAATCAGGCCTTTCGATGGACAGCGCCCCGCCGCCTAGAGCGCGATGCGAAAAAGCGGAAACCGGTTTTTCGCGCAATCGCGTTATAAAACTTTGAAATCGATCGCGTTTTCTGTGTTTGAGCGGTTCCGCCTGAACGCAGCGTGATCTGAGGCGAATTTGCGCAAAAGTCGACAGACTTATGCGATGAGAATTCGCTCCGGCTCTTGATTTTGCGCCATTCCCGCTTCGATCATGTTCTCTGCGTCCAGGCGATTCTCCGGCTGAACGCAGCGTGATCGAGGCCCGCCGCTAGGAATCCGCCGGCTCCTTCACCCCCGCGGCGCTCGGCGTTCGGGAAGCCGGCGCGCGCGCCGTAGCTTGGCGCGGCGGCCCCATCAGTATGGGCTGGAACAGCACGGCGGCCACGAGCGTCGTCAGCAATGAGAGGCTCAATAGCTTGCCCATGCTCGAGGTCCCAGGGTGGTCCGACACCCACAGACTCGCGAAAGCCGTCGCCGTGGTCATGGCGCTAAAGAGCGCGGCGCGGGTCAGCGAGGAGGCGAGAAAGCTCGTTTCTCCCTGTCTCCAGGCCAAGACGTAATAGATCTTGAATGCGACGCCCACGCCGAGCAGCAGGGGCAGCGCGATGATGTTGGCAAAGTTGAGCTTGAGCCCGAAGAGCACCATCAGCTCCAGCGTGAGGACCGCGGCGAGCAGCAGAGGGACGATCGTGACCGCCATGTCGACGACCCTCCGCAGCGCGACGAGAAGGATCAGGCATATCGAGACGAGCGCAAGCGTCGCCCCCTGAATGAAGGCGCGCACGATGGTCCTCGCGGATTCCTGTATGAGGATCGGCCCGCCCGTGGCCTCGGGCGCAACGGAGAGCACGGCCGCCGTGAAGCGATCCAGCGTTTCATTGTCCTGCTTTTCGCCCTTGGGCCTGACCTCGACGCGCGCCTTGCCATCCTGCGTTGTCCACTCCCGGGCGAGGGTCGGCGGCAGCGTTCCGAGCGTGACACGCTGCGCCTGAAGGCTGGCGCGGATCTGATCGAGCCGGAGCTCTAGCCCGCCGAGCAGCGCCCTCTCGACCGCGATCCGGCGCGCCGGATCGGCCTCGGCGAGCGCGTTGAGGGACTTGGCGACTTGTGACGCCAGGGCTTCGCCCCGCGCTTGTCCGGACAGGGAAAGAAAATCTTCCGCGGCCTCCTTAAGCGCCTGGCGCGTCTCGTCCTCGCTCGGCGCGGGCTTGACGTCGGGCGCATTCAGCGTCGGCCCGAGCAGGGCTTGGGCATCCTCGATAATGGCGAGCTTTTTGTCCTGATCGTCCGGCACGAAGTCTTGCAGCGTCACCGTCTCCGCCACCTCGGGCAGCGCGCTCAGGCGGCGCGCCAGCGCATTCGCCTGGTCCAGCGAGGGAGCAAGAACATTGACCGCATTCGGCGTGGTCGCCGCGTCTTTCATCAGGTCCTTCAGCGTCGAGATCGACTCGGACGAGGTGTTGCGCAAGTTCAGGGGGTCGTAATCGAAATGCAGATTTAGGAAGAGCGGCGCTCCCGCAGCAACCGTCAGCGCGGCGAAAATCAGAATGGGTTTCCGATGACGCGCCATGAAGCGATCGACGGGGGCGAGCCAGTGAAATCCGATGGCTTTTGGTTCCGCTGGAGGCTTCAGCACCGTGAGGAGCGCGGGAAGCAGCGTGACGCTCGTCAGATAGGCGATGATCATGCCGGTTCCGGCGATGAGGCCAAGCTCCGAGACGCCGATGTACTGCGTCGGCAGAAAGGCGTAGAAGCCCGCGGCCGTCGCCGCCGCCGCGAGCAGGAGGGGCTTCGCTGTCGCCGCCGCCGTCGCATCGAGAGCGGCGTCGAGATCGTCGTTTTCATGCCGTTCTCGCCGATAGCGCACGGCGAATTGAATGCCGAAATCCACGCCGATGCCGACGAAGAGAACGGCGAAGGCGACCGAGATCAGATTGAGGGCGCCCACCATCGCGAGCCCCAGGGCCGAGGTGATGGCGAGCCCCACGAAGAGCGAGGTCATCACAGCGAAAATCATCCGGCCGGAGCGCAGGGCGAGCCAGAGAATGAGCAGCACGGCGGCCACGGTCAGCACGGAGTTGAGCGTCGCGCCCTCGGCGAGGCTGCCGAATTCCTCATCGGCTATGGCGACCGGGCCAGTCAGCCGGACGCTGACGCCGTTCTCCGGCGCGTAGCCCAGCTCGGTCGCGGTTTTGCGGATCGTTTCCGAAGCTGCGGCTCCCGGCTGCAGCGCATCGAAATCGAGCACGGGTCTCACGCGGATGAAGCGGCGCAGCTCCCGAGCCTGCGAGGGTGTCCCCGTCATCAGCTCGCTCCAGGAGAATGCGGCCGGACGGCCCGCGAGCAGCGTGTCGATCGCCGAAGACAGGCTGGAGACGGGCGTCGCGAAATCATCGAGCTGGATCATGTCGCGCCTCGCGCCCTCGGGCACGAAGCGTAGAGCGCCGGCGAGCCCCCGCAGGGTCGGGTCCGAGGCAAGCGCGCCCAAAAACGGCTGGGCGCGAATGATTTGATCGGTCAGACGCCGCAGCTCGTCCACTGTCAGGAAGAGCAGGCCATTTTGCTTGAAGAAGGAAGGCGCCCCGAGTTCCTCAACCTCCTGGAAGCGGCCCTGCGTCTTGGCGAGCGCAGCCGCCAACCGCCCCGCAGCGCTCTCGGCGAGCTCGGGCGTCGCGCCGTCGACCACGACCAACAGAGTTTTGTCCTGTTGGGGGAAGGCCGCATCGAAAGCGATCTCGTGCTGCCGCCAGGGCAATTTTGACGAGATGAGCTGATCGGTGTCGGTGTTGATCGCGATGTTTTGATAGGCGTAGCTTCCGGCGAGCAGAGCGACGAGCAGCGAAACGACGATCGTGAGATAGGGTCTGCGGCGGCAGGCGCCGACGAGCGCGACGATTGCGGATTCTGTAGACTGGAGCATGTCTCTCCGTTTCGCGTTTCGATGGCCGCTGCGGCGTCAGTCCTGCGTCGGCTTGGGTCCAGCAGCGCATTGTGGGCGCCATCGCGCCTTTTCTGCGGTGGCCAAGGCGAACAGTTAAGTTCTAGCTTTTCTTCATCCATCGCGCTGGCGCGGCCGTTTTGACCTCGGCGCGCTAGGGGGAATCGGGTAGCATCCGCTCGTGGAACCGGGACAGAAAATTATCGGCTCGTTCAAGCCAATGGGCGCCTTCGCCGCGACGCTCGGCAAAGAGTCCTTCGCGCCCGTCGTGCAGGTCAGCTTGGGCAATGATCCCCGATGGCGCGTTGGCGATCAATTCATGCCGGACGTGATTGAGCGCGGCTTGTCGGCGATCATAGACACCGGATCGGATGTGACGCGTATCGATATAAGATTGGCGAATAAGTTCCATTTAAAGAGCGTCGGAGATATTACGTCTAACTTTACGGGAATTCCAGCCTCAACTGCCGTTTATGCGGCGCAATTGATTTTCGAGGAGCAGAGGTTCGTCCTAGGAGGAGAGTTTTCGGCCGCGAATTTTAGGGATGGCGGTTACTATCATGATATAATCTTAGGATGGGACGTGCTTCATTATTTCGATATGCATCTAAATTCAAAGCTGGGCATTGTCGCGCTTACGTTCCTTGGCCCTTCGTAGCAGGCCAGCAAGTCTTCCACAGGTCCTTTTTTACCACGAGCTCGATCGAGGTGACACGGTCTTGGCGAGGCAGCGCCTTTCCCAGCGTCGCCAAGACAAAAGTCCCTAACGCGGAACGCAGCATCGTTCTTCGCTTCATGATCGACTTCGCTCCGGAACTGCATCCTGGCAGGTTTGTGGCGGCGCCCTGGCGGGTTGCGCTTCATGTAAGCTGCTCTCTCCTCTTTGCACGAACTGAATCCAAATCGGGCCTCGGGAAACACGCCGACGCAATAGGAGCCCGTCCCCCACTCGAGGCGCGCGAACATAGGCTTGCTAAAATAGACGACCGGTCATATTGTTTGAGCATGAGCCGACGCAACGCCAATGAGCTGAAGGGAAAGCTGCTGGACGAGGGGGTCGCCCTTCTGATGGGCCGCGGTTATCACGGCTCCGGCCTGCAGGAGCTGGTGCAGAAGGTCGGCGTGCCGAAAGGCTCCTTCTACAATTACTTCGACAGCAAGGACGCCTTTGGCGCCGAGGTTGTCGGGCATTATCTCGAGCCCTTCATCCGCCAGCTCGACGGCTATCTCCAACGCTCCGATCTGAGCGCGAAAGCCGCGTTGCGCGCCTATTTCGACGAGCTGATCGCGGAACTGGAGCGCCGCGATTTTCAGGGCGGCTGCCTTCTGGGCAATCTGATCGGCGAGATCGGCGAGCAGAGCGGCTTATGCCAGGACGCCTTGCGCGCCGCCGTGCATCGCTATCGCGACAAATTGCGCGAGGCGCTGGCGCGCGGCCAGCGGGAGGGAGATTTTCGCACCGACAGGGACGCCAGCGCGATGGCCGACTTTCTTCTCGACGCCTGGCAGGGCGTGCTGCTGCGCATGAAGATCGAGCGTTCGGTCCGCCCCCTGCTTCAATGTCGAGACATGCTGCTCGACGATCTCTTCAAAGGCTGATTTTCGGCCCAAAAATAAGACGACCGGTCATCTGATCTGACAAGAACACCAAACATGCGGCCTCAAAGGGAGAGAAAAATATGACCAGCAACATCATCCTCCAACGACGTGGGCGGGCCGCGCTCGCCGCGCTGCTGTGCGCAACGGCGCTTTCATTGTCCCCCTCGCGCGCGGACGAGACCTGCAACTCGCCCTTCATGACCGGCCTGATTAAGGGGCAGGAGCAATATCTCCACGTCTGGACGCTCGGCGAGAAAGGCGTCGGCGACGAGTCCGACAAGCTCGTCACGATCGACGTCATTCCGGACTCGAAGACCTACGGCAAGGTGATCCACGCGCTTTCGGTCGGCGGCCGGGGCGAGGCGCATCACATGGGCTTCACCGACGATCGCAAATATCTTTGGGCCGGTCGGCTCGACGACAACAAGATCTTCATCTTCGACGTCGGGACGGACCCTTCCACGCCGAAGCTCGTCAAGACGATCGACAATCTCGCGGAGAAGACCGGCTTCGTCGGTCCCCACACCTTCTATGCCCTCCCAGGCCGCGTGCTTGTGCAGGCGCTGTCGAACAAGCAGGATCACGGCGGCCGCACGGGGCTCATCACCTTCAACAACGCGGGCGAGATCATCGCGACGACGCCCATGCCGCTCGACAATGGCGGCGACGGCTATGGCTATGACATTGCGATCAATCCGGCCGAGAATCTCATGCTTACGTCGAGCTTCACCGGCTGGACCAATTACATGATGGACGTGGGCCAATTGCTTCAAGACAGCGCCGCGATGAAGAATTTCGGCGCGACCATGGTGCTGTGGGACCTGAAGGCGATGAAGCCCAAAGAGGTCTTCTCCGTGCCCGGCGCGCCGCTCGAGATCCGTTGGTCGCTCGCGCCGGGCGCCAACTGGGCCGTGACCGCCACGGCGCTGACCTCCAAGCTCTATCTCGTGAAGCAGGACGAGCAGAAGCAATGGGGCGCGAAAGCGGTCGCCGACATCGGTGATCCCGCGGCTATTCCGCTGCCAGTCGACATTTCGATCGCAGCAGACGGGAAATCGCTCTGGGTGAACACCTTTTCCGATGGAACGTCGCGTCTCTTCGATCTGAGCAACCCCGAGGCGCCGAAGCAGATCTATGCGAAAAAGATCGGGTCGCAGGTCAATATGGTCTCGCAAAGCTGGGACGGCAAACGCGTCTATTACACGACCTCGCTGCTCGCCAATTGGGACAAGAAGGGCGGCGACAACGAGCAGTTTTTGAAGGGTTACGCCTGGGACGGCAAGGAGCTGAAAGAATCCTTCGCCATCGACTTCCACAAGGAGGGGCTCGGCCGCGCCCATCACATGAAGTTCACCGCGGCGGCGCCGAAGGCCCAAGTCCAGTGAGCTGGCGAGCTTCGCCGCCACTTGCTCTCGCGGCGGCGATCGCGCTGGCGCTCGTCACCGCGAAGCGGGCGTCGGCGGCGGAGCTTCCCGCGCCCGGGACCTATGCTTTGCAGCATATCCAGCATGCGCCGGATGTGGAGCTCGTCGACGCTGCGGCTCGGCCTCTGCGCCTATCGGGCGTCACCGGCGGCGCAGTGACGGCCCTCGCTTTCTTCTATTCCCATTGCGAGGACCCGACCGGCTGTCCCGTCGCCTGGTCGACCTTCGAGGCGGCGCGCAGAGAGGCGAGCAGCGATCCGTTGCTGAAGAGCCGGCTGCGCCTCGTCTTCGTCTCGCTCGATCCTGCGCGGGACACCCCCTCGGTGTTGAAGCTGCTTGAGGATTCCAAACGCTCGGACACAGAGATTCCGTGGCGCTTCCTGACCGCGCCCTCACGCAGCGCCCTCGCGCCGCTCTTGCAAGCCATGGGGCAGGACGTCGCTGTCGACGTCGACTCCAAGGGCGCAAGGACCGGCGCGCTCAATCATATGCTCAAGGTCTTCTTGATCGATCCCGAGGGCTGGACGCGCGAAATCTACACGGTGGCTTTCTTGACGCCGGAGAATCTGTTGAACGATGCGCGCACGCTGGCGCTCGAATTTCCGGGCGCCGACAACGGCTCGAAGGCGCGTTGACATGCTGCGCGCCTTCGTCCTCCTGGCACTCGGCTTATCGGCGCTGCTGAGCGCCGTCGGCGTCCGCGCCGAGGAGATAGCTTCACCGCTTGGTCTGCCGCCGGTTCCCGCAGCAATCACCGGCACGCCGCTGATGCGCAGCCTTGGCGAGAAGCTCTTTTTCGATCGCAGCCTCTCGGCCAACGGCACATTGTCCTGCGCGATGTGCCACATACCCGCGCAGGGCTACGCCTCCAATCAAAGCGCTCTGTCGATCGGCATGGAGGGGCGGACGCTCCGGCGCAACGCCCCTTCACTCTACAACGTCGTCTTCAAGATATTTCTTTTTCACGACGGACGCGAGATTGATCTCGCCGCCCAGATTTGGGGCCCATTGCTGACGCCGGACGAGATGGGAAACACGGGCATAGGCCCGTTGTTGGCGCGGCTCGCGCAGGACAAGGAATACGGCCCGGCCTTCCGCGCGGCTTTTCCCGCCGAGGGCGTGACGATGGCGACGCTCGGGCGCGCCATTGCCGCATTTGAGGCGAGCTTGCTCGCAGGCGACAGTCGGTTCGACCGCGCGCTCTATGGCGGCGATCGCGCGGCGCTCACCGATCAGGAATGGCGCGGCTACGAGATCTTCGTCGCGAAGGCCGGCTGCGCCGCCTGCCATGAGATCGGCGCGACCAGCGCGCTCTTCACCGATCAGTCATGGCACGACACGGGCGTCGCTTTCCGTTCCCGCAAAGAAGAAACGACCCGCGTCGAGCTGGCGCCTGGGGTGACGACCTCAGTGCGCCTTTCGGCCTTCGGTCTCGGCCGCCCCGATCCGCGAAGCGATCTCGGCCGATTCGAGATCACGAAGAATCCCTCTGACCGCTGGGCTTTCACGACACCCTCGCTGCGCGGGGTGAAGGACACATGGCCTTACATGCACGATGGAAGCTTCGCGACGCTGGAAGAGGTCGTCGGCTTTTACGACTCGGGCGGCCGCGCGAACCCAAATCTCGATCCGCGTCTCAAGCCCCTCGGCCTCACCGACGACGAGAGAGCCGCGCTCATCGCCTTTCTGAAAACCCTTTAAGCTCGCCGCGGCTCGGCGTCCCAGCGGAAGCTGCGCCTCAGACCGCTAGCGCGTTTACCGCTCGAACGGAATCGTTCGAGCGATAAGGAATCGCGCCAAGTCAAAAAGATGGAGCATGTCATGACCGGAAAACCGCTTCGCACTTTTCCGGGACATGCTCTAAGTCCTCAACGAACTCTCGTCCTTCGGCCTGATCCGCCGGCGGGGGATTGAATCGGCGGCGCAAAGGATTGAAGAAGCGCCGGCGCATGGCGACGCCGATGACGATGAGGCCCGGCCAGAAGAGATAGGACAGAATCTCCAGGTTCTCTCCGAAAGTATAGAAGGTGATGATGATCATGACGCCGAGCGCGCAGCGCGCGACTCGATCGGCCTGAGCTTTGGCGAGAAGCTCCAGCATGGTCCAGGCAAGCGGAATCGCCAAGGCCATGAAGCCCACGATCCCTTTCACGAAGAGCAATCCGTACCAGGAATGATGCGAGCCGATGGGCATATGCTCGACGAGATGCGGGCCTCTCTCGACAACGCCATGTCCAAAGATCGGCGCCTCGCTCTCCCAACGTTGCAGCGCTATCGATCGCAAAATGGCGCGCACCCTCGATGACGCCGCGCGCGCCTGGGTGAACTTTTGAGAGAAGTCCTCGACGAGCGACAGGATCGGTGTTGCAAGCAGGAAGCCGAGCGTCGAGAGCAGCGAGGCGGCCCCCAACATCAAGGGGCGCGTGAGGTTGCAGAGTATCGTGAGAAGCACGACGACGCCCGGAATTGCGACCAGCGCCAAACGCGACTGCGACAAGACGGAGATCACGATGCAGGACGCGACGCCAACCCACTTCCAGAAGCGAGAGCGATCATAAAGGGCGAAGACGAAGGAGATATTTGCAATGAACGCCGCCGCCGGCGACCATGGCGCGAAAAAGCTCCAGCGCAAATTGCCGTTTGTCTCGTCGATCGAATAAAGCTCCACCCGGAAAAATTCCGGCCCCGGTCCGCCAACGATCTGCAGCGGCGAAGTGTAGAGCGGATGAGGCAGGTGCGCCAGAGCGGCTCCAATGAAGACGGGCGTGAGAGCCAGCGTTTGCAAGGCGAGCTTGTTGGTGGCGCGGTAGACGATCTCCGCGCGGATCGGCAACATCGCGCCGATCCAAGGAAAGACCGCCATGAGCGCCCAGCCTTTCGCCCAGCCGATCGAGGATTTGAGCAAGGAGCCAAAGCCGAGCTCGAAGTTGATATGCGCTGCGACGAGCGCAAAGAGCATCGCCGCCATGGACACCCACCAGACGACGACTCCCAAAGGGACGCTGGGCGGACGATCGCAGGGATGCGACGAGACGCCGACATAGCGGGCGAGAGCGACAAAGGCGAGATACCAGCCGACGACCGGCGCGACGATGTAGAGAGCGCCGAGCGCCCAGAAGCCCCATGTCCAGAGGATCGTATAGTAGATTATGCTCTCTTCGCGAGTTTCTGGACGAAGGATTGGCGCAGCCATGCGAGGGTCCATGCGGCGCCGGCCAGCAGCGTTCCGACCAAGCCGCCGAGGATGGCGTAGAGCAGACGCGGCTGAGACGGCCTTTTGGGAAGATTGGGCGGAGCGAGCACCTGAGCGATGGGATAGGATGCGAACAAATCCGCTTTGTTCGTGTCCACGCGCGCCAGCGCCGAGGAAAACACGGCCTCTGCGACGAGATGATCCTTCTTGAGATCCTCCATCCGAGCCGCGTTGAGCGTGAGGTTCTTGATGCGTTGGTCGAGAGCGTCAACCTCGCGCTGCAGAGCGATGACCTCGCGTTGCTTGCCTTGGGCCGCCGCCGCTCCCGAGACAAGCTCCTTCAGCAGCTCCTCTTGCCTTTTTTGCACCAGCGGGGCCAGCAGCCGGGAGAGATCGTTGGGGCTCACTCCCGCCCGTCGCGCCATGGACTTGACCATCTGATAGGCCGCCGATTGCTTCGCCCGAATTTGAATCAACAATGGATTTCTTGCCCCATACAATCCGGAGAATTGCTCGACCTGCGCAGTTAGGTCCGCATAATCGGTGAGGGACTTAGCGAAAACGGAATCCGCGGAGAGGGATAACGCGGTGGAGGCGAGCTTCGGACTCATCCCCAGAGTTGCGGTGAGCGCTTTTTGCGTCGCGTCGAGACGGTCTGCTTCGGCGCGCGTTTCGGCCAGCTTCTTACGGGCTGCCTCGAGCTGGGTGGCGAACTCGTTGAACTGCTCCACAGAAACGAGGCCGGTCTTTTGCTGAAGATCGGAAATGCGTTGGCGCGCCGCCTGCAAATTCGCCTGATAACTCTTCATCGTATCGCGGACGCTGGCGTCGCGGCGCTCGATCTCGTCGCGCCGAAGAACATCCAGCTTGTTCTCGAACGCGTCGACCAGCGCCACCGCCTTCTTTTGGGCCATTTCGGCTGTCCGTCCCTTGACTTCGAGAAGTATGACCGAAGCTTCGTCGATCAGCTTGATGTTCGGCTCCCCGAACTCCTTCAGCTTCATGCCAACCGCCTCGGCCGCGGCGCTCAAGACCGGGTCGCTCAAAAGGATCTCCCGGTAAACCACTTTCGGGCTCAGACTTGCCGAGGAGAATGGCGAGGCGGCGACGGACGAGGTTTGACCGATCTTGTCGAGCGACACGGACACATTGGCGCCGGCGCCAGGCAGAATGAGCGCCCCCTTGCTCACAAAAGACCTCGGCATGAAGAGCAGGTAGGCCGCGCAAAGCGTCCAGACGACAACGACAGATATGACGCCGCCGCGAATATAGCGGTTCCGTCGATGGCGCTCGGGCAAGCCGGAGACGGAACTTTTGACGCGCCCGATCGCCCGCGACAGCAAGGAGCTCTCGGTGGGAGGGGAAGCGACGAAGCCAGTCATCCGCCTTGGTCCCAGGGCTAGGGTATTGAGCAAAGGAACAGTTATCATAGGAAGACGCCTGGGGCAAAAACAATAGGCCCGCGCGCCGTCGACCTCTAATCTTAACCTTACGAGAAAAAAGAGCGATAAACCTAGCGCGGCCCGAACTGTGGGGCCGCCCTTCTAGAGCTAGGCGCCGGCAGGGTCGCGCGGCGGCCTTCAATCCGCCAAGTTTTTCTCCGACGACCTTGGCTCGGCGAAATTCCCCTTTTGGTGAAGTTCCTCGTTTCGGATGTGTTTTCACCGGCCAGCCATTTTTCCCCGCGCGTCGAAGCGAGCGGCGACAAAACCGGAAATTGCTGGGGCAGTTCTATAAGAGCGCACGCAGAATCAGATAGAATGAGCTTGATTCGGGTCGGTTGAGCGCAAGCCCGGCTGCAGCGGGATTGAGGCGTAAGAATTATCCGATGGGAGACACAACGACAGTGAGCCGTCGCCGCGCCCCCCTGTGGATCGTCGTTCTGGCGATGACGACGCTGGCTGGCTGCGCAGTCGGAGAAAATCCCGAGAACAAGCCCGAGACCTTATACAGTCCGCAGCAGGTCGCCTACGGACGCGAGTACGAAGGTCAGGTCGGAGGCACGCCCTCTTTTGACCCGACGCCTGGCGTTTGTCCGTCTCCGGACGAGATGGATTACATCGCCCCTCGCACGCCGGGAAGGACATCCGCGCCCGATCCGCACCTGCGCTATTCTCTCGGCGATCGTTTCTACATACTGGTGCCGGGGCTATCCGATTTTTCGGGTGAATATGCCATCAACGCGGATGGGAGGGTCGTCCTACCTTTCGCGGGGGAGGTGAGGGCGGTCGGCCTAACCAACGCCGAGCTCAACCAAGTCATCGAGCAGGCTTTCCTCGACGCCAAGATCCTGAAGGAGGCCGGCGCGCATGTGGCGGTGCGGCCGACGGGATACGCGCCGATAAACATCCTCGTATCCGGGGCGGTTTTTGCTCCTGGCCGCGTGACGATCAACACCACGACTGACGCGAGCAAGGTAGGTCGCGCCACGCCGCAGTTCGGCGACGCGCCCCAGGACCGTTACGTCGCGGCGGCCCTCAAGGCGGCCGGCGGCGTGCGCCCGGACGCCGATGTGTCCAGCATCTACCTGATCCGGGGAGGCAGACGCTATCGATTGAACTGGCGCGGCGCCTTCACGGGAGAAAGGGTGGACGACGTTGCTCTTGTCGAGGGCGACAAGCTGGAGGTCGCCGAGAGCGTCTGCTTCCAGACCGGCCTCATTCGACCGACGCAAATCACGCCGCCCGGCATTCGCATCTTTCAGTCGAACCTGACTGTGCCGGCGACGAACAACGCCAGCTCCAGCATCGGCCAGTACTCTGGAAGCCTGCCGTACGGGACGCGCTTCCTGCAGGCGCTCGCCTCCGCCAATTGCATCGGCGGCACGCTCTCGACCAATGCGGCGCGGCAAGCGGTGCTTATCAGCCGCAATCCGAAGACCCGGCAAACGGAGGTGATCCAGCGTTCGATCGAGGAGCTCGTCCGAAGCGCGAACCGGGACGCTGTGAACCCTCATTTGATGCCGGACGACGCCATCGCCTGTTACGACAGCAGCGTAACGGAGTTCTCGGAAGTCCTCACGGTTTTGGGCCAGGCGTCCAACGTGGTGAACCAGAACGCTAACTCTGCCTGGTACTTCTTCCATTTGCGCAGGTAGCCGCCGCGGCGGCTTTAGGCTTGCTCCGCACGTCGAAGTTGATTTCTCGATGTCCTTCGTCAAGTCCAAGGAGAGAGAGCGGGGAAGGGCGTCGTCGAGATTTTGGCGCGCTCAGATCACGCTGCATTCAGGCAAAGGCGCCTCCAGTAAGGCGATTCGCCCGTTTCAACTCTTTGGTGTTGCGCTCTGGAGCGCAATGCGACAAAGTGGAAGCCGGTTTTTCGCACAAATCGCGCTCTAAATTTTTAGAATCGATCACATTTTCTGCGTTCAGGCGATTCTGCCTAACGCAGTGTGATCTAGCGCGGCGACTCGGCGTAGACTTGAGGCTTGTCTCGCCAGCGACAAAAATGGCTATCCCGTCACCACGAAGATAGTTAATTTCCTGTTTGAAGTTGGCAGCTTCCGTTGCCTGGGCAGAGTCATGTACGGACTGGTCAATCGAGCTCTTGAAGAGCTCATCATCGAAAAATATGGAGAGGAGAAATGGGCAGAGACAAGGAAAAAAGCTAGGGTAGAGGTCGAAGCTTTCATCAGCAATGAGCCCTATCCGGACGACGTCACCTACCATCTTGTCGGCGCCGCGCACGACATCTTGGGTTTTCGCGTCTCAGACCTGATGCACGAGTTCGGCGTCAGATGGATGACCAAGACGGCGCAAGAAAATTTTGGGGCCTTGTTGCGCGCGGCGGGCGCAAGCCTCAAGGAATTCCTGCTTAATCTTCCCCAGTTCCATGCGAAGGTGCAATTGATTTATCCCAAGCTGCGGCCCCCTGAATTCAAATGTAGCGATGTTGGCGAAGATTCGCTCAGGCTGCATTACTTCTCGTATCGACCGGGACTCGTCGACTTCGTCGCGGGTCTGCTTGACGGGCTTGGCGAGGTCTACGGCGCGCTGGTAACCGTGACCTTGCTGGAGGCCAAAGCGAAGGGAGCGGATCACGACGTGTTTGAGGTAAAATGGATCTCTCGAGCGAAATCGCCATGATGACTAACACGAGTACCGAGGGATTGCTGCGAGCTTTTCCTTTCTTTCTCGCCTGGGACGAAAGCGACGTCATTGTCAGCGCCGGACCCTCTCTTGCAAAATACTGCCCCCGCGCCAAAATAGGCGCGCGCACGCAAGAGGTGTTTCTTTTGCGTCGCCCGTCGGGATTGCTATCCACCGAGTTCGCGAGGCAAAACTCCAGCGCCTTATTCATTCTCGAAGACAGGGAGAACGGTCGCGTTCTGCGCGGGTCGCTGTTGTTCCTGGAGAGCCCGCGATCGATCGTCATGCTCGCGACTCCGTGGATCACGAGTCCGGCGCAACTGTTGGAATACGGGCTCACGCTGGATGACCTCGGCGTGCAGGATCAGACTTTGGACATGCTCCAGCTCCTGCAGACGCAGGAGGTGGCTGCCGAGGACTTGAAGCGGCTCAATCGCATGCTCACGGAGCAACGGGCCAAGCTGCATGAGCAGGAGGCGCAATCGCGCAAGCTCGCGCTCGTCGCCTCGCGGACCGACAACGCCGTGATCGTCACCGACGCCACGGGCCGAATCGAATGGGTGAACGACGCTTTCACCCGCATCACCGGCTGGCGGGCTGGAGAAGTGGCAGGGCGAAAGCCCGGCGAATTTCTGCAAGGTCCCGAAACCGACCCGAAAGTCGCTCGTTTCATGTCCGAGGAGCTGCGCGCCGGGCGCGGCTTCACCGTGAAGCTCATCAACTATCGTCGCAGCGGCGAAAAATTCTGGTTTGCGATCGAGGTCCAGCCCCTCTTCAACGAGGCGGGCGAATTGACCAACTTCATGGCGATCGAAAGCGACATCACCGAACGCAAGGAGAGCGAAGAGGCGATTCAGAAATATCGACAGCATCTCGAGGAGATCGTCGAGGAGCGGACCCGGGAGCTGCAGCGCAATAAATTCCTGCTCGAGGCGATCGTAAAAAGCAGTCCAAACGGTATCTTGCTGATCGACGACCAGGGCCGCATCAAGATGACCAATGCGGCGTTGGACCGGATGTTCGGATATGGAGGCTCAGAGCTCTTGGGGCGTCGGGTGGAGATGCTCGTTCCGCAACCGCTGCGCGAAGAACATGCGCTCTTACAAGGCGCATTCCCAGGCGGCCCCAGCGCCCGGCCAATGGGCGAGAATGCGGATCTGCATGGCCAGCGCAAGGATGGATCCATCTTTCCCATCGACGTCGCGCTCGCCTCCTTTACGGTCGGCGATGAGCAATTCGTCCAGGCTACCGTCGCCGACGTCACGGATCGCAAGCGAGCCGAAAGCGCCTGGCGCGAGTTGAACGCCACTTTGGAGCACAAGGTCGAGGAGCGGACCCTCGAGCTCGCGGCCGCCAGCGCGGCCAAAAGCGAATTCCTGGCCAATATGAGCCATGAAATCCGCACGCCCATGAATGGGATGCTTGGACTCGCGCAGCTTCTGGAGCGAGAGCCGCTCTCCGAAGACCAGCTCACCGTGGTGCGCCGGCTGCGGCAGGCGGGCCAGTCGCTGCTCGGAATCCTCAACGACATACTGGATTTTTCCAAGATCGAGGCGGGACATCTGCGGTTGGATCCGCGACCGTTCGAGCTGCCGCCCATGCTGGCGCAAATCTCCAGTCTTTTGGGAGTCACCGCGCATGAGAAAGGGCTGAATTTCCACCTCGACGATCCGCCGCTGCTTTCCGGCGCCTTGATCGGGGACGCGCTGCGACTGGAGCAGGTTTTGATGAACCTCCTCGGCAACGCCATAAAATTCACTGAACGCGGCGCGATCGATCTGCGCATCCAGGCGCTATCGGTCACGGCTTCCCACGTCCGCCTCCGATTCGAGATCAAAGACACTGGCATCGGCATCTCGCCGCAGCAACTGGCAGGTCTATTCACGCCGTTCACGCAGGCGGATGGGGCCATCACGCGCCGCTTCGGCGGCACGGGCCTGGGGCTGTCAATCTGCAAGCGCCTCGTCGAGCTGATGCACGGAGAGATCGGCGTGGAGAGCGCGCCGGGGGCTGGAAGCACTTTCTGGTTCGAGGCGGTTTTCGAGCGCTCGGTTGAGAGGCAGGCGACAAGCCTTGCGCCCGCGCCTCCCGCCTTCGAATGCGCGACGCGGCTGTCGGGGCTGCGATGTCTCGTCGTCGATGACAGTCGCATGAACCGTGAGGTCGTTCAGCGCATGCTGATGCATGAAGGCGCCCGCGCCGTCCTCGCCGGAGACGGTCAACAGGCCCTGCAATATTTGAGCGCGCAGAACGAAGCCTTCGACGCGGTGCTCATGGACGTGCAAATGCCGGTAATGGACGGATTGGCGGCCACGCGCGCCATTCGGGAGAAGCTCGGCCTCGTGGATCTTCCGATCATTGCGCTCACCGCGGGGGTTCTGGACGAACAGCGTCGCCAAGTGTTGGAAGCCGGCGCTGACGATTTCCTCGCCAAGCCCGTGGACATGGACGCGCTCGTGGACGTTCTGCTTCGTTTTGCCGGAAGTCGCTTGCGCCCGCCGGAAGCCAGCCCAACATTGCCGAGAATACGGGGCGTCGATAGCGAGCAGGCCTTGCTGATGCTCGGAGGAGACCAGGATCTATTCTTGCAGCTACTACAGAGCTTCGTTACAGAATTCGCGGCAACGCCCGAGGAAGTGCGCGAGACCTTGGACCGCGGTGATCGCAGACGAGCGGCGGATCTGTTGCACGCCTTCCGCGGCGCGGCCGGCTACATCGGGGCGGGCGACTCAGCGCAGGCGGCAGAGATGCTCGAGCACAGCATTCGCGGGGACCGCTCCGATCTGGCTTTCCGCGTGACCGCCTTTGAAACTCTGGCTTCAGTCCTCCTGGAAGGGGCGCGCGCGCATTTGGCGAGCAGTGGCCAAGGGGAGGATGTCCGATGCTAGCGGACGCCTCTCAAAATCATGTCCGCGAATCGCGAGCGCTAACGCTTGGCCTGGATCGGCGGCCCTCGTCGGCATACGCAAGCCTGACTTATTCTGAGGCGAAAGGATGCGGCGGCCGACGCTCGGCGGAGACGCGCGCCGCAGCGACGAGCGGCGCCTTCGGCTCCACGCCCGCTCGACATGACCACGAACTTGCGCAAAGGACTCGACAGACGCTGCAAAACGCGCTTCGCTGATCTGCGTCGAGGCGTCCATCTCAGCCCCCGATCTCAAAAGTTGGAATCGGCAGCTCAACGGAATGCAGGCCTCGTGAATCTGCAATCTCCTGACACAGTAGAACTAATGTCGGAACCTTCGAAGGGCGCCCCAACAGACCCCGAGAGCGTCGCTCGCGTTCAACAGGAGCAACTTGTCGCGGTCCGTAGCAACACTCCAACAATGATGCTTGCGAATGTTTGCAACGCTCTGATACTAGTCATTGGATTTTGGGAGTCTCCTGATACTGTCGCCATTGTTCTCTGGTTCATCGCGCTGTCTATTGTAAGCGGTTATGTATATCTTAGGCATTACAAGGCGACTGCGAAGCAGAAGCAACAAGGAGATTCTGCAAAATCGGTGGAAAGGGCAGTCCATAATGGTCTTGCCTTGGGACTGCTTTGGGCCGCGCTTCCCTTGTTTTTCCTTGCGGACGCCGGAGGAGGGGGGCGGCTCCTCATTTGCGTTGTGATGGCCGGGATACTCTGCGGCGCCGCTTTCGCGCTCGCCAGCATTCCTCGCGCAGCCTTTTGTTTCATCGGGCCGGTGGCGATTGGCACGATGATCGCTCTCGCCCGCTGCGGCGGCAAGGCCAATATTTTGGTGGCCTTCCTACTCTGCGTTTACACGCTGGTGCTTCTCAAGGCCGTGCTGTCTTATGCCGGACTCCTCAAGGCGCGCGTCTTGACCGAGATCGTCCGCACGAAGGAGCTCACCGAGGCGAGCGAAGCGAAGAGCATTTTCATGGCGAATATGAGCCATGAGATCCGGACGCCTTTGAATGGCGTCCTCGGACTGGCTCAGCTACTCGAGCGAGAGACGCTCTCGCCCAAGCAAATCGAGATGGTGCGGCGGTTGCGCGAAGCCGGGGCGACCCTGCTGTCGATCGTTAACGATATTCTGGACTTCTCGAAGCTCGAAGCGGGAGAGTTTCGGCTTGACAGGAGGCCCTTCGAACTCGGTTCGATTCTGGGGCACATCGGCAGCTTGTTTGGCGGAAGCGCTCGCGCCAAGGGGCTCAAGCTCGTCGTCGAGGTTGCGCCCCAATTGAACGGCGTTCCCATCGGCGACGCGCTCCGAATCGAGCAAGTGCTCATGAATCTTGTTGGCAACGCCATAAAGTTCACGGAGCGGGGCGAGGTTCGGCTGTCCGTCCGCGCGACGGCGCTCGAGGCGTCGAGAGCGCGGCTCCAATTCGAGGTAAAAGACACCGGCATCGGCATCGCTCTCGAGCATATGTCCGGGCTTTTCAAGCCTTTCACGCAGGCCGACGCCGCAATTACACGGCGTTTCGGCGGCACTGGTCTTGGCTTGTCCATCAGCAAGAGCCTGGTCGAGTTGATGGACGGCGAGATCGGAGCTTCGAGCGTTCTTGGGAAGGGCAGCACATTTTGGTTCGAAGCGGTGTTTGATCTGTCGCCGGTGAAGGCGCAAGCGCGGCGAACATTCCTCCCGAGTGGGACGTCTGCATCCGCGCGCCTGTCCGGCATGCGCTTCCTCGTCGCGGACGACAGCGCGATGAACCGGGAGGTTGTGGAGCGCCTGCTCACACTGGAAGGCGCGCGCATCGTTCTGGCTGAGAATGGTCAGGAGGCGCTCGACTTCCTCAGGAGCGGGCGAGAGCCGGTCGACGCCGTTCTGATGGATGTCCAAATGCCGGTCATGGACGGATTGACGGCGATTCGAGCCATCCGCGGCGCTCTCGGTCTCACGGGCCTGCCAATTATCGCTTTGACGGCAGGGGTTCTCGATGAAGAGCGACACCAAGTCCTTGATGCGGGCGCAGATGATTTTGTCTCTAAACCGATCGAGCTGGAGGGCTTGGTCGACATTCTTCTCTTGCGGGCGAAGCGCGCGCCAGTTAGCGAGCCGGCTATGATATCCAATTGTCCAGATGCATTTCCCGTCGTCGCGGGGTTGAACACGGCATGGGTTGAAAAGACCCTGGGCGGCGATCGAGATCTCTTTGTCAGCTTGCTCGCCAGCTTCAGCGAAGAATTCCGCGAAGCTGCGCCGCAGGTGGAAGAATGTCTCGCACGCAACGACCCTGAGGAGGCCGCGCGCAGGCTCCATGCGCTGCGAGGCGGCGCGAGCTATATCGGCGCTGAAGATTTGGTTGCCGCGGCCAAGGCTTTGGAGAGCGCCGTTCTCGATCGGCGGTCCGAGCTGGAGCCTCTCACTGCCGCATTCACGAAGAACCACCGTCTCGTCATTAACGCCATAAAGTCGGCTCTCGCGGAAATCGAGCCTCTCGGAGCCGTCGCTGGCACTGCGGGAGGGGGAAGCGGGTAGGCGTCCGTCGAGCCGGTAACAGGCAGCGCGCCCTACATATTTGGAAGCGATCGGCTTTTCTGTGTTTGGGCGGTTCCGTCTGAACCCAGTTTGATCTAGCGTCTGTCGAGGCGCTGACGGAGGATGTGGCGCCTGAGGCGCTTGCCGAAGGCAGGAAAGAGGAGCGCCAATTGCGGCGCAGGTGATGATGAAGCAAGAGGCCAAAGCAAAAGTGCTTGTTGTCGAAGACGTGGCTTCGATATCGCAGGTCTATCGCGCATTTCTCGAACGCGCGGGCTATGCGATCACGACAGCCACGAGCGGCTCCGAAGGCATCGAGAAGATCGAGAAAGAGGCCCCCGCCGTTGTCATCCTGGACCTCAACCTGCCCGACATGCGAGGGCTGGAGACCCTTCAGCAGTTCATAGCGCGTGCGGGTACGGTCAGCGTTATCGTCGCGACGTCGGAGGGATCGATCAAGGTTGCGGTCGACGCCATGCGCTTCGGCGCTTACGACTTCGTCGTAAAGCCGGTCAGCTCTGAAAGATTGGTGACGAGCGTTCGAAACGCGCTCGAACATTCGACGCTGAAGGCCGATCTGCAGATGATGCGAGACAATTTTTCTCGCGACTCCTTTTGCGGGCTCATCGGCAAATCCTTTTCGATGCAGGCTGTGTATCGCACGATAGAAGCGGTCGCGGCGTCCGACGCGACGGTGTTCATCACCGGCGAGAGCGGAACGGGCAAGGAGCTGGCCGCCGAGGCCGTCCACAAGTTGGGGCGACGCAGCGCCAAGCCTTTCGTCGCGATCAACTGCGGAGCCATTCCGCGCGAGTTGATCTCGAGCGAGCTCTTTGGCCATCTGAAAGGAAGCTTCACCGGGGCGGTCGCCGATCGGCCCGGCGCCGTGAAGCAGGCCGACGGCGGCACGCTTTTCCTTGACGAAATTTGTGAAATGCAGCTCGACCTGCAGCCGGAGCTCTTACGCTTCTTGCAGACGGGAACCTTCCGGCCCGTGGGCGCTTCGCGAACCGAAAAGGTTGATGTGCGGATCGTTAGCGCGACGAATCGCGATCCACTTGCGGAGGTCTCGGCCGGGCGCTTCCGGGAGGACCTCTACTATCGCCTGCATGTCGTTCCTCTCTGGATGCCTCCGTTGCGCGATCGCGGCGACGACATCGTCGAGATCGCAACGGAATTCCTTGCGCGCTTCTCGGAGCGTGAGGGAAAGGTCTCGCGAGTCCTGTCGGATGAGGCGGCGCGAAAACTGCTCGCCTATGATTGGCCGGGCAACATAAGGCAATTGCAAAACGTCATCCGCAACGCGATCGTCATGAACGACGCCCCGATCATTGGCGCGTCGATGTTAGCCATTCCCGACGCCACCCGCGTCGAGGCGCGGCCCGAAGGCAGACCGGGGACGCCTGTTCTCTCGGGCGTTTCAGCCCTTCGATCGAGGGAAGAAGTCGCCGCCCGCGGCAACGCCGACGGAGTAGGGGTGCTCGACCCCGAAAGATGGAAAGACCCGTCGGACGTCATGTCATTGGAGGTGATCGAGCGCGCCGCCATCGAACGCACGGTGGAAATCTGCGACGGAAACATATCGCGTGCGGCAACCTACCTGGGCGTCAGTCCGTCGACGATCTACCGCAAGCGCGGACTGAATAAATAGTCGTTGCGTTCGCCGCCAGCGCGATCAAGGTTCGCTCCACTTTTGATTTGTCCAAGCGGGAAACGCCTGGAGCGAGCCCTTTTCGATTGCGTGCCATCACGCAATCGAAAAGGATGTCCTAACCGGAAAACCGCTTCGCCCTTTCCGTGACCTTAGAGCATGTCCCGGAAAGGGCGAAGCGGTTTTCCGGTCAGGACATGCTCCAAACTTTTAATTTGGCGCGATTCCTTATCGCTCGAACGATTCCGTTCGAGCGGGAAACGCGCTAGGCTGCGAGCTCCCGCGTTTCGGAGGGTGTGGTGGGCTCGAAGGCTCCGCTTTCGACTCGAAACAGCCACTCGCCGCCCACCACCGTGTTCTTCAGATGAAGGCCTGGCCCGACATAGGTATTGGGCAGAACGATCGCGTTTTCGAGACGCGCGCCTCGCGCTATATAGGCTCCCTCACCAATGACGATGCTGCCGTTGAGCACGACATCATGCTCCACGCACACATTGGCGCCGACCTCGACGTGAGGGCCGGCCGCGCGCCGCGTCTTGATGCGGGCGCCAAGGCTAGCGCGCAGACCGTCGTCCTCGACCCATCCTCCGGGGATTAGCCCCTCGACGGCGCCGCGCGCCGCTGCGATCGCCAGCCGATGATAGGCCGTGACGTTCGGTAGGAACGTCTCAAGATCAGCATCCTTGAGCTCGGGGAGCTCGAAACGGGGAACGGCGGCGCTCTCCTCGAGCCAGGAGATCCCGAAGCGAGCATGGTCTGCATTGAGCCGCCCTTCCGTGATGATCTCCATCAAAGCGGCGCCGAGTTGCCGCGGCGCGGGGAAGATGTCGGCGCGCATGACAAGCGTCGGCCGATCCACGAATTTCGGCGCCCGGTCATGCACGACCACGGACACGCCTGGCCACGCCCGATCGGCGAGATAATCCTGCGCCGCCTTGTCGCCAGGCCTGACACTCGCGAGAATATTCATCGGCGCATGCGAGGCGTGGAGGCCGATCGTCTCCAGGAGATGCTCGATGATCGGCTTGTTCGCTACCGGCAGGAGCGGAAGCGAGCACCGCGACCCCTTGGGGAACAGGGACTCCACGGGACGATCGGCGAGCAGTAGGATTTCGATTACCCTCGGCATCTATGTGTTTCCTCGGCTGGCGTCAGTGGAGTCGACCAGATTCGCCGCTTGCGTTCAAGGTTTCACAACACGTGCCAAGGCGGGAACTTGGCGGCTCCGTCTTGATTTTCTTTGAAATTTCGGGGCTGAGCGCGGCTCCGCGGCGGTTCTCGCCCGCGGTCCTCGGGATTTGCCTCGCAAATTGCAACTCGCGAGAGAACTTCGCGGGCTGTTTGCACCCCGTATTTCCATCCAAAATCATTCGCAGTTTGCAATTGGACGGGCGCACCCTGCCTCGCAACGAGGCTAACTATCTGATTCTTTGTAAATCAGCGGCTGGCGCCAAGGCTGCACCCACCTAGCACAAAGTCCTCGACCTGCCGTTCGACGCCGAGGCCACAGGAAGACCGCCATGCCCAAAGTTTCAGTCATCATTCCGCTCTATCAGAGCGAACGTTATATTTGCGAAACTCTCCGCTCTGTTCAGGCGCAGACATTTACGGATTTCGAGATCGTCGTCGTCGACGACGGCTCCAGCGATCGGGGCCCCGCGCTGGCCAAAGACTTCGATGAGCCGCGACTACGCGTCGTGCATCAGGAAAATCGCGGTCTCGCCGGAGCGCGCAATGGCGGAATCGCGCACGCAAAAGGACAATATCTCGCCTTCCTCGACGCCGATGACCATTGGACGCCGTCAAAACTGGAGCGCCACGTCGAGCAGCTCGATTCTGATGCCGAGATCGGGGTGAGCTTTAGCGCCTCGGCGCTCATGGACGACGACGCCAAGGACATGGGCCTCGTGCAAAAGCCGATTGGCTCGATGTTCGACGTCATCAGCGTCTTCTCCCGCAACCCGGTCGGCAACGGGTCAGCGCCGGTCATCAGGCGAGAGACGTTGGACGCGATCGCCTTCTTCGACGGGGAGCGCGATCGTCTTTGCTGGTTCGACGAAAGCTTCCGGCAGTCGGAGGACATCGAGTGCTGGACGCGGATCGCCGCGACAACGGATTGGAAGTTCGGCTATGTGGACGCTCCCTTGACGCGCTATCGCGTCAATCGGCATGGTCTGTCGGCTAACGTCGAAACGCAGCTCGCGACCTGGCGTCGATTTCGCGGCAAGGTCGCACTCTATGCCCCGGACGTCGAGGCGTGCGCGGGAAAGTCCGCGGAAGCCTATCAGTTGCACTCCCTGGCGCGCCGGGCCATCCGGTCGTCGCAGTTCGCTCAAGGGCTGAAGCTGGCGACGACGGCAGTCAAGCTGGAGCCGAGGATGCTTCTGGTTGAACCGGTGCGGACGCTGTGCACGCTCGCGGCAGGCGTAGCCGGAGTCCTGCTGCCTGCGGCCACCGTCGACAAAATGGCGCGCGTGGCGATCTGTTGCGCGGGAGCCATCAGGATTTGATGGGGCAGAGCTAAGGTCGTCGCAGATTTTGCTAACTTTCTGATCGTCTCGTTCGAGGACAAGCGCGGGGCGTCAGAAGCCTCAAAGAATCGGTTTTTGCGCTCGCCGCCCTGTGCCCCCCGACCACGCGTCGAACCCAACGCGGTTCCTGCAACAGTTCCACGCCCTGGATGATGTGAAGGACGCGCGCCGCGTCGAGCCACGCTTTGGCTGAGCCGATGCGCTCGCTGCGCGCGCATCGGCTTTCCGGTCTATGTCAGGCAGTCTTTCAGCTGGGCGGGGCAGGGCGCGTCTTTCGCTGCGACAACCCTCGCTGAGCAAACCGCCACGGCTTTCAACCCCTTGCGAGCGTGAGGGGGGCGGCTTGGCCGTCGCGGCGACTTTGGCGACTGGGGTCGTTCAAGACCCGTTCGTCGGTTCCCGAGTCTGTCCTTTCTCGACCTTCTCCCTCAACCGATGCGAGGGCTTGAATCGGAGAGATCTGCGGCGGCCGCGCGACGCTCCCTTTCCTGTCGGCGGTTCGCCGTCTGCGCGGCTCGATCTATCGCGCACGAAGAACGTTCCGAACTCGTGCAGCTTTACGCTTTCCTCTCCCCGGGACAGCGCGTCGGCAATTTCGTCCAGCGCACATTTGACGAGACGCGCCGCTTCCCGTCGCGACAGGCTCGGAAAGCGCTTCAGGATGGCGGTCGCGAGGTCGTTTCGCGTTACGGTGCGAGCGCCTTTTTCCGATGTCCGCGATGCCTCGCGAGAATACGGAGATGCGGACGACGATGATTTCTCCACGGGCATCTTAAAAGTCCGCTGTCCAAAAAGATCGCCGGGGACCTTCGCGCCAACGGCGCATGGGTCCCCGGCAGAGTTCAGTAGGCGCCGGCGCCGCTCAGAACGGCGTAGGGGGTGCGCAAGAGAAGCCAGATATCGAGCCGGAGCGAGCGCCGGCGGACATATTCGCGGTCGAGCGCGACCTGGCCGACGAAGTCGATGTTCGCGCGTCCGCAGACCTGCCAAAGGCAAGTGATGCCGGGCTTCACAAGCAGCCGATCGCGATCGCTAGGGGCGTATTTCGCCACTTCGGACGGCAGCGCCGGGCGCGGACCGACGAGAGACATGTCGCCGGTGAGCACGTTCCAAAACTGCGGAAGCTCGTCGATCGAGTATCTGCGGATGAAGCGGCCGGTCTCTGTGATGCGGGGGTCGTTATGATTCTTGTAACGGATATTATGCCGGGAGGTCGTCTCGCCTTGCATCTTCGCGTGCAGAGCGTCGGCTCCGACGCTCATCGAGCGGAACTTCACCATGGTGAAGGGACGGCCGTTCCTGCCGATACGCGTCTGACGGAAGAGAATCGGACCCGACGACTCCATCTTGATCGCGATCGCCGTCACCAGGAAGATCGGCGCAAACAGCGAGAACGCGCCGAGAGCGCCGACGATGTCGAGAGCCCGCTTGGCTGCGGGCCCCGCAGGCGCGACGAGGCGACGGTCGATCTGCGCCCAAAGCCAAGCGCGCTTTTGCGCGGCCGCTCCATGGCAGGAGGGTTCGAACCGCTGACGAGCGATGAAGCTCAGCGTCCGAAGGATGAAGACCGCATTGCTGATCAGATAGCGCGACCAGAGTTGAGCCGGCTCCTGCAGCAGACGCCACGTCCATTCGCAGCCGAGGCAGCGCAAGACGACCGGCGCGCGCGACACCCTGCCGGAGAAGACGTCGAAGAGGCCGCCGACGCCGACGACCACCGGAGTCCGCAGCGAGTCGAAGTTGCGCGCGATCCAGATGTCTTGCGTCGGCACGCCCATGCCGATCAACAGGATCGAGGCGCCGCTGGCGTTGATCTCTTCGATGGCGGCTTGCTTGTCCTCGGGGCTATCGATGTAGCCATGATGAACGCCGGCGATCACATCGTCATGGCCCATCGCCTTGACCGTGCGCGCCGCAGCCTCGGCCACGCCCGGCTCGCCGCCGAGCAGGAAGATCTTCACGCCCGCCTGTTCCGCCGCCGCGCAGAGCAGCGGGAAGAGATCCGTGCCGTTCACATTGTCGGCGAGCGGCGCGCCGGTCCAGCGCGCGGCGAGCGCCATGCCGCCGCCATCGGCATAGAGTCGATCCATGCCGTGCAGAACGCGGCTATAGGCGGGATTGGTCGCAGCGACCTTGACCCCATGCGAATTGACGAAGCTCACGCGCGTGCGACGGCCGGCGCGCGCGAGCCTCGCCAGATCATTGGCGGCCCCCTGCAGGGTCGAGTTGACGATCGTTAGATCGAACAGCTGAAGACTGGGAGCGCAAGCCGCAGACTCCTTCCACAGCAACGACGAACGGGCCGCGTTGCGAAGAAGCGCGCTCTCTTGAATCTCAAGGGCGTCGAGCGACATCTCAAGCCTCCAAATTGGCATTCGTGCGCAGGGGGTTCACGAGACGTGCCAGGAGACGGATGTTTGCATAACGCTATGAAAACACAGTATAAAATAGAGGAAGGCCGGCGGACCGATCGAATTTTGCGAAGCCGATCCAACGATTTCGCATTGCAAATTGGGAATTGCAAAAACTGGGAATCCTGCGTTACTTGAGCGCTGACCGTAGCGCGCTTTCCCGTCCATTTTCATTCGCAAATTGCGAAGGAAGGCTTCTCGCAGTTTGATGCGCGTCCAACTCTCTGTTTCTTCGTGGTCTCCGGTTGGCGCCCGCGATGCAGCGTCCGGGCGAGGTAGAGTTCAGCAGGCTCGGGAGCCTCTAACGTGCTCAAAACGCTTAAGGAGCTAACGGATAAGGCGCTCTCGGGCCACGTGGGGAAGATCCTGCGGGGGTTCAGCGCGCATGGCGGCGCGGAGATGGCCAATCGCGTCGTTCGTCTCGCTGCGACCGTCGTGATCGCGCGCCGGCTCGCTCCCGACATCGTCGGCGAAGCGGCGCTCGCGCTTTCCTTGTTCGAGATGGTGCGCGTTTTCGCCAGCACGGGCGTGGGGCCGAAGGTGATCGCCTGCCACGAGGAAGAGCTCGCGGCCACCTGCAACACCGCTTATCGCTTGTTCTGGATGTGGAGCGGTCTGCTGGTCGTCTGCCAGCTCGCAATCGCGTGGGTGCTGGCGCATGTCTATGGCCGACCGGTCGCCGGCGCCATGCTCGCGACTCTCTCCATCACCTATCTTCTGACGCCGGGCGGGGACGTCCAGCTCCGTCTCGCGCTGCGCGAAGGCCTCAACGGCCCCGTGGCGCGGGTCTTCGCGACTCAGGCGATCGCCGATCACCTCATGACCGCCGGGCTCTTGCTGGCCTGGGCCAGCCCTTGGTCCATCGTGCTGCCCAAGCTGCTGACCGCGCCCCTTTGGCTCATCATGATGCGCAGCGCGCGGCCTTGGCGCTACAATCCGAAAGCAGGCTCGTCGCCCGTGCGAGACATGCTAAAGTTCGGTGGCGGCGTGCTCGCGTCTGAGCTTCTGACCGCGGTGCGCACGCAGGGCGACAATCTCATCATCGCCGCGACCATGGGAACCTCCGTGCTGGGCGCTTACTACTTCGCCTACAACGCCGGCATCGGGATCTCCAGCTCGCTGGTTCGCGCATTTGCGCTCGTCGCCTTCCCGATGCTTTGCGCCGCGAAATCCGGAGAAGAGAGCCTCTCCGCCCTGCGCCACGTCGGCGTCGTCGGCGCCGCCGTATTCGTCCCGATCGTGGCGCTGCAATCGTTCGGCGCGCCCTATTACGTGCCGCTGATTTTCGGCGAGCGCTGGTCCTTCGCGGCGCCGCTGATCGCCCTCATGTGCCTCGCCGGCCTGCCGCTGCTGCTCTCGAGTGTGACCACGTGCTGGCTGCGCGCTCAAGGGCGGGTCCACGCCGACGCCGCCAATAGCTTCGTGATCTGCGTCACGGCGCTCGGCGGCCTTTTCCTCGGCGCGCGCTTCGGCTCGCTCGAGGTGGCGGTGATCGGACTGGTCGCGGGCCAGGCGCTGGGCGCCCTCTTCGGGGCGGCGCGCTCGCTGCCCCTCGGCTCGCTCAAGGGCGCCTTTCGATTCTTGACGAAGGCGCAGATTGCATGAGCAAGCCGGAAGTTTGCGTCGTCATGCCGGTCTACAACGCCGCCGCGACGCTCGATGCGACCATTGCTTCCGTCCTTGATCAATCTTTTGGAGCCTTCGAGCTCATCGCGGTGGACGACGGATCCAGGGACGAGAGCCTGGCGCGCCTGACCGCGCAGGCGGCGCGAGATCCGCGTATTCGCGTGGTGTCGCAAAAGAATTTCGGCGTCTCGGCGACGCGCAACCGGGGCGCCGAGCTGAGCGAGGCGCCCCTGATCGCCTTCATCGACGCGGACGACATCTGGCGTCGCGAGAAGCTCGAGCGCCACGTGACGCTGCATCGCGAGGAGCCGGACATCGCCGCCAGTTACGCGCGCATCGCCTTCATTCCTGAGGAAGCGAAGAGCGTCGACGAGGGCAAGACCGTGTCGAGCCTATGCCCGAGGTCGCCGCGTCTCATAGACGTGCTGGGGGAAAATCCCATCTGCACGACCTCCAACCTCGTGGTGCGGCGCGACTGGTTCGTGCGCAGCGGCGGTTTTGATCGGGCTCTCTCCTTTGCCGAGGATCAGGATTTCGTCGCGCGGCTCATCGTCATGGGCGGACGGATCGAGGGCGTCAACGCCGTGCTCACGGGATACCGCTTGAGCCCCGGAGGCTTGTCGATGGATCTCGGCGCCATGCATGCGGGCTGGCGCTCTGTCGCCCAGCGTTACCTCGAAGAACGCGAGCTCGCGCCCCTCGAGGCCGTTTACTACCGCTACCTTGCGCGCCGCGTGCTGCGGGCCGGCGGCCCGCCGCTTCAGGCGCTCCGCTATGTGTTTGCGGGCCTGCGTAGCGACCCGGCCGCCTTCCTGAGCGATCGCCGCCGCGGGCTGTCAACTCTCGCCGCGGCTCTCACCGCGCCCCTCCTGCCCATGCGCCTTCGGCTACGGCTTTTCGCCTGACGCGGCTTCATGGGAATCCCGCCGGTGAACAGCGCGATGGCCAAGCTCAGACTCGTCAACCTGCTCGATGACTTCGCCCTCGGCGGCGTGACCCGCTACCTTGGCATCTTCGATTCCCAAATGCTGCGCTCGGTCGTCGAGCCGACGCTCCTCGGGGTCGCCCCGAAAGCCGTGATCGCCCCGCGTCTCGAAGCCGACGTCATCATCACGAATTTTCCGCCGAGCTGGCGCCGGATCTTATTCCTGGCGTCGTTGCGCATGCGCAATCCGCAAGCGAGGCTCATCCACCTCGAGCACAGTTACACGCGCGCCTGGGAGACGCTAAAGGTTCCCGCCAAGACGCGCTTTCGCGCGTTGCTGAAGATCGCTCTGCGAGTTTTCGACGACGTCGTCTGCGATTCCCAGAACCAGGCGGATTGGTTAGCCGAAGCCGCTTCGATCGACCGACAAAGGATCAAGGTGATCTATCCCTACGTCGAGAATAAGGGCCTGGAAGATCTACCGCTGCCCGACTTCTCCTCGTCGCGGCCGCTGCGTATAGGAGCCTTTGGACGCTTCCACGAGCAGAAGGGTTTCGACCTTCTGATTGAAGCCTATCGAGCGGGGGCTTTTCACGGCGCTGGGCTGCTGATCGGCGGATTTGGAGAGGATGAAGCCTGGCTTCATGCGCTTGCTGCGGGCGCGCCTGGCCTCAGCTTCTATGGAAAAGTCGTGGATGTTCCGGATTTCCTCTCGCGCTGCGACGTCGTCGCCATCCCCTCGCGCTGGGAGGCCGGCGGCCTCGTCAATATCGAGGCCCGCGAAGCCGGGCGTCCCATCCTGGTCTCGCCGGTGGACGGCCTGCCCGAGCAGCTCGGCGCTGCGGGAAGGATCGTGGATTTCACCTCAGCCGACGCCGTCGCAAAAGCAATGGCTTCGCTCGAACCCTCGACGCTCGCCGCCATGGCGAAGGCCGCGCGGGAATCGACGAAGAATTGCGGCGTCGCCCGCCAGTGTGAATGGGCGCAATTTCTGGCGGGGACGGGCGCCGGGACGTAAAGGGCGGTCCGCCCAGTCGAGACATGCTCGCGTTCTTGCGAAGAGGATTCTCGCTCGATTCTGGGCGGGGCCGGGCTTCAATCCCTTGAGCGCCCGCTCGCCCTGCAGCTCAGACGCCCGACATCTCGTGCGGTGTTTTCCTCGCCACGCGACGAATTTTCGGAAGCGCGATCTTGAAGGTCGCGCCGCCCCCGGGGGTGTCTTCGACCCAGATGCGGCCGTTGAGCTTGGTTATCAACTCCTTGGCGATGGCTAGGCCAAGACCGGTTCCAGGCGAGATTTCACTTTTTCGCCAGAAGGGCTCGAAGATCATCTCGCGATGCTCCTTGGCGACGCCTTCGCCGTGGTCGACCACCTCTATCACCGCGCCGTCCGTGAGCTTAATCAAGACCGTGCCGCCCTTCGGTTCGGCGCGCACCGCGTTTTCGATGAGGTTCATCGCGACGCTCTCGACGGCCCAACGATAGGCGGGAATCATTACAGGCTCTTCCGGCGCCTCGAGCGCCACGTGACGGTCTGCAGCAAGCGCAAGCGGCAGATAGTCTGCGGTCGTATCGAGCAGCACTTCCTGCAGATTGATCTCAGGAGGCGACAAGCATCCATCCCGCTGCTCGATCTGCGCGAGCACCAGCAACTGCTCGAGAATGGTCTGAATGCGCTTCACGTCGCGCTCGATGTCTCGCTTCAGGGGCGACTCCCCGAGAGTCTCGATTCGCCCACGAAGGATGGCGATCGGCGTGCGCAGCTCATGCGCGGAATTGGCGGTGAATCTTTTTTGCCGCGCCACTCCCTGTCTCAACCGGTCGAAGGCGGCGTTGACCGCATCGACGAAGGGAACGACCTCGGAAGGGACGTTTGCGGTTGAGGCTCTGTGGTGCAGATCGTTTACGTCGATCGCGGCGATCGTCGCCGCCGCCTCTCGCAGTGGCGCTAACCCGCTGCGCACCACAATCCAGGCGACGAGCGAAAGCACCAAGGCAAGCAGAAGGTAGGAGACGAAATTTTCCGGCGCCGCATACGCATGAAGCTGGAACAAAATGTCGTCCCAATGGAACTGACAACCGTAAACGATTGTGGCGAGGCGTCCGAGTTTTGTTTCTGTCGTGCGAATATAGCCGCGTGAATGTGGATCTGCATCACCCAGAAGGTGGAAAAGCGACCCAAAAACTTCAGCCTGGACAAAGACCTGTTGAAAGTGGGAGGCGAGCTCCTCGGATGAGCCCGCGGCGAGACGACCAGAGCGGAAATCGAAGACTGCGTATCGGAAATTTGGATTCGCCGCGAGATGCGCGCGTAACGCAGGGGTGAACTCGATTGCAAGCGTCCCGTCGCTTTGCCTATGCAGGGAATCGATCACGATGGCCCGAGCGCGCTTGGTCGTCCACACTTCCAACGCTAGTCGATGATCCCCGCCAAAGAAATAGCTGAAAGGAATCTGTACCGTGATCGGCGTCGTGAAGAAGGCGAGCATCGATCCGAGGATGCAAAAAAATATCAGATGGGAGGAAAGGGAGCGGAATCGGGTCATGACTTGGATTTCGCCAGGACATAGCCAATTCCGCGGGCGGAGTGGATTTCGACGCCCGCGTCTCGCTCCTTTAGCCGTTGGCGCAGCCGCGACACGAGCATCTTCAACGCGTCGGACTGGACATTCTCCTCCAGGCCGTAAATCTGCTCCATGAGCGCGTGATGCGTCACGGCGCGACCCGCTCGCCGGACCAGGGCCTCGAGCAGCAGCATTTCCCGCTTGGTAGCGCTCAGCGGCTCGCCGCGCACATAGGCTTCGCAGCGGTTGAGCTCGAAGGAAAGCTCCGCGATCGTCACGGGCGGGAGATCAATCCCGCCAGGACGACGCAGACTCGCTCTTATCCGAGCCAGCAGCTCGTTGGGCTCGACGGGCTTGGTGAGATAGTCGTCGGCTCCCGCGTCGAGCCCATTGATGCGATCGTCGAGAGAGCGCAAAGCCGACATGACTATGACGCGGATGCCGGGACGCGCGGCTCGAATTGTTGGCAACAGTGAGACCCCGTCGCCGTCGGGGAGCCGCCGGTCCAAAAGGACGAGCGGATAATCATGCGACATGACCGCTTCGAGCCCGTCCGCAAGCGTTCCGACCTGATCGGTGGCGTATCCGGCGCCGGCGAGCAGTCCGGCCAGTTGACCGGCTAGCTCGAACTGATCTTCGACGATCAATATTCGCATTGGAAGGATTCCGCTGCGGACTCCGCTGCCGAAAGCATTGGAAGCCGGCGCGGGGAGGTGGAGTGGCCGGACCATTATGGCGCGGTGTGGCCGTCGCGCAACACTCTTTCAAAAAAAGGAGTCTGCGCACGGGCCTTGGGCTGAGGTTACGTTGCAGTTACGCAGGGCTCGTAACCCAAGCTTCAGCAGAATCTCCACATGGACCAATGACGTGCGGCTCGTTCACCTCGTTTTTGCGCTCGCTCTGCTCATGCAGAGCCTGGCGTTCGCCGGCCCAGCGCCGGCGAGCGAGCGCACGGCGATTGGAGCGGATCGCGCCGCGGATTGCGGGCGGCGGGACGAAGGCCTTCCTGCCCCGCGGGAAGCACACCGCCACGGATGCGCGGGATGCTTGCTTCACAATTGGGACGAGTCTCTCGACGTCCCGCGCGCCATATTCGCCCCGCCGCTTCTGCGCGTCCACGCGCTATTCTATGGAGCCGCCTATCGGGCTCCGACCTCGATAGATCGAACGAGCCATTGTCGCGCCCGCGCGCCGCCCAAGGCCTAATCCGCCAATAGCAGGCCCTCTCAAACCGATCTCAGTCATTCCCAAAGCGGCTTCACGCTCCGCCTCGGAGTCCCATTATGCCTCGCTCGTCCCTTCTTCGCGGAGCGTCGCTTTGCGCGCTCGCCCTCCTCTCCACCCCCTCGTTCGCCCAACAGAATCTGCCAACGATCGAAATCCGCCGTGCCCAGCAGATCCGCGTTCAGACGCCGCACGCACAGACGCGATCCGGCGGAGGCGCGCGGCATGCGCAATTGTCGTCTTCTCCATCGGGCGTGTCGGGAGCGCCGGCGCCCTCGACGGTAGTGCAACCCCAGCAGTTCGCTCCCGGATTCAGTCCCGCGCGCGCGGCGTTGCCAATCTACCGCGATCCGCCGGGAGAGACGGTTACGACCGTGAACCACAAGTTTCTCGAACCCACACCGATGTACTCGGTGCAGGAGATGCTGCAGTATAGCCCCGGGGTTCAGGTACAGGCCGGAAACAATTCTCGCGACGTCAACATCTCTATCCGAGGGTCGGGTAATCGCTATGGCGTTGGGTTTCCGTTAGGCATCCGCAACATCATGATGTACGAAGACGGCTTCCCGATCGTCACGGCGGATGGCGTCGGAAGAGCCGACATGCTCGATCCCCATGCGTTCAGCGCCGTCGACGTTTATCGCGGTCCGTCATCCGCCCTCTTCGGCAATTATGCCCTTTTTGGCGCGATCAACTATCGAACCTTCTCTGGCGCCGAAATCGACGGGGTGGAGACCGGATCCGAATTCGGCAGCTTCGGCTACAGCGATAATTTTGTCCGCGCCGGCAAGAGATATTCGACCCGGACAATCGGGGATATCGACATCTCCTTGTTCGCCTCCGATGCGCGCGGCGACGGTTATCTCGCTCGCAACTCTTATGAAATGGATCAGGCGAGGGTGTTGGCGACCTGGACGCCGACTCCAAGCGACCGCTTCACGCTGAAACTCATCTTCAACAACAGCTTTTCCACCTTCATGAACAGAGAGTCTCAAAATCAGTATTACTGGAATCCTTTCGGAAAAACCTTCGACTGCTCGGTCGCGGCTGTGGCCAACGCACCTTTCTGTAACAACCTCAATGTGCCGGCGAATGGACTCTTCACGTCGATCAGAGCGCCCCTCGTCAATCAAAGCGTGTGGCAATTGGGATCGCATCTCCATGCGCCGCGAGAGATCGCGGGGGCCCGCTGGGAGCATGATTTCGATAACAATACGACCTTGCGATCTCAATTCACCTACGACTACTACGACTTCGCCAGCGGGACCTGGCCACCCCCGAAAGTCGGTCCCGCGGTTCTCGGCGGGCTCGGCGGTCCGGTCGCGATCAGAGGCCCATCGGTCGGCATAAGCGCGACAACCGATTTGACGAGCCGCACGACGTTGCTTGGCCTGCCCGCGACCCTGTTTCTACAAGGCTTCTACGACAATGTGAAAAGCGCGAATCCGTTGTCCAACCAAGTCCCGAACACGTGGAATTGGGGTGCGCTCGGAGGGCCCGTCGGCATGATCGACTCTTATACGTCGAACACCAGTCTTCGCGCCCGCGAAGAGATCGCTCTGACTCCGCAGATGACCGCCGTGATGGGAATGAGCTCCAATTGGAACCGAGTGTGGGGCGTCTACACCGTTTACAATTTTGCGGCGAACGGAGCCGTGACGCGGCCTACGGCGGTTGCCGCCGACAACGACTATTGGAACACGGCGCCCGAGGCGTCGCTGACGTATCGCATCACTCCGGAAGTGCAACTTCGCGGTCGCTATGCGGCGGGCTATTCGACTCCGGCGTTCGTTTACCTCACGACGACGCAAAATGGCGCGGGAAACAATTCGACGCTAAAGGCCCAGACTAACATGGGGGTCGATTTGGGCGTCGATTGGACGCCGAGGGAAGACCTACTCGTAAGCCTCATAGGCTATAACGAGTGGTACCGAAACGAGATTCTCACGCTCTCCAACGCTCTTATCAACTACCAAGAAAATGTGCCGGCATCCATGCATCGCGGCGCCGAGATCACTCTTGATTGGAGATTTCATGAAGGCTGGCGCCTCCTCGCGGCCTATTCATACACCGATCAGTTCTTCACAAACTACTGGGATAATCTCGGACCATTCAAGGGACGATTCGTATATTACAATCGAGCTGGAAATCAAATTCCAAACGTCTCCCCGCAAACTCTCACGGGTCGAATGGGATATGATGTGCCGAACGGCCAGTTGAAGGGACTCGGCGCTTACGTCGAATATATCTACAAGGCAGGCTACACGATCGACAACGCCAATTTTACGTCGCTGCCTAGCTATGGTCTCGTCAATTTCAACGTTCACTACAGTCCTGAAATTCATGACAGCTACCTGAAGCACATCGAAATGTATCTCAACTTGAACAATGCCTTCAACCACAACTATATCGCGGGCTCCTTTGTGATGAGCAACACGCTGCTCGCCGGAACGGCGATCCAGACGCCCGCGATTTTGTTGTCGACGGCCCAAGGAGCCGGGATTCTCGCCGGGCAGCCGCGGTCGCTCGTAGGGGGCGTCAAGTTCAAATTCTGATCCTTCCTGGCGTCGCGTCGCCGCTTTTGCGCGACGCGACTTGGAAATGTGGAGAGAGAGATGGCGATCGTTCTGTTCGTGGAGAAAATGTATTGCAGCGGCTGCGCTCAGCATGTCCTCGAAGCGACGCGCGCGCTTCTTCCGGAGGCCGATGTTTCAATCGAGCTCTCCTGCAAGCAAGTCGTGGTCGATCCCGCCCCCGCGGATCCGCGTCGGCTCGTCGACGCCATCGCCGGGGCCGGATATGACGCCCGCATCTTGCGGCAAGAAGTCGACGCCGACTTTCTTGCCCGGCGATCCGCAGCCCGGGCCCGGCTGGACGGCCTGGCGAAACCCGGGCGCGATCCCGCAGATTCTACCGGCGCGGAGTGGTTCCGCTATGTTTACGCCGCGGCCGGCGAGGATCCGGCGCAAGTGCCCTGGGCGCGGCTTGCGCCGCATCCCTTGCTGGCCGCCTGGCTAGCGAGCAACGACTCCCTGACCGGGCTGCGCGCGCTCGATGTCGCCTGCGGGCTTGGCGACAACGCCGAAGCGCTTGCGGCGGCCGGCGCCGAAACGACCGCTTTCGATTATGCCGAACGCGCGATCGCATGGGCGAGGCAGCGCTTTCCCGAGAGCGCCGTTCGCTACGCGGTCGCCGACCTCTTCGACCTGCCGCCGGAGTGGGAGGGCGCTTTCGATCTCGTGCACGAATGCGCCACGCTGCAGACTTTTACGCCGGAGCAGCTTCCTTCGGCGGCGGCGGCGCTGGCGAGGCTTGTCGCGCCGAGGGGCCGGCTCCTCGTCATCACGGCGGCTCGAGAGGAAGAAGAGCCGCAGACCACGCCTTGGCGGCCTCTCTCGCGTCAAGAGATCGAAGGACTCGCCGTCGACGGTCTCGGTCTTGAGACGCTTCACGATATTCCCGCGACCAGCCCCTCCGGCGCGAGGCTTTGGCGCGCGCTGCTGCGCAGACGCGAATGATCGCCACGCCCGGCTCGGCAAAAAAGGGGAAACTGAGATGATTCCGAAAAACTGTGCTGGGCTCGTCAACGCGCCAGTGACGCTCTTCGCCGCGCTTCTGTTCGTCTCGCTGGGCTCCTCCGCCTTATGCGCGCAGAACTCGCCGCCGCCACCGGGTCAAAATGGTCTTGCGATGGTCGGCTCTCCCGCCTTGCCGGCGAGTTTCGATCACCTGCCTTACGTCAATCCTGACGCGCCAAAAGGGGGCCGGTTACGCCTCGGCATGGTGGGGACGTTCGAAAATCTCAACCGCTTCAATATCAAGCTTCTGCGCGCGCCGCTGTTTCTATTGGGCGCGGTGCAGGAAAGCCTCATGGAGCGCTCGCAGGACGAGGCGAAAACCTATTATGGAGTCATCGCGCAATCGGTCGAGTTCGACGAGGCGCGAAAGCGTCTCACTTTCCGACTTAATCCCCGCGCGCATTTCTCCGATGGCGCGCCGATCACCTCGGCGGACGTAATTTTCAGCTTCGATCTCTTAAAAGACAAGGGACCGCCGCAACAGCGCGTCGAGCTCAGCCTCGTCAAGAACGCCGAGGCGCTCGATGCGCATACGATTCGATTCACGCTCCCCGACGCATATGATGCCGAGCTGCCCCTTCGTTTGGCGGCGCTGCCGGTTCTGCCGAAGCATGCAATCGATGTCGGGCGCTTTGCCGAGGCGACGCTCACGCCGCCGTTAGGTTCCGGCGCCTATGTCGTGGCGGAGGTGAAGGTCGGCGAACGTCTCGTGTTGCGTCGCGATCCCAGTTACTGGGCCAAGGACCTTCCGATGCGCCGGGGGCTGTTCAATTTCGACGAGATTGACATCGACTACTACAAAGACGCCGATACGCTGTTCGAGGCTTTCAAAGCTGGGCTTGTCGACTTCAGGGAGGAGACGAGCGCGAGCCGTTGGGCTTCTGGTTACGACTTTCCCGCGTTCACGGCCGGCCGCGTTGTGAAGGAGGCGATCAAGCCGGGGAGGCCCATCGGGATGGAGGGGTTCGCCTTCAACCTCCGCAAAGAGACGTTTCGTGACGTCCGCGTGCGCGAGGCGCTCAGCTTGATGCTCGATTTTGAGTGGATCAACCGGAACTATAATTTCGGCCTCTACACACGAACGAAGAGCTATTTCGATGACAGTCCGTATTCGTCATCGGATCGGCCCGCCAGCGCCGCCGAGCGCGCTCTGCTGTTACGCTTCCCCGGAGCGGTGCGCGAAGACATATTGGAAGGCCGCTGGATTCCGCCGGTGCACGACGGCGCATCGCGCGACAGAGAGCTTGTTCGCCGGGCGCAAGCCTTGCTGGCCGGGGCTGGCTACAGGCTCTCTGATGCCGGACTCGTCAAGGACGGCGCCCCGCTCCGTTTCGAGATTCTCGTTCGCAGCCGTGACGAGGAGCGTCTGGCCTTGCATTTCGCCGCCTCCCTGAAAAAGATTGGCGTGGACGCGCAAGTGCGGTCGCAAGAACCCGCTCAATATAATCGCCGCCGCCAGCAATTCGACTATGACATGCTGATCGGACAATGGCTGACCGTCGCTCAGCCTGGCGGCGAGCAGAGATCGCACTGGGACGAGATTTCCGCAGCCGGCTCAGGATCGGCCGATCTCGCAGGCGCCGCCTCGCCCGTGGTCCAGGCGCTGATCGACGCGCTCGTTGCGGCGCGCAGCGAGGAGGCGCTCGAAACCGCCGCACGCGCGCTCGACCGGGTGCTGCTGTCGGGCTTCTACTTCATTCCGTTGTATCATGCGACGGAGATCAGGACCGCGCATGCGCCCGAGCTCAAGCATGCGCGAAACCCCGCCTTCCCCATGTACCCCTTCGGCATGTTGCTCGATAATTGGTGGTTCGAGAGCGAGCCGCGGTAGCCAGGCCCCTTCGCCGGGGTAAGCAGCGCGGCCCAGAACTTGGCTGTCCGTCGATCCTGTGCGCCGAGGCGTCGAAACGCCGAGAAAACTGTCGTATCGGGGCGTCCGGCCCTCCCTGGGGACGACGCAGCCTGCTGCGATTAAAGTTCGGCGATCATGCCGGCAAGGCCCTTGGCCGAAAACGAGGGCCATTATCCAGACGTAGCTCATTCAAGTCTCGGGCGATGTGGGCGAACGGCGGTTTCAGAGGCAGTATGTCTCCCCAAGCAATCTGCAACGCTCGTCGACTGAAAGCTCCATGATCAGAGACGCAAACGCAAGGATTCGGCGAGATCCTCAACGAATCGAAGGGCGGCTCGAAGGGCGGCGACCTCATTGCGAGCCGCAGTTCGTTCATTCGTAGCGCGATCGGAAACTCCATCCTTCCCCCTGCGGATCGCACACGAAGACTGTAGACCCATTTTCCGTTCGGATGCTCTTCGACTATCGCCCTATCGGCCAGGGCTCATCTCCCAGCGATTCCCTTCGACCGGGCGCGCTCGCCAAATCGACAGGCGTACAAGGGTTGTTATAGGGTAGCGAAGACGGATCACAGGCAGCCCGACCTGTGGCGCGCGGCGCAAGTTTGATTTGGGGAGGCGCATCGAGTTGAGAATTGGCTTGAGAGGATAGAGCGCTGGTTGACTCTCTTTTGCTCACCGCGACGCGCATTTGCACCTTCGAGCAACAGAGGTTGCTATCGAATGCGAGCGGCTTTCTTTTCGAGCGGGATGAACGTTTGTTTTTGGTCACGAGCCGGCACGTGATGATGGATGAGGAGAGCCGCCATTTTCCGGATCGCTTGGAGATCGAACTCCACAACGACCCCGAGAACATGGCCAAGTCCACCGGGTTTTCGATTCCGCTGTATCGCGATGGCAAGCCGTTCTGGCGACAAGGCCTCGACACCGCCGGAGAGATCGACGTTGCGGCAATCGAGATTGACCGCTCCGCCTTGCCGGAGCCGACGGTCTACCACGCTTTCAATCCCGCTCACCTATTGAACGCGGTCGAGCACATCGAGATTGGCGCGTCGTTGCTGATTGTAGGCTTTCCACTGGGTTTTCACGACGCCTTGCATCACATGCCGGTCGTGCGCCAAGCGATGCTTGCGTCTTCCTTCGGTCTCCGCTTCCAAGGACAGGGATATTTCTTGACCGATGCGCGCACCCACCGCGGCACGAGCGGCGCGCCTGTCGTGATGCGTGCATGCGAGAGCGCCTTGACGCAGGACGCGCTTCCGTGGCGACTCTTAGGGGTTCACTCGTCCAGGCTCGACGTCGGCACACGCGACCTCCTCCTCGACGAGGCTCTCGGTCTCAATTGCGCTTGGTATGCCGACATCCTGCTCACGCTCACATCGACTTGACAGGAGGCTCCGGTCGATTTGGCGCGAAGCAGCGCCCTTAGTCGCAAAGGGCCGAGTTTTCGTCTGCTCCATAAGTGTGAACCAACGCCGCGTGGATAGCGGCCAGCAGGGCGTCTAGATCGACCGGCTTTTGAAAGCAGCGAAATGCGCCCTGTTCCTCGCCCGTCTGCTTGAGCCGAGCGTTCATGAGTCCACTGATTATGATGGCGGGCATTCGCATTCCCATGCGCAGTTTGCGAATTTCGCATAAGAGCTCGATCCCGCTCATTTGCGGCATGTTCAGATCGGTCACGATGCAACCGAAGGCGTCGTTCTTAAGTGTGTTGAGGAACGCCCACGCGGATTCATGGACCTGAACGATGTATCCCGCTGCCTCTAGAACGGCTTGCAATGAAATTCTTATCATAGCGTCGTCATCGATTACGTGTATTGTTTGGATTGCGCTCATGGCTAAGTCCTAGCTGATTTTTTCTCTCCTCAGAAAGAAGTATATGCTCAAGAAAAATATATTCTCCAGAAAAAACATGAGGTCAACACATATCTATTTTTTAATCTCCGCGTTAATCGCTCGTGTTGATGATGGGCCCAGAAATGAACAAGCTAGAATTTCCCTGCAAATTTTCTACGAATGGCGGCCCTAGACCGCGTCCTGATCGCGCGCAATCAGGCTGCGTCCCAGGCGCGAGAGACGCGGCGCTCGAGGTCAGACGAAAGCTCGACGAAAATCGCGGCCGGGCGCGGCGGAGAAGTCGGATCACGTTCACTTGTCGTCCCCAACGCGGTCCGCGGCGCAGAGACCGAGCGCCCGGCTGGCAAGGATTGAGGCGAGCAGGCCGTTGGCGGCGCGCCGGGCAGATCGCACCGAGGTCAATTACCTGCTATGCCGAGAGGGAACAGAGGGCCAGTCCCATGACGCTGGAACAGTTGGGTGAGATTCTGGACGGATTGGCTGCAAACGAATCTGTTCGATTCCATCATGATCTATTTCGCGAGCTATTTTCGCCGGGAGAACCCGACGATAACGCCCGCGCGGCGTGCCTCGAGTTTGCGCAGCATCATAATTGTCGGATCGACAGCAAGCCTGACAATTTTTCTGGCGAAGGCGAATTGTGGTTTGTGAAAAATGCCGACCGGACGGAGAAATGAGAAGCGTCCTGCAGGGCTATGGCCGCGCCTCGAGCATCAGCCGCGGTCAGCAGCATGACGAGTTTCCCCGCTTGATCGCAGAAGAGGTGGGGCTTTGTGTTCAGCCGGCCTTCGGGCCGAAGCAGGCAAGATCTCGGCCGCTCTCTTCAATTCTTCGGTCCCGCGGCTTCGCCCCAGTTCAAAAGATGGGCGTGACGGGCCTCCCACGACCGGCGTCCGGCGCTCAGTTAACGCGAGTGGGAGAGCAAAGCTCGCCGATGCAGCCTCACCGGACTTGACGAGGCTCGCTTCGCGTTCATCGGAAGGCTTTGCGATGAGTTTGTCTCGCATTTGGGCAACGGTGACATGAGCCGTCTGGTAGTCGTCTCCAACCGTGTCGCTGATCCTGAAACTCAGGCGTCCGGCGGGCTCGCGGTCTGCATTCTTCAAGGGCTGCGTCAGCATGGCGGACTGTGGTTCGGCTGGAATGGCTTAATCGTCGAAGAGGAATCCGACATCAGGGTCGCCTGTACCCGTCACGATAACGTCACCATGGCGACGATGCCGCTAACCGAACGTGATTTTCAGGAATTTTACCTCGGCTATTGTAACAAGGGGCTGTGGCCGGTGTTTCACTATCGCCTCGACCTCGCGCGCTTCACCCAGGAGAACAGCGAGAGCTATCGAGCGGTCAACAACCGCTTTGCGGAATCGATCGCGCCGCTGCTGAGGCAAAGCGATCTCGTCTGGGTGCACGATTATCATCTGATCCCGCTCGCCGCCGGCTTGCGCGCCCGCGGCGCCGCCAATCGCATGGGCTTTTTCCTGCATATTCCCTTTCCGCCGCCGGATGTGCTCGTCGCGATGCCAGAGTATGAATGGCTGATAAACTCCATGCTCGAATATGACGTCCTCGGATTCCAGACCAAAACGGATCACGCCAATTTCTGCCGCTTTGTTTTCGGTTTCATGGGCGGGGAAATGCTCTCAAAAGACACGCTCCTTGTCTCCGGCAAGCGATTGACCGTCTCGGTGTTTCCCGTCGGCATCGATGTGGATGACTTCGCTTCTATGGCGCAAACGCCGGAGGCGGAGATGCGGATCCAGAAGTTACATCGACGCGGCGAGGCCCGCGTGAACATCATTGGGGTCGATCGTTTGGACTACAGCAAAGGCTTGCCGGACAGGCTGCGGGCGTTCAAGCGGTTTCTAGAGTTGTTTCCGCACCACCACAAAGCCGTGACTTTGATGCAGATCGCACCGCCGACGCGCGAGGATATCCAAGCCTATATTGACATTCGGCACGAACTTGAAGCGCTTTCTGGCCAAATCAATGGAGAGTTTGGCGATTACGACTGGACGCCGGTGCGTTACGTGCGCCGAAGCATCGCGCAAGAGACGTTAGCCGCCTTGTATAGAGGAAGCCATGTCGGCCTGGTCACGCCGCTTCGAGACGGTATGAATCTGGTCGCAAAGGAATATGTCGCGGCCCAAGACGCCAACGATCCTGGCGTTCTGGTGTTGTCGCGCTTTGCTGGCGCCGCCGAAGATCTCGAGGAGGCCTTGATCGTCAATCCCTATGATGCGGACGAAGTCGCGCAAGCGATTCAGCGCGCGATTGTCATGCCACGAAAAGAACGCATCACGCGTCACCGCGCGCTCATGAAGCGCATTCGCGCACGCGACGGGCGAAAATGGATGGAAAGCTTTATTAGCGCTCTGGTCGCGGACCGAGGTCCGGATGACCTCCATCCGACAACGTCCTGCTGATCTGTTCGGCTTGGTCGCGCGGGCCCATTATCGCGGCGCCTCCTTCTTCTTCTCGCGAAGCTTAGCCGCTTGACAGTTGCGCAAGAGGGAAATCCGTGCGCATCTGCAAGACAAGGTTTTCTCTGGCGATCACGCTGGAGCGCTCGAACAAGCGGACACATTGTGGCCGAGGAGTCGCGGCGACCTTCAGATCGGAGCAGTTTTGCGTGTCTTCGTCATGGACAACAATATCGATCAGGCCCTGAAGGTGCTCAAGAAACGGTTGCAGCGTGAAGGCCTCTTTCGCGAAATGAAACGACGCAGGGCTTATGAGAAACCCTCCGAAAGACGCATCCGCGAACGGGCCGAAGCTGTGCGTCGGAGTCACAAGTTGGCGCGCAAGAAGGCTCAGCGTGAAGGACTTATCGCCGCGCCGAAGCGGGTCGAGAAAAAGCGGCCTACGTCCGTTCCGCGGTGAGCGATCATGTTCGGGGCGGCGCGGGCTTGTCGCGCGAACGGCCGAAGAGGCGGCGGGCCGCCGCGGCCGACAACACGAAGCGCTTCGAGTCGCGGACCGAGACCTGTCTCGTAGAAAAAGTTTAGCGCGAATTTTCTGGCTCTGCTGCTCGCCTGCGAGACGTTTCGACGCAAGCGCAAGAGTCCGACCGACTTGGCTTGAATGCGGCGGCGTTCGAGAGAACATTTTTTGAAAATGGGTTGTTCGGCCTTGCACCTGACGCAACTAGCGCTTATAAGAATAAAAGATCTTGGATGGCCGAGTTTTCTTTTATGCGCCGTGGTGCATCGACGACACTTCCCTTCAACATCGACTTGCTGCTCGCGCACGTGCCTGTGCGCGAGCGGAAACCTATCGTGCGATTGAAAGGAAATCGTCATGAACATCGGAACAGTGAAATGGTTCAACACCATGAAGGGCTTTGGCTTCATCCAGCCTGACAATGGCGGCACGGACGTATTCGTGCATATTTCTGCCGTCGAGCGCGCCGGAATGCAAAGCCTCTCCGAGGGGCAGAAGGTCCAGTTCGAACTCGTCCGCGACACAAGGACGGGAAAGTCCTCCGCCGGCAATCTTCAGGCCGCCTAGGCGGTCGCCTCGTTCATTGACCACGGATGTACTGGCGATGAGGCGAGGTTATCTCAAGGACCGGAGCGAAAGACTCCGGGCTCCGCTCGCCCGCAAGAATCAAATCTCTTTTTCGGGCGAGCAGAATGCTAGGCGACGGCTCAAGACTTAGCTCGGTATGATGAAGTTTCCGCCGCGGGGCCAAATGCCCCGCGTCGCTCGAGCTTGATCCCAGATTTTGTTCGGCCATATCGCCTGTCTCCCACGAATTGCCCGTTCGCGCGCGCCGGCACATCCGCCTCGAATCGGCTGATTTCCGCGCGCTTAGAGCATGTCACGGAAAAGTGCGAAGCGGTTTTCCGTGACATGCTCTAAAGTTTTGATTTGGCGCGATTCCTTGTCGCTCGAACGATTCCGTTCGAACGGGAAAGGCGCTAGCGCCGCACGGGCAAGCGGCGGCTCGCGGAGATCAGCCTTGTCGTGGTCGGCTGACGGCATAAGCGGGGAGCAGCAGATGGGCGTGGTGATATACGCTGGCGGGCGCTTTCCTCGCGGTCGAATCGTTTCGCCCGTTACGCATAAATACGCTGTTGGCGCTTCAGTGATCTGCCCCTTTGGCCATCGATCCGAGAAAGGGCTGTTTGAGGTCATGCGACATCTGCCGGATGACGGCGGTCGGGGACTTCAATATCGGCTGAAAAGCGTCACCGATGGACATGAACGCACAGCGTTCGAGGCTGCGCTGGAAATTCCGCCGCCCCTGGACGCCGCATCGTAACGTCCGCTCCACTCATCTTTTAAGCTTGCTCCCGGCCTCGATTGGCGGAAGGCGAATAGCCCATCGCGTGCTTGAGGCGCTTCCTTCCCGCCGGAGCCTTCTACAACAAGCGCGGAACAGGCCAGCAGCAAATTGAAGAGGGCAAACGCGATTCTTCCTTGACGCTTGCCTTGCCCGCAATCCGCTCGAGAGGACGGGTTCAAGGCTACCGGAGACCAGCTCATGCGTCGACAAGTTCACAAGGTGCTCCACCTTACGCTCAGTGTGCTCATGTTCACCTCTGCGCTCGGCTGCGGGGCGTTCGCTCAGTCCGCGAAGCCGCGGCCGGCAAATTCAGAGTTAAGTCGATATGGCTCCGACTGGGAATGCAAACGCGGCTTTCGACGACAAGATGACTCCTGCCTCGAGGTAAAGGCGCCGGACCACGCCTTTCTGGCGTACTCCACTTATGGCAGGGGCTGGGAGTGCCGCTACGGCTATGCTGAAAAAGGCGGCCAATGTATCGCGGTTCAGCTTCCGGCGAATTCCTATCTCGATCCCAATTCTGAAGACAGTTGGAGATGCTTGGCGGGGTATCGCCAAAGCCGTGTGGGCTGTGACCTGATCCAGGTTCCAGAGAACGCATTTTTGTCGGAAAATGCCGGAGCAAAAGGTTGGGAGTGCGAGAGGGGCTTCCGTGCGACACAATTCGCTTGCGTCAAGCTTGTCCTTCCCGATCACGCCTATCTGACGACTGATGGAGACGAGTGGAAGTGTGACCGGGGCTTCGAAATGAAGAATCGCGTCGCATGTATCGCGGTGCAGGTGCCCGTCCATGCCGTCTTCATTGGAGAGACCTACGGACGCCAGTGGAGATGCAACCGCGGCTTCGAGCTCAAGGGAGATGGATGTGCGCCGATCCAGCTTCCAACGAACGCCCATCTCGATTCTTCTGGAAACGCATGGGAGTGCGATCGCCCCTATCAGTCGGTCGGCAGCGGCTGCGTCATGGAATGACTCCCATGTCGAATACGATCCCAGACCCGTCTTAACGCGCCTCGAGGCCTTCCCGCCTTGGGCCACGATCTGCGAGCTTCGAGCGTTATGCGATCAATGAGCGCGTCTAGCGCGCTTGTCCTTCGAACGGAATCGTTTAAGCGATAAGAAACTTGTCACATCCAAATCTCGGAGAGAGTTTCATCGCGCAGGTCTGTCAATCTTTGCGACATCACCCTCACATCGACGGCGCGCCCTTGCCGCTCACATGACTTCCTTGACCAAGTATTCGTCGGGACTCTCGTCATCGATCTCGGGGATCTCATCGCCGACTTCCGGGACCTCGTCATCGCTCGATGCGGGCGCCACGTCTTCCTCAGATTCGAGGGTCTCGCTTTCCTCCGCATCGACTTCCTGAACCGGCGTCCCAAGCGGGGGCGGACGCCATCTGGCGTCGTTTGCGAAGGACCCAGTCCTTCGCGGCGCGGAATGGGCGAACTCCACAACCTGGAAAACCTCATCGCATTTCGGGCAGACGATCGGCGTGCGATTGAGGTCGAAAAATGCGGTGTTACAGGCGAGGCACCTGTGTTTCGCGCCCCGTTCCGATTTGATCATGTTCGATTCCCTCGTGATTGACGTCGCCTTGAAAAGCGGAGCGATTAGGATGATCGGATGGCGTCCGTCTCACGCCGGGGTCGGAGGATGCGCAAGATCGAACCTCTTCAAAACCTCGAATAAATCCGACACATGTCGGCAGACTCCAAGGTCGGAAAAGCGGCCGATATCTTCCAGGATCATGTCCCTGACGCTCGCGTCGCCCCGCGGCAGATTAAAGCAATAACCCTCCATGATGCGTCCTTGTCGGAAGATTGCTTGCTCGATGGCGAGCACGGCGCTTTGGAGGGGTGGAACGGCGGATACCTTCATTGTGGGCGAATTAAAACTTCTCGGGGACTCCGCGGCTGACTCCAGCGGCTTGCGCTTCCCGCTGATCGATTTCGTGCGGCGTCGTAAGGGAAAAGCGTGGTTGTCATAGAGAGGGCGGATTTCTTGCCCAAAGTAATAAGACTCCTCGACCTCGAGGGAGCAGCCTCCGAGAAGTTTGGGCGGGAGGTCCTCCACGGCAAAGCGGATAGCTTCGGCGGCTTTAGCGAAGCGCCGGAGGACAAGCGTCTTTGGGCACGAGGTCACGCGCTTCGCGTAATAGAGTGAGGCTTCCATCCTGTAATGCTCAGCTTCCATCAGATGCTCCTGGGCCGACGATTCGCGCCGCTTTATCTCGAGCGAGGATGCGTTTCAGGATGCGGCTACAAAGCCTCGCCGCTATCGAAAAGCGCCTTTTGTCCGTTGCAGCGCGGACTCGATAACGACGCGTTCCTGACCGTCCCGATCAGACCGAATGCGATATTGCAGACCGTGCCCTCCGTCGGGCAGACGCCGTGTCACACGATACGACTCCGCAGATGGCCCGCTGCTGCGGTATGAAACATGGACGCCCTCTTCGAACGCATGCGTGGGCGCGGCTACGGCTTTAGCGCTCCGGTGGCGTTCGCGCGCATTGACATGCTGGGTCATTCGCGGCCTCTGGTTGTTGGAAGATCGAGCAGGTTTGGGCCGTAGCTCCCGCCGCGGCCTCCGGCGCTATTTCTTGTCGTGGTCCTGGGCTTTGAGCTTTTCTACCGTAGCCCAGAGCCCTCCCGCCGCGACGGGCGCCGCAGCGCATTTATCTTTCTTCGGCTTTTTCGCCTCGCGATTGCCCCGGCGTTGGTTCTTGGACATGTTCAGTCACCGTCTTCTTGTGAGGGAAGGGAGAGGCGATCGAACGCCGCCGCTCCGTCCCGCTCTTGCGGGCAAAGGCTCGCTCAGTCGAAGGCGATTAATTCTGAAGTTGCAGCTGCTCCGCGGAAAATTTTCCGGTGCGACGATCGGGGAGCACTTCGTATCCGATCTTTTGGCCTTCAGCGAGGCTGCGAATTCCAGCGCGCTCGATCGCGCTGATGTGGACGAAGACGTCTTGACCACCGTCTTCAGGCTGAATGAAGCCAAAGCCCTTGGTTGCGTTGAACCACTTAACGACGCCGATTTGCATGGGATGTCCTTTCCAGACACGCCCTCGCGACGGCTACATCGCCGTCGAGAGAAATCGAAGTTCTGGAGAGGAAGTTACAAGCCGACGCGCCGGAGCGAGAGAGAGAGCAAGATCGTCTGGCCGAAACCCGATTGTATTAACATAGAGATATTATTGAGAATAACAAGTGTGATTCAAAAAGCATTTCAATTGGCGCAGGTTTCGTCCATCAGCTAGCGACGACGAGCGACGCCAGTAAGAACAATTTCTCTTGACGGCTCAGCCGCGCCTCGGTGACATCCAAGGATGGTTCAGCCTTAGATGCATATTCCCGGCGATCGGCGAATGCGCATTGAGCACGAAGCTCTCCGCCTGTTTCGTCCAGAGCGTGCAAATGAATTCGCGAGGCGTGAGGCGCTTTGAGCGTCTTCACCTGGCGCCTAAAATGTTATGCGGCGATGATAGCCCGCGAAATGCCTCCGCAACTCGGTGTGCGTTTTGCGAAAGTAGCATTTGACCGTCACGTCCTGGATTGCGCGGTTCATTCGCTGGTCCAATCATCAACCGGTGCTCGATCTCGTTGCGGGCGCGTGCGAACTCTCGAAGGCGGCCGGGCCTGCAGTTCGCGAAACCCTATGCGCCGTTCATGGGGCTTGGGGCCTCTCGGACGCCATCAGCTCTTGGTGGGCCAGAGGCAAGAGGCGCGCGAGGCGCGTGGCCCAGCTTTTCTGCCCCATTTCATCGGCAATCAGATCTTGACGAATTTCGACCTCGACGTGAAGCAGCCCGCGCCGCTCGCCATGAACCGGGATTGAGTAATCCGTGGCATCGCTCACGCTATACGGCTGATTGTCGCCGACGAGGAGCTCTTCGCGTCGTAGCAGCGTCATGAGGACTTTGGCGAAACGCGGATCGCGGTTATAAAGAAGGCCTGCCTGCCAGGCACGCGCTACGCCCAGATATACCGGCGTGAAGCTGTGCAACGCGACCAACACGGTCCGACGGCCTTCGCTTAGCCTGCGGTCGAGCTCGGCCGCGATGCGATCATGGTAAGGCCAGAAGATTTCGCGTTCCCGCACCGTTCTCTGGCTCTCGCTCAAGCCGATGTTTCCGGGTATGCGCGTAAGTTCGCTCACCTCCGGAATCGATGCGGCCGATCCGGGCGCGCGGTTGCAGTCGATCACCAACCGCGAATAATTCTGCTGCACGAGGGTGGCGTCGAGCGTGTCCGCGACCAGGTGAGCCACTGCGGCGGCGCCGATGTCCCATGCAATGTGACGCTCGCAATCGGCCTCCGAGACACCGAGACGGTCGAGCGCACGCGGCACAGAATTGCCTGCATGATCGACGAGGATGAAGAATGGCGACGAACCGAATTCGTTGCGCAATGTGGCGGCCGCCGGCTCGTCGGTCGCGAGTAGCTTGTTCAGAGTCTTATTCATCGATTCCCGAACGCTTTATGGGCGGTTGCAGAGTGAGAACACGCCCAGTGGCCAGTGACGCGCTGGCCGTTGCCGTGGGCGCAACCTCGGGTTCGCGATGGGCATTCTAACTGTCAGCGGGCATCGCTTCACCACCAGGAACGAAAGAATTTTGAGCGCGTCGTGGCCGTCGATGATCTCGGGAGCCCATTCCGCAGCAAGAGCCGGCAGCGAAAGCGCGTCCGATCCCTCTCCATGAAAGTCGGGTTTACGTGAGACGCGAGAATGACGGCGGCGCTTGCTCTCAGGGTTTTTGGCGATATCTGTTCGGTCGCGTCGGACTTTGGAAGCAAGAGAGGTTTGGATGAAAATTCGCGCTGGCTATCAGATCTCTTACGACTGTCCTCAGCCAACCCCTATGCTTCTTACATTGAGCATCCATCCGTCCCGCATCGCGGATCTGCTGACTCCCGACTACGTGAGCATGGATCCGCCGATCCCCGCGAACACCTATCACGACGGCTTCGGCAATTTTTGCCATGTGATCCGGGCGCCCGTGGGCCGGCTTACCCTGTCGTCGGACTTTTTGATGCGGGATCCGGGCGAGCCGGACGCAGTGGACCCGGGGGCGCAGCAGCACGAATTGGGAGAGTTGCCGGTGGAGGCGCTGGTCTATCTACTCGGTAGCCGCTACTGCGAGACTGATCGCCTGTCGGAAACGGCGTGGTCGCTATTTGGCAAGGTTCGGAAGGGCTGGCCGTTGGTGCAGGAGATCTGCGACTACGTGCACAATCGCGTCAGTTTCGGCTATGAACATGCGAGTCCGACGAAAACCGCTTGGGATGTTCACAACGAGCGACGAGGCGTCTGCCGCGACTTTGCCCATCTCGCCATCACGCTCTGCCGCTGCATGAACATTCCGGCGCGTTATTGCACCGGATATCTCGGAGATATTGGCGTGCCGATTGACCCGAACCCAATGGATTTCAGCGGCTGGTTCGAAGCCTATCTCGGCGAGCGCTGGTACACGTTTGACGCCCGTCATAACAAGCCGCGTATCGGCCGCATCCTGATGGCGCGCGGCCGCGACGCCACGGACGTCGCGTTGGTGACGACGTTCGGCCCTTGCACGCTTGCGGGCTTCAAAGTGATCTCAGAGGAGGTCGCGCCAGCCCCATCGAGCGCCGCCTGACTCCTGGTCTCTCCCTTCTCGCGCTCGTCGATCCAGACCTCGGCGGCCCTGCGGCGGTCGAAGATCTTGGACTCCCGGTGGATTTTCCCTTTGTTCCGGCGCATGATCTGCGCCAGATCGCCGATCGTCCCGTCCCATGATGCAGCCCCGCACAACATGAGCAAAATTTGCACGACATTGTTGTGCATGGGCAGCGGAAATAGTCGAAAACGGGCGATAACGAGAGTAAATCGGAAGCGTCGTGGAGCGCAGAAGACATTGATGTAAAAAGGAAAATGATCAGAAACAGTGACATGCGGTTTTCCGTGGCGCCCATGATGGACTGGACGGATCGTCATTGCCGCTATCTGCACCGGCTGATGACGCGCCGCGCGAGGCTTTACACGGAGATGCTGACGACGGGCGCCGTGATCTTTGGCGATCGCGAGCGGCTGCTCGGCTTCGATCCTTTTGAGCGCCCGCTCGCGTTGCAGCTCGGCGGCTCAAAGCCTTCGGATCTCGCGCAGGCGTCCGTCATCGCCGCAGGCTTCGACTATGACGAGATCAATCTCAACGTCGGTTGCCCGTCCGACCGCGTCCAGGAGGGTGCTTTCGGCGCCTGTCTGATGCTGCGCCCGACGCTCGTCGCCGACTGCGTGCGCGCGATGAAGGACGCCGTTAGTCTTCCGGTCACGGTCAAATGCCGGATCGGCGTCGATGATCAGGACCCCGAGACGGCGCTCTTTGCACTGGCTGAGCAGGTGGTTGCGGCCGGCGCCGACGCGCTGATCGTGCATGCGCGCAAGGCCTGGCTGAAAGGTCTGTCGCCAAAAGAGAATCGCGACAGGCCGCCGCTCGATTACGCGCTTGTGCATCGATTGAAGCGCGCCTTCCCGCACACGCCCATCGCCATCAACGGTGGGATTGCGACGCTCGCGGCGATGAAGGCGCAGCTGAGCGCGGTCGACGGCGTGATGGTGGGTCGCGCCGCCTATCAGGATCCGGAGCTGCTGCTCGCCGTCGATCCGGAGCTGTTCGGGGAGGAAGCGCCTTTCGCGGACGCCTTCGAGGCGATCGAGGCCTATTACCCCTATCTCGAACGCCAGTTGGCGCAAGGCGAGCGGCTCTCGGCCATGACGCGGCACATGCTGGGCTTTTTCGCGGGCCGCCCCGGCGCGCGCCGCTACCGCCAGCGCCTGACGCTCGAAGCCGTGCAGAAGGGCGCGGATCTCGCGCTGTTGCGCGGCGCGGTCGAGGAGCTGCGTGGATCGGCGGGGAATGCGGAGCCAACGCTGGCGGGAGCTGCATGGTAAACCCCTGGCGCAGCTCCGGCTCACTGTGCAGAACGACGATTTGAGCGGCTTCGACGTCGGCGCTCGTCGTTACCCCGCGCTCAGCGCGAGAAGCGCCGCGATCTCGGCCGCCTGCTGGGCGGCGCCGAGCACGTCGCCGGTGTAGCCGCCGATCTGGCGCCCTGCGAGCCGCGCGACGAGGACAGCGGCGAGACAAGCGGCGAGATCCGCGGCGAGAACTTGACCGAGAGATGCCCCAAAAAGCGCCGGCGCGAGCGACAGGAGGGCTGCGAGCGCCGCGCCCTGCGCCAAGGCGCGGGAGGAGGGGCGCGGCATGGCGGCGCCGGCGCCTTCCGGGCGCGCCGGCGACAGCGCCAGCAGCGGCGCAAGCCCCGCCATGCGCGACAATGCGCCCGTCGCGATCATCGCAGCCACGGCGAGGAGCGTCGAGCGCTCGGCGAGCGCCGAGAGCGGGGAGACGCGCAGCAAGAGCGACAGGCCGAGTGCAATCCCGCCATAGGCGCCGAGCCGGCTGTCGCGCATGATCTCGAGCTTGCGCGTGCGAGTCACGCCCCCGCCAAAACCGTCGGCGACATCGGCGAGACCGTCCTCGTGCAGTCCGCCGGTGACGGCGACGAGCGCGGCGACGCCGATCGTCGCCGCGACGAGCGGCGAAAGGCCCAGAGCCCGGGAAAGCGCCAGAGCCAAAGCGCCGATCACGCCGATCGCCCCGCCGGCGAGCGGCAGCGTACGTAGCGCTTCGGCAAAGCGTGACATCTCGACATGCCGCGGGCCTCCCCAATCGAGTCGGCTATAGAAACGCAGGCAGAGGCCCCAATCGCGCGGCCAGGCGGGAAGGCTTTTCATTTCGGCAGTCTAGTGAGAAGGGTCAAAGATCGAAATCCGAGCAGGAGGATCTTGTGCGCAACTCACCCTCGTAATCGCGCTTTCCGAGCGGCACGCCCCGCGAGCGTAGAATGGCGTATGCGGTGACGGCGTGGAAATGGAAGTGAGGCAGCGAGAAGGAGAGTATGAAGGTTTCCGACGTGAAGGCAAGGCTCCTTGGGCCGATCTGAAGGTCCAAGTCCCTGCCGGCCCAGCTATTGACTTCATCGGGAGTGAGATTCTCCAGCGCCGTTTTCGCCTTAACCACCATAGTCTGCAGCTCGGCAAAGGAAACCGATCCGACCAAGGCTGGAGGGGTGAAGGCGCCGGTCTTCAGCGCCTCCACCCCCCATACGGAATGGTGGCACGCCGCTTCGATCTGAAAATGAAACGGCGCCATGTCGTCAAACAGGCGGGTATTCACGAACTTATCGGGATCCATGCGAGTCTCCGCGAAATGCGCGGCCGCGCGGCCGAGGAAGCCTTCGATGGACCTCACGGTTTGCAAGAAGGTGGGCACGCTGAGGTCATAGAGTGACGTCGGCATCTGTTCTCCCGGGGTGCAGGTTGCGGCGCCGCAGCAATTGATCTAACTAGTTTCCCTTAGAAAAAACTGGCTGGCGAACGAGGGGAGCCATGATCGAGGCCGAACGGGGCGACCTCGCGGAGAGACGTCCGCTCTCGCCGCATCTGACCGTCTACAAGATGGCGCTGACGATGGCCATGTCGATGGCGCATCGCATCACCGGCGCTGCGCTCTATATCGGCGTTGCGCTGCTCGCGGCTTATTTCGCGGGCCTCGCCGCTGGCCCCGCCGCCTATCCGGCCGTTTCCTGGATCGTCGACGGCGTGACCGGGAAGATCATTTTGATCGGTTTCGTCTGGGCGCTCTACCACCATCTCCTCGGCGGGGTGCGCCATGCCCTATGGGATCGGGGCCTTTTGATGGGCCCTGTCGCCCGGGAGGCGGTGACGCAGGCGACGCTCGTCGGCGGCATGGCGCTCACAGCGCTGACCTTTTATCTCGTGACCCTCGTGCGTCTCTTCTGAGCCTTTTCGGAGCCCTTCGCCATGACCTCGCGAACGCCCTTCATCAGCGGCCGAACCGGACCCGGCTCGGCTTTCGTCTCCGACCGGTCCGGCTCGTCGCACGATCGCTTCATGCGGCGGTCGGCGTGGATCATGGCGCCGCTCAGCATCGCCGTCGCCGCCCTTCTGGCCTCGGTCGCCGCCAATCCGTCCTATGCGGAGGCGCGGGCCATCCTCGGGCAGCCGGCCGCGGCCATCGTGCTCATCGCCTTCGGCCTCGTCGGGACAGCGCATGCCTATGTCGGCGCGGAGTCGATCATCATCGACTATGTCCATGACGCGCAAAAAAAAGCGCTGGCCCTCTCCGCCAATAAGATCGCCGCGATCCTCATGGCGGGGGTTTGGACGGTGGCGATCGGCGTGATCGCCGCGCCGCGCTGACCTTAAGCGCGCTTTCCGCTCGAACGGAAGGGTTCGAGCGATAAGAAATCGCGCCTGAGCTTTCGATTTGGAGCGTGTCCTTTCCGATCGTGCGATCGCAAAGGACGCGCTCTAGGACCTTCAAGCTTTCGAAAACGGGCAGAACCTTTATGGCGGGACCGAACGGAGCCTCAGCGCGTTTTGGCCTTAATGGCCGAAGCTACGAGATCATCGACCATTCCTTCGACGTCGTCATCGTCGGCGCGGGCGGCTCGGGCTTACGCGCGCTTGTCGGCTGCGCGGAGGCGGGCCTCAAGACCGCTTGCGTGACCAAGGTCTTTCCGACGCGCTCGCACACGGTCGCAGCCCAAGGCGGCGTCGCCGCGGCGCTCGGCAACATGGGGCCGGACGATTGGAAATGGCACATGTACGACACGGTCAAGGGCTCCGACTGGCTCGGGGACCAGGACGCGATCGAATATATGTGCCGCAACGCCCCGCAGGCCGTCTACGAGCTCGAGCATTGGGGCGTGCCCTTCTCGCGCACCGCCGAGGGCCGCATCTATCAGCGCCCTTTCGGCGGCATGACCACCGATTTCGGCAAGGGCCCGCCGGCCCAACGCACCTGCGCCGCCGCCGACCGCACCGGCCATGCGATGCTGCACACGCTTTACGGGCAGGCGCTCAAGCACGGCGCGGAATTCTTCGTCGAGTTTTTCGCGCTCGACTTGTTGATGGACCTGCAAGGCCGTTGCCGTGGCGTGATCTGCCTCAAGCTCGACGATGGAACGATCCATCGCTTTCGCGCCGGCCTCACCGTGCTCGCGACCGGCGGCTATGGCCGCGCCTATTTTTCGGCGACCTCGGCGCACACCTGCACCGGCGACGGCAACGCCATGGCGCTACGCGCTGGCTTGCCGCTGCAGGACATGGAGTTCGTGCAGTTCCACCCCACCGGCATTTATGGCGCGGGCTGCCTCATCACGGAGGGGGCGCGCGGCGAGGGCGGATATCTCACGAATAGCGAGGGCGAGCGCTTCATGGAGCGTTACGCGCCTTCCGTGAAGGATCTCGCGCCCCGCGACATGGTCTCGCGCGCGATCACGGTCGAGGTGCGCGAGGGTCGCGGCGTCGGCAAGCGCAAGGATCACGCGTATCTGCACCTCGAGCATTTGGATCCGGCGATCCTGCACGAGCGGCTGCCGGGCATCTCGGAGTCCGCGCGCATCTTCGCGGGCGTCGACGTGACGCGCGAGCCGATTCCGATCATTCCGACCGTCCATTACAACATGGGCGGCATCCCGACGAATTATCACGGCGAGGTTTTGACGAAGAAAGGTCGGGACTCCGACGCCGTCGTCCCCGGACTCATGGCGCTCGGAGAGGCCGCCTGCGTCTCCGTCCATGGCGCAAACCGTCTCGGCTCCAACTCCTTGATCGACCTGGTCGTATTCGGCCGCGCCGCCGCGCACCGGGCCGCTCAGCTGGTGAAGCCCGGCGAGACCTTGCCCGAGCTGCCGGCGGACGCGGGCGAGGCCGCGCTCGCGCGACTCGACTCTCTCCGCTTCGCCAAGGGCGAGGCGTCCACGGCCGAGCTTCGCGAAAAAATGCAGCGTGCGATGCAGTCGCATTGCGCGGTCTATCGCACCGGCGAGGTCCTCGCCGAGGGCGCGGCTCAGATCGACGCGATCTGGCGGGAGAGCGAGGATATCAAAACGAGCGACCGTTCGCTCATTTGGAATTCCGATCTCGTGGAGACGCTCGAGTTCGCCAATCTCATCGAGCAGGCCGCGGTGACGATACATTCAGCGCTGAGCCGCAAAGAGTCTCGCGGCGCCCATGCGCGCGAGGACTTCCCCGAGCGCGACGACAAGAAGTGGATGAAGCACACGCTCGCATCTATCGACGCGCAGAAGAAGACTGTCCGCCTCGACGACCGTCCCGTGCACAGATACACGATGACGAAGGACGTGGCCTATATTGAGCCAAAGGCGAGGGTGTATTAGACCGCCGCCGAGGCGTCTGACGGCGTTGTCATTGGATCGAAAAAGATGACCACGGAACCTGAAAACCTGACATTGCGGGCTCTTCGCCAAGTCGACGCCAAGCTCGACGCGCTTTTGGAGCGTTCCCTCGAGATGACCGGTAGGCTGGCTTCGCTCGAAGATCATCTCGTGCGAGCCCAGGGCGAAGTCTCTGCAGTCCGGGCGGATTTCGTGCGCGTTGAGCATAGGCTCGATCGCTTCGACGAGAGGCTGCTGCCCATCGAGCGACGGTTGGATTTAATCCAGGTCTAGCGGCGGCGTTGAGTCCGCTGCGCATCATTCCGGTCATCGACCTCATGGGCGGCGAAGCTGTGCGCGCCATCGCCGGTAAGCGCGCTGAGTATCGCCCGCTGAACACGCCGCTTGCCGCATCGAGCGACCCTTGCGCCGTGGCGGAGGGCTTCCTGCGGTTGCATCCCTTCCAGACGATCTATCTGGCCGATCTCGACGCCATTCTCGAGCGGGGCGGCGCCAATGACGGCGCGCTGTCTCGCCTTGCGGACGCATTTCCGAAGATCGAGTTCTGGCTCGATCGCGGCGGAAAGGAGCCGCCCGCCGCGGTGAATTTTATCCGCGTCCTCGGCAGCGAGAGCCTCGCGCCGGATGCGCCGGCGCCCGATCTTTCGCGGGAAGGCGCCGCGATCCTGTCTCTCGATTTCGACGCCGCCGGTTTTCGCGGACCGGCCGGGCTGGAGAAGCAGCCGGCGCTGTGGCCTCCGAGGGTCGTCGCGATGACGCTGGCCAAGATCGGCGGCGGGGCGGGGCCGGATTTTGAGCGGCTCGCCGCGATCAAGGCGCGCGCGGGAGCCCGCGAGGTCTATGCCGCCGGGGGCTTGCGGGGCGCGGAGGATCTTGCGGGCCTCGCAGCGCTGGGGATCGCCGGCGCGCTTGTCGCGACCGCGCTGCATGAGGGGCGCATGGGGGGAAAGGAGCTTGCCGCCTACGGCTGAAGGAGGAGCCGCGCGCTGCTGCTCACGACAGAAACGCCTCGAGCGCCGCGAGCACCGCATCCGGCGCCTCCTCGGCGAGATAATGGCCGCAATCGATCGCCTCGCCGCTCACATTCTCGGCCCAGTCGCGCCAGACCTCGAGCAGCGAGGGGTTTTCGGGGAAATGGACCGCGCTCCAGAGCGCGAGCGTCGGCATGATGAGCTTCTTTCCCGCCGCCTTGTCGGCGAGCAGGGCTTCCTTGTCGGCGCCCTCGCCGGCGCGGTAATCCTCGCAGAAGGCGTGGATGCGCCGCGGTTCGTCGAAGGCCTGGGCGTAGGCGTCGAGCGCCTCGGTGAAGGGATCGAGCGTCCCGGATTTCGCGCCGCTCCTCAACGCGTCGAAGAGAAAGCCCTGGGCGTCCTGCGCGATCAAAGTCTCGGGACGCGGGGCTTCGAAGCTCATGAATTTGGCGCGGCCCACGCGGGCGAGATTGCCGTCCCCAATGCCCTCCTCGAGCGGCGCGATGTCGAGCAGCGCGAGCTTCCGCACGCGGCCGGGATGGTCGAGCGCGAGCCGCAGCCCCACGCGCGCGCCCCGGTCATGTCCGACAAGCGCGAATTGGATCGCGCCCAGCGCCTCCATGACCTTGACGGCGTCGCCCGCCATCGCGCGCTTGGTGAAGGCTGCGCCGTTTTCGCTCTCGGGCGCGTCAGACCAGCCATAGCCGCGCAGATCCATCAAGACGACACGAAAGCGCTGGGCGAGCCGCGGCGCGATTTTCCGCCAGGCGAGATGCGTCTCGCCGAAGCCGTGCAACAGCAGCAGCGGCTCGCCCGAGCCCGCGGAGCGCGCGAAGATCCTGCCGGCGTCCGTGTCGATCCAGTGGGAGGCGAAAGCGGGCAGGAGATCAGAAGGAGCGGACATAGCGGAGTCTATCTCGTAGGGACGGGATCGCATCGCTATAGCGGCTTCCTCCCCCCGCGCAACTCGCCGCTTTGGGGAGCGGCTCGCTTTGCAAGTTCCTCGCCTCTCTCAGGAAAGGTCTGAACCGGCTCGGCCCGGGCATTCCGCGCAAAAACGCTCTTCGACCCACTGTCGTCGTTCCGTAGCGTTAGCGTCACAGTGGGCCGCTAACGCACAGCCCTTCATCGTTTTCTCATCACAATGGCTGAGGGGCCTATCATGAACCACGAGCTTAAGCGTAAATTGCTTCAAAGCGTATTCGTCAGCACGGCGACGCTTTCGATCCTGAGCCACAGCGCAGCCTTTGCGTTATCGGCACAGGGGAGCTTTGGCGCCGATCACAACGACTCGCGCACCAGCAGCCCGATCAAGCATATTATCGTCATCGTCGGCGAGAACCGGACCTTCGACCACATCTTTGCGACTTATCAGCCCCTTCACGGCGCCCATGTCGATAATTTGCTGTCGAAGGGCATAATCGACGTCAACGGCAATCCGGGCCCGAATTATGGGACGACCACGCAGTTTTCTGCCGTGGATAACAACGGAATTTACCAGATTAGCCCTGGCGGCAAGGCGGCCTATGGCGTCTCAGGCAATCCGGTGCAGGCGCCCGGCACCTCCTATGCGCCGCAGACGCCCTACGGCAACATTTACGACCCGAGCACCGGAGCCGCGGTCAACGGCCCCGGCGCGGTGCAGAATATCGTCTTCCCCGCCACCCAGACCTATACGCTTCCCCAACAGGCCGAGGGCGGGTTGCCGCAATTGCCCGGGCAGCCGCACACGGGCTGCTGCTTGCTCCCGGAGGACCTGACGCTGCTGACGACCGGCTCGACGGGGCTTTCCTCTTCTTGGCCGGATACGCGCATCAACAATTACGGAACCCTGCCGGGCGGCGTTTATCCGCTCGTCACCGCATCGGGCCAGAGCCTCTACGACACCTATGGCGGCAGCCCGGTGCATCGCTTCTATCAGATGTGGCAAGAACTCGACTGCGACGCCAGCAAAGCGACGGCGCGCAATCCCTCGGGATGCCAGGCCGACCTCTTTCCCTGGGTTGAGATCACCGTCGCCGCGGGTAGCAACGGCAAACCTTTCCCGAGTCCGGCTCCTGTTCCGCTGCTCAAGGAAGGCGACGTCGCCATGGGCTTCTACAACGTCGCCAAGGGCGACGCGGCCTATTTCAAGAAGCTCGCCGACGACTACACGCTCGCCGACAATTATCATCAGCCGGTGATGGGCGGCACTTTCGCGAACTCGATGTTCCTCGGCTACGCCGACGCGCTTTACTACGCCGACGCCAACGGTGATCCGGCGACGCCGAATCACGTGCTCGTTCCGGGCTCGAACCCGCCCGTGTATTTGAACGAGATCGAGAATCCCAATCCGCAGCCGGGCACGAACAACTGGTATACGAACGACGGCTACGGCAGCGCCACTCCCACCCCCAGCGCCGAGGGCCTTCTCGACGGCGGCAGCTACACCAATTGCTCCGACACGAATCAGCCGGGCGTCGCCGTGGTCGTCAACTATCTCAAGGCGATCAAAATCAGCCCGAATTGCCAGACGGGCGCCTATTATCTTCTGAACAACTACGTTCCCGCATTCATCGGCAGCGGCGCGCAGGACCCGACCAACAACGGTCCCTTCACGCTGCCGCCGGTGATCAAGCAGGCCCATATCGGCGACGTGCTCACGGCGAATTCCGTTTCCTGGGCCTATTTCGGCGACCGCTGGAATGACTTCAAGACGGCGCCCGGCCTTGGCGCCAACGGCGGCGCGATTGATCCCGCGGCCTATCTCTATTGCAACATCTGCAATCCGTTCCTCTATTCGGCCTCGACGATGACGAATCCCTCGGAGCGCAACGCGCATCTGAAGGACTCGACCGATCTCTACGACGCCATTGCGAGCGGAAATCTTCCGGCAGTCTCCTATGTCAAGCCGAGCACCTTCGCCGACGGCCATCCGGCCTCGTCGAAGTTCTCGATCTACGAGGCCTATACGAAGGACGTCATCCAGCATCTGCAGGCCAATCCGCAGCTCTGGGCGACAACGGCGGTCTTCGTGACGGTCGACGAGGGTGGAGGATATTATGACTCGGGCTATGTGCAGCCGGTCGACTACTTCGGCGACGGCACGCGCATTCCGCTGATCATCGTGTCGCCCTTCTCCCGCGGCGGCCACGTTGCGCATCAATATTCCGATCACGCCTCGATCGTGAAGTTCATTGAGCGCAACTGGCGCCTGCCGCATCTCTCGACCCGCGCGCGCGACAACCTTCCCAATCCGGTCAGTTCCGCGTCCAACCCCTATGTGCCGAAGAACAGCCCGGCGATCTCCGATCTATGGAGCATGTTCGACTTCCCGAATGCGTATCGCGAGTCGCACGAAATCGACTAGATCACGCTGCGTTCAGGCGAAGTCGCCTGAACGCAGAACACGGATCGATTCCGAGTTCAGAGCACGACTTGTGCGAAAAGCCAGTATCCGCTTTTCCGCATCGCGCTCTAGAACGTGCTGTTGTAAAAGCTGACGTCCTCTGACCGATGAGGGCTGGGCGCAAGCTCAGCCCTTTTCGCGCTCAACCGGCGTTTTGGGAGGCCAAGCTTCGCAATCTCATGCGCGGAACTGCTCACACCGGACCGGAGACGACTGAGGCCGCTCAGGCGGCGCTGGCTCGCGGCGACATTGCGACAGCGGAGCAAATCTGCGCCCGGCTCGTCAACGCCAATCCCGGGAACGGCCGCGCCTTCGCCCTTCTCACGGAGACCGCGCTGATCCGTGGGAGGGTTGACGCTGCGCTCGTTTGCGCGACTCGCGCCGTCGACGGCGCGCCGCAAGACGCAATCGCCCATCTCATGCTCGCAAAGGCGCGCTTTGCGCAGAACGATCTCGCCGGCGCCTTGGACGCTGCAGAGGCGGCGGCGAGCTTGTCCGCCTCCTCACCGCAGGCTGACGATGCGCTCGGGGCCATTTTCGGATTGCTCGGGCGTCATGAAGATGCGGAGCGCCTGTGCCGCCGCGCCGTCGCAGCGCGCCCGGAGATTGCGCAGTTCCAGTATAATCTCGCGGCGACGCTGCGCATGCTCGGCCGTCTCGCCGAGGCGCAACAGCATTGCGATCGCGCGATCGCTTGCGATCCGAGCTTCGCGCGCGCCTATTACATCCGTTCCGATCTGCGCATCCAGACGCGCGAGCGCAACAATATCGCGGAGCTAGAGGCCGCCCTCGCCGCGGCTGGCGCGGATTGGCGCGCCAAAGTCATGCTTCACTATGCGCTCGCAAAGGAATTCGAGGACCTCGATGACGACGCCTCGGCCTTCGCGCAAGCGCGCGCCGGCGCCGAGCTGCAAAAGAGATTCATGAAAGGCGACAGCGGCGCTGAGCTCGCGCAGATCGACGCGATCATCCGCGGTCAGACCAAGGACTGGCTCGGTATTGCACGCGAAGGCGATCGAAGCTCTCGCCCTGTTTTTGTCGCGGGACTGCCGCGAACGGGCACCACGCTCGTCGAGCGCATCGTCGCGAGCCACAGCGCGATGGCTTCGGTCGGCGAGACCAACCTCTTCCCGCGCCTGGCGGCCGAGCGCCTCGGGGGCGACGCCGCGGGGAAGAGCTGTGATTTTCGCGCGCTCGGCAGCAGCTACGCGGCGGTGGTCGAGCGTGTCTATCAGCCTGACGGAAAGCGCTTCGTCGACAAGACGCTGCAAAACTATCTTTATTGCGGCGCGATTCATGCCGCGCTGCCACGCGCCAAGTTCATCCTGGTCCGACGCGATCCTCTCGACGCCGGCTGGGCGCTGTATAAGGCGCATTTCCAACAGGGCGTCGCATTCTCTTACGATCTCGAGGAGCTTGCCGATTATTGCCTCGCCTTCGAGCGGCTGGCGGCGCATTGGCGAAGGACGCTGCCCGCCGAAGCGCTGCTCGAGGTCGCCTATGAAGACGTTGTGCGCGACCAGGAAGGCCAAAGCCGTCGTATCATCGAATTCTTGGACCTGCCCTGGGAGGACCAGGTGCTGCGCTTCCACGAAAGCCCTGCGCCGTCGGCGACGGCGAGCGCGGTTCAGGTTCGCCGCCCCCTTTATGCGTCGTCGATCGGCCGATGGCGACGGCACGAGAAGGCGCTGCAGCCCTTTCGCGATCGCTTGTTGCGCGGTCGCGTGTCGACCCAGTAATCTCTTCGAACGCAACGGGTTTGGCGCCGCCTGGCTCAAGCCTCCTTCGGAGACCTTCATGAATCGCAAAATTTTGATTATGGGTTTGCCAGGCGCTGGAAAGACGACGCTTGCGCGGGTTCTCGCTCCGATGCTGAACGCGGAGCTGTTCAACGCCGACGAGGTGCGCGCGACCACCAGTCGCGATCTCGGCTTCTCGCTTGAGGATCGTATCGAACATGCAAGGAGGATGGGCTGCTTGTGCGATCGCGTCGTCGAGGACGGCGGAATAGCCATCGCCGATTTCATCTGCCCGACTCCCGAAACGCGGAGGGCCTTTGGAGACGCTTTCGTCGTATTTGTCGACAGAATTCAGGCGGGCCGCTTCGAGGACACCAACCGGCTCTTCGTTCCGCCGACGCAGTATGAGCTGCGCGTCGGACCCGAAGGAGCCCCTGATTATTGGGCGCAGGTCGTTTCCGCGCGGCTCGCGCGTCTGTCCCTTAAACCCTTCGAGTGATTTGCAATTGCGCAGGCTCGAAGCGCTTGAGCGAATTCGGATCGCAGTTGACAGAAAGGCGCAGGCGCTCGCCCCGGCCTTCCGGTCGGGGGTTCGATGCCAGAGCGAATTCCGCAAAAGCTGACAGAGTTTTGCGACCGGAACTCGCTCCAACCTTTGACTTGGCGCGAGTCCTTATCGCTCAATTCCGATGCTCTAAGGTCCGGGCAGGAAAGTTATAAACAAGGTCTGCCCGACCTGACATTCTGCATTGGGCGAAGGAACTGGGGTCGGATGGAAGTAAGCGTTGTCGCAAGCCGGGGCCGGAGTCGAATTGGTCGGCACACAGGCCGCATTGGGGTTGCCGCAATTGCTGGGATACATCGCACTCCCGAATTGGTTGCCCGTAGGCCCGCGGCAAGTATATGTCGGTCCGTTCTTGCAGGCGAGCGCCACGGGCAGATTGTAGGATGCGCCGCCCGTGTTCGCGCACTGATTGGCGGCCCACGCTTGATCCGTGCAGGAGGAGGGAATGACGCTAATGTCGTACCAAACGCAGCTGCTCATGGAAGGATAGCAGGAGCCGTTTGCTCCGAAATTCGTTTCGACCATGGTCTGATTGATAGATTGCGCCAGGAAGCAATTCGCCTTAGCGGGCGATTGCAGAGTCGTGTATGCGCAGAAGCGCGTCGCTCCAGCGCTGCTGGGCACCGTGGCTTGACACGTTTGTCCCGGCGGAATCGTCACTTGGTTGTTAACGGAGGCGCATGGCGCAGCCCAACTGATCGGCCCTGCGTTTCCGCTTGCGAGCGTGAAGGCGACATAAATTGCGTTGACGCCGGAGTTTGTCACGCTGACATTGACATTTTCCACCCCCTCGAGCCTGGGGTTGCACGCCCTCGCCGCAACTGCTCGGACTTGCGAATTAACGATCCGAGACGTCAAACCGGTCTTCGGATCCATAAATAGCGGCTCGGTCACCTTGCCTTGCGGACACACCAACACCAGGTCACCGAAAACAATTTGAGCTGAAGCTCGCTGGCCGGTCATAGTTGAGCCGACGATGACCAGTGGCAGAAGCCATATCGCGCGCGCTAATGTCGCTTGCGGTCGGGCCCTGCGCGCGCCCATATGCCGCGACCCTGCGACGATCCCATGAGCCATTGCGAGGGCGCGGGCGGTGAATATGCGGTGCAGCATGGATAGTCCCCCCAGTAAAGCTGAAGCTTATCTCTTCGATCCAATTTCGCAAGACGCCTTGAGAGTCACGCTTAATGTCGTCAATGGCGGCCGTTCACAGCAGCGTCACGAGCGCAGAGGCGCCGCGACGATGCAGTATCGAGTCACCGACTCATCGGAGGTCCCGAGGGCGTCAGCATCGAGCTTTCGCAGTGGGTTGAAGGCCTGTGTTGAGAGTGCGTGCCGTGGCCGAAGGGCGCGGGCGCATTCTCGGCCGCCGATAGAGCGCGATGCGAAAAGCGGAAACCGGTTTTTCGCACAAACTCGCCGCGCAGCCGCGAAACGGCGAGGAAGCGCCCTGCATTATTAAGGGGCGCCCTGGCGGAAATTTTGGGCCGCGTTGTTTGATGTGCAATGATACTGCTGAAGCTGCGCGAATTCGTCCGAAGAGCCGGACCTAACGTCCAGGCAAAGCCCGCTATTGAAGTTTCTCAGCTTTATCGAGCGCCAATCCGCGCCGGAGAAGTCGCCGCGCTCGATGGTCCAGACCATGCTGTGAGCATTCTTGTCGCGGCATGTCCATTGCTGCACGACCGACCCGTCGTTCTTCGCGCCGTCCCTCGCATCCAGGCACAGCCCCGTGGCCTTGTTCCGGATGAAGAAGCCCTCTGTGTCTGGAACGCAGATGCAACCCGGGCACCACCACCCGGGGCAACCGGGATTCATGAAGCCCAGCGGCTCGATTGTGTAAGACTGTTCATTTGAAGTGGAGGCGCAAGTTCGCTGTTGTATGGGCACGCCGGCCCAGCCAATGTCGCCGCCTTGTGGCGGAGTGGGCGCAAAACACTTTCCGCTCCCGACATTGATCAGCGGCCTCGTGCCAAAAGATGGGTTGCAGGCGCGGAGCCCGTCGCAGAACTGCCCTTGAAAACAGTCCTGATCGTTGCAGCACTGCGACAAGGCGATACATGTGTCCCCACAAGTCCTCAGACCCTGATCGATCGGGCAATTGGCGCGCGCAGGCAGCGGCGCCGCGATTAGGATCATCGCCCATGCCGCCGCGCAGGCAAGAAGCCAGAGCCGTATCTTCATGGCGAGCTCCGTGAAATCGGCGCACATGTCGTAGCGAACTCCCGGCTCCGCTCACGGGTGATGAATATGGCTTCAAAAGGCATAGGCCGAGGCTCCGGCGGACTTCTCCGTGTAGCAATCAGTAACACCGACCCCAACAACACGCCGACGGCGTCGGTCTGTCAAGACGACCATTCGGTTTCCTCGCTCGGACGCCCGCGACAAGCACGGCCATGACGGGTAAAGGTTCAGCATCAGGTGTAAGTCGGGGCGGAAACGGCCCTGACGGCTAGGAGCGAAAAGGAGATGCTTCGTGACGAGTTCGGCCGCCAAACGAGAGCAGACCGCGCCCGCGCATAATCTTCGCGCCGCGATTGAGTCCGCCGCGCGCGGAGCGGCCGACTGGCTCGTGCGCAACCAAAAGCCCGACGGCCATTGGGCGGGCCGGCCCGAGACCAACGCCTGCATGGAGGCGGAATGGATTCTCGCGCTGTGGTTCTTGGGGCTTGAAAACCATCCGCTGCGCCAGCGGCTCGGCCAGTCGCTCCTCGTCACACAGCGCGAGGACGGCGCCTGGCAGGTCTATCACGGCGCCCCCAACGGGGACGTCAACGCCACTGTCGAGGCTTACGCGGCGCTCCGTTCCTTGGGCGTATCCGACGACGATCCGGCGCTCGTGAAGGCTCGGGCTTGGATCGCCTCCAAGGGCGGGCTCGCCCATATCCGCGTCTTCACGCGCTATTGGCTGGCGCTCATCGGCGAATGGCCCTGGCATAAGACGCCGAACATTCCCGCCGAGATCGTCTGGTTCCCGCTCTGGACGCCCTTCTCGATCTATCATTTCGCGCAATGGGCGCGCGCGACGCTCATGGCGATCGCCGTGCTCTCGGCCAAGCGCCCGTCGCGACCGCTGCCGCCCGAGCGCCGTCTCGACGCGCTGTTTCCGCGAGGACGCGAGAACTTCGATTACACGCTGCCGCCTAAGGTCGGGGCCGGGGGGTGGGATAGGTTCTTCCGCGGAACCGACGTCATCCTGCACGCGCTGCAGTGGCTAGGCGGCGAGCTCAATATCGGCCTCTTCCGCGACGCGGCGGTGCGGCACGTGCTTGAATGGATTGTGCGCCACCAGGACGCCGACGGCGGCTGGGGCGGCATTCAGCCGCCGTGGATTTACAGCCTCATGGCGCTGCATGCGTCCGGCTACCCGCTCGATCATCCCGTGATGGCCAAGGGGCTCGAGGCCTTGAACGATCCCGGCTGGCGCTGGGACGTCGGGGACGCGACCTGGATCGGCGCGACCAACAGCCCGGTCTGGGACACGATTCTCGCGCTCCTCGCTTTCGACGACGCGGGGCTCATGGAGGATTATCCCGAGCCCGTCGAGAAGGCGGTGCAATGGGTGCTCGATCGTCAGGTGCGCGTTCCCGGCGACTGGTCCGTCAAGCTGCCGCATGTAAAGCCCGGCGGCTGGGCGTTTGAATATGCCAACATCCGTTATCCCGACACCGACGACACCGCTGTCGCGCTGATCGCGCTCGCGCCCTTCCGCAAGGATCCGAAGTGGCGCGCCAAGGGGATCGAGGAGGCCATTCAGCTGGGCGTCGACTGGCTTATCGGCATGCAGAGCGTGAGCGGCGGCTGGGGCGCTTTCGACAAGGACAACACTCAGACGATCCTCACCAAGATTCCCTTCTGCGATTTTGGCGAGGCGCTCGATCCGCCCTCGGTCGACGTGACCGCGCATATCGTTGAGGCTTTCGGCAAGCTCGGCATATCGCGCGAGCATCCGTCGATGGTCTGCGCGCTCGATTATCTCAAGCGGGAGCAGGAGGCTGACGGGGCGTGGTTCGGGCGCTGGGGCGTGAACTACGTCTATGGGACGGGCGCGGTGCTGCCGGCGCTGAAAGCCATAGGCGAGGACATGAGCCAGGACTATGTGTCGCGCGCCTGCGACTGGCTGATCGCTCGCCAGCAGGAAGACGGCGGCTGGGGCGAGAGCTGCGCCTCCTATATGGACATCGCCAGCGCGGGACGCGGCGCGACCACCGCCTCGCAGACCGCCTGGGCGCTGATGGCCTTGCTGGCGGTCGACAGGCCGCAGGACAAGGAAGCGATCGAGCGCGGCTGTCTTTATCTGATCGAGAGTCAGAAAGACGGAACCTGGTTCGAGGCGCATTACACGGGCACGGGCTTTCCCGGCTATGGCGTGGGACAGACGATCAAGCTGACCGATCCGAGCTTGCAGCAGCGGCTGATGCAGGGGCCTGAATTATCCCGCGCCTTCATGCTGCGCTACGATCTCTACCGCCATTATTTCCCGATGATGGCGCTTGGGCGGGCGCTGCGCGGACAAACGACTGCGGGACAGACCGAGGCTTCCATCGATCTGCAAGCGCGCTTGAGCCAAGGTCCCGAGCTCTCGCGGGCCTTCATGGTCCGCTGGGATCTCTATCGGCAGTATTTTCCGATCATGGCGCTGGGCCGGGCGCTGCGGAGGAACTTGGACTGATGGCGCGGGACGCCCCGCGTTTTCCCCGCTTGAAGTCATCCCCCGCCCTCGCCCTGAGGAGCCCGCAAAGCGGGCGTCTCGAAGGGCGTCCGCGGCGGCGACTCGAGGATTTTCGGGGACCCGCATGCTTCGAGACGGCTCCTTCGGAGCCTCCTCAGCATGAGGTTTCAGGAACGGCATGAGGTTCCAGGAACGCGCGAATTCGCCGGACTGCGTCAAGATCGAGAGGGCTCCCGCATGGGCGCGGCCAAGAGCGACAAGGCCCTCAATCCGCGCTTGGCAGGCGGCGGATCGTGAATTCGATCCTTCCGTCGGCGAGCTCACGCCAAGCCTCGATCTCGGTCATGTAGGCGGCCTTGGGATAGAGGTCGAACCACTCGAGCGCCTTGGCGCGCGCCTCAGGGCGGGCGAGCACGAAGGTTTCTCGCCGCCAGGAGCGGGCGCCTTTGAGCCCTCGCGCCGACCGTTTCGCGACGTCGGCCGGCCGTCTCGTTTCCGCCACCATGCGAAACACTCCGCTACGCAAAGCGAAATAAAAACGAAGCTAGCGCGAAATGGACGTGAAGGCGAGGGTCTCCTGCGCTCAAGCTTATCGCGCGGCGACGCCCGAGCGCTGGCTCAGCATCTTAATGAGCTTCGGCGTCAGCTCTCCCGTTACCGGCATGTGATTGGCGCGCTCGAATTTCTCGATCGCCTGCCGGGTCGTTCCACCGAAAACCCCGTCCTGATGCAGAACATAGCCGAGCTTGACGAGGGCGCGTTGGGCGAGGAGCACCGTCTGTTTATCGCCCGCCGCATGCGCGATTTCCTCGCCGATCGCATCCTTGCCGTGACGCGCTTTCGCGCCGTTCGCGGGGGGCCGGCCCTCGATCAAATCGCCGATAAGATCAGAGGCGTTCGCCTTGCTGACGCTGTCCGTTTTCCCGGGCTCCGACTTGGCGGCCTCGATTTTGGTCGCCGAGACCGTGGCCGGGCGTGTCGGGGGCAAGGGCGCATCGACGCGCGTCGCCTCGGGCTCGATCGCCGCCAAGTGGAACAGCGGCGCCGGATGGCGGCCATCCTGCAGGAAGAGCGCGTTGACGGGCACCATGACCATCACCGCCAGTCCGAAGAAGATCAGCAGGCGCATGGGCGCTTTCAGACCCGAGCGAAGCAGCCCGAGAAGCCCGCGCCGGGGCGCGGGTTGAAAAGCGTCGAAATCGTGAGAGGGGGGGCTCTTAGGCAATTTTTTTCACCGCTCCGCTTCTGTCGCCGCCGCCGGCGTGACGTTGAACCGTTTCGATCTTGACCGGCGCGCGCGTCTTTCCACTATTCCGGCAGTCCTGCGGCAGGCGCACGGTCACGGTCGTGCCGACCCGCGGCGCGCTTTCGATGCCGATGCGGCCGCCATGCAGCCCGACGAGACCCCGAACCACCGCGAGCCCGAGTCCTGCGCCCTCGAAAGCGCGATCGTCCGAGGCGCTCGCCTGAAAGAAAGGCTCGCCGAGCCGGGCGATGTCGGCGGGCGAGATGCCGACGCCCGTATCCTTGACGCTTATCGCGTAATGAGCGCCCTCGATCGCCAGACTCAAGCTCACGCGGCCTGAGGGCGGCGTGAATTTGATCGCGTTGGAGAGCAGGCTGACGAGAATCTGCTTGCAGGCGCGCCTGTCGGCCCAGACGTCCTCGCTTTGGGGCGGATGATTGCAGACAAGGGTTATCTCGCGGTCCGCCGCCTTCGCACGCAATGTGTCGCAGCACTGATCCATCAGCGCGCTGAGTGAGAAGGGCTCGATCAGGATTTGCATCGCGCCGGACTCGATTTTCGAAATGTCGATGATCGTGTTGACGACTTCATGCAAGCGACGGCCGGATTCGCTGATGATCCGCGCATATTCGCTCCGCTTGCGCGCCTCCTGCGGCCTCATCTCGAGCTCGGGATTGGCGAGCATTTCAGCAAAGCCGATGATCGCATTGAGCGGCGTGCGCAGCTCGTGGCTGACAGTCGCGAGGAAGCGCGTCTTGGCGGTCTGCGCGAGCTTGCTCTCGCGTTGCGCGGCGGCGATCTCCTCCTCCGCTCGGGTCGCCGCGGTCGCGTCGCGAAAAACGCAGACGAAGGCGCCCGAGTCCTCATCGGCGCAGCCTTCCGCGGCGCTCATGGGATAGGCGCGGGCCTCGAAGCGAAGAAAATGGACGCCGCCGTCGCGATCGGGTCGGTTCACGAGAATCCGAAGAGTGGCCTGCGACGGCTCGCCGTCCGCCGCGGCTTGGGCGCCGAGCGCCAGAAACGCTGGGCGATCCGCCATGTGCACGCGTTGCAGAAAGCCGCGCCCCAGCAAATCGTTCGGCTCGAGCCCGTAGGCCCGATGCTTCTCGCCCAGGACCGAAGTCGCGGCGCCGCGCCGGTCGAAATAGGCGACGATGTCGCCGATCGCGGCAGTGAGCAATCCGAGATCGCGGGCGTTGCGGCGATCGGCGCGCGTGCGCGCCCGCTCGACGAGCACCCCGCCCGAGGCGAGCAAGGCCGCGTAGCAAAGGAGCGGAGCTCCCGCCAAGGCAATGTCGAGGCGGCCGGGCGACAGCGCAATGTCGCCGAAGAGCGGCAGACCCGCGTGGATGGCGACCAACACGAGGCCCGCGCAAGCCACGGCTCCGACAACGATCGCATCGAGCGCTAACGCGGCTTCGATCAGCGCCACCGTCAGCAACAGCCCCGCAACGGGTTCGAAACCCTTCGCCGACAGGCAGACCCCGACCGCGAGCGCCGACCAGCCGCTGATCGAGACATTCTGCGCGAAGGACAGGTCGCCGGTGCGTTTCAACACGCCGATCGCGACGAAAGGCGTGAGCGAGAGGATAAACAGCGACAGATGCTGCGGCGTCGGCAGGCCGATCAGCAGCAGATAGAGCGGCGCGAGCAGCAGCGCGCCGCCGCCGGCGACCAATCGCAGCAGGATGAAGAGCTTTTGCCGTTCCCGCGAAACGGCGTCCTCGGCGCCGTGATCGGGAGCGAGCTGCTCGAGCCACGTGGGCGCGTTGAGGCTTTTCACGGCCGAGGAACACTGCAAGGCGACACTCCCTGAGAGCGAGGAGTTTTGCAAATCGACGTTAAGCGACTGCTAAGGACGCGCCCCCGGAGCTCCCCACGCGTTGGATTATTGGCGACGCGCCGCCCCTCGGCTGGAGAACCCTTGCTAAGGCGGGCTCTTTGAAAAGGGAGAAATTTACCGGCGGGAAAGGTCCTTGCGCGCAAGTTGACTGGCGCCCATCCCGCTCGCAGGGAGCCGCTCGAGCGATAAGGACTAAAGTTTAGGCGCGATTTACATGGGAGCCGGGTAGAGGCGTGTGGTTTCTCCTCAAAAGCCTGCTCGTCCTCGCTGTGATTTTCTTCTTGGCGAGCCGCGAGAGCCAACCGGAGGGCCAGGTCGCCACCAAGGCCAAGGTCGAGCCGGGGCGCCGCGCCACGCCGGCGCGTGAAGCCGATGTGATCGAGACGCTGAAGAGAGCCGCGGCGGAAAAGCTCGCCGAAGGCGTCAAGGAACGATGTCTCAAGCGCCCGGAGGACTGCCTCTCCGTGGCCAGGACCGTCGGCTCCGGTCTTTCTGCTCTCGACAAGACGCGCTGAGGATCAATGAGTCCGACGCAACCGCTAGGCGAAAACCTGCCGTTCTTCAGCCTTTTTCATGCGCCGTGCTCGATGAGATCCGGAAGCCTTTTCGCGAGGCTTCTCAACACGCTCTCCGAGCCCTTCTGCATGACCTCGTAAAGCGCGTCCGCCGCAGGGTCCGCAGCAAACCCCTCATGCGTGAAGACGACGCGCGCGCCGCCGTTCGGAAGTGGAGCGAGCGTCCAGGTGACGCTGGTGGACATCTCGCGGCCGAAGGCTTTCAGCTCCTCGTGCCCGCCGGACCAGCTGAAGCGCAGCAGTTTTTCCGGAATGACCTCGAGCACCTGGCATTTGAACTCGCCGTCCCAACGCTCGATCGGCCGGCTCCATATTGTGAACTTATGTCCTACGACCGGTTCAATGTCGTTTGGAAAGAACCAGACCGCAAGCCATTCGGAGTCCGTCATGGCGCGCCAGAGCGTTTCGACCGGCTGTTCGAAGTCTTTTTCCGTATTGATGCTTCGGGTCAGAGCTTCCGACACGGCGTCATACTCCTGTTTCCTCAAAGCAAGCAAAGTCTAAGCCACGTTCGAGGCCAGCGCGGGGCTCCAGAGTCTGCGCCACGCTCAGGGGGCCATGGGCGGTTTTGCGAAGCGGCAGGGCGTGCCGTAACCCGGCTTTCAAGCTGGAGCATTTCGCGAAATCCGGCTGGCCTCTGCGCGCGAGACCTCGTATGAAAAGCCAGGACTGCCTTAGATTCGCGCCGCGGCGCGCCGTCGTCTCATCACCTTTATGGCCCGCTTCACGCGGGCTCGAATCGGGAGCCTCGCCGTGCTGGAAGACCATGAAGACACCTCGAATTCGCCCGCTGCGGCGGCGGCAAACGCGCTGATCGCCGACCTTCAGGAAAAGCTGAAACGCGCCACGGCCGACGCCGATCGGCACGCTGCCGACAAGGCCGAGGTTCTGCGCATGGCCGACGCGGCCTCGCGCGAGCGCGACGAGCTGTCCGCGCGCCTCGGGATCTTGGGGCAGGAGCGGGATAGGCTGTCGGCCGAGGCCGAAACCTTGAAAAACGCGCTCAATCAGGCGACCGGCCGCGCCGAGGAGGCGTTGCGGGAAGCGGGGCGTCTCGCCCAGGAGCTTGCGCGCCAGAACCCGACTGATTCGCTCGAGGTGATCTGGGGCGTCGTCTGCAAGGAAACCAAGGCCGGCGTCGCCTTCCTGCGCTCCAAAATCCCGGAGGGGCATCCGGGCTTGAAATGGTTCGATCTGGCCGTCGAATGGTCGTACGCGATCGGCTGCTTCACGGTTGAGAGCACCGTGGCTTTCGTCAAATGGGCCACGCCTGTCGCCAAGGAGCTTTGGGGAAAGGCTATGGTCGAGTTCGAGCGCGCGCTCGCAAAGAAATAGCCGCGAGCGCGAGATCACGCTGCGTTTGAGTGGAAGCGCTCAAACGCAGATAAGTGATCGATTCCAAAGTTTTAGAGCGGGATCTGTGCGAAAAGCCGGTTTCCACTTTTTCGTATCGCGCTCTCGCGCTTCTGTGGCCCCGCCCTTTCCTCGACGCCCCGGCGCTGCTATCCGGGGCGCATGACCGCTCACCCCATCGACAACATCCGCAATTTCTCGATCGTCGCCCACATCGACCACGGCAAGTCGACGCTTGCCGACCGGCTGATCCAGCTCACCGGGACGATCGCCGACCGCGAGATGGTCGACCAAGTGCTCGACTCGATGGACATCGAGCGCGAGCGCGGCATCACGATCAAGGCGCAAACCGTCCGCCTCGACTACAAGGCCAAGGATGGCAAAAGCTATGTCCTCAATCTGATGGACACGCCCGGGCACGTCGACTTCGCCTATGAGGTCTCGCGCTCGCTGCACGCCTGCGAGGGCTCTCTTCTCGTCGTCGACGCCTCTCAGGGGGTCGAAGCCCAGACACTCGCCAATGTCTATCAGGCGATCGACGCCGGGCATGAGATCGTCCCCGTCCTGAACAAGATCGACCTGCCGGCGGCCGAGCCCGACCGCATCAAGCAGCAGATCGAGGAGGTCATAGGCCTCGACGCCTCCGACGCCGTGCCGATCTCGGCCAAGACAGGCCTTGGGGTCGACGAGGTGCTGGAAGCCATCGTCAAGCGCCTGCCGCCGCCCAAGGGCGACGAGACCGCGCCGCTCAAAGCCGGCCTCGTCGACAGCTGGTACGACGCCTATCTCGGCGTCGTCGTGCTCGTGCGAATCTTCGACGGCGTCATGAAGAAGGGCCAGAAGATCAAGATGATCGGCGCGAATGCGCATTATGAGATCGATCGGATCGGCGTCTTCAAGCCCAAGATGCAGGACGTCGCCCAGCTCGGTCCCGGCGAGATCGGCTTCATCACCGCGCAGATCAAGCAGGTCGCGGACACGCGCGTCGGCGACACGATTACCGACGACAAGCGTCCCTGCGCCGAGGCGCTCCCCGGCTACAAGCCCGCGCAGCCTGTCGTCTTCTGCGGGCTCTTCCCGGTCGACGCCGCCGATTTCGAAGATTTGCGCGCGGCCATCGGCAAGCTGCGCCTCAATGACGCGAGCTTCTCCTATGAGATGGAGACCTCGGCGGCGCTTGGCTTCGGCTTTCGCTGCGGCTTTCTTGGGCTCCTGCACTTAGAGATCATTCAGGAGCGCCTGCATCGCGAGTTCAACCTCGACCTCATCGCGACGGCGCCGTCAGTCGTCTACAAGATCCTGCTCACCAACGGCGAGGAGATCGAGCTGCATAATCCGGCCGACATGCCGGACGTGGTGCGGATCGAGGAAATCCGCGAGCCCTGGATCCGCGCGACGATCATGACGCCCGACGACTATCTCGGCGCGGTGCTGAAGCTCTGTCAGGATCGGCGCGGCGTGCAGGCCGACCTCAACTATGTCGGCAAGCGCGCGATGGCCGTCTACGACCTGCCGCTGAACGAGGTCGTGTTCGACTTTTATGACCGCCTGAAGTCGATCTCGAAGGGCTATGCGAGCTTCGATTATCAGATCACCGACTATCGCCCCGGCGATCTCGTCAAGATGAGCATTCTCGTGAACGCGGAGCCCGTCGACGCGCTCTCCATGCTCGTGCACCGCACGCGCGCGGATGGGCGCGGACGGCAGATGTGCGAAAAGCTGAAAGAGTTGATCCCGCCGCATATGTTCCAGGTGCCGATTCAGGCGGCGATCGGCGGCAAGATCATCGCGCGCGAAACCGTGCGCGCCTTCCGCAAGGACGTGACGGCGAAGTGCTACGGCGGCGACGCGACTCGTAAGAGAAAGCTGCTCGAGAAGCAGAAGGAAGGCAAGAAGAAGATGCGCCAGTTCGGGCGGGTGGAAATCCCGCAGGAGGCGTTTATCGCCGCGCTGAAGATGGAGGGGTAGGGCGCCAGATCTGACAGGACCGACCATTGGGCGTTGCCGGTGGGCGAAAGGAGAAGCTAGGGTGACACCGATAGCTGAACGCTTAAAGCTTAACCTTGAGACAGAATTTCGCTCTATAAATTTCGCTCGTGGTAAGATGCGACACGGCTGAAAGACGGACGCATGAGCACGAAAGTCGACGAGAAGGGCGAAATCACGCTGTCGAAAGAGATTCTCGAGGCGGCAGGCATTCACGCTGGAGACAGCGTGATCTTGCGCCCTCGGCTCGACGGCGGGGTGGTCGTTGAAAAGGCCGGTAGCCACGCCAGCGGCGACGCTTATCGAGCAGTTTTAGAGGACATGGCGCGGCGCAAGCCGTTCAAAGGGTTTACGACAGACGAGTTGATGGCCTTCACGCGAGGCGAGGATTGATATTCGTCGACACGAACATCTTGATTGACATCGCCACTGGCGACCTGGCGTGGTTCGAATGGTCGATCGGCGCTCTGGAAGCGGCGAGGCGCGAAGGGGCGCCTCTGATCATCAACGCGGTCATCTACGCGGAGTTTTCCTTGGGGTTCGCGAGCGAAAGCGATTGCGACGCGGAGATCGCGCGATTGGGGCTCGTCATTTTGGATGTGCCAAAGGCGGCAGCATTCCGCGCCGGCGTTGCTTTCCGCGCTTACCGCCGCTCAGGCGGCCTGAAAACGAGTCCGCTACCGGATTTTTTCATCGGCGCCCATGCGAGCGTCCTCGGCGCACCTATTTTGACGCGAGATGTCGCTCGCTACCGCACATATTTTCCAGAAGTGAAGATCGTTGGACCCAGCTGAGGCGTCGTCCGCTTTCTGTCTTGCCGCTCTCACTCCGCCGCGATTCGCGCCGCGTCGATCGGGCGGCGGAACTGCTCGAGCAGGCGCTTCTCCTCGGCCTGCGCCGCTTCGGTGTTGCGAGCCTTGATGTGGCCGAAGCCGCGGATTTTCTCGGGCAGCCGCGCCAGCGCCACCGCTGTCGCATGATTTTGCGGGTGTAGCCGCTCGAGGATCTCGTCGAGCAGCGCCTCGTAATTGGCGCGGATCTCCCGCTCCCTGATGCGATCCTGATTGAAGCGCAAGATGTCGAAGGGCGTGCCGCGCAGCCCTTTCAGCTTCGCGAGGATGCGTAACACCCCAAAGACCCAGCCGCCGAAGGTGATCTTGCGCGAGCCGCCGAAGTCATTCTTGGGCTGCCAAGCGGGCACCGGCGGCGCGAAGTGGAATTCGAGCTGGAGATCGCCCTCGAAGGCCGCGCGCAGCTGTCGTTCGAAAGCGCCGTCGGTGTAGAGCCGCGCGATCTCATATTCATCCTTGGCCGCCATCACCTTGAAGAGATAGCGGGCGACCGCCTCGGTCAGCTCCTGCGGGCCAGGGACGCGCGCCGCCTCCAATCTGGCGACCGCCGCCACGCGCTCGCGATAACGCCGCGCATAGGCCTCGTTCTGATAGCCGACGAGATATTCGGCGCGTCTTTCGATGATTTCTTCCAGGCTGCTCGACAATCGCCGCGCCTCGCTCTTGGGGCGCAGCGCGCGCGCGACACGTTCGACACTCGCGAGATCATGGGCGGCGCGCCTCCCCCAGAGGAAGGCCTGCTTGTTCATCTCGACCGATTCGCCGTTGATCTCGATCGCGCGCAGGAGCGAGGCGTCGCCAAGCGGCAGCAGCCCTTTTTGCCAAGCGTAACCCAGCATGAAGATGTTTGCGGCGATCGAATCGCCGAGAAGCGACAGGGCGAGCGCCGTCACGTCGAGGAGATCGATGCGCGGTCCGGCGGCGCGGAGAATCGACTGCCGGATCGCCTCGGCCGGCAAAACAAAATCGGGGTCGCGCTCGATGTCGCCGGGAAACACCTCCGCGCTGTTGACCACGAGCGCGGTTCGCTCCTTGTCCACGACCGAGAGCACGAGCTTCGCCCCGGAGACGACGAGGTCGCAACCCAAGATGAGGTCGGCTTCTCCAGCAGCGATGCGGATCGCATGCACGTCCTGGGGCGCACGGGCGATCTTGACGTGGCAATAGACCGCGCCGCCTTTCTGCGCGAGCCCGGCCATGTCGATGACGCCGACGCCCTTGCCTTCGAGATGCGCCGCGAGGCCGAGGAGGGCGGAGATCGTCACGACGCCGGTCCCCCCGAGCCCCGCCACCAGCACGCCATAAGGCGTCTCGCCGATCGCGGCCAAACGCGGAGCCGGAAGCGCGGGCTGGCTCGCGGTCTGCGCGGCGGTCGGCAGCGGCGCCTTCTTCATGCGCGCGCCATGCACGGTCACGAAGCTCGGGCAGAAGCCTTCGAGACAGGAGAAATCCTTGTTGCAGACCGACTGATCGATGCGGCGCTTGCGGCCGAACTCGGTCTCGAGCGGCTGCACCGCGACGCAGTTCGAGGCGGTGCCGCAGTCGCCGCAGCCTTCGCAGACGAGCTCGTTGATGATAATCCGCGAGTCGGGGTCTTCGAGCAGCCCGCGCTTGCGCAGGCGGCGCTTTTCGGTGGCGCAGGTCTGATCGTAGATCAGCACGGTGACGCCCGGGGTTTCGGCGAGATCGCGCTGCACCTCGTTCAAGATATTGCGGTGGTGGATCTGCAGGCCCGGCGGCCACGGCGTCGCGACCGGATATTTGCCGGGCTCGTCGGTGACGAGCGCGATCTTGCGAACCCCTTCCGCCGCGACCTGATGGGCGATGGCTTCGACCGTGAGCTCGCCTTCGTGCTTCTGGCCTCCGGTCATCGCCACGACGCCGTTGAACAAGATCTTGAAGGTGATGTTCGTCTTGGTCGCGACCGCAAAGCGAATCGAGAGCGAGCCCGAGTGGTTGTAGGTGCCGTCGCCGAGGTTCTGGAACACGTGCTTGCGGGTCGAGAAGGGCGCCTCGCCGATCCAGTTCGCGCCCTCGCCGCCCATATGGGTGTAGCCCTCGGTCGAGCGGTCCATCCACTGCGCCATGTAATGGCAGCCGATCCCCGTATAGGCGCGCGCCCCTTGCGGCACATGGGTCGAGGTCGAGTGCGGGCACCCCGCGCAAAAATGCGGGACGCGCGTCGTGACCTCGGTCATCGTCGCGCGGCGCTGCTGCAGCCGTTCTAACCGCAGGACGCGCGCCTCGAGCTCCGCCGAGGGATGGTGTTTCATGAGGCGGCGCCCCAGCGCGACCGCGATGTCGTTTGGGTCCAGGGCGCCCTTTCCGGGAAAGAGCCAATCGCCGCGCTCGTCCTGCTTGCCAATGCAAATCGGATGGTTCGCGGCGTCGTAAAGCTGCTCCCGCAGCTGGGTCTCGATGAGCGAACGCTTCTCCTCGACAACGACGATGAGATCAAGCCCGCGCGAAAATTCCGCGAGCCCCTTGGGCTCGAGCGGCCAGGGGCAGCCGATCTTGTAAAGCCGCAGCCCGAGCTGATTGGCTCTGACCTCGTCGATGCCGAGGTCGTCCATCGCCTGCCGCACGTCGAGATAGGACTTGCCGACGGTGATCACGCCGATCTTGGCGTTAGGCCCCCCCGAGGTGACGATGCGATTCAGCCGATTGGCGCGGATGAAGGCGAGCGCCGCGGGAATGCGGTGCTCGTGCATGCGGGCTTCCTGCGCCAGCACGGGGTCGGCGGCGCGGATGTTGAGGCCGCCCGGCGGCATGAGGAAATCTTCGGGGATCCGGATGGGGGCTCGGTCAAGGGAAGCGTCGATCGAGGCGGTCGATTCAACCGTGTCCTTGACGCATTTCAGGCCGACCCAGAGACCGCTGTATCGCGACAGGGCGAAGCCGTAGAGCCCATAGGTCAATATCTCCTCGACGCCGGCGGGAGCGAGGACCGGCATCATCACGTCGATGAAGTGATATTCCGACTGATGCGCGATCGTGGACGACTCGGCCAGATGATCGTCGCCCATGAGCGCGAGCACGCCGCCGTAGCGCGAGGTTCCCGCGTGGTTGACGTGGCGCAGCGCGTCGCCGCTGCGGTCGACGCCGGGGCCCTTGCCGTACCAAAGCGAGAAAACCCCATCATATCGGCCTTCGCCGCGCATTTCGGCCTGCTGTGCGCCCCAGATCGCGGTCGCGGCGAGATCTTCGTTGAGACCTGGCATGAAAGTGACGCCAGCCGCGTCCAAATGGGGCTTGGCGCGGAGCATCTGTGCGTCGACGCCCCCGAGCGGCGAGCCGCGGTAGCCAGTCACGAAGCCCGCCGTATTGAGCCCCGCGCGACGGTCGAGCTCCTTCTGCGTCAGGAGAAGACGCACGATCGCCTGCGTGCCGGTCATCAGCACGCGATTCTTGCGAAGATCGTATTTGTCCTCGAGCGTCGCGGCGCCGAGCACGGGATCGAGCATGGAGGCGTCGGCAGAAAATTCCGCCATGTTTTGGATCTCTCCTGCGACCGTGATGACGCGCAAGCAGGTCCCTGGGAGGGACGAAATCTACGCAGATCGTTACTTCGCCGGGGCGGCTGCTGTCTGCTGCGTCCCCGTGTCCTTGAAAGGAACTCTGTGGCCGATCGCGGCTCCTGCGGACCGCGCCGGTTTGCGGCCGAGCCCGGACCTGAGCCAAAAGCGCGCCCCTGTCAGATTACGCCAGTCCGCAGAGCCATTTCAAGAAGGCCTTATTGCGGTCCACCGCTTCGTGATAAAGGGGGCGCCTGTGGCCTCGCGGCCGCCAACCATCGGACAGATGCGAACACGCTTCAACGCGGCCCTTCTCCTTCTTCTCCTCGGCTCGGCGTGGCTCTTGAGCGCGACCGAAGCGGCGAGGGCGCATCCGCATGTCTGGGTGGCGGCTCGCAGCCAGGTCGTTTTTGGTCCGGACGGGAAGATCGTCGGATTGCGGCAGGCCTGGGAATTCGACGAGATGTACTCGGCCTTCGCGGTCCAAGGCCTCGGCAAGGACGGTAAGCCGCCGACGCGCGAGGAGCTCGCGCCGCTCGCCAAGACGAATGTCGAATCGCTCGCGGAGTTCGACTACTTCACCTTCGCCAAGCAGGGCGGCGCCAAGCTTAAATTCAAGCCTCCGGTGGAGGCGACGCTCGAGGCGGACGATCGCAAGATCGTCACCTTTCGCTTCTTCTTGCCTCTCGAGACGCCCGTCAGCGCCAAGAAGCCGTTTTCATTCCAGGTGTACGATCCGACCTATTACGTGTCATTCGGCTTCGAGAAGAAGGACCCGGTCACGCTCGCCAAGGCGCCCGAGGGCTGCTCGGTCAGCGCCCTCGAGCCCAAGCCGCTCGCGGCGGAAGACAACAAGCAGCTCACCGAGGCCTTTTTCCAGAATTTTTCGCCCGGCGCAGACTTCGGCGTGAAGCTCGCGACGCGAATCATCGTGGCCTGTCCGTAATGGTTTCGCGCCGAACTGTCTTGCGGGGCGCGCTCGCGCTCGTGCTCGGGGCCGCAGTGAGCCCCCTCCCGCAAGCGAGCGCGGAGCCTTTTGGGGCGAGCCAGCCGCGACACAAGAACCCCTTCGCCATCGGCGGCGGGGAGGGGGCGGGCGCGGCGGGGGGGCTGGCCGGAACGATCCTGGCCTGGCAGAACTGGTTTCATCTCGAGCTGCAGAACGCCGCGCGACGGGTTAAGAGCGAAAACGCGGCCTATTGGTCGCTGATCGCCGCGAGCCTCGCTTATGGTGTCTTTCACGCCGCGGGTCCCGGGCACGGCAAGGCCGTGCTCGCCTCCTACATGATCGCGAGCCGCAGCGCCGTGCGCAGGGGCATGATCCTCGCGGGGCTTGCCGCGCTGCTGCAAGGCCTCGTGGCAATCGCCATCGTCGGGCTCGCGGCGGCTCTTCTTGGCTTCACGGCGCTCGAGATGAAGAGCGCTATCGATTGGGTGGAGCTCGCCAGCTATGCGGCGATCGCCGCCCTCGGCGCGGCGCTTCTGTGGAGGAAGGGCGGGGCGCTTCTATCCGCGCTGCGCGCGCCACCGCAGGCGCCGGCGAGCGCGAGCGGCTTCCGTTGTGAAGCCGTTGACGCCTCTTCGGGCGCGCATCCGCAAGACTGCGAGCACTGCGCGCTCGTTGATCCCCAGGATTTGTCGGACCAGAAATTTTCCTTCGGCAGCGCCGCCGGCGCCGTCCTCGCTGCGGGACTGCGGCCTTGCTCCGGCGCGATCCTCATTCTCGTCTTCACGCTGGCGCAAGGGATCTTCAAGGCCGGCTGCGCCGCCGTTCTGGCGATGTCGGTCGGCACAGGCTTGACAACGGGCGCGCTCGCCGCGGCGACCGTTCTCGCTCGGCGTCTCGCGCAGAGCTGGGCCGGATCCGAGCGCCGCGCGACGATGATCGCCGCCCGCAGCGCGGAGCTCGTCGCCGCGGCGCTGGTGTTGTTCATCGGTTTGGCGTTGCTGCTCGGGGCCTCTAGCGCGCAGGCGGCTTGAGCGCAGGAGCGAACCGCGCAAAATCTGACAGGCTTTTGCGATCATGATCCGCTCCAACCTCATGATAGAGAAGGATTTCTTATCCTCTCGGACCGCTCCGCTCGAGGGAGAAGCGCGCCGAGCGATTATTGCGCCGCAATAAGCAAAATTCCTGCGTGCGGCGAGGTTTCCGGCTAGGAATTCGCTAGCTTTCAAACGGCCGATTCGCGCCCGGCGCTTTTTTTCGAGCAGGACAAACCCCATGCCGCCGATCGAGGATCCTTACGCGACGCGTCCCTGGCTCAACGCCTATCCCAAGCACGCCAAAGCGGAAATCAATCTCGAGAACCCTACGCTCAACGCCGTGTTTCTCGACAGCGTCGAGCGCTTTCCGCATCGCCCGGCGCTCGAGAGCTTTGGCGTGAGCATGAGCTATTTCGCGCTCGGCGGCCACGCCCAGGCCGTGGCGTCGTGGCTCTTGGCGCAGGGGCTCAAGAAGGGCGAGCGCGTGGCGATCATGTCGCCCAATCTCGCGAGCTATCCTGCCGTGCTCTTTGGCGTGCTGCTCGCCGGCGGCGTCGTGACCAACATCAATCCGCTCTATACGCCGCTCGAGCTCGAGCGGCAGATCAATGACGCCGGGGCGCGCTTCATCTTCGTTCTCGAGAATTTCACCCACGTCGTCGCGGAAGCCTGGCCGAAGATGCGGGTCGAGCAGGCGATCATCCTCAAGCCCGGCGATCTCCTCGGCGCGAAGGGCGTGCTCATCAATTTCGTCTCGCGCTATGTCAAGCGCGCTGTGAAGCCCTACGTCCTGCCGGGCTCGATCTATTTCTACGAGGCGCTGCGCTTCGGCCATCTGCATCTGCGAGAGCCCGTCGCCGTCGCGCCCGATGACATCGCCTTCTTGCAATATACGGGCGGCACCACGGGCTTCGCCAAGGGCGCCGTGCTGCTGCACAGGAACGTCGCGAGCAATGTCGAGCAGGCGGCGATGTGGCTCGAGCCCTGGTGCCGCGAGCCGCAAAAGATCGTCACCGCCTTGCCGCTCTATCACATCTTCGGATTGACGGCCTGCCTGTTGATGATGGTGCGGACCGGCGGCTGCTGCCTGCTGATCGCCAATCCGCGCGACATCGCGGGCTTCATCAAGACTCTGCGTAAATCGAGCTACACGATGTTTTCCGGGGTCAACACGCTTTATGCGGCGCTCGCCGACGCGCCGGGGTTCGCCAGCCTCGAGTTCTCCACGCTCTCCTTCTGCATTTCCGGCGGCATGGCGACGCAGCACGCGGTCGCGCACAAGTGGAAGGCGATCACCGGCAAGGCGATCATCGAAGGCTATGGCCTTTCGGAAACCTCGCCCATCGTCTGCGTCAACTCGCCGGATGTCGAGGAATTCACGGGTACGATCGGTTACCCCGTGCCGTCGACCGACATTTCCATTCGCGCCGAGGACGGGTCGATCGTCCCTTCCGGCGAAAGCGGCGAGCTATGTGTCAAGGGTCCGCAAGTCATGGCGGGCTATTGGGGAAAGCCCGAGGAGACGCGCGGCGCCATGACAGCGGACGGATTCTTTCGCACCGGCGATGTGGCGACGATGCTGCCTGACGGAAAGATCAAGCTCGTCGATCGGCTGAAGGAAATGATCCTGGTGTCCGGCTTCAACGTCTACCCCAATGAGGTCGAGGACGTGCTGGCGCATCATCCGCAGGTGAAGGAAGTCGCGGTCATTGGCGCGCCCGATCCCCGTTCGGGCGAAGCGCCCGTCGCCTTCATCGTCCCGCGCGACGGAGGCGTGACGCCCGAGGAGCTCCGCAAATTCGCCCGCGAGAGCCTCACCTCCTACAAAACCCCGAGACATTATGAATTTCGCAAGACTCTACCGAAAAGCCCGGTCGGCAAGGTTCTGCGCCGGGTGCTGCGGGAGGAGTATTTGAGGGAGAAGAGGTGAGGCGGCTGGATGCTGGGCGACTGGCGCCAACGCGCCCTCCCGATCCTTGACTTTTGCGGCCATGGTGCAATAGTTGCACCATGGCAACCGGTGGCCCGCCATGCCCCTATTGCGCCGCTTCGGCTCCACCAGCATCCGCATGTATGCCGACGATCACCGCCCACCGCACTTTCATATCGTCGCGCCCGATTTTCAGGTGCTCGTGCGGATTTCGGATTTGGCCGTGATCGCGGGGAGGCCGAAGCCAGGGAGATGGCCGAGGCGATGGCATGGGCGCGCGACCATCAGGAACTGCTTGCCCTGAAGTGGGCGGAACTCAATGAACGAGGTTGACCATGCCCAAGAAGACGTTGCCACGCATCGCCGCCGTATCCCCTGGCGACAAGCCGCTGACCTTGCTCGTCCGCTGGGATAAAGGCGAGGAAAGTCTCGTCGACGTCGCTGGCATGATTGAGACGTTTCGCGTCTATGCGCCGCTTCGCAGCTCGCCTGAACTCTTCCGTCAAGCCCGTGTCGGCGAACATGGGACCGATGTCGTCTGGACTGACGACATCGACATCGCCGCCGATACCCTTTGGCGGCTGGCGCAAGAGCAAGCGGGCGTCACCTTGTCGCCTGACGCCTTCAAGCGATGGCGTGAACGTAAGGCCTACACGCTCGACACGGCGGCGACCGCCTTGGGGATCAGCCGCCGTATGGTGGCCTATTACGAGCAGGGTAAGAAGCCGATTCCGCGGGTCGTCGCGCTCGCGACGCGCGCCCTGGAACTGCGATAGCGCCCCGAGAAACGGCGCATTGAAATCGACCTTGGCTCACGTGCGACAGGCCGCTCCAAGTTCTCATCGGCGAGAAGCTTCGCCTCCCGACGCAGCCGATGTTCCTAAGCTATCCTGCCTGCGAATGTCGCGGCTTCCTCAATCGCCGCATAGGCGAGGTCGAGGTCTTCTCCCGTCACGCAGTAGGGCGGCAGCACATAGATCGTCGGACCGAGCGGGCGCAGCAGCAGTCCCCGCGCATTGAAGAAGCGCATGAGCTCGAGGCCGATCGTCGCAAGATAGCCCTCCTCGTCGACCGCGAGATCGAGCGCCGTAATCGTGCCGATGCGACGCGCGTTGCGAAAGCGCGCATCATTCGCAAAGCGGCTAATGCGTTCCTCTTGCAAGGCGCATGTTCTCGCCACAGTCTCTCGCGCGTCACCCTTTTCCCAGATGTCGAGATTGGCGAGCGCGGCGGCGCAGGCGATCGGGTTGGCCGTAAAGGAGCTCGAGTGAAACAGCGCCTTGGCGCGGTCTTCCGAGAAATGCGCCTCGAAAATCTCGGCGCTGCACATCGTCACGGCGAGTGGCAGCGCGCCGCCCGTTAGGCCCTTGGCGTAGCAGGCGATGTCGGGGACGACATTCGCTTGCTCGCAGGCGAATAAAGTCCCCGTGCGGCCGAAACCGGTCATCACCTCATCGGCGATGAAGAGCACGCCGTGGCGCGCGCAAATCGCCCTCATCTCGCGCAGCACTGAGGGCGGGTAGATCAGCATGCCGCCAGCGCCCAAGATCAGCGGCTCGGCGACGAGCGCTGCAGGCTTCGCCTTGCAGGCGGCCTCCAGCGCGTAGAGCGTGGCCTGCTCGCGCCCGGCGGCCGGGAAGGGGATGCGCTCGACGTCGTAAAGCAGCGGCGCATAGCTCGCATTGAAGGGACCGCGCGCCGAGGTCGACATCCCGCCGACCGTGTCGCCGTGATAGCCATGCTCCAGCGCGAGAATCCGCGTGCGATTCTCGCCGCGGTTCCTCCAAAACCCCAGCGCCATTTTGATCGCGACCTCGACCGAAGTGGAGCCGCTGTCGGAATAAAAGACATAGTCGAGGCCTTGCGGCGTCAGCGCGACGAGCCGGCGTGCGAGGGTCTCCGCCGGCTCATGCGTGAAGCCCGCGAAGATCAATTGATCGAGCCGCTCCGTCTGATCGCGAATCGCTCGCATGATCTCGGAGCGGCGATGTCCATGACTGATCACCCACCAAGACGAGATCGCGTCGAGATAGCGCACGCCGTCCTTCGCCGTCAGCCATGCGCCTTCGGCCTCAGCAATCTCGATCGCATCCGGCTGCAGCGCGTGCTGCGTGAACGGACGCCAAACCGGCGAAGACGAAGCCGCAAGGCTCATAGGAAATCCCGTCTGTCGAAACCGGCGGCGAAGGCGTTGGCGAGGCTTTCGCGCGTCAGCGCCGCGAGGCGAGGCAGGCGTCCCAGAATGCGCGTCTCGCCCATCTCGGCGATCGCGCTTTCAGCCTCGGCGTCTTCCTCGCCGATGAAGGCTAGCCCAAGCACCGGCGCGCCGCGGCGTCGCAGGGCCTCCAGCGTCAGTAGGCTATGGTTGATCGTGCCGAGACGGGTGCGCGCCACGACGACGACCGGCAGGCGCCAATGCGCCAGCAGATCGGCGTTGGTCGCCTGGAGCGTCAAGGGAGTCATCACGCCGCCCGCCGTCTCGATCACGAGCGGACGCGGGGTTGGCGGATCGAGCCTGTCGATGGCGAGGCCGTCGAGCCTTGCGGCAAGATGCGGAGAAGCGGGCGTCCTGAGGCGGTAGGCTTCGGGCAGAATGCGTTCCGGGCCCAGGCCAGCAAGCCGGGCAACAATTTGCGAATCGGTCTCGCCGTCGAGCCCCGCCTGCACCGGCTTCCAATAAGCGGCGCCAATCGCGCCGGCGAGAGCCGCCGCAAAGATCGTCTTGCCGACATCCGTGTCAGTTCCCGCGACGACAAACGCGCTCATGCCGGCGGCTCTTCGAGCTTTCGCGCGAGCGTCGCGACCATGGCGTCGATCTCTTCTTCGCTCGCGTTGAGCGTGACGGAGATCCTGAGCCGCGCCGAGCCCTCCGGCACGGTCGGCGGACGGATCGCGCGGATGTCGAAGCCCTCGGCCTGCATCTCGCGCGCGAGGGCGACAGCGCGTCCATCCGAGCCGACGATCACCGGCTGGATTTGCGTGCCCGAAGGCGCGACCGTCGTTGCGCGCAACGCCTCGCCGAGCCGGACGACGCGGCGCGCCAGCGCGGTGCGACGCTCCTCGGCGGCTTCGATCAAGGGAAGGGCGGCGCGGATCACCTCGGCTTGAAGCGGCGAAGGCGCTGTCGCGAAGATGAAGTTGCGCGCGCGATTGACGAGGAAGTCGCGCAGGGCGCGCGGCAGGCACAGGAGCGCCCCCGAAAGGCCGAGCGCCTTGCCGCAAGTGTGCAGCGTCACGACATTCTCGCGGCCTTCGATGTCATGCGCGAGACCGCGACCGCCAAGGCCGTAGACGCCCGTCGCATGCGCTTCGTCGATGAGCAGGAATGCCCCATAGGCGTCGGCGAGCGCGGCAAGCGTCGCCAGCGGAGCTCCGTCGCCGTCCATGCTGTAGAGGCTCTCCACGAGGATCCAGGCGCGACCTGACGCGTTGTTGGCGCGAAAGGCGCGGAGCGCCTGCTCGAAGGCCTCGGCGTCATTGTGGGGAATCGCGAGGCGCTCGGCACGGGACAGCCGCAATCCGTCATGGCAGCTCGCATGAATGAGCGCATCGTGAAGCACGAGATCGCCGCGCTGCGGCAGCGTGGCGAGCAACGCTTCATTGGCGGAGAAACCGGCGCCGAAGAAAAGCGCGCTCTCGGCCCCGAAGAAGCGCGCCGCGTCTTCCTCCAGCGCTTCGTGCTCCGGGCAATTGCCGCGTAGAAGCCGCGAGCCGCCGGCGCCGAGGGAGACGCCCCGCGAGAGCGCAGCGGCGGCCAGATTCCGGAGCGCCTCAGATCGGGCGAGCCCGAGATAGTCGTTGGAGGCGAAATCGGTTCCCTGGGCGGGCGCAAGCGCGCGGAGCCGATCGCCTGCGCGAAGTCCTTCGAGATCGGCGAGATGGGCGTCAAGCCATCGGGGGGATTCGTTCACGCAGGAAGCCTCCAGTAGAGCGTCGCGCGGGGGCAAAACGGAAAAGGAGCCGCGAACGGCTCCTTCAACGCACTCAGCAGATTTTTTCGCGGGCTCAATAAGCCGCGAAGGGATGCTTGGCTTCGACCCGGGCCGACAGAACGCTCTGCGCGGTGGGATCGCCCTTGAGCGCGCGCGCGATGGCTTCCTTGGTCGCCTGATAGTTGAAGTCCTGGATCTTCTTGTCGTCATTGGCGTCCCAGTGGATGAAGACGCCGACGCAGATGAAGAGATCGTCGGCCTTGTCGACTGGGATGACGCCTTCGGCGACCGAATCGGCCACGGCCTTGGCCACGCCATATTGCGCCGGGCCGAACATCTGCACAGCCTGCTTGGCGTTCTTGATCGTCACCTTGTTGAAGAGAATCGTCGGCGGCTTCACCAGGAGGTTCGGCGCGACGACCGCGAGCAGGGTCGTGAAACCGTCCTTGTTATTGACGAGCGCGTTAGCGAAAGCCTTCTCCACCGCGCTGCCGCGCGGTCCGATCAAGAGGTCAATGTGCGCGACTTCATTGCCGTCGCCGACGAGCGATTCGCCGACGCCCGTTTTGCCGGTGCCCGGTCCGCCGACCGGCTTGCCCAAGAGCGCGCCGAGAATCGTATCCAGTATCGAGGCCATTGTTCGCATTCCTTCCGGTCTGTTTATCGCCTCACGCGCCCGCAATGCCGGTCGCGGGCAGGTTCCGGCGTTAGGATTATCATTTCCCCCCGGGCCGAAGCGACCTTCGCTCCAGCGCGAGAAGGCCGAAAAAGCGTTTCGGTCCCGCCTTGCGCCGATCAATCAGGCGTCGGACCGTCCTCGATCCGGCCTTGCGAGCGTCACTCCAAGCGCCGCTCCGATCCCGCCGGCGCCTTCTGGAGCCGACGAATTATTTCATCCGACGAATTATTTCATGCGCCGACTTTCGCGGCGGGGAGTTCAAGCTCCCCGCCACGATAGGCCGGCAGGCCCCTGGCGCTTAGTTCGCGCCGAAGGGGTGCTTCACGTCGTTGCGCTTGGCGACGACCTCGGCAGCCTTCGGCTCGCCACGCACGGCGCGGGCGAGGGCTTCCTTGGTCGCCTGATAGTTGTATTCCTGGATCTTCTTGTCGTCGTTGGCGTCCCAGTGGATGAACACGCCGACCGAGATGAAGAGATCATCGGCTTCGGCGACCGGGATCACGCCTTCGGCGACCGAATCGGCGACCGCCTTGGCGACGCCGGCCTGCGCCGGGCCGAACATTTGGACAGCCTGCTTGGCGCCCTTGATCGTGACCTTGTTGAACAGAATCGTGTTCGGCTTGGCCAGGAGGTTCGGAGCGACGACAGCGAGCAGGGTCGTGAAGCCGTCCTTATTATTAACAAGCGCATTGGCGAATGCAGTCTCGGCAGCGCTGCCGCGCGGTCCGATGAGCAGGTCGATGTGGGCGACTTCGTTGCCCTCGCCAACCAGCGACTCGCCGACCAGCATCTTGTTGATCAAAGCCATGTGCGTTTCCTTTCGACAAAACCAAACGCGTCCCGCGGATCCGTGGCTAGGATCCGGGGCGCCCCCCTTATCGTTCCTCGGCTGGAGCCGCAGCTCCCTGCCGGCCCGATGCGCGCGCGGGACCATCCCGAGCAGCGCGGACTCAATCATTTTTATCGGCGTTTGCCAAGTCGTGAGGACACGAGACTGCATTAATCGCGAAAGCTAGCGTTTTCCGCATGTTTTCTGCAGAGGCGCGCAAGCCGAATTGGCCTTCGTCGCCAGCGGCGGCGCGAAATCGACAAGAGGCGGCGCTCGTATTTACCCGTCTTCCGCTGATCAGGCTTAGCGCGAAGCTGACGAGCTTCACCTTTGCCTCGTCAGCCCTCGACTTTGACGCGGAGGACAGAGCGCCGGCGACCCTGCTCGCTGCTCTTATATTTGCCGCGCCTCCCGCTCGAACTGACGCCGCTTGCCGTCAGCTTCTCGGCGCTGGGCGTTCAAGAGGAGAAGCGTGAACACAGAAATCGCGATGACTCTTCCAAAGTAAGAGCGCGTTCCTTGCAACAAATAGTTTCCACTTTTTCACAACGCGCTCTATATCGAAGCCTCTGGCTCGCGTTGGGCGGCCGGCGTGACAGCGGGCGGCTGCACGCGGCTGCTTTTCAAACAGAGAGAACGTCGCCGTGAACGACAGTCTGCGTCTCAAGTATTTTCTATCCTATAGCGGCAGGGGCCTGCCGCTGAACCTCATCACGGAAATCGAGCCTCTCGGGCTCGAAAATCGCAACACTTATTTTCGCGCTGTCTATGACGGACAGGATCGGATGACTCTTTGCGAGAAGATCGTCTATGGCGAGGTCGAGCTACGCCACTCTTATCGCTATCGTGACGGCGGAGATCTCGCCGGCGCGACGATCGAGATGGACGGCGAGACGACCGATCTCGATTTTTGACGGCGATTGACTCCCCGGGGAGCGAGATTCGCCATTCCCTTCCGCAGCGGCTAAACGCCTCGCGCAGGACCGACTGACGCAATAGGCGAGACGCCTTTGCGATCGGACTTCGCTTCGGCATTCCGCTTCTAACGCCAAGCCTTACCCATCCGAACGGCGCTGTTCGGAGGACAGGCGTCGCTAAGCCCGGGAGACGGCGGTGACTTCGGAAAGACTGATCTTCGAGGCGCGGCGCGACGCTTTTCTCGCGCGCCTTGCCGCTGGGCGCGCGATCATGGGCATCGTGAATGTAACGCCGGACTCCTTCTCCGACGGCGGCCTGTTCCTGGCGCGCGAGGCGGCGCTCGCGCAAGCCAAGAAGCTCGTTGCCGACGGCGCGGATATCGTCGACATCGGCGCAGAGTCGACGCGGCCCGGACATGTCCCCGTTTCGACGGAGGAGGAGTGGCGACGATTGGAGCCGCTGCTGGCTTCGCTCGTCAACGAGGCGGGCGCGCCCGTCTCGATCGACACCTATAAGGCCGAGACGGCGCGCCGCGCGCTGGCCGCGGGCGTCGTGATGATCAACGACATCTGGGGATTGCAGCGCGATCCCGCGATGGCGGAGGTCGTCGCAGAGGCCCAGGCGTCCATCGTGATCATGCATAACCGCGAAGCGGCAGAAGACAGCATCGACATAGTCGACGACATGCAGCGCTTTTTCGAGCGCTCGCTCGAGATTGCCCGTCGCGCTGGCGTTGCAGACCGGCTCATCCTTCTCGATCCGGGCGTCGGCTTCGGCAAGACGCGCGCGCAAAACTACGCCGCGCTACGCGCCATTCCACAATTGCGTCGACTCGGATTCCCTGTGCTCGTCGGCGTCTCCCGCAAGTCCATCTTTCGCGATCTTGCCGGCGAGCAAATCGACGGACGCCTCATCGGGACGCTCGCAGCCAATATCGTCGCCGCAGGACTGGGCGCGCAACTCTTTCGCGTGCATGACGCGCTGGAGCATAAAGCGGCCTTTGCGGTGCTCGAGGCGCTGCAATTTGGAGAACAGTGAGGGAACCGGGAATGACGGCCACTACAGTCGGCTTCGGTCTGGGCTCGAACATCGGCGACGCGCCGGCGAATTTGCGCGAAGCGCTTCGTCTCCTCGGAGCGCGGGACGTGGCGAGGCTCACGGCCGTCTCGCGCATCTATCGAACCGCTCCCTGGGGCGAGTTGGATCAACGCGAGTTCGCCAACGCCTGCGCGATCGGCGAAACCTCCCTCACCCCTTATGAACTGCTCGCCGCGGTCAAGACGATCGAGGCCGACATGGGGCGCGAGCCGACGCGCCGTTGGGGACCGCGGCTCATCGATATCGACATCCTGTTTTATGGCGCCGAGGCGATTGACGACCCGGAGCTTACGATTCCGCACAAAGAACTCTTCGCGCGCCGATTCGTCCTCGCCCCGCTCGCCGAAATCGCACCGGAACTGGCGCTCGGCGGCGTTACCGTCAAGGAAGCCTTGCGTCGGCTGGAGGAAGGCGGCGTCAATGTCTGGGACGCGGGAGCAACATGACGTCAAGACGCGTGAATGGGGGGGCTTTCAAAAGTTGCAGGGCTTTGCGCTGGGCGCATTGATGCATCGCAGCATGCCTTGTCGCAGTCTTTTGGGCTGGGGGCCGCTCTAAGCTCCCGGGGCGTCATTTGGCCGGAGTTGGGTGTCACCGTTAGCTCGAACTTGACCCTATCATTCGGTGCGGTGCAGCACAAAATGTCGCAGCCTTTGCGGTTGAGGGCGCGCAGGGGGATGGCCAGGGCTCGAGGCTGCGACAGAACCGCTCTAGATTGCCTAGATTATCGAGAGATTTGTATTTTATTGCGCCTGCGAGAGGGATTAGGGGAGATAGGTCGTCTCGGGATAGAGGTGGCGGGAAACCTACCCGAATGGGTCGATAAGCCCCTTCGATAGATTGTCATCTCCAGTCCTATCGAGTATTGTTTTTGAACGCCCAAACGGAAATGGTCTGGGCACGCTGGGCTCATCCCCAGGCGGGATCCAGAGGAGGGTCGCGACAGGCGACATCCTCGGCGTTTCGCCTCGGGGCGGCTCCAAGCGGCGCGTCGGGCTCGTCGGCTTGAACGGCAACGAGAACGAAACAGAAAATAAAAAACGAGCAAAAACAAAAACAAAAACGAGAGGGAAGGGCGCAGGGCTTCGCGCATTTCGTCAAAGAAGAAAGACATCGGACGGACGCCTCGGCGCGGCTCGCGCAGGGGACGTTTGAAGTCCGGGCCGCTTTTGGAGCGAGGGGCGCCGTCTGGCGTTTCGAGCGCCGGGAGGCGAGAGACGAGATCGACAAAAGAAAAAGAAGAGCGAAGCGCGTCGAAACGCCAAGAAGAGCCGAAACGCTTAAGAAGAGCAAGAACGAGCGTGAAGGCCTGGGATGTCGGGGGTTGAGAAGCCTTAAAAGCTCGAGCAGGACGGGGGCTACGCCGCTTACTCTTTGGCGGAACGGCCGCAAGACGCGCAAATCTGAATAGAGAGCAGACTTAGGAGGACCAAGCATGAGTTCGACAACAAGCACGGCTGCTGGCGCAGCCGCTGGCACAGACACCATCGTCGATCTGAAGGGAATGTGGATCGGCCTTGCGGTGCTGAACGTGTTTTATCTGATCGTTCGCATCTATGAGCAGATCTACGGCTGGCGCGCGGGTCTCGACTCGTTCGCTCCGGAGTTCCAGACGTACTGGCTGTCGATCCTTTGGACGGAGATCCCGCTGGAGCTCGTCTCGGGCATCGGCCTTGCCGGTTACCTCTGGAAGACCCGCGACCGCAACGTCGACGCCGTGGCTCCTCGCGAGGAGATGCGCCGTCTCGTGGTTCTGGTTCAATGGCTGACGGTTTACGGCATCGCCATTTACTGGGGCGCGTCCTTCTTCACGGAGCAGGACGGCACGTGGCACATGACGGTGATTCGCGACACGGACTTCACGCCGTCGCACATCATCGAGTTCTACATGAGCTACCCGATTTACTCGGTGATCGCGGTTGGCGCGTTCTTCTATGCGAAGACCCGCATTCCGTATTTTGCTCATGGCTACTCGCTGGCGTTCCTGATCGTGGCGATTGGTCCGTTCATGATCATCCCGAACGTTGGCCTGAACGAGTGGGGCCACACCTTCTGGTTCATGGAAGAGCTGTTCGTGGCTCCGCTGCATTGGGGCTTCGTGTTCTTCGGCTGGATGGCGCTGGGCGTGTTCGGCGTCGTGCTGCAGATCCTCGGCCGCATCCATGCGCTGGTCGGCAAGGAAGGCGTCGCGCTGCTCGCCTGATCGGCTGCGCGCGAGAGATCGGAGGGTCGCGCCTTGGGGCGCGGCTCTCACCAGACAAGCGTAAAAACTGAAGAAGAAGACGACAATCCGGCGAGGACAGCCGGAGCGTTGAATGACACCAAGGAGAAGAGAGATGTCGACATCGAAGAGCGGGGGAGCGGTCGGTCCGTTCCATTCCGTCGCGGAAGCGGCGGGATGCGTTCAGACCACCGATTGGATGCTTCTGACGCTGCTGTTTTTTGCGGTTTTGGGCGGCTACCACGTCCATTTTATGCTGACGGCGGGCGACTGGGACTTCTGGGTTGACTGGAAGGATCGTCGTATGTGGCCGACGGTTGTGCCGATTCTGGGCGTGACCTTCGCGGCGGCGTCGCAGGCCTTTTTCTGGGTGAACTTCCGTCTGCCGTTTGGCGCGGTGTTCGCGGTTCTGGGCCTGCTGATCGGCGAGTGGATCAACCGCTACGTGAACTTCTGGGGTTGGACCTATTTCCCGATCTCGCTGGTGTTCCCGTCGGCTCTGATGGTTCCGGCGATCTGGCTTGACGTGATCCTTCTGCTCTCGGGCAGCTATGTGATCACGGCGGTGATCGGCGCGCTGGGCTGGGGCCTGCTGTTCTATCCGAACAACTGGCCGGCGATCGGTCAGTTCCACCAGGCGACGGAGCAGCATGGTCAGCTGATGTCGCTTGCGGATCTGATCGGCTTCCACTTCGTCCGCACGTCGATGCCGGAATACATCCGCATGGTCGAGCGCGGCACGCTGCGCACCTTCGGTAAGGACGTTGTGCCGGTTGCGGCGTTCTTCTCGGGCTTCGTGTCGATGCTGGTCTACTTCGCGTGGTGGTGGCTGGGCCGCTTCTATTCGACGACGAAGGTCATCAAGGAAATCTAAGCCTGACGACGCGCTTCCTCGCGGACCTGTCCTCGTCTCGAGGCGGGACCGCGGGGAGGGGAAAAGAGCGGGGGCCGTAGGGCCTGCGAGAGCGGGTCCGGCCCCAAACGAAAGAAACTGGGAGGTTGTTGATGAAAGCCCTAGTCAAGCTGGCTGCGCTGGGCGCGGCGGCGGTGGTGGCGACGGTTGGAGCTGCGGCTCCGGCCTTCGCGCACGGCGAGAAGTCGCAGCAGGCGTTCCTTCGGATGCGCACGCTGAACTGGTATGACGTCGCCTGGTCGAAGACCTCGGTGGCGGTGAACGAAGAGATGGTGCTTTCGGGCAAGGTGCACGTGTTCTCGGCGTGGCCGCAGGCTGTGGCCAATCCGCGCGTGTCGTTCCTGAACGCCGGCGAGCCGGGTCCGGTTCTGGTCCGCACGGCGCAGTTCATCGGCGAGCAGTTCGCGCCGCGTTCGTTCTCGATGGTTCCCGGGAACGACTATGCGTTCTCGATCAACCTGCGCGGCCGTCGCGCCGGCCGCTGGCACGTTCACGCTCAGATCAACGTTGAAGGCGGCGGACCGATCATCGGGCCGGGCCAGTGGATCGAGATCAAGGGCGACATGAAGGACTTCACCGATCCGGTGACGCTCCTTGATGGAACGACGATCGACCTCGAGCACTACGGCATCAGCCGGGTTTACGCCTGGCATATGCCGTGGCTGATCGTGGGCGCGGCCTGGATCCTGTTCTGGTTCGTGCGCAAGGGCATCATCGCTTCCTATCTCCGCGTTGCGGAAGGCCGGGACGATGAGGCGACCACCGACGAAGACCGCCGCATTGGCGCGATCGTGCTGGCGCTGACGATCCTCGCGACGATCTTCGGCTACGCCTACACGAACTCGCAGTTCCCGCGCACGATCCCGCTTCAGGCCGGCTTGCAGAAGCCGCTGACGCCGATCACGAGCACGGGCACCGTGGGCGTCGGCAAGGATCAGGTGAGCGTTGACCTCGGCGGCGGCGTCTACAAGGTGCCGGGCCGTGAGCTGACGATCAACGTGAAGGTGAAGAACTCGACGGCTCATCCGCTTCGCCTCGGCGAATATACGACGGCCGGCCTGCGCTTCCTCAACCCGGACGTGTTCACGACGAAGCCTGAGTTCCCGGACTATCTGCTTGCGGATCGCGGTCTGTCGACGGATCCGACGCCGATCGCGCCGGGCGAGACGAAGGACATTGTCGTGAAGGTGCAGGACGCGCGTTGGGACATCGAGCGTCTGTCGGACCTGGCCTATGACACGGACAGCCAGATCGGCGGCCTGTTGTTCTTCTTCACGCCGGACGGTCAGCGCTACGCCGCGGAAATCGGCGGCCCGGTCATTCCGAAGTTCGTCGCGGGCGACATGCCCTGATCGACGCCTGACGTGACAATCAGCCGGCCGGAGAGAAACCTCTCCGGCCGGTTTTTTATGAAACGGATTTGCGTAACTTTAGATGAGCTCCCCGCAGCTGTGTCTGCAAGGAACGGGGAGTGCGGGCCTCATCCACGCCGATCACCACACCCTTCGGGACAGCGCCTCGCGCTCCGCCATAAAGCTCGAGTAAATCTTGTCGGGCCCGGTCGGGGGTGGAGACTCTCAGGGCGTCGTCAGCCCGGATGTCGTCGAGCGCCTAGGAAGGGCGCCGATCAAAACGTTATCAGCAAGCCCTCCAGCATGTGACGCCTGAGCTCGGCTCGGGTTAGTCATTATCGCTAAGACGCCTTCGCCGTTTCTGTCTGTATTGCCGCCGCAAGGTTCCAGCGGGGTCAAGGGGCTGGATCTCAGTCGGGCAGATGAGCGGCGATTTGTTCGAGAAGATATTTCGTCCCCTCCCGGCGCGATTCATTGCCGTCCTTGCCATCAAGAAAGACGGCCTGTTCCGTGATTTTCAGCGCAGTTCTATCGCCTTGCGGAGTGAGCTCGATAGTCGCAAGGGAGACCGACATGAAGACGCCATCGACGTGCATATCATAGTCGTAGACGAGACGTTGGTTTTCGACGATCTCATGATAGCGCGCCACAAATTTGGTTTCGGGGCCGTCCGGGAATTTGCCGTGGGCGATCTCCTGGCCGCCGGGGCGAAAATCCATTTCGCGCTGGATCGCCCCATCCGCTGGGCCCAACGAACCAGCGCGCCTTGGATGCCGGGTCAGCGAAGGCTTTGAACACGCGGGCCGGCAACGCATCGTAGATGCGCTCGACAGTGAACGATCCGTGGATGGCTTTGGTCATAACTTGCTCCGTTGGGGGCTTTTGGAAGTGAGAGTGTCCGCGGCGAGCATTTCGCCGAGCAGATCCAGCCGATTTTCCCAGAGCTTGCGGCGATCGGTGAGCCAGGCTTCGGCTCCCTTGAGCGCTTCGGGATCGATCGAGCAGGTGCGCACCCGGCCCTGCTTTTCGGTGCGCAGCAGGCGGCTCTCCTCCAGCACATGCAGATGCTGCATGACTGCCGCCAGCGACATCGACATCGGTGCGGCCAACTCACTGACCGAGGCGGGACCGCGAGTCAGGCGCTCTACGATCGCGCGCCGCGTCGGATCCGCGAGCGCGTGAAACACTAGATCGAGCAGGGCCTGTTCATTAAGCATTCGCTTAACTATTCTGATGGGCGTTGATAGTCTAGTATTTGCTTTAGTATGTCTGTGCGGTGGCCCGTTCGCCGAGCTTCGTCAGGCGTCCTAGACGTGAGCTTGCAATGGGTGGGCTACTCGGACCGGACCGAGCGAGGCATTTCCGCGGAGGGTCAGTTTCAATGAGAAGGCGTCTGAGCGGCCTCAATCAACCTTCGGACAGCAGCTTGTCGACGAAGGCGGCGACGCTCTCGGTGCGACGCGGCCGGCGCAGTCTTTCGCTTCGCAAGATGGCAAGCAGATCGTCAAAGGCGGCTTGAAGGTCATCGTTCACGAGAACATAATCATATTGGGTCCAGCGAGAAATTTCGTTGCGAGCGTTGTTCAAACGATTTTCGATCGTTTCGGGAGAATCTTCGGCCCGTCGTTCCAGTCGCGCCCGCAGTTCCTTCATCGAGGGCGGAAGAATGAAGACCGTTACGGCCTCGGTGGGCATCTTCTGCCGCACTTGCTGTGTGCCTTGGTAGTCGATGTCGAATAAGGCGTCGCGGCCTTGGGCGAGAAGCTCCTCGACGGGCTGGCGCGGCGTGCCGTAAAAATTGCCATGCACCTGCGCCCATTCCAAAAGCTCGCCTGAATCGCGCATCGCCTCGAATTGGCGCTGCGCGATGAAACGGTAATGAATGCCGTCGACCTCGCTGGTGCGGCGGGGCCGTGTTGTCACCGAAATGGAAAGCGTCAGATCGAGGCGACGATCCTGGAGCAGCATGCGCGTCAGGGTGGTCTTCCCAGCCCCGGAGGGTGAGGACAGGATCAGCACAATGCCGCGGCGTTCGGATTTTTGGGGAGGCATGGACAGCGGAAAAACGAGGACGGTCTGGGTGGCGGTTTGCGCAGGGTTACGTTCGCCGACGCTTCCCGCCAACTGTCCTTAGTCGAAGCGACGTTTTTTGTCCAAGACGCGCCGCTCGCTCCTTTAAACTCTGTCCGCAGCTTCGGCGTAGGCGCAGGTCGCTACTCGATGTTTTGCACCTGCTCGCGCCATTGCTCGATCTCAAATTTCATTTCGAGCCCGATCGTCGTCAGTGAGGCGTCATTGACCTTAGCGCAGAGCGTGTTCGCTTCGCGTGAGAATTCCTGCGCGAGGAAGTCGAGGCGTCGACCCATCGGCCCGCCGGCGGCCAGCAACGCTCGCGCGCTCTCGACATGCGCGCGCAGCCGATCAATCTCCTCGCGTATATCTGATTTTACGACGAGGAGCGCGGCTTCGCGATGCAACCACTGTGGGTCGAGCCCACTCGACGCCTCCAAAATGATCGACAGCTGCTGGGCGAGGCGGGCGCGCACAGCTTCCGGCTGACGCGCGGGGCTTGCGTCAGCCTCTCGCGTGAGCTCCTCTAGACGGTCGAGGCGCTTGGCGAGCACCATCGAGAGCGCCATGCCCTCGCTTCGGCGCGCGGCGACGAGCGCGCCGAGCGCGGCCTCGAGGCAATGCATGATTTGCGTTTCGAGCTCAGCACGTTCCGCCTCTTCTTCCTCTGGCTCGACGAATTCGACGACGCCCCGCAACGCAAGCAGCCCATCCAATGAGGCCGGCCGAAGGTTCGCGTTCAGGGGGAAGCTTTCGAGAGCCCGGAGCAGAGTCTCGAGCGCCTTGCGATTGACGCGAAGCGCTCCGGCGGACGTGGTCCGGGAGGCGGAAAGCGCAGCCGAGCAGGCGCCCCGCGCCAGCCTTTCCGAGATGGCGCGGCGCGCCTTGACCTCGACCGCATCAAAGCCTGGGGGCAGGCGCAGTCGAAGGTCCAAACCCTTTGCGTTGACGCTCTTGACCTCCCAGGCGTAGCTCCAGACGCCATGCGCCCCGTGAGCGCGAGAGAAACCGGTCATGCTGGCGATGGACATCTCGGCTGCGCCTTTGCGCGGGATTCAGGGAGCGTGGAAAGGGACTTGAGACATCCCTCGCCGTTTCGACGTCGATGACTCGCAGTTTGCGGTCGACCGGCGCCTCAACGCAGGGAAACGTCGGCCGGCACGGTCTTGGGCGAATTCAAATCCCAGGACTTGTCGAGAAGCGGATCGAGCCGCGTGCCTTGCGACGCGTCGATAACGCGTCGCCCACTCGGGGTGGAGCTTGAGGCGACGCCGGTATCGGCGGCCGCAAAGTCCATGCGACCGCTTGTTCCCACGTCCTCAGGGAGGGCGTGCGCCAGCGAGGCGCCGAGTTCCGTCTCGTCGCGGCTCCCGGGGGAGACTCCAGAAACCGCTGCGGCGTCGGTCCTTGAAGCGGTCTCTTGGTTCGTCGCGAGCGCGAGGAAAGCTCGAGCCGGACGAAGGGCAGCGACGGCCTCAGAGCGCGTCGGCTCGTTGAGCGCTCCGACTTCGAGCAGCCCCGCGCGCGAACCATAGCGGCTGAGACGCAGCGCCGCGCCCGCGTCGGGGCGCAGCTCGCGGCCTCGAGGATAATCCGTCGCTGCGTCAGAGGATGCGAGGAGGCGACCGAAACCGCCGGCGTCCCCATGCTTGCCCTTAGCGTCGGGCGTCGGTGGAGGCGGGGTCGGCTGCGTGAGGCTTGGCGTCGCGCGCTCGGCTTCTGGGGGCGTTGCTCTCTCGTGCTCGATCTCGCGCCAATGTTGAACGTTGTGATTATGCTGATCTAACGTTTGCGCGAAGACATGCCCGCCCGTTCCATCGGCGACGAAGTAGAGATCGTTCGTCTTCGCCGGATTGGCCGCCGCCTCCAAAGAAGCGCGTCCGGGATTGGCAATGGGGCCTGGCGGCAGGCCCTCGACCGCATATGTGTTGTAGGGCGTGTATTTTTCGATCTCGGATCTTAGAATTGGACGGCCAAGCGAAGCCTTGCCACCGACAAGGCCGTAGATGATGGTCGGATCGGACTGGAGCCGCATTTTCTTGCGCAGCCGGTTGACATACACCGCCGCAACCAACGGGCGCTCCTCCGCTTTTCCGGTTTCCTTCTCGACGATCGAGGCAAGCGTGACGAGCTCGAAGGGCGTCCGGATCGGCAGGTCCGCGCGGCGCCGCGCCCAGACCTGATCGACGAGCTTTTTAAGATCGTCCTGCATTTTCGCCAGGAGCTTCGAGCGTTGAAAGCCGCGCGTCACCTTGTAGGTTTCGGGTAGGAGCGCGCCCTCCTTGGGCGTCTCCAAAATCTCCCCGGAGAGAATGTCGTTGTCGCGTAAGCGTTGCGCGATCTGCTCGCTCGTGAGGCCCTCCGGTATCGTGACGGAATGAAGCACTTGGCGGCCATTGACGAGCACGTCGATCACGTCGCGGATGCTCGCCGCCTGCTTGAAAAGATATTCGCCCGGCTTCACCTTGCCGATCTTGTTCTCGACCAAAAGCGTGGCGTTCATCAAATAGGGGTTGTCGACCACGCCCTCGCGCTCGAGCTGCGAGATCATTTCGAGGGCGTCGGTGCGTGGCGTAAAATAGACGATCTTGTCGGCGCGCAAGGGGCCAGGCTCGTTCAGCATATGGCGCATTGAAACGAGCCCGAAAATCCCCACGACGAGCGCCACCAGCACGAAGCTGAAGCCGTCGCTCATAAGCGACAGGCCGCCTCCGCGCCGGCGTCGCTTTCGCATGCGCGTGCGCCGCTGGCGCTCCTGCGCCTCCACGCGGGGGTTGGTTTTTTTCCTCCAGAAGCTCCAAGAGCCGGGGCGGCTTTCCGTCTTGGGCGGAGGCGCGGCCGGACTGGGCGGCGCGCCCTGCACCGCCGCCTGCTGGGAGGCGGCGGCGGTGTCGGCAGAAACCGGATTGTCGGTCCGGAACGTCTCGACGCTGTCGTTCTTGCCGGTTTCGCTTGTCATGCGCTCATGCCGCCCGCATCGATGAAAAGTCCCGCCGCCTCAAGACCATCGAAGCAATGTCGCGACAAGGCTTCGGCATCGCTGTGTTGGGCGCAGAGGCCGAGACGGCGTCCACGCCCATTCAACCCGATCATACCGCGACGCGCCAGGGGCGCAAAGAGCCGCCCGCGGCTCAATCGACCCGGCGCAGCAGCAACGACGCATTCGTGCCGCCAAAGCCAAAGGAGTTGGAGAGCGCCACGTCGATCTTTCGCTGACGCGCGACATGCGGAACGAGATCGATCGAGGTTTCGACGGAGGGGTTGTCGAGGTTGCGCGTTGGCGGCGCCACCTGATCGCGTATCGCCAGAATCGAATAGATGGCCTCGACGGCGCCCGCAGCGCCGAGCAGATGGCCGATGGCCGATTTCGTCGACGACATGGAGAGCTTGGGCTCTACATTGCCGATGAGACGCTGGACGGCGCCGAGCTCGATTTCGTCGCCGAGCGGCGTCGAGGTGCCATGCGCATTGACGTAATCCACGTCGTCGATCGAGATCCCGCCTCGCTTCAGCGCAGCCTTCATGCAGCGATACGCCCCGTCGCCATCAGGCGAGGGCGCCGTGATGTGGTAGGCGTCGCCGGACATGCCGTAGCCGATGATCTCGGCGTAGATCTTCGCGCCGCGGGCCTTGGCGTGCTCATAGGACTCGAGCACCACGCAGCCCCCGCCTTCGCCCATGACGAAGCCATCGCGGTCCTTGTCATAGGGGCGCGACGATTCTTTCGGCCGATCGTTGAATCCGGTGGATAAGGCTTTGCAAGCCGCAAAGCCGGCGACGCCAATCCGATTGACCGGCGACTCCGCTCCGCCCGCGACCATCACTTCCGCTTCGCCGAGCGCAACGAGGCGCGCGGCGTCGCCGATCGCATGCGATCCAGTGGAGCAGGCGGTCACCACGGCGTGATTGGGGCCTTTGAGCCCATGCATGATGGACACGTAGCCCGCCGCCAGATTGATGATGCGGCCCGAAATGAAGAAGGGCGAGACGCGCCGCGGTCCTTTTTGCAGCAGCGTGACCGACGTCTCATAGATCCCGCCGAGCCCGCCGATCCCGGAGCCGATCAGGACGCCCGTCGTCTCTTGCTTTTCTGGCGTGTCGGCTTTCCAGCCCGCGTCAGCCAGCGCCTGCGTCGCGGCAGCCGCGCCATAGATGATGAAATCGTCTACCTTGCGCTGCTCTTTGGGCTCAAACCAGTCGTCGGGATTGAAGCTCCCCTCGACGCCCGGCTCGCGGGGAACGATCGCCGCAATCTGGCAGGCGAGATCGTCCGCCTCGAAAGTGTCGATGCGTTTGAATCCGCATTCGCCAGCAATCAGGCGCCGCCAGTTCGTTTCGACGCCGCATCCCAGAGGCGTAACGAGGCCGAGACCTGTGACCACCACCCTGCGCATAGCTCGCACTCGCAAGCAGAATTCGTTGAGTTAAGCTTCGCGCGCCGCGCGTCTCTCGAATCCCCCGCGCGCGCGCGGAAGGTCGAGCAGCGCGGCGCTCGAGACGGCGGGGCTAAGCTCAGGAGGCCTTCGCGCCCTCAAGGAACTTGACGGCGTCGCCGACCGTCAGGATCGTTTCGGCTGTGTCGTCCGGGATTTCGATCCCGAATTCCTCTTCGAAGGCCATGACCAGTTCGACGATGTCGAGCGAGTCGGCGCCCAGGTCGTCGATGAAACTGGCTTTGTCGACCACCTTCTCGGGCTCGACGCCGAGGTGCTCGACGACAATCTTCTTCACGCGCTCGGCGACATCGCTCATATGCTTCAATCCCTTATTTACGTCTTCCACGGCTCTAGCGCATGGCGCGCCGCTTTCGTTTTCGCCTGGGGGCGCTGGACGCCGCCGCGTCTTCAAAACCGCCCTGGTTCGCCGTTCCCGCATATCGAGGAAAGCGAACCACCGCAAGAGGGGGCGAGCGGAAAGACGTGCGCCCGGGATCAGGCGCAGGACGATGCGTCCCCCGCTTGCGTTCTTGGTTGCTAGAACTCGTCCCGATCGCGCGCAATCACGCCCTCGATGAGGACCAAGCTCCAAATCAAAAACTTAGAACTGTCCGGCTCGGAAAGCCGCTCCGCGCTATTCCTGGACATGTTCTAACATGGGCCGGCAAGAAGAGCGAGCCGAGAGCGCACAGGCCGGTTTCGAACCGTCGCGAAGCCCGGAGCTGGGGCGTATGCGGCCAAGTCGCCGCTAAATATAAGACAGCCCTATCGGAGGGCTCGCTAAAACGGGAGTTTTCGCCGACGCGTGCGAGACGCCTCTTCTCACAACCTTCGCAATCGTTTAACACCTCCCCACCCACAACGAGCCGGGCGCGCCCGCTCATATCCAGCAGGACGCGTTCCGGTCCAAAGGCCGGCGGCGCGGCCTTTTTTTATGCGCGCACAGTCGCAAGCGGAACAGAATGCCAAAGAGAGACGACATCTCGACGATCCTGATCATCGGCGCCGGGCCCATCGTGATCGGCCAGGCCTGTGAGTTCGACTACTCGGGAACGCAGGCCTGCAAGGCCCTGAAGGCCGAAGGTTTCCGGATCGTGCTCGTCAACTCCAATCCGGCGACGATCATGACCGATCCGGACATGGCCGACCGAACCTATGTCGAGCCGATCACGCCGGAGATCGTGGCGAAGATTATCGAGAAGGAGCGCTACGCTGTCCCCGGCGGCTTCGCGCTGCTCCCGACCATGGGCGGCCAAACCGCGCTGAACTGCGCGCTTTCGTTGCAAAAGATGGGCGTGCTCGAGAAGTTCGGCGTCGAGATGATCGGCGCTTCCGCGGCAGCGATCGACAAGGCGGAAGACCGTGAGCTTTTCCGCGAGGCGATGAAAAAGATCGGCCTCGAGACGCCGCGCTCGCACCACGTCAAGACTTTGCCCGCGGCGCTCGTCGCGCTCGAGGACATCGGCCTTCCCGCGATCATCCGCCCTTCGTTCACGCTTGGAGGCACCGGCGGCGGCATCGCCTACAATGAGGCCGAGTTCATCGATATCGTAAAGAGCGGCATCGACGCCTCGCCCACCAATGAGGTGCTGATCGAAGAGAGCGTGCTTGGCTGGAAGGAGTACGAGATGGAGGTTGTCCGCGACAAGGCGGACAATTGCATCATCGTTTGCTCGATCGAGAACATCGATCCGATGGGCGTGCATACCGGCGACAGCATCACCGTCGCGCCCGCGCTGACGCTCACGGATAAAGAATATCAGATCATGCGTGACGCCTCGATCGCCGTTCTCCGGGAGATCGGCGTCGAGACCGGCGGCTCCAACGTGCAGTTCGCGGTGGATCCTGCGAGCGGGCGCATGATCGTGATCGAGATGAACCCGCGCGTGTCGCGTTCCTCCGCCCTGGCCTCGAAGGCCACGGGCTTTCCGATCGCGAAGGTCGCGGCGAAGCTCGCCGTCGGCTACACGCTCGACGAGGTCGCGAACGATATCACAGGCGGCGCCACGCCAGCCTCTTTCGAGCCGACGATCGACTATGTCGTGACCAAGGTTCCTCGTTTCGCCTTCGAGAAATTCCCGGGCGCCGAGCCCGTGCTGACGACGGCGATGAAATCCGTCGGCGAGGCGATGGCGATCGGCCGCAGCTTCGCCGAGTCTTTGCAGAAGGCGCTGCGCTCGCTCGAGACGGGTCTCTCGGGACTGGACGAGATCGAGATCGACGGTCTCGGCAAGGGCGACGATATGAACGTGCTGCGCGGGGCGCTCGGCACGCCGACGCCGGATCGCCTGCTCGTCGTAGGCCAGGCGCTTCGCCTCGGGATGAGCGTCGCGGAAATCCATGAGGCCTGCAAGATCGATCCGTGGTTCATCGAACGGCTGGCGGAGATCGTCGCGCTCGAGAACAGGGTGCGGAAGTTCGGCTTGCCGAAGGATGCGGAGAATCTGCGCATGCTCAAGGCTGCCGGATTTTCAGATGCTCGCCTCGGCACTCTCGCGGATCGGGAAGAGCAAGACGTGCGCGCGGCGCGTCAGAGCCTCGGCGTGCGCCCCGTCTATAAGCGCATCGACACCTGCGCCGCCGAATTCGCTTCGCCCACGGCCTATATGTATTCCACATATGAGACGCCATTCGGCGAGGCGCCCGCCTGCGAGGCGCGTCCTTCGGAGCGCGACAAGATCGTCATCCTCGGCGGCGGGCCCAATCGCATCGGCCAGGGAATTGAATTCGACTATTGCTGCTGTCACGCCTGTTTCGCGTTGCATGACGCCGGCTACGAAACAATCATGATCAATTGCAATCCGGAGACCGTCTCCACCGATTACGATACCTCCGACCGCCTTTATTTCGAACCGTTGACGACGGAGGACGTGGGCGAGATCCTCGACCTCGAGCGTAGGGCGGGACGCCTTAAGGGCGTGATCGTGCAATATGGGGGGCAGACGCCACTGAAGCTCGCCAAGGGGCTCGACGAGAGCGGCGCGCCTATTCTCGGCACGCCCGTCGATTCGATCGACCTCGCCGAGGACCGAGATCGCTTCAAGCGGCTGTTGGACAAGCTCGGCCTCAAGCAGCCCAAAAACGGCATCGCCTATTCCGTTGAACAATCGCGAATCGTCGCCTCCGAACTCGGATTGCCCTTGGTGGTGCGCCCGAGCTACGTGCTCGGCGGTCGCGCCATGGCGATCATCCGCGACGCCGGAGCGCTTGACGACTATCTCCTCGGCGTGCTGCCGAGCCTTGTGCCCTCCGAGATCAAGACGCGCTACCCGAATGATAAGACCGGGCAGATCAATATGGTGCTCGGCAAGAATCCTCTGCTCTTCGACCGCTATCTGACGGACGCGATCGAAATCGACGTGGACTGTATCGCGGACGGTCAGGATGTGGCGATCGCGGGTGTGATGGAGCACATCGAGGAGGCGGGCATTCACTCCGGCGACTCGGCCTGCTCGTTGCCGCCGCGCTCGCTCTCCGCTGAAACGATCGTCGCGCTGGAGAATCAGACCAAGCGCCTCGCCACGGCGCTGGGCGTCGTCGGACTGATGAATGTGCAATATGCGCTCAAGGACGGCGTGATCTACGTGCTCGAGGTCAATCCTCGCGCCTCGCGCACGGTTCCTTTCGTCGCCAAGGTGGTGGGCAAGCCGATCGCCAAGATCGCCGCGCGCGTGATGGCCGGCGAGCGGCTGTCGGGCTTCGATGTCTCCACGGGCGGGCTCGGCCATGTCGGCGTCAAGGAATCGGTCTTCCCCTTCGCGCGCTTTCCCGGGGTGGATACGGTGCTCGGCCCGGAGATGCGTTCGACCGGCGAGGTCATCGGCCTCGACTCCTGCTTTGCCGCGGCCTTCGCGAAGAGCCAGCTTGGGGCCGGCGCGCGCCCGCTCAACGGCGGCGTTATCTTCGTTTCCGTGCGCGACGCCGATAAGGAGCGCGTCGTCGCGCCCTTGCGCCTCTTGCAGAAACTCGGCTTCGAGACGGTCGGCACGGGGGGCACGGCGCGCTTTCTCACGAGCCGAGGCATTCCGACGCAAAAGATCAACAAGGTGTCCGAAGGGCGCCCGCATATCGTGGATGCGATCAAGAACGGCTCGATCCAGCTCGTTTTCAACACGACCGAGGGGGCTCAGGCGCTCGCCGACTCACGCTCCTTGCGCCGGGCGGCGCTGCTGCATAAAATTCCCTATTACACCACCCTGGCGGGGGCGATCGCCGCCGCCGAAGGTATTGAGGCCTATGCCACGGGAGAATTGAAGGTTCGCGCCTTGCAAGACTATTTCCGCTGAGGCGGGCCGTCTGCGGGCAGGCGAAAAGGTCGAGGTTCGGGCGGCGGCCCGGCCGGACGCGCAAAAGCGCCAAGCTTTCCGTATAGTGCGATTCGTCGCGCGTCCTCCGCCGGACGCGGCCTTCGGGCTTTGATAGGCGACGAGCCAAGAAGAGTGGATGAGAATGGAAAAAGTGCCCATGACCGCCGCCGGCCACGCTGCGCTCGAAGAGGAGCTGCGTCGGCGCCAGCAGATCGAGCGGCCGCGAATCATTCAGGCGATATCTGAGGCGCGCGCTCATGGCGATCTCTCGGAGAACGCCGAATATCACGCCGCAAAGGAGTCGCAGTCGCATAACGAGGGCCGCATCGCCGAACTCGAAGACAAGCTCTCGCGCGCCGAGATCATCGACGTCTCGAAGCTGTCGGGCTCGACGGTGAAGTTCGGCGCGACGGTCACCGTCTTCGACGAAGAGACCGAGGAGGAAAAGCGTTATCAGATCGTCGGCGAAACCGAGGCCGACGTGAAGGACGGCAGAATCTCGGTCGCCTCGCCCATCGCCCGCGCGCTGATCGGGAAGAAGGTGGGCGACACGGTCGAGGTGAAGACCCCGAAGGGCGGCAAGAGCTATGAGATATTGACCGTCGCTTTCGTGTAGGCCTGCTTTCTCAAAGCTGACGAGGAGCGCGTCCGGCTGAGGAGCGCCAAGAATGGCGCTCGTCGGAAATGGCTGCGCAGGTCTACTCCAACATCGAGGTTCCGGCGTCGATCGAGGAGAGTGCCATGCCGGCCGCGAGCGACGTATGGGGCAGATTTGCTCGCCGAAACGGCCAATGCTTGACGGCCGGAATGCTCACGACGTTATCCGAGCGCTCGATCGCTTCGTCCTCCACGCAATCTCCGCCAATCAAGATTGCGGCGCGTGCCGCCCGTATTCTTGACTCAGCCGCTTCACTTCGTCGGCATCGAGTGGGAAGTCGAGCGTCTGCTGGAGCGCCAATAGCTTGGCGCCGTCGCCCAAGATGATTTGCGCGGTTTGACCGGTCTCGTGCAGCGTGACGAACCGACAGGTCTCACCCTGCCGCGCGAGTTCAGCGTTGAGGCCGTCGAGCAGTCCGGCGACGTCGATCCAATCGCCCGCATTGCGCAGCGGAAGGCGCGCGGGCAAGCCGTTGATCAGGAGCGTTAGCCGGTGATCCCGCGCTTTGTCCTCGCTCGGTTCGAGATGCGCGCATTCAAAGCCTACGCGTTGGCCCCCAATTTCCGCAAGAACCGCGAGGAGGGCGGCGTAATCCGGCGGCACATCGGCGTCCTCGGCGTCGAACCAATGCAGGCCCTTGCATCTCAGAAGCAGCTCACAGAGGGCCGCCTCCGCGTCTCCCGAGCGCCAACATTCTGCGATCTCCTCGTGGTCCTCGGCGCTCAGTCCCTCGACCAAGGCGGAGTCCAGGATAGCGGCGTCCACGAGCCGGGCAATGAGCTGATCCAGCGTCATTCCGGCGGCGCGGGAGCGTAGCGTGAAGCGCCGCCAGGGATCGAGCTTCGCCATCTGCGCCGTCACTGCCGGATCGTCGACCATTCCCAGCGCGACGAACGCGTCAAACAGAACGGCCGTTTCTTCGGGATGCTCTGCGGTCGCAAACAGGCGCTCGAGCCGCTCCATGACGGCCGGGCTCGCGGCCCTGGCGCCGAGCGATCCGATGGTTTTGACGGCAGAGCGTCGCAGCGCGGCGTCATCAAGGGCCGACAATAACCGTGGCAGCGCCGCGTATTCTTCCAGCTTCGCCAAGCGCTCGAGCGCGAAGCCGCGGACCCATTCTTCGAGTCGTGAGCCCATGACCCGCTCGAGCACAAGCTTTTGCTCCGCTGGCGGCAGGCGCTCCAAGACGTCGAAGAGGCGCCACACATCATTGGCCGCTCTGTAGCCGGCGCAACCCAAACGCGCGTCGATCTCGCGCAGCGCGAGAGAGCGGGCTTCGGCGGCGACTTCGGGCTCCGCGCTATCGGCAAGATCAAGTAGGGCGTTCACAGCGAAATAGCGGTCGTCCTCGTCAGCAGGGGCTGGCGCCAGGATTTCACGAATGACGGGAAGACAGGCCGGGTCTTTCACTCTGGCGAGCGTCGTGGCGGCTTCGCTCCGCAATGTGGGCTCGGGATTGGTCAAGAGGCCCAGAAGAATTTCGCGTTCTTCATCGAGATCGAGCGAAAGGATCGCATAAAGCGCGAGCTTTCGTTCCCCAATATTTTGCGACGCGTCCTCGAGTCGTTGCCGCAGAAGCGCCAATGCGCGGATGCTGTCGGGCCTTGAAAGGGTCCGTGGGGGCATAAACCTCAGAGCCTGAACGGCGTGGCTTTTGGCCGCCTCGTCACCTTCCTCCAGCGCCTCGATGAAATACTGAGCGCCCGATGGCTCCCCGGCCCTGAGGAGGATGTAGCCAATGCGCACGCGTTCGGCTGGAGAATACCGACTTGAAGCTCGTTTGAAGCGCTCGGTGAGTTCCTCCCGGTTGGCTCGCACGAAATCCTTGAGGACAGCTTCGGAGACATCGATCGTGTTGGGGTTCGTGACAATATCTTCGATGGTAGGAGCAAAAGCGCGATGCCGCTCGCGCACTTCCTCTACGCTAAGAGGCGGAAACGAGACCTCGTCTTTACGAGGATTCGACTCGGGGATCGGGCTTGATAACGAGGGTGGGAGCTTCTGCATGACGTGACACCCGCAGGAAATTAAAAGAAAACTCTGATTTTCGGGCTGGATCTTCGAGTCGGGAACGGGCTTTTCTCACCTTGGCAGCCTGGTCCCGCAGATCCCGCCTCAATAATCCTATCATCGGCTCCGCTCTCTGCAAGGCGATGCATTTGCAGGCTTTGCCCGCTGAAACTCCGGTGTTATAGCCGCTGCATCCGCGCATGAGGCGTCTGTTCCTCCCCTCCGTTTCGCGGCGGCGGGGGCTTTTACGAGGCGCGTTTCGGCGCGCAGAATGTCTGTGTCACGTCTCCGGCAGCGGGAGGTGACCGCGCCGGGGAAGCTGAATATGTCGAAAATCAAGGTCGCCAATCCTGTCGTCGAGCTCGACGGCGATGAGATGACGCGGATCATCTGGGCCTATATCAAGGACAGACTGATCCACCCCTATCTCGATCTCGCGCTCGACTATTTCGACCTTTCGATCCAGAACCGCGACGCGACCAACGACCAGGTGACGATCGACGCGGCCAACGCCATCAAGCGGCACGGCGTCGGCGTGAAATGCGCGACGATCACGCCCGACGAAGCGCGCGTGAAGGAATTCGGCCTCAAAGAGATGTGGAAGTCGCCGAACGGCACGATCCGCAACATTCTGGGCGGCGTGATCTTTCGCGAGCCGATCATCTGCAGCAACGTTCCGCGTCTCGTGCCGCATTGGACGCAGCCGATCGTCGTCGGCCGCCACGCTTTCGGCGATCAGTATAAGGCGACGGACTTCAGAGTGCCGGGCAAAGGCCGCCTCACGATCAAATTCGAGGGCGCCGACGGAAGCATCATTGAGAAAGAGGTCTTCGCCTTCCCGGGCGCCGGCGTCGCCATGGCGATGTATAATGTCGACGACTCGATCCGCGAATTCGCACGGGCCTCGTTCAACTATGGCCTGCAGCGCAAATTTCCGGTCTATCTCTCGACGAAGAACACGATCCTCAAGGCCTATGACGGCCGCTTCAAGGATCTTTTCCAGGAGATCTTCGACGCGGAGTTCAAGGAGCGCTTTGCGACGCTCGGCCTGACCTATGAGCATCGCCTCATCGACGACATGGTGGCCTCGGCGCTGAAATGGTCGGGCGGCTATGTTTGGGCCTGCAAGAACTACGACGGCGACGTGCAATCGGACATCGTCGCTCAAGGTTTCGGCTCGCTCGGGCTCATGACCTCGGTGCTGATGACGCCGGACGGCAAGACCGTCGAGGCCGAGGCCGCGCATGGCACGGTGACGCGCCACTATCGCGAGCATCAGAAGGGCCACGCGACCTCGACGAATTCGATCGCCTCGATCTTTGCCTGGACGCGTGGCCTTGCGCATCGCGCCAAGCTCGACGACAACGCCGAGCTCGCGCGTTTCGCCAAGACGCTCGAAGAGGTCTGCATCGCGACGGTTGAGAGCGGCTATATGACCAAGGATCTGGCGCTGCTCATCGGCCCGCGGCAGAAATGGCTCTCGACGACGGGCTTTCTCGACAAGATCGACGAGAATTTGAAGAAGGCGATGGGGTAGCCAAGCCCTCTTTCCTGAGGCTCGCGCAGCGTGCGGGAAGGTCTGAATATGGACGTCTTTGAAGCGATTACAACGCGAGCCAGCGCCACAGCGTTGACTGAGCCCGGTCCCAGCGACGCGCAGATCGCGGCGCTGCTGCAGGCGGGCGCCTGCGCGCCGGATCACGGCCGCCTGCGGCCTTGGCGCTTCCTCGTGGTGCGCGGCAAGGCGCGGGAGGAACTCGGCGATCTCATGGCGGCGGCGGCGAAAGCGCGACAGCCTGACCTCTCACAAGATGCGCTGGAGCGCGAAAGGCGCAAGCCATTGCGCGCGCCTTTAATTGTCATCGTCGCGGCCAATTTGGCTTCGCAGTCAAAGATTCCGGAAATCGAGCAGATACTTGCGGCTGGCGCCGCAGCCCAAAACATTTTGCTTGCGGCGCATGGCTTCGGCTTTGGAGCCATCTGGCGCACCGGGGCGCCTGCCTATGATCCCGAAGTCGTGAAGGGTCTGGGTCTGCCGGAAAGCGCGCGCATCGTCGGCTTTCTTTATATAGGCTCGGTTTCGTCGCCAGCCGCCCGCCGTTCGGCGACAGAGACGAACGCCATGGAGTGGACGCAGGGCTCGTCGCAAAATTTGTCGGCTTGAAAAGCTGTCGCCTGAAGATCGGTCCCCTACGCCAAATGGCGCGGAGGACCGACGTAAAGTCCATAGGCCCGTGGGCCTATCAACCCTCCAGCAGCCGCCGCGCGATCACCTGCGCCTGAATTTCCGCGGCGCCCTCGAAGATATTGAGGATGCGCGCATCGCAGAGCACGCGCGAAACGGGGTATTCCAAGGCGAAGCCGTTGCCGCCGTGAATTTGCAGCGCGTTGTCGGCCGCGGCCCAGGCGACGCGGGCGCCGAGCAGCTTCGCCATGCCGGCCTCGAGGTCGCAGCGCTTGCCACCGTCCTTCTGACGCGCGGAAAAATAAGTGATCTGCCGCGCGACGTGGATCTCGACCGCCATGGCGACGATCTTGTCGAAGATGCGCGGGAAGGAGAACAAGGGCTTGCCGAACTGGATGCGCTCCTTGGCGTAGCGCAGGCCCAAGTCCAACGCGCATTGCGCGACGCCGAGCGCGCGCGCCGCAGTCTGAATGCGCGCCGACTCGAAGGTCTCCATCAGCTGCTTGAAGCCATTGCCTTCCACGCCGCCGAGAAGGTTTTCGGCCGGCGTCTCGAAGCCGTCGAAGCCGATCTCGAACTCCTTCATGCCGCGATAGCCGAGGACTTCGATCTCGCCGCCGGTCATGCCCTTCGCAGGGAAGGGATTCTCATCCGTGCCGCGCGGTTTCTCGGCGAGCAGCATCGAGAGGCCCTTGTAACCCTTCTCCTCCGGATTGGTCCGCACGAGCAGCGTCATGACGTCGGCGCGCACGGGATGGGTGATCCAGGTCTTATTGCCGGTAACCTTATAGACGTCGCCCTCACGCACCGCGCGCGTGCGCAGGCCGGCGAGATCCGAGCCGTTGTTCGGCTCGGTGAAAACGGCCGTCGGCAAAATCTCACCGGCCGCGATCTTCGGCAGATATTTTTCCTTCTGCGCCTTCGTCCCGCCGACGAGGATCAGCTCGCCGGCGATCTCCGAGCGCGTGCCGAGCGAGCCGACGCCGATATAGGCGCGCGACAGCTCCTCGGAGACGACGCACATGGCGATCTTGCCCATGCCGGAGCCGCCAAATTCCTCCGGAATTGTCAGACCGAAGACGCCGAGCTCGGCGAGCCCCGAGATCACCTCCAGGGGGATATATTCGTTCTTGGCGTGCCACTCCTGCGCGAAGGGCGTGACATTGTCGGAGGCGAACTTGCGCATCTCGGAGCGGATCGCCTCGAGCGTCTCATCGAGTCCGGATGCGCCGATCGTCTCGGCCGCTTCGTGATGGTCGATGAGCTCGGCCAAGCGCGCCTTGTTTTTGGGTGTAAGCCCCTCACGAATGAGGCGGTTGGCGGCCTCGCCCGAATGCGCGCGCACCTCGTCGCAGCTCAAGCCGAAGTCGAAAAGCCGCACAATCTCGCCCTGGCTCATCGGTATGCCGCCAAAGACTTGCGCCAGGAATTCGGCGAAGCCGATACGGGTCAAAAGCTGCTCGGTCTCGCCGTAGGTCCCCTCGGACGAGAGCCGCTCCGCGTATGCGATGAGCTCGCTCAGCGACTGCCGATAGGTGGCGAACCAGGCCAGGCCATGCGCGGCGTGCTGCTCGTTCTCGATCAGTTCGGCCGAGAGCTTGCCGTCCTTTGTGACGCGCGCGCGCACCTTCGTCAGCGCCGTCTCATAGAGCGCTTCGACGCCGGCAAGCGCGGCCTTGGCGTCGGCCAGCCACACGGATGCGTCGGAATGGTTCGCGGCGGAAGTCGTCATTTCTCTTGGCTCTCGAAGCTGCGCCCGGCCGGGCAAAGATGTAGGTCCTGCCCCTACATGCCGAGATTTGCCCGGCGGCGCAACATCGGGCCGTCATTTCGGGAGAGACGGCGGGCGATCGGCGAGAGAGGCCGAGATCACGCTGCGTTCAGGCGGAATCGCCGGAACGCAGAAAACGTGATCGATTCTGAAACTTTAGAGCGCGATCAATCCCAAAACCGGTCTCCACTATTCGAATTTCATCTGCCAGGCGACGATCGCGCGAGAAAACCGCGCCTTGGGAAGGTAGCAGAAACTATTGGTGGCGAGCTTCGCCTCTTCGCAATGCGGATGCTCGGTGATCCAGTCATAGCCGAGGCGGTCCATGCAAGCGCGAATCTCGTCGGGGATCACGCTCGACCTCTTGCCGCGCTCGAGCGGATTGTTCTGCTCGGCCTTATATTCGCAGTCGGTCACGTCCGTCCCTTGCGCCAAAAAATAGCGGCCGCTATTGCCCGTCAGGAACATCGCCTCGGTCACGACGAGGAAGGCGAGTCCCATGGCGAGCGCCACGCCAGCTTGAAACGTGCTCTTGAAGAAATTCAACCCGAAGACGGACAAGAGGCCGAGTGTAAAAAGCCCGCCGCCGAGAATGAGCATAAGAGGGGAAAAGAAGACGCCTGCGCTCTCGTTCATGGATCGATCCTCGCGAGATCGGCCGCTCGAGCGGCGGCGCTTGCTTATTAAAGTGGGAATTCGCCGATTTTTTCAAGGCGAGAACCCAGCGTGGCCGGAACTATCAATGTCGCAGCGCACGCGCGGACGCGGCAATTTGAGGCTAGCCAGCGCCGAACGCTCTGGCGTCGAGAGGCGCAACCGCCTATTGCGGTTGCGATGACACACAAGAAGTTCCTCCTGGATCAAGGCGTGGGATTTAAATGCTGATCACCCGCGCCCCGGCTAAGGTTAACCTCACCCTGCACGTGCTCGGCCGCCGCGCCGCGGACGGCTATCACGAGCTCGAAAGCCTCGTCGCTTTCACGGGCGCAGGCGACGTCCTGAGCTTCGAGCCCGGGGCTTCGCTGTCGCTCGCCGTTGACGGACCGACGGCGCGCGCCGCTGGCGAGGGAGCCGAGAATCTCGTGTTGCGCGCCGCTTGCGAGCTTTCCGAGCGTTTGCCGCAATTGCGGCTCGGCGCCTTTTATTTGACTAAACGGCTGCCGGTGGCCGCCGGCCTTGGCGGCGGCTCCTCCGACGCCGCCGCCGCTCTGCGGTTGCTCGCTCAAGCGAATGCGCTCGAGCGCGATGATCCCCGCTTGCTCGAGGCCGCTCAGGCGACGGGCGCCGATGTGACCGTTTGCCTGGCGCCGCAGGCGCGCATGATGCTCGGCGCCGGCGAGACAGTCGGCGCGCCGCTCCAGCTTGCCCCTCTGCCCGCAGTCCTGATAAATCCGGGCGTCGCCGTCGCCACGCGCTCCGTATTCCAGCGCCTCGGGCTGCAGGCTGGCGAGCGCGCCGCCGGCGCCGCCCCGCATCCTGCCCTTCCCGAGCGAGCAGACCGGGAAGCTTCATGGCGCCTGCTCGGCAAGTGTCGCAACGATCTCGAGCCTGCGGCCTTGGCGGAGGCTCCGGTCATTCGCGATGTGCTGGCGCTTCTCGGCGCCGCTCGAGGCTGCAAGCTCGCGCGCATGTCGGGATCGGGCGCGACCTGTTTTGGCTTGTTCATCTCGCCGCGCGCCGCCGCGCGTGCGGCAGCCGCAATCCGCGCCACCCATCCGCATTGGTGGGTGAGCGCGGCCATGCTGCGTTAAGGGGCTGACGATGCGTGCGTCGCACGGCCGTAAACCGACTGCTCGTAAAGCCTTCCCTGAGAAGCGTCGCGCCTCCGAGGCGGCGTCCGACGATGTCGCGCTGCTCTATGGCGTTCACACGGTGCGCGAGGCGCTGCTTGCGGGAAAGCGAGAGTTCCTGGCCCTCTACGCGACGGAGAATGCTTTGCCGCGCATCGCGGAGGCCGCCTCGCGCGCGGGGCTTGAGCCTCGGCTTATCGATGCGCGCGAGCTGACGCGACGCCTGGGGGAGGAGGCGGTGCACCAGGGCTTGTTGCTCGAAGCCTGTCCTCTGCCGCAACTCGCCCTCGACGAGATCGAGACGAAGAGCGGACTCGTGCTCGCGCTCGATCAAATCACCGATCCACACAATGTCGGCGCCATGCTGCGCTCGGCGGCGGCCTTCGCCGTCGACGCGACGATCGTAACGGAACGCCATGGTCCGCAATTTTCCGGCGTGTTAGCCAAGGCCGCCTCCGGTGCGCTCGAGCATGTGCCCGTCGTCAACGTCGTCAATCTCGCGCGCAGCCTCGAGCATCTCTCTCGGCAGGGGTATTGGCTGGTGGGCCTCGATTCGGAAGGCGAGACGGATCTCGAGGAGGCTCCGCTGCGCGCGCCCGTGGCCTTGGTGCTCGGCGCTGAGGGCAAGGGGCTGCGCCGCCTCACGCGCGAACGCTGCGATCTCGTCGCGCGCCTCGACATGCCGGGTCCGATCAAGAGCCTCAATGTGTCGAACGCCTGCGCGGTCGCTCTTTCCGTGCTTCGACGGCGCATCGCCACGCTCGAGCCCAAACGCAAAAAGGCCCCGCCCGGCGGGGAGCCGGACGGGGCTTGAAGCAGAGGGAGCGAGCGGGCCTATTGCAGCGCGCGCTTGAGCCAGCTCGGCGCGCCATTGCTGAGGAGATAAATCAAGGCGACGCCGGCCGCGCCGAAGATGATGCGGATCGCCCAGATCACGCCGACAAGGGTTTGCCGCTCCCCGTTGATCGCATCCATCTTGACGTTGAGCTCGGCGAGCTGCGCGTCGATCCGCGCTTCGCGCTCGCGCGCCGCCTCATTGGCCATGGCTTCACGTTCGAGCCGCGCTTTCTCGATCTCGTCGAGGCGGGCGCCGAGCGCTCCGATGTCGCGATAGCATTCCGCGTTCGGCATGGGGCAGAAATCCTCATCGCGCATCGGCGTTTCCGTGCAAGCGTTCACCGGGTCAGAGGCCCAGGCTTCTCGGCCGAAACGCCGTGCAGATAGCCGTTGAAGGCGGCGACGACGGCGACGCCGAGGCCCCCGATCCACTGCGCCCAGACTTGCCAGAGATGCGAGGTTTCGGGCGGGATTGGCGCTGGGAGGCCGTTCGCGGCGACATAGGCGAGCGCGGCGCCCAGGATGGCGACGGCGAGGTTCAGGATGACGGAGGTTTTCGGATCGATCGAGGGCATGGGATTCCTTTGGGTTGCCTTTGGATTGATGGAAAACGGAAGCGCCCCCTCCCCAGCCCTCCCCCGCGCTGTCGCGCGGGAGAGGGAGCTTGCACGCGCTAATTCCCTCTCCCGTGAAACGGGGGAGGGTTAGGGAGGGGGCGCTTTAGGAGAGCGGTTGGGCTTCGCCCAGAGCGAGCCGCAAAGACTTGGCGAGCCGCAGACTTACCGCGTGGCCGATCGCATGCGCGTCGGCGACGAGCTGCGCGGCGTTGAAGCCGTTCGGGGCCTTGCCCGTGGCGCGAATAAGCGCGTCCTGGCTCACGGCGGCGTAGAGCGCGCCATTCGCCGCGCCGACCATGTATTTCGCAAGCGCCGCCCAGGTCACCGCCCCATACATGCCCCAGGTGGCGCAGCCGATTCCGTTCGCGTCGTAAGAGAAATGCGTCATACAGTGGCCGTTCGTCGGGACCGGATCGCCGGCGACGTCGAAGACAAAGCCATCGCTCTCGGGCGGCGGATTGATCCAGGCGTCGGGCAGCTCGACGCCCGCCATGACCGCGCCGAAAAGCCAGATCGCCGTCTCGACCTCCTTGCGATTGGCGGCGTCGACCGCGACCCAGCAGACGATCTTGTGCGGGTTCCAGGCGCCGGGGGCGAAGCCCTTGGCGGCCCAGAAGTTGAGCGCGAACTCCTCGTCGCAGCCCGTATCCTGCGCCGGATAGCCGCCGCCGGAGAAATTATGATAGGCGGCCTCGATCTGCGCATTCGAGAAGAGCGTCGGGCCAGACTCCGGCGCCGCCTCGCCCTTCCAAGCGCCGATCATGTGCGCCGCGCCGGCCACGACGCAGTCCCCGAGCCGATCGTTGAGATACATCCGCCCGAGCGCCGCGCGCGCCGGTCGATCGAGCAGATCGAGCGCCGGCGGAGGCGCGGGCAGACTAGCGCGCAGATAATTGGCGAGACAGAGCTTCGGCGCATGCGGGCGCGGGCGGATGCGTCCGCCGACGGAGAGACGGCGGTTTTGGGCTTCGACGATGCGCGGCATGGGAGTCTCCTGGGGTAAAGCTGGAGAGCCCCTTGAACCTCGATGACGAGAAGCATCGCGCGGCGCCTCGGCTTGTCAAGGACGGCCCAAAGCGCGTCCTGTTGGACGCGCGTCCAACAGGACGCGCTAGCGGGCCGCCGCTTCGCGGTCGCGCGGAGCGCGATCCTTGACAAGCGCGAGAGCGCCCGCGCCAAAATGCTCGCCATCGGGTTTAAGGGGTGTTGCGGTTCAGGGGCGTGGGCGCGTCGCCCCCTCCCCATCCCTCCCCCGCTGCGCGGGAGAGGGGGCTTGGTTACGGCAGCTTCGCGAGCGTCGTGCAGAACTGGTTGATCGCGGCGCCGTAGATCGCGAGCATGGTGGCGGCGCGGCCGCAGACGACGGCGCAGGACGAATTGACCTTCAGCGATTGGATTTGCGCGTGGATCAGCCACGCGAGCTCATAGTCAGTCATGAGCGTCGGCGGCCAGTTGATGAGGCCGCCATTGGTCTGGACGATATTCACCGTGTTGAGCAGGCCGGTGTAGCAATTTACCGCGTCCGTATCGGGCGGCGTCGCCGCATTGGCGGCGGTGATGGCGCTGTTCAGATCCTTCGTGGTCCATTGCAGGATGCTCGCGAAAGGACTCGACCAGGCGCTCTTGGCGGCCGGCGCCTCCGCTGGCCTCTTCGGCGGCAGGGGCGCCGCGAGGGCCGGAACGGCGAGAACGAGCGCGATCAGTGCAGCGAGGACGCGCATGCTGTCTCCTTTTTTGCGAGATGGAGTCCCGGCGCGCGCTGGCTACGCGCGCCGGCAATGACGATCAGAAGGAAGGGAGCCCGAAATCCGTCGTCGGATTGCCGGAGAGCAGGCCGCTGAAGTGATAGCTCACGCCGAGCTTGATCAGATTGGCGCGCATGGGGATCTCGGCCAGGAACTGCTGCGGAACCGGGAAGCTCGGGATCGTCCCATAGACGAAGCCCGGGAAGCTCGCGGCATGCGTGCCGAGATCGGCGTGCAGATATTCGACCTTCGCCGACCAATTGTTCAGGAAGGCCCATTCGACGCCGCCGCCGGCCGTCCAGCCCGCATAGATGCGGCCTGTCGAGCCGGGCGCATAGGTTGCGGCCAGCGCCGATCCATAGGCGTATTCATTGACGTTGGCCGCGCCATAGGCCACGCCCCCCGTGCCATAGACAAGCAGCGCCGGCGTGATCAGCAGGCCGAGGCGCCCGCGCGTGGAACCCGCCCAGGGCATGGCGCGTCCGATCTGCGCGACGGAAGCGTTGAGTCCGCCCGGCGTGACGAAAGTGCTGGTATGGCCGCCATTGCCGACGAAGACCTCGGCGTCGGTCTCGGCGCCAACGACGATCCGCGAGAAGCTCTGAAGCTGATAGTTCCAGCCGACATGGCCGCCGCCCGCAAAGCCGCTCGCGTTCATGACCGCGACGCCGGGCAGATAATAGGGATAGGCGTTCCATTTGTTGACGCCGGTCAGGCTCAGGCCCTCGCCGGCCGCGATGACGGTCGCGGGCGAATTGTCCCACACGAAGCCGCCGTCGACGCCGGCATAGAAGCCGGTCCAGCTCGGGGCGGTTGCGGGCGCGACGGGCGCGGATTTGCGCGAGGGGAGATCGGCCGCGAGGGCGTGGCCCAAAAGGGCCGCAGCGGCAAGCAGGCGGATGGCGGCGGTGGTGCAGAAGAGAGGTAGTTTGCGCATGAGGAGGTTTCTCCACGCGCCCGCGGTCAGCAGTGATTCTATACGCTCATTCCCCGCAACAGGCTTCGACCGGCGAGACGGGCGCGAAGTGTTTAGGTGATAGAGACGGCCGCCGCCGGCCGCTGACCACGGGCGCAAGAGCTCGTGACCGGCGGCGGCCGTTCGCCGGGGAGGCGAATTCAGAAAAAGGGAGAAGGCTTAGCCGCGGCGTCTCTCGAAGCCTCCGCGCGCGACCTTCAATGCGAACCAGTTTTGCAGCGCGTCCTTCATGATTGCTGCGTCAGCCAATTGAGCCAAGCCAGCGCACGCTGGCCTCTGATCTCCGGCTGGCTCTTGGCGCCGGCTCGCTCATATTTGGCGCAGGCGACGGCGCCGGCGTCATGCGCATTGGTCGTCGAGAGGAGCAGCGCGAAGGCGAGAGATTCGGTCGTCTGAAATTCGCGCCAGGCGATCTCGCATTGTTGCGTCAGCGAGAGACCGTTCTTGGCCGTGAGCCGGCCCGCGCAAAGGGGCTTGGCGACGCCGAGAAACTGACAGCCGCGCGCGAGGCGGTCGTCATGCATCTGCCAGAGCCCATAGGCCGTGTAGAGATCGCCCCAGGCGTCGATGAAGAAGCTCGACTCGGCGTCGGCCTGCTCGACCATCGCCGCGGCGTGATGGGCGCGCAGCGTCCCGCGCGGCGAGCTCTTGCCGTCGAAGAAGCGGTAGATCGAAAGCGCCCGCTCATGCTGCCAGGGCAAATATAGGGACGGGTTGAGCATGGGGATGTTCCTTTCAAAAGCGCCTCATTCTGAGGAGCGCCGAAGGCGCGTCTCGAACCTCATCCTGAGGAGCGCCGAAGGCGCGTCTCGAAGGATGGGAAAGCGTCCTTCGAGACGCCCGCTGCGCGGGCTCCTCAGGACGAGGGCCGTTAGACGTGTCCAAGGGGAAGATCGCACGCCGATGGCGGCGCAAAGGATTTCGCGACGCGCGCCGGCAGCGCCGCCTTGATGCGCTCGGCGTAAGCGAAGACCTCCGACCATTTCAGATGGCCGGGGTCCCAATGAGAATTGTTCGGCACATCGCCATGGCCGAACCAGCCGGCGACATGACCGAGCTTGCCGGAGTTGCGATGCGGATTGCCGCCGGCGCGCGGCCAGTCGTCGTCGGGCCAGGGGTGCGAAAGCGGAATGCCGTAGTCGCGATCGAGCGCCACCATCAGATGCGCGAGCGCGTCGAGAGTTTTGGCGTCGGGGAGCCAGGGCGTGGTCTGCGAGAAGGCCACCATCTCGATCTGCACGAGCGCGAGATCGTTGTGCGCCTCGAGCGACGCGCCGATGTAGCCGAGCGGCACGAGCTGATGGATTTTGATCTCGCCGCGGTCCAGCCCGAGGATGAAATGCGGCGCCCAATGGCGCACGAAGACGCCCTCGCTGCCGACGAAGCCGCCCTCGGTTGTGTGCAGCACGCCGGCGCGCGGCGCATCCAGGCGCACCGGCACGGCGTAGAACGGACATTTGACGAAACTGACGGGATAAGGTCCCGCCTCCTTCACATAAGGATCGACGGTGGTCATGGCGGTGGCTCCAAAGGATGGCGCGAGAAATGCCCCCTCCCCAGCCCTCCCCCGCCTTACGGCGGGAGAGGGAGCAGGCTCAGGGCGGGGATTAGCGCGCGAGAATTCCCTCTCCCGCGAAGCGGGGGAGGGTTAGGGAGGGGGTTCAGGGGGAAGAGTGGCGCGCTCACCCGAACGCGAGAGCGGCGCCGATGAGCGCGATGAAGAGCGCCGCGCCGACGAGCGCGCCCCATTGCGCGTCGACCCTGCGCGCGGGCCGACGCCATGTCTTGCGATCGTCGAGGCGCACGGCCTGCGCCGGCTTGTCGTCATGCGTCGCCCAATCGAGGATGAGCGACACGCTGAGAGACGCCGCCAGCGCGATGCAGCCGGAGGCGAGCGACCCATGCGTCATGATCATATGAGGCGGTTGGCGAGGAGCCAGAGGATCGCCGCGCATTTGAGCAGCGGCCTTAACCCGAATGCGCTCAATATTTCGCCGCCAGGATCGTCTGCAGAAAGGCGAGCTGGCCGGCCTTGGCGCTGTTTTGCAGCGCCTCTTTCAGCAGGAGCGCGCGGAAGACATTCCCCCACCAAGGCGCGTAGCTCGAGGAAGCGCTGTTCCCGATCCACAGCGTCGCATCCGTGAGCGTGCCGCCGCTGAGAATAACCGAGGCCGTCGAGGCTGTCTGCCATGCGCCGCCGTCGATCGAGACGGCGAGGAGCTGATCGACCGAAGACCAGGACAGGATGATCAGATGCGGAGTCCCGGTCGAGAGCGCGGAAGCGCCCGTGATCGTGCAGGAGGTCGCGCCCGTATATTTGACGCAGATCTTGCGCTGGTTGACCCCGACAACCCAGCCATTCGCCGCCGTGAGGCCGGAGCCCGCGAGCGCATAGACCGTCGTTCCCGTCGTCGGCGCCGAGGCGGAAAGATCCGCGACGACCGCAAGCGTGAAGTCGCCGGTGATCGGCCATATTTGCTCGCCGTTCGGACCGGAGAAATTCGCCTTGACGTTATTCGCCGTCGCGCCGTCGAAGCTCCAGGCGTTGATCCCCGTCAAGCCGTCTGCGTTGCTCGTGAGCGTCGGCGCCGCGCTCGTCGACCAGGAATAGCTCGCCGCGCTCTTGCCCGCATCGAGCATCTGATCGGCATAGGTGCTCGACCCCGAAGCGTTTTGCGCGACGAGATCGGCCATGAGCGTCGGCCATTGCGCGAGGAGATATTCGCCCGTGACGCAAGCGGAGGCCGTGCAGCCGGGCGGCAGGGGCGCATAGGAGCCGGCGAAGGCGCCGGCGATGAAAAGCGCGAGGCCGCACAGGAAGAGGGAAATCGCCGTCGACCAGCGAAGAAGTTGGACTAGGCGCATCGTCACCATGCCGGCGTCAGAGTTTGGCCCACGCCGATGAAGCTCGGGCTCGCGAAGTCGATGAGATAATTGCTGCCGCTCCCGCAGAGCGGATTGGCGTAAGCATTCCCAGACAGGCCGGCGTTGGCGACGACCGTGCAATCCTTGTTGGCGACATTGTGAGCGAAGAGATGCACATTGGCGGCGCCCCAAATCGTGACGCCATTGCCTTGCGCCTGCGCGCCGAGGCTCACCGTCGGATTGGTCGCCGTGTTGGGGTCGCCGGAAAGAGGAATGTCGATCTGGTTCGCCGCGCCGGGGAGATTGGTGTTATTGACGGATAGGATCGGCGCGCTCGCGATCGTGATGGTGCTCGCCGAGGCCGCGCAATAGTTGAAGAAGGTCGAGCCCCCGGCCGGATAGGCGCCGTCCGTGTAGCAAAAGCCATAGGACTTCGTTCCGCTCGTCGTTCCGCCGAGATAGAAGCTCGGGATATTGCTGTCAGTGAAAAACTGCAAAGCCTGCTGTTGCGCCGCCGTGACGTTCGACGCGCAGGACATGCCGTTCGCGCCGGGCGCGACGCAGGGCTGGCTCGGCGGCATTTGGAACGTCACGCGCACGCCGTAATGCGTTCCGTCCATCTGCGACGGCGTCAACCGCGTGGCCTGGATCATCGCGAAGGGCGGCGTGCGGATGCCGGCCCGATACCAGCTCGCCCATTTCCCCATATAGGCGCCGACGATGGCGTTCCCCTGCGGCTCTTGGTGGACGGAATCGCTTTGGTAGGTTCCGACGAAGCTCGGCCCCGTCGCGACGAAGCGGCGATCGGCGAGCGCTTCTGTCACCATCGCCGCATCGACGACGAACTGAAAGAATTTCTGGTTGCTGCCCCAGTTCGACGAGGACGGCGCCGGCGCGAAAATCGGCACGCCGGCCGGGTCTGGCGCGTCGGAGACATCGGACGCCGTGAATTGCGCGACCATCGACTTCAATTCGGCGAGATAGCCGGGATAGCAGGGCGAGAGATAGATCGTATCGCTGACGGCGCCACTGGCGAGGCTGTTCGCCTGCAAAGTGATCATCGTCGATGCCCAGGAAGTCGCATAGCCCAGGAAGGCGCTCGTCGTCGCATCATAGACGCACCATCCGGCGACGGATTGCGAAACGCCGTTGAGGGTTTGCGGCGACGTCGTGACGAGGAATGTCGCCGCGGTCGTCGAGGGCGGCGTCGCGCCGACCGTGGCGCTCGCCGCCGCCGCGGCGCTCTCGCCAAGGCGCAGTGGAACGCCGCCGAGCCGATAGGCCCAAGGCCCTGTGAGCCCGGGGAGCGCGCTTGAAGAACTCTGCACGGCGTTCTTGATGTATTTTTGCGCCGTGACGAGATTGGCCCAGTCGTTATTGCCGCCCGGGGCAAGAATGTTGGGGAGCGAGGCAGTCCAATCCTGGCCGCCATGCGACATATTCTCGGCGACGATCGCATTCGGCGCGGCCCAGCCGGTCATCGCGATATATTGCGCGACGAAGCTCGACATCGGCGTCTCGATATAGAAGCCGCCGTTGCCGCAGTTCGTCGCATAGGCCAGCTCTTTGAGTGGCGTGAAGCCGAACCAATAGGCGGTGCTGAGCGGCTTCGAATTCGTGCAGTTCGTCGCCGGATCGAGCGTCTCCCACATGCCGCGCGGGCCGAGCAGCGGGGTTACGTTCGCCTTTGGGTAGATCATGAAGGCGTTGGAATTGATGTTCGACCCCGTGAGGGAGGTCATGAAGATCGTTTCGGTTGCGATCGCGCAAGTGAGCGGGCCAAGCGCGATGGAGACATTGGTCGCATAGACGCCGTTCGAGCCGTTAGGGCCTCCATTCGTTCCAGAGACGAACGCCGTCGTCATAGGATTAGAGCCAGGCGCTATGCCGGCAGCGGAAATAGCGCTCCCCGGGGCGCCGGCGATGATGGGCGTGCTGGTGATGTAGTTGACGACAACTGAAAAGCCGGCGACGTTGCCAATGTTTCCGGACGCTGCGGAAAGCGAGTTCCCGATTCCAAATCCGTTTCCCGCCGTGGTGATAGCGACCGCTGTCACCGCACCGCCAAAAACAGTGATTGTGGCTTTGGCGTTGGCGCCGGAGCCCCCGGTAAGGGGCACATTGGCGTAGGTTCCGTCCGTCCCTCCAGAGCCGCCAGTTATGGCTCCGAGCCCGGCCGTCGAAAGCGGCCCTGTTATGCCGCTGATTGTGACCTGGCCGCCGCCTGTCGTCGAAAACTGGCAGGTTTCGTAGAGGAAGGTCGTGCCGGGCGCCTGCATCGTCGACTGGCCGTAGCCGATGAAGGTCAAGGCGGTCGGCGGATAGCTCTGCGCGCTGGCCGCGAGGGCGAGCAGAGAGAACAGGGCGGCGAGCGCGCCAATCGCGAACTTCTTCATGCGACACGCTCCCTAGTAGCCGATGCAATCTGCGTAGAGAACGTCACTGTTCGCGCCGGTCCCCGCTTCCGTCAGCGTGGCCGATGTTGTCGAGTCCCCCGTCTGCGTGAAGGTGCTCGCCGGCGTCGTTCTGTTTTGCAGGTGACACACATAGCCATTTGCCGAAGCGGGCAGACCGCTGATGATGATCGTCTGCCCTGCCGTGCATCCCGTCGCCGTCGTGAGATGTCCGACCGTCGCGCCGCCCGTCCAAGCCGATCCCGCGCACGTTCCCGTCGTGAGGGTCGGCGCCGTTCCGCCCGATGCTTGGAGCGACGCGAGCTGCATCGTTCCGTTCTTCGCGCAGCCCGTGCTGGAGCCGACTTCGACGACGCCCGCCGCTTGACGGCATAGCGTCGTGTCGATGGAACCCGCGACCGGGACCGACCCGCTGGAAATCCAGCCGAATATGTTCCCGGCGGCCCCTTCAAACGCGGCATTTCCCTTATTGACGCACCATGCCCCGGTAAAGCAGACATGCGCAGATCCGTTATAGCCAAGATTGATCGTGCCCGAATAATACAGCCCGTAGTCCAGGACGATGTTCGCCACGGCAGACGTCGGCCCGACGAAGAGGCCGAAATTGCGCTGCGTGATCGACCCGCCTGCGTCGCCGGTTCCCGACCCGTTTTTCGTGACTTGCAGGACCGCAGTCGGCGTGTTGGCCGCCTGATTGTTGGTCAGGACGATAGACGACGTGAAGCCTGCAAAGACCTGCTCGCTGTTCGTGGCGCAGGCCGTGAGGCAGTTGCGATAGACGTCATAGGCGAAATTGGTCGTGTCGACCGTGAATTTAGAGTTTTCCTGCAGGACGCCGGTCGTCGCGGCGCTGTCAAACATAAGCGCGCCTGCCGCCGCGCCACCGCTCGTCGCCGTCGAGCCGATCGTGAGCGACGTTCCAGAGCCGGAGCAAGAGCCCCAAGAGGGCGCGGAGCCGTTGCTCGTCAAGCAGGCGCCGTTCGCGCCGATGGCGAGGCGAACCGCCGAGCCCAGCGTGCCGCCGATGATCAGATCGCCCGCCGTCGTCATGGGCGAGAGGGCGTTGAAGGCGGCGAGCGCCGTCGTCTGGCCGCTGCCGCCATTGCCGATCGGCAGCGCCCCTGTGACCGCCGAGGCGAGGTTGATGTTCGTGAGCGTGTTCGACGCGCCCGAGATCGTCTTGTTCGTGAGCGTCTGCGTCGCGGCCGCGCCGACGAGCGTGTCATTCGCAGCACTCGGCGGCAGCGAGAAGGCGAAGGAGCCCGTCGTCGATGCGAGGATCTGGGAGTAATAGCTCGCGCCATAGATTTGCAGCGTGCCGGGATTGCTGGGATTGCCGACGCCGATCACGAAGCCGTTGATCGTCAGGCCTGGGCAGGCGCTGATCGTCGTTCCCGCCGTGAGATAGCAGCCCGCGTAATATTGGGAGCCCGAGGCGACCGTGCCGGAACCGCCGCCCCCGCCGCCGGGGGCATAGGCGCCGCCCTGTTGCGCGAGGACAGGCGGGGCGAGCAGCGATAGGAACGCCGCCGCGAGAAGAAGGAGTTTCCTCATCACTGCACCTGCCCGGAAATGAAGGCTGTAGTGGAAGCCGTCTTGTTGAAGGGGCCGGTCGTCGAGAAGACTGCGACGATTCCGGACGCGAACGCCAGTGGACTCGGCCAAGCCATATTGAGCGCGCCATTGGCGGCGATCGGATAGACCCATTTCGGCGTCACCGCACCATCGGCTGGAGCGGCGGTCGCGTCGAAGAGCAAGAGCCAGCCCGAGACGGTCGACGTCGCCATCAGACTCAGAAGATTGCCGGCAGAGGCTTTGAGCTGAAGCGCAGACGCCGCGGACGAAGTGACGACTGGCGCGAGCGCCGCGCTCTGGACGATCGGCGTTCCTGATATTGAAACTGCCCACGCGCCGCTTTGCGTCACGCCGCCGATGATGTTCGAGCCCGCTGGCAAAGCGGGCAGCTGTCTGACATTGACGAAGAGCCCGTTGCTCTTGTCGCCATAGGCGCGATCATAGGTCGCGCCGTTCCACAGCATCAGCGCTTTGACGGGGATGCCGGTGGCGCTCTGGGCGTCGCTTGAGACCGCGCGCGGCCGGTCATAGCTCGTCCCGTTCCACAGCAGATCGACCGAAGCCTCGAGCCCCGTCGTCGGCATCGCGTCGCCGGAGACGGAGCGAAGGCGGTCGATGCTCGCGCCGTTCCACAGGCCGCAACTCTCAAGGACGACGTTTTGCGGCGCGCAGCCGTCCTGAGTGGCGGCGCGCTCGATGTAATATTTCGCCGAAACGGGATCGTAGAGCGCTTCCTCCCCGACACTGACGCCGGCAGGCGTGAAGCCGTTGAGGCCGGGGCCGGCAGAGGCGAAAATGTCCCAGGCGACGGCCGCGCCGTTTGCATGCGGATTTGCCAGCGCCAATTGCAGCGGAACGGAGAGGGAGCCGATCGTGAAGCTCTGCGAGACATAGGCCGACTCTTCTGCGCCTGCCCCCGCATCCAGACGAATCTGCTGGCCAGGATTGAGCCCGACCACAGCGTTGAGCGTGATCGATGTGACGCCCCCCGCGACGGCGCCGTTGAGGGTCGAGCCGCCAGCGCCCTTGCCTTGCAGGTTGCGCGCGCGATCAAAGGCAAGTCCGGAAATCGCGCCTGTATTGGTGAGCGGGCCGCCGCCGTTCCATTCATATTCGGCTGCGACGGCTGTTCCGATTCCCGAGGCGCCGTCCAGCTCGCCAGCGGCCGACCGCTCCATCTCGACGGTTTGATTTGGCGCGTTGTAGAAATAGGCTGCGCTCGCGGCGATGCCGGCGGGCGTCGAGCCGTCGGGGATCGTCGCGTCGCGCGCCTGATTATAGCCGAATGCGTAAACGGCGACGCCGGCCGAGTGGCTGTTCTTGAAGACGCCATTGACGACTTTCGTCGCTATGTTCACCGCGCTCAGATATACGAGCTCCTGATTGAGGCCCGTGTCGACGACGAGAGTCGAGCCCGCTTGAAGCGAGGTCGTCACCCCGCGGTTGGAGAAGTTCACCGCGGCAAGGGTGACGTTCTGCGGCGAAGCGGAGCCTGTTATCGCGCCGCTCGTCACCGTCGTAGCCAGCGGCGGTCCCGCGAGCTGTTGCGCGCCGGCGGCGACGCCGACGGCAGGCGCGCCGTCCAGGCTCGTTTCGCGCTGGCGATCGAGATTGCCCGAGCCGTTGACGAGTTGCGCAACGCCGCCGGTGTTGAGCCCGTAAGTCGTTGCGCCGAGGGTCTGGTTGTCCGTGTTGTGGAAGGCGAGAACCGCAGATTGAAAGCCGGTCGTGGGGTCGGTGATGACGTCCGGCAAAGGCGAGGTTTTCGATGGGGCGCGTAAATTGCCGGAGCCGTCGATGAACCCGAGTTCCGTAGCCAAGCTCGGGGCGGTCGCGCCCGTGGTTCCGATCGAAGCGTTGGAGCCGCCGCCGCCCGAGCTCCCGCCTGAAAGCGCGAGGCCGAGGCCCGATCCGCCCGTGATGTTGAGGCTCGTTCCGCCGCTTGCCGCGATTGCGGCGATATAGGTCGCCCCACCGGGCGCGAAGGGCAGGGCGCCGCCAGCAGGCACTTCATCGCCTGCGCTCGTCGCCACCACGCCGCTGCCGCCGAAGGCGACGAAGGCGGGCTGGGCGCCGGTGTTGTAGACCATGACGGTCACGCCGGCCGGCAGCGCGACGCGTGCGCTGGTCGTGGAGACAGAAAGCTGCGTCGTATTGCCGTTCGGCGCGAAATTGGCGTTTGAGCCGCCGCCGCCCGAGAAGGATGTGATTTTGGCTCCGGCGCCATCCTCGATCACGACGCCTGTCGTGATCGATCCGTCGGGATTCTTCCACTGCATCAAGGGCTCCTTATTGAGCACGCGCGAGAGCAGCGCGCGGGAGATCGCGCGCCGACGTTTCTTCTGTTGTGAACGAAGGGTTCGTCGATTTAGGAAGAGGCGACGCTCGGCATGAGATAATGGATCGTCATGCGGACTTGGCCGCCCGTGAAATTACCGCCTGCCGCCGTGAACAACACGGACGTTGCTGCGTAATAGGGATTAGGGCCGATGAGGCCGAGATTCGTCGAGCCTGCGCCTATGCCGAGAGACGAGCCGAATTGCGAAGGGTTGCCGGAAACGCCACAGCTGTATGACGTTGCGCCGGTGATGGTCGTGACGACTCGATTGGAGACGGCGAGCACGATTGCGCCGCTGGGGATTTGAACCGTCGAGGCGGTCGTCGCGCCGGAGAGCGACACGAGCTGTTCAAGGCAAGCGATGCTGACCGCGCCGCCATGCGGCGCCTGCGCGAGCAGCGAGTTGGCGCCGAGCGTGACGACCTCGGAGAGCTTCGCGGCCGGAAACCCGCCGGCGGTCGCGCCATCTTGCAAGCAAAGGCGGTTGTTCGTCGTGTCGACGACGACCTCGCCGGGCTTGCCCGTGAAGGCGGCGACATTTGCGGCGTTGTCGCGCCGCAGTTGAACTTGCGTGCTCATCAGATGACGCTCCCCAGATCGATGGTCGTATAAGCCGCTCCCGACACCGTGCCGAAATCGTCAAAGAGGCTCGCGGCGACGCTCGCTTGACCCCAATCCTGCGCCTGACCCAGCAGCAGGGAGGTCGCGATCGGCCCGACCGCGCCGCCGCCGCTCGGGGCATAGCTGTAAAGGGCGCAGGTCGAGAGATCCTGCAGCCCGCCGCCGAACACGTTGAAGCTTTGGAACTTCAGATAGAGGGTCTGTCCGACGAAGTCGCTCGGCAGAGCATATTGCACGACCGCGCCGTCGAGACGCGCGAAGGGCGCGCCGATCGCATGCGCCGAGGGCGTCGTGCCGTACATGCCGCGCGGCAGCCCTGAGAGCGCGTATTTGCTCGCAGCTGTGAGCGTGGCGGTCGTATAGCCAAGGAGCTCGCCGTCGACGAGGCAAAGGGTCTGTCCAGCGAGGGCCGCCGCCTGCGTCGCGCCGCCCAGCGCGCCGGCGCTCTCGGTCAGATCGACGGCGAGCGAGCTCGTGCCGTCATATCCGCTCGCGGACGGCAGCGGCGCGGTGAGGAAGCCTTGTCGAAGCGGATTTTGGATCGTGACGAAGCGCTGATAGGTGGTGTTGTCGAGCGAAGCCCAGACCACGCACCCGCCCCAATTGGCGTCAGGGACGCCACCCGTTCCGCCCGAGGCGCCGAGCCAGATTTCGGCAACATTGTTGGTGACCTGCGGTGGCGGCTCGAAGATGAGCGGCGTGTTCACCGCGGCGGCGGCGACCCCCATGTTGAGCGAGGCGCCGCCCGCGGCGCCTGTCGGATTGGGCGCTGGCGTCGAGACGCCGATCACGAGCTCCTCGGCGAGAACCGAGAGCTTGCCTTGGTCGTCCTCTTCTATCTCGACGATGCGCACCGGCGCGCCGGTCAATCCGAGATTGGGATCGGAGAGCGTGACGACATCCATCGGATCGAGCAGGCAGAACTCCCAGGAGAGATCGAATTTGAACTGCGCGCGCACATAAAGGCCGCGCTGCAAGATTGTTTGGGCGATAATCGACGCGACTTTGAGATCGCAAATCTCATGCGCCGTGATCGTCGAGCCGACCCGCAGACCGAATTGCTCGATCATCGACTGGTCGCGCGCCTCGATCGGCGTCGGCTGATATTCGGGCAGGCCTTGCCCGCTCGTGACGCCGGTGCGATTCAACGCTTCGACGCGCAGCAGATTGGGAAGCGAGAAAGGATCGACGCGCGTCGACTTGATGGGATCGACGCCAGGGCAATAAACGAGATCGTCGTCATCGAGCGCGAAGGCCGGCGCCACATTGGGGACGTAGGCGCCGCCATTTCCGGTGACCGATTGATCGCCGTATGGAATGAAACGTAGGCGATCCCCGGACCAAACCGCCGCCGTGTTCAAGAGCTGCAGCCAGCGCGTCAACACGCTCGAGGCCGTCTCGACCTGATTGATCAAAGGACTGAAACAGAGTCCCAACGCGCGGCAATAGCTCTGCAGCGACGCATCGCCGCCTGCGCCAAAGAGCGTCGTGGCGTCGATGTTGGCGCCGGGAAAGCCCACGCCATATTGGTCATTGACGAGAAAATCGGCGACGACCTGCGCCGGATCGGCGTCGAGGCCGTTCGCGCCGGTGCCGAAGAAGACGCCCTTCACCTCGAAATTGAGCGTGCCGATGCTCGCCGATTGTCCGAGGCCAAAATTCGCCGCGCAGACATAGGCGAGGCCGGGATAGGAGAGACTCGCGCTCGGATTGCTTGCCGCGAGATAGCCCCAGGGCGATTGCGGCGTCGCGCCAGGAAAAAGCGTGAGCCCCAGCGAGGATAGTCCCGAGCCTCCTCCCGTGACGACACCATTTGCGCTCGAATAGGCCGATCCATAAATCGATTGGCCCTGATAGACTTGGTTCACTCCAACGATTGGGCCCTCGCAAAGCGCCATCATCAAATCGGCGCTGTATGTCCAGCCGGAGATTGACCAAGTGTATCCGTGGCCGCCCTTGGAGCCGCTCAGCGCGCCCCCTTTGCCCGTGACAGGCGTCGGCGAATAGACGGGGTTTGCGCGAAAGTTCGCGTAATAGATGATGTTGACGGCGAGCTTGTTCATTCCCCACAGCAGCGGAATGGGCAACACATTCGTCGCCGTCTGCAACTGCAAGCCGGTGTAGCTCGGCCAGATCATCGCCGAATTCGGCGAGGATTTCTTTGCGGCGAGAAAGCTCATTTGCCGACGCCCACGAGGCTTGCGAAAATCGCCTTGTCCATTCGTTCTCGCATCATTGCGTTTCCGCTCACGACTTCCTCGAGCACGACGCCTGCGGGAAAGGAGGCGTGCACGACCGTGAGTGGCGCAGGGCGGCTCACGATCGCGCCGTGGCTATAGCAGCGTCCAACGCGAAAGAGCATCACGTCGCCCGGCTGCGGCGTCTCGACTTTGATGGCGCGTGATAGGAGCGCGTCGAGGTAGCGTTCTTCGCCGCGATGCAAATGCCAGTCATGAGCATAGGGGCGCGGGTCGAAGGTCTCGACAACGCCCAAATCGACGAAGACACGCACGAGCAGCATGCCGCAATCACAACCGACGCCCTTGATGTCGGCGCAATTGTGATAGGGCGTGCGGATCCAGCTCTTCGCCTCGGCGACGATTTTTTCGCGCATGAAGAGGTCCTGCTGGGTTGATGCTTCACACCGCCATCTGCGGCGGCGGAACGAAGGGAAAGCCGCGGAAATTTGCGATGTTGTTGAAGCGCGATTGGCAAGTTCCCTGCGTGTGGTCGCAGCCGAAATAGACCGTGAAGGCGTCGCCGCTCGCGGGAGCAAAAGGCAGCGGATAGGCGAGCGTCAGCGAGACGCCGGTCGCGACGAGCTTTACTGTCGCGGCGACCCCGGCGTTTGTCCCCGAAGAAAAGAGGAGCCTGCCTTGCGCATGCGCTGCGAGCGCCGATGCGCAAAAGATGCGGCTCGCGGTCGAGCCCGCGCCGACGCTCGCTTGCGTCGAAAAGGCCCCTGCAGGCAATCCACAGATCGAGTCATAGAGCGTGTTCTGGCAGGTCGCGCCGAAAATATTGCGCGGCATGTCGACGTCGAGCAGCACGAGCTCATTGGCAACGGTGATTTTCGCGCGGGTGCGGCCCACCTCGTCGATCGTCGAGATGCGGCCATAAAAAAGCGTGACCCCACCCACGAGCGTTCCGCCGATGAAATCGGAAAAGAACACGCGGTCGCGGCGCACGCGTGCGCCGTCGAAAGCGCCATCGCGCAAAGAGACCAGAAAGGACGCGCCGCTCGTCAGATCCCCCGGACGCGCCGCGATCGAGATCTCTTGCCGATCGACGTTGAGGCCGATCGTCGCACGATATTTGAGGCCCGAGACGAGCGGCCCGTCGGCGCGAAAGAGCTTGCCGCCATAGAGCACTGGAACGTCAGCGTTGGTGTAAGTCAGCGCGAGGCCGTTCGCCTGCGTGAAGGAGAAGCAGTCTGCGAAGGAGATGGTGAGGTCTCTTTGCGCGCGCGCCGCGGCGAGAAAGGACACGAGTGCGGGAGAAGCGGTCTTCATGGGCGCAGACTTCGGAATTTGACGCTTTTCGACGACCATAGATTTTGCATGAAATTCTCGAGCTCCAATGTGTCGTCCAGGAATCGGCATTGGAAGGCGTAGGAGAAGCTCGCTGCGATCTGCACGCCGGCGCCGGGCGGCATGGAGAACTCCAAGATGTTGGGAGGAACGAGGCTCCAATTCGAGGCGGCGCCGCCATTGAGCATGACGGCGGAGATGGCCGTCGCATAGGAGACGACATCGGTCGCTGCGCCGACGCTGCGCACGAGCCTGAAGGCTGTCGTCGCGCCGTCGCCCACGGCGATGGGCTGATGGATCGCCATATTGTCGTTGGGGTCGGTGTAGAGAAAAGTCCCGAAGGCGCCGCCGCATTGCAGATAAAGACCCAGAAGCGCTTGCAGCGATTGTGCGACGAGCCCGGGATTAGTCGTTGCGTCGGCGGCGAGGCCGTCGAAGCCGACCTCGAACTCATAGACGCCGCCATAGAGCGCGCTTCTGACGGTCCTGCCCGATTCATGCTCGGCGATAAGAGAGACGGCGATCGGTCTTTTGGTCGCAAAGCCTTGGCCCGGCAATGCTGGGAAGAGGAGAAGGGTCATGTTGCTGCCGTGATCGGTTGCAAGCGCCGCGTCCTGGGATCAGAGAGCAGCGGATCGCCTTCGGCGTGACTGGAAGTGAATTCGTCGAAGCGCGCGCATGTCTTCGAGGACGAGTCCAGCGCCAAGGGCGCGGCCGCCGGTCAGATGCGCGCCGTTAGGCCTGGCTCGCGAAATCGTGCAGGGATAGCTGGGCGCCGAGGTCAGCGGGCGGATCGGTCGTCGAGGGAGTCGAACACGGATCGCATTGTTTGCAGAAATTTCGTCGCGCTTTTCCTCGAACCGAACCGAAGCTCGGCGCGGGTCTTGCGCCAAATGCTGCTCAAGTCCCCGTTGCTGTATTTGCCGCTTAGCAGCTCATCGAGATAGGCGCGAACCAGCTCGCGTTGCGCAGTGGATAGATCCGCGCTGCAGCAAGTGGAACGCCAAATTGACAAAATACTCCTTTGAGATCGCAAAGGGCCGCCGTCATTCAGATGATGCGCTTTGATATCCGCGTGCGAGGCCGTTTAAGTCTTCAATCGCAGATCGGATCAACCGAAGGAACGCCGCAGGGTTCCCTTCCTGATCGGTGAGTATGGATACTCTTGCGCCCAATGCGTTGGGCGGTGGCGTCAATGAGCAGAGGGACGGGTCAAATCGTCAATCATCGATCGAAGCCCTCGAAGAAAGCCGGCTGCGTTTCCTTCGTCTTCAGTCAGGATCGAAACACCAGCGCCGCTCTTACGCCAAATGCGCTCCAGCTGTTCGTCCTTATACTGACCGCTCAGCAGCTCGTCGAGATAGGCGCTCACCACCTTGAGTTCCGCAGCCGATAGATTGGCGTTGGAAATTGCGGCTTCGACTGCTTGTTCTCCAGTCTCATGGCCCCAGAAGCAGTCCTGATGAAACCAACGGCAGAGGGTGACGAATTCCTTCGGGGTATGCATCGTTTCAGTCCTCCGGATTGATCGGGAAGGCTGTGAAAATCCTGAATCCCGATGAAAACGCCAAAAGTGTCCCGTATGGTCGCTTGCGCCCCCGATCTCGGCTTATAGCCGCGCCGCAACCATCTGGGCGCCAGCGTCAATGGGTAGAGCGGCGGTCCAAGGCGTCAATCGCCGATCGAATCTTTCGAAGAAAGCGAGCTGAGTCTCCCTCCTGACCAGAGGTGATTGAAACGCCGGCGCCGGCCGTACGCCAGATGCGATGCAATTCCTCGTCATTATATTTTCCGCTCAGCAATTCGCTCAGATAGGCGCTGACCACGTTGAGTTTTGGAACGGAAAGATTGGCATTGGAAAGCGCATCATCGATGACTTGCTCTGCGGTCTCGTGACCCCTGGTTACGCCCGGTTGAAACCAAATGCACAGCTCGACAAATTCTTTCGGCATTGCTGTCACGTCAGTTCTCCGGATTGATTGGAAAGGCGGCAAAAAATCCTGAATCCTCTGCTCGATTGCGAATCGTGTTTCAGCACGACGCGAACGCCAAATGTGTCCCGAATGGTGGGTTGCGCCCTCAAGTCCGGCTTGTAAGATTCATAGCCGGTCGGCGACTTGAACCACGACTCGATCTTCGCGCCTCCTACTCTCCCAGTGGCCACGTCATCTACGACGGAAGCATTTTGCGCGAGAGTCGAATTCACAAGCTTGTTTGCTGCCGCCAAGGACGAGAAGGAGCCAACGCGGTCCTCCCAAACGCCGATCCCCCGAAAACTCATTGTGCTGCTTTCCGAGTCACGAATCAAATATTCCCGACTCTTGCCGACATGATCGCGAATCGCGTGCCCTCCGTGCGCGCCCCCTTCCTCCTCGGCAAGATCGACCAGGGATTCCGACTTCGGTCGGAACTGCCCACCTTTCCCGTCCGGCGTTCCCGCAGGATAGCCTGGATGCTCGGGATCGTCGGGAGAGGCCTTGAGCAGCCGGATTTCTAAGAGCGCCGTCGCGCATTTTGCGAGCGCGTCCAGTGAATGCTCCGGAATTTCCGGCAGGCGGAGGAACACGGCGGCGATGCAGGCGCGCGCGGGGTCGCCCTCGTTGAGCGCTTTGGCGACCGCGCCGATCCCGTCCATTTTCGACGAGATGTCGACCGGAAAGCCGTAGCAGCCTTCGAGATCGCGGTTGAGATCGGCGACTGAACGCGGCGCAAAGTGCGCTGCGACGCTAGCGGGATTGATCTCGAGCAGCGGCGCCGGGCCGACGAAGAGGCCCTCAGGGCCGCAGAAGACTCCGCGATCATCGGGGCACTTCGAGAGCGTGTGCGCGCGAACGAACATCAGAAATTCCGCTCTTTGAGAAAGGAACGCCGCGCCTGCAGCGACTTACAATTTCACCGTGATCAGCTTCACGCTTTTCAGCTCGAAGAGCTGATAGGCGAATTGCTCGAGAACCAGCGCGTCTTCGGCAAAGCGGCAGAGCCAGAGCGCGACGCCGTCAACAGCGACCGGCGCGCCGCTCGCCGGCGGCGCCGAGAGTGTCAGCACCGGCTGATATCCGGCAGAGAGCGTCCAGCCGCCGGCGGGAAGCGGCGAGCCATTGACGCGCACGGCAGAAACACTCGCGACACCTGCCAGTGGCTCTGTGAAAGCGCCCGTCGTGCGCTGCATTTGGAAAGACGTCGTGACGCCGTCGCCCACGCCGACAAGCTGGCTTTGCAAAGCGGCAAGGCCGGGCGGTTGAAGCCAGAAGGGCTGCGTCTGGCCCTGCATCGTCTCGAAGAAGCCCATGATCTGCTGGAGCTCCTGATTGACCGAGTCGCTCCTCAAAAAGTCGTAGATGAGCTCGACCTCATAGAGCGGCCAGCGCATGTGCATGCGCCGCGCCGATTTCCCGGAGGCGCGTTCGAGCGTGGCTGTCGAGAATTTGGGCGTGACCTTCGTCGACCATCCGAGACCCAAGAGCGACGGAAAGGACGCGAAGGGGCCATAGCTTGGCGGCGGAGACGGCGTGGGCGTCGGCAAGGCGGGAAGCTTGCCGTTGAGCCAATGGCCATAGCGCCAATTGCCCGCATCGCCCCAAATGTCCATGCGTAGCGGGAACTCGGGAAGCGGGCGCGCATCCCAGCACCAGGCGAACATCAGATCGGTCGCGATCATTTTGACCCCGCCGCCTGATGTCTCGTTGTTCGCGGACCAATAGCTGTAGAAGGCCTGATGCGCGAGGAGAGCGAGTCTGTTGTCGACGAGCGGCGCCTTGTCGGCTGCGTTCCAGATCGACCAAAAGGGCGCGCCGCCGCTCGAAGCGCTCGGGTCGAAAAATCTATTGGGTTGGTTCACGCATTTGTCGACCGTTGGAAAGCCATATTCGAGAAAGCAGACGCTTTTCGATTGCGGCGTCCATTGCGTTTGCGGACCGCGCGGAACAGTTCCCTGCCCATCGCCATTGTCATAGACGGCGCTGTGCGCGTTATTCCACCACCAGCGGATCTGCTTGAAGGCGAAGAGCTGCTGACCCGCGTAATAGACGCTGCGCGATTGCGTCAGACGGTCGCCTTGCGGCGCCGAGACCCATTGCAGCGTCCCATTCGGATCGAGGGTCTGCGCGACCGCGTAGCTCGTGTAGAAGTAATCGAATTTCTCGCCCCCCTCGATATTGGCTTGCAGATAGGCGAGCGTGTCGATGTCGGGCGAAGAAGCGAGCGCGATTCCTCGTGTCGCAGGCGCCGCGACAGGCCAGGAGGAGGGCGCCGGCGCTCGCCAATTTTGCGCGTCCAATCCGCCGTCGCCCGTCGTCCAATCTGCGAGCGGCATGTAATTGTCGAAAGAGACGAGATCGATATTGCTCGAGGCGTAGAGACTGTCGAGATGGGGCCAGATGCCGGAGACACCCGCGCCCGAATGCTGCGCGCCCATCCACTGCGTCCAGTCCGGCGAATAGACGATCAGATTTTCCCGCGTAGCCAGGTTTTTGGCGAGCCCGGCGGCGTCGAAGATGGCGCGGCAATCATTGGCGAGCGCGATCAGGCCCGCGACGAAGGGATAGTCCCACACGGCGTGACCATTGGCGTCGCTCGTCCCGGCAGGGGTCCAGGAGGATCCGCGGATCGCCTCCAGGCCGCCGAGTTCCGAGCCCATCGCGAAGAGCGAGACGCCGCCGGCGAGCACGGCGAGATGGGCGTAGTGCAGCACAAAGCGGCGATAGGTGAAGTCGAGCACGCTCCCCGAGTAATGCACGGTCAAATTCGTCGCGTCACGCGTGAACATCGCGGGCGTCGCTGAACCCAAAAAGCTCGCGACGGCGCTGCTCGCGGCGCTGGAGACATCCGGGGCGTAAGTGACGCCTGCGCGCCAGGGCTTTCCGGGCAGATCGACGCCGAGGAAGAGATAGAGCGCGACATTGAGCCCGCGCGCTTTGATCGCCTGAATACAGCGAACGATCGACTGATCGGACGGCGTGCCGCCATAGGCGGCGTGGACGCCGTCGGGTCGGCTGATCGGCATGAGTCCCGCGGTGGCAATGGTAACGTCGCTGACGCGCCAGCTGTCCGCTCCGCCTGCCGTCGGCTCAAAAGCTCCGCCGATGAATGTCGAGGAGGGGTAAATCTTGCAACTGGCGGCGTCGAGCGAATTGGCGATCCATTGCACGACGACGGCGACGCTCGCGCAATTTGGGAGTGTCGCCTGCAATTGATCGAGCGCGAATTCGACATCGGTCTTCGTCCCGCCCGGCGCGTGATATGTGTTGATCGGCGCCATGGCGCCGCCAGGCTGCTGGCCGCTGTATGCGACCGTGTCATAGGTGAACTCGCCGGTCGCGGGAATTAGGTTGATTGCGCCGATATAGGGGAAGCTCATGCCGGATTGAGCCCTTTCATCCCGAGATGCGCGCCGTCGCGCACATGCGAGGCCATCGCCTTCATGATCGTGCGTCCATTGCCTTGCAGGAAGCTCGCGACGCCCTGCGCATCGAGCGCCTGGATGTTGAAATTGACGGGCGCATGCACCTGCGACGCGCTCGCGCTTCCAGTCGCGCCATTGGCGATCAGATTGCGGAAGGCGTCGCCTTGCGCGGCGGTCATCACCAATTCGTTCTTATGCACCAGGGCGAGCTGATCCTGCGGCACGCTCCAGGCGCCGATGTCGAAGCTCGCGATCGACGCGGCGCTCGCCACTGTCGCTTCCGCCGCCGCCGCGGGACCCGCCGCCGCGGGCCCGAGCATAGGCGCGAGAAAGCCGAAGACGCCGGCGAAGGCTTCTGCCGAGGAGGCGAGAATGCTGCGCACGACCGCAGCCGCTTTCTCTGCGCTTTCGGCCACGGCGCCCGAGGCCGCGCTCGCCGTGCGCTGCGCCGTGCCGAGCTGGGTCGCCGCGGTCATCGTCTCCTCGCCGAGCACATGCGTCGCGATGTTTTTGGCGATCGTCGCCGCAAAGCTCGCGACCCACCGCGTTCCCATGTCGACGAAATATCCGACCACTGAGAGCGCCATCTGACGTTGCGCCTCCCGGAAGCTCGTCGTGTGCTGGAGCAGACCCATGGTTGAGGAGCTCATGGAACGGCCGATCCGGTTGCCGAGATCCTGCCAAATCCTGTCCTGCTCCTCGGCCGAACGATAGGAAAGCTGCAGCATCTGGCGTTCGTGCGAGGCCTCTAACGTTGCGAGCCTGTTCAAGGCCTGCTGCCTTTGTTGCAGGGAGAGTCCGTCGAGCTGAGCCTCTTGCTCCATGAGCGCGCGCCGCGCCTGATACTCTTCTTCGGTCGCTTGTCTGACGAGCGCGATCTTTTCGCCCTCGCTGATGCGCTTGAGTTGCGCCTCGCCATCGTAGATTGTCTTCTTGGTTGCGAGCTGCTCTTGCAGCAAGCGGATCTCTCCATCGAGCGTCATCTTGACGAGTCTCTCCTGCTCTTCCGTGTCGGCGCCGAGCTTCGTCAATGCTGCGGAGGCCGGGCCGAGCGATGCGGTCAAGCCGTCACTGACGCCTTTGCCGATTTGCGAGAAGGCGTTTGTTGCGGGGGCCGTCTTCTGCGCCGCCTCGCCAATTCCGTCCGAGAGCTTCTTGATCTCCGGCGTCACGCCGCCGAGCGCGCCGCGAAGCTCGCTCAAGCCGTCTTCGAAGTCGCTCGTGTCGGCGCCAAAGCGGATCGTCACCTCATCGGCCATGTGGGCGGCTCCTTCTGTGCTATTGGAGAAGCATTTGTTGGGCGATTTCGCAGAATCGAAGGAAGAGGCCTAAATCTTCCCGCCCGGGAACATCGCCTTCAGCGTTCCCATCGCATCCGTCGTGTTGGCGGCTGGCTTATAAACGCCGAGCCCCACCGCGATCGCGCGCATCAACATCGGCGGCGGCGGAAACTCGCGCCAATAGGCTTGGCGCGCGAAGAGGCGCGGGAAGGTGAGTTCCGCTTCGAGCACGTCGCTCCAGGCTTCTCCCGAGCACTGGCAATAATGCGCGATCAAGCGGTCGAAATGTTTGGGGGAGCCGTCGAAGCTTTCGCCGTCTCCCCTCAGGCCTCCCCCGCGGGAGCCTCAGCTTCCGCGGGCTTGAAGAAGCCCGTCTGCCGCGTCACGACCGCGAGCGCGGCGATGAGTTCCGGCGTGGAGGCGGGAAGGTCCAGAAACGCGTCGCGCGAGAGGCGCGGATAGGCGCGCGTCAGCGCCGCGTATACGACGTCGAGGATCGCGTCGAACTCCGCTTCGGAGAGCTGCGCCGCGCCCTCGGCGGCGCCGTTCTGCAAATTCTGCAGCACCGGCATGAGTCGCATCAGCGCCGGGACGACAATGCGCGCCTGGCGCATCGCCAGCACGGGCACGAACCATTCGCGCCCGGCGAGCGTGACGACGGCGGCGTTGGCGCAGTCGATCTGAGGATCGGGGCTCATAGACACCTCAAATCGCCGTGTTGATCTCGCCGAGATTGTTCGAGGCGTTGGCGAAGGCCTCGAAATCCATCTCGGGTATCGTGAAATCCTCAAGCTTGCTGGCGAGGCCGAGCTTAGAGGAGATGCAGGAATAGAGTCGCACCGACCATTGCGCGCCGGCGATGTTCGGATTGCTCTGGTAGAAGTCGATCTGGAATGTCGGCGCAACGCCCATGAGCTTGTTGCCGATGACGGCTTTGGAGCCGGCAATCGACTGCGTGTAGCTGTAGGTGATGAGCACCGCCTTGCCGCTGTCGGCCGCGTTGAACGTGTAGACGCCGGCCGCGACGCTATATTGTCCCTGCGCCGGACTCGAGGCCACTTGCGTCAATTGCAGGCCGCTCGCCGCATAGGCGACGCCGAGATTCTGGTCGAAGGAACCGGCGTTGGCTGCCGTCGCCGTATAGGGCGAGGCCGCGGCGACGCTCGCGCCTTCGTTATAGGACCAGAGCTTCTGACCCGTCGTCGGCGCATTGCCGAAGAAGATCTGATTCAAGGTCGGGCCGTCGATATTGGCGAATTTCGCCTTGCCGGAAATTTTGCCGGCGCCGCGCGCGACGGCGACGGGAAATTGGAACTGCCCCATCAACTGCTTGACCGAGAAGCTGAAGTCGACGGAGACGTCCTGCAGCGTGCCGAATTGCAAGGGCGACCCGCCCGTCGGCGTGCCGATCAGGACGCCGGCGCCGAAGGCGAGCGAGGTGTTGCTGGACATGCTATGACTCCTTGAGCGTGCGAACGGTGGAGCGGGAGGAAAGGCTCAGATCGCGAGGATCTTGAGGGGAACCCAAAGCAGGCCGTCGCCGTCGAGATCGCCGGGATCCTTGAGGACCGCGCCGTCGATGCGACAATGCGAGACGAGCCCGCCGAGCGTCTGGCGCGAGCCGTTGACGGGCCTTAACGCGGCCTCCAACGCATCCAGGATCGTGTTGAGCGCAATCGCCGGGATCGTATTTTTGTCGCCCGCGTCGATATAGACAAAGAGATCGACGGCGAGCGTCGTCTTCGCCGGCAGCGCCTCGTTCTGATAGGATTGCTGCTCGCGATGCTCGGCGACGAAGAGGGCAGGGCGTTGCGATTTCGGCACGTCGGACCAGAGCTTCAAGCGCCGCGACACGGACACGAAGCCGCTCTGCCCATTGACGGAGAGCGCGAAGCGCGTCCCCGCGAGCAAGCCGACCAGCGCCGTCATCACAGCCTCGCGCGCGACATTCATGCGCTTAATCCTTCCTCGACCGCCTCAGACAACGCGGCCGCGATCTCGTCCTGCATCTCGTCAAGCGCCGAGCGCATGTAGCTGCGCTCGGGCAGATCCATGACGCGAGCGAAGGCGCGAATGAAGATAGTCTTGGGCGCGATCGCGCGGCCGAAGGCTTCTCTGATCGCGCGGCTATGCGCTGAGACTCTTTCTTCGCCCGCGAAGCCGTATTCCTGCGCGGCGGCATATTTTGTCCTGGCGACGAGCGCGGCGGCGGAAGGCGCGAGCCTCACCTCGATCGAATCGCGAAGCGTCCCGCTTTTCGCCTGCATTACGGCGCCGGAGAGATTCTCCTTGATCTTTTGCTCGAGACGCGCGGCGAGGTCCTCGATCTTGCGGGCGAGGGCCGCGCGCATTGCATCCGGAAGCTTCTCGAAGCGCTGCTCGAGCGCGTCGACGCCTTCGATCTTGACGCTGAGCATGATTCAATTGGCGATGATGCGGCGAAAATTAACGAGCGACGCGAGAACGAAATCCGGAGCAGCCCGATTCTGATAGGCGGTCGTCTCCTGGCCGCCGAGACTTCGACTGGAGACGCCGATGCGGTCCTTGTAGCGATAGCGGTCGGCGACCCATTCGAGCGCGCATTGGGCGAGATCGGCGGGGATGTAGCCGTAAGAGAGGGAGAGCATTGCGCCGGCGTCCGCGGCGGAAAGGCTATAGGTTCCGCTCGCCGCGTCGACGCTATATTGACCCGCGCCCGGATTGGCGGCGACCGCGTTCAGTGACACGCCATTCGCATAGGCGACGCCCGTATCCTTGGCGAAGACGCCATAGGGCGAGAGCGCCGTGAGCTGAAAAGGCGCCTGCTGCGGCGCGACTTGAGTCTCTCCGATGATTTCGTAGCCGGCGCGGTACGAGACGACGACGTTCTGGCGACCTTTATGGAAACGATAAGGGCCGCGTAGAAAGAGCTGCTGCATGGCGCCCGGAGGCTGATCGTCCGCCTGCTCCAGCACATAGCCCGGCGCCGTTTCAACGCCCGCGACCATCAGCGGCGCTGGCGGAATGAGCTTGCCGTCGACGACGACCGCGCTGATCGAACCGACGGGCCAGTTGCGCAGGATAAGACTGTCGCGGCCGGAGCCGTCATAGGCCTCGGTCACATTGGCCGGGAGCACGAAGGAGCGGTTGATGTAATTGTAGATCGCCCGGCTGATCTGGGTGATGAGCCCGCTGAGCAGCGCGTCGTCGACGGATGAGGTCACGCCCAGCCAGCTCTTGACCGTCGCAAGCTGCACGAGATCGCCCGTCGTCATGACCAGTCGCTCCATTGATACGAGGATCGGGATTCGGGGAACATCCCCTTTGCCTCATCCGATTGGTCATTTGAGCCATCGGGATCAGGCGCCGGCGCTCCGCTCGACTGCGTTCTGGTCGCCAGAATTGGCGCCTGACGCGGTGGTGAAGCGGCCGGCTTCATCGTGAAAATGGTTGTATTTGCCGAGCGTCCCTTCGCCCGCCGCAAGCTTCGGCAGCGGCGCCGGGCCGCTTCCCGTCGTCACCAGCAGCGCGTTGGCGGCCTCGCTCTCGACCGGCGCCGCGCCAAGCTGCGCGCGCGCTTCGTTGCGCGTCAAAATCCCCGCCGCCACATAGCTCGTCAGTATCTGCGCCTGTTTGGCGCCGTTGATCTGCGCGTCCTCGCCCCAGGCGAATTCGAGATCCTCCTCGCCAAAATCCTCGACGAGCACGCGGTCGCCGCACCAATCCTGTATAAGCAGCTGCTTGTCGCTGAATTAATCAATCTATCACGGCTTCAATGCTTCACGGTTCCCAGAGCCAATTGCACCTGTTCCGGGGTCACCGTGAACCAATCAATGGTGTTTCCGTCGGCATCAAAAAACTCCACCTCGTAAGCCGCCGTTGGTTGCTCGTGTACGTCGATGATCGCGCCGCGGGTTCCGGCCTTCAAACCTTTTTCTGGTAAGTCTACGGCCAGCACGACCGACTCATACAGCGAAAGGAGCATTGGATCAGTCCCAGGCAAGCGCGCACGTTTCGTCACCGGCGAGAATTCCGGCGTACGGAGGGGGGAAGGTGAAGTTTGGACCGCCATCAGGATGGAATTTTGTACCTGTCGTATAACTCCTGCCGTTCTCCTGGCGCCATAAAGCGCAAGTCGTTTTGTTTCATAGCTTCGAAGGCCTGTTTTGCCGCAGCTATGATCGCCGGCCACTCCGGCGTGGCCATATAGCCCTTGTCAGACAGCTTCTTGCCATATTTGGCGAAGAGCGCGTCTATCAAGTCCATCACCGTCTTGATGCGATCGGCCTCGCCCTCTTCGAACAACAAGGCGCCAACGGCCGAGCGGGGTCCGTCCTCGAAACTGCTATCGTCGAAGAGAGCGTGGATCACTTCATCGAAGCAATCATATGCTTCATGCCGTACCCAACATCGCTCTTGATGTTCTCGATCGGCCAAAGCCTCAAGATTGCCTAAGACGTTCATGCGCATGTCGGGGAATCTGATGTTCGGCATGGTGGAGACCTTCAATCTCGCTCGCGGTAGCTCGTGTGCCTCAGGGTGCGACTGGAAACTAAGTCTGTGCGTCGTCCTGTAAGAGATGCTCGTCCGTCTCCTTTTCGCTCTCGGGCGTGAACGGGCCGCCAAGGAACAGTTCCTGCGATTCCGTGAGCGCGATTTTGGGGAGATGCGCGATCAGCCGATCGTATGTTTGGACTTCTATCAAGCTCCACTCCAGGAGAGCAGCCAGATAACCCTTCCACAAGAGCACTACCTCAATTGAGCCCTGGCGCCACTGAAGATGCCTAAGGAGACGATTGCTCAGTTCCTCTTCGGTAGGCAGGCAAACAATCTTCTTGTTCACAGTCATCTCAGTTTCGGTTCCTTCGCCTGGAGGCACAGTTTCGCCACATCGTCGGGCGGGAATTCGACGCGTCGCCCCTCGCGAAAGCGCTCGTGAAATGCGTCCGCCCTCGGTGGTGACGACGCGCAAGAATTTATTTTGCGTCAGGTGCTCTCCGATGAGAAGCTACTTATATTCGCCAGAGGCGATCAGCCTGTCGCAGTAAGCGCGCCATTCGGGAGACCAACGGCTCGACTCGCCAGGACCATCAGGAACCACGCCCTCCCGGATCGCTTGGCCTAGCAAATGCACGTGAAGCCAGGGGTCGCGATGCATCTTTTCAACGACTCCCGGCTCAAACAATTCAGGCAGGTATCGCCTCACGTGCGGAAAGCCATGCTGCATCTCTTCGTCGAACACGTGTATGAAAATCTTTCCCTCGTCCTCCAAGCGGTCGACTTCTTGGCGTGTGAGATGGTCAGGCGCAAATGCGCGGTAGAAGTCGTCGCCGGCGCCGGAAACGACACCTTTGGGGTTCGCCGCTGCGAAGCGGTTGTATAGTAGGTCAAGCTGTTCCGGAGAGAGGTACAGCACTCGACTCGGCCTCACCCCAAAGAACCGCGACCAAATCTTCGGCCCTTCGCGTTGCGCTAGAGGCATGGCTTCAAATTCCCGCCCGCCGCCGTAGCCGACGCCGAGGATGTCGAACGTATCGAGCCCGAGCAAATTGAACATATGGCTCATCGGTCACCTCAAAAGTGGGCTTAATCTGATCAGGATCTTCCCTCTGGAGTCCACGACCACGATCGACTTCCCGGCAGCCTCTTCAGGGTCGAAAGGAAAGTCTCTTATCGCGCCTCGAACCGCACCACTGGCTGTGCCTTCCGGCGCCTGAACAGCGATAATCGTGCTCGGCTGCTTTGAAACCAGATCGTTTCGGATTAGTCTCGGGATAGCCTTGACGCTATTCGCAACTTTTATCTGAACGCCGGTCACCGGCTCCTTGGTCTCGACGTCCCTGTAATCGACGTCCGGCCCTGGGGCGCCTTTACCTCCGGGCCTATCGGGCGCTGTCCCGGTCGGTTGCGTCGTTTCCTCGATCGTTTCAAGAGCCTCGCGTGTAAGACCCGGATGCTCGTCCAGGATAATACTTCTACACTCGAATGGTTGGCTTCTCGCTTTGATCGCTGCGTTTCTTCTCGTCGTCGGGCTTTCGATCTCCCGGGTCTGGCGCGCCCGCCGCTGCGGCCGGGGGCACGCCGATGAGGCTCTCGGGGATATTGCCTTCGGTGAATGCGTCAGCGTGAAGATCTGGCGCTTCAGCGCGATATTCGCAGTCATCACGATCTGCTCGACAGGCGAGAAGCCGGACGCGGCCCGGGCGCAGATTGCGCGGCGCATAGATCAGATCGCGCGCCGTCGTCGCCGATGAAGGCCTGCGGCGTGCGTCCCCAATCGTCGGTGACGCGCTTGATCGTGGCGCCGCCGAGCGGATGCAGCGCGACGAGCGAGCGCGTCCTGTGGTGTCAGCGGCAAGAGGCCCTGGTTCACGTGAGCCAGGGGGGAGACTGTAGGGTTGCCACTGTAGCCCACGCCGACGGGCGAGCGCCGAGATTTCGACTAGACTAGTGACTCACGCCAGCGGAGCGCAGCATCTCGCCAATTTCAGCGAGCTCCGCGTCGACTTTGGGGTCGGATAGCGCCGAGGCGTCGTCGCCGAGCTTCAACAGGACGCCGGAGCGATAGGGGATCGCCTTTCCGATGTCGTTGAACACCTCCATGATTTTGGGATCTCGAGTGTAATTCAACCAGCCGATTATGTACTTTGGAAGATGTGAGTTGCTCTCTCGGGAAAGCTCACGGGCCTGACGGTTCCCAAAAACAACACACTTCATTGGATCGAAGGTGTCTATGAAATAGTTAAAAATGCGGAAGACGATCGTCGGATCGGACCAGTTCGAATTTTTTTCACCTTTGCCGTAGAAAGGGATACGAATAACGTAAACAGAGTTCTCTCTGGAGATGCCATCCCGAAACCCCGCCGCTTGTATGCTGAAGGGAATGCTTTTCCATGCGTCTTTATCGTGATGAATGTCGGAGAAGGTTAAGCTAAAACCATAGGGTGAGCGGGAATCAGGTGTCAGCTTCCAGTTATCCGGATCATTGTCATTGAAGTATCGAACGTCATCATAACTTTGCAGGGCGTGCATGAGCACTTCTTCGAAGTTGGAAAGGTCCTCCGCGATGGGCATATCATCGGTTTCTTCGGTGCAGCCATTGACCATGAAAGGACGGCGCCAAGGAGAGATCCTCTCGAAGTCAAGAAGCACCTTCTTTGCGTTTTCGATCGATTGCCGCGCGGTTAAGGACCTGCCGAAACCGGAGGCCTGGATGACCATCGCGTCGGGATAGGACTCGCTCATTCTGTTCTCCGATGACTAGGGTTTGAAGAGCTCTACAATGATGCTCTCGATCTTTGCATTGTCGAGTAGGTCCTGAACCCGCAGAACGCGCTCGTGTGTCGGGAGTCTCCAAACAACCCTTGTCCCGTCTGCCGCCTCAATCTGCGCCCTGGCTTGTCTGATGACAGCATCGCGAGAGAAACTTTTGTCGATCGGCCATTTGTTCCAAAATTTCGCGTCGATCAAAGTGTTAGTCGCCGGATCGTATCCGTCGAAGCTCGTCGAGCCAGACGCAGCCCTGTCGTTCGCAACATTATAGACCCGACCCTGGGGCGCGCCAGTCGCCCTTTGTTGATAGGCTGCCTCCTCAGGCGTCAGACCTTCGTTGGCCTCAGCCCACTTGCCAGGCCCGCCATCCGAGGCGCCGATTTCGTAGCTTTCTTTTCGCGGAGTGCGGTCACTGGCGTCATCCTCGCGTCGAGAACCTTCTGGATCGTCCGGACCGGGATCAGGCACCGCTGCTGCGGCGCCTGATGCTTTCGGTTCATTGACGGGGGCGGGCGGAGCCTCGTGCTTTGAGGAGTCTTCGGATGGGCTCGAAGGGAAGAGTGGCGGCGCAGCACCCCGCGCAGAGCGAGGGGAATTCGCCCAACTTTGATAAGCTCGATAAGCGCTTGCCGCCGCAGCGGCGGCGGCGACCCCGACCGCGGCCGCGGCCGCGGCTGCGGTCGCGGGTTCCACTTGCGCCACCTGCACGTCCTTGGTCTTGGGGTCGTTGTTGCGCATGTTTGGCGCGGGCGAGACGCTGCTCGCGCCGGAGGCGGTGGTGAAGCGGCCGGCTTCATCGTGAAAATGATTGTATTTGCCGAGCGCCCCTTCGCCGGCCGCAAGCTTTGGCAGGGGCGCCGGACCGCTTCCCGTCGTCACAAGCAGCGCATTGGCGGCGGCGTCTTCAACGGGCGCTTGCCCAAGCTGCGCGCGCGCTTCATTGCGCGTCAAAATCCCCGCCGCGACATAGCTCGTGAGTATCTGCGATTGCTTCGCGCCGTCGATCTGCGCGTCCTCGCCCCAAGCGAATTCGAGATCCTCCTCGCCGAAATCCTCGACGAGCACGCGGTCGATGAGCCGCTTCACCCATTTGAGGATCGGCCACAGCCCTTCCTCTTCGGCGAGCTCCTTCTGCGTCTCGCCCGTCGCGCGATTGAGCTGATGCACGAAAGCCTGCGGCGAGACCGAGAAGGCGTAGCAGACGACGCGCGCCAGCCATTCGTCGAAGAGATTTTTTAGCTCCGGCTCCTTCGTCTGAATGAAGGTTTTCGCGACGCCGCCGGGCACGAATTTGGCGCGCCGCCGCGCCGCGAGATCGCCGGTGAAGTAAGCGTCCCAATAGTCCTGAAAATTCTTGATCTGATCGGGCGTCCAGCTCTCCGGCACGCCGATGAGGCTTTCGGGAATATTGCCTTCGGTGAAATGCGTCAGCGTGAAGATCTGGCGCTTCAGCGCAATATTCGCCGTCATCACGATCTGCTCGACGGGCGAGAAGCCGTAGACGCGGCCGGGTCGCAGATTGCGCGGCGCATAGATCAAATCGCGCGCCGCGTAATCGACGGCGGGATAACCTTTGAGCACCTGCTGATAGGCGCAAGGATGAACGAGCGCGCCGTCGTCGCCGATGAAGGCCTGTGGCGTGCGTCCCCAATCGTCGATGACGCGCTTGATTGTCGCGCCGTCGAGCGGATGCAACGCGACGAGCGACCCGTTGCGGGCGCGTTGCTTCCAGAGCGTCGGGGCGTCGATGACGAGCAGGTCCTCGAGCAGCATTCTGAGCCAGGCGGAAAAAGCGTGCTCGCCGTCCGGTCTCTGGAAGAAGCGCGTGAGTTCTTTGATGCGCACGGCGCCGGGACCTTCGCACCCGTGGCGCGGACGCAGCGACCAGCTCATTCGCTCGATCTGATCCTTGCGCGTCTCGATGACGAGGCGCAGCAGATCATAGGTCTCTGCGAGCGCGCGCAGATCGTGAAAGGTGATGGGCTCGAAGGCGCGCGGGCTGACGGCGATATTATAGCCCGAGGGAAAATCGAAGCCGCGTCCGGCTACCTCTTTCGGCGCGATAGGCGCGAGCGGCGTCAGCGGCCCGAACCAGCCCGCCGCATCGGCCGCGCCGCGCGAGGACATGAATTGCGCCTGTCCGTAAGAGACCGTGAGGTCTTGCGGCGAGAGCGACCATGTCGGGCGCCCGGCTTGGCGATCGCGCGCGCTCATCGGCGATCGCTCCCGGCGGCGCCGTTCAGCGCCTGGCTTACTTGCGGCATCGGTGGGGCTCTTTGCGGGGAGAGGTGGGGGGTCGTGTTCAGCTTTCGCCTAAGCGTCAGCGCTGGTGGCGGGATAATCCGCGAAGTCGCAGTGCGCCTTACATCTCTTGGCGGAGCATTGTCGGCGAGACGGATCGGTTTTTGTCAATGACGGCCCGAAGGGCCGCCGCCGAAGGCGGTGCGCCATAGGGCGTCCTCTTGGACGCCCGTCATCGATGACGGGCTATGGCGCATCATTGACAAAGCCGACCGCTCGCCATGCTCGCCGCCATGAGATGTAAGCCGCTTCAGAGGCGTCGGCTCGGTGCGCAGGCAGAGACTGTCATTCGCCTAGGTGGTCTTCGTCTCGCTCGCGAGACGCCGGTAGAAATCGATGATCGCCGAGCCGTCGGCGGGCGCAAAGACGAGCTCCGAGACGGCCCAGACCAGCGCATCCACGCGATCGGGCGAGAAGCCTGCCGAGGCGCGGTCGAAATCCGGCGTCATGAGGCACATCTGGTCCTCGAGCTTGGCGAAGACGCCGATGTGGCGCGCGCGGCCTTGTTCGTAAAGCGCGGCGACGGGCTCGGCGCGCGTGAACTTGCCGCGGCTCGCGCGCACGGACTTCACGCGGATGTCGGCGTCGACCTGGCGGATCACCGCCTCGACCATCTCGCCGCCATTATTGACCTCGGCGACGATCGCGTCGGCCTCATAGCGGCGCGCGGCGGAGATGGCGCGCTCCGCCCATCGCAAAGGCGTGTCGCCCTGCGAGGTCAGATCGGCGAGCACGCAGATTTCCTTCTCGGCGCTCAGGCCCGCGACGACGATCCCACATTCGTCGGCGCGTTCCGACGAGCTTGCCGGCGGGTCGATCGCGACGACGATGCGCGTGAGCTTCGGCGGCGCCGGCCGATAGGCGGCCTCGATCATGGCGCGCGTCCAGAGCGCGCCGGGCGTGTCGAGCAGCAACTCGGCTTCGAGCTCCTGTCGGCCGAGCCTTGTGCCCTCATAGGCGCGCAGAATCTTATGCGCAAAGGCTTCGGGAAGATTGGCAAGATTGGCGTAAGTCGCGCTCTTCGTCGTGAAGGTCAGCGGGCTCTCGAGCAATTCGCGCATGAGCTTCGTTGGGCGCGGCGTCGTCGTGATCACCGCTTGCGGCTTGTCGCCGAGACGCAGGCCAAACACCGCCTGATCCCAGGCTTCCGGATAGCGCCAGGCGGCGAGCTCGTCGCACCAGAGCTTGGCGTGCTGCTTGCCGCGCAATCGCTCGGGTGACTCCGCCGAGAAGAGAAGCGTCTTGGCGCCGTTTGGCCAGTCGAGACGATTGCGCGCCGCGACGAATTTCGGCCGCTCGTCTTGCGGGCAGATGTTCAATATCCCCGATTCGCCCTCGACCATGACGTCGCGCACGTCGTCGGCCGTCGCGCCGATGATGTTCACATGCGCGTGGGTCTTGATCCAGCGCCGCACGGTCTCGGCGCCTGTTCGCGTTTTGCCGCAGCCGCGCCCGCCGAGCGGCAGCCAATAGACCCAATCGCCCGCGGGCGGGAGCTGCTCGGGGCGCGCCCAAAATTCCCACAGATAGGGAAGCAGCGCCGCTTCTTCCGGCGAGAGCCGCGCGATGAATTCCGCGCGCGCTTCTTGCGGCAGTCTGGCGAGGTCAGAGGCGCGGATCACGGGCGGCGGAGACTGTCTTGGAGTCAGCGAGATTCGTCGCCAGCGGATGGCGTGCCCGCGAGCCGCGCCGCCATGGCGTCGAGCTTTTGCTGCAGGATCGTTTTCGCGTCGGCGCCGGACTCCGGCGGCGCGGGCGGCAGCGCGCCGACGCCGAGCAGTTTGGCGCGGCGGTCGAGAATGGCGAGCACTCGGTCCACGGCGGCGTTGTCGCCTTTGAGCGCCTTGGCGTGCAACGCTTCTTGCAGCTCGGCGAGACGCGCCAGCTCTCGGGCGCGAAAGTCGTCGGAGATCTCGGCGCCGCCCGACGGCGCGCGCTTCATGATCGCGATGAGCCGCGCGCGCGAGATGGGCTTGAAGCCCGCGGCCTTGAGCGCCTTTTCTATGCTCTGCGCGGATTGGCCTTTCGCCGCGGCCTTGAGGATGCGCGCGTCGCGCCGCGCGCGGTCCGTAGATTTTTGCGTCGCGGCGAGCTTCGTCATGACGTTGGAGAGGCCCCCCAAGCCGCAGAAATGAAAAAATCCGGAAGCATCAGCCCCGGGCGCATTTCTTGATGATGATGTTTTTATACCGCAGCAGCCCACGCGCGTCAAGCGGGAAAATCAAAAATCGTCGAAAAATCCGCGTCGCTCTTCCGGAATGTTGTTCTTACACATCAAATCAGCGCGATCGCCGAGACAAGCCGCCCATAGTCCTCCTCTCCGCGATGCACGCTGCGGCGATAGGAGAAGCAGCTTTCCTCATGGGCGTAGGTGCTGACGCGAATGTTCTCGAAGGAGGCGACGCCGGCCTGGTCCGCCCGCATCTCGATGAAGGCCGGCAGGTCGAACATGGCGTGGCCCGGTTTCGGCGAAGGCTTGAAGAAGCGTCGGAACCCTGCGTCCTCGGCGGCGAAGCGCTCGACGAATTCGGGTCCGACCTCATAGCTCTCGCCGTCGATCATCGGTCCGAGCGCGATGCGGATTTGGTTTCGCCGCGCGCCGAGCCCCTCCATGGCCGCGAGCGTCGCCTCGATCACGCCATAGAGGGCGCCCTTCCAGCCGGCGTGGGCGGCGCCGATCACGCCCTCCGCCGCGTCGACGAAGAGCAGCATGCCGCAATCGGCGCCGGTCACGCCCAGCGCGAGGCCGCGCGCGCGCGTCGCCAGCCCGTCGCAACGCGGCCGCGCCTCTAACGCCCAGGGCTCCGAGACGGCGAGCGCTTCCGCCGAGTGAATCTGATAGGGCACGAGCAGACGTTCGGCGGCGACGCCGAGCTTTTGCGCCATGCGCGACTTATTCTCCTCGACGCGCTCCGGGGCGTCGCGCGAGCCGACCCCGCCGTTGAGCGAGGCGTAGACGCCCGTCGAGACGCCGCCGCTGCGGCCAAAGAACCCATGCGCGAGGCCGGGCAGGGCGAGGCTTTCGGCTTCGAAGGCTTGCAGAGAGGCCGTCAAGACTCGATCTCCGCGAATCCGGGCGGATCGGGCATGTCCGGGTGGGTGACCGCCATCACCTTGAAAAGATCGCCCATGACCTCGCGCGGGTCGCCCGAGCCGGTCAATCGGTGGAGGGCGGAGTCGATGTCCGCCTTCTGCCGGTCATTGGCCCGGCCGCGCAAGGCCGCGGCGCGCCGCTCGATCCCGATCTGCGTCAGAAAACGGCCCTGCGTGGTGGGGCCCAGCACCTTCGCGCCCTCAGCCCTTGCGGCGCGAGCGAGAGCCGCAAAGTCCACATGCGCGGTCAGATCGGCCTCGCCGGGAGTCGTCAGCGGATCGACATAGGCGTGGCGCGAAACGGCCTGCAAGCTCTCGCCGAGCGTCGTTTTCGTGTAGCCGTAATCGATGATGAGCGCCGCGCCGCCGTCAGAGGCGATGCGCTGGGCGATCTCCGCCATCACATTTTGCCCCACGGGGCTGATCTCGATCATCGCGTGCAGCGGGGCGTTCAGCGGCAGGTCCGGTTCGACCCCCGGGGCGAGGCCGAAGGCGAGACGTCGTTCGCGGTTAAGGCCAACCACGCGTTCGCGCCAGCCCGGCGCGGTCCGCACGAACTGGCGCACCGGCAGCGCGTCGAAAAATTCATTGGCGATCAGGAAGAGGGGGCCGCGCGGCGCCTCGGCCAGCGTGTCGCGCCACTCGATCGGGATTGTCTCCCCCGCCAGGGTCTCGCGCTGAACCTGCCGCAGCGCCGGGCTGGTCTCGACGAGATCGACCGCGAGTCTCTCGCTCAGGCCCGGCGCGACGCGCAGCGCCCGCAACACATCCGTCATCAACGTGCCTCGGCCAGGGCCGAGCTCGACGAGCCGCGCCTGTTGGGGGGCGCCGCAGAGCGACCAGGCGTCGGCGAGCCAGAGGCCGATCATCTCCCCGAACATTTGGCTGATCTCCGGCGCGGTGATGAAATCTCCCAGCGCGCCGAAGGGATCATGCGTCATGTAATAGCCGTAGCGGGGGTGTTGCAGGCAGAGCGTCATGTAACGATCGAGCCGCAGGGGGCCTTCCCGCTCTATGGCGGTCGCGATTTCGTCGCCGAGCGCGGTCATGCGAAAACACTCCGGCGCCGCAGCGCGAAGCCGATGAGGAGCAAGCCGGCGATCGCCATGGGAAGCGACAGCGCCATGCCCATCGTCAATCCATTGCCGAGCGCCTCCTGATCTGGGTCCGGCTCGCGGAAGAACTCGCAGAAGGTGCGGGCGAGGCCATAGCCGAGGCAAAAAATCCCCGTGGCCAGTCCCGGCCTCTTCAACGCGCCGGCGCGCAGCGCCACCCAGAGCACGAGCCCCAGCGCCAAGCCTTCGAGCCCGGCTTCATAGAGCTGGCTCGGATGGCGCGGGAGGTCTCCCGCGGCGGGATCGGGAAAGACCATGGCCCAGGGAACGTCGGTCGGCCGGCCCCAAAGCTCCGGCTTGATGAAATTGGCGATGCGACCGAGGAAAAGCCCGATCGGCGCGGTGATGGCGCAAAGATCGCCGACCGTCAGCACCGGCAATCCTTGGCCGCGCGCGAAGAGCGCCATGCCGACGGCGGCGCCGAGGAACCCGCCGTGAAAGGCCATGCCGCCCTTCCAGAGCATAAAGGCCTCGAGCGGATGCTGAAAAAAATGGTGGGGGTCGTAGATGAGCACATGCCCGAGCCTTCCGCCGATGATGACGCCGAAGGCCACATAGACGATCAGATCGTCGACGCCGATCACTGAGGGCCGCGGTTGATCCTTGCTCCAAAAAGCGTCGCGCACGACGATGAAGCGCATGTAAGCCCAAGCGAGGACGAAGCCGCCGATATAGGCGAGCGCGTACCATCGTAGAGGCAGGCTGCCGAGCCCGAAGGGCAGCGGCCCGATGTCGATCGCGACGGGGTTTACAACCGGAAAGGGAAGAATCAGCACTGACATCAGATTCCCGGGCGGGTAAGACGCGAAAGGCCCGAGATTCTTTAGCCGCTCCCCGCGCCGATGTCATGTGGGCCGGCGAGGGAGCGGCGGGGGTGGTCAAAATCTCACGCTTTGCGCCCAACAGCCACGAGAGTGGCATGCCTGCGCGCGAGACTTGTCGGCGGCGAAACCTTCGCCACGGAGGCCTGCGTCATTGAAGCCGATGCGCGTGTGGCGCTCTCTGTGATCGCGCAGCCTTTGCAGAGGTGACAAATTTTGAGGAAAGATCATCCGAGCTGAGGCTTAGCCGGTAAATGCCGGTCGATTTCAACTTCGCCGCGCGACGGGGAAATAAGTGAATTCGGCTGTTGTGACGAATCGTTCTCTCAGCGAGGCTGTGTTGCAAAGATGTCACGCCGAAACTCTTTTTTAGGACGAAATCCTCGTCCGCGTTTTCGAATTCCAATTTAATTGTATACCACTTTGCCCGTCCGTTTAGTCTTCCACCCTGGTCGGGCGCAACAGCAAAGAGGCGCACCAGTGGCCCGCGCAGGGTCTGCTGAAGCTCCTCCAATCATGGAGTATTTCAATGAAGAAGCAGGGAATAGCGGATAAAATTCGCGTAATTGCCACCGCAGCGTTTGGGGGCGTCGCCGTTATCGGAGGCCTTTCAATCCATCCTGCATACGCAGGGGGGCCCACGCTAACCGCTCAAGGCATCGCGGATGGCTTCCAACTCTCGACATTCGCGACAACCAATCCGGGGAACACGGGCTGTTGCGGCGGGCCGTTCGGCATCGGCGTCAATGGCCAAGGCAACGTTCTCGTCGGCACGGGCTCCGGAGCCTTGTATGTCTTCAAGGACGTCAATGGCCAGACTCCAGGCTCGGCGCTCTTCACGCAAAGCTCGAGTAGCTTCACGAGCGCATACACGGCGTCAGGCGGCGTCGTCTATGGTGGGGTTGGAGGACATTTTGCGTCGTTCAATCCCGACGGCACAGTCGCAAACCCAAATGTAGTCCCGGGGGCTTCCCCTTACCTCGGCATGTGGACGAACCCGGTGACGGGCGACATCATTTCCACCAGCGGGCAGGGATTGATCGACATCAATCCAACGACCGGAACTTTCCGCGTCATCAATGGCCAATTCGGCGACGGTGTGTCCGTCTCCCCAGACGGCAAGACGGCTTACTTGGCGCAGGGCAGTATCAACGGATATGATATCGCGACGGGCAGCCTGGTGTATAGCTCACCCTCCATCAGTGGCTCGGATGGCACCGGCGTGATCAGCGGTGGAAAATTCAATGGCGATATCGTGGTCAACACCAACTTTGGCGAAATCTATCTGCTGGATCCAACCACAAACACCACGACCCTGATCGCCACCGGAGGCACGCGCGGCGACTATACGCAGGTCGACCCCACCAACGGCAGCTTGTTTTTAGATTACGCTGACGTCGTTGATCGCCTGACCTGCCCGGGCTGCTCCTTTGTGCGCGCCGCTCCCGGCCCCGTCCCGGGGACAGGCCTCCTGGCCTTGGCTTTCCTGGGCCTCGCCGGGGTCGCTGCCCGGGCGCGCCGCCGGCTCAACGGCTGACGCCGAGGCCGACCGCAATTCTTTGAAACCCGCGCCGCTCGAAAACCTCCGCGGCGGCGCGGGGCATGCATGAAGCTGGATCGGCGCAGCCGCTTAATGACCGCTTATGGCGCATTCCTGCCTCCAGCAGGGGCCCGCTTAGGGCGTCTTACAGGGCGCCAAGCGTTGCATTAATCCCCAGAGCTGAGACCCGGCCCGTCATGCCCGCGCTTGTCGCGGGCATCCACGCCGTGACGCCTCATGGCGCTCGGGGAAGGGGCTCTGCCTTTCGATGGTTGCTTGTTGCGCAGCGGCGGCGCGGCTTGGATGGCCAGGACAAGCCCGGCCATGACGCGACCCAGAGCGACACTCAAAGCGTTCCGCCGCCTAACGCGCCTCGAAATGCTTGGAGAGCTTGAGGCCCTGTCCCTGGTAATTGGAAAGGCCCGCTTCTCCATACAGGGCTTCAGGAACTTGCAGCATCGGCTCATAGACGAGGCGGCCGATGGCCTGTCCGTCCTCGAGGATGAAAGGCACCTCTCGGCTCCTGACCTCCAGCACGGCGCGCGCGCCCGGCCCGCCCTGCGTCGATCGGCCGAAGCCGGGATCGAAGAAGCCTGCATAATGCACGCGAAACTCGCCGATCGCGGCGTCCATGGGCGCCATTTCGGCGGCGAGATCGGCCGGAATCTGAATGCGTTCGCGCGAGGCGAGAATGTAAAAATCGCCGGGATCGAGGATGAGCCGCTTGTCCGGGCGAACCGGCAGGCTGTCCCAAAAGTCCTCGACTCTGTAGAGCCCGATCTTGTCGAGATCGATGACATCCGTGTGCTTTTGCGCCCTATAGCCGACGACGCCCGCGGCGAGCGGCTCGGAGAGATCGACGCGCAGCACGACGCCGTCGCGAAGATTTAAGGGACCGTCGACGAGGGCCGCCTGCGCATGCACACCGGCGAGCGCCTCGTCGGAAAGCGCGAAGCTCGTCTTGAGCGGCGCGTCGGGATCGTGGCGGCGAAAGCGCAACTGGTTGAGCTTGGCGCCCGCGCGGGCGCGCACGGAAAAGGACCGGGGCGAGACCTCGGCATAGAGCGGACCCCGATAGCCCCGCTCGACGAGGTCGAAGCGCTCCGCTCGGTCGGCGATGAGCCGCGTGAAAATATCGAGCCGCCCGGTCGAGCTCTTGGGATTGGCGGCGCCGGAAACGCCCTCGGGCAAAGCGAGGTCTTCGAGGAGCGGGATGACGTAAAAGCAGCCGCGCTCCAAGACCGCTCCGTCTCCGCCAAGCTCGATCTCGTCGGATTTGAGCTGCGACAGCATGTCGGCCACGCTGCGGCTCGGCCCGGGAAGAAAGCTCGCCCGCACGCGATAGGCCTTGGGACCCAGGCGCAAATCGAGGCTCGCCGGCTGAATCTGGCTTTCAACGAGCGGTGCGGCGGCGCGGATCGCCCCGTCGCGCATGAGCTCCCCAATCTGTCCGCCCGATAGGACGCCGGCGCGGATAGGCTCGACCCTTTGATTCAATTCGTCCCCGATGTCTTGTCACCCAAACGGTTCCGCTCGAGCGGAAAGCGCGCTAGCGGCTGCATAGCACGGAAAGCCTCAGCCGTGGCATAAGCCCCCGCCACTCATCTCCCACAGACTCTGGTCCCATGATCCGCATCGAAAACGTCAGCAAGCAGAACGGCCATCAAATCCTGTTCATCGAGGCCTCGGCCTCGCTCCTCAAGGGCGAGAAAGCCGGGCTCGTCGGGCCGAACGGCGCCGGCAAGACCACGCTTTTCCGGATGATGACCGGGCGGGAAGCGCCGGACGAGGGCCAGATTGGCGTCGATCGCGGCGTCACGATCGGCTTTTTCAGTCAGGATGTCGGCGAGATGGCCGGCCGCAGCGCCGTCGCGGAGGTGATGGACGGCGCGGGTCCCATCAGCGGCGTCGCCGCCGAGTTGAAGGCGGTGGAGGCGGCGCTGGCCGATCCTGAGCGCTTAGACGAGATGGACGCGTTGATCGAGCGTTATGGCGAGGTGCAGGGGCGCTTCGAGGAGCTCGGCGGCTACGCGTTGGAAGGCCGCGCGCGGGAGGTCCTTGCCGGCCTGAACTTTTCTGAGGAGATGATGGACGGCGACGTCGGCGCGCTCTCGGGCGGCTGGAAGATGCGCGTCGCGCTCGCCCGCATTCTGCTCATGCGCCCGGATGTGATGCTGCTCGACGAGCCGAGCAACCATCTCGACATTGAGAGCCTGATCTGGCTCGAGCAATTCTTGAGAGGCTATGACGGCGCGCTGCTCATGACCTCGCATGATCGCGCCTTCATGAACCGCATCGTGAACAAGATCGTCGAGATCGACGGCGGCTCTCTCACGACATACTCCGGCGATTACGAATTCTACGAGGCGCAGCGCGCGCAGGCGGAACGGCAGCAGCAGGCGCAATATGAGCGCCAGCAGGCCATGCTCGCCAAGGAGATCAAATTCATCGAGCGATTCAAGGCGCGCGCCTCGCACGCCGCGCAGGTGCAGAGCCGCGTCAAGAAGCTCGAGAAGATCGAGCGCGTCGAGCCGCCACGACGACGCCAGACCGTGTTGTTCGAGTTCCAGCCGGCGCCGCGCTCCGGCGACGACGTCGTGACGCTCTCCGCTGTGCATAAGGGCTATGGGGCGAAGCGCATCTATGAGGGGCTAGACTTCCAACTGCGTCGCCGCGAGCGCTGGTGCGTGATGGGCGTCAATGGCGCTGGCAAATCGACGCTGTTGAAGCTCGTGGCGGGCGCCGCCACGCCGGACGAGGGCGGGGTCGCGCTCGGGGCGAACGTCAAGATGGGCTATTTCGCCCAGCACGCGATGGAGCTTTTGGACGGCGACCGCACAGTGTTCCAATCGCTGGAGGATTCTTTTCCGCAGGCGGGGCAGGGGGCGCTGCGCACGCTCGCGGGCTGCTTCGGCTTTTCCGGCGACGACGTGGAGAAGAAATGCCGCGTGCTGTCGGGCGGCGAGAAGGCGCGGCTCGTGATGGCCAAAATGCTTTTCGATCCGCCGAATTTTCTCGTGTTGGACGAGCCGACGAACCATCTCGATATCGCGACGAAAGAAATGCTGATCCAGGCCCTGTCGAGCTATGAGGGCGCGATGCTCTTTGTCTCGCATGACCGGCATTTTCTGGCGGCGCTCTCCAACCGCGTGCTGGAGCTGACGCCGGAAGGCGTGCACAAATATGAGGGCGGCTACACGGAATATGTGGCCCGCACGGGCCAGGAGGCGCCGGGCTTGAGGGGGTGAGGGGATTGGAAGGTCCATTTTCCGCCGACCGACCTTTAGGTAGTATGTGTAAGACCTAGAGCGTCATCGGGCGGAAATGCCCAGGGGCGTCCGCAAAGCCGGTACGAATGCTCAACGTGAGTCGCCATTTCGAGGCGCTGCAAATGAATGAAATCAAAGCTTTTGTCGGACATAGTTTCACAGCGGACGACAAAGACGTCGTTGACAGATTCACGGCAATATTCAACGAGATCGAAAAGTTGCATCCATCATTCTCTTGGGTGCACGCAGAATCTGCAGAGTCATCAGGCATTGATGAAAAGGTATTAGCGCTATTTTCAGAAAAAAATGTTTTCATTGGAATATGCACAAAACGAGAATGCGTCGTTCCAATCGATTTTTCACTGAAAGATCACATTTTGAGTCGATTGACGAACAATACTCCGACGTGGAAAACATCGGATTGGATCATTCAGGAGATTGGTCTAGCTATAGGACTAGGCTACAAACTCATTCTTTTAGTCGAATCAGGCGTGCGGCTCCCAGGTGGGCTTCAGGGCAGCGTAGAATATATTCCCTTTGAGCGCGCGGCACCAGAAAGGAGCTTTACGAAGCTTGCTCAGATGATCAGTAGTATTGCTCCATCAAAAATGGTTGTTGAGAGCGTTGCCGCCCAGTCAGCTAACGAAAGTGAGCCGGCTGCAACGCCCCCATCCAACTCGGATTGGAAAACCCCGAAGCCTGAGTGGCGTCTTCAAGATTATCAATTCGCATTTCGGGGTGCGCTCGTTTTCGGCGACAAGGCCGCTGAAATTGATCTCGATAAAAAATATCTCGCAACAGCTGAGGTGAACGAGGACGAAAATCGTACTAAATGGGTGGCATTCCGTGAATATGAGCGTATTCTGTTTGGAACAAATGGAAGTATTCAAGTTTTAAAGCAATTATCCGAATCAAATCCTACATGTGCGGCCGTTTTCGAGTATTTGGCAAAATCTTTTCTGGAGTTTCGTCAATTCTCTGATGCGTCAAAATATTTTAAGATAGCTTCTGATCTCGTAATGGATCAGAAATCTAAAGCTCGGTTGTTCGGTGATTCTATCGTGATGCTGGCGAAGGCGAAAGCTGAAAGCTCGGAGATAAGTGTAGCTGTTGAAAAACTTAAAGAGTATATTTGTGAAAACGAAATAGATAAATATGAGCTGTTTGTTGTTATGAGGCGGCTCGCGGAGGTAAATAGACAGAGCTACGAAGAAATAGCATATATGCAGTTGATGTTAGAGTGCGACCCTTCAGACACAAAAACTAGATTTTTGCTGGCTTTTGAGCACGCTCAGCTAGGAAATGATGAGTTAGCGGTCTACCACTATAATATGATTCCATTTGCTGACCGTAATCCAATAACCTGGAATAATCTAGGAGTAGCTTTCGACAAAATAAAGCTCCCCGCGATGTCTGTGGATGCCTATCGGATGGCGCGCAAATCGGGCGAAACTCTTGCGATGAGCAACCTTGCCTTCAAGTTCCTATCTGCGGGGTTCCTAGCTGAAGCAAAAGAAGTCATCGACGATGCTATGAAGCGCACGGAAATACATGGAAATATACCGCGCGCGCTTACTCTTCTGAAAGAGCAAGAAGCAAATGAATCTAAATTGTTGGAAGAGATAATTGAGAGAAGCGCAAAAGTAAATGCGTTCCTGATAAATTATGGATACGCGATTTTTCGTAAACCGGCTCGTAGCATGGAGGGCAGTTGGAAAGATATAAATTGCGAATTGCGTATTAGTATATTAGGAAAGTCTCTGTCTGCTGAAGGGCGTTATCAGAAGAGTATCAATGCATTTGGCTTGGGCGGGCTGGTGGTTCCCGGGCTTATCCATCCGGCTCCGGAGACATGGATCGTTGAGTATGTAGGTACTGTACACGGTTCTGCTGTTGAAGCAATGCAATATACATATAAAGACGGAGATCAGCCAAGCTTGTTGTCCCGAGCTAGCACCGGTAGGAAAACGTTTCTAATACTTTCTGAAAATGAAATGGAGTTTCAATGTATGATCGATCTAAATGAGCAAGTAAAAAGCTTTAGCCGAATTTCCAGAATAAGCTGAGTTTAAGAACGCTTAGGCTATCCTGCCTCCCGAGCTTCGCCGCCACAAGGATCATCCCCCTGTCCGCCTACGACTTTTCCGCGCAACGCCTCTTCGTCGAGGACGACCTCACCGAGGGCGCCCGCGTCGCTCCCACTCCAGATGCGCAGAACTACCTTCTCAACGTGCTGCGGCTGCGGCAGGGGGAGGCGATTCTGCTCTTCAATGGGCGCGACGGGGAGTGGCGGGCGCGGATCGACATGGTCTCGAAGCGCGCGGCGGCGCTTCGCGTCGAGCAGCGGCTGCGTGAGCAGACCGCGCCGGGCTACGTCCACTATGCCTTCGCGCCGCTCAAGCAGGCGCGCCTCGACTATATGGTCCAGAAGGCGACCGAGATGGGGGCGGCGCGGCTGACGCCCGTCTTGACCAAACGCACGCAGATGCGCCGCGTCAGCGCCCATCGGCTGCGCGCCAATGCGATCGAGGCGGCGGAGCAGTGCGGTCTGCTGACGATCCCGGAAACGATGGAGCCCCTAGAGCTCGACCGCTATCTCGCGGCGCTCGAGCCGGAGCGTGTGCTGGTCTTCTGCGACGAGGACGCGCCCCTGGCCGATGCGCTCGCGGCGCTACGCGGCAAGCAAGCCGAACTTGGCGCGCCCCCTCCGCTGGCCGTGTTGATCGGTCCGGAAGGCGGCTTTGACGAGACGGAGCGCGCGATGATCTTAGCTCGCAGCAACGTCCTGCGGCTTTCCCTTGGCCCCCGTATCCTGCGCGCCGACACGGCGGCCGTGGCGGCGCTCGCGCTGGTTCAGGCGACCCTGGGCGACTGGCGGTAGCGATTTTCCGCTTCGACACGATCCCGCCAGTTTTTTCGTCTCGAAAATCGTTGGACGCCGCGGGTCGGGCGGAGACACTTTGTGTCTGGCCGCATTTTCGCCCGCTATCGCGCGTTAGAGTGAATCCAAAGCACGGATGTCGGCCCTTTGGGCTGACGCAACCAGGGTCGGCGCCAATGCGAGCTCTCTCTCGACCGACACGCGCTCCAACGGGCGGTGGCGCATGGATTGGCGTTGCGCCGATTCTCGCGCTTTGCTTGTGCGCATCGGCCTCGGCGGAGCCGGTTGCTAAAAGCAACCATTGCGCCGTCCGCGGCCCCGATTATGCGCCAGTCGCGGGCGGAGAGCGTTGCGTTCGGATCGGCGAGCATGTGCGCGCGGATATGGCTCATAAGACCGAGAGCGCTCCGGCCCCGCTGATGGGGAACTCCGGCGGCTTGGCGCGCGCCGTCGCCGATGGGGTCAAAGGCGTTTCAGACTCACTCGATAGGCCTGCGGCTCCCGATGCGCGGCTTTATCGACGATGAGATTCTCGGGCGGAAACCGGTTTTTCGCACGGATGGCGCTCTAAACTTTTGGAATCGATCACGCTGCGTTCAGCGGGCTGAACGCAGCGTGATCTCGAGCGCGATGCGAAAATCGGTCAGCCCCAGGACGCCGCCGTTGCGGGCCCCAGATTCATCATCCGTGCAAGCTTCCGGATGGCGCGAACCGCGAACATCAAAGGCTGCGGAACGGGCTGACGAAGGAACGCGACCTTGCGGACATATTTGTCGACGCGCCACACGGCATGCGAGCCGGCGCGGAAAAGCGCGTGGTCGCCAGCGACCAACGTCCGCTCCACCCCATTATCGTCTCGAATGGTCACCGAGCCCTCCAGGATGTAGACGGTCTCATCGATATCATAATACCAATTGAATACTCCCGCGGTGCAGTCCCACATGAAAGTATAACTGGATCTGTCGAGGCTTTGAGAGACGAGAAAATTTCGCGTTTCCGGCGCGCCTTCGATCACCCAAGCCGGGTTGATCGGCGCCGGCCTCCACTGCACCTGCTCTCCCTTGAACAACTCAACATCGCTCATGCAGCGATCCTCTCCTTTTGGATTTAACCACAAACTATATGCGAGGATCGGCGCGCTTCCCAGCCTCTTGCCGGCTCGATCAGGAGAAAAGCCAAATGTCGCGGCTATCGGCGGGAACCATATAGATTATTTTTTTCGGGCGCCGCCCGCGTCGGGATTTGCGAGTGCTTGTGGCGGCCTTTTTAAAACTATTCCAATTTTTGGATGCGACTGACGCTCTTGCTGTCGAGCCCTCCCATTCCAATGGCGACCGGGCGCTGCGGCTGAAGCGCTTGGAAGCCATTTCAGCGGTCATTGAGGATGGGGAGCAATGCCCGGCGCCCTTGGCGGCAGTCGATCTTCGGGCCGTGGTCATGCAAGCTCAGTTTCAGAGCCTGTCTCGGAAGAGCGCGAAGCGGTTTCCGGTCAGGGCATGACCTCAGTATTTAGAGCAGCACACACTCCTCGAAGCTCGGATCGACGCTTCTTCCCCAGCGCCCGTTGTAGGCTTCCAGTCTTTCGACCGCGAGCGGACGGCCCGTTTCTGCGATGGCTTCGAGAGGCGCGAGGTAGACGCTCTCATCGGCGCCGTTCGCGGCCCGCAGCGCTCGGCGCTGCAACCCGCCTCTCGCCAGCGCCAGCATGTCGAGGGCGACCTCGCGCAGCCCCCGACCCTTGATTCGACTCTGAAGCGCCTGGAAAGGGACCACGGCGCGCAGCTCCTCGCGCTCCTCCCCGGTCCATCCGGAAGCGAGCTCCAAGGCGCCGTCGAGCGCCGTTGCGTCGTAGAAGAGCCCGACGAACAAAGCCGGCAAGGCGAGGATGTGCTCGGCGGGGCCGCCATCGGCGCCGCGCATCTCGAGATAGGTTTTCAGGCGCGCTTCCGGGAAAATCGTCGACAAATGATTCGCCCAGTCGGAGATCGTCGCCCGCTCGCCCGGCAATTGCGGGAGTCGTCCCGCCAGAAGATCGCGAAAGCTCGCGCCGGCGACATCGTGATAGACCCCGGCGCGTTTCACGAAATACATCGGAACGTCGAGCGCATAGTCCACATAGCGCTCGAACCCCATTCCGTCCTCGAAGACGAAAGGCAGCATGCCCGTCCGCGCGGCGTCGGTGTCGCGCCAGATGATGGAGCGCTGGGAGAGCGCGCCGGTAGGTTTGCCGTCCATGAAGGGCGAATTGGCGAAGAGCGCCGTCACGACGGGCTGCAAGGCGAGGGCCGCCCGATACTTCCTCACCATGTCGGCTTCGCTCGTGAAGTCCAGATTGGCCTGGATCGTCGCGGTGCGAAACATCATGTCGAGACCGAGCGCCCCGACTTTCGGCATATAGGCCGACATGATCTGGTAGCGCTGCTTGGGCATGACGGGCGTCTCGGCGCGCGACCATTTTGGGCTGGCGCCGAGGTCGAGAAAGGAGACGCCGAGCGGCTGCGCGATCGCGGCGACGGCGCGAAAATGCGCGTCGAGCTCGACTTTCGTATCATGCAGGCTGTCGAGAGGGGCGCCGGAAAGCTCGAATTGCCCGCCCGGCTCGATCGAGATCGCCGCGCCGCCCTCGGGATCATAGAGTCCGATCGGCTGATCGCGATCGAAGATCGCCGTCCAACCGAGCGAAGCCTCGAGGCCCTCGATCAGCGCGCGAATCCCGCCATTCTCATAGGGGACCGGCGCGCGCGTTTCTTTATAGAAGCCGATCTTCTCGTGCTCGGTCCCGACCTTGAGGCGGGAACTCGGGTTCTTGAGGCCGGACTCGAGCCACTCCACGAGCTCCCGACGCGACGAGATCGGCGTGGCGTCGTCTGCGTCGCGGGCCATGTCTTCCCTTCCCTCGAAAATCGGAGACCTTGCAAGAAGGCGCCCGGATCCGTGCAGGGACGATCGATCCCCCAATGCCGATGAGCCGGTGACTTGCCGCAAATCCCGCCTTCGCGCAAGCGGGGGTTGCGAGCGTTCAGGCGCCCTTGTCCGGTCCCATCACGTCGCCGTCGCCATGCAGCACGCGGGCCACGAAACTTTTTGCGAGCGCGGAAACAGTGTCGGAGCGGGATCGGGCGGACAAGACGCCTGCGGCGACGCCCAAAGCGGCGCCTATGAGCGAAGCTTCCGCGACAACAACGAAATGGGCGCTTCCCGCCACCAGAATTGTCACTGTCATGCCGAGAAGCCCGCCGAGCAGCCCCACCACGGCGTCGCGATCCTGGGCGCGGGGCCACAGCGCGAGCGCGGTGACCGGCGTCCCCGCCGCGGCCGAAAGTCCGAGCGCCAGCACGAGCAACGCCTTCGCGTCGAAGAGATTATGCGCGCTCGCCAGATAGCCCGCCGTTGTTATCAGCAGGAGCGCCAAGCGCGTCGTCGCTAGCCTTCGGCTCGTCAAATCCGTGCCGCCCCGCAGCCTGTAGACCGCCTCGTGGCCGAGCGCCGTGCCAAAAGCCTGGAGGCCAGCCGCGGCGAGAGCGAGCGCCAGCGCGATTTGCGCTGCGGCGAGCAGCCCGGAGGCGGCGGCGCCCATGCGTTCCATCGCGGGCAGGCCCGTGACGAGAAAGTCCTCGCGCGGACGAATGTCGGCTGCGCCCAGCGGCGCGCCGGCGGGCAGTCCTTTCTCGGCGCAGGCGCGTCTGGCGCTGGCCGGATCGGGCGCCCGGGCGCCGCAAATCGTCACGAGCCCTCGCGCGCTGGCCTGATAGACTGCCTCGGGCAGGCGTTCCGCCGGTTGGCCGCCGGTCTGGCGCGCAAAGGAGAGCGTCGCCCCGCCGACCACGGCGGCGACGAGCCAGGCGAAGATCCAGGTCCAGGCGAGCGCGGCAAAACCCGCGCTGCGCGTGCTCGAAGCCCGCGGCGTGACAATGGCGGGCGCCAGCAGCGGGGCGAGCATGGCGAGCCCGAGCATCACGGCGAGCGCCGTCACAAACTCGGCCCCAGGCCCGAGCGACGGCGCGAGGACGCCCCAGCCCTGCAGCTTTGCTCCTATTTCCGGCCAGCTCCCGCCGTCGCCGCCGACGAGCGGCGAGGCGCGATGAAGCATGAGGCTCAACGCCGGCCAACCGAAGCCGATCAAGCCCACGGCGCCCGCTGCGCAGGCCGTCCAGATCGCGCCGAGCATTCCTCCTGGGCCCGCGATCGCCAGGACGGCAAGCGCGACGCAGGCGGCGGCGAACCCACGGCCCCCGCCCCACAGGCCGCTGAGCACGTCCACCGCCGTCTGCTGTCCGGCCAATGCGACGAGCTCGGAGGAGACGCAGGCCAGAGCGATCACGCCGAGTCGGGGCGGGAGGCTCGGGAAACGGGCTGCGAGCACGCCCGAAAGCGAGAACGCGCCGGTCCTGCGCAGCATCGGCCCCAAAATGCATCCCGCGAGCGCGACGCCGGCGAACATGCCGCCGGCCACCCCAAGCCCCCAGGAGCGCGCCGCGAATTGAGGCGCGAAGGGAAGCATCAGGCCGGCGCAGAGGGCCGCGAGAGAGAATCCGGCATATTCGGCGGGCACGGAGCGACCGGCCGCGTAATAATAGGAGATCCGCATCGAGTGCAGCAAAGCGCCGAGGGTTCCGAGCGCAATGATCGTGAAATAAGGCGAGAGCGCGCTAACGAAGCCTTCGGGCGCCCCCATTCGGTCGAGCAAGCCGATGAAGGCGTAGGCGACGGCGAAGACCGCAGCCGCAAAAGCGACCCGCATTTCGAGCTTTTCCCGTTCGCGAGCGCGATTATCTTCGAGGCTATGCGTCATGCGCGGACTTGTCCTTTCAGGGCGACGTCGAACTTTAGCGCGCTTTCCGCTGGAACGGAATTGTTCGAGGAACAACGGGCAGTCGCGGTCGATTCGCGGAGCCGAAGGGCGTTCGGATCACAAAATTTGCGCGAAGGCCCGAGGCTTGCTCCAAGCCGCGGGCCGGACGAAAGGAGACATCATGCCGGAGACTTTCGCGATCGTGCTCGCCACCGCGGCGACCGAGGCCAAGGGGCGCGACATTGCCGTCGCGGCGCTCGAGGCGCGATTGGCGGCTTGTGTTCACATGCATCCGATCACGAGCTGCTACGTCTGGAACGGCGCCCTATGCGAGGAGAGGGAAACCGCGCTCGCCTTCAAGATTCGGGATGAGGACTTCGCGGCCCTCTCCGCCCTCATTCGATCGATGCATGATTACGAGATTCCGGAAATCCTGAAAATCGCGGTGGCTGACGGCGACGCAGCCTATCTCGAGTGGCTCGCGCGGGTGACGAACCGTCCGGCTCCGTGTTGACGACTTTCCCCTTGCGGCCGACGACCGCGCGCTTTAACCGAGCGTGCATGGGAGTCGTCGATCGCTGGAACGAGGCGAGAAGCCGAATCGACCGCGCCGCGCGCGAGAGCGGACGCGATCCAAAGACCGTCACGCTTGTCTGTGTGACGAAGACCTTTCCGAGCGACGCGATCGTCCCGTTGCTCGAAGCCGGCCAGCGCGTTTTCGGCGAGAATCGCGTCCAGGAGGCAAAAGAGAAATGGCCTGACCTGAAAGCGCGCTACCCGGGAGTCGAGCTGCATCTGCTGGGACCGCTGCAATCCAACAAGGTCAAAGAGGCGATCGAGACTTTCGACGTCATCCAGTCCCTCGATCGCGAGAAAATCGCCCGAGCGCTCAGCGTCGAGCTCGCCAAAAGCAACAAGCCGATGCGTTTCCTCGTGCAGGTCAACACGGGCGCCGAGCCGCAGAAGTCGGGCGTCCTCGTCGAGGAGGCCGACGCATTCATCGCGCTGTGTCGCGACGAGCTCGGCCTGCCTGTTCAGGGCCTCATGTGCGTGCCGCCCGTGGACGAGCAGGCCTCGCCGCATTTCGCGCTGCTGTCGACGATTGCGGCGCGCAACGGGCTCTCCGTCCTCTCTATGGGCATGAGCGCGGATTTCGAGCAGGCGGTCGAGCTCGGCGCCACGCATGTGCGTGTCGGCTCCGCGATCATGGGAGAACGCGACTGAAGCGCATATGCCGCGGTTTGAAAGTGCGCTCAGCCGATGACGAGCTTCGCCCCGCGGGCGAGGCGCGGCGCGAGGCGCGCCATGTCGCGGGCGCGCAAGGCGACGCAGCCCTCGGTCGGCGCCAGATCTTGCGTCGCCATGTGAAAGAAGATCGCGCTGCCGCGCCCGCGCGTCGCAGGCCTAAGATTGTAATCCAGCACGCCGACAACGTTATAAAGCGCGTCGCCGCGCCAAAGCGTCTCGCAGCGAAAGCGCGAAGGCGCCCGCAAAGGGCGATTATAGAGAAAGCTCTCGGGGTCGTCGCACCAGAGGTCCAGTCGGCGAATCTCTCTCGCTGGAACGCGTAATCCGTCGCGACGAAGTCCCAAGGGCCGATGCAGAAAGCACAGGAGCCGCCAAGCGCCGAACGGCGTTCCGCCATCTCCCTCTCGTTTGGTTCGCACGAGGCCTGCGCGCCCCAGCGCGCAGCGAAAAGTCGCGCCGCCGGCGATGAGCAGGCCTTCGTGCGGCGCGCCGCCGAGCTTGCGCGCCACGATCACGCGGCGCAGTCCGGTCCGAGGGGAAACGCGTGGCTTTTTCTGCATTTGCTCTTGCTCAAAGGATTGGCGCCAATCTTGATGCCAAGAGGGCTGGCCTTCAAGGGCTTCCGAATCCTACTATCTCTCACGGGACCAGATTTTGGGACGCCGTCGCATCGGGGAGCTTCAACAAGGTCATGGCGTTCGACATTCTTCTCGCTGGCGGAACCGCGTTGCGGGAAGCTCTGGGCGAGCTTTTCGCCAGGGAGTCAGCCTTCACATTGCGCGAGGCGGCGACCGTTCAGAGCGCCTTGGCGGAGATCGACGCCGCGAGCCCCGATGCGCTGTTGGTTTCCGATGATTTCGGCGAGGAGGACGCGGGCGCCTTGCTGCGCGCAGCGCGAATCGCGGGTTTTGGAGGGGCCTCGCTTTGGCTCGTGAAGGACGAGCAGAGAAGCAAAGCGGGTTTCGACGCGACGATACGCCGGCCGTTGCGCTTCAACGATTTGCTGCTCACGATCACCAAAATCCTCGAGCAACTTCCGTTGCGTCCCTTAAGGCGCGCGCTCGGCGAGCATAGCCTCTGCCTTGGCCGGCAAAAGCTCACGGCGCCGAATGGCGCGAGTCTGCTGCTGACCGAAAAGGAAATCGCTCTTCTGCTTCGCCTTTCTCGCGCAGCAGGAAGCGTGGTGGCGCGGGACGTATTGCTGCGCGACGTTTGGGGCTATAATGGCGCCGTTGTGACGCACACTTTGGAAACTCACATTCATCGACTGCGACGCAAGCTCGAAGGCATGAGCGGTCGCACAGGGCTGCTCGTCACCGATCAGGGCGGATATCGGCTTTGTCTCGAGCATGATTGCCCGAGCGACGAAGAGGCGTCGCCGCTAGAGACGAGAGGATCCGAAAATCATGGCGCTCGGTAGAGAAATCGATGACCTTCTGGCCATCGAGGTCTTCGCCGTCATGGAAGACGCGGCCTTGAAGGGGCTTCTCTTCGGCGCCGACACGCGCTTGCTGCGCGCTGGAGACGTATTGTTTCGCCGCGACGAGACGGCCGATGGCGGCTATCTGCTCGTCAAAGGCTCCGTCGCGGTGGAGGCTGGCGAAACTGGCCGGCCGGCGGATCGGATCGTGCATCCGGTGGCGCTGCTCGGCGAAAGCGCGATGATCGCCGCGACGAAGCGACCGGCGACGGCCTTTGCTCGGGAACCGTCGACAGTGTTGAAGATTTCCCGCGGGCTCTTCCGAGAGGTGCTCGAGTCGCATCCGCAAACCGCGCTGCAGGTGCAGCGGTTTTTTCAAGACCGGCTGAAGGATTTCGTCGAGACCATGAAGTTTGATCCTTGAGCGGAGGCGGCGCCGCCACGGCAATCGGGTGAACGGTTGCATCCCCGCCCTCATCCTGAGAAGCCCGCAAAGCGGGCGTCTCGAAGGATGGGCAAGAGGGGAATCCGGCGAGATTTCGCGAGTCCTCATCCTTCGAGACGGCTCCTACGGAGCCTCCTCAGGATGAAGACTCGCGAGCGGGCGGCTTCACCCGATCGCCCTGCGGCGCCGCGGGCCGATATTGACAGGCCGCTCGCCGCTGACTAGAGGAAACGGCCCACGGCGCGAGGCCTTTTGGGGGATAGTTCAACGGTAGAACAGCGGACTCTGACTCCGTTAATCTTGGTTCGAATCCAGGTCCCCCAGCCACGTAACTCAGCGCTAGATTTTTATTTCTTAGGTTTCCTCGGCTACCAGGAAAACGCCCTTTTTTCCGAGCCTTAGCCCTGGGGCAGATCAACACGCGCGCAAGAGAGACGCCAAACGTCAGAATTCGAGTCGCGAAGGGGCGCGGGGTCTCTGGAGGCGGTTTTGGCGTCGACGGATGTAGAGCCTGCTCGACCGATTTTGTGGGAACTTTAGCCGACGAAGCCGAGAAAAACCCGCTGCTCTTTCCAGTCGTGCGGCAGGTCCTTGCTGAGATGCAGGAGGCGGGTAGGGGTCAGCTCGAGGGGCTGGCGGCCCTCCATGAACGCCCGCACAATGTCAGGCGCCAGATAGGATAGTCTAATCAGCGAGGAGAGACGCCCGCGGGAGATCCCGAGCCGCTCGATCATCGCCTCGATGCTGTCGTCTGGGCCTGACAAGAGCTGATGGCGGAGCGCGAAGGCTTCCCCCACCAGGTCGACAAGGCCTGCGTTGACTTCAGTGGCGTCGCGGTTCTGGATGACGAGGCGTTTGCCTTTGCCGGCGCGTTGCAGCTTCGCCTCGATCGATAGCACCACTGGATCAAGATCAAGCGGTTGGCTCGTCTCTCCCGCCTTCAACGCGGCGGCAACCTTCGCCAGACTGAGACGGATCTCGATCCGATCGATGGCGACGCTGACTCGCTCGACGATTTCTCGCACGAGGCTCGCCAACTCGACCGGCGGCATAGCGAGCCATCGCTGGGAAAAATGAAGAGCGCTACGCAGGGCGGCATCCAGCAGGCGCACATCAAGATCGAGCAGCGCGAGCGCGTCGGCGACTTCGGTCCTCGACGAGAAAAACGCCCTCAGCCGATCAAGCGCCAGCCCCTCGATATCGCCTGCCGGGACGCGCATCCCTTTCCGAGCTTGCGTCCGATCGTCAGCCAGAAGCGACGCCGAGACATAGTATGGGCGGCTCTCCGATCGCGCTAGCCGCCGCCTGTTCGATCGATTGACGGCGCTCGATGCGGTGCGCGAGCTGTCGGGACGGCCGAATTTTCGGCTTTACGGATTGTGAGGGGTCATGGGCCGGTCCAGGAGCAGCGAACGCGAAGAACCGTTCGACGTCGAGCTTGGCGATTTGTCGAAAGCGGCGCGCTGGCGCGAATGGATGCTACGCGTCGAGGCGGCGATCTTCGCATCGCCCGCTCCGACGCCGCGCGAAAGCCTCGCCCGACTCGTCGGCAAAGATTGCCGGCTCGACGACCTCATCGACGATCTCAAAACGGAACTGCGCGGGCGTCCCTACGACCTCGTCTTCGTCGCCGGCGGCTTTCAGCTGCGCACCAAGCCGCGCTTCGCGGGCGCAATCCGCGCCGCGAGCTCGGGCGAATTGCGCGACGCCGGCGCGCCAGACCTCACGCCGACCGAGCTCTTGGCCGTCACCGCTATCGCCTATCTGCAACCCGCGACTCGTGCGGACGGCTCGCGACTGGCCGGCAGGGAGATCAGTCGCGACGTCATCGGCGCACTGAAGCGTCATGGTCTCATCGACGGGAGCTTACGCGCGCCGGAGCCAGGGGCGCCCTTCGCCTATGTCACGACGGGGAAATTCCTCGAAGTCTTTGGACTCGCGTCCTTACGCGAACTGCCTGATATTGATCGCCTCGAAGACGAGGGGCTTTTACGAAGGCCGCAAGTAGACATCGATGGGCTTTGGGGCTTGGCCACGGCGACGCGCTAGCCTTCGACGAATCAGAGCTCGGCTGAATTAACCGGAATGGTTGAGACATACTCACCTATGCGTATGCGGCTAACGGACAGGATCATCCGTCGATATTTTCGCCGTGGTCGCACTGGCATTTCCCCCGAAAGGCGAACTTGAAACAAAACGAAATGAATCGAGCAAATTGACGCCTTAAGAGAAGGCGAGCTTGGCGGCCAAGGAGGGTCGTCGAGGTGCCGGTCGGAAAGGGAGTAGCAGCACGGCGGGCGTATCCTGAGAAGTTGGGCGACGCGCTGACGCTGTCAGGTAAAACCGTCGCACTAGTATATCCCGCTTGGCATTCCTGTGGGACGCATCAAGTCCTGGTCGGCCAGACAAGGACTTACAGACGGCTTGGAGCAAAGGTAATTTCCATCGCGCTCATGGACGCCATTACGCCCTCGTCTGGCAGAGGCGCACGTTGGAGGGATTACAGATCAAAGAGTCGCGATCTCGCCGTTGACCAGAGGCACGAAACCTCCGCGCGATTCTCGGACTTTCTCACAACGGCGCTTTTAAAGGACGGTTGGTGGCCGCTGATCCACGGCGATCAAGCCACTTGGCTGCTGGAACTGGCAAGACGTGCGCCTTTGCCCGCTGGGCTTAACGTAGACGAGATCGATCTGATCCACGCCAACCATTTTTTCGTGTTGCCTTTGGTGGAGAGGATGCTCGAGAAACGCCGCGTGCCCGTCCTGCTTGACACTCACGACATACAAGCACGGCAGTACGAATTGAGGAATAGAGCCGAATTCTTCATCCCCCCGTACACTCGCTATGATGAGATGCTCGCAGTCGAACTTGATTGGACGAGGCGAGCCGACGTTTGCGTTCATATAAATGCGGAGGAGCACGCGACCTTCTCTCGGCTTCTGCCAACCTCGCGTCATGAGCTGATTTACCCGTCGATAGCTCCCGCGTCCTCACATGAGGCGATCGGCAGTCGGGCCATGTTGGTCGCTAGCAACAACGCGGCGAATTACCTGAGCGTGCGGTGGTTCCTAAAGAACGTTTTGCCGCGGGCGCCTCAAACGCCGGTCTCGATCTTGGGCGACATCGACAAGGGCGTGAAAAGAAACGATAGGAAGCTTTACGAAAAGCACCGAGATCTCTTCAAGGGTCGGGTCGGCGACATACAGGCCGCCTATGCAGATGCGGCAGTTGTCCTCCTTCCAACGACAGAAGGTCACGGCCTCTCGATCAAGACAGTAGAAGCCATGTCAACCGGATTGCCGTTGGTGGCGACGTCGATGGCATTCAGGGGGATGGGGATCGATCCTGCTCGGCTTCGCAACGTGTTCATCGCGGACGACGCAATCGCATTCGCCACCGCCATGCTCCGCGCCATGGGAGAACGAGGCGATCCGATTGCGAGCGATACCCGCGCGCTATACGAAGAGAGATTTTCATCCGACGGCTATGCGAGCCGCCTTGGAGAAATCGCTATTAAGCTGATGGGAGCAGTGTCGAAAGACGGATCTCTCAGCCCACGACGCTCCCTTGCCCGTTACGATGAGCAGGAGCGGCTCTCAGAAACAACACGAAACCAAATCGCCCCAGTCCTGTCCAAGCGGCGGCAGATATCGAAAGCGAGGTAGAGCCTGCCTGAATGCAATCGAACCGACTGCAACTGTCGGCCCACGGCGGCAGGCAGGACGAAGGAGAAACGGAAATGAAGAGACCTATATCCCTGTTCCTCGCGTTAAGCGCAACCTGCGGCGCTGCACAGGCTGCAGATTTGCCTTCCCGTAAATCCGCTCCGCCCCCATATCTAGTTGCGCCGGTTCCGACTTGGACCGGATTTTATGCGGGCGTGAATATCGGAGGAGGAGTGCCGGTTTCGGGAACCGGTGGCGTGCTGGGAGGCGGTCAGCTCGGTTACAATTACCAGTTTACACCACTGTTTGTAGCTGGTCTCGAAGCCGATTTTCAGGGGTCAAGCATAGGAGGAGGATCTTCTTCCTTTGGAGGTCCTATGGGAGGCGAGCGCCGTAGCGTGGACTGGTTCGGAACGGTTCGCGGACGCGTGGGCACGATTGCTATCGATCCGAAATGGCTCATCTACGGGACCGGCGGCTTTGCCTATGGTGGAAACGGTAGCGCGGAAACCGGCTGGACAGGCGGGGGCGGCGTTGAATACGCCTTCGCTCCAAATTGGTCTGCGAGGGCGGAATACCTCTTCGTTGATCTCTCCGGCGGGGGTGGTTACGGACCGAATCATAGCAACAACAGAGGCTTCCACGTAATCAGAGCCGGTCTCAACTACCGCTTCGATCCCTTCACGTCTTCAACGTGGGCAAAGAGCTTCTAACCCGTCTCTAAGAGCTGAAGGACGCGTCTCCGGGCTCGTCCTTCACCCGTCCCATTGGCGTGTCTCGACATCTAAAAGCCATGGGTCGCGACGCCGTCGGGCTGCGGAAAGCGGCCGCATGGGGCGGGAACGTTTAATCCAAGAGAGCTCCTGCAGGCGCCCATGTATCGACTTGCATTGATCATGTTCGTTAACGAGCGGGGCAAATATCTCGGCATCATCGCAGCCCTTTCCTTCACGGCGTTCATGATGGCGCAACAGCCAGCGATATTTTTTGGCATCCTCTCCCGCACAACGGCGGTGATCACCGAGCTTCCGCTGGTTGATCTGTGGGTGATGGACCCGAAAGTGGAGAACGTCGACGATCCAAAGCCGCTCCCCGATACGCAGCTGTATCTGGTCAAAGGCGTGAGCGGCGTCGCTTGGGCCGTTCCATTCTATCGCGGTTCGATCAGAGCCAGGCTGTCCGATGGCAACTTCGTCGTCTGCCAGCTCATAGGCATCGACGACGCGACTTTGATCGGCGGCAGGTCTCCGGCCTACCGGCTCTAGGTCCTGACCAAGATGGAGCTAAGAGCGCTCTGTCCTCATAAAGCACTGGCGTCGAGCGCCGCTTTTTGAATCACCGACACCGTTTCACCGCCTGGATTTCGCCGTGGAAAACGCCCCAATAATCAACTCTGGGGCGAGGAATAGTCTTGCGCCGCCGGAGCGCTTCACTTTTGCGTTCTCGTCGCCGTATGGGTCGTGTCCGCCGCCGACAACCATGTACATGTCGGTTCTACCGGGCTGTTTACACTTGGTCGCTCGGAACAGCACGACTGGCCGACCGTCACGGGTTCTTTCATCGATCGGTACGCTGACGAGCCGCGCGCATTGGCGGCGATGCAGCAGCGCATCGCCCAAGTGAATAGGGCTCCATAATGAGCCAAGCTGAAGGTTGGCGCCAACTCCACCTTTGGTTGGCATTACCGGATCTTCTGTGCCGTTCACAACCACGATGCGGCTCGGAAATGACCGACAGCTTTCGCCCACAGCCTCAGGCATGGCGCTGGAGATCAGCGCTATTCCCTCGAATAGAGTGGGATGGTCGCACACGGTCTGCAGTCCGATCATTCCACCATTTGAATAACCCGCGACAAAGATCCCTCTTGGTCCGTAGCCGCGTGCGACCAACGCCTCCCGCAGCTCCAAAACATACTCCTCGTCGGAACGATCATCCGTTCCGTTGAGCCCATTGTAACGCCATAGCCCGTCTCGGCTGTTTCCAAAAATCACGCTGAAGCCCGTTTTCCGCGCCGCAGTGGCGAAGCCAGAAGTCGCCAACGACAGGGCCGCGTTCCCCCCGCCAGAATGCAGAAAAATCAACACCGGCCCACGCACTCGATTAGCAACTAAGATCGCCGCGCGGCCATTGCTGAGCTGCAGGTTCTCCGGCGAGGGAGCAGCTTGTGGCTCGCTTTTACTGGAAGCCAGCGAGAGAGGGACCTGCGCCTTGCTTTTGCCGAAAGCCGGCGATGCCAAAATTGCAACTGCAACACAAAGCCCAGCGAACAGCCTCACCTTTGTGAGCGCGATTCTGGCGCCCTGCCTTGAAAGCTTCCTCAATCTTGGCAGGTCAAGGAAATGCGGGGCCACAGCCAGCTCTTCGGACGGCGGTGCAAGCCTCGCAAGCTCCAGGAGCCTTATGGCTTCGTCGCCGTCGGTTAACCGCGACCGGCCATTCTTCACGGGCGACATTCTGAAAAGGTCCACGATTGTCGCAGACTGTTCGCATTTCTTGTCGGCGGCGAGTTCGCGGTTCTTCGCTCTGCAATCGCCCCAGCCCGCGCCCTTGCACATGGGGGGCGTGACAGCGTCCATGAAGGACACAGCCCAAGCTTCATACCGCTTATATGCCCTCAGCTGACTGTCAAAGACTCGTTGCGTTCCGCAGGAAGGCCACACTGCAGACGCTACGGCGACGGCTTTTTCGAACAGCGTCGCGGCGTTGTCCGTTTTCTTAGGATACGATTGCCGCGTTGCGCCCCTGTTTTCGACTGACACCTGGACGACCCTCCTTGGCCGCCAGGGTCGGCTTCTCTTAAGGCGTCAGTTTGCTCGAATCATTTCGTTTTGTTTCAAGTTCGACTGTTGGCAGAAACACCCGTGCGACCAGACCGCCTCCGGCCCTCTCGTCCAGTTCGAGACGACCGCCATGAGATTCAACGATGGCGCGCGTGATCGCAAGGCCCAGTCCAAAACCTTCTCTAGCGTGAGAAGAAGCGTTTACGCCTCCCCGCTCGAAAGGTTCGAGCATGGCCTCTCTCTTCTCAGCGGGAATGCCCGAGCCCTTATCAACGACCTCGACAACCGTCCACCCGTCCTTTTCAAACAACTTGATTTCGGGACTACTCGCGTATTTCACCGCATTGTCGAGGAGATTGGAAAAAGCGCGTTCAAAATCGTCGGGATTGCCCATAACGTTAGTGTGATCGACGCCGTCGTAGCGCGCATCGGCGCCCAGGTCGGTGAACTGGTCGACGACCGCTTGCAACAGGGTCGCTAAATCGAACAGTACTGTTTCCTGCCGGGAGCCGCCGCGCAGGTAATCGAGGCAGCCGCTGACCATCGCCTCCATCTGGTCTAGGTCGCGCAAAAGCTTCGTCTTCGTGTCGCCGTTTTCGATATGTTCAGCCCGAAGCCGCATGCGCGTGATTGGGGTTCGGAGGTCGTGGCTGACGGCGGCCAACATCCGCGTCCGTTGGGCCGCCATCTGGGAGATGCGATTTCGCATACGGTTGAAGGCCCGTGTTGCCTTACGAACCTCTTCTGGACCGGTTTCAGGCAGCTGCGCCGGTTCTTTGTCGAGACTGAAAGTTTCGGCTGCATTAGCGAAATCCGTCAGCGGTCGCGTGAGCGACAGCGCGGCCCACAAGGAAAAGACGAACAGACTGACGGCGACGAAGCCCATCGTGACCAGCGCGAACTTGTGCAATCCAGGTCTCGCTGCGACGGCGGTGAGCATAATCCGCTCGCCGTCGTGCAGCGATCCCATCAATCTCTCACCTTCTTCGTCATGGACAACCCCGAGTTCGACCCCGGCGGGCAGACGGGAGTGGAAATAGACTGGGCGAGCGCCTGTCGCCGCGGGGCCATCCGGGGTCGAGAGCGAGACGTGGAATCTCGGCAGACTCGCGTTCAATGCGACGGTGATGGCGGGCCTCTCCGTGGGAGACGCTGCATCCAGGGCGGTTACGGCCGCCACGACAATCGCGGCGCCCTCGTCCCTCGGATCCCCGGGACGGGGTTCCGTCAGGAGCAGGATCAGCGTCGTAGATACGTGGAACAGTCCGACGCAGAGCAGGAGAAGAAGCCCCAACTGCACATTGATATTTCGGAAGGAAGGGATCCTCATTGGGCGCTCACCTTCGCCGTGAACGTGTAGCCCATCGACCGCACCGTCTGGATTAACGCGGGATCGCGCGGATCGGCCTCGATCTTTTGACGCAGCCGGCTAATCAAAATGTCCACGCTGCGGTCCGTCGTCGAAGCCGATTTCAGTTCGTCGCGCGAAAACACTTTTCCCGGGTTGCGGCAAAATGTCAGCAACAGCTCGAATTCCGCGCTCGTCAAGATCACCCTCACGCCCGTCGGCCCTGACAGACGTCGGGCGGCCAGGTCCAGGACGAAACCCGAGAAGCAATATTTGCCGACCCCCTCGGGCGGCTCCGCATCTGGCGCAGTACGACGAAGCACGGCGCCGATCCGCGCCAGGAGCTCTCGCGGGATGAAAGGCTTTACGAGATAGTCGTCTGCGCCAAGCTCGATGCCGAGTATCCGGTCCGTATGTTCCCCACGTGCTGTCAGCATGATCAAGGGCGGACCTTCAGCCTTACGCAAGCGTAGGCAAATCGAAAAGCCATCCTCGCCAGGAAGGTTTATGTCGAGCACGATAAGATCGACTTTTTCCTTCGCGAGAGCTTCGTCCATTTCCTTGCCATTCCTGGCAAGCCTCATCTCGAACCCTTGATCGGTGAGGTAATCTGAGACGAGAGATCGAATGTCCTCGTCGTCTTCTACGATGAGAATGAGTCGCTTCTTGATCTCGACTGACGCAGGCTCTTTCAAAGCCGGGACCCCTTTGCCGCGGCCCCGATTGAACCGCGACTTGCGAGAGAGCCTTAAGCGCCGAGATGTTAAAATCTGGGCGCTGACATTTCAATTTGTTGCTGGCGGCGCTGGGGGCTGGGCTTTTCTCGATTTACAGGAGTCTTCCTCACTTTCTGTTGCGCCCTTGCTCGATCGGGAGCAAGGCTATAGCTTGGTGTCGATTGGCAGCTCAATCCGGGAGGATTGGGCTGATTTGCGGCATTTCAAAGGGTCTGCGTCACTTTACGTGCTTGCCTAGCCACTGCGGGGGGGGCACCAATCGTAGTCGCGCCAGTCGCAGCAGACGGCGGCAAGGACTTTGCCTTCTCGTCGATTGCGCGTCGGCCTAAGACGAAAACGCTCCGAGCCCTTCCGGCGCCGCTTTCGACCGAGCCTTCCGGCCGCGCGCCAAATTCGCTTGCGAGGATTTTCGCGCGGCAGCGATTGGCGGCCGCTTCAGGCTCGCGCCAATGCGCTTGCGCGTCGCTCGGCAATTCGCATTGTCTTTTCTGCGATGCGATCGTCCCGCGTGCCCTTGCGACTCGCTTGTGTCGAGAAAGACAGCGCTCGAGGCTTGCGAGCGCGCCGCCCTCTGCGTCATCATCCTGTTATATCGAGCCGGCTTCGTCGCAGCGGAGAGCGCCAACAACCGCCATGATCCTGAGCGACGCTCGGCTGTGGCTCGGCGACAATCGATGCGCTAACATGCGGCCGTCCCATCGCAGTGGAGCCAACGGGGAGGAGAAGAGGTCTATGCAGATTCATGACAGCCGCCGTCGGAGGAATGCGCTTCTCATCAAGAGGTCGGGGCGGCGCGGCGGGTTTACGCTCGTTGAGATGCTCGTCGTTTTGGGCATTCTCGGTCTGATCGTGGGCCTCGTGGGCCCGCGCGTGCTGAATTATCTTTCGGAGTCCAAGGTCAAGGCCGCGCAGATTCAGATGGAGAATCTCGCCAGCGCGGTGGATCTCTACTACCTCGACAACGGCCGCTATCCCTCAACGGAAGAAGGACTCGGCGCCTTGGTCCGGCGTCCGCCGAGCGCCGTGGCTTGGAACGGCCCCTATCTGAAAACCAACGGCGTTCCCAAAGACCCCTGGGGTCACGAGTATCTCTATCGCACGCCGGGGCAGACGACTCCTTATGACATTGGCTCGCTCGGACCCGAAGGTCGGGAGGGCGGCTCCTCGGCCTTGGCCCGTAAGCAATAGGCGTTTTCGCCGCGCGCGCATCATCGGCTGCAGTTGTTCAGCGAGAAGGCGTGCGCGCGACGCGCGTCTCGAAGGCGTCCGCGACGCGCTAGATCACGCTGCGTTCAGGGGGGTTCGCCTGAACGCAGAAAGCGTGATCGATTTTAAAAGTGTAGAGTTCGATTTTTCCGAAAAACCGGTTTCCGCTTATTCGAAGCGCGCTCTTGTGGTCGTGGATGCTTCCTCTGCCGCGCTTGGTTGACGCGCGATCGGTTTTCGATTCGTCCACAGAGTCTTCCAAACTCAATTTCTTATTCACAGCATTCGACACGTTCAGCTCCGCACCATCTTTGCATCACAATTCCGGTAGAGACTCCGCTCGTCAGACTCAGAGAAGCGATGTCTTGATCATGTCGCTTGGGCAGCCGTCCAGCGGCGCGTTCAATCGCGTCTGACGCATGTACGCAAGAGAGCGAAGAGCGGCCGTGAGCAAAGCACAAGCCTTGAGCGGGGAGTTGATCGATTTGAAGAAGGCGCGCTTCGACCGTTCGAAGCGGCCGTCCTTTGAGCACGCCCCGCGCGACCATGCGCGTGTCGAAACCGACGGAACGGATCAGCCCAAACCGATCAAAGGTTTGCACTGGCCTGTCGCCTCGCTGAATAAGACGATTCGTGATGTGGAGAGTCGCATCACGAAAGAGCTTCGGGACGGCATTGCAAGCCATGATCCGGCTCCGCTGCTTCACGACCTCAAGACGGAGGTGACACAGGTTCAAAGCCGGCTCGACAAGCTCAATGAACGGATCGAGCTGCTTTGTGCGCCCCCCGCTCGTCGCTCGGATCGTGAAGTCGTCAGCACTCCGCCAAAGGACGTCAACGCGCTTGAAATTCTCCTCGTCGAGCTCGCCGAAAAAATTGATACCGCGATCACGGATCGACCGATGGGCGCGGGCGTTTTCGCGTCCGCAGATACACTGACGTTAATGGAAGAACGCCGATACCCGTCGACCTTGATCGGTTCCTTTGGTCAGGGCGAGGCGACGTTCAGACAAGACATCGCTGAGTTTGGCCCATCCGCCGAACGCCTTTCCGACGGGCCGACAATCCAAGACATGGGAATGAGCTTCGCGCAAAGGCCCGTTTTTCGCGCCGAAACTCAGTCTCGCGCCTTCCATGCGCGGGTCAAATGGACAATCTCGGATCGGGAGGCGACGACGCCGGGCTCGGTTCGCACCACGCTCATGGAAGCCGCGCGTCGCGCCATGCAGCGCAGCGTCGTCGAGATCAAATCGATGCAGGGTCGAAGCTTCCCGGACCACGAACTCTGGGCGGGGCCTGATGCGGAAGGAACGCGCCCGAGTCGGACGCCTTGGCGCGACCGGCTCTCCGGCATGCCGTCGCTCCCACGCACGGCCGTCTTCGGCATCGCGGGCGCGCTCCTCGTGTTTGGCGGTTATTCGCTCTCTCGCCCGGGCGCCATAGGCTCGAACGTCGCGTCGCCCAAGGCTCCGGAGAGGGTTTTGATGGCGGCTTTCCCTCTGAGCGTCGGTAGATCCGAGGCCCCAATCGGAGGTCTGAGCTTTGGGATGGACCGGGCCAATGCGGCGGAATCCCTGACGCCGTCGCTCGGCAGGGGTCTCAGCCGCCCCGAGACCGAGAGGTCAGGCGGCTTCGGGTCAACGGCGCCGCTCCAATATTCCGTCGCCAGGCTTCCCGTCGACGATCGGGCTTCGGCGGCTGGGGGCTGGAGCGCTTGGGATCCCCAAAAGTCCGAGGGCGCGCCGAATGTCGGATCGAATACGAGCGAGGCTGACGTTCGGGCATTGGCGGCGCAGGGCGATCCGCGGGCGCAATATGAGCTGGCGACGCGCTTGTTGATGCGGCAAGAAAAGGGTCCTGATGCGAAAGACGCTGCGGACTGGCTCGAAAAAGCGGCCAGTCAGGGCTTCGCGCTGGCGCAGCTCCGACTGGGAATCCTCTACGGAAAAGGCGTAGGCGTGAACCGCGACTATGCGGCTGCCCGCAAATGGTTCCAGGCTGCTGCGGAGAACGGTAACGCGCTTGCAATGCATAATCTCGCCGTTCTCATCAGCGATGGTCATGGACGCAAGCCCGACCCCGCAGCGGCGAATGCTTGGTTCCGCAAGGCTGCGGAACTCGGCGTCCTCGACAGCCAATATAATCTCGGGCTCGACTACATGCAGGGCCTCGGCGTCGAAAGGGATCTCGTTCAGTCTTATGCTTGGTTTGCGACGGCCGCGGCGGCTGGCGACGCCAAGGCGAGCAGAAAACGCAAAGAGGTCGCCGCGCTACTCGATCCCGAAGAGCTCGACACCGCGCGGATACTGGCGGATCGCCTCAAGCAGAAGCAAGCTTCCTTGCCGGCCGGAGACTGAAGGTCAGGCGAGAGCGGCTCTCCTGACCGGAAAACCGCTTCGCGCTTTTCCGACAGCGCGCCTGCAACATGCACGCGACGAGGGCGGGGCGCGGCTTCGCGCAATCCTTGCAAAATTGCGAAATTTTCCTGCTACACTGTTGAGAAGCAGGGCGGGGGAGGTTCTCGATGACAAGGATTCTTGCAGGGCTGAAGACGGCGCTCTTGCTGGCGACGCTCTTGCTGGCGGCGCTCCTGGCTGACCTGTCGGTCGTCGGCTCGGCGTCGGCGCAGCCGGATGTGCATCGCTATGTGCGCTGGAAGCGGAATGGGCAGCTGGACTATCGCCGCCTGCTGCAGCGCTACGAATGTGTGTCCTCTTTCGCCTCTTGCGGGCGCGCCTATGGCTATCCCTATTCCCAAAACGGCGGGCTGAGACAGCCCCGTTATTTCTACCAGAACACGCCCAACGGCGTCGTCATCGATGGACCCTATTATATTGGCTCGCCTTACGATCTAATATTTTGAAGCGTAGTCCAGGTCATCGGCGTCGAACGCGGGATCGCGGAGCTATATTGCAAAAGTTAAAACTTCTGGAAACGGTTTGTCGAAAGACCCGTCGATCGGTTTAACGATCAATTGCATCATGCGACGCACAATCGCATAGGCTAGTTACTGCGTAGCTCCCGCTGGAAAAGAGCTCGAGCTTGGCGCTCTTGCCGCTTAATCGATTCGACGTTAGAGAATACTGACGGGCTTCCTGTTCTTGGAGGCGCCGAATTGGGAAGAAAACCCAAAAATGGGGGGACACAAGACTATGAAATTCAAAATGCTATTGGCGGCCACGACGGGGGCTTGTCTGCTTTCTACAGCGGCATTCGCGACCGCTGCTCCGACTCCGCTTCCGGCCTCTTGCAGCGGGCTCCCGACTCATGACCAGCTCGCCGCGCAGCTCAAGGCGGCGGTCGGAGTTGCTGGCAATGGCGGCCTCGGCTTCAACATGTGGGCGACCGTCGTCGGCAATGATGGCGCCGTCTGCGCTGTCGCCTTCTCGGGCAATGCCTACACGGATCAATGGCTCGCGAGCCGCGTGATTTCCGCTCAGAAGGCGGCGACCGCCAACAGCCTGAGCCTCGCGACCGTGACGGGAGCGAGCTCGGCGGGGAATCTCGCGCTGGCGAGCGGCAATCTTTACTCGGCTGACCGCGAGGGAGGCAGCCTCTTCGGCCTCCAATTCAGCAACCCCGTCGATCCGCTCGACGCCTATCACCAGGCCGGTCAGCCGGGCACGACGCCCGATCCGACGACCTTCGGCACGACGAGCGATCCAATGCTCGGCCTGCCGATCGGCGGCATCAATGTTTTCGGCGGCGGGCTCGCGCTTTACAATGCCGCTGGTCAAAAAGTCGGCGGTCTCGGGGTGAGCGGCGACACGTCATGCACCGACCACTATGTCGCGTGGCGAACGCGCAACGGCTTGAAGCTCGACTATTTGAAGACGGGGCACATCGCCGGTCCGGCTTCGCTCTTTGCGGGGGACGCCACCCATCCGGACAACCTGATCTTCGACATTCCCAACAACACGCAGAAAGTCGGTCCGGGGCATGCTCCGATCGAGGGAAACAACGCCATCAGCCCGAGCGGCTTTGGCCATCCGCAATGTCTTAATCAGCCGACCGGCGCCCTCCCAGTGGTGGAATGACGGCGTCTGAACTTTCGGCCGCAGCGATCGGCTGCGCCTAAAATTGGGGAGGCGGCGATCCGCCGCTTCCCTGCCTTTTCAAGAATAAGCGTTCCGTTGAGGCGTTTTCGATCTTACTGGCGCGCGTTTGGAGAGTTCAGGCTCGAACGCGCCTCTCAAATGGCGACATAAACGTCGCAGCCATAGTAGGAAACGGGATTGCCCAATTCGTCGGAAATCTTGTTCCAGCAGCGCCCGACGCCCTCAATGCGACGGTAAACGAAAGTGCCATCCGGCTCGTCAGCGACTTCGTCGTGGACATGACGGACGCCCAGATAATTGAAGTAGGAGATCGCTACGTCTTCTCGGCAGCGATAGAGGACATGCCGATCGAGCACATAGACGGAATTTTTGTCCTTCGCCTGGCTCACGCACCAGGAGTAGAACTTCAACCCATCCGGCCGCACGTCAATGAGCGCTCTCCCCGGCGCCGGCATCGAAAGCGCCAGAGCGATCGCCAGTGCGAGCGTCGCGGATTTATGCATCGAACCCCCCTGCAGCTCCTCGAAAATTAACCATCGGCTTCGCGCACGGCAACAGATTTCTGGCGACAGCGTCGCTGGATCCCTCCACGAGCGCCTTGACAAAATGGTGACGCGCTGGCGTGCTGCCTCGTCAAGGCCCGCTCAGCGACTTTGGCTCACATGCCCGCACTCTCACGTTTGGTTGCTTCGTCGCGTCGTCGGTGGCGTCGACTCGGATCGCGCGCGCTCGCCATCTTGCGCGCGGAGGAAGGCTGCCGCGCGCATACCCATGTTCTTTGGCTCGGCCTAGCCGGCGCCGTCGTCCTGGGCGTGCAGCATGAAACATTGGGTTGGTACGCGGCGGCGAGCGTCGCGCTTTTTTGTGGGCTCTGCGTCATCGTTCTCTTCGATGTCGAATATCTGGTCATTCCGGACGGCCCCCTGCTGTTCCTGTTCGCAGCGGGCGTTGCGACCACGTGGCTCGGCGCGCCCGAAGAATTATCGTCGCGGCTGATCTGCGCCTTTGGCGCCTGGGCCGCGCTTCGTCTTTTCAGCTTGGGCTATGAGCGGTGGCGCGGCTTTGCCGGGCTGGGGGCCGCCGATCCGAAGCTTTTTGGAATCGCAGGCCTTTGGCTCGGTCTCCAGGCGCTTCCGGGATGCCTGTTGATTTCGGCCGTCTCCGGCCTGATCTCGGCGGCCGTTCTCATGCGCGAGCGTCAGTCGATCGATGAGAAGCAACCCATTCCCTTCGGTCCCCATCTCGCCCTCGGCCTTTGGCTATCCTGGACCTTGGGTCCGCTCGAAGGCGGCTGAAGCCATAGAGCAATGTCACGGAAAAGTGCGAAGCGGTCTCCGGTCAGGACATGCTCTAAGTTTTTGATTTAGCACGATTCCTTATCGCTCGAACGATTCCGTTGGAGCGGGAAAAAGGCGCCGGTCACCGCTGACGAAGCGCGACCACGAAAGAAACGTCCACCGTCCGCCCCGAGATTTCACCGGCCAGCCGCACGGCGATGAGCAGCGGCAAATCCGGATGGTCGATCCATTGGTCCGTCCAAACCGGCGGGCGGCCGTTCTCGACTTCGCCGAAGTAAGATAAGCGGAAATTGGCGGCCGCGCGCAGAACCGACACGCGATTCATGGAGTCTCGCGGCGGCTCGAGTCCCTGGGACGGCCGAAACACGCTGCTCCAGAGCGCCACATCCTCGCCAGGGCCTTGCGGGCCCGCGATCTCCGTCAGAATCAGGCCGCCCCATTGCGCGCCGCCCTCGCTGAGGGCGACGAAGCGGCAACTGTCCGGAAGCCCGCGGAAGGCGGCGACTTGCCCGCCATTGGCTCCGGGGAGGCGAATGGAGGCGGCGCGCGCCAATTGGCCATTGATCGCGCGGGCGGCCTCTTCGATCTCGCTCACGGTCTCGTAGGTTTTCCCCGTCTCCCAGGCGCGTCTTCCCATGTGCAGGCCGCCAAGGATCGCCGCGACGATCATCGAGAGCAGCGTGATCGCGAGCAGCATCTCGAGGAGGGTAAAACCCGAGCGCGGGCTAGCGCGTTTCCCACTCGAGCGGAATCGTTCGAGCGATAAGGAATCGCGCCAAATCCAAAGGTTGGAGCATGTCCTGACCGGAAAGCCGCTTCGCGCTTTTCCGTGACATGCTCTATGACTCATTTCAAAGCCTCACGCGTCGAGATGATTTTCAGGGTCGTCAGCGTCAGGCTTTCGCGCGCGCCTTCCTGCGAGCCGGGCCGTCGGATCGTCAAACGCAGCCAAAAGCTTGCGACCTCGCCGGTTCCCGTCAACGACTTGATCGTGACATAGGGGTCGATTCTCAGATTCCAGAGCAACCCGTCATCATAGGCGCCAGTCGTCTCTCCCTGCGCGATCGGACCCTCTATGCCGACGGCGTCGAGCTGCGACTGTCCTTCCCGGGAGGCGCGCAACAAAAAATCCGCCCGGCTCTCGTTCCGCGCGCCGCCGCTGAGCGTCGCCATGAGCTGAGACATCGCGAGCGCCAGCACAGCGAAGGCCGCAAGCGTCTCGATGAGCGTGAAGCCTCCGCGGCGGCGGATCAGGAGACGTCGCACCGTGTCGCTCCGCTGAGCCAGTTGACTTGAATGGTCGCCCGATTGTTGCCGATCTCGAGAGTAATGTCGCCGCCGGTGGAGGCCCCGCTGGGAAAAAACTTCAACCCCGCGTTTCCGCCGAAATCTCGTTGACCCTTGGCGATGGAAATCTCAATGCGCATTTCCGCCGGCAAGAGTGTTTCGCGAACGCTCGGGGAAGAATAGCTTTTTCGCGCAAGATCGAGAACGAGCGTCGCCTCCTCATTGGCGGAGATCGCACGTGCGCGCGTCGCGCGCAGCGCGGCGCAAAGTCCCCGCGCTGCGCCTTCTAGCCGCAAATGCGGGGCCGCAGGACGCACGAGTTGCGTCGACAAGCCGGCAAGCAGGCCGATGATCGCCAGCACCGCGAGCATCTCGAGGAGCGTGAAGCCCCCGCGTTGTCGCAGCATCTGTGGCCGGCGCCGGTTCACTTCGTGGCCAACTCGTTGATTCCGAGCACCGCGTCCATCACGGTCATGATCAGCCCGCCGACCACGACGGCGATCAAAATGGTCAGCGTCGGCGTGACCAAGCCCATCACCCGTTCAATCGAACGCTCTGTCTGTTTCTCGAACATCGCCGCGACTCGCAGCAACATGGCGTCGAGCTTCCCCGTCTCTTCGCCCAGGGAGACCATCTGCGGGACGACTTTCGGTATGGCTTCGATGCGGCCCAGCGCGCCGCTCAGACTTTCGCCGCCGCGCACCGCCTCGATCGACGTCTCGATCTCTGCGCCAAGATGACGGTTTGACACCGCCGTGCGCCCGCACTCCAACGCCGGCAACAACGGCACGCCGGCTTTCAGCAAGGAGCCGAGCGTGTGGGTGAATCGAGCGGTTTCGAGCTGCGAGCTCAGCGCGCCCACAAAGGGTATTTGCAGGGCGCGACGATCAATCGCCATCATCCAATGCGGTCGCTGGCGCGCGGCGCGCCAAAAGAGGAAAAGGCCGGCGACCACGAGAAAGAGACCGAGGGCCAGCAATTGCCAATTGGCCTCTGCGTCGAGGATGAACTTCAGACCGGAAGGAAGAGGACGGTTGTTGTCGAGGAAGATTGGCGCAATGTTGGGGACGAGCGTGGCGAGCACGATCCCGGTTGAAATGATCGCGAGAGTGATCAGCATGGCCGGATAGACCAGCGCGCTGGTGATCCGAGAGCGCAACTCCACCCGACGCTCCAGCATGTCGGCGAGATCGCCCAGGGCTTGACCGACATTGCCGATGGTTTCTCCCGCCCGCACGACATTGATATATTCTGACGAAAATACGTCGCTGCGTCCCGCAAGCGCTTCCGAGAGCGAGGCGCCGCTGACGACGCGCCCCAGAATTTCCTCGGCGAGTTCCCGCAGCACCGGCTTGGGGATTTGCGCCGCGAGAATGCGGAGGCCATGATCCAGCGGGATGTCCGCCTGCTCGAGCGTTGCGAATTCCCGGGTGAACGAAGCGAGCTCGCCCAGATTGGGCGTGCGGCGACGGTTGATGGGGTTTGTGAAGGCGCTGCGTCCGACCTCTTTGGTCTCGAAGGGCGTCAGCCCGCGCCGCCACAGAGCGTCCTCAGCCTCCTCCATTGCGTCGGCCGCAATCTCTCCCTCGACGAGATCGCCAGCGGCGGAGTAGGCGCGGTAGCGAAATGTCGGCATTCTAATCCATCCGGGTTACGCGCAGCACTTCATCAATGCTTGTTTCGCCACGCCAGGCCTTGCCCATGCCGCATTGATACATCGTCGTCATGCCGGCGCTGCGCGCGCAAGATTCGAGCGCCGATTCGGGCGCACCCTCGCAGACGAGTCTCTGCATCGTGTCGTTCATGAGCAAGAGTTCCGCAATCGTGGATCGACCGGAATAACCTGAATTGCGGCAAGAGGGGCAGCCTGCCGGAGCGCGCAGTCTTTCCTTCTCGCGCGTGAAGGCCTCGCCGGCAAAGCGCTCGCGCCATTGCGTCTTGGGCTCGAGAGGGGCCTCGCAGTGCGCGCAAAGCCGTCGCACCAACCGTTGCGCCAGCACGGCTTTCACCGTCGACGCGATCAGATAGCTCTCGACGCCCATGTCGACGAGGCGCGTGATCGACGACGCGGCGCTGTTCGTGTGGAGAGTCGAAAACACCAAATGCCCGGTAAGCGAGGCCTGAATCGCGATTTTGGCGGTCTCCGCGTCGCGAATTTCGCCGATCATGATGACGTCCGGGTCCTGGCGCAAAATCGCGCGCAACGTGTGCGGAAAATCCAGACCGATCGCAGGCTGCACCTGCACTTGATTGACTCCGGCCAGCTGATACTCGACCGGATCCTCCACCGTGAACACTTTCACCTCAGGCTTGGTGATTTCTTTGAGAGCCGTGTAGAGCGTCGTCGTCTTGCCGCTGCCCGTCGGGCCCGTCACGAGCACGATCCCATTGGGATTGCGCATGGTCCTGCGCAGCGTGTTGATGGTGTCCGGCTCAAAACCCAAGGCGTCGAAATCGAGCGTCGTCTGAGAGCGGTCGAGAATGCGCAGAACGATGCTCTCGCCATGAGAGGTGGGAATCGTCGATACGCGAAAATCGATGTCGACGCCCCGGATCGCCATCTTGATGCGCCCGTCCTGGGGCAGGCGCCGTTCCGCGATGTCCAGACGCGCCATGATTTTTATGCGAGACGTGATCGCCGCCTTGAACCCCGGAGGCAAGGTTTCGGTGGCGCGCAGCACGCCGTCGATACGAAAGCGCACGACGACCGACTCCAATGTGGGCTCCACATGAATGTCGGAGGCGCGCGCTTCGATCGCGTCGGCCATGATCTGATTGACGCGGCGAATGACAGGCGCTTCGTTGGCGATGTCGCGCAATCGTTGTAGATCGAATTCGCTCGCGGCCTCTATGTGCGCTTCGTCGGCGACGAGAGCGAGACCCTGGGATTTCTTGCCATAGAGTTCCGCCCACGCCTTCTCGAACAACGAGGGACTCAGCAGACGCAGCTCGAAGTCGAGCCCCGTCGAATAGATGAGCGCGTCCACGGCCTCGAGATCGAGCGGATCGGTCAACGCGAGCGCGGGCCTATCCTGGTCGACGAAGAGCGGCAGGATCGCGGCTGCGCGCAAGAATGTTTCCGGTATCTTATCGGTCAGGACCGGCTCGAGTGGAAGCCCTCGAGGCTCGAGCACGGGAATGTCGAGAAATTTGCCCAAATGCGTATAGAGGTCGGGCTCCGCCACGAGACCGAGCTTTGTCAGCACGCGGTCGAATCTCTCGCCGCTCTGCTTCGTCGCCCGTTGCGAACGTTGCAGCGCGAGCTCATCGAGGGCGCGCGCCTCGAGCAAAAAGGCGCCGAATTCTTCGGCGAAAGCGCCGCCTGCCGCCGCGAAGCGTCGCTGCGCGGAAGATTGCGCCTTGGAGGATCGAGAACCCTGCATTTGCATTTCCCGCAACTCTTTATCCGAGACGGCGGCTTTCTATCGCTTCTAGCGCGATTTCGGTTCCAATGGAATCGTTCGAGCGATAAGAAGCCGCGCCAGATCAGAACGCCGGAGCAAAATCCCGACTGCAGAGGCCTCTCAACTTTTGCGTAAATTTGCTCTGAGAGTCCCGTGACAGGCCTAGCGTCATCAAGATGCCGTTATTGAAGGTTTTTTCTAAGGCAAAATTGAGGGTTTTGTCTGTGCTCGGCGCGCGGTGCGCGCCGCTCTAAGGAGACGCAGCCCACATCGAGCAAGCGAGGACCAAGACCGGATGGGTCGCGAAGCTTCTGTCCTATTGTCCGCTCGCAAGGGCTGCGGCGAGGGTCTTCGAAGCGACTCCGCCTTCGAAGAGAAAGCCTGATGACGTCGCAAGCTCGCGCTCCCTGGAACAAGGACCTTTTCACGGTTGCGCTGCACGCCAGCGGCCAAAAGATTTGGCGGCTTTATCGTCGCGAGTTCTTTGCGCTGTTTCCCCCGGCGACGGTCGCCTGGTTGCTCGATACTGGGGATTGCAAGCTCGTCATTCGCGCCAGGGACGGCGAGACGGAGTTTCGCTTCCAGAGCGGCCCCTCCGAGACGCTTTCCTTGCCCCTCGCTCCAGACGAAATGCGTCGAAGCTCTCTCGCTCGGGCCTTGACCGAGCGCGGGCTCTCTCGCGAAGGGACCAAAGTGTTCCTCGAAATCCCTCGCGACGCTTTCTTTGTGCGCCGGTTCGACATTCCGGCGGCCGCCGAAGCGAATCTGGCGCGGCTCCTGATTGCCGATATCGAGCGTAAATCGCCGTTCCGTCTCAGCGATGTCGTTCATGGCCACACCTTGCAGCGAAAGCCTGGCGCGCCGGACAAATTTGTCGTCAATTTGTGGATATTGCGTCGAGACATCGTTTCGCGGGTCATCGAGGCCGCGGGGGTCGCCTGGGGGGACCTCGACTTTGTCATGCCGGCGAACGACGGCGGCCAGGCAGAAAAAGGACCCATCATCCCGCTCGCTCGGGGAAGCGAGCCTTCGCATTGGTTCCGCAATGTCGCGCTCGGACTTTGCGCGGCCACCATCCTTTTAAGCTTGCTGGGCTCGCTCGCCCTGATCTGGCGCATCGGTCAGGCGGCGGGGGCGCTCGACGCGGAGCTTGCGGACGTGAACGCGCGCGCGACGAGCGTGCGCAAGATGGCTGATCAGGCCGTGGCAGAGAGTCGCCTGCTGCAAACATTGCGCGCAGAGCGCGCCAAGGGACCCGGCTTCGGCGATTTGTGGGAGGAGATATCACGAATTTTGCCTGACGGCGCCTATCTGACCGAGCTGCGCTTGACGGATGGGAAGAACGATGAGCGTTTTGTCGATCTCGTTGGCCTGGCGGAATCGGCCGTTGGCTTGCCTGCGCTATTCGAGAAGTCGCCGATCTTTACCGACGCGTCCTTGACCGCGGCGATCACGCCAAATGCGGCGGACAAGCGCGAAGCCTTCTCGCTGCGGGTCAAGATCAAGCGTCGCGGGGCGGTCGAAGCGAAATGATCACGCTCAGTAGGCAACAGCAGTTGTGGTCGCGCCGCTTCTTGTTCGTGACCGCCAACCTTCTCATCCTCATCGTGGCCTATCTCCTCTTCGTCGCGCCGATCGAAAGCATCGTGGAGGAGCGGGCGGACGCGCTGGCGCAACAGCAGGCGACGCTGGCGCGCTATAAATCTATTTCCAGCCAAGAGGCCGCGGTCCACGCCTTCGCGAACCAGGTCGCGGAGAACAATGCGCATGGAGAGCTTATTGGCGGCTCGAATCCGGGCATCATCGCCGCCAATTTGCAGGCGCGTCTGAAGACGCTTTCCGAGAGCGCGAATGTCTCGGTGAAATCCATACAAATGCTGCCGCCTAAGAGCGTCCACGGCATAACGCTGGTCGGGGCGAGGCTTGACGTTTCTGGCGCCACCGAACCGCTTCACGCCCTCGCCCGCGCGTTGGAGGCCGAGACGCCCATGTTGTTCGTGATGGCGGCGTCGCTGCGTGGCCAGGCGGGATTCTGGGGAAGACCGGCCGAAGACGCGAACAAGACGGACCCGACCATCGAGGCGCAATTCGACGTCTACGGCGGCGCCTTGGGGAAGGAGCAGCCGTGAGGGATTTGCGTGCGACGCCGCTTCTCGAACGTCTTTCGGCTCTGACCAAGTCCTGGCGTCTTTCGTCCCCCCTATCGCCGGAGATCCTTGCGGGTCTTTCGGCTCTGGCTAGGTCGAAGCGTCTCCCTTCCCCCCTCTCGCCGCTATTCCTGGCTCGCGTTTCGGCTTTCGCCAAGGCGAAGCGCCTTTCGCCCCTCATGCTGGCGACGTTGAGCTTGCTTTCCGTCACGACGACGCTCTCCGCGCTTTTCTTCCTACGCGCGCTGATCGGTTGGGATCTGGTTGCCCCTTCTGCGATCGCCGACTGGCGGCCCCCATCCGCATCCTTCCTCAATTCTTCCGAGTCGAAGGCTCCGCCCACGGACACCGAAACTTTAGCCCGGCCCGTCTTCGCAAAATCGAGGCGTCCCATCCCAAAGGCCGCCGCGACCCCGGCGCAAGAGACACAATCCGCGGGTCCGCCCCCCGCGGTGACGGTGCAAGCCCTCGTGCTCTCGAGCGGCGGGTGGCGCGCCTATCTCGCGGGCCGGGGCGACAATAAAGGCGATTGGTACCAGACCGGACAGATCGTCGATGGATGGACCATCTCGGAGATCCACGCCACCGACCTGACCTTGAAGAGCGGCGAGCGGACCGAGATTCTGTCGCTCTACCCCGAGACGCCGGCCTCGGCCGAAGGCGAGGCGAAGCCCTCGCCGCTGGGCGCGTCCGGGGCGCTGCGCGGCCCGCCAGGCCTTCCGCCAGGCCCGCCGCCGGTGGAGCCGAGGCTGGACAGACGGAGGTGAGAAGGCCGCGGAGCGCTTCGAGGCGACAGCGCTCCGTCAACTTTTGCGGAATTCGTTCCAAAGACCGATTTTAAGGTTTGCAACTTTGCAGCGCATTCTGGCCGCTGCTGGCGGCGGCCCGCAATTCGGCGAGGTGGCGCGGGGCGCCGGCCCGCAGCTCATGCAGGACGAAGGGACCGTTGCCGGTCGGCCTGAAATCCACGATCGCGTCCTTGGCGCCGACCTGTCCGTTCGCAGACAGCGTTTCCGCGTGAACGAGGAATGTCGAGGCGCCGCCGCCTTGACCCGCAGATTTGAAGGTTTGCGGAAAGCGCGCGTCGTTTCGGTCGAGATTATTGGGAAAAGGGTTTTGCTGGAAATCGCGAACATCTTCCGCCGAAAAACCGGCGAGCGCCGCAAAGAGCGCCGGTGGGGCGGCTTTCGGGTCGACGCCGGGTCGATAGGAATAAACGGTCGCCACGCGCAGGAGCTTGGAAAAAAGCGCCGGATCGACGCCCGTGACCTGATCAAGCTCCAAAGTGGTGGCAAAGAGCGCATGCTTGGCGTGAAACGGCCTGCCGGGATCGTCCGGCTCGTCTTTTTCAGCGCCCGTTCCGATGGGCGGCTGCGTGCGAAAATTTATGATCGCGTCGGTCAAGGCGTTCGCCGCGCTCATTTCCAGCCCCAGCCCAACGAACGTCGCGTTCAAGATTTGCGGAGTCGAGCTGTTGAGATCGATCTTGCCGCTCTCGTCCTCGATCGCGACGGCGACGGCTATTCCGTCCAGGGAGCAGAAAATGGGCTTGCCATCATGGACTGCCTGTTGATCGTGCTGCTCCTGCTCGGAAAGCAGCGATAAAATCGCCATGTTGACGGCGGCGTCGGCGGAAAAGCCCGCCTGCGCCGCGCCGGCGATGTTGGAAGCGGTCTTCAGGCGCAAGCTGCTCGTCGTCGCAAAGGACAAGATCAGCAAAGTGATGATGCTCAAGCCCCAAACGACGGTGACAAGGGCGAAACCCCGCTTGCGTCGCAGCGAAGGCGCTTTCGTCTGTGCCGGCGGCGCGCCGCTCTTTGAACGAAACATCATCGCCTCGTCGCGCCGCTCGCTAGGAACAGAGGCGCGCGTTCCGCTTTTGACTGGCTTCGCCGGGAAGCAGGAATCCCAATCATGACCCAAGCAGCCAAGCCTTGATAGCTTTCTTTTCGTGACCTCGCCAGCGCTTGGGGCTCATGATGTCTCCTCACCGTGCCCCAAGGTGAGCATTAGGCGGCCACAGGCCAGGTAGCCATGAATTGATCGATCATTTGTTGAATTTCCTTCCCACTTGCACCCGAATGGGCTTCCACTGCGATGCCCCAGATCAGCGTCACGACGAGGCGGGCTGTGTCATCCGCTTTCCAATCGCCGGGAAGTCCGGTTTCGGTTTGCTGATCCGCCGAGAAGCGCTCTGTTAGGCGCGTGCGCAGAGCGGCGCGTCCTTGCGCCCACTCCGTGCGAAATGGGTGATCGTCGCAGATCGGCAGTGAGTTGTTGAGGATCAGGCAGCCAGGAGCGTGATCTGGACTAGTGTGAAGTTCGCCAAAGCCGGACAACAAGCGCTCCACGAGAGATCGCGAGTCAGTTTCCCGAAAGGCGCGCTCGACGATCTCGCCTTGACGCTCAAGATAGGCGTCGACGATCCGGCGAAACACACCGTCCTTACTGCCGAACGCGAAATAGAAGCTGGGCGCGCTGATCCCGATGGCCTTGGTCAGATCACCGATCGACGTCCCGTCATAGCCGCGGCGCCAAAACATGTCGGCCGCGATATTCAGCGCATGGTCAATGTCGAATGTCCTGGGTCGCCCCACCCGCAGCTCTCCTGTAATATATCGGACGCTAAAGAATCGCTTGACGCCCGAGGCGGCATACTTTAGCGTTCGATATAGAATGACGGCTCGCGATGCGCAAGCCGTCAAGTCCATGGGGGAAGCTATGAAGCACTATCTGCTCGAAGGAAAACATCTGGTCCCGTTCGCCGAGTTGCAGAATCTCCTGCCGGAGCATCACGCCTACCTCCAAGCCGGCTATGACAGCGGCCACTTCCTGTTTTCCGGGCCACAAGCGCCACCGGACGGCGGCATTCTGGTCGCCCGTGCGAAGAATCGGGAGGAACTCGACGCGTTGCTCGCCTCCGAGCCGTTCGTCCGCGAAGGGAAGATGGTCTTTACCCGCGTGACCGAATTCGACGCGGCGCAGTTCCAACCTTCGCTCTCAAGCTGGTTCTCCGGTTTGGCGGAGTGAGCCATGCGAAGTTTCTCGGAAATCGTCGAACTCGCGTTGCAATCCCATTCCCCCGAGGAAATGGCCATCGGGTTGCTGAGCCTACGTCCAAGGCCGCCCTCCGAAATTGCAAAGATGGGAGATGATCGCGTATTGGCGCTGATGGCGCAGCGCATCTTCTCCGCCGGATTCTCCCGAAAAGTCATCGAAGCCAAATGGCCCTCCTTCGAGGAGGCTTTCTGGCGTTTCGCACCTGAGCGCTGCGCGGGGCTCGACGAGCCTGATCTTGACGAACTCTTGGCCAACAAGGCGATCGTCCGCAACGGCCCCAAGATCCTGGCTATTCGCGACAATGCTCGCTTCATTCTGGGACTTGCCAAGCAAAACGGTTCAGCGGCTCGCGCCTTCGCGCAATGGCCGGACGATCGATATTTCGAGCTCATCGATCTCTTGCGCCGCGAAGGCAGCCGTCTTGGCGGCGACACAGGCATGCGCTTCGTGCGCGATCTGGGCAAGCCAGCGCTAATCCTGACGAAGGACGTCAACGCCGCCCTTATCCGAGAGGGCGTGATCACCTCGCCGCCCACAAGCCGCAAGGCTCTCGAGGCCGTGCAGGCGGCTGCCAACGCTTGGGCGGCAGAAAGCGGGTTCAATCTAAGCGAAATCAGCCGCTACCTCGCCTGGAGCATCGGGCTCTCTGCAAGGGTGTCAGCGCACGTTTGAGCAGCACGCGGTCATTCACTGCACGGATGAAAAATCAGGAGCCTATCATGTCCCTCAATGCGCAAATTCAAGATCTTGTAAAGGCGTTCCGCACGTCGTTTTCGCCAGAGCTGAACGCGCTGGTCGAGCGAGGCGCCGGTGAGATCAGCGCGATGCCGATCGTGGAGAATGCGCTCAAGGCAGGAGACAAGGCGCCCGAATTCAGCCTCCTGAATCACCATGGCGAGCCGCGAAGTCTCATTGACTACCTGAAGACTGGCCCACTGGTGTTGACCTTCTATCGCGGGCTGTGGCGCCCCTACTGCAACCTCCAGCTCAACGCGTACAACAAGGGTTACGCCGACATCAAAGCGTTGGGCGCAAACCTCGTCGCCATTTCCTCGGAAGGTCCCCAATGGCGCCGAGGCCATCAAAGATTCCAACCTGCCGCAGGAGACCAAGGACACCATCATCGGCGCTCCAGACTTCGACGTTCTGCATGACGCCAATACCGAGGTCGCCAAGCAATTCGGCGTCGCTTTCGTCCTGCCTGAGACGCACCGGCAACTGCTGCACACATTCAACGTGAACGTCGAAAAAGCTAACGGCGACAGCACCTATGCTTTCGCCGATCCCGCCACCTACATCATCGGTCGGGATGGCGTTATCGCCTGGGCCTACATTCCCAACAACTATCGTAAGCGCGCCGAAGTCTCGGAGATTTTGAAGCAGCTTCGTCTGCTTGCGGCAAGGTAAAGAACGCCGCCTCGGAGCATGGAAGGCGCGGCGTCGCCAAAACAGCGAAGAGAGCGCCGTGTTCTCTGCGCCTCGAGCTGAGTGATCAAACGCGCTCTGCCTAATGACAGCGCGAGATAAAATGACAGCGGATCGATATGACGACCAAACAACCGCTCGCAATCGTCGCCCGGCCGGATTACCGGTTGCAGTTTGCGGTTGAGAAGTCGTTCGGCCGCGGCGACACTGAGCCGTTGGCGCGCAATTTTGCAATCGACGTCATGTCACCACAATCCGAAGAGTCTCGCTCAACCGCACGCGTTTCCCGAGTTGGCGGCGGCGCGCCGCTTACAGTCAATCTCGGGACGCCAGCAGCGGCCAGAAGAAGAAAATCCGACAGCGCCGGATGTGCATCGATGAATGCCCGCGCTGCCGCCACCGTACCTCACCTGTCGCGCGTCGGAGAAACTCCAGGGGTCATTCGTCACCGGCGACGTATCGCTGTATCGTTTTGCCCACCTCGGCGACGATGAACTCGCGTGACATTGTGACGGCAGGCGGAAGCTTCAACACGTAGCGACAAAGCGCGAGGCCCAAGAGTTGGCTCGCCACCAGCCCCGCACGCTCCGCGGCATAAGCGTCGGCGCCCGCGTATTTGAGCGCCGGCATGACCTGGCTCTTGAAGAGCTCCCGTAGCTTCTTTGCGGCGTGTTCGTTCGACGCCGCAGAGCGCAGAAGGATTGCGAGGCCGCTATTGCCCCGTTCGCCCTCCCAAACGCGCAGAAAATGCCGCACCAAAGTCGTGCCGATCGCAGAGCGCTCAACGGTTCGCAAGTCAGGCAGCATCAGATCGAAGGTAGCGACGCGCGCGAACAGCGCATCCTTGCTGTCGAAGTAACGGATGATCATGGCCGGATCGATACGGGCCAGGGCGGCTATGTCCCGAAGGGTCGTGCGTTCATAGCCATTCTTGGCGAACAGCGCCTCAGCGGCGGCAAGGATAGCGGCCTGGGTGCGTTCGGATTTCGTCTGTGTCGCCAAAACCTTCATGCCGAATAATGCCAACGCGTGTTGACAAATGCAAGGCGCCCATGCATAAGTCACCATATGTTGACTTATGGGGCGGACGATAGGCCCAGAGACATCGAGGAGGGTTGCCCGTGAATCAGGCGTTAGCTGTTACCCCCCAATCGCTCACTGTGCGGGACTTCGCGATCGGAACGGGGATTGCCGTCGCCATGGCGGCTTTATTTGTGTGGTTAAGCTCGGGCTGGTCTTTAATCGCCACATTCATTCCTGGTGTCGTGTCAGCTTGGGCAGTCTTTTCATGGTTATACGCGCGCAGGATTGAATTGCCAGAAGCCGAGACATTCATTCCAGCTTTCTTCGTAGTGCTCGCGATTCAGTTTTTACATTTCAATGAGGAGTACATTACCGATTTCCGTAGCTTCTTTCCGGAGCTTTATGGCGGCGCCCCCTTTAGCGGCGCGCTCTTCGTCACTATCAATATGGTATCCTACAGCGTGTTCGCCATCGCATGCCTCGCAGTGTTTGCTTGGAGGCGCAGCTTCTTGCTTATGCCCGTGCTGTTCTTCGTGGTCTACGGAGCGATCGGCAACGCGATCTCGCACACGTTTTGGGTCATCGACGCCCAAGCCTATCGGCCGGGATTTGTGACGGCCCAGTTCTTTTGGCTCGCCGGCCCCTGGCTGTTGCGAAAGCTTCTGGGCAGCTGGCGCGCCACGGCAGTCGCCATCGCCGGTTTTGCTTCGATGCTCGTGCCGCTACTCAAATTGCTGGCGGTTCACTGAGGGCAAAGCTGAGGGGAGCGCCTTTCGACGTCGGAAACTTCTGACTTGCTAGCGCGTCGGCGAGATTCATTCAAAAAGCGGGTCGCCGATTTTCTGGTTACGCTCGATGGCGCGCGGAATGATATCGTTGATGTCTTCGCTAATAATACTGGCGACCATGTCGTCGCTCGTTAGATGTGCTCGGGCATCAATAATGGGATTTTCGGGCTCCCGGCAGATGGACGGCCTGTGCGTTTTTCCGGGATTGCGATCTGGCGCGTCGAGAACGGCAAGCTCGCCGAAGGCCGGATAGAACGTGCTGGTCTCGAAGCCTACAGAGAATTGACTGGCGGTTAATGTGTGGGGCACACTTCGCTTCTCCGCCCTTCTTTTGCTCGCGACCAGAAAAGGGAAACGCCGTAGATGCGAGCGCCATTCTGCGCAATGCTGAGTTAGGCGATCACGTCACAGCAAAAAAGCCCGTAATGCGCGCCAGCTTGCCGTCGTCACTGAGCTCGGCAAAGCTGACGCCGGTCCCGATGACCGATTTGTCGCCGCCCACCATGTTCCACTGGGCGAGCGTTCGGCCATGGTGGCCCGCCGCTTCTCGAATTTCGAATCCCGCGCCGGGCAGGTTGGTTTGGAAACCCGCCATATATTCAGAAAACGCGGGGATGCCGGTGAGTGTGACATGAGGGTCGGTGTAGCTGACTTCCGCAGCGACCGTTTCGGCCAAGCGGCCTAGCCGCTCGGTCTCAGGCATGGACCAGCTCTCAGCATATCGATCCCATAGCGCCTTGGTCATAGTCGTCCTTTCAAGTTGTCGAACTCAAACGCGATCATCTCGGCCAGCCGGTCTTTGGGATAGCCGCAGCGAATCAACACGAGCACGCCCTGGTAAAGCGCGAGCAGTCGGCGAGCGGCCGGTCTGGCGTCGCCGCTTTCGGGCGATAGCCGTTCGAGGACCGCGGCAAAGGCGTCTTCCTGCGCCTGAAATCCGCGACGCAGATCGACGAGCGCTTCGGATTGCCCAGGCCCCAGTTCGACCGCCGTATTGGTCAGTAGGCAGCCATAGGATCCACCGCCGGGCTCGTCGAGCAGCGTCATGAAGAGATCCCGCAACCCCGCGAGGGGATCTTGCTGCGCCAAGTGCTCGGTCAAGCGTCCGCTGACGACCGTGTCGACGTAACGCGCCAGCGCCAACCGGAAGATTGCCTCCTTGTCGCCGAAGCTGTTGTACAGGCTGCCCGACGAAAGGCCTGTTGCGTTCTCAAGCGCTTTGATCGAAGTCCCGCCAAACCCGGTATGGCGGAAGGCTTCGACTGCGGCGTCGAGCGCGGGGTTGACTTCAAATTCGATAGGGCGGGGCATCAGGGCTCATTCTAAATTGCTGATTCTAAAATACGTGATTTAGAACCAACCGTCAACCCACAATGCGCCCTGTCTCTGGTTGGCGTCGAACCCCAGCCGCGCGGCGGGTCGAATCTTGCAGCCTTCGCACGCCCCGTGCGGCGCTATTCGGCCTCGCAAATATCAGACGCCGAATACCTCAGCCCGCGCGTTTCGCTCTCAACCACGCAGCGACATCGTCAGCGCTGCGGTCGGGTGGGAAGACCGGATAGAAAACATGCTCAATTCGTCCACCCGTCACAATCATGGTCAGACGCTTCAGCATCCGCCCGGCGCTTGTCTCGAAGGTCGGCAGCCGCATCGCGCTCGCGAATGAGAACGCGCTGTCGGAAAGCAGGGGAAAGGGCAGGTGGAGCCGGTCCGCCGCTTCCTTTTGGTACTCCGTCGTTTGGCCGGAGAGACCGAAAAGATGATCCGCTCCGAGAGCCTGAAGTTCAGCGTGATGATCCCGGAAGGCGCAGGCCTGCGGCGTGCAACCGCGAGCTCCTGGCAACATGTCCCAGCCGTCTGGCAATGGAACCCCGGGTCGCCCTGTCATCGGATAGAGATAGATCACCGACGTTCCGGCGAGAGCCGATAGGTCGACAGCCGACCCATTGGTCGCTGGCAAGGCGACAGAGGTAATGGGCAGTCCTTTGAGATGCGCGGCGGCCCCATCATCCACTGGCGAGGGGATAGCGGACCAATCGACCGACAAGAGGTTTGTCATTCCATAACCTTTCCAGTTTTGAATTAATCGCCGTTCCAAATATGAAGGCTGCCTATCGCGCTCCCGGCAGCGCCGGGACACCATGCGCTGACTTTAGGCAGCCATCAAAGACCCGCTCAGATCCAGCAGTTCGTCAACGCTCCACTGATCATAGGCGTGCGTTCCGTAATGGACGGCCTTGACTGTTCCGTCGGAGGCGATGAGGAATTCCGCGGGAAGCCCGGCAACCCCGCCGTTCGGCAAGCCCGATATCCGCGGCTTGTCTTTCCGAAGATTGCCCTTCAATGAAGCCGCCCAGGCTTTGAGGGAAAGAAACGCAGAGATCGAGCTTTCGACGCCATATTTCCGGTACAGCGTCTTGGTCGGATCGCCGATGACATCGAACGGGAAGCGCCCCTGATAGGGCAGAAGCTCGCCGTCGTTGGAGTGAAAAACGACGACCTCGCGGATCCCCGCCTCAGTGAGTTCCTGATGCCGCGCGATGATCGACTGAAGGTGAAGATTGCAGATCGGGCATCCCGCGAAACGTCTGAACTGGACATGCGTCCATAGACTGGCCTCCGCCGGAACAGAAACGTCATTTCCATGGATGTTCTTTGTTGAAAAAGGCGGAAATGTCTGACCGCCGACGATTTTGCGTCCCATAGTCCTCTGCCTGTCTTCTTGCCGTCGGTCCTGTCGCGGCTGGAACAATTGCATCAGTCGGTTCAGCCTGCCCTCATCGCGACGGCTGAGCGGTGTCGCGGCTGTCCCTCCAATATGACCTATGCGCGGATTCGTAGAAGTGTGATATTTTGCCTTTCAGAAATGCGTTTTCCGTATGAATGACCGATTTGCTTCCCTGCAGCTCTTCATTCGCGTCGCGCGCAGCGGCAGCTTCTCCGCCGCCGCGCGCGCGATGGGCATGACGCAACCGACGGCTTCACGGACCATCGCGGCGCTCGAAAGGCAGATCGGCGCCAAGCTGCTTTCTCGCAGCACCCGCGCCGTTACCCTCACGGACGCCGGCCTCGATTATCTCGCCCGGAGCGAGGCGATCCTTGCGGCGCTCGACGAGGCTGATCATGCGGCGCGCGGCACCGGAGAATTGCGGGGGACATTGCGGGTGGCGATGTCGCCCTCCTTCGCGATCCGGACTGTTTTCCCGCGCCTGGCTCGCTTTTCCGAGCGACACCCAGACCTTCGGATCGAATTTGCGCTCTCGGACGCCAGACACGACCTTATCGGAGACTCCGTCGACGTGGCCGTCCGTATCGGTATCCTGAACGACAGCACAGCCCTCGCGCGAAAAATCGGGACTGTCCGGCGTGTGCTTGTCGCCTCGCCCGCTTATCTCGCGCGAACGGGAACGCCACGCATTCCTTCCGATCTTGCCGGGCACGCGATCATCGTCGGACCGGCTGGCCAGGGTTCGGAAGCCTGGTCATTCCGCAAGGAGGGAAAGACAATGTCCATCCGCGTTCAGGCACGACTGGTGATTGACCTGAGCGAAGCGGCCACCGCGGCGGCGGTCGCGGGCTTGGGTGTCGTCTCTACCGGAGCCGGAAGCGTTCAGGCCGAGGTTGAACAGGGCGCCCTCGTGCGACTTCTCCCCGACTGGGAGATTGGCGATTCGGATATCCACACGATCCTTCCCGCCGGTCGGGCCGCCAAGGCGTCGGCGCGCGCTTTTGCAGCGTTCATAGCTGCCGAGATCAGAGAGATCGAGATGTTCACCATCTGAGGCCAGAAACCAGGCCCGCTTCCTGTGCGTTGAGAATGCGCCCGGGCGCCCCGTCTCCCTTTCTGCGCGGGTGGCTGAAAAGCAGAGAGCCCGGCGCGGGGCCGGGCTCTCGAGAATTGCCGATGCTTTGCGCGCAAGAGCGGGCGGCTTTCGCCGCGCCGCGTCTTTGGGAGCACTCGAGCGTCGCTCCGTCAGTCCCTGGAGTCGAAGGCTACGCCCGGAAGCGCCTGAGTGCCTTCCTGCTGCACAGCTTGCAGGGCGTGCGGGTTGAGACCCAAGGCCCGCAGAATGGTCGGCGCCACCTGCGCGGTCTGCACCGGGGAGGTGATCGTGGCCGGACGCAGGTTCGGGTTCGAGAGCAGCATCATCACATTGGTGTCGTCATGCGAGAAGCCGCCGTGCTCGGCATGCTTCTTGGAGCTGCCGGAATAGGTGACGCCGATATTGGGGGTCACAATGATATCCGGCGTGCGGGGATCGCCGCCGTTCTTCGGCAGGCCGGGAGCGTTGAACATCTGCGCGATGCCGGGCCCGGAAAAGATCTGGCCGACGCCAGCGACATTGGCCGAGGTCGGCGACGCGCTTTCGAGCGTGCTCACCGCCGCGGCCGTGGCGCAGCCCTGCTGAGTCTGATCGAGCCAGAGCAGCGAGACGTCATCCTCGGTCGGCCCGATGCCATTCGGGTTGTTCGGCGACTCCGAGAACGGCAGACAGTTGGCGAGGATTGTGGCCGGCGAGGTCGTGATCGGGCTGCCCGCGGGAATCCCCACGCCCTGGTAGCGCGAGGTGTCCACCGGGCTCTGGCCGTGCTTTGCCGTGATGACGATCAGCGTGGAATGATAGTCGCCCGTTTTCTTGAGCTCGGCGACCATCTTGCCGATCGACGCGTCGACGAACTGGATCTCGTTCGACAGCAGGGACGAAGGCGTGCCCGCATTGTCCGTGTAGCCGCCGCTTGCCGACTTCGTGATGAGCTTCTGACCGATGCTGACGGCCTGGAAATTCATGCCGAAGATGGCCGGCACCGGCGCGGGCTTCGAGCCGTCATGCCGCTTGCCGTGGATCTGGTTGAGGATGGCGTTGACCTTCAGCGTGTCGTAGCACTGAATGTTCTTGAAGCCGCCGGTGTAGTCGCTCGTCACGCCATCCGGCAACGGGGAACAAGCCGTCCCATCCGGCAGCGTAACCGGCAAGGGAACGGGTTTGGAGTTGATCTCGGGCGAGTAATAGTCGTCGAGATTGCTGCCGTTGCCGGGACCCGCAACGGACGAATAGGACGGGTGCTTGTCGGACCAAGCCGTGTAGCCGCCGGCCTGATGAATCACGCCGAAGATCGTGTTGGTCCGCACGAAGTTCCAGGGATAGACCGGGCGGCAGCCGTTGAAGGGATCGCGCGGAAGTTTCGTCGCATCGATCGACGCGATGCCGCCGTCCTGGCCGGCAGCGGCGCCGCCGTTGAGTTGGGACTGATCAAGATCGATTCCCTCCTCGTATTCGGTCGTCGTTCCGTTCGGCGTGTTGGGGTTGCAGACCCCGCCCGCCACGCCATTCCCCGTGGTGTTCTGGGGCGGAGCCAGGACGCGATCGTAAGCCACGTCGTAGTAGGCGCCCACAGTGCGCGGCGATCCGCCGGACACAATGGCCATGAGTCCGGGAAAGGAATCGGACGGTTTCGAGGTCGAGGCCTCGAGATAATTAACGCCCTTAGCCGTCAGCCCGGCGAGATTCGGACAGGTGGAATTGCTCGCGCAATTGATGAAATCAAGGGCGTGCATGCCGTCAATGCTGATGAGCAGCACGTGGTTGATTTTTGTGTCATCGTCGGCGCGAGCTGCGCCCGCAGCGACGGCCAGTGCGGCGACGCTCGCAGCAAGTATATGTTTTTTCATAGATATTACCTCCCTCTCGGCTTGAGCCGAAGTGTTTGCCAAGACCCCTTAGGGGGAGGGGTTTACCGATTTATGACACCCCGGTGACGCTGACCGGACGGAGCTCGAGCCGTCTTGATTGCCCTCGATTTTTCCGTGTCTTGGTCATCGCGAGAGAAGCCACGTCGAGGCGAAAATGGCGCTCAATCGCGCGCAAGCTGCATTGGTGAAAAGATCGGCGCCAGAAGATTGGAGCCGCTCCGAGGGGCCTAACATTCTGAAAATCATGTGACGAATCATGAACGGGCGTGAAAAGCCCCATCACGCCCGGTGAGCGCGCCGCCAGATCGTTCGCGCAAAGCCTGAACTCTGTCACAATGCTTATCTACGTGGTAGCTGATGCGGAGCCTTTGTCCGGGTCCGACGCCAAATGGGTTGCTTGTGAGCAGACGTCTTGTGAACGCTTTCCTGGCGGCGGTATGCCTCGCGGCTGCAGGCTGCCAGACGACGGGCGAGCCTCCTGTCGCCGAATGGAGCGTGGAGCCCTCGAACGCCCCACCTGACCACTCCCCAATGGGCGGAGGGGCCGTTAGCCGCGGCGGCGCCGTGACGAGCGCGCGTGGCGGCAACGCGGCTCTCGTCGTGCCCGGAAGCGGGCGTTTCATCGGCCGCAGCCAAGGGCTGAAGGGCGAAGCGCCCGATTCGGGGGAAGACAAGGTCACGCTCAATCTCGCCAATCTGCCGATCGCGCAAGCCGTCAAGGTGGTGCTGGGCGACATAATGAGTGTGAATTACGTCATCGACCCACGTCTCGACGGCAAGATCACGGTCCATACGACGCAGCCGGTGAGCAAGACGGCGGCCCTGGAGCTATTCGAATCGGCGTTGCGCGTGTCCGGCGGCGCGGTGGTGCAAGCAGGGGGCGTCTACAAAATCGTGCCGCTCGACCAGGCGGGGGCGGCCGGCGGAAATATTTCGACCGCGGCTGCCGACGCGACGTCGGTCGGCGAGAGCACGCGGGTCATTCAGCTCCATTATGTCGCGGCGTCGGAGATGCGCCGGCTCCTCGAGCCGATGGCCATTCAGGGCGGAATCGTCTCGGCCGACGACGCGCGCCACACGATCACGCTGAGGGGCTCTCCACAGGACCTTGCGACGCTCGGCGACGTCATCGCGACCTTCGACATCGACACGATGCGCGGCATGTCCTTCGCCCTCGTGCCGGTGAAAAGCGGCGATCCGGACGCGATCGTTGAAGACTTGCGCAAGGTCTTCGGAGCGGACGATAAGGATGGGCCGATGAAGGGCATGGTGCGCTTCGTCAGCAACAAGCGTCTCGCCTCGGTCTTGGTGATCTCGGCGCAGCCGGCCTATCTCAGCCGGGCGCAGACATGGATCCAGCGGCTCGACGCGCGCGCGCAAGGAACGGAAAAGCAATTTTTCACCTACCGCGTGCAGAACCGGCCAGCCAAGGAGATGTTGCAGGTTCTGACCTCTATGTTCGGCTCCGACAGCCGGAGCGGAAGCAACACGGCGCCGCGCTTCGGTCAGTCCTCCGCCTCCTCCTCTTCCTCAGGCGATGACAGTGGGCAGAGTTCTTCGAGCTCGTCGACTTCAAGCCCGCTCGGCGCGCTATCGGCCTCAGGTCCCACGGGCGGCGGACAGATCGGCGGCAGCGCCTCGAGCGGCGGCGCTTCCTCAGGGCTCGGCGGGGCGTCCAGCGGCGGGCTCGGCAGTCAGCCGGGAGGCCCCAACGGCGCCGCTGGTTTTTTCGGCGCGGGCGTGACGAACACGTCGAGCGATCAGGGGTCGAAGGGCCCTGGCACCGTGTCGCTGGGAGAGGACGGCCGTTACAAGGTCGGCGTCGACGAGGCCAAGAACTCGCTCGTCGTGATGGCGACGGCGGACGACTATAATAAAATGTTGCACGTCATCGAGGCGCTCGACGTCCAACCCAATCAGGTCTTCATCGAGGCCACGATCGCCGAAGTCGCGCTCACCGACGAGCTGCATTTCGGCGTCGCCTGGTTCCTGCAAAGGGGACGTAGTGCCGCGGGTTTTGGCGGGCAGGCCGTCACTTCGACATCGACTACTTCAACGACATCGACATCGACCACCTCTACCGTCAACACCCTTCTTGGCAACAACAATATTTCCGGCAGCAACTTGATCGGCGTCCCCCTTCAGAGCGTGTTTCCGGGCTTTTCCTACGCCTTCACCTTGGGGAGCGCAGTCGCGGTGATCAATGCCCTCAACGCGATCACCAATGTGAACATCCTTTCGACACCCTCGCTGACCGTGTTGGACAATCGCCAGGCGACGCTGCAAGTCGGCCAAGAGATTCCCGTCAACACGCTGCAGAGCGTTTCGGCGATCGGCAACACATTCAATTCCCAGTCCTATCTGAACACGGGCGTGATCCTGGCCATTACCCCGCACATCAGCGAGAGCGGTCGGCTGATGCTCGATATCAATCAAGAGGTCTCGAACACCGTGCCGGGCACAGGTGGGAACGGCAACAACCCCACGATCGACCAACGCAAGGTGAAGACGCAGGTTTCCGTGACCGATGGAGAATCGCTCGTCCTCGGCGGTCTCGTCCAGGATCAACGCTCGAAATCCGCCAACCAAATTCCGGTTGTCGGAGACATCCCCATCGTCGGCAGCGCGTTCAAGGATAAGGACGATCAAATCACCAAGACAGAGCTGATCATCATGATCACGCCGCATGTGATTCGCAATCAGAGCGAGGCGCGCCAGATCGCCGAGGAATATAAGCGCAAGCTGTTAAGCGTCTCGACAAAAGCGATCGCCAGGCCTCACGACATCGAGCAATCCACGCGACGCACTCTGCTCGACGACACGGCGGTCAGCCCCTGGATTGTCGACCGGGTCACGCGCTGAGCATTCGTTGCGCCGGCGGACGAGTCCCGGCGCGATTCAGCCGGAATGCCGCGTTGATCTCGCGGCGGCGGTCAGCTTGGCTCCCGCTGTCGAATCCTCATCCATGCCCCGCAGCTCGAAGACGCTGAACCAGCCGCTTGCGTCAGTCCAAAAGCTGCCGACACGCCAACCCCCGGCCTGCGCCAGTTCGGAGAATTGCTCGATTGAGAATTTGTAGGAATTTTCCGTGTGGATGCGCTCTCCTGCACGAAATTGAAAGCGCTCGCCCAGAACTTCGACCGTTTGCTCCTTCACGCTTACGAGATGCATTTCGATGCGGCCGTTGACCGGATCATAAATCGCCTCGTGACAAAAAGCCGAAACATCGAATGTCGCGCCGAGCTCGCGATTGGCGCGCGCGAGCAGGTTGAGATTGAAGGCGGCCGTGATGCCCGCCTTGTCGTTATAGGCCTCGATCAGCACGCGCGCATCTTTCTTCAGATCGACGCCGACGACGAGCGCGCTGCCCTCCGCCAGGGTCCTGCGCATCGCGCGCAGCAAGTCAATCGCCTCGCAGGGAGCGAAGTTGCCGATCGTCGAGCCCGGAAAGAAGCCGAGCTGCTTCATTTGCGCGACGTCCTTCGGCAGCAGCACGCCATGCGTGAAATCGCCGAGAATGGGCCGCGTGTTCAGCGTCGGATAAAGCCGGTTGAGACGTCTTCTTGCCTCGTCGAGCGCGGTCCTCGAGACGTCGATCGGCGCGTAAACCGAAAGCCTCGGCAGCCGCGCCAGAAGGATTTCGGTCTTCCGGCTGGACCCCGAGCCGAATTCGATGAGCGCGCCGCCTCCGACGAGGTCCTTAACAATTTCGCCGACATGCGCTTCGAGCAGCGCGATCTCCACACGGGTCGGATAATATTCGGGCAGGCGCGTGATGTCCTCGAAGAGCTCGCTGCCGCGCGCATCGTAAAGGAATCGGCAAGGCAGGCTCTTTCGCGCTCTCGACAAGCCCTCGACAACGCAAAGCGCGAAGTCGCTTTCGCCGTCGCGCCGTCGCGTCGCGCGCTCGACCGCTGGGCGCATTCTCAGAGGTCCTCCGCGAGGCGCAGGCCCATGAATTGCCAGCGCTGATGCGGATAGAAAAAGTTGCGATAAGTCGCGCGAGCATGTCCTTTCGGCGTCACGCAGGAGCCGCCGCGCAGCACGTGCTGGCCAACCATGAACTTGCCGTTGTATTCGCCAAGCGCGCCCAGCGGGGGACGATATCCGGGGTAGGGAAGATAGGCGCTGCCGGTCCACTCCCAGACGTCGCCGAACATCTGTCGAGGCGCGCCCGCCACGCTTGAAGGGGCGGGCAGGGGGCGGAGCGCGCCGCTGGAAAGGTCGTTCGCCGCCTCCGGCGCGCGTCGCGCCGCGATCTCCCATTCGAATTCGGTCGGCAGCCGCCTCCCCGCCCAACGCGCGAAGGCGTCGGCCTCGTAATAGCTCACATGCGCGACGGGAGCCGCCGGATCGAGCCGTGTCATTCCCTGCAGCGTCATCGCGCGCCACTCGTCGTCGCGTTGTTCCCAATAAAGCGGCGCGCGCCAGCCTTCCCGATTGAGAGCCGCCCAACCGTCCGAAAGCCAGAGCGACGCCGCCTCATAGCCCTTGTCCAAAACGAACTCCAAGAACTGCCCGTTGGTTACGGCGCGGTCCGCCAGTGCAAAGGGATGGATCAAGGTCTCGTGAGCCGGGCCCTCATTGTCCCATGCGAAGCCCTGGCCCGCATAGCCGATGCGTTCGACCCCGCCGGCGTATTCGATCATCCAGCCCCGCTTCGCCGCAGTGACTTTCTGCGGCTGCGGCTGCCCGTAGCTCGGCCGCAGCGGATTGGCGGCGAAAAGAGCAAGCACGTCCGTCAGCATCAATTCCTGATGCTGCTGCTCGTGGTTGATCCCGATTTCGAGCGCCGAAGCCGCCGCATCATCCTCGTCGAGCCCAAGCGCAAAGAAAGCTTCCAGCGCGACGTCGACATGCTCGCGATAGGCGCGAACGCTCTCGAGCGAAGGCCGGGTGAGGACGCCGCGCTTGGGTCTGGGCTGGCGCGGACCGACTTGCTCGTAATAGGAGTTGAAGCAATAGCCGAAAGACTCGTCGAAAATGGCGTAGCCCGGCATACGCGGGGCGAGAACGAAAGTTTCAAAGAACCAAGTGGCGTGAGCGAGGTGCCACTTGGTCGGGCTGGCGTCGTCCATCGCCTGCGCAACCATGTCCTCCGCGGTCAAAGGCGCGGCAAGCTTAACCGAGAGCTGGCGGGTCTCCAGAAGGCGCGTGCGGAGACTACTCGACGCGCGCTGATCCGAATTAATGTCGGAGGCCAATTGAATCATTGCGGTTCTCGCCGAATGGAGCGCTTTTTCTGAACGGTTGATCGCAATGCATATAGGGCCATCTTCGGGCAAGCACAGCGGAGCTGAAATTTGCCCCTATGGCTAGGTTAATCCGACTATAGTTGTTCCTTGTCTGTCGTTTCCCTGCCCCGGGAGGCTACCGAGACCCAAATGATAAAGCTGGACAAGGTCAGCAAGTCATACGACGCGTTGCGCGTGCTCGACGACGTGAGCCTAACGCTGGCGCAAGGCTGCACGACGGCCGTCATGGGGCTCTCGGGCTCGGGAAAATCGACCCTGCTCGCGCTCATCGTCGGGTTAGAGGCGCCCGATCAGGGGGAAGTGAGGATCGGCGACGATCGCATGGCGCCAGCCTCAGCGCTGAACCTGCGGCGCCGCATGGGTTATGTCATCCAGGACGGTGGCCTGTTCCCGCACCTGACCGCCAGGCGCAACATCGAGCTCATGTCTCGCGAGTTGGGTTGGCGCGCGGCGCGTCGAAGCAAACGTCTGCAGGAACTCTGCACGCTGACGCGCTTCCCTGCGGAAGCCTTGGAGCGCTACCCGGCGGAGCTCTCCGGCGGTCAGCGCCAGCGCGTATCCTTGATGCGGGCCCTGATGCTGGATCCGCCGATCCTTCTTCTCGACGAGCCGCTTGGCGCGTTGGATCCGATGACGCGCGCCAGACTGCAGGAGGATCTCAAGTCGATTTTCCGAACGCTGAAGAAGACCGTCGTTATCGTCACGCATGACGTAAGCGAAGCGGCCTTTCTCGGCGACACGATCGTCTTTCTGCACCAGGGTCGAGTGCTGCAGCAGGGATCCTTCCGTGATCTCATCGCCGCGCCCGCGGACCCCTTCATCACCGAATTCATCAGAGCGCAGGCCTCGCGTCTCGCGACGCTCCGCGAGATCGCGTCGACCTTACGGGAGCCGGCGCCATGAGCCCGCGCGGCGCAATGCTCCTATGCTGCTTTCTATGCTTGCTATTCTGCCGGGCCGACGCCGGTGCTGCGGCGACCCCCGAAGAAATAGTCATCGGCTCGAAGAAGTTCACCGAGTCGGTCATCCTTGGGGAGATCGCCGCCAAGCTTTGCGCTTCGACCGGGGCGAGAACCGTCCTCCGCCAGGAACTCGGCGGAACGCGTCTGCTTTGGAGCGCCCTTCTTGCTGGCGAGATCGACGTCTACCCCGAATATGCCGGCACGCTTAGGCAAGAAATCCTCGCAGGCGAGGACGTCTCGGACGAGGAGGCGCTCGCGCGCGCGCTTGCGGCGCGCGGTCTGAAAAAAAGTAAGCCGCTCGGTTTCAACGACGCCTATGCGCTGGGCATGAGACGTGAGGCGGCGAAACGTTTGGGCGTCGTCCTGATCTCGGATCTCGCGCGCCATCCCGAGCTGCGGTTTGGGTTCAGTGACGAGTTTTTGAACCGCAAGGATGGCTGGCCCGCTCTGCAAGCCGCCTATGGGTTGAACGCGGCGCAGGCGATCGGCCTCGATCACGACATCGCTTACAAAGGGATTGCCGCAGGAAAGATCGACGTCGTCGACCTCTACACGACGGATCCCGAGATCGGTCTCTATGATTTGAAGCTCCTCGAGGACGATCGCAAAGTTTTCTCCGACAATGAAGTTTTTCTTCTCTACCGCGCCGATCTTCAGCAAAAAGCGCCCAAGGCTTTGGGCGCGCTGTTGAAACTGCAAGGGCGTATAGACGATGCGGCAATGATCGCGATGAACAAAGCCGTCAAAATCGAAAGACGCAGCGAGGACGAGACGGCCGCTCACTTTGTGCAAGAGACGTTTGGGATCGCCGAGAGCGCACGGCGGGACAGCCTCGCCTCGCGGCTTCTCGCTCGCACGCTCGAACATCTTCGGCTCGTGGCGCTATCGCTCGGTCCAGCGATCATGGCGGCGGTCCCGCTCGGCGTCATCGCCTTTCGCCGTCCCCGGCTTGGTCACGCGATACTGGCGCTCGCCAGCGTGCTGCAAACCATCCCCTCACTCGCGCTGCTCGTCTTCATGCTGCCTCTGTTTGGCCTAGGGCCTGAGCCGGCGATCGCGGCGCTGTTCCTTTACAGCCTGCTGCCGATCATTCGGAACACGGCCTCGGGCTTGCAGAGCATTCCGGCTTCGATCCGCAACTCCGCGATTGCGCTCGGCCTGACCCCGACGCGGCGTCTGCTGCTCATCGAGCTTCCCATCGCCGCCCCCGCAGTGCTCGCGGGAATCAAAACCGCGGCAGTCATCAATGTCGGCACGGCGACGCTCGGCGCGCTGGTCGGCGCCGGCGGCTACGGGCAGCCGATCTTCACGGGCGTGCGGCTCGACGATTTCGGCCTCATCCTGGCAGGCGCGGCGCCGGCGGCGGCGCTCGCCTTGCTGGTGCAGGGAGTCTTCGAGCTCGCCGAGAGGCGCCTCGTTCCGCGCGGCCTGCGCGCTCCCGACCGCTCCGCGGTTGCGGTCTCGACAGATCCCGATTCGCCGCCGAAGATTGGACAAAAAACGACCCGGCCGACCGGATAGCGCGTCCTCAGCGCTTCCCCAGGCGCTCACACTAACTGGTTGGAATTGGCGACCCCGCGCAATTTCGATATTTTTTGTGACAAGCGCCTGTGGCAAGGCGCACATTGTCCGGGAGCGACGCGCCAATTTCGCGTCTGACCGCGAGGAAAGAACGCGCAGGCGAGTCGCGATTCCGAAAAGAAAAGGCCTGAGAGCACGATGAGTGGGATCCATCGCGAGCTGGAGATTAAATTCTCCACGGACTTGGCAGGCCTCAAGGAAGCGTTGGAAGCCCCAGCCCTCGGCGGCGCTCCCGGCAAGCGCATTGGCTCCCGCAGCCTTGTCTCGACCTACTTCGATACGCCGGACCATATCCTCAATGAGCGGCGGATCGCGGTGCGTGTGCGACGAGTCGGGCGCGCCGCCCCGCTTGTTGGGCTAAAGTGGCTCCCCACATCGCGCGGCGACGCCTTCTCTCGCGGCGAGGTCGAGGCGCGCGGGCCTGGAATCATGCCGGATTTGGCGTTGTTTGGGGAGGAAATTGCGACCGAGCTGGGAGAGATTATTGGAGATCGCCCGCTCGAACCGCAATTCGAAACACGAATTAAGCGCCGTACGCGTCTCGTCAGCGCCGGAACGGCTCAGATCGAGATCGCCTTCGACGAAGGAGAAATCGTCGCCGGCGATCGGCGCGCGCGCGTCATCGAGGTTGAGCTCGAGCTTAAGAGCGGAGACGCATCGGAGCTATACGATCTCGCCGCGCGCGCGGTCCAGGCCTTGCCGTTGCGCCTCGATGTGACGAGCAAGTCAGAACGCGGGTTTCGGCTCGTCGGCGGCGCGGTGGCTGCGCCGGTGAAGGCCCGTGACCCCATATTCCCGCCCGGCGCGACGTTCGACGACGCGATCGGGAGCGTCGTTGGCAACACGCTGGCGCATTTTCTCGCCAATCTTGCGTCCTTGCGCGAAAGCGACGATCCGGAGTCGATCCATCAATTGCGCGTGGCGCTCCGGCGTATGCGCTCCGCCCTCGGCATGTTCAATCGTCTGAGGCCAAGCGCCGAGTTTGACGCCTTTCGCGCGGAGGCCAAGCGCATTGCGACGGCTCTCGGACCCGCTCGGGAATGCGACGCTTTCGGCGATTTGCTCGCTGCGGGACCGCGTCGGGCGTCCGCCGATGGAGCGGTATTCGGCGGGATCGAGTCCGCGCTTTCGGCGCGCCGAGAGGCTTTGTACGCCGAGGCGCGCCAGCTGATCGACGCCAAGGAGACGACGGTCTTCTCGTTGAGGCTGCAAGCATTTCTGACTCGCCGCGGATGGCGGAACGCTCCGGGCGAGCTGGCTAGTCTAACGACGCCGGTGACGCAATTTTCGTCCGAGACGCTCGAGCGCTTGCGAAAGCGCGTCTTGAAGCGCGGGAAGAAGCTCGTCATGCTGCCGGACGCCGAGCGCCACAAGGTTCGCATCGCGCTCAAGAACCTGCGTTACGCGGCAGAGTTCTTTGGCGGATTGTACGAAGACTCTGGCGGCTGTCGCAGCTATATCCGGACCGTCGCGCGGCTGCAGGACATTCTGGGCGCGCACAACGACGCCGCGGGCGCCCAGATGCTGCTGGACGGGCTGGGGGCGCGCGCTGAGCCCGGGACCGCCTTTGCGGCGGGCGTCGTGCTGGGCTGGTGCGAGCGCGACGCCGAAGTGGCGGATGCGGAGCTGGGCGAGGCCTGGCGACGGTTCAAGCGTCTCGATCCGTTTTGGCGGTAGAGCATGTCACGGAAAAGTGCGAAGCGGTTTTCCGTGACATGCTCCAACCTTTTGATTTAGCGCGATTCCTTATCGCTCGAACGATTCCCTTCGAGCGGGAAACGCGCTGAGAATTACGAAGGCGTGCTCCCGGCCGCCCGGCTGACACACGCGGAGCGCGCCGCGCATCGACTTTCGGAGAGGCTTCGCCCAGGCCCCGCGGGAAGAAAACGCGTCGCCCGCCAGCCTAAGCTTCGCGTTTACTTACCGAACCGGGTCAGGAAGTTATAGCCGACGAGCCCACCGAGGCCGGCTCCGACGACCGCAGCCACCGGACCCGCGACGCCGAGCCCCATGATTCCGCCAAGGACAGCGCCGACCGCGCCGAAAATATACTGGTTCTGCTTTTGCTTCGGTATTTCAGGAATGTTGCTCATGACGCTTGGCCTTTCCTAGCGCGCGGGACGCTCGTTGGCCGCGCGTGATATCTGAGAGAGAAATCAGCAGATGATCTTGAGCCGAGCGTCGCGCCGTACAAACACGCGGTTCGAAGGAAGGTTGCGCCGATCTCGCGTTTTTTGCGGCGCCTGCGGCCTGCCACGGCGCGAGGGCCGCAGGCCACGGGGCGCTCAATCGCGCCGGAAGGGCAGGGCCTCCTCATAGTCCTCGATCATTGCCGCGACGGCCTCGCGCTCGCGGGCAAGATAGTCGGCGACGGCGGCTTGAAGCCTCGGGTCGACGAATTCATGTACGGAATGCGTTGCGACCGGACGGTAGCCGCGCGCGAGCTTGTGCTCGCCCTGCGCGCCGGCTTCCACGCGCTTGAAGCCATGACGGATCGCATAATCGATCGCCTGGTGATAGCAGACCTCGAAATGCAGGAAGGGCCGCTCCTCGAGCGCGCCCCAATAACGGCCATAAATCGCGTCGTCGCCCAGAAAATTCAGCGCGCCGGCAATATAGTCTCGATCCTTGCGCACCATGACGAGCAGGACGCGATGCGGCATCGAAGCGCCGATCTCGTCGAAGAAGGCGCGGGTGAGATAGGGCCTTCCCCATTTGCGCGCGCCGGTGTGCATATAGAAGGCGAAGAAGGCGTCCCAGTGCCTTTGTTCGATGTCGGCGCCGGTCAAAAGCTCGATCGTGAGATCGGAGCCCTGCGCTTCCCGGCGCTCGCGCCGGATGGTCTTGCGTTTGCGCGAGGACAGCGCGTCGAGAAAGTCGTCGAAATCGCGATAGCCCTCGTTTGAGAAATGGAACTGCTCTCCGGCGCGCTGGAGAAAGCCCTGCTTCGCGAGCGCGCTCGCTTCCGGCTCCGTCGCGAAGGTGACGTGCAACGACGAGGCGCCGCAGGATTTGCATAGATCGCGCAGCGCGTCGATAAGCGCCGCGCGCGCGGCGTCGGGCGCGTCTTTTTCCAGCAGCAGCCGCGGACCCGTCACCGGCGTGAAGGGAACCGCGACCTGAATTTTCGGATAATAGCGCCCGCCAGCGCGGCCATAGGCTTCGGCGAAAGCCTGATCGAAGACATATTCGCCGAGACTATGCGCCTTGAGGTAAGCCGGCGCCGCGGCGAGCAAGCGGCCCTTCTTGTCCTCGATCAGCGTATGCGCCGGCGCCCAACCGCTTCGCCCTCCGACAGAGCCCGATCGCTCAAGCGCCGAGAGGAAAGCATGCGAGACAAATGGATTGTGGCGCTCGTCGGGATCGCGCCCGGCGTTGGCGCAGGCGTCCCAGGCGGCGGGATCGACGGATGAGAGCGAAGACGCGCAACGCGCGGTGAATTCGGCGGCCATCGAACCGCTTGCCTCGAGAGGAGCAGGCCCCTCGCCGAGGCGAGGGGCCGCGCGTGCTATTTCACCGCCGCGTCATAGAGTTCCTCGACATAGGCCCAGTTCACCAAATGATCGAGGAAAGCCTTGAGATAGTCGGCGCGGCGATTGCGATAGTCGATGTAGTAGGAATGCTCCCAGACATCGGCGACGAGCAGGGGCTTCGCGCCGAAGACGAGCGGGTTCTCGGCGTTGGCTGTCTTGCGCACGGCGAGCTTGCCGTCCTTGATTTCGAGCCAGACCCAGCCCGAGCCGAACTGCCCCAGGCCCTGCGCCTGGAACTCTTCCTTGAACTTGTCGACCGAGCCGAAGGACTCGACCAGCGCCTTCTCGATCTTGCCGGGAATGGCGCCGCCGCCATTCGGCTTCATCCACTTCCAATAATTGGCGTGGTTGTAGTGCTGCGCGACGTTGTTGAAGATCGGAACGTTCTTCCCGTGCGAGGCGGTGATGATCTCCTCGATGGGCTTTCCCTCGAACTCCGTGCCCTTGATGAGATTATTGGCGTTGGTCACATAGGTCGCATGATGCTTGTCGTGATGATATTCGAAGGATTCGCGTGAAAGATAGGGTTGCAGGGCGTCATAGGCGTAGGGAAGAGGCTCGAGCGTGAAGGTCATTGCGATCTCCTGGAATGGGACTAGCGCCTAGCAAGGAACGCGCCGACGCTGCCCTTTTCCTAGGGCGGAGACGCGGCCGGGACAATATCCTCCTCGGCCATCGCCGGTCTTTAGAGCGCGTCCCAACCGGGAAACCCCTTCGCGCTTGTCGCATCGGGCTCTACGGCGTCGCAGTCGCCGGCCAGCCGCGCAACAGCTTGGCGCGCACGACGAGGTCCGACCACTCCGGAGCGGTGTAAGCGTGCGCAGACGCCGCCTGCTTCTGCGCGCAAATGTCGTCGGAGGGGCCGTTTTGCGCCGTCTTGGGACCGTCGACAAAAAAATAAATGACGTTCAGCTTCAGCACCGAGCGCAACTGGTCTGTGACCGTCCCCCGCTTGTGGGCGTAGACGCCCCAAGCCTTGTCGTTGGCCGGACCTCCTGCCCCCGAGGGTTTGAAGCCATAGGAATAGTCCCCTTCGCCCCGCACGAGGTCGAAGCGAATGAAGCAGAGCTTGCCCGAGGGCGGCGGCAGCGCCACGAGCTCGCGCGTCACGACGACGTCCTGGCCGTTGTAGCCGACGTCGTAGGCTACCGGATAATGCCAAACCTCGACGGCGCTGAAATGCTGCGAGAGCTCGGCCTCATCCGGATCTTCGGCTGCGGCGGCGGGGCCATAGGTCCAAACGCCAAGGGCGAGCAGCAGGGCGCCCAGAACCCCCGTGAGCGGCTTAGCGCGTTTCCCGCTCGGACGGAATCGTTCGAGCGATAAGGAATCGCGCCAAATCAAAAGATTGGAGCATGTCCTGACCGGAAAACCGCTTGGCGCTTTTCCGGGACAGGCTCTAGCGGATAATCGCATGATGACGCGTTTCCTGTCTGGGCGACCCGAGCGGATGTTCCGCGCGGGTCGCGAGGTTCTTCAGGCTTCTCGGGCCGAGAGCGGCCCCGGGGACGCTGCGCCTTTCTTAGCGCGCTGAGAGAGCATGAACCAGAGGAAGCCGCAGAGCCCCAGGAAGGCGACCCCGTAGAGGATGTATTCGATCATCCCCATCACGGAATAGAGGCCCACCGTGAAGGGAAAGCGCGAAACCCAGACATTGCCGAGGTCGTCCGAGACCGTCACGATGCCGACGTAATGACCCGGCTCCTTGAAGTCGTGCTCGAAGGTCATCGAGCCGTTTTGATAGACTTTCGGCGCCCTGTAGAAAACAGTCGCCGCCTCGATGTCGGCTTTCTCCCTCTCAGCGCCGACATCCTTGATGACACGCACCCCGATCGCCATGTCGCGGAGATCAGCGGATACGGCCGTCAGACCAATCACCGTCGGGCCGGTTTGTGCGATGTCCTCGCAGAACTCCTGCTCTTCGCCGGTCCGTTGATAGCCGACGAAGTGCATAGTGCTGGGACCGATTTTCAACACACACTCGTCTTGCTCGAGCTTTACGCCGCCGTGCGCTGCGGCCATTTCTGGCGTCATCAACGCAATTCCGAGGGAAATTGCGAAAAATACACCAGCGGCCCGTAGTATGCCCATCCCATCCCTCCTTGTCTTCCCGCCTCGAACGCGACGGTCATGGGGATCGATGTTGTGATTCATCGCGAGTAATGCTATGAGGCATCATGCCACAATTGAACATTGCGAACTCAATACAGTCGCTCGCTTGGGCATAAGCTTCGCCATTGCGAAGGCGGCTCGCCTCGCAGTAAAGCCGGGCGAGCGACGCCACGCTTCAGACTTCATCCTGGGTATTGTCGATGCAGGGGTGGGGCGGAAGGAATAGGTGAGTTCGATCATGCGACGCAACATCGCCCGATGGGCGTTGACTTTACTCGGCTTCGCGCTGGCGGTCGGCGGTGCGACGGCTATGCTGCGCGGCTGGGACATCGTGCAGGTTGAGCGCGGTTGGAGCCAATTCATCGCGGGCGCCGCAGCGCTCTCGGGCGGCGCGATCGTGATCGCCCTGGCCGAAGTCGTGGCGCGTCTCGATCGACTCCTCGCGGCAAGCGCTTCGATGGCCGACGCCTCGGCGAAGCAGGCCTCCGCGGCCCAGGCCGAGCCAGAAGCCCCGTCCCCGCACGAGCGCAGAGCCGCGCCTCCGCCGCCGCCTCAGAGTGAGCAAAGAGCCGCGCCCCCACCGCCTCAGCCTGAGCAAAGAGCCGCGCCGCCGGCCGCGTCCGCGCCTCCGCTCGCCGCTAGCGCTATGCCGGATCCGATGCCCGAGTCTCGCCAGCCGGCGCCAGCGCCGGCCGCTGCGCTTGCGCCGCCCACGCCTCTTCGTCCGCGCCGAGAGGAAGCGCCGGCTCCGATCGCCGCGCCGAAACGCCAAGCGGCCGCGCAGCCGCCGCAGGATGGAGAGGAGCCGCGCGAGGTCGAGCGCTACCAGTCCGGCGGTCTGACATATGCAATGTTTTCAGACGGTTCGGTGGAGCTGCGCTCGGAAACGGGCGCGCAGCGTTTCTCCTCGATCGAGGAGCTTCGCGCGATGCTCGCGACGCAGGAATAGCGAGTCGGTTCAGACTTCCAGCACGATTGTTGTCGGGGCGTGATCCGAAGGGCGCTCCCAACCGCGCGCCTCGCGCAGCACTTGCATTTCTCTCAAGGCGCCGCCGAGCGTGGGGCTCACCCAGATGTGATCGAGCCGTCGGCCGCGGTCGCTCGCGGACCAATCGGCCGCGCGGTAGCTCCACCAAGTGTAAAGCTTCTCCTCGGCCGGAACGAAGCGCCGCAGCGCGTCGACCCATCCGCCAGCGTCGAAGGCCTTTGTAAGCTTCTCGACCTCGATCGGTGTGTGACTCACGACCTTGAGGAGAGCCTTGTGGCTCCATACGTCGTGCTCGAGCGGGGCGATGTTGAGATCGCCGGCGAGGATGACGCGCCCTTGCGAGACGCCTTCATCCCTTGTCCACTCGCGCATTTCGTCGAGAAAATCGAGCTTGTGAGCGAATTTCGGATTGATCTCGCGGTCGGGCTCGTCGCCGCCGGCGGGGACGTAGAAATTGTGTAGCCGCAGGGGCTCGCCGCCCACCTTCACTTCAGCCGCGATGTGGCGCGCGTGGCCGGCCTTGCAGAAGTCGCGCGCGCCGAGCGGCTCCAAGGGATGTTTCGAGGCGATGGCCACGCCGTGATAGCCCTTCTGCCCGTTGATCGCGAGGTGGGGATAGCCGAGCGACCGAAAGTCGGAGGCGGGGAATTCGGCGTCGCGGCACTTGGTTTCCTGCAGCAGCAGGACGTCTGGCGAGTGGCTTTTCAGAAAGCGCGCGACGAGCGGCATGCGCAGCCGCACGGAATTGATGTTCCAGGTGGTGATTTTCATCAAGCGATCTCATTTGGCGAAGCCTCCCTCGAACTTCGCCCAGGGACCCCATCGCGCCGCAGTTTCCACCCTAGCCAATACAAGGACGAAGTCCCGAGGCCAAGCCGACAAAACGAAACCCCAACGCAGTCGAGCGGCGAGGCTCCAGTCTTCTACCGGTAGCGGCGATTGATGGTTAGTACATGCAAGTCGAACTCGCAGGAGCGACGGCGAGTTCGATCTTCTCGCCCGCGAGCGCAAACTCTCCTTAATCGAGCTTCAACGCAGTCGAAACGCCGTTTTCGTAAAGCTCGAAGGAAATGACATAGAGAGCCGTCTGGTCTTCCTTCGTATCGGCGTCGAAATAAGAGATGGAGACTGGCCAGCGCCGCATGTTCTTGAGCGCGTCGACTTGCGCCGCCTTTGCGGCGGGGGGAGTGGAAAGAGCGTTGCCGATCGTCGCCGTCGTCCGAAAAACCCTCCGTCCATCTTCCGCGCCGTCATAGACAAGCGCCTCCAGGAGATGGCCGCCTGCCTGCGCCGACGCCAGAAGGCGGCGCAAATGCGAGGAAGGGAACAAGGCCTCCGCCGCCAGATTCGCTTCCCGAGGCGCAGGGTTCTGGAGCCTGACCGACAGAGGCTGGCCGGAATCCTTCCGGGCTTCGCCGCGCACGTGGTCGGCAGGGTCCCTATTGGCCCTTTGCTCGATATCGAAATGATAGTTTTTGCCGTCGCCAGCTTCAAAGGTCGCGCTGCGGAGAGAGGAAATTTGCGGCGCGCCTTCCGATGACCGAAGTTCTGTAACCTGGCGGATTTTCTCCACATAGCCTTCGCATTCGGAGCCCGAGAATTCGAATGCGATGCGTCCTCGCGCCGAGGCCGGAGCGTTCCCGCCTTTCGCTTGGGCGAGCGAGAGGTCGTAGACGGCGTGGTAGGCCGTAAGGCGAGGCAGCGCGGCAATCGCCGCGTCCTGGATGACGTCCTTCGCGCGAGCCGAGGGCGACAGAAGGGGCGCGGCGCACACCAATAACGCGCCAATTACGCGTTTCAAGGCCATGAGAGTCCTTTCTTCTTTTGACCGTTTTCGCCCGCCCGCGCGCCTCAACGAGAGCTAAGAGGCGCGTCTTTCTGAGCGCATGCGAGAGATTGTGAAGCCTCCCGCTCAAGATGAGGCGAGAGGCGGCGGCGCGTCTTAGGCGACGGGTAAAAATGACAAAAGTTCGTCTGTGACACAAGCTTTGCCGCCAAAATTACCAGAGAACATAAAGTCAATTTTAGCTTTAGCGAAACCTCTCCATCGCCGCTTGCTCAATTTACGTATTAACCACAATGAAAAGATTGTTTGTACGATTCCGTACGTAATCATAATTGTGGAGTTTATGAAAGAAAACAACCCAGAACATCGTGTTCACTTATAGCTAATATCACATTCCTATGACGACCATAGGGCTTGAACGTCACCGTATGCAAAGATCCTGCTGACAATTATTCTGTGTAGCATTGACAATATCGTCTTCGACGCAAGTTCAACAGCTAGCCCTTGGCGAGAGGTTGGATAGTCGTCGCGAGATGTGTGCGGCCCCATTCCGGCTCGGAGGGCTATTGGCCTGTGGAGGTTATGATGACCCTCAAACGGTTGAATGCTCTTCTGGTGGTGACTGCGCTGTCCATTGGAGCCGTTGTTGCTTTCTCGACCCCGGCCGACGCGTATGTACGGGGTTGCGGCTGGCGTACGCACTACGGCGTGCACTATGGCTGGCACAGGGGTTGGCACGCGGGTTGGCATCGTGGCCCAATCGTGGCTTCTGACTACGCCGCCCCGGTCGTAGCCAGTGACTACTTCGCGCCCGCGCCGGTCTACACCTCAGGCTGCCGCAGGCCTGTGGTCAGCGCTTGTGGCTACGGCGGTGGCTACGGCGGCTGGGGAACTTACGGTGGCTATGGCGGCGGCGGGCTCTTTGGCGGGCTGCTGCCTTTCTAAGGCGGTCTGGGCAAGGGGACCCAGAAGCTGGAATGGGACTTCTAAATGGGGGCGCCGTCGCGAAGCCGGCGCCCTTGGTTTTTTGAGTCGGCGTCGGCTTCTGTACAAATATCGCGTTGCGTCTGCGCGAATTTAGCTCGAGGCTTTCTCGCTCTTGTCTCCGAACAGGAAGGGCGCGACGTCCTTCACGCCCGGCGCCTTCTCCGCGCAGAAGGGAGTTGGCCGGCACACCGCCATCGCCGAGAGACCGACGCGCGCGGTGAGCAGGCCGTTCAGCACGCCTTCGCCGAGCCGCGCCGAGAGCTTCGCGGCAAGCCCGTGGCCGACCAGCTGCTGCAAAAGCGAGTCTCCGATCGCCAGTCCGCCGGTGATCGCGAGATGCGCGGCGACTGAGCGCGCGAGCTTGAAAAAGCCGAGGAGACCCGGACGCCCGCCGTAGATTTCGGCGATACGCCGCATGAGAGCGATGGCTTGGGCGGCGACGAAGATCACGTCGAGGATGGCGCGCGGGCTGATCGTGACGACGAGCGAGACGCGCTTTGCCGCCGCTGCGATTTCCCTCCGCGCCAGGGCGTCGAGCGGCGCGATCAGCGTGCGTTCGGCGAAGTCGATGAGATCCTTGCCGTCGATGATCTCCTCCGACAGCGATTTCAGTCTCGCGCGCGCCTGCGCCGTGTCGGGGCGGGAGACATAAAGATCGCAGAGCTCCGTGATCCTCGCCCGCGCGGCTTTCGCGTCATTGTCGCCGCGCGCCGCCGCAAGGCCGAGATGCAGCTGCGCGATGCGGTTTTGCCGAAGCATCGCGCGGATCTCGCGCGTGAGAAGGATCAATGCGGCGATGACGAGCGTCGCCGCGAGCGCCAGGCCGAGCGTCCCAAGCAGCGCCGAACGCGCGAACAGCCCCTCGACGAGCTCGGTCACCCAGAGGGTCAGCGTCAGCGAGACGAGGCCGGTCAGCGCCGACCAGAAGAGCCCCGGAATGGAGAAAGCCCATTTGCCGAGAAGGCCCTTCGCCTGCGCCTTTTCGGTCGCCGCCTCCTCCGCATCGGGGTCCGCGGGAAAATCGCCGGCGACAGAGGCGAAAATATCTTCTTCGGCCTCGAGCACCTTCGCCGCGAAAGGCCGCGGCGTCTCGACGCCCGGGCCCGGGCCCGGGGGAGGCGTGACGACTTTCTCCCCGTCGAGGCGGAAGGCGCGAGGACGGGGCGGTCGACGTTCCGGCTCAGTCATACGCTTCCCCTGTCGCTCACGAACCCAGACGAGCGGCCAAACGAATCCGCTGGGCGGGCCCCTTGCGTCTTATCTATCCTTTTCGCGCGTGAAACGGGAGCCTCGAAACTGCGCCGCCGCCGGCGTCCGAATTTCTTTGGTGGAGACCGAGATAGATCGACGTCCTTCACGCCGCTGTTATCAAAAAGCGTCAAGAAACCCGCGCCGGCATAGAGGCGATTCGGGGGACTTTCCATGAACCGCAACTTTCCCTGCGCATATGACATGGAGCTCGAGGACGTGCGAGAGTGGGCGCAAAGCCGCGAGACGGCGCTTCCGGTCGCGGTGGCGATCTGGGCGATTGCCGACGGCGAGCGCACCCCGCAGCGAATCTGGGAAAAGCCCACGCCATCGGAATGGGATCAGGTCACGATGGCGCTCGATGAATATTTGCGCCACGGCGATTTCTCGCGCTCGCCGGACGGGCTGTATAAATGGGGGCTCGACCACGTCAGAAACCTCGCGCCCTGCTGAGGTTGTCGCTAGAGCCTGTCACGGAAAAGTGCGAAGCGGTTTTCCGGTCAAGACATGCTCCAACCTTTTGATTTGGCGCGATTCCTTATCGCTCGAACGCTTCTGTCCGCGCGGGAGACGCGCTGGGGGCGTAAGGCGCTCGGCCGATCCTGCCCCTCGACGAGAGGGCGCTCGACTCCATTGAGAGAAAGCGCGGCCGAATGGAAAACGGGACCGACATGAGAACCGTGCTATTCCTGTGCACAGGAAACTACTACCGCAGCCGCTTCGCGGAGGAGCTGTTCAACTTCCGCGCCCGGGCGGATTGCGCCGGATGGGCCGCTGCCTCGAGGGGCATCGCTGTCGACCTCGGTCACGCCAATGTCGGGCCGATAGCGATGGCGACGGTGAAGGCCCTGCGAGAGCGAGGCGTGGCTTTTGAGCGTGGCGACGCGAGAGCGCCGTTACAGCTGCAGATCGCCGATCTTGAAGCGGCGGACCATATCGTCGCGTTGAAATACGCGGAGCATTTTCCGTTGATGGGAAAGCGCTTCCCATCCTATGTCACAGCGCAAGAGGCGCCTCGCATCGAATATTGGCGCGTCGATGACGTGGACGCGATGACGCCTGACGAAGCGCTGCCGCTCATCGAGGAGGAAGTCGATGGCTTGATGCGGCGGTTGAGAGCCGCCTGACGTCGGCGACGACGAGGCCCGCCTGCTCATTAAAGCGCGGGAGGCTATGGGACGGGACCCGCGCGCCAAGTCAAAAACCTAGAGCATGTCCTGACCGAAATACCGCTTCGCGCTTTTCCGTGACAGGCTCTAGGCCTCCCCGCCTCACGCGAATTCCATGATCACCGCGTCGACCGCGAGGCTGTCGCCCGGCTTGGCGAGGATCTTCTTGACCGTCGCATCGCGTTCGGCGCGCAGCACGTTCTCCATCTTCATCGCCTCGACCATGCAGAGGGCTTCGCCCGCCTTGATCTCCTGGCCCTCCTTCACGTCCATGGTCTTGACGAGGCCCGGCATCGGGCAGAGCAAGAATTTGGCGGCGCCCGTGTCCTTCTTCTTCGGCATGAAGGCGGCGAGCTCCGCCTCGCGCTGCGTGTAAACGCGCGCTGCGACCCCCACGCCTTGATGCGAGAGCTCATAGCCGTTCAGGATCGGCCGGGTCTGCACGAAGACAGGCTTTCCGTCGACGGAGCCTTCGAAGACAAGATCGCCGGGGCGCCATTGCGATGTGACGCGATGCTGGCGCTCCTCTTCTCCGGCGAAGCGCACGAGCAGATCTTCGTCCTGAGCTAAGACCGAGACGAAGAAGCGCTGGTCGCCCAAAAGGCAAACGCGGTTGCGCTCAAATTGAACCGGCGCGCCGTGCCTGAGTTGGCCGGAGACCTGGCGTTTGCGCTCATTGCCGATGTGGTCCATCAAGGTCGCGACGCTCGCCAGCTGATGCGCGAGCTCGCCTTTGGGCTCCTGCGGCGCGAAGCCGCCCGGATATTCCTCCGCGATGAAGCCTGTCGAGAGCTCGCCGGAACGCCAGCGCTCATTCATCATCAGCGAAGAGAGGAAAGGAATGTTCTGGCGGATGCCGTCGATCACGAAACGATCGAGCGCGTCGGCCTGCGCATTGATCGCAGCAAGCCGGTTCGGCCCATGCGTCACCAGCTTGGCGATCATCGGATCGTAATGGATCGAGATTTCGCGGCCCTCGGTGACGCCTGTATCGTTACGCACCGTGATCCCTTCCGCGCTTTCTTCGTGCGGGGGGCGGTATTTGACGAGCCGGCCGATCGACGGGAGGAAATTGCGGGTCGGGTCTTCCGCATAGATGCGGCTCTCCACGGCCCAACCCTTGATGGTGACGTCCTTCTGGCGAAGTTCCAGCGGGAGGCCCGCCGCGACGCGGATCATCTGCTCGACCAAGTCGATGCCGGTGATGAGCTCGGTCACCGGATGCTCGACCTGCAGACGCGTGTTCATCTCGAGGAAATAGAAGCTCTTGTCCTGGCCGGCGACGAATTCGACCGTGCCGGCTGAATCATAGTCGACGGCCTTGGCCAGCGCCACGGCCTGCGCGCCCATCTCTGCGCGCGTCTTTTCATCCAGCAGCGGCGAGGGCGCCTCCTCGATGACCTTCTGGTTGCGCCGTTGAATCGAACATTCGCGCTCATTGAGATGGATCACGTTCCCGTGCTTGTCGCCGAGCACCTGGATCTCGATGTGTCGCGGATTGACGATGAACTTCTCGATGAAGACGCGGTCATCGCCGAAGGAGGAGGCCGCTTCCGAACGCGCCCGGGTGAAGCCCTCGACGACCTCATCGGCCTTATAGGCGATGCGCATGCCTTTTCCGCCGCCGCCCGCCGAAGCCTTCAGCATGACGGGATAGCCGATCTCATTGGCGATCTTGACCGCCTCCTCGCCGTCCTTGATGACGCCGAGGTGGCCGGGAACGACATTGACCTTGGCTTTCGCGGCGAATTTTTTCGACTCGATCTTGTCGCCCATCGCTTCGATTGCGCGCGGATTGGGGCCAATAAAGACGATTCCCTCGTCCGCGAGCGCCTTGGCGAAGGCGGCGCGCTCGGAAAGGAATCCATAGCCCGGGTGAACCGCCTCCGCGCCCGTCTGCTTGCAGGCTGCGATAATCTTGTCGATCAGCAGATAGGACTGCGCCGCCGGCGGCGGCCCAAGATGGACCTTCTCGTCGGCCATCTCGACATGCAGCGCGTCCTCGTCCGCGTCCGAATAGACCGCGACGGTGGCGATGCCCATCTTGCGGGCAGTCTTGATGACGCGGCAGGCGATCTCGCCGCGATTGGCGATCAGAATCTTACGAAACATGCGTGATTAACCCTCAGGCTTTGGCTTCAACTTCCTCGTCGGGTCGCTTCGCCTGAACATGATCGACGATGCCGAACTCCTTGGCCTCTTCCGCCGACATGAAATGATCGCGATCGAGCGTCTTCTCGATCAGGTCATAATCCCTGCCCGTGTGCCGAACGTAGATTTCGTTCAGGCGCCGCTTGACCTTCAAGATGTCTTCGGCGTGGCGCTGAATGTCAGAGGCCTGGCCCTGGAAGCCGCCCGAGGGCTGATGCAGCATCACGCGCGCGTTCGGCAGCGCATAGCGCAGCCCCGCCTCGCCGGCGCAGAGCAGAAGCGAGCCCATCGACGCCGCTTGGCCCACGCAGAGCGTCGAGACCTTCGGCTTGATGAACTGCATCGTGTCGTAGATCGCGAGCCCCGAGGTCACGACGCCGCCGGGCGAGTTGATGTAGAGAAAAATCTCTTTCTTCGGGTTTTCCGATTCGAGGAAGAGGAGCTGCGCCGTGATGACCGACGCCATGTGGTCCTCGACGGGACCCGTCAGAAAGATGATGCGTTCGCGCAGCAGGCGCGAGTAGATGTCGAAGCCGCGCTCGCCGCGCGACGTGTTCTCGATGACCTGCGGGATGAGGTACTGGTTGTAAGTGTCGACCGGATCACGCATCGCTTTGAACCTCTCGTTCCTCTGGCCGCGCCGCGCCGGCCATCGCCCTCCCCGCCGTCGCGCCGTTCAGCAAGGAACGGCGCAGCCGGCGTTGTGCGACGGCCCGATGGAGCGCTGAGCCTGGCTCCCTCGCTCCGCAATGTCCGTTCCAAGAACGGGCGCCCGCCGGGGCGCATCAGGGCGGAAAAGGGCTGCGGAGGGCATAAAGTGGAGCAGAGCACTAGTCACATTTGGCTCCATCGGCAAGTCGCAAATGGGAGCGCCGCCGGCCTCATCGGCCCATGGGCAGGTGGGCGAAGGTCCAGAGCCGATTGATCGCGAAAGTAACGAACATGATGAGAATCGTCGTCAGGAGCTGCGCCGGCAGGTAGGGCGCGCCGAGGCGCTCGACGAAAAGGCGCATCAAGACAAAGGTGAGGCCGAAGCCGATCAGCGCGACCAAAGCGAAGCGCCAGACGGCCTCCCGGTGCGGGCGCTCGCTCGCGAAAGTGTGGCGGCGGTTTAGCCGATAGGAGACAATCCCGCCGATGACATAACCCACGAGCGCCGCCCGCACAGGAGGGACGGCCGCAAGCTCCACGAGCGCGACAAGCGCCGAGTAATGCGCGAGCGACGCGAAGACGCCCACGAGCGCATAGGTCGACAGCTGGCGGGGCAGGGTCATGCGAAGGGCTCCGGCGCGATCAGGCAAATCTCCGCGCGCCCATTTCCGCGGAGCGTGCGAGCGGAGCATCGATGTCTTTAAGTCGCACGCGTCCGCTCGAAAAGACCCTTCCTCGACGCCATGGGTTTTGTGGCTTGTGCCGCGGTGCGATTGTGGGCAAAGTCGTGACGTTCCCGGCCAGCCGGCTCGAGCGCGATGCGAAAAAATGGAAACCGGTTATTCGCACAGATCGCGCTCTAAGCTTTTAGAATCGATCACGTTTTCTGCGTTCGGGCGATTCCCCCGAAACGCAGCGTGATCTCCTGAAACCGCCACGAGGGCGGACGAGGCGTTGGCTTCGACAGCGCGCTCAAAGAGGAGTTCTTAAAGCTCTTCCGCTTGCGGGCGCTCTCGAAAGGGCGGCTGCTCCCGAGGGATAGATTTCACATGCATGATGCGGACACGTTGAACGCGGGTCTTTCCCAGGCGGCCACGAACCGCTCGTCGTCGACTCCGCCGATGGGCGAGGGTCCTGTTCGACGCGTGATGATCGCCGTCGACGGGTCGCAAACCTCTGATCGCGCGGCGCGCTGGGCGGCGCTTTTCGCCGATCTCTACGGCGCCGAGCTCCTCGTCGTGCAAGTGATCGTCCCGCAGGATCGAAGCGCCTCGACGGCCAGCGCCGCCGATCACGCGCGCGCCGACGCCGCCCGCGCCGAGCTTCCAGCCTATGCGCGGAGCCTCGCGGGCGAGCGCGGCCGGGGGCTGGTGTTCATTGATCCGGACCCGGCGGGGGCGATCATCGCCGCCTCCAAGCAAGAGGCCGTCGACGTGCTCGTCGTCGGCAATCTGGGCATGACGGGACGGAAAGAGTTTCTGCTCGGCAACGTCCCGAATCGAATCAGCCATAACGCCCGCTGCACCGTGATTATTGTGAACACGGCGCGGGAGGACGCCGCGCCGAAGCTCGCGCCCCGCGCGGTTGAGGAGGAGCCCCCGCAGCCCCGGCGCGCCGCGCGCGGCGCAAATATCGCTGCGATCGCCGCCAAGCACGGGCTCAGGGAGCTTTTCAACAGGCCCGACCCGGACGGAGCCACCGGCCGGCGACGGCAGGCCAAACGGCTGCGCGCCGCGCTGGAGGAGCTCGGGCCGACCTTTTCCAAGCTCGGGCAAATCCTTTCGACGCGCCCGGATCTCCTGCCGCCGGAGTTCATCTCCGAGCTCGCCTCGCTGCAGAACAAAATGCCGCCGATGAGCGAGGCCGAGGTCGTCTCGGTGATGGAGAAGGAGCTCGGCGTTCCCTGGGAGGACGTGTTCCACGCGATCGAGTCGAAGCCCCTCGCCGCCGGCACCATCGGCCAGGTGCATCGCGCGACGCTCGTCGGCGGCGAGCGAGTCGTCGTCAAAGTCCAACGGCCGTCCGCCCGCGGAGAGATCGAGCAGGACCTCGCGCTCTTCGAGGCCTTCGCGACGGAAGCCGGAGGTCGCCGGCGCCTGCAGAAAGTCATGGACGTCAAGAGCGTGTTTCAGCAGCTCTCGCAATCGCTGCAGCGCGAGCTCGATTTTTCGCAGGAGGCGGCCAATCTCGAACGCATGGCCGAGGTCGTCGCCTCTTATGACCGTCTCGCCGTTCCCGCCGTCTACAAGAGGCTTTCGACGCCGCGGCTTCTGGTCATGGAGGAAGTGCAGGGCGAGCCGGTCGCCCATGCGCCGGAGGGCTCCAATCGAGCGGCCGCCGCGCGTCAGCTTCTCGAGAGCTTCTATAAGCAAATCGTCGTCGACGGATTTTTCCACGCCGATCCGCATCCGGGCAATTTGATGTGGTGGAAGGACCGCATCTATTTTCTCGACCTCGGAATGGTGGGCGTGCTCGACGGCGACCTGCGCGAGCAGCTCATGCTGCTGCTCATGGCCTTTTGGCAGGAGGACGCGCAGTTCTTGACCGACGTCACCTTCATGCTCTCCGGGGACTTCGACTCCTCCCGCCTCGAGCCTCAGCGCTATCAGGCGGAAATCGGCGGGCTGATGGCGAAATATCGCAAAGCCGGCCTCGCCGAGATGCAGATCGGTCCGATCCTGCAGGAGATGACCGGGATCGCCATGAGCCATGGCGTGCCGCTGCCGGCCTCGCTTACCCTCGTCGGCAAGGCGTTCGCTCAGGTGCAGCTTGCAACGGCGCAGCTCGACCCGACGATCGACCCCTTCGACGTCGCGGGACAGTTTTTGCAGCGCGCGATGCTGAAAGCGGCGCGGGAGAAGCTGAGCACGAAGACGATGCTCTACGAAGCCCAAAAGCTCAAAGTCCGCGCCGCCCGCTTCTTCGAGACGGTCGAGAAGCTGATCGGCGCGCGGCCCGGGCAGAATCTCGAGGTGAAGTTCCTCGCCCATTCGCTCGAGGAAGGCGTGCGGCGGACGGGCCGGCAACTCACCTTCGGGATGATTGCGACCGCGAGTCTGTTTTCTGCAGGCTTCACCGCCGGCTCGCCGGAGCATTGGCCGCCGATCGCCTTCGGGCTTGTCGGCGCGGTTCTGACGCTCTTCCTGCTCGTCGATATGGCGCGCGGACGGTGAGTCTGAGGGCATTGAGCACGACCCCAGGCCACGTCATGGCCGGCCTTGTGCCGGCCATCCACGCCACGCCGCCGCGCAGACATTCAGGCCCGCCTATTTCTTTGAGCGCCCGTTGAGGCGTCAGCGCGTGGATGCCCGCGACAAGCGCGGGCATGACGGGGCGAGAATTTCCCGGGCTCGGCAAATGCCTCCTCACCCGCCTCGTAGCGCCAACCGCTCCAACGCCCAGGCCGGAAGCTGCATAACGACGCCGACGAGCGCGCGTTCAACTTTATAGAGCAAGGCGCGCAGGCGGCGGGGCATGTGTTCTCCATGAGTAAACTGCGTAATGAGCGCGCGCCGCCTCTACCTGCGCCCCAGCGACGGGAAGCAAGGGCTGCCGCGCGCTTTGCGGAAACCCCACAATATCACCTCGAGCACGTCCAAGCCTCGCCTTTGCCGTAGGAGCGGTCGGCGCTTCCCCTGTCATCTACTTGATATTCGATTATTTTCAGTAAGGTATAGCTGCCGTCGAAACCTGCGAAGGCGTCGTGCATGTGCAGCAACACAACGGAATATTACGCAAAGTGTGATGAAACTGCTGCGAGCTGACGCTCAAATCAGCACGCGCTCCACCTCGTCGAGGGTCACTTCCTCCGCTCTTCGATCATAGAGCTGCGTTGTGCGCGTCGAGGCATGGTTCGCCATCTGCGCGGCGCGCTCAAGCGTGCCGCCGTTCTTCAGATAGGCGGTGACGCCCGTGGCGCGAAAGGTGTGATTGCTGACGCGCGTGGTGATTCCGGCGGCTTTGGCGCGCCGCTGTATCATCGCATAGGCGTTGGCTTGGGGCAGGGGATTGCCGGTAAGCTGGCCGGTCGCGCGGCTGTACGTCTGAAATAGCAACGCCTTCGGCCCATTCGCCAGCCCCGCGCCGTAGATATATTCGTGAAGGTAGGCCTCTAAATTATGATGGCAGGGCATGGCGTGTTGCTTGCCGCCCTTCTCGTGCAAGCGCACCCATAGCCGCCGGTTCTGCGCATACACGTCATCAACGCGCATGCCGATCGCCGCCCCGATGCGCGCAAAGGAATAGACCATGAGGCCGATCAGCGCGCGGTCGCGCAGGCCGATGATGGTCGTCGCATCAATCGCGTCGATGAGCTGCCGAGCCTCCTGCGGGTCGAGCACGGGCGTCTTGCCGCGCCGCACGATGTGACGCGGCCCGCGCACGGCGCTCGCGGGATTGGTGGGCATGATTTGGCCAACGACAAGCCAATCGAACAAGTGGCGCAGCGCCGCGAGGCGCAGTTTGGCGGTCGGCGCGGAGCGCGCCTTGGCGAGCTGCTCGATATAGGCGGCGACATGCACGCTCTCGACCGCCGTGATGTTTGTGACGCCGCGCGCCTCCAGCCAATCGAAGAATTCGACGGCGGCGCGCGCATAGGCGCGGCGCGTGTTCGGGTTGCGGATGTTGGCGGTGAAGAATTCAAAGAAGCGATAGGAGGCGCGCTCGCCGACGGCGGCGATGAGGGCAGGGGCGCGGTCGCCGATTATGAGGACGAGCTGATTCATTTTGGCTTATCCGTCTTTGCCCACTCCGCCCGCATGTCTCGAAGAGTACCGATCCTCTTGTAGCCATCAACGATAATTCTGACGCCAGCGAAGAAGCCGATGAACCCAGCGTAATTTGGTTGCTGGATGCTGTAGCCCGCGACCGCAGCACCGAAGAGGATTTCACCGGGCGCATAAAGAGGATGGGCGAGGAATTCTCGAAATCCGAAAAGGACGCCCGCTAGAATTAAACCGCCAATTCCAACCAAGATATTCGCATAAGGACGATGCGTGACCGCAGCTTCGGCAATTCCTTTTACGATCGTTGGAACATCGACATGGAAGCTAGCTATCACGCCACCAAAGAACAGCAGCTGAAGGGCTACGGCAATCAACGTTGCAACCGCTCCCATTTCAGGGGTGGGCGCGGGCGGATTCCGTTTACGCTCCTCCTCCATCTCCGCGACCACGTCTCGGAGCGATTGTCGTAAGTCCGCACCAGCCATTTAACTCTCCGACAACATGTATGATAAAAGACATTATCATATATTTAGAGCCAGAGCGAAGCAAGAGATGACGCGGCGAGGTCTGGATCGAGGAGTTAGGCCTTGGTCTTGGCCTCTTGAACGGACGTTGGGGCACCCCACATAGGCACCGTCAACGAAATAGTCGGAGCGTGTCTGGGAGACCACCAACCGGACGACAGGTAAAAAAACTCCCAACCGCTGGCCTAGCGCGCGTGCCGCCTACACCAAGGGACCCACGCGCAGCAGACAGGAGACCACCATGAAAATGGTGCTCTTTGTCGAAGCCAGCCGGCCGTGCGGTAGGGTCTATCGCGTCGGCGTCGGGTGCGAATTGCCCCCAGCGCTGGTATCGACCCTAATCCTTGTGATCGCGCGGCTGTTCTGAAGGAAAAGGCACTCCGGCAACGGGGTGCCTTTTTCTTTGAGGAAGCGCGAGGGCCGCATTTTCGTGCCTATCTTTTGCATAGCGCAAGCCTCTGATTTTTAAGGCTCCGGCGCGCGTCCCGAAAGTCTTGAGTTCTGCACCAATGGAAAGGTTTACCACCCTGTGCCGTGATGTCCAGCACCGAAGGTTGTGCTATGGACGCTTGGGACGCTTGGCGCGCCCGTTTACCAAAACAACCGACTCGGCCGTTACGTTTTGTCGGGTCATCAACTCGGGCGTTTCCTCTTCCTGGATTCCTTCCAATATTATGGCTGCCTTCCCTTGATCAAATGCATCCTTCACCGAGCGCCCGAACCCTATTGCGCGATAGAAGGAGGCCGCAAAGATGATAGCGGCATCATCACCAATCGCGTGCGTCATACCGATTGCACAGTCGATCTCTGCCGTGATTGCCTCAGCCTGCGGTCGCGAAAAACACGCATTCAGGAGGACAATACGGATATTATCCTTGAGGGTGCGGAATAGACCGATTAACGCCTCCTTGCTCACGGGCTTGGCGTTGCCAAGCTTGTCGAGCAAGATAATCTCTTCCGCCGGACTGCCGTGACCGCTGAAATGCACGATGTGCGGCTTGTGCTGGTTGAGGGACTGAAGCAGGTCATCTGGACGAACCGCCCACTTGGTAATGAATTCCAAGGAGTCGCGAAATTGAGCGGCACGGATTTTTTCTTCAATCTCCCGCGCCTCTTTAGTAAGGCTCAACTCAGTTGTGCCATTCGGATTAGCAGCGAAGAACAGGATCTTGATTTTTTCCATGATTTCCTTGCCCTCTGATCGCATGTATGTTTTATATGCTTGCAAAGTCCTAAATATGTATTTTTTTGTCAGACGGCAACCATCCTCAAGACACCATTCTTCCTCGATAATAGCGACAGGAGCGTCACGACGACTAGCCAATTGTTCGAGTAAACGATTAATCTTCTGAACATCTCTCTCTTTCGGCGGCATTCAAAAAAACCCGGCACTCTCTTTAGAGTGCCGGGTATATCACCGATATCCGTCGGAGAAAACGCTACGCTAAGATGGCGTCTTCCCCCTTTCGGGAAATCAAGGTTGATTCAACCTCAACCTTTTTGCGCTGAACGACTCTCGGCTGGACGACTCTTGCTGGATGCCTTTTGCGCTGGGCACCTATAAGAGCGGGAGTCTGGATTTCCTTGTAGGTCTTTCCAGCTTCGTCGACAGCGGCGATAATCCTGCCATTTTGAGCTTCTTTCGCCGCCCACCCAAGCAACATCAGAGCATTTTCGACGACATCCTTCTTAGTCTGAAGGTCGCACATCCGCATTAGCGTCTCCACGAGTTCGTCGTGGGTCTCGCTCAAGTCCAGATGAAGGCGCGCCATTGATAATCTCCCGTCTTGGCTAGGGTGAAGCCTCCAATATAACCACTTCCTCTGTGGGAGGGTCTTGTGGGGCTTCCCCTTCGCTCTTTGATAGCAACTCGATCACTTGCTCAAGCGTCTCAACTTTAGACATCACCCGATCTTTACGAAACCCTTGCAGCGAACTTTCGGTCTCCATGACCGCCTCCGACGTGTCTTGGCGATGAGCGTGGACATTATAATATCCCCCTTAGGTTGGAGCTTAAGCTTGAGCTTGACTTGCCTGAGCTTTAGCTAAGTGCTTCACTCGCCTCTCTGAGGCTGCGCGCATTATGGACAAAAAATGCGCATTGTCAACCACTTTCATGCGCATGAACAGCGGCGCGCGTTTTCGCAAGGGGTTACGCGGAATCGAGCGCGGTAGGGACGCAAGTTACCGTCAGCCGATGGCACTGTTGCATTGCCGGAAAATCGGCCGAAGCGAGCCGAGAAGCGCCCACAAAATCAGTGGCCGATTTTGAGAATTTTCGCCCAAACCGGCTTAATGCAACAGAGCCCGCGAAAGTCGCATAAGGCTTTAAACCGCGACACCCTGCGCGCGTAGCCTCTCCGCGCGCGCTAGCCATTCGTCGAGCGCCGCCTGACTGTCGAAAGCCATAAAGCCGCCCATGACTCTGGCGAAGCGGATAGCCCAAGGCGGCGCGTCCTGCTCGGCTTCCTTGCGAGTGCTGACTTTGCGGGTGCTGAATTGCTTGCGGTCTCTGTCGGGAATGAAGACGGCGCGCACGAATGCCTCATCTCAAAAGCGTGAGGTCGTGCGGGTCGGCTCCCGCCGCGCGCAAGTCCTCAATCGTCAAACCCAGAGAGGCCAAAACCCTCTTGGCAAGGGCGGGTTCCTTGTGCGTTTCCGCGAGTTCGCCCAAAGCACAAGCTATCCCCTGCAATCGCGCGTCGCCTTGAATGCGTGGTGGTTTCGTCAAGTCTACCATTGTTGATGAATCCAATCGTCTTCTTCGCTCTGGCGCTGCTCCGGCGTCATTCTGGCGCGTCGCCTGTCTTCGGCCTTGGCCATAAGCCAAAGCAGTCCAGCAAGAGCGGCCAGAGAGAGGGGAATAAATAGAATGTTCTGAAGCGTTTCTGACATTTTACTTTGCCAAGGGGACGGAAAGCATCAAAGACTGATAATCAGGGACGGTTATATTCAAAATCTAGCTGGTTTTCGGCTTCATGGCGAAGGATTTTTGCGCGGAAAAGGCCGCGCCCCTGCGGACGCGGCCTCGCGCCGTTCGCTACCCGCTGCGGAAGTCTCCGGCCGACAACCATCCGAATGACGGCGCGCCGTGGTGATCGGGGCTCCACACGACCCAGCAATAGCGATGCCGCGTGAAAACGTCGGGAGCCTGCCCGTAGCGATGCTCTGGCCAGCACACGACGGCGTCGATCGCGTAAATCCGCGCCGGTCGGTTGCGCTGCCAGAATGCCGTCCGGCTCGGATGGCAAAGCGAGGCCAGATTGAGCAGCAAGGCGGTTTTCCCGCCGGTCTGCCGAGTCAACGCCAAAGCCTTCAGCGTGAGGCGTCGGCAAGCCCGCGCCCATAGGGCGGGTTGGCGACGATATGGCGCGCGCGGAGTCTGCTGGGCGAGACAATTAACGCCACTTTCGCCGAACCCGTAAGCGTAACGAGCCGTGATGACTACCTGATGTCCGGCGGCGGAAAGCACTTTGGAGATGGCGCCTTCGCCGGCGTCGCCGGCGCGGAAAACGCCATTTACTCAACGTTTCTGAAAGGCAAGCACTTGGCGCAAGCCGTGAATGGATGGGATGACATCGCCCCAGCCTTGGCCAACATGCGAGGCCGATCATCGAATTTCTCAATAAATTTCTTCCTCCCCGCCCCAATCTCCGCTTGACCGTGTCAAAACTCCCGCTTAATACGAGCCCTGCTTTCGACTGGCTGTAGCGCCACGCCGTCAGAGACGACTCGTCTCAGACACTTCGGTGCTAAACGCTGTCGCCTTGCCTGTGAACGCCACTCGGTTGGTAATCGCTCCCGCGCCTCTTGGGGTTCGGGTCAGGAAGGCACGATCCCGAACTCACCTTCGGGATCCTCTGCATTGAAAGCGCCTCGGCCGCCAATCGGCCGAGCGCGCCATTATCGTTTGCGCCTAATGGCGCAGGCGAAACCTTGAGACACCCATTCGCACCCGCGAAGGAACGCTTGATGCCGACGATCAGCCAGTTGATCCGCAAGCCGCGGCAACCGAAGACATACCGCGAGAAGGCCCGCCACCTCGGCGCCTGTCCGCAGAAGCGCGGCGTATGCACGCGCGTCTATACGACGACCCCGAAGAAGCCGAACTCGGCGCTCCGCAAGGTCGCCAAGGTTCGCCTCACCAACGGCTTCGAGGTCATCGGCTACATTCCCGGCGAGGGTCATAACCTCCAGGAGCACTCGGTGGTCATGATCCGCGGCGGCCGCGTCAAGGATCTGCCCGGCGTGCGTTATCACATTCTGCGCGGCGTCCTCGACACGCAGGGCGTCAAGGACCGTAAGCAACGCCGTTCGAAATACGGCGCGAAGCGTCCGAAGTAAGGAGCGCAGGTCATGTCGCGACGTCACAAAGCCGAGAAGCGGGAAGTCATCGAGGACGCCAAATTTGGCGATCTGGTTCTCGCGAAATTCATGAACTCGATCATGTACGACGGCAAGAAGTCCGTCGCCGAGTCGATCGTCTACGGCGCGTTCGACCAGATCGAGGCGAAGGCGAAGACCGATCCGCTCGGCGTCTTCAAGGCTGCGCTCGAAAATGTCGCGCCCTCGATCGAGGTGCGCTCGCGGCGCGTCGGCGGCGCCACCTATCAGGTGCCGGTCGAGGTCCGCAACGAGCGTCGGCAGGCTCTGGCGATCCGTTGGATCATCACGGCCGCGCGCGGTCGCAACGACAAGACCATGGTCGATCGCCTCTCGGCGGAGCTGCTCGACGCTTCGAACAATCGTGGCGCTGCGGTCAAAAAGCGCGAGGATACGCACCGGATGGCGGAAGCCAACCGCGCCTTCTCGCATTATCGCTGGTAACCCCCCGACTCTCCTGAGGACGACTCCATGCCCCGTTCCCATCCGATCGAGGACTACCGCAACTTCGGCATCATGGCCCACATCGATGCGGGCAAGACGACGACGACCGAACGCATCCTCTACTACTCCGGCAAGAGCCACAAAATCGGCGAGGTGCATGAAGGCGCCGCGACGATGGACTGGATGGAGCAGGAGCAGGAGCGCGGCATCACCATCACCTCCGCCGCGACGACGACTTTCTGGAACGGCAAGCGCCTGAACATCATCGACACGCCCGGCCACGTCGACTTCACGATCGAGGTCGAGCGCAGCCTGCGCGTGCTCGACGGCGCCGTTTGCGTGCTCGACGGCAACCAGGGCGTCGAGCCGCAGACCGAGACCGTCTGGCGTCAGGCCGATAAGTACAAGGTTCCGCGCATTGTCTTCGTCAATAAGATGGACAAGATCGGCGCAGACTTCTTCCGCTGTGTGAAAGAGATCGAGACGCGCGTCGGCGGCCGGCCGGTCTGCGTCCAGCTGCCGATCGGCTCCGAGAACAATTTCAAGGGCGTGATCGACCTTATCCGTATGAAGGCCGTCGTTTGGGAAGACGAAGGTCTCGGCGCAAAATATCACGACGAAGAAATCCCGGCCGAGCTCCTCGATCAGGCCAAGGAATATCGCACGCATCTGATCGAGGCGGCGGTCGAGCTCGATGACGACGCGATGGGCGCCTATCTCGACGGCCAGGAGCCGGACGACGACACGCTGCGCCGCCTGATCCGCCTCGCCGTGCAGAAGATCCACTTCGTGCCGGTCTTCTGCGGCTCGGCCTTCAAGAACAAGGGCGTGCAGCCGCTGCTGGACGCCGTCGTCTATTATCTGCCCTCGCCGATCGACAGAGAAGCCATCAAGGGCGTCGACATGGACTCGGGCGCGGAGATCGTGCGCAAGCCCTCCGACGACGAACCCTTCTCCATGCTCGCTTTCAAGATCATGGACGACCCCTTCGTCGGCACGATCACCTTCTGCCGCGTCTATTCCGGCAAGATCGAGTCCGGCTCGACGGTGATCAACTCGACCAAGGACAAGAAAGAGCGGGTTGGCCGCATGCTGCTCATGCACGCCAACAACCGCGAGGACATCAAGGAAGCCTACGCCGGCGACATCGTGGCGCTCGCGAGCTTGAAGGACACCCGCACCGGCGACACGCTCTGCGATCCGCAGAAGTCCGTGATCCTCGAGCGCATGGAGTTCCCCGAGCCCGTCATCGAGATCGCGATCGAGCCGAAGTCGAAGGCCGATCAGGAGAAGCTCGGCGTCGCGCTTTCGAAGCTCGCCGCCGAAGATCCGTCCTTCCGCGTCACGACCGATCAGGAAAGCGGCCAGACCATCCTCAAGGGCATGGGCGAGCTGCATCTCGACATCAAGGTCGACATTTTAAAGCGCACCTACAAGGTCGACGCCAATATCGGCAAGCCGCAGGTGGCCTATCGCGAGCGCCTCTCGAAGCGCGCCGAGATCGACTACACGCATAAGAAGCAGACCGGCGGCACCGGCCAGTTCGCGCGTGTGAAAATCATCTTTGAACCGAACGAGCCCGGCGTCGGCAACACCTTCGAGAGCCAGATCGTCGGCGGCGCGGTGCCGAAGGAGTACATCCCCGGCGTGGACAAGGGGATTCAGTCGGTCGTTGGTTCCGGCGTCCTCGCGGGCTTCCCGGTGGTCGACCTCAAGGCGACGCTCATCGACGGCGCCTTCCACGACGTCGACTCTTCGGTCTTGGCCTTCGAGATCGCCTCGCGCGCCGCGACGCGTGAAGCGCTGCAAAAGGGCGGCTCGGTGTTGCTCGAGCCGATCATGAAGGTCGAGGTTGTGACGCCCGAAGAATATACGGGCTCCGTCATCGGCGACATCAATTCCCGCCGCGGACAGATTCAAGGCCAGGATATGCGCGCGAACGCCGTCGTGATCGACGCCATGGTGCCGCTCGCCAACATGTTCGGCTACGTCAACCAGTTGCGCTCCTTCACGCAAGGCCGCGCCAACTACACGATGCAGTTTTCTCACTACGAGCAGGCGCCGGACAGCGAGCTGAAGAAGCTTTCGCCCAAGTAAACCGGACCACTCAGCACCTAACGTCGGAACGACCAAGGAGACGGCCATGGCCAAGGAAAAGTTCTCACGCACGAAGCCGCACTGCAACATTGGGACGATCGGTCACGTGGACCACGGCAAGACGTCGCTGACGGCGGCGATCACCAAGGTTCTGGCGGAGACGGGCGGAGCGACGTTCACGGCCTACGATCAGATCGACAAGGCTCCGGAGGAGCGAGCGCGCGGCATCACGATCTCGACGGCTCATGTCGAATATGAGACCTCGAAGCGGCATTACGCGCATGTCGACTGCCCCGGCCACGCCGACTATGTGAAGAACATGATCACGGGCGCGGCGCAGATGGACGGCGCGATCCTGGTGGTCTCGGCCGCCGACGGCCCGATGCCGCAGACGCGCGAGCACATCCTTCTGGCGCGCCAGGTGGGCGTTCCGGCGCTGGTGGTGTTTTTGAACAAGGTCGACATGGTCGACGATCCGGAGCTGCTCGAGCTGGTGGAGCTCGAGGTTCGCGAGCTGCTCAGCAAATATGAGTTCCCGGGCGACGACATTCCGATCACGAAGGGGTCGGCGCTGGCGGCGCTGGAGAACAAGACGCCCGAGATCGGCCATGACGCGATCCTCGCGCTGATGAAGACGGTCGACGACTATATTCCGCAGCCGGAGCGTCCGAAGGATCAGCCGTTCCTGATGCCGGTGGAAGACGTGTTCTCGATCTCGGGCCGCGGCACGGTGGTGACGGGGCGCATCGAGCGCGGCGTGATCAAGGTCGGCGAGGAAGTGGAGATCGTGGGCATCCGTCCGACGTCGAAGTCGACGGTGACGGGCGTCGAGATGTTCCGCAAGCTGCTGGACCAGGGCGAGGCGGGCGACAACGTGGGTTGCCTGCTGCGCGGCACGAAGCGCGAGGAAGTGGAGCGCGGACAGGTTCTGTGCAAGCCCGGCACGGTGAAGCCGCACACGAAATTCAAGGCGGAAGCCTACATCCTGACGAAGGAAGAGGGCGGGCGTCACACGCCGTTCTTCACGAATTACCGTCCGCAATTCTACTTCCGCACGACGGACGTGACGGGCGTGGTGACTCTGCCGGAAGGCGTTGAGATGGTGATGCCGGGCGACAACATCTCGATGGAGGTGGCGCTGATCGTTCCGATCGCCATGGAGGAGAAGCTGCGCTTCGCCATCCGCGAAGGCGGCAGAACCGTCGGCGCCGGCGTCGTCGCCAGCATCATCGAATAAGGATCATGGACCGCGAGTCAAAGTGGCTCGCATTCGGCATGAAGCGAGCCGCGGGCCTCTTGGGCCGCGGCTCGGAGAGGGCGATCCCGTCGGATCGCGGTCCATCGAGGAAGAGACTATGAACGGTCAGAACATCCGGATTCGTCTCAAGGCGTTCGATCACCGGATTCTCGATACGTCGACGAAGGAAATCGTCTCGACGGCCAAGCGCACGGGCGCGCAGGTTCGCGGCCCGATTCCGCTGCCGACGCGTATCGAGAAGTTCACGGTGAACCGCTCGCCGCATGTCGACAAGAAGTCGCGTGAGCAATTCGAGATCAGGACGCACAAGCGGGTTCTCGACATCGTCGATCCCACGCCGCAGACAGTGGACGCTCTCATGAAGCTCGACCTCGCCGCAGGCGTCGACGTTGAGATCAAGCTGTAAGAAGACAACCGGGCGCAAGAGCGCCTTGCGAAGGAAGTAAGCCATGCGATCGGGCGTTATCGCGCAAAAGGTCGGAATGACCCGCATCTTCAACGATGCGGGCGAGCATGTGCCGGTGACGGTGCTGAAGCTCGACGGCTGCCAGGTCGTCGCCCATCGTACCAAGGAGCAGAACGGCTACACGGCCGTGCAGCTCGGCGCGGGCCGGGCGAAGGTGAAGAATGTGTCGAAAGCCGAGCGTGGCCGTTTCGCGGTCGCCAAGGTCGAGCCGCGCATGAAGCTCGTCGAGTTCCGTGTGGACGAGGAGAGTCTCCCGCCGATCGGAGCGGAGATCACCGCCGATCACTTCGTCGTCGGCCAATATGTCGACGCGACCGGCACCACGATCGGCAAGGGCTTCGCCGGCCCGATGAAGCGTTGGAACTTCGGCGGCTTGCGCGCGACGCACGGTGTCTCGGTCTCGCATCGCTCGCATGGTTCGACCGGCGGCCGTCAGGATCCCGGCAAGACCTTCAAGAACAAGAAGATGGCCGGCCACATGGGCGTGGATCGCGTCACCACGCTCAATCTGAAAGTGGTGCGCACCGACGTGGAGCGGGGCCTTGTCATCGTGCAGGGCGCTGTGCCCGGCCACGCCGGCGGGTGGATTTATCTCCGCGACGCGATCAAGCGGGCGCTCCCGGCCGAAGCGCCGAAGCCTGGCAAGTTCCGGGTCGCGGAGTCGGCGGCCGAAGCGCCTGCGCCGCAAGAGTCGCAAGAGAAGACGGAGGACTGACCCCTTGAAACTCGACGTCATCTCCTTTGATGGACAGTCGGCCGGCTCGATCGAGCTTTCCGACGCGGTCTTCGGCCTCGAGCCGCGCCCGGACCTCATCGCGCGCATGATCCGCTGGCAGCTCGCCAAGCGCCGGGCTGGCACCCATGCGGTCAAGAACCGCGCGGATATCGCGCGCACTGGCGCGAAAATGTATAAGCAAAAGGGCACGGGCGGCGCTCGCCACGGCTCCAAGCGCGCGCCGCAATTCGTCGGCGGCGGCCGAGCGTTCGGTCCGCAAGTGCGCAGTCACGAGCACGATCTCAACAAGAAGGTGAAGGCGCTTGCGCTTCGGCATGCGCTCTCCGCCAAGGCCAAGGACGGCGCCATCGTCGTCTGGGAGAACGCGCAGCTCGACGCCCCCAAGACCAAGGTTTTGAAGGCCGGCTTCGATAAGACGGGGATCACAAGCGCGCTGATCATCGACGGCGGCGCGCTGCAGGAGAACTTCGCGCTCGCGGCGCGAAACATTCCGAAGGTCGACGTGCTGCCGGTCGAAGGCGTCAACGTTTATGACATCCTGCGTCGCGAGAAGCTGGTCCTGACCCGCTCGGCGGTGGACGCGCTGGAGGCGCGGCTGAAATGAGCAAGAACCCGAGTCATTACGACGTGATCGTCGCGCCGGTCGTCACCGAGAAGGCCACGACCGCGGCAGAGCACAATCAGTTCGTTTTCGAGGTCGCGCGCAAGGCGACGAAGCCGCAAATCAAAGCGGCGATCGAGGGCCTCTTCGACGTGAAGGTCGTCGGCGTCAACACGCTCGTGACCATGGGGAAGACCAAAGCTTTTCGCGGCGTTCGCGGCAAGCAGAGCGACGTGAAGAAAGCAGTCGTGACTCTGGCTGATGGCCATAAGATCGACGTGACGACCGGACTGTGACGGAAGGCTGAGAGGATGCAATCATGGCGCTGAAGACATTCAAGCCGGTCACGCCGAGCCTTCGTCAGCTCGTCATCGTCGACCGCAAGGACCTGTATAAGGGCAAGCCGGTAAAGACGCTGACCGAGGGGAAGAGCTCGAAGGGCGGCCGCAACAACGCAGGTCGAGTGACCGTGCGCTTCCGTGGCGGCGGCCATAAGCAGGCCTATCGTCTTGTCGACTTCAAGCGCCGCAAGGCCGACGTGCCGGCAAAGGTCGAGCGCCTTGAATATGATCCGAACCGCACGGCCTTCATCGCCTTGATCCGCTATCAGGACGGCGAGCTGTCCTACATTCTCGCGCCGCAGCGACTCGCCGTCGGCGACGTGGTGATCTCCGGCCAGCAGGTGGACGTCAAGCCCGGCAATGCGATGCCGATTGCCAATATTCCGGTCGGCACGATCATCCATAATGTCGAAATGAAGATCGGCAAGGGCGGAGCGATCGCGCGTTCGGCTGGCACCTATGCGCAGATCGTCGGCCGTGATCAGGGATATGTGATTCTCCGCCTCAACTCCGGCGAGCAGCGTCTGGTGCACGGACAATGCTTCGCAACGGTGGGGTCGGTTTCTAATCCCGATCACATGAACATCTCCATCGGCAAGGCGGGTCGTTCGCGCTGGCTTGGGCGTCGACCGCACAACCGCGGCGTCACGATGAACCCGATCGACCATCCGCATGGCGGCGGCGAGGGCCGCACCTCGGGCGGCCGGCATCCTGTCACGCCCTGGGGCAAGCCGACCAAGGGCAAGAAGACTCGCAGCAACAAGGCGACCGATCGATTCATCGTGTCCTCGCGGCATGTCAAGAAGAAGAAGGGCTGATCCATGGCGCGTTCAATCCGGAAAGGTCCGTTCGTCGACGGCTATCTGCTCAAGAAGGCCGAAGCCTCGCGCGCGTCCGGCCGCTCGGAAGTCATCAAGATCTGGAGCCGCCGCTCCACGATCCTTCCGCAATTCGTGGGCCTCACCTTTGGCGTGCATAACGGTCACAAGCACATTCCCGTCAACGTCAGCGAAGACATGATCGGGCACAAGTTCGGCGAATTTGCTCCGACGCGCACCTTCCATGGCCACGCGGCGGACAAGAAGGCGAAGAGAGGCTAAGCGGATGTCGAAGGAAAAGAATCCGCCGAGATTGGGCGAGAACGAGGCGAAGGCGGTGGCGCGCATGCTGCGCGTCTCCCCGCAAAAGCTCAATCTGCTCGCGCAGCTCATCCGCGGCAAGAAGGTCGAGCGCGCGCTCGCCGATCTCGAATTCTCGAGAAAGCGCAGCGCCCTCGACGTACGCAAGACGCTGGAGAGCGCGATCGCCAACGCCGAGAACAATCACGATCTCGACGTCGATGATCTCATCGTGGCGCAGGCTTTCGTCGGCAAGGACATGGTGATGAAGCGGCATCAGGCCAGGGCGCGCGGCCGCGCCGGACGCATCGAGAAGCCTTTCGCCAATCTCACGATCATCGTGCGCGAAGTCGCCACGCAGTCACAGGCCTGAGGAGCGCGTCATGGGTCAGAAGGTCAATCCGATCGGGCTGCGCCTCGGCGTCAACCGAACCTGGGATTCCCGTTGGTTCGCAGCCAAGAACGAATACGGCAAGCTGCTGCACGAGGACATGGCGATCCGCGCGGCGATCTCCAAAGCGCTCAAGCAGGCGGCGGTTTCGCGAATTGTTATCGAGCGTCCGCACCGCAAGTGCCGTGTCACGATCTATTCGGCGCGCCCTGGCGTCGTGATCGGCAAGAAGGGCGCGGACATCGAGAAGATCCGCAGGCTCGTCGGCAAGCTCACCACGAGCGAGGTCGTGATCAATATCGTCGAGGTGCGCAAGCCAGAGATCGAGGCGACGCTTGTCGCGGATTCGATCGCCCAGCAGCTCGAGCGTCGCGTCGCCTTTCGCCGCGCGATGAAGCGCGCCGTGCAGTCGGCCATGCGGCTTGGCGCGCAGGGTATTCGCATCAACTGCTCAGGCCGGCTGGGCGGCGCGGAGATCGCTCGCCTGGAATGGTATCGCGAAGGACGCGTGCCGCTGCACACTTTGCGCGCGGACGTGGACTATGGCGTCGCGACGGCGCACACAGCCTATGGAACCTGTGGGATCAAGGTTTGGATCTTCAAAGGCGAGATCCTCGAGCATGATCCGATGGCGCAGGACAAGCGCTTCGCCGAGCAGGGGGGAAGCGATCATCATCATGGCGAGCGTGATCGCGACCGGGATCGGGGTCGTCGGCGCGACCGCGACCGCGACCGCGACGCGGCCTAAGCCCAGCCACGCCTGACGAAAGCACGAACGATGCTGCAACCCAAACGCACCAAATTCCGGAAGGCCTTCAAGGGTCGGATCCGGGGCGCCGCAAAAGGCGGTTTTTTGCTCAACTTCGGCCAGTTCGGTCTGAAGGCGATGGAGCCGGAGCGCATCACCGCGCGCCAGATCGAAGCGGCGCGTCGCGCCATGACGCGCCATATGAAGCGCGCCGGGCGCGTGTGGATCCGCATCTTCCCGGATGTGCCGGTCTCCAAGAAGCCGACCGAGGTGCGCATGGGCAAGGGCAAGGGAGCGCCAGAATTTTGGGCGGTGCGCGTGGCCCCCGGCCGCATCATGTTCGAGATCGACGGCGTGCCGGCGCCTCTCGCTCGCGAAGCGCTCGATCTTGCCGCCGCCAAGCTGCCGATCAAGACGCGCTTCATCCAACGCATTTCGGAGTGAGGATCAAACGCCATGAAGAGCAAGCAGCGCATGTCGGATCTTCGCGCGTTGAGCGAGGATCAATTGAACGATGAGCTCCTGAAGCTGAAGAAGGAGCAGTTCAACCTTCGCTTCCAGCGGGCCACCGGCCAGCTCGAGAACTCCTCCCGCGTGCGCGTCGTCAGACGCGACGTCGCGAGAGTCCAGACGATCGCCGCACAGGCGCGCAGCCATCAGAAGGGTTGATTGAAGGCCATGCCGAAGCGAATTCTCCAGGGCGTCGTCGTCAGCGACAAGCAGCAGAAGACCGTGGTCGTGAAGGTCGAGCGCCGTTTCACGCATCCGCTGCTGCAGAAGACCGTGCGCCGCACCAAAAACTACCACGCTCATGACGAGGCGGGAGCCTTTAAGGTTGGCGACGAGGTCATGATCGAGGAAACAGCCCCGATCTCGAGGCTCAAGCGATGGCGCGTCGTTGAACGTGCAGCCAAGGCTTGAGCGGCGCGGAATAATTTTGGACTCGGCCGTCAGAGCGTCAATCGCGCTGAAGCCCGAAGCGGAACAACCAAGGCGGATATGCCATGATACAGATGCAGACAAATCTCGATGTCGCCGATAACTCCGGCGCGCGACGGGTCATGTGCATCAAGGTGCTGGGCGGCTCGAAACGCAAATACGCGGGCGTGGGCGATATTATCGTCGTCTCGATCAAAGAGGCGATTCCGCGGGGCCGCGTGAAGAAGGGCGACGTGCTGAAGGCCGTCGTAGTGCGCACCGCCAAGGACATTCATCGCGCCGATGGCTCGACGATCCGCTTCGACTCCAATGCCGCGGTTCTGATCAACAATCAGAAGGAGCCGATCGGGACGCGTATCTTCGGACCCGTCCCGCGCGAGCTTCGCGCCAAGAACCACATGAAGATCATCTCGCTCGCGCCGGAGGTGTTGTGATGGCCGCCAAGATCAAAAGAGGCGACAAGGTGGTCGTCATCGCGGGACGCGACAAGGGTCGCACCGGCGAGGTGCTGCGCGTGCATCCCGACGAGGGACGGGCCGTGGTCGATGGCGTGAATCAGGTGAAGCGCCATCAACGCCAGACTCGTGACCGCGAGGCCGGCATCATCACCAAGTCTGCGCCGATCGATCTGTCGAACCTCGCCATAATCGATCCCAAGGACGGCAAACCGACGCGGGTCGGGTTCAAGATTTTGGAAGACGGCCGCAAGGTCAGATTCGCCAAGCGTTCGGGAGAGCTGATCGATGGCTGAGGATAAGAAAGCGAAGAGCGCGGCCAAGAACGCCGACGCGAAGAAGGGCGGCGAGTCCAAGAAGGCCAGGGCGGCTTCTTCTGCAGCGTCGAGCGACGCGCACGAGAAAGCGGAGCTTCCGACCTCTTACGCGCCGCGCCTGAAGAAGCACTTCGAGGAAGTCGTGCGGCCGGCCTTGACGGAACAGTTCGGCTACAAGAACGCGCTGGAAGTGCCGACGATCGACAAGATCGTGCTCAACATGGGCGTGGGCGAGGCGGTCAACGACACGAAAAAGGTCACAGCCGCCGCGGGCGATCTCGCGCTGATCGCCGGGCAAAAGCCCGTGGTGACGCGCGCGCGCAAGGCGATCTCGACCTTCAAGGTGCGCGAGAACATGCCCATCGGCGCAAAGGTGACCTTGCGGAAGACCCGCATGTATGAATTCCTCGACCGTCTGATCACGGTGGCCTTGCCGCGCGTGCGCGACTTTCGCGGGCTCAATCCGAAGTCCTTCGACGGTCGCGGCAATTACGCGCTGGGCATAAAGGAGCACATCGTGTTCCCGGAAATCGACTATGACAAGGCCGAGTCCATCCTCGGCCTCGACGTGATCGTATGCACGACGGCGAAGACCGACGAAGAAGCACGCGCCTTGTTGAAGGCGTTTAATTTCCCGTTCCGGCAGTGAGGGCCCGGCGCCCTCAAACGCGGTAACTGAAGAGGCAGGACGAGTATGGCCAAGAAGAGCGCGGTCGAGAATAATAAGCGCAAGGAGAAGCTCGTGAAGTCGCTCGCCGGAAGGCGGGCGCGGCTGAAGGCTCGCACCAAGGATGAGAGCTTGACGGCGGAAGAGCGTTTCGAGGCGCATCTCAAGCTCGCGGAGCTCCCGCGCAATTCCGCGGCGAATCGGATTCGCAATCGGTGCGAAGTGTCGGGCCGCCCGCGCGCCTACTATCGCAAGCTCAAGATGTCGCGCATCGCATTGCGCGAGCTCGGCTCCCGCGGCCTCGTGCCGGGTCTCGTGAAGTCCAGCTGGTAAGGAGAGCGGAACAATGGCGATCAACGATCCGCTCGGCGATTTGCTGACAAGAATTCGCAACGCGCAAATGCGGCGCAAGGACAAAGTGTCCTCGCCCGGCTCGAAGCTCCGGGCGAACGTCCTCGACGTGTTGAAGGATGAAGGCTACATCCGCGGTTATTCGACCACGGATTTCGGCGACGGCCGCACCGAATTCGAAATCGAGCTTAAGTATTTCGACGGTCAGCCGGCGATTAAGGAAATCGAGCGCGTCTCGCGTCCTGGCCGCCGCGTCTATGCGGATGTCGCGAGCGTCCCGCGCGTCGCCAATGGGCTTGGCGTGATCATCGTCTCGACGTCTAAAGGCGTCATGGCGGATCATGTCGCGCGCGAGAAGAATGTGGGCGGCGAGCTGCTCTGTCGGGTGTTCTAACCCTGCAGGACGACTCTTTAAGGAACGAAAGACCATGTCTCGTATCGGTAAAAAGCCCGTCGTCGTGCCGGCCGGGGTGACCGCCAAGGTCGACGGCCAGCTCGTCACCGTGAAGGGCGCGAAGGGGCAGCTCGAATTTCTCGTCCCCGACGAGGTGTCGGTGGCGCAGGAAGACAACGCCATCAAGGTCGATCCGCGCGGCGACACCAAGCGCGCGCGGGCGCTTTGGGGCACGGCGCGCGCGCGTGTGAACAACATTGTGATCGGCGTGACCAAGGGTTTTGAGAAGAAGCTCGAGATCACCGGCGTCGGCTACCGCGCTGCCGTGCAGGGCAAGAACCTGCAGCTCGCGCTTGGGTACTCGCATGATGTGAATTTTCCGATTCCGGCGGGTCTCACGATCGTGACGCCCAAGCCCACGGAAATCACGATCAGCGGTATCGACAAGCAACAGGTCGGCCAGACCGCTGCGGAGATACGCGCCCTGCGCGGCCCCGAGCCCTATAAGGGCAAGGGCGTGAAATACGTCGACGAATTCATCTTCCGCAAGGAAGGCAAGAAGAAATAAGGATCGGACCGATGTCGAGCAACATAGAGCTGGAAACGCGTCGCAAGCAGCGGGTTCGCCGCGCCCTGCGCGCGCGCGCCTTCGGACGGCCGCGGCTTTCGGTTTTCCGCTCGTCGAAGCAGATCTATGCGCAGATCATCGACGACGAGCAGGGGGTGACCGTGGTGGCCGCCTCCTCGATGGAAAAAGAGAACCGCGAGAAGCTGAAAACCGGGGCGAACATAGAAGCCGCCAAAGAGGTGGGCAAGCTCATCGCAGAGCGCGCCGTCGCCAAGGGCCTGAAGGCCGTGGTGTTCGATCGCGGCGGTTATATGTATCACGGCCGCGTGAAGGCGTTGGCCGAAGGGGCGCGCGAAGGCGGCCTCGAGTTTTAAGGCGCAACCCCGCCGGGGATGTGACGCACGAAGCGAGCGGCCGGGTGGCTGCGTAAGTGACGGAAGAAAAGAATGGCGCGTGAAGCTGAAGGCGGTCGCGGACGCGATCGCGATAGAGAGGATCGCGACAGCGAATTCGTGGACCGGCTGGTTCACATCAATCGCGTCGCGAAGGTCGTGAAGGGCGGTCGCCGCTTCGGCTTTGCCGCGCTCGTCGTCGTCGGCGATCAAAAGGGACGCGTCGGCTTTGGCCACGGCAAGGCGCGCGAAGTGCCGGAGGCGATCCGTAAGGCGACGGACGCCGCGAAACGCGCGCTGATCCGGGTGCCGCTGCGCGAGGGCCGCACGCTGCATCACGATGTGAACGGGCGGCACGGAGCGGGACGCGTCGTGCTGCGCGCCGCGCCCCCCGGCACCGGCATCATCGCCGGCGGCCCGATGCGCGCCGTGTTCGAGACGCTCGGCGTGCATGACGTCGTGGCCAAGAGCCAGGGCTCTTCGAACCCCTACAATATGATCCGAGCGACTTTCGACGCATTGGCGCGCGAAGACTCGCCGCGCGCCGTCGCCGCCCGCCGCACGCTGAAGGTTTCGGCCTTGCAGGCCCGTCGCCACGGCGTTGACGCTGAAGCCGTCGAAGCGTGACGGGAGGAACGCAGATGACGAAGCAAAAGACAGTCACCGTGGAGCAGACGGGAAGCGCGATCGGGCGCCCGGAGCGGCAGCGCCAGACGCTGCGCGGGCTGGGGCTGACGCGCATTGGTCGACGTCGCACCCTCGAAGACACGCCGGCCGTGCGCGGGCTGATCGCCAAGGTCGCGCATCTCATCAAAATCGTCGACGAGAAGTGAGGGCGCAGCGATGGTGAAGCTCAACGACATCTCGGACAATCCTGGCTCCAGCAAGAACCGCATGCGCGTCGGACGCGGCATCGGCTCAGGCAAGGGCAAGACCGGCGGACGTGGCGTCAAGGGCCAGAAGGCCCGCACCGGCGTGGCGGTGAAAGGCTTCGAAGGCGGTCAAATGCCGCTGCATCGTCGCCTGCCGAAGCGCGGCTTCCACAATCCGTTTCCGACGGATTATAACGAAGTGAACCTCGGCCGCATCCAACAGGCTGTGGAGGCCGGAAAGCTCGACGTTCAGGCTGTTGTGACGCAGGACGCGCTTCTCGCGGCGGGCGTGATCAGCAAGCCGCGCGACGGCGTCAAGATCCTCGGCCAGGGCGCGCTTACCGCAAAGCTCGCTTTCGAGGTCGCCGCCGCCTCGAAGGGGGCGATCGCTGCGATCGAGGGCGCGGGCGGCAAGGTGACGCTGCTTGCCAACGCCGCGGCGTCGGCGGAGTAGAAGCGCAGGTCTCGCCCGCCCTTGCGCGGGCGACGCTCGCGCTTATTTTCCTTCTGCCGAAATGGCGCTAGAGCTGTCACGGAAAAGTGCGAAACAGTTTTCCGTGACAGCTCCGAGTTTTTGATCTGGAGCTCAGTCCTTTTCGATCGCGTGAATCCATGCGATCGGGAAGCGGTTTAGCGGCCGCTACGCCGTCGCCTAGAGCGCGATGCGAAAAAGTGGAAACCGGTTTTCGCGCGAATAGCGCTTTAAGGCATTGGATTTGATCATGTTATCTGCGTTTGAGCGATTTCGCCCAACCGCAGCGTGACCGAGAGAGACAACGACAACAAAAAGCGCCCTTTCGGTTCGCGACCGGAACGGCAAGGGGAAAGGGATCGCCGCCATGGCATCGGCAGCCGAACAGCTCGCGGCCAACGTCAACGTCTCCAACTTCCTGAAGAATGAGGAGCTCAAGCAGCGCATCTGGTTCACGCTGGCCGCGCTCGTCGTTTACCGGCTCGGGACTTATGTCCCGCTCCCCGGCATTGACCCCGACGCCTTCGCGAAGAGCTTCTTCGGCCAATCGAAGGGCGTGCTCGAGCTGTTCAACATGTTCGCCGGCGGCGCCGTGCAGCGGCGCGCGATCTTTGCGCTGAACATCATGCCGTATATTTCGGCCTCGATCATCATCCAGCTGCTCACCACGGTCATTCCGACGTTGGAAGCTGTGAAGAAAGAAGGCGAGCAGGGGAAAAAGGTCCTCAACCAATATACGCGCTATCTGACGGTCGTGCTTGCGACTTTCCAGGCCTATGGCATGGCGGTCGGGCTCGAAGGCCAGCAAGGGGTCGTCACTGATCCGGGCCTTTTCTTTCGCATGAGCACGGTCGTCACGCTTGTCGGCGGCACCATGTTCCTGATGTGGCTTGGCGAGCAGATCACCTCGCGGGGGATCGGCAACGGCTCTTCGCTGATCATCTTCGCGGGCATTGTCGCCGCCTTCCCAAGCGCTACCGTGCAAATGCTCGAGATGGGGCGTCAAGGCGCCATTTCGACGGGCGCGATCATCGGCGTGATCATCATGTGCTTCTTGGTGATCGGCTTTATCGTGTTCATGGAGCGCGCGCAGCGTCGGTTGCTCATCACTTATCCCAAGCGCCAGCAGGGCAATCGGGTCTATGAGGGGCAGACATCCTTCCTGCCGCTGAAGCTGAACACCTCGGGCGTCATCCCGCCGATCTTCGCCTCGTCGCTGCTGTTGCTCCCGACGACGGTCGCGAATTTCTATCAGACGCAGGGTTCCGACAGCTGGCTTGCCGTGGTCTCGGCCTATTTCGGGCACGGGCGCCCGCTTTATATGATCGCCTATGTCGGGCTGATCGTATTCTTCGCCTTCTTCTATACTGCGATCGTGTTCAACCCGGCCGAGACGGCCGATAATCTCAAGAAGCACGGCGGCTTCCTGCTCGGAATCCGTCCCGGCGAACGCACCGCTAAGGAGATTGACTCGGTCCTGATGCGCATCACGGTGCTCGGCGCGGCCTATCTCGCGGTGATCTGTCTCTTGCCGGAGATGCTCATCTCCTACGCCAATGTGCCTTTCTACTTCGGCGGCACCTCGCTCCTGATCGTCGTCAGCGTCACGATGGACACGGTCGCGCAGATCTATGGCCATTTAAACGCCGGCGAGTATGAGCGGGCGATCCGCAAGAGCCGGCTCCGTGGCGGGAAACGCAGTCGATGAGGCTCGTGCTCCTCGGGCCGCCGGGGGCGGGCAAGGGAACGCAGGCCCAGAGGCTCGTCGCCAAATGGGGCATCGTTCAGCTCTCGACGGGCGACATGCTGCGCGCCGCGGTCGCCGCGGGCTCGCCGCTTGGGGTTAAGGCCAAGGAGATCATGGACCGCGGAGAGCTCGTCCCCGATCACCTCGTCATCGAGCTCATCGACGCACGCCTCGACGGCCCGGATGCGACGAACGGCTTCATCCTCGACGGGTTTCCGCGTACCGTAGCTCAAGCGGAAGCGCTGGACGCGTTACTCGAAGCCAAGCGCATGCGGCTCGACGCGGTCATCGAGCTCGTCGTTGACGAGGCCATGCTGTTGAAGCGCGTCGAAAATCGCATTCGCGAGACTTTGGAGGCCGGCGGCTGCGTTCGGGTCGACGACAATCCCGAGACCCTCAAGACTCGGGTTGACGCCTATCGGAAGCAAACGGCTCCGGTCTCGGCCTACTACTCCGGTAAGCAGGCGCTGAAACAGGTGGACGGCATGGCCCCGATCGAAGACGTCGCGCGCGCGGTCGATGCGGCCTTGGCCGCTTGATCCGATTTCTCATCCACGGCGACGGCCTTCGGGAAACTTTTTCGGCGTCGCCGCAGATTTTTCTTGACACGCAATCGAGCGAAGCTTATGCGACGCCAACGCGAAGAGACGTGAGCGCCCGCTTGCCGGGCGCTGCGTGTTTTTGCGTTTGCTGCTCTGCCAGAGCGCGGAATCCGCAAGGGCCGGTCTCCACCGGACGCGGATTGGCGCGGAGGAACCGAGCCTCCGCCTTACTGCGCCGTTAGGCGCTCAACCATGGAGAAGAGACAGTGGCCCGTATCGCCGGCGTAAATATCCCGACTTCCAAGCGCGTCGTCATCGCGCTCCAATATATTCATGGCGTGGGTCCCAAGATCGCGCAGGAGATCTGCGACAAGGTGAAAATCCCCTCCGAGCGGCGCGTTTCCGAGCTCACCGACGCGGAAGTGCTGCAAATTCGCGAGACGATCGACCGCGACTACATGGTCGAAGGCGACCTGCGTCGCGAGGTTGCGATCAACATCAAGCGCCTGATGGACCTTGGCTGCTATCGCGGCCTCCGGCACCGTCGGCAATTGCCGGTTCGTGGCCAGCGCACGCACACCAACGCCCGCACCCGCAAGGGCAAGGCGAAGCCGATCGCCGGCAAGAAGAAGTAATTTAGAAGCCAGAGCGGTCGCGGCGCGGACTACAGGTTCCGTAAGCTGCTCCGCTCGCGCTTTGTTCACCTCAACCCTTAGCGCCTGGCACTACGGGCGCGCTCGAAGGACAAGACCATGGCCAAAGAACCCGCTCGCGTCCGCCGCAGGGAACGCAAGAATATCGCATCCGGCGTCGCGCATGTGAACTCGACGTTCAACAATACGATGATCACCATCACCGACGCCCAGGGTAATACCGTCTCCTGGTCGTCCGCCGGCACGATGGGCTTCAAAGGCTCGCGCAAATCGACGCCTTACGCGGCGCAGATGGCGGCCGAAGATGCGGCGCGCAAGGCTGGAGAGCACGGGGTTCGCTCGCTCGAGGTCGAGGTCTCCGGCCCCGGCTCGGGCCGTGAGTCGGCGCTACGCGCCCTGCAGGCGGCGGGGTTCACGGTGACCTCCATTCGCGACGTGACCCCCATCCCGCACAACGGCTGCCGTCCACGCAAGCGAAGGCGCGTCTGAGCCGGGGCGAGAGGCCGGCTCGTCAGAGCCGCCCTGCGTTTCGCTGAACGTTCCTCGTAATTAAGTTCTCGCCACTCCCCGAAAGGCGCCAAAAGTGAGCATCCAGAAAAATTGGCAGGAACTCATTCGGCCAAACAAGCTGGTCGTGATTCCCGGCGACGACCCGCGACGAGAGGCGACCGCGATAGCGGAGCCTTTGGAGCGCGGCTTTGGTCAGACGCTCGGCAACTCGCTGCGCCGCATTCTGCTCTCGTCGCTGCAAGGCGCCGCGATCACCTCGATTCACATCGACGGCGTCCTGCACGAATTCTCGTCGATCCCGGGCGTGCGCGAGGACGTGACCGACATCGTGCTCAACATCAAGGACATCGCCGTCAAATATCAGGGCGAAGGCCCCAAGCGCCTCGCCTTGAAGAAGCAGGGTCCGGGCGTCGTCACGGCAGGCGATATTCAAACGACCGGCGACGTTCAGATCCTCAATCCCGACTTGGCGATCTGCACGCTCGACGAAGGCGCGGAGATCAGGGTCGAGTTCACGATCAGCACGGGAAAGGGTTATGCGCCCGCCGAGCGCAATCGCGCCGAGGACGCGCCCATTGGCTTCATTCCGGTCGACAGCCTCTATTCGCCGGTCAAGAAGGTCAGCTATCGCGTCGAGAACACGCGCGAAGGCCAAGTGCTCGACTACGACAAGCTCACGCTCACCATCGAGACAAATCGCGCGGTGAGTCCTGAGGACGCGCTCGCCTACGCCGCGCGCATTCTCCAGGATCAGCTCAACGTCTTCGTCAATTTCGAAGAGCCGCGCCGCGAAGAAGCCGCGCCCTCGATCCCGCAGCTCGCCTTCAACCCGGCGCTGCTGAAGAAGGTCGAGGAGCTCGAGCTGTCGGTGCGCTCCGCGAACTGCCTGAAGAACGACAACATCGTCTATATCGGCGATCTCATCCAGAAATCCGAGGCGGAAATGCTCCGCACACCGAATTTCGGGCGCAAGTCGCTCAACGAGATCAAGGAAGTTCTCGCGCAGATGGGCCTGCATCTCGGCATGGAAGTGCCCGGCTGGCCGCCCGAGAACATCGACGATCTCGCCAAGCGGTTCGAAGAGCACTACTGAGGGCAGTAGGCAGCTGGGCAGTCGGCAATTGGGCTTGTTCCGACTGCCGACTGACGATTGCCGACTTCCTCATAATGACGGCCGTACCTTGGCACGGCGGCCGCAAAAAACGGAGAGAGCCAATGTATCATCGTAACGCCAAGCGCCGCTTTGGGCGCACGCATGAGCATCGCAAGGCGATGTTCGCCAATCTCGCACAGGCGCTCATCAAGCATGAGCAGATTGTCACGACGCTCTACAAGGCCAAGGACCTTCGGCCTGTCGTCGAGAAGCTTGTCACGCTCGGCAAGCGCGGCGATCTGCATGCGCGTCGCCAGGCCATCGCGCAGGTGCGCGATCCCTCGCTCGTCAAGAAGCTCTTCGATGTGCTCGGCCCGCGCTACAAGGAACGCCAGGGCGGCTACACGCGCGTGCTGAAGGCGGGCTTCCGTTATGGCGACAACGCCCCTCTCGCGGTGATCGAGTTCGTCGAGCGCGACGTGACCGCCAAGGGTCAGGACTCCGGGCCTCAGCAGATTGGGGAAGAGGCGGCGTGAGGCAGGCATCGGTCGGGGCGCCGGAAAGCGCGCTCGATTGGACCCGGGTCTTGCTCGCCATGGAGGGCGCGGCTCTTTCGGGCGTGGCGGTTTTCGCCTACAGCCGCACTGGCGGCAGTTGGTGGCTCTTCGCCGCGCTCTTCCTCGCGCCCGATCTTTCCATGATCGTCTATCTCGTAGGGCCGCGCCTCGGCGCGGTCGCCTATAATTGCCTGCACGTGACCTTCGTGCCGCTTGTGCTTGTCGTGCTGGGCTACATTTCCGGCAAGCCGCTACTGATTCAAATTGCGCTTATTCACATAGCTCATATCGGCTTCGATCGCGCTCTGGGCTTCGGTCTCAAATATCCGACTGGCTTTCGCGACACGCATCTCGGCCGGGCCGAATTCTCGCTGCCTTGGAGCGGTCGGTCGCTCTCTCATCCATCTTCCTGAAGTCCCTGGTGCGGACGGCGGGACTCGAACCCGCACTCCCTTTTCGAGAAGCAGATTTTCTTGCCACTTCGGCTTTCGCCGCCGCTCCAAAAGCGTTCGTGGTCTGGACTATCCCTTCGCCGTGGCCTGCCAGGCTTTAGGCGCCCCCCGTCTAGTCTCTACACCTTCCGCGGCGCGCCGCGGCTTGGCTCGGGATTGGCATGGGCTGAGAGCCGGTAGCTTTCCCCGAATTTGGGCGGTTCCACACCGCGGATTTCCCCGCGGGCGCTCCAATTGAAGTCTGCTGCGTCTACCATTTCGCCACGTCCGCAAACGCGGTCAGGGTTAGCGCCGCCGACGGGAGATCGCAAGAGCGAGCATCGCGAAAGGCGAGCGCGAGGCGCGATCGGGACGCGCTCGAGAGCTTGTCTTGACGCAGACTTTGCCCCGCGTTTAGGCTCCGTCGCGACGAAGAAGCGAAGCGCGTCGCGCCTTGCTTGCCACGACCCTGTTGGATTGCGACGATCATGGCGGAGAACGAGAGCGAAGCGCCGAAAGCCGCGCCGCCGAGAGAATCGCTCGCAAATAAGCTCGTCTATGGGCTTGGCGGCGTCGTGCTGGTGCCGCTCATCGGATCGCTCATCGGCGCCTATTTCCAGCAGCGCACCTGGAGCAACGAGAATCGCAATGCGCGCGTGAACGCCGACATGCAAAACGCTTTGACGATCGGCTCGAAAGTCGCAACGCTCACGAATGAGCGTTATTCCGCGCTCACTCAGGCCGTCGATCTCGTCGAGCGGCAAAGCGCCGGCCGGGATAGCTGGGAGGCCGCCAATCAGCGCCTGCTCGCCTCGAACAGGGCGTGGGAGGTGAGCTTCACGAATTTCATGTCGCAGTTGAAATACTATATCGATTCGCCTTTCGCCGTTGGAATGGAAAATCCGATGCAGAGAGCGTCGCGCGAGGATTGCACCCAATTGCAGGATGGGCAGAAACTGGAGATGACCTTCGCTGTCTCCGCCGGCTATCTCTTCGCGGCGCTGAACAATTGCTATGCCCATGTAAAGAACGAGCTCGATCAGGCGATCGCCAGCCAAGAGACCCAGAAGGCGGAAACGCGCCGCGCGCATGTCGTAAACGCGCGCGCCGGCCTCTCGCACATATGGCACGCCAATGCGATACTCGGCTGCCAGATCGACGGGCGCGTCCTCAAGATCCGCAAGGCGCTCGACGAGCAGTCCTTTTACAAGTCCCTGGTGAGCGCCGAGGGCCCAAGCCACTATCAACGACCCGAGAAAGAAGGGGACTGCCTGGCGGAATATAAAAACTGAGTTGTCGACGTCGTCAGCGTTTGGCGAAATGGACGCTACAGCCTGACGCCTCTGCCGGGTTCAAATGTGGATGGCGCGCCCAAAAGCGTCGAGCACGCTTTCATGCATGACTTCCGACAATGTCGGATGCGGGAAGATCGTGCGCATCAGCTCCTCCTCGGTCGTTTCGAGATTCATCGCGATCACGAAGCCTTGAATGAGCTCGGTGGCCTCGGGCCCGAAGAGATGCGCGCCGAGAAGCCGCCCCGAATCCGCGTCGAAGATCGTCTTGACCAGACCTTCCGTTTCTCCGAGCGCGATGGCCTTGCCGTTGGCTCGCAACGGAAAGCGTCCGATCTTGAGCCCGAGCCCCGTCTCCTTCGCCTTTGCCTCCGTAAGGCCGACCGACGCGATCTGCGGGCTCGTGTAGACGCAGCCGGGGATGCGGCTCTTGTCCAACGCATGCGTGGCCACGCCGGCGATCGCCTCGACGCAGGCGACTCCCTCATGCTCGGCCTTGTGCGCGAGCATTGGCGCGCCCGCGACGTCGCCGATCGCGTAGATCCCGGGCACGCTGGTGCGCCCCAGGCCGTCGGTCGCGATCACGCCCTTCTCGATCCGGACGCCGAGAGCCTCGAGCCCCAATCCCTCGACATTGGCTGAGACGCCGACCGCCGAAAGCACGCGCTCGGCCTCGATCTCGCGGGTTGAGCCGTCCGCTTGACGCAGTGTGGCGCGCAGCGCGCCTGGCTCTTTCGTGAGCGCCGCGACGGTCGTCGCGGTCAAAATCTCGATTCCCTGGCGCTCAAAGGTTTTTCTCGCCAAGGCGGCGATCTCGGCGTCTTCGGAGGCGAGAATCTGCGGCAGGGCTTCGACGAGCGTCACTTTCACGCCGAGAGCGCGGTAAAAGAACGCGAATTCGACGCCAATCGCGCCCGCGCCGACGACGAGGAGCGAAGCGGGCAGCCGCTGCGGCTTCATCGCCTCGAAATAGGTCCAGATGCGGTCGCCGTCCGGCTCAAGTCCTTTGAGCATTCGGGGCCGCGCGCCCGTCGCGACGATAATATGGCGAGCCTGATAACGGCCCGGCCCCAAGGCGCCCTTGGGCGGCGGCGCCTGCGGGAGGACCGGAGGCTTGGCGCTCGGGGCGACTTCGACGGAGCCGGCGCCCACAAGCCTCGCCTCGCCGAAGATCACGTCCACCTTGTTCTTCTTGAGCAGAAACGCGACGCCCGCATTGAGGCGACCGGAGACCTCGCGCGACCGTGCGACCATCCTGACGATGTCCGCGACGGGCGCGTCGCGCGAGACGCCGAATTCCGCGCTGGCGCCGGCGAGGTGAAAGACTTCGGCGGAGCGCAGCAGCGCTTTCGTGGGGATGCAGCCCCAATTGAGGCATATGCCGCCCAGATGCTCGCGTTCGACGACAGCGGTGCGCAAGCCGAGCTGCGCGGCGCGGATCGCCGCGACGTAACCGCCGGGGCCCGCGCCGATGATCAGAACATCGTAAGCTTCGTCCATCCTGGTCCGTCCGAAAGCGCCAAGCTTCGCTCTGAGAGCCGTTTTCGCCTTGATCTAGAAGCAGCGCACCTGGGCTTCCGCCTGGGCGCGGCGCAACTCGTCGAGCGCGTCGCGCACGACCGCGGTGTTGCGGAACATATTGCCGAGCTGCCCCGCTTGCTGGTTGATGCTGGCGACTGTCTCGCCCGCGACATAGCGCTGATAGGGCAGAATCGACGCGATGACGTCGATCGAGCAGGAGCATTGGTCGAGCGCTTGTCGCGTCTCGCCGTTGGACTTCATGCAGGCGAAGACGTAATCGGCGCGCGCCGCGGTCGGATAGTCGTTGAGATCGCCGGCCAGCGCCGGCGTCGAAAGGGCAAGGAGGAGAGCGGCGGCAAGGCGCATGAGGTATCCGCAAGTTGAACTGCGTCGGCAGGGCTCGGAAGCTCAGAGACTAGGTCATGGGCGCGCTTTTGTCATGGCCAAAGCCGTCTCCAAGGGCGTTGGCCACGCGCAATCTTGACAGGCCGGCGAAGCGTCGGCGAAGAACAGGCCCGCCGCGCGCGGCGGAAGGCTAACCCCAGGGGCGCCATGCGGATATTCGTCACGGGCGCCGCCGGCTTCGTCGGCTTCCATCTATCCAGACTGCTGCTCGAGCAAGGCCATCTCGTCTTCGGCTATGACGGCGTGACACCCTATTATGACGTGGCGCTCAAGAAGGCCCGTCTGGCGATCCTCGAGAGCTCGCCCAATTTTCGCATCGACGTCGCCCTGCTCGAGGACATGTCGGCGCTTGAAAAAGCGGTCGAGGCCGCCTCGCCCGACGTCATCGTGCATCTCGCGGCGCAGGCCGGCGTGCGCTACAGCCTCGAAAATCCGCGCGCTTACGTCGACTCCAATCTGGTCGGCGGCTTCAACGTCTTAGAAATGGCGCGTCGCTCGGCTCCGAGTCACCTTCTCATCGCGTCGACGAGCTCTGTCTATGGCGGCAATCTTGAGGTCCCGTTCCACGAGACCGACAAGGCCGACTACCCGCTCTCGCTTTACGCCGCGACGAAGAAGGCCAATGAGGCGATGGCGCATAGCTATGCGCATCTCTGGTCGATCCCGACGACGATGTTCCGCTTCTTCACGGTCTATGGACCCTGGGGACGGCCGGACATGGCGCTCTTCAAATTTGTCGAGGCGATCGAGAACGATCGTCCGATCGACATTTACAACCATGGCGCCATGTCGCGCGATTTCACCTACATCGGCGATTTGGTCGAAGCCGTCGCGCGCCTCATCGATCGGCCGCCGACGCGCGAGACGGACGATCCTGGCGTCTCGCCCTGGGGGCCATATAGAATCGTCAACATCGGCCGCGGCGAGCCCGTGTCGCTCATGGATTTTATCGAGGTCGTCGAGAAGACGCTCGGCAAGAAAGCCATTCGCAACTATCTCGAGATGCAGAGAGGCGACGCGCCGCAAACTTACGCCGATTGCGCGCTCTTGGAGCGGCTGACAGGATACCGGCCTTCGACCGGTGTCGAGCAAGGCGTCTCGGCTTTCGTCGATTGGTACCGGGAATATTGCGGGCGAGGGTAGAGCGCTGAAGCCTGAGTTCTTCGCTTCAGGGTCACTCTGCTTGGAAGACCCCAGCGCCGCGCATCGCTCCTAGCTCTGGACGGTGTGTGCGTTCGCGCAACGCGCCTAGATTAACAGATCCCTACCGTGTTGAGGCTCCGCAAGAGAGCGACCGTCGATCACGGGGAGGGGTCCATGTTCAGCATCAATCTCATGAAGGTCGTCACGATCCTGTTCGCCGCGACGGCCTGCATGGTTGGCTATCCCTGCGATGCATCGGCTCATGCTCAGGACCCGCACGTCGTGGGCGGCAAGTAGGGGCGATCGGGTGAACATTTGCTCCCCGCGACCTCATCCTGAGGAACCCGCGAAGCGGGCGTCTCGAAGCATGGATAAGATCGCAAGATCTGCGCAGCCCCATCCTTCGAGACGCGCCCCGTGGGCGCTCCTCAGAGGCTGTGACTTAATTGCGAGGAGGGTGAGCGGCGTGAGATGTGGGGGGTGGCGTGCTTCTTTTTTATTGCGGCGCGCCACTGCTTTCTGGTTTTTTGCATGCGCTTAGGCGGTCTGCAGCCTCGCTTCGGTCAGGATGTTGGACGCCAGGCTAAACCAGCGCATCAAGGTCTCGATTTTTTCCTTGCCGCGAAGCAACGGGCGGTCGAGACCGAGGTTGCGGAGTTTGGCGTGGACAAGCTCGCAGCGTGAACGGCGTCGATAGGTTCTTTTGCCCTCGTCGCTCGCCATGCGCTCGCGCCACGCGGCCACCGAAGGCGTATCGCCCGGGCGGACGAGATAGGGGTCGCGCCCTGATTTCGACTTGAGCGGCGGACAATAAAAATCTGTGCCGGCCCGCGCCGCCGCATCGATGTCCTCCGCCGCCAGATAACCGCCGTCGACCAGATAGACCTTCGCGCGCCGCCCATAGGTCGTTTCGATCCTTTGCGCCATCGGTTCGGCCAAGCCCCGATCCGACCCGATCGTTTCGCACGAGACACATACGATCACGCCGGTCTCGGGCAAGCTGGTAAACTGCACATTATAAGCAGGGCGAAAGCCGCCATCGGCCATCTTCAGGACCCGAGCCTGCGGATCGGTGGTGGAGGCGCGCGGCTCCTTTTGCCGCTCCGTTTCCTTCTTGTTGGTCTTTTGCCGCTTCTCGCGCAGCTTTTCGGCTTCGCAAAGCGCCGCCAACGCCGCTTCCACCTTCGCCTGCCGCTCGCGCGCGGCCCGTTCGCGCGCAGCCTTTTGGCGCTTGCCCGAAGCGCCGGGATCGTCGTCTTCGTCCTTGGACAGGCGCTCCACCAGCGCCTTGGCCTTCGCCAATTCACTTTCCAGCGTCTTGCGGCGGCGGAAAGAGGCGGCTCCGGCGTTCGCGCGCAAACGCACGCCGTCCTGCGCGATTTCGCCGAGACTGATCACGCCGGCCACCGAAAGGCTGGCCACATGCTCGGCCAGCAGCCGGCCGATCAGATCGCCGCGCTGGCTGCGAAACTCCGACAGAAGCCGATGATTGACGCTCACGCCGCCGCACAGCCAGCGAAAGGCGACGGCGCACTCGCACAATTGCGCCAGCGCCCGCGCGCTGCCGACGCCCCGCGCGGTCGCATAAAGCCACAGCGCCAGCAAAAGATGCAGCGAGGTTTGCGGCATGCCCGGCGCGCCCTCGCGCGATTTCACATCCGCTTCGAGGACGGAAAGATCGACCTTCGCGGCATATGCCCAGATGATCCGCGCCGGATGATCCTCGTCAATCAAGGCGTCGAGGTCGCAAACCTGTAAGCTCACCTGATCGCGCACCGGCTCCCGAAGCCGGGCGCGGCCTGTTGTTTTCGCCGCGCACGCATCAACAACGGGAAGATCATCAAAAAGCTCGCCCACGACTCATGCTCCCTGGAAGGAATCCAGCGAATCACGAGTTGTGGGCGTCAGCAATCGAAAAAGTCACAGCCTCTCAGGATGAGGCTCGGGCAAAAGACCGCTCACCCGATCGTCCTGTCTCGAGCCCCGGCCGCATTGACAAGCGCCGCCGCCCGCCGCATTCCCCTCGCCATTCTTCCCACGCGAGGCGGCGACAATGGCCAGGATCTTCATCGACGGCGACTCGGGCACGACCGGGCTCGAGATTCGGGAGCGACTCGCCGGCCGCGCCGGCATTGAGATTGTCTCGATCGCGCCGGAGCGGCGCAAGGATCCCGAGGCCAAGCGCGAGCTGCTGGCGAGTGTCGATCTGGCGATCCTCTGCCTGCCGGACGACGCGGCGCGCGAGACGGTCGCGCTTTGCGATCGGCTGGGAGAGGGCGCGCCCCGCCTCCTCGACGCCTCGACCGCCCATCGCGTTCAGGCCGGCTGGGTCTATGGCTTCGCCGAGCTTTCGGCCGATCAGCCGCAAAAAATCGCCGCCGCCCGCCGTGTCGCCAATCCGGGCTGCTATGCGACGGGCGCGATCGCGCTGCTCGCGCCGCTTGTCGCGGCCGGGCTCGTCGCGCGCGACGCGCCGCTGACGATCAATGCGGTTTCCGGCTATTCGGGCGGCGGCAAGAAGATGATCGAGGCCTATGAGGCTAGCGCGGCCCCGCCTTTCGAGCTCTACGCGCTGGGGCTCGATCACAAGCACCTGCCCGAAATCACAGCCCATGCGGGGCTGACGCGGGCGCCCCTCTTCGTGCCTTCCGTCGGCAATTTTCGGCAGGGTATGCTCGTCTCGATCCCGCTCTGGCTCGACGATCTGCCGGGGCGCCCCACGGGCTCGGATCTCGAGGCCGCGCTCGGGCGTCATTACGCGGGGGCGCGGTGGGTGAAGGCGCGCCCTGCTCCTGGCGACAGACTGGACGCGACCGCGCTCAATTTCGCAGACGAAATGGAGCTCTTCGTTTACGCAGTCGAAGCGAAGCGTCAGGCGGTGCTCGTCGCGAGGCTCGACAATCTCGGCAAGGGCGCGTCGGGCGCCGCGGTCCAGAATCTCGAGCTGATGCTCGGCGCCGCCTGACGGCGCTTCTTTCGCTATTTATCCTCGACGTAGGCTGTGGCGCCGGCGGCGTTGGCCGCCGCGACCGCCTCGGGCACGCGGGCTTCCGCGTCGCGGAAGCGGTCGACGCGCGCCATCATCATGGCCTCGAAGGCGTCATGGACCTCTCGCAGCGACTTCGGCTTCAGCCGGCCGTTGAGGCTTGCAAAAAAGATCGACCTGTTGGCGCGCGCGGGCCGCGGCAACAGCTTGGCGGCCGAAATCTGCGGGTCCTGGTCCATCTTGGCCATGAAGCGCCGTGCGTCGTCGGGGCCAAGGAAGTGGATCAGATAGGTCTCGCCCGCGGTGAGCTGGCGCCCGATCTCCTCGGAGATCTTCGCCCCCTCGTGCTTTAGAATTTCCGCAGCGAGCACTGCAGAGAGATAAGGGTCATTGCGCAGCTTCAGAATCTCGGAGCGCGAGGCGACCGCGGGCTTCGCGGGCTCCGTCTGAGGAGCCTTCGCTTCTTGCTGGAGGTGGCGCCAGCCGAAGGCCTTCATCGCCGTCATCCAAGTCGAATCGATGAATTGGAAGAGTCCGCTCGCAGAGGAGGTGCTCGCTTTGGCTTTGAGGATGAAGCTTGATTCCTTGTCGGCGATGCTGAGCAGCAGCGCCGGATCCGAGCCGGTTTCCGCCGCCGCCTTCACGACGCGTTCGATGATCGAGCGCTGCACCTTCTGCGTCCCGAAGCGCATTAGCTCGGGGTCATAAGGCTCGGACTGGGCGAAGAGCCGACGGTCCCAAGTCTGCGCCGCCGTCTGGAGCGAGAAATCGGCGTCGAGCGGGAAATCGTCCGCCTTCGCAAGCGACAGAACAGGAGAGGGCGCGCGGGCGCTCCGTGCGAGCGGGCTCGTTCGCTTTTCCGTCGCCAAATGTGGCGCCGAGGCCGCGATGAAGATCGCCGCGGCGAGCAACCCAGCCACCGAGAGTGCGCGAAGGGCAGGGGCAAGCTTGGCCTTGCTGCGCGGGAAGCCGATCCAGCAGAAAAAGCGCTCGGCCGGCGAAATCTTGCGTTCCGGCTTCTCTAAAACCTCAGGGTACGAATAAGACCAATAGGCCTCGAACAGACTCATGCGTCGCGCCTCGTTTGTCGATTTACGGTGAATCGGACGTTAACGCGTCCAGTGGGCGAAAAATCGACAAGCGTTGCCCAGCCCGCGCCATAATCAAGGCAGGGCCGGGCGTTAGGAACATCGGCGGTTTGGAGAGGAGGGAGTTGGCTTGGCGTCGTTACGCGCGTGTCAATATGGCGTCAAAGCCGGTAGACCTCGCGCCATGAAAATCGCAAAGGGCGCTTTGGCCCAGACCAACAATGTCGAGGGTCTATTCGAAGGGAATGCTGTTCAAAAGAGAATGCTGAAGTTGATTGAATTTGCCTGAGGGAGATTGGCGATCAGATTTTGATCTTGTTTCTTGTCGCTCGAAGAATCTCGCTCGAATATTAAGTGCTTTAGAAAGGCATCATGTTCGAAACACTAGAGGCCGCTGACAGCATGCTCCTCACGAGATTTGTCTCGGAGCCCGCGCTCGGCGTCGCGCGGGTCTGGAAGTCGATGACCTTGCCATCCTCCAGGCTGTAATCCGCCGTGCGCTGAACCTTCTTCGCCTTGTCGAAATAGACGGCGAGGACGTGCTGGTCGACGATATGCTCGGGCATGAATGCAAGCGAGCGTTCCGAGCGCTGGCTCACATAGTACCAAGCTTCCCCGCCGATGGTTGAGGTCGTGGAGGGCGTGCCCAGAGTGGAGAGCACCTGTTGGGCGGGCATGCCCGGCTTGACCTGGGCGACCTTGCGTTCCTCATAGACGGCGCCGCGGGTGATGACGCCGTCATAGCCGAGACAGCCGCCGAGCGGCGCCGCGAGCGCCAGAGCGATCGCCAGCCGGGCCATCGCCGCTCGGCGCGACGGGGATCGGGAAACGATGGGCAGGGCGAACGCCATGAGGATCTCCGCTTCAAAACCTTAAGGACGCGTCCGAGCGACGGAACCTCGCTGAGGAAGGCCGCGTCGCTCAGAGGCTTCGCCTCGGCAGGCGTAGTCGCGCCGCCGGGCGAAAGCAAGCCGACGATGAGCGACTGGCGCCTGATTGGAGATCGCTCTACTTTGTGGCGAAGACGGGGCGAAGCCGGAGCGGGCGGACAGCGGTGACGAAAATCGTAAAGCAAAAAGAAAATTCGACCTCCGATCGCCGCGCCGACGCGCCGCCCTTGTCGAGGCCCCTGGCTGTGGCGAGCGTGCCCGCGGAAGGGCTCGAGATCGTGATTCGCGCAAACGAGCCCGAATGCGCGGCCCTCGCGCGCCTGAACGCGCTGCCCGGCGTGCTTTGGCTCGAGGCGCCGTTGCGCATCACGCGCATCGGGCGGGACGGCCTCAAGGTCGTCGGAGTCCTTCGGGCGGAGGTCCGTCAGACTTGCGTGGTGACGCTTGAGGAATTCGACGCGGTCATCGAGGAGCCGGTCTCCGTGCGCTTTGCCCCGCCCAAGGCGGAGGAGGGAGCCGCGCACGGCCGGCGCGAGACGCTGACCGCCGACGACGTTATGGGTTTGGACGACGACGACGGTGCGGATCCGCTCGTTGGCGGTCACATTGATCTTGGCGCGCTGGCGGGCGAGTTTCTGACGCTTGGCCTCGATCCGCATCCCCGCAAGCCTGGCGCCCGGTTCGAGGAGCCGGCTCCCGCCATCCCCGACGACAATCCCTTCGCCGCCGTTTTGAAGCGGGGAGCGGACACAGACGACGCTTGAAGGCTTAACGCGTTCTTTCGCGAGGAGTCTCTTGCGTGTGTCCCCGCCAAATGGCAAGTGACCGGCGAACAGGGAGCCGCGCGCGCATGCAGCGCCGCGGCGTCCGGCTCCAGCGCGACGATGGAACGTCCTCGCGCCGCCTCTCCGGCAGGATTTGGCGGAGCCACAGCATTGCGGCGCCGCCGCGGAGCACGGATCGAAACGATGGGCAATGCTGTTCGGATCGCGGTCGACGCGATGGGAGGCGACATCGGGCCTTCCGTTACGCTGGCCGGCGCGGCTAGCGCCCTCAAAACTCATCAAAGCAGCGAGTTTCTCCTCTTTGGCGACGAGGCCGTCGTCACGGCGGAGCTCGCCAAGTTCCCCGAGCTTGCCGCGCGCGCCCGCATCATTCCCGCGAGCGTGTCGATTGGCATGGACACCAAGCCGAGCATCGCCCTGCGACAGGGTCGGCGGGTCTCCTCCATGTGGATGGCGATCGAGGCCGTAAAGAAGGGCGAGGCGGAAGTGGCCGTTTCCGCCGGCAACACCGGCGCGCTGATGGCCATGGCGACGTTCTGCCTGAGAACCATGTCGCAGATCGACCGGCCGGCCCTTGCTTGCCTCTGGCCGACCCTGCGCGGCCATTCCGTCGTTCTCGACGTGGGCGCCGCAATCGGCGGCGACGCTGTGCATCTCGTCAATCTCGCGATCATGGGCGCGGCCATGGCGCGCATCATGCTCAATGTCGAATGTCCGCGTGTGGGTCTGCTCAATATTGGCGTCGAGGAGATTAAGGGCGTCGACCAAGTCAAGGAGGCGTCCAAGATTCTCAAGGAGCTCGAGCTCCCCATGCTCGACTATCGCGGCTTCATCGAAGGCGACCGCATCGGCTGGGGCGAGGTCGACGTCGTCGTGACCGAGGGATTTTCGGGCAATATCGCGATCAAGACGGCCGAAGGCACGGCGAAGCAATTCGCCGCCCTGCTGCGCGAGGCGTTGGGGCGCTCGCTCGTCACGAAGCTCGGCGCCTGGATTGCGCGCTCGGCCTTCACGGAGTTGAAGACGAAGATGGATCCGCGTCAGGTCAATGGCGCGGTGTTCCTGGGGCTCGAGGGCGTCGTGATCAAGAGTCACGGCGGCGCCGACGCCTTTGGTTTCGCGCGCGCGGTGGAGATCGGATGCGAGATGGTCGAGCAGGACCTGCTGGCGCGCATTCGACAGGCCGCCACGCTCGTTGAGGGAAGAGGCGCCCCACGCGCGGCACAGGCGCAGGAAGCAGCGAAGTGACGATCAAGGACGGGATTTTGCGCTCGGTCGTGCGGGGCGTCGGAAGCGCTCTGCCCAAAAAGACGCTCACCAATGACGACCTCGCGAAAATTGTCGATACGAGCGACGACTGGATCGTCCAGCGCACCGGCATCGAGAGGCGTCAGATCGCCGGAGAGGGCGAGACGACCTCAACGCTCGGGACAAAGGCGGCGCGCGCAGCGATGGCGCAGGCCGGATGGGCGCCCGAGGACATCGATCTCATCGTCGTGGCGACCTCCACGCCCGACAACACCTTCCCCTCCTCCGCGACGCAGATTCAGGCGGCGCTGGGCATAACGCAAGGCGTAGCCTTCGACCTTCAGGCGGTGTGCGCCGGCTTTGTGTTCGCGGTCGCCACGGCCGACAAGTTCCTGCTCTCCGGCTCGCACCGGCGCGCGCTGGTGATCGGGGCGGAGACTTTCTCGCGCATCCTCGATTGGAACGATCGCTCGACCTGCGTTCTCTTCGGCGACGGCGCCGGCGCGATCGCGCTCGAAGCTGTTCCCGGCCGCGGCGACACGCGCGATCGTGGCGTGCTCACCACGCAGATTCGTTCGGACGGACGCCATCGCGCCAAGCTTTTCGTCGACGGCGGGCCTTCCTCGACCCAGACCGTCGGCCACCTGCGGATGGAGGGCAAAGAGGTCTTTCGTTTCGCCGTCGGGCAGGTGACGGGCGTGGTCAAGGACGCCTTCGAGGCGACGGGGCTCACGGCGGAAGATCTCGACTGGTTCGTGCCGCACCAGGCCAATCGCCGGATCATCGACATGTCGGCGCAAAAGCTCGGCATCGCGCCCGAGAAAGTGGTCGTGACGGTCCAGGACCACGGCAATACCTCGGCCGCATCCGTGCCGCTGGCGCTCTCCGTCGCGGTCGCCGACGGACGCATCAAGCCCGGGCATCTCGTGATGCTCGAGGCCGTGGGCGGCGGCTTTACATGGGGCGCGGCGCTCTTGCGCTGGTAAGCCCGGAAACTCGGCTCACGGGCTCCAGGCCGGCGCTTCTTCTTCCGTCGTCTCAGCCGCTCCGCGTTGCGCGTCGATTTGGCGTTGGAGCGCGCGCAGCGCCTCATTGACGCCATCGCCGCTCGCCGAGGAGAGGAGCAACGGCGCTGCCGGCTTTCCGGCGATTGCCGGACCCGCCGACTTTATCGCGCGCATCAGCCTCTCGCGCTGTTTCTTGAGATGGTCGGGATCGACGGCGTCGGTCTTGGAGAGAGCGACGATCTCGGGCTTGCTCTCGAGCCCGCCGCCATAGGCCGCGAGCTCCGCCCGGACCGTTTTGTAAGCTTTGCCGGCGTGTTCGTCGGTCGCATCGATGAGATGCAGCAGCACGCGGCAGCGCTCCACATGGCCAAGAAAGCGGTCGCCGAGCCCGCGTCCTTCGTGCGCCCCCTCGATGAGGCCGGGGATATCGGCCAGCACGAACTCGCGCCCGTCGAGGTTCACGACGCCGAGACCTGGGTGGAGCGTCGTGAAGGGGTAGTCGGCGATCTTTGGCCGCGCCGCCGTGACGCGGGAAAGAAAGGTCGATTTCCCGGCGTTGGGCAGTCCGACCAGTCCGGCGTCGGCGATGAGCTTGAGACGCAGCGTGATGGCGCGCTCCTCGCCCGGCTGGCCGGGATTGGCGCGGCGCGGCGCGCGATTCGTCGAGCTCGTGAAATGGGCGTTGCCGAAGCCGCCATTGCCGCCGCGGCAGATGACGACGCGTTGGCCGACCTCGGTAAGATCCGCGATCGGCTCCTCCTCGTCCTCGACGAAAATTTGCGTGCCCACGGGGACTTTCAACACCGCATCGGCGCCGCGAGCGCCGGCGCGGTTCTTGCCCATGCCGTGGACGCCGGTCTTGGCCTTGAAGTGCTGCTGATAGCGGTAGTCGATGAGCGTGTTGAGCCCCTCGACGCAGAGGGCGACGACATCGCCGCCGCGCCCGCCGTCGCCGCCGTCGGGCCCGCCGAACTCGATGAACTTCTCGCGCCGGAACGAGACGCAACCGGCTCCGCCGTCGCCCGAGCGCACATGCACCTTGGCCTGATCGAGGAATTTCATCGCTTTGAGCTCATGAAGCGGCGCGTCTCGCCGGCAGTGCGCCATAAGGCGCATGCGCGGCGCCGCGTTTCAGCAGTGTCGTGGTCATTTGGAGCGCGCCGCCGCGCGCCGGCGCATCCGCCGTCTTCTCGCCGGTGACGACGAAGCCGAGCTTCTCTTGCACGCGCAGCGAGGCCGTGTTCGTCGCGAGCGCCGAGGAAACGATGTGATCGAGGCTCGTGATGTTCAGGACGAGATCGACAAAGGCGCGCGCCGCCTCGGTCATGAGACCCTGGCCCCAGGCGCTGCGGGCCAGAACGAAGCCGAGATTGCCTTCGCCGCGTGTTTCGGCCCCCATCAGCGAGATCATGCCGATCGCTTCGCTTTGCTGGCGTTTGAGCGCCAGCGCGAGATGCAGCGCCGCGCCCGCGGCATTCTCTGTGCGCGCGTGCAGCACGAAGCCCTCTGCGTCGCTGCGCGCATAGGGGTAGGGGATGGCGGTCGTCTTCAGGGCGACCTCGGGATCGTTGCAATAACGCGCGATCGCATCGGCGTCGGCGGCGCGCGGCCAGCGCAGCCACAGCCGCCGGGTCTCCAGCCTGAAAATGTCGTCGCGCGTGATCTCGGGGAACATCTATAAGCTCCAAGCAGGAACCGAATCGGTTCGGAAACGAAAAAGCTGGACTTGGCTTTCCGTTCCCCGCGGGTCTTTTTTCGACCCTTAATCGGACTGCGCCAGGAGCTCTGCTCTTAAGCTTTGGGACTTTTTAGACTTAACGAAGATCCCAAACGTCCGCCGGGGGTTGGAGCCGGCGGAACGTCTTAGACTCCCGCCTTACTCGGCCGCAGCGTCGGCCAATACGCTGACGCTCATGCGATCGCGGTCGGCTTTGAACACGACCTTGCCGCTGCAGAGCGCAAAGATCGTATGGTCCTTGCCTATGCCGACATTGCGGCCCGGATGGACCTTGGTTCCGCGTTGGCGGATAATGATATTGCCGCCGATGACCGACTCGCCGCCGAATTTCTTCACGCCGAGGCGACGGCCGTCCGAGTCGCGGCCGTTGCGGGAGGAGCCGCCCGCCTTCTTATGCGCCATTGTTCTTCTCCGACCTCTTCAGCCTGCGCCTCGGTCGCCTCGGGCGACACGGGCCGGCAGTAAAACACAAAATCCGCGATTTTTCCACGCGGCCCGGCAGATTTTCAGCCCTCGATCGCCGTGATCTTGACGAGCGTCAGATCCTGGCGATGGCCGCGCTTCCGCTTGCTGTTCTGGCGGCGGCGCTTCTTGAAGGCGATCGACTTGGGGCTGCGGGCCTGTTCGGCGATCTCGCCCAAAACCTTCGCGCCCGCGACCGTCGGGGCCCCGATCTGTGCGCCGCCGTCCTTGGAGACGAGGAGAACCTCGTCGAAAGTGACGGCGTCGCCCGCCGCGCCCTCGAGCGCCATGACGGTAATAATATCTCCGGCGGAAACGCTATATTGCTTGCCGCCGGTCCGGATCACTGCGAACATTGTTCTTCCTCATGTTCGATACCGGCGCTGACGGCTTGTGCCGCCGGCCGGCTTCTTGGCAGTTGGGACCTTTTGGATCTTGTTGGCCTCGGGCTCTCAGCGCGGAGCGCCAAAGAAAAACGCGGCGTAAACGCCGCGCCGAAGCAGACTTTTCATTAGCGCAGACCTGAAGGGCCTGTCAATCGCCGAGTCGGCTCGGCGGAAGGTCGGTCCCTTCGCCATCCAACGAGACGAGTTCGAAAGGGAGGCGACCGATGAAACCCATACTGGTTGTATATGGCACGACCGAAGGCCACACGCGCAAGATTGGCGAGTTCCTCACGGAGCGACTGCGCGCGGCCGGCAAGGAGGTGGATCTCATCGACAGCGCAACGCCCCAGGCCAAGGAGGTCCCTCTCGTCTACGCGGGCGCGTTCATTCTCGGCTCGGTGCATTTCGATCGGCATCAAAGCGCGCTGGTTCATTTCGTCAAAGAAAACCTGGGCTGGCTGAATGCAATTCCGACGGCGTTCTTCTCGGTCAATCTGAACATGACGCATCGCGACCCCGAAGCCCGCGCCGAGGCGCAAAAATGCCTCGACGGATTTCTCGAGGAGACGGGTCTGAAGCCGTATATGGCCAGGCTGGTCGCGGGGGCGCTCAAATACACGCAGTATGATTACTTCAAGCGCGCCCTGCTGCGTTACCTCGTCCGTCCCGGCGGCGTCGAAGCAAGCGCGACGCCGGACGTCGAATACACCGACTGGGAGGAAGTCGGTCGCTTCGTCGATGAATATCTCGAGGCGACGCAAAGCCCGGGCAGATAATTCGCGGGAGCGCCTGCCGTTTCACGCCAGCGCTCTCGTCGCGATGTCGTTCGTATCGCCGGAAAGCGTCGGCACGGCGGCGACCCGGCGTAGCGCTTCCTCCGCCAGCCTGCGGCGATCCGGCTCCAGCGTGCGCCAGGAGCGAAGGCTCGTGAGCAGCCGCGCCGCGAGCTGCGGATTTTTCGGGTCGATCGAGATGACGGCGTCGACGAAGAGCGCATAGCCCGATCCGTCGCGCGCATGGAAGCGCGTGGGATTGCCGGCGGCGAAAGCGCCGAGCAGGGCGCGGGCGCGATTGGGATTGGAGAGCGAGAAATCCTTATGCGCCAAGAGATCGAGGACGCGGCGCGTCGTCGCTTCCTCCGGAATGGTCGCCTGCAACGAAAACCACTTGTCGATGACGAGCGAATCCTCGGCGAATTCCTCATAAAAGCGAGCGAAGGCGTTTTCTCGCGCATCCCCGCCGACAAGCGCCAAGGTTCCGAGCGCCGCAAGACGGTCGGTCATGTTGCGCGCGGCGTTGAAATGCGCCTCCGCCAATTGCGTCCCGAGCGCGCCGTCGCCCGCGGCGAGGAGATCGAGCGCGACATTGTGCAGCGCGCGCCGCCCCGCGCTCGCCGCATCCGGCGAATAGGCGCCCTGCTCGGTCAGTCGTTCGAGAATCTTTGCGAGCGAAGTTTTGAGCGCATGCCCCAACGTCTCCCGCAGGGCTTTGCGCGCAGCGTGGAGGGCGTCCGGATCGACGTCTTCGCCCTGCTCGCGCGCAAGATCGGCTTCGCTCGGAAAGGTCAGCGCCAGGGCCGTGAAGGCGGGATCGTTCGACTGAGAAATGAGGCGGCCTAGCCCATCGGCGAAAGCGTCGTCCGTCCTCTCCTCGCCGCGCACGCGCGCGAAGATCGAGCGCAGCGCCAAGCTTTGCGACGCCTGCCAGCGGTTGAACGGGTCGTCGTCATGGGCGAGTAGCCGCAGGAGATCGGCCTCGCCGACCGGCGGCTCGAGCCGCGCCGGCGCGGAGAAGCCGCGCAGCAGCGAGACGGACGGCGCCGCCGCGAGATTGGGGAAGCGCAGGGTTCGCGTCTCGCTCGAGAGCACGATCCGACCCTGCGCGATCTCGTCGGCCTTCGCGTCGTTCGTCTCGAGCGCGAGCTTGTTTCCAGCCGCGTCGAAGAGCGCAAGAGCAATCGGGATTTCGAGCGGGAGCTTTTGCTCCTGGCCAGGGGTGGGCGGCGTCGATTGAGACAAGGTCAAGGAGAAGACGCGCGTTTGCGGATCATGGCGCGTCGCGACCTCGACGACGGGCGTTCCCGCTTGCGAATACCAGCGCGCAAATTGCGAAAGGTCGCGCTTTGCGCTCTCCGCGAAGCAGGAGAGAAAATCTTCGACAGTCGCCGCGGTCCCGTCAAAGCGCGTGAAATAAATCTCCATCCCGCGTGCGAAGGCCTCGGCGCCGATGAGGGTGTTCAGCATGCGCACGATTTCGGCGCCCTTCTCATAGACGGTCGCCGTGTAGAAATTGTCGATCGCGCGATAGGAATCCGGGCGCACAGGATGGGCGAGCGGTCCCGCGTCCTCCACGAATTGCGTCAATCGCAGCGTTCTCACGTCGTTGATGCGCTTGACCGCGCGCGAGCGCATGTCGGCGGAAAACTCCTGGTCGCGGTAGACGGTCAGGCCCTCCTTGAGGCAGAGCTGGAACCAATCGCGGCAGGTGATGCGATTGCCGGTCCAATTGTGAAAATATTCATGAGCGATGACAGCCTCGACCGCGGCATAGTCGGCGTCCGTCGCCGTCTGCGGCGAGGCCAGCACATATTTGTCGTTGAAGATATTGAGTCCTTTGTTCTCCATCGCGCCCATGTTGAAGTCGGAGACGGCGACGATGTTGAAAACGTCCAGATCATATTCGCGGCCGAAACGCTCTTCGTCCCAGCGCATGGCGCGCTCGAGCGCGTCCATCGCATAGTCGGCGCGCGCCTCCTTGCCGTGCTCGACGAAAATCGACAGCTTCACCTTGCGGCCCGACTTTGTCGTGAAATCCCGCGAGATCGAGCCGAGATCGCCGCCGACGAGCGCGAAGAGATAGCAGGGCTTCGGATAGGGATCGCGCCAGACCGCGAAATGGCGGCCCGCTTCGAGCGCGCCGGCTTCGACGAGATCGCCGTTGCTGAGCAGCAGCGGCGCCTCGCTCTTGTCGGCCTCGATGCGCGTCGTGTAGACGGCGAGAGCATCCGGCCGGTCGAGAAAATAAGTGATGCGGCGAAATCCCTGGGCCTCGCACTGCGTGCAATAGTTCGCGCCGGAGCGATAGAGGCCGGAGAGCTGCGTGTTCGCGGTCGGATCGACGAGCGTCTCGATTTCGAGAATGAATGGTCCTTCCGGCGGCTGTGCGAGCTTGAAGTTCTCAGGGCCGGTTTCGTAAGCTTCCCGGTCGAGCGGCCGTCCGTCGAGCGAGACGCGTTCAAGCGTCAGATCGTCTCCGTCGAGCACAAGCGGCGCCCCGGAGCGCCCCTTCGGATTGCGTCGCAAGGCGAGACGCGAACGCACGCGCGTCTTCGATTTATGCAGCGAAAAGAAAAGCTCGACGCTGTCGATCAGGAAGTCCGGCGGCGCATAATCTTTCAGACGGATCGGTTGCGGCGGGGGATTGCGCATTGCGTTCTCGCGACTCGGGGGTTCGAGGGTTCTCGGACGCCCTATATAGTCCGCCTCGACGACAAGGCGAAAGACCGGCTGGAAGGCGTGAGGTCCCGAGACGCTCGAAGGTCGCGACGCGCGACGCGACCGGCCGGCCGCAGCGTCAAATAGTAAATCACTCGACGCGATCGCCGAGCAAAAATTCGAGCGCGCGGTCGAGCCGGATATGCGGCAGGGGCAGACACTCCCCGTCGCGGGCGAGCTTCGCTTTGGGCGGCCGGAACTTGAGGAAGCGGAAGTCCGCCTCCTCGTCGCTCATCGCCAGCGCGTCGCCGCGGAAGACGAGGCGCGGATCGGCGGGAAGTTCGCCGGGAAAGATCGCGCCCTCGGCGAGGCCGTCGAAGGCGTCCGCGCCGATACGCTCTCCCGCGACCGGCGTCCCGATGATCGCGGGAAGCAGCTCGCCGTCATGCCGAACCGTGGCCTCGCGCGTTGCGCGCACGGCGGCGAGCGCGACGGCGTCGATCTTGGCGCCGACCCCTTGCGCGCGATTCATCGCGCGCGCCGTGAGATGACGCAGGATCGCCTCGAGGCGGTCATGGCTCGTGTGGTGAAGCTGATCGGCCTTCGTCGCCGCGAAGAGGATCTTGTCGATCTTAGGGCGAAAGATCGAGCTGAAGAGATTCGCGCGTCCAGTGCGGAAGGCGATGAGCACCTCCGCGAGCGCCGTCTCCAGGTCTCGCACGGCCGCGGGACCCGAATTCAAGACGCCGAGCGCGTCGACGAGCACGATCTGCCGATCCAGCCGCGCGAAATGGTCGCGGAAGAAGGGCTTCACGACCTGCGCCTTGTAAGCTTCGTAGCGCCGCTCCATCTCGCTCGCGAGGCTCCTTGGGGGATAGAGCGCGCCCTCCGTCACGTCGAGCGGGGCGAAGGTCAGCATTGGCGAACCCTCGAGATCGCCCGGCATCAAGAAGCGGCCGGGCGGGAGCGTCGAGAGCGCGTAGCGGTCGGTTCGCGCCGCCCGCAGATACTGGGTGAAGAGTTGCGCGAGCTGGCTGGCCACCGGCTCCCGCAGGCGCGCCTTGGGATCGGCGAGGGCGTTTGCCCCGCGCCATTCGGCCGCAATGGTCGCGCGCGCCGCGGCGCTCGACGCCTCGAGGGTCTCCCGCGACCATTGCGCGTAGGATTTTCCGAGCAGTGGCAGATCGAGGAGCCATTCGCCAGGATAGTCGACGATGTCGATATCGAGCCGCGTCGGATCGGCGCCATGGAAGAGAGAGCCGGGCTTTCGCCGATATTCGAGCGTCAGGCGCAATTCGGAGATCCGGCGCGTCGACAGCGGCCAATGTCGCTCCGGGCCCGTTAGAGCCGCGAGATGCTCCTCATAGGCAAAGCGCGGCACATTATAGTCCGGCTGCGGATCGAGATGCGCGGCGTCGAGACGGTTTTCGGCGAGGAATCGAAGCAGCGGCAGCGGCGTCCTCGAGCCCGTCCCGGCGGCAAGCGCCCGGGTGAGCTGCTGCACGAAGGCGGTGATGAAGACCGTCTTGCCGGAGCGGGAGAGCCCGGCAACCCCAAGACGCAGCCGCCCGCCCGAAAAATAGTCCTTAAGGCTCTCCGCGGCGACACGCGTTTCGAACCAGAGATCGGAGAGTTGAGACACGGGCTTCCGTCCAGTGAAAAGACGGGCCTGATGTAACGCCCTTCGGGGCGTTTGGGTAGGGCGCGAAAAGCCTCATTCGCCTTCGGAAAAACCCGAAGTCGAGCGTGGAGCGTCAGGCTGCTTCGCCTGCACGAAGATCGAAAGCAGCCTGCGGCGGTCTGCGCTCTCGCCGACGAGAATCTCGAAAACGCCAGGCTCGCAGCAAGGCGTAAGGCGTGGGCCTGGAAAGGAGAAATCCTCCAAGGACAGAGAAAAGACGATCGTCTGGGTCTCGCCCGCCTCGAGCCGCGCCTTCCGCCAAGTCTTGAGCTCGATGAGCGGGCGCGCCACGCTCGCCACGACGTCGTGGATGAAGAGGAAAAGCGGCGCCTCTATCGCGCGACCGCCTCGATTGGTCGCGTCGATCTCGACGGCGAGCGTGAGCTCGCGTTCGATCGTGAAGGTCTCCGCGCTCGCGCGCAGATGGGTGAGCTCGACCGCGCCATAGGAGAGCCCGTGACCGAAAGGGAACTGGGGTTCGTTCGTGACGTCGAGATATTTGCTGGTGAACAGATTTTCCGGCTCGGCCGGGCGGCCGCTCGGCCGCTCGGCGTAGAAAATCGGGATCTGCCCTATCTCCCGCGGCCAGGTCACGGGAAGACGCGCGGAAGGGTTGAAGCGTCCCGTCAAAATGTCGGCGATCGCCGTCCCGGCCATGGAGCCGGGGAACCAGGCCGCAACCACAGCCTGGGCGCTTTCGAAAAGCCAGGGCAGGGCGAGCGGCCGGCCCGAGAAGAGGACCACGACGACCGGCGGACCTAGCGCCAGAACGGCCCGGGCGAGCGCAGCTTGACGCCCCGGGAGAACCGGCGCCGCGCGGCTCGCCGCCTCGCCGCTCATCCTGCCCGATTCGCCGAGGCAAAGCAGGATGAGGTCGGCGCCAGCGCAGCGCCGACAGGCTTCTTCTATCCCGTCTGCGTCCTCGCCCTCGATCTCGACGCCCGGGGAAAAGACGATTTCGCAGTCCGGAAGCGCCGCCGCGAGACCTTCGCGGATCGAGACATTGCTTTCGCCGCTCGCCGCCAGGCTCCAGGGTCCCTGCATCTCACCGGCGGCGTCCGCGAGCGGGCCGATCAACGCAATGCGTCTGACGCCCGCGGAAAGCGGCAGGACGCCGCTGTTCGTGAGCAGCGTTATCGAACGCCTCGCGGCGTCGAGGGCGAGGCCCTTGAAGCGCTCCAACGGAGCGTCCGCAACCGCGACGCGGCGGAAAGGATCGTCGAGCAGGCCGAGATCGCGTTTGAGACGCAGCACGCGGCGCGCCGCTTCGTCAATCTGTCGTTCCTCGACCAATCCCCGCGCGAGCGCCTCCGGCAGCGCGCTCACATAGGCTCCACTGACCATGTCCATATCGACGCCGGCGGTAAGAGCGAGCGCTGCGGCTTCGACGATATCGCCGGCGACGCCATGCTGGATGAGCTCGGCGACGGCCCCGTAATCGCTCATGATCACGCCCGCAAATCCGAGCTTTTGTCGTAAATATCCATTGAGCAGCTCGCGGTTGGCGGCCATCGGAATTCCGGCGACGCTGGGGTAGGCGGCCATGACAGCGACGCATCCCTCTCGAAGCGCGGCGTGAAAGGGCGGTAAATAGATTTCATGCAAGGCGCGATCGGAAACATCCGCGGCGGCGTAGTCGCGCCCCGCGAGCGCCGCCCCATAAGCGCAGAAATGCTTGGCGGTCGCGCCGATTGCGTCGCGCGCCGAGAGGCGGGCGCTCTGAAAGCCCCTGACCTTCGCGGCTGCGAAGGCGGCGCCGACGCGAGGATCCTCTCCGGGGCTCTCGACCATTCGTCCCCAGCGCGGATCGCGCGCGACATCGAGCATGGGAGCGAAGGTGAGATCGATCCCGTCGGCGGCGGCTTCGCAAGCCGCGGCCCGCGCCGTGCGCTCCCAGAGATCCGCGTCGAAAGCGCTCGCCTCGGCGAGCGGAACGGGGAATATCGTTTGTTGGCCGTGCAGTACGTCCATGCCGAAGAGAAGCGGCAGACCAAGCCGCGTCTCCTCGACGGCGAGCTTTTGCAGCCGCGTGATTTTCTCGCGGCCCCAAACATTGAAGACTCCGCCGATCCGGCCTGCGCGAATATTGGCGATCATGTCGTCAGAGCCGACCGAACCCGTGACGGCCTGGTCGACCGTGATCAGGTTGAGCTGTCCGATCTTTTCCTCGAGCGTCATTTCGGACAGGAGCTGATCGATCGAAATCATCGCGAGCCCGCCATATTTGTCGACGGGCCATCTCCGCCCGGTCATGAGAGCATACAACGAATATCGGGAGAAATGGATCGCGGGCGAGCGGCGGCTTTTCCGACGCGGGATGGCGCCCTTCCCGCGCTACGCTCCCATTGCGTTGCAGGACGGTTCGGCGGCATGATCTCGACAGTTCACGACAGGGAGCGCGCGGGGTGAGGGAAGAAGCGCTAAAGAGAACGCAAGATCCTGAAAACGTTGAACGAGGCTTTGGCGCCTTCTTCGCGCAAGCGTCGATGATGTTTTCGGTTCTGCGCGCCGCGAGCGGCCGCGTTCGCCTCTTTTGGCTCAACGCGTCGCTGATCGGCGTGATCGCCGCGACCGCCTATTGGCAGATTGAGCTCAACGCCTGGAACAAGCCCTTTTATGATGCGCTTTCGCGCCGGCATTTGGGGGACTTCCTCTCGCAGCTCGGCATGTTCGGAAAGATCGCGGGCGCGCTGCTCGTGCTGAATGTCGCGCAGACCTGGCTCAATCAAATGCTGCGCATGACGTTGCGCGCGGCCTTCACGCGCGACCTCTTCGCCGAATGGCTCGCGCCGCGCCGCATTTTCCTGCTGTCGCAAGCCGGACGGATCGGCGTCAACCCTGACCAGCGCATCCACGAGGACGCGCGTCATCTCGCGGATCTCACGACCGATCTCGGCGTCGGGCTGCTTCAGGCGGCTCTGCTGCTCGGCTGCTTCATTGGCGTGCTCTGGGGGCTTTCGGCTGGCGTCGTTCTATCCATCGACGGGCGCGACTTAATCATCCCCGGCTACATGGTCTGGTGCGCGTTTATCTATTCCGGCGTCGCGTCAACCGCGGGCTGGCTCGTGGGCAGACCCTTGATCGGCCTCAACGCGGAACATTACGGGCGCGAGTCGGATCTCCGCTTCGCTCTCGTGCACTTGAACGAGCATGGCGAAGACGTCGCGCTTTATCGTGGAGAAGCGACGGAGCGCAAACGCCTCGATCTCGTCTTGGAGCGCCTTCTCTTCATCCTGCGCCGGCTCGTAGGCGCAACGACGAATTTGACGTGGGTGACGGCGGGATACGGCTGGTTCACGATCGTCGCGCCCATCATCGTGGCGGCGCCCGCCTTCTTCGACGGCAAGCTCACTCTCGGCGGTCTGCTGATGAGCGCCGGCGCCTTCACTCAGGTGCAGCAATCGTTGCGCTGGTTCATCGACAATGCAGGCGCTCTCGCCGACTGGCGCGCGACGCTGCATCGTGTCGCAGCCTTCCGTCTGGCGCTGCTGGAATCGGACGGGGCCGCGTCGAGCGAGAGCCGCATCGAGATCGAAACGACCACGGACGATCGCCTCCGCATGGAGAATTTGGAGGTTCTGTTCCCTTACGGAACCATCACGTTGAGCAAGCCCGTCGTCGAGCTCGCTCCCGGCGAGCGCGTGCTGATCGTCGGCGCGCCGGGCGCCGGGAAGACGAGCCTCTTTCGCGCCTTGGCGGGCCTCTGGCCACGGGGATCGGGGAAAATCTCGCTTCCAAGCGGCGGCGCGGTGATGTTCATGCCCAAGAGTCCCTATTTTGCCGTGGGGAGCCTGCGCGAAGCCCTCGCTTATCCGGGCCCGCCGGAGCGATTCCCGCAGGAGGCTTACGAGCGGGCGCTCAGGCGGCTCGGCCTCGGGCGTCTCTCGCCGGACCTCGACAGAAGGGCGCGCTGGGACCAGGAGCTGAGCGATCCTGAGCAGCAGGCGCTCGCCTTCGCGCGCATGCGGCTGCACGAGCCGTCTTGGGTCGTCATCGACGAAGCCTTCGAGGCGTTGACGTCCGAGGCGCTCGAGGCGGTTTTCGACATTCTCGCGAATGAACTTGCGCGCACGGCGGTCCTCTATATTGGCGGAGGACACACCAAGCGCGAGCGCCGAGCGAAGGTGCTGGCGCTCAATTTCGAGCCCTACGAACCTCGCACGCCTGTTCCTTCTTCGGCGCGATAGGAAATCGCGAGAGCGCTCTATGTTTCCAGCTGACGAGGCGCATTTGAGCGGTTCCGCTCAGACGCAGATTGCCTGATCTAGAGCATGTCCCGGAAAAGTGCGAAGCGGTCTTCCGGTCAGGACATGCTCCAACATTTTGATTTAGCGCGATTCCTTATCGCTCGAACGATTCCGTTCGAGCGGGAAACGCGCTAGGGAGCGGCGGCGATGCGAAGCGGCAAGCTCGGCCTTCTCGGCGACGTCGGCGCGACGAACGCTCGCTTTGCGCTGCTCGGCCCCGATGGGGGCATGACCGTCCCGAAGACTTGCGCCGTCGCTGACTTCGCTTCGCTCGCCGAGGCGATCGAGGCCTATCTCGTCAAGGAGGGCGGCGCGCGCCCGCGCCTCGGAGCGCTCGCCGTAGCAGCGCCCATCGTTGGCGACGCCGTCTCGATGACAAACCATCCCTGGTCGTTTTCCATCGCAGCGCTCCGCGCGCGTCTCGGCCTGGAGCGGCTTATCATCCTCAATGACTTCAACGCCAATGCGCTGGCCATTCCGCATCTCGAGGCCGCCGACGTCGCCAAAATCGGCGCTGGCGCGCCGGTGGCGGGCGCGCCCATCGGCGTCATCGGTCCCGGCAGCGGGCTTGGCGTCAGCGGGCTGATAGGGATCGAAGGCAGGGAGGTCGCGCTAGAAGGGGAGGGCGGCCATGTTACTCTGGCGCCCGCCAACGCTCGCGAAAGCGCCGTGTTGGAGCGGCTGCGCGCCCGTTTCGGCCATGTTTCCGCGGAGCGCGCGCTCTCAGGGCCGGGGCTCGTCAATCTTTACGGCGCGCTCTGCGAGCTTGCCGGAAAATCCGCGCCTTCGCTCACCGCCCGGGAGATCACCGATCCGAGCCGCGCTACGCAGGATCCGCTGGCGCATGAGGCCGTCACGATGTTTTGCGCGATGCTCGGCACGCTCGCCGGCGATCTTGCGCTTACGCTCGGCGCGCGCGGCGGCGTCTACATTGCGGGCGGCATCGCGCCGAAGCTCGGGCCTGCGAGAATCGGACCGCCCTTTCGAGAGAGGTTCGAGGATAAAGGTCGATTTCGCGGCTATCTCGCTTCGACGCCGACCTATCTGATCTTGCGGCCCACGCCGGCCTTGCTGGGGCTGGCGGCGAGATTGAAGCGCGAAGGCGAATAGCGCCGAGGATTTTCGATGCGGCTTGACGCTTGGCCGGCTCATGCCGATCTAACCCTTATCAGAGCAGCGACGGGGTCCGAAAATGGGCGCGTATCGCATCAGAGAAGTCAGGATCGTCGACCAGGCCGTCGACGCGGCGAAGACCGAAACATTGCGCGAATACGAACGCGACTCAGACAGCGAGCGCGCCATCGTCGAACAGGCCCGACATTTCTTCGAATTGGAGGTGCTGAGTCCGAAGGCGCCTCAGACAGTTGATTTCGACGCCCTGATCGTCCTCGATGCTCACGGAAGAGAGATCGCGCGCTTTAACGTTTCCGACGTTTGGAGACGCGAGGCGGAGGCGGTCAACTCCGGCAAAGCGTTTACCCACTGGGCCTGATCTCGCCGCCCTTCTTTCCGATCCGACGCGATTTCTCCTTGCTTGAACGATTCCGTTCGAGGGACAAGCGCGCTAGATCCGGGAGGCGGATGGCTCTCCAGAAGGGAAAGCGCCTTTATCATGGGCTGGTCGGTCACCATTGGGCGGTTCTTCGGAACCTATGTGCGCATCCACATCACCTTCCTAATTTTTCTCGCTTGGATCGGCTTTTCCGCCTATCAGCGCGCAGGGATCGAGGCCGCCAAACAAAGCGTCGTCTTCATCGTGGCGATCTTCGCCTGCGTGGTGCTGCATGAATTCGGGCACATATTGACGGCGCGGCGCTACGGCGTGCGCTCGACGCAGGTGACGTTGCTCCCGATCGGCGGCGTCGCCGATCTCGACAAGATGCCGGAGAAACCCTATCAGGAATTGCTGATCGCGCTTGCGGGTCCGCTCGTCAATCTCGTGATCGCCGCGATCCTGCTGGTCATTGCCGGCGCCATGGACGGCGAAATTTTGCGGCGTATCGACGATCCGTCAATCGGCCTCGTCGAGAAGCTTGCCGCGACGAACGTCTTTCTCGCAGTCTTCAATATGGTTCCCGCTTTTCCGATGGACGGGGGCCGCGTGCTGCGGGCGGCGCTCTCCATGTGGCTCGGCAAGCAGAGAGCGACAATGATCGCCGCGCAGATTGGCCAGGCCTTCGCTTTCGCGCTCGGCTTCCTTGGCCTCTTCGGCAATCCGATCCTGATCTTCATCGCCTTCTTCGTCTATTTCGCTGCTGCTGCGGAGGCGCAAAACAGCTTCGTGCAGCAGGCGACACACGAGGTGAGGGTCGTCGATGTCATGGAGACGCGCGTCGTCTCGATCTCGCGCGGGGCGACGGTTGGCGAGGCGGTCGACATATTGCTCGCCACCTCGCGGGAGAGCTTCCCCGTCTTGAACGCCTCAGGCGGACTGATCGGCTTGCTTTCGCGCGACGACATTGTCGAGGCGGTTCGCGACGGAGACACCAATGCGCCGGTGGCGCCTTTCGCGCATAAGGAGATCGCGACGATAACGCCCGAGCAAACTCTCGACGCGGCGCTGGAGCAACTCGTCGACGCCCCTGCCGTCGGCGTTGTCGCCGCCGATGGCCGCCTTCTCGGACTCGTCACGAAGCAATCGGTCGCCGAAGTGATGCTGATCAAGGCCGCCCGACCGGATTGGCAATTTTCGAGAGGCGGCCGGGTGGGGTGACGAGCGACGCGGTCTAGAGCGTTTCAACATTTTTCAGAATCGGGAGGATTCCCAATTCTTTTGGATTGTGATTCAAGATGCTGGCTGGGCAGGAGGCCAGCATTGGATGACGCGACCCCTTTCCAATGATCTTCGCGAGCGTGTCGTGGCGGCCGCGGCGGCGGGCGAGAGCTGCCGTTCGGTGGCGCAGCGTTTCGGCGTCGCGGTTTCCTCGGTGGTGAAGTGGTCTCAGCGCCGCCGCGCCACGGGTTCCGTCGCGCCCGCCAAGATGGGCGGCTATCGCAAGCCGACGCTCGAGGCGCACAAGGACTTCATCGTAGAGCGGATCGAGCAGACGCCGCATCTGACCTTGCACGGCCTCAAAGACGAGCTCTTGGCGCGCGGCGTGAAGGTTTCCCACAACGCCGTCTGGCTGTTCCTGCGTCGTGAGGGACTGAGGTTCAAAAAAAACGCTGTTCGCGCTTGAGCAGGCGCGCGCCGACGTCGCTCGCAGGCGTCGGCGTTGGCGATCCTGGCAGGATCGTCTCGATCCCCGGCGCCTCGTCTTCATCGACGAGACCTGGATCAAGACCAACATGGCGCCGCTGCGCGGTTGGGGAGCGAAGGGCAAGCGCTTGCGCGGCTTCGCCCCGCACGGCCACTGGCGCACATTGACCTTCGTCGGCGCGCTGCGTCATGACCGCCTCGCCGCGCCCTGCGTTTTCGACGGGCCCATCAACGGCGAATGCTTCCGCGCCTATGTCGAGCAGCAGCTTTTGCCGATCCTCCAACCAGGCGACATCGTCGTCATGGACAATCTCGGCAGCCACAAGTCTGCAGCCGTGCGGCGCATGATCCGGGCGGCCGGCGCAAGGCTTTGGTATCTTCCGCCCTATTCGCCCGACCTCAACCCGATCGAGCAGGCCTTCGCGAAGATCAAGCACTGGATGCGGCAGGCCCAGAAGCGAACGATCGAGGAGGCCTGGCGCCACATCGGCTGTCTCACCGACGCCATTGAACCCGGCGAATGCGCAAACTATCTGCGCAACGCCGGATACGCTTCCGTTAAAACGTGAAACGCTCTAGCGCGCTTCCCGCTCGAACGGAATCGTTCGAGCGATAAGGAACCGCGCCAAATCAAAATGTTGGAGAATGTCCTGACCGGCAAACCGCTTCGCACTTTTCCGGGACATGCTCTAACCGCAGCCGCGCAGTTCGGAAGTCTCAAGGGTTGGCGCGTTGGCCCGATCGCAAGCTGACGAGCGCCGCTTTGCAGGCGCCGCCAGGGTCCGCCACGCCTTTCTGCCGCGCGCGGCTGAAATCGGCTTCGGCCGCGGCGAGCGAGCCCAATGCGACCCAAGCGCAGCCGCGGTTATTGTAAGCTAGAGCGTCGTTCGGATCGAGCTGAAGGGCCTTGTCGTAGCCGGCGACGGCGCGGGAGTAATCGCGCTTGAAGTAGTAAACATTCGCTTGGTCGCCATAGAGTCCGGCGACGGCAGGGGCGAGCCGGATCGACTCGGCAAGGTCGGCGAGCGCTCGATCGTAGTCGCCGCGCCGGTAATAGGCGACGCCGCGGCTCCTGAATGCGTCTCTGCGTGAAACTCCGTCCAGGGCGTCGCGCGCCAAAAGGCGTGAGCAGGCGGCGATGACCCGATCGGGCTCGCCTTTCAGACGACAGGCCTCGGCGTTGGATTCCCCGCCCGGGGGCTGGGGCGACGGCTCGGATCGCTGCGGAGCCGGCGGCTTGGACGCCGTCGGCGCCGGGGTCTTCTCGGCCGCGGGGAAGTCGGCCTTGGTGATCTCGGCGCGCACAGCCTGATCTTTCAAGAAGACGCGATATTCGAGCGCGATCGCGGGTCGATCGGCCCCCGAGACGAGGGATGCTGCGCAGGACCTTGCGCCCTGGCCAGCCGACAATTCTCGAACGCCCTGCAGCGTCGCGGAGCCCAGAGAACTTTCTTGCTGCGGTTTGAGGGCGGTCAGCGCGACCTCGACCGCCGCCGGCGAATCGCATGAGGGCAGGCTGTCGCCGACGAAGCGGCCGGTGAGCTTCGCCAGTCCAAAGACGAGCGCTATCGCCGCCGCCGTCGCGAGGATCCAGCGGGGGGGCGCGCTCCCGAACCGCGCCGGGCTGCGGGCGTCGCGAATGATCAGAGCAGAGCCCGTTCGAGCCGACAAGGCCGGAAGCTGTGCTTGTAGCGCGTTGGGGCGCCGCGCCAGTTTTGTAGCGAAGCTGCCAGCGAAGGCGGAGATTTCGCCGAGCGGAGTCGCGGTCGCATCGTCGCCGATCGTCGCGAGCGTGGCGCTCGAGGCTTGCCCTCTCGCGATGAGGTCTCGCACCTGCGCTTCTTCGAGCGGTCCGAGCCGAGCGAGTTCGCCTTGCAGGCGGTACAGGATTATCGGCGGCGTCTTTGGGGTCTCATCGGACATTTGCGCTCTCCTGCGCTCAGCCCCCGTGAACTCGAACGCGCCTCAGGCGGCGCGCATCTTCGGCGCCAAAAGTTTGCGATTGATCAATGTTTCGGCGATCTGCACGGCGTTCAGGGCCGCGCCCTTGCGCAGATTATCGGCGACGACCCAGAGCGCCAGCCCGTTCTCCACCGACGGGTCGCAGCGAATGCGCGAGACATAGGTCGCGTCCTCGCCGGCCGCCTCATGCGGCGTGATGTATCCGCCGGGCTCGTGCTTATCGATCACCAGCACGCCGGGGGCCTCGCGCAGAATGTCGCGCGCCTCCTCGGGCGAGATCGGATGCTCGAACTCGATGTTGACCGACTCCGAATGCCCGATGAACACCGGCACGCGCACGCAGGTCGCGACGAGCTTGATCTTGGGATCGAGAATCTTCTTGGTCTCCGCCGTCATCTTCCACTCTTCCTTCGTGAAGCCATCCTCCATGAAGACGTCGATCTGCGGAATGACGTTGAACGCGATGCGCTTGGGGAATTTCTTCGCTTCGATCGGATCGGAGACGTAGATCGCGCGGGTCTGCGCGAAGAGCTCGTCCATCGCCTCCTTGCCCGCTCCCGAGACGGACTGATAGGTCGACACGACGACGCGCAAGATTTTCGCCTTGTCGTGCAGCGGCTTTAGCGCCACGACAAGCTGCGCCGTGGAGCAGTTGGGATTGGCGACGATATATTTGTTCACGAAGCCCGCCACGGCCTCGGCGTTGACCTCGGGCACGATGAGCGGCACGTCGGGATCCATCCGGAAGGCGCTCGAATTGTCGATGACGACGCAGCCCTTCGCGCCGATCTTGGGCGAGAAGGCGCGCGAGACGTCGCCGCCGGCCGACATCAGGCAAATGTCCGTGTCCGCGAAGTCGTAGTTTTCAAGATTGCGGCACTTCAGAACCTTGTCGCCGAACGAGACTTCGCGTCCGACCGAACGCGGCGAAGCCAGCGCGACAACCTCCGAGACGGGAAACCGGCGCTCTGCGAGCACGTCGAGCATTTCGCGGCCCACATTTCCCGTGGCGCCGGCGATGGCGACCTTGAACTTCATCCTTGACTCCGTCCCGCTCGACTTCGCGCCGCCGCGGTGATTTGGAAAAGCTTTAGAAGGTCAGTCCGACCGCTGGCTTGCCGGAAGGGCTCATGGAGAGCGGGTTCTTGCTCCCGGAGCTCGGCTCCTCCTCGCCAGCTTTCGCTCCGCTCTTGGGGCTCTTGCCCGGCGACCAGCCCTCGAGCTCACCGAATTGCCGATCGCCTCCAGGCTTTCCGGATTTGGCCTCAGATCCGGCAGACTGCTGCGGCTTTTGCTGAGCGCTCTTCTTGCTCTTGGGCTTGGTTTTGCCTTCCGGCTTCGCGCCCTTGGTGTCGAGCATGGCAGGATCCAGGCTTTCCTGCGCCGTCGCGCGCCCGGCCCATCCCCCGACCAGCGACAGGGACGCCACAATCAGAATCATGCGCGAAAGTCCGCGCCAGGGGAAGCACATCTTCGTCTCTCCTGAAGTTGAAGCGGGCTTCCATAAAGAGCCATCGCGGCGCAATGAAGGCAAGCCCGGATCTCTTCACTCCACGAGCTTCGGCGCCGAGCCCGAACGCTCTGTCTCTTGGAGAATGCCGAGGCGCCGAGCGACCTCTGTATAGGCTTCGACCAAACCGCCCATGTCGCGGCGGAAGCGATCCTTGTCGAGCTTATCGTTCGACTTGATGTCCCAAAGCCTGCAGGAGTCGGGAGAGATCTCGTCGGCGACGACGATTCGAACCATGTCGCCCTCCCACAAGCGCCCGCACTCCATTTTGAAATCCACGAGACGAATGCCGACCCCGAGGAAAAGGCCGGACAGGAAATCATTGACCCGAATGGCCAACGCCATGATGTCGTCGATCTCCTGCGGGCTCGCCCAGCCAAAGGCGGTGATGTGTTCTTCCGAGACCATCGGATCGTTGAGCTGGTCGTTCTTATAGTAGAACTCGATGATGGAGCGAGGAAGCTGCGTTCCTTCCTCCATGCCGAGCCGTTGGGCGAGCGAGCCGGCGGCGACGTTGCGCACGACGACCTCGAGCGGAATGATCTCGACTTCTCGGATCAGTTGCTCGCGCATGTTGAGCCGACGTATGAAATGCGTCGGCACGCCGATCGAGTTCAAGTTTTGGAAGATGTGCTCGGAGATGCGGTTGTTCAGAACGCCCTTGCCGTCGACCACCTCATGCTTCTTGGCGTTGAAGGCGGTGGCGTCGTCCTTGAAATGTTGGATCAGCGTTCCAGGCTCGGGCCCTTCATAGAGCACCTTGGCCTTACCTTCGTAGATGCGGCGACGACGGTTCATGGGCGTGGACCCGGCTAGAGAATCTCGTGGCGCGTCTTCGAAGCAGAAAGGAGCCGGCGACGGCGCATTGTGCTCAAGAGCCGGATACGGCTTATTGGCGCTCCTGCTTCGTCCGCCGCGGCGGTCGTATCCCTTCCGCGCCTTGCTGACAACCCTGCGGGCGCGCCTCCGATCCTCTTCCCTTAAAAAAGGGCTCCCGCCCCGCAGCCTAGCGGGGCGGAAATCCAATCAGCCGCCGCGCAATTCGGGCGCGCGGCCTCCTTTGGCGGCTTCCTCACCACCAGTAGCGCCACCGACGCCAACGCCAGGGGCGGTAATAATACCGGCGACGCCAACCCCACCAGCGGCGGCGACGCCAACGCCAGCGACGCCACCATACGTCCTCCGTTTGTCCGCTGGGCGCGATCACGTCGCGGGGCGCGACGAGTGGCGCTGCGTCCGCGGCGCTCGCCGCGAGAACCGCCAGGGATAAGAGAGTCGCAGTCAGGAACCCGCGTCGATCCATTCTTCCCTCCTTCTGATGCGTCCGAAGCGTTTCAATTCGCGTTTCGGGCCGCGCCCAAATCAACGCGTTATTCGCGGCATGGTTCCAGGCTCGACCGTGCCGGTGCGTATCAAAAAGCGAAACCTCGCCGCGCCATGCCGTCCCGACCGGAAGGCCGCGCTTCAGCTCAGGCATAGAACAGCCACATTTGTAAACTTTTCTCTACCGCGCCCTTCCCGCATTTTTTGGGCGGAGCGTCTCCTAGGCCGCGCCCGACTTTGCGGGTCGAGTGGAGTTCGCGTAAGGCGTGTTCGGGGTTCGCCCGAGCCTACAACGAGAAGAGGACAGCCGAATGAAGGCGCCTTTTGACAAGCAGGAGTTGATGGCGGGCCTGGCGGAGCTCGAGAAGCGTGTGCGAGAGCACAAGCCTCCCCGTCGGCCGGCGGCCTCGCCGAACGACAGTCTGGATATCGACCTTGCGGCGATTGCAGCCGCGGCGAAGTCCAGGAGCGCGTCCAAGCCCGCAGCGGCTTCAAATGAAGCGCTCGTCGTCGAAGACCAATCGGCGACGCTCGACGGGGGTCGCGATGTTGCGGCCCTCAAGGAGCGCGCGTCTCAACCGGCCGCGCGCGACGCCGTGGCGTTGTTGGCGGATTTCCCGCGCGACCACGCCGCGCCGTCGCGATCCGCTAAGGTCGATATCGTCGCCGAGAGGAACTTCCGCGCCTCGCCCTCCGAGAGAGCAAGCGCGCCCAGCGTGGCGGATGCGGCGCGGCGCGGCGGTGAGCCGCAGTCCCTGCCTTCGCGATCGACGAAGGCCAACTCGGATTCGCGCCAGGCTCCTCGAGCTTCTGCGCCCGCCTCAGCGAGCGCGCCTTCGCGCCCCCATCGCTGGATCTATGCGGCGGCGGCGATCCTGATCGTCATCGGCTCGCTTGTCGGAGGCGGCGGCTATCTCGCAGGCGGAAAAGTCCTGGCTGCGCTCCGCTCTCCTTCGGCGCCGCCCAGACTCGCTCCGCCGCCGGAAGAATCGGCCGCGGCCCCTGCGCCTGAAGAGCGCGCGGACGAGGGGTCGACGGCGTCGGCTGCTTCGGAGAAAACCGCAGCCGTTTCGGCTGACGAGGCCGCCCCGGCCGCGCCCGAGCTCCAGTCCCCTGTGAGGGCCACTGAGGCGACGGCGACGCAAGCGATCCAGCCCGCGGAAGCGGTCGCGACGCCTCCTGCCGCAGCCGGCCCGCCGCCACCGGCCGCAAAGGCCGCGGTCCTTGCCGAGCCCCCCGCAGCGGCGACTCCGCCGACGTCTGCGGCGCCGGGCGCCAAGGCCGAAAAGTCGGCGAAGAAGCCGAAGAAGCCCGCAGTCGACAAATCGGAGGATAAATCCGACAGCGCGAAGCACCACGCGAAGGCGAAATCCGCCAAGGTCGCAAAACCGCATCCGGCGCCCGATGCGCCGCCGCCCCAGGTCCCGCCACCCCAGCCGCAGTCCCTGGCCGCTCCGCCGCCGCCCCCGCCGGTTGCGGCGAACCCCGAACCCGGCGTCTTGGCGCGGGCAGGCCAGGCGGTCGGCTCGATCACCGGCACGGTCAAAGGCTGGGTGGGTCTCGATTCTGGCGCGCACGCTCAATAGAGCGTGTCACGGAAAAGCGCTTTACAACAGCCTGTTAGCCCTCATCCTGAGGAGCGCCGCAAGGCGCGTCTCGAAGGATGAGGGTTTCAGTCTCCCCGCGCTCCCACCCTTCGCGACGCCGCTTCGCGGGCTCCTCAGGCTGAGGAGCGGGGGATGCGAAGAAGGGCGCAGAGCGAGCAGATCCTAGATCACGATGCGTTTGAGCGGAATCGCTCAAACGCAGATAACGTCATCGATTCTAAAGTTTTAGAGCGCGATTGGCGCGAAAAGCCGGTTCCCACTTTTTCGCATCGCGCTCTAGACGCTCAAACTTGCTTTCTGCGGCTTCGAGCTCGGCGAAAGCTTTATGCGGCGGTCGACGTCGCCTTACGGTGATGGCTGATATAGAAACCGGCGACCACGAGCAGAGCGACGCTCACCAAGGTCACGAGCAGGCTTGCTCGCTGGAGCAAGGCCAGGAAGGGCACGGCCGCGCCCAGCAACGCGCCGACGAGCGAGATGCGCCAGGCTCCAATCTGCGCGCCGGCCGTGAAGGTTCCAAGCGCCAGCAGCACCATCATCATCAGCGCGGAGGCGTTGGCGTTCATGATGTCGGCGACGTCCTGCACGGAGAGAAGCCGCATGGCCCCAAGCACGGCGCCCCAGTGCAGCGCCTCAATGCGCAAGAGCTTGGTGAGCGCGACCTTGTGCTGCTGGTCGCGCATGCGCGCATAAATGCACACAGCTGCGAAAAAGGGGATGAGCAGTTCCCAGTAGAGCGCCATCTGCTCGAGCGCGAGGCTCGCGAAGGCGACGCCGATCAGGGCCAGAATCAAGATGGCGATATAGGGCCAGTCCTCTTTGAGGAAGGCGCCAAGGCTCGGCGAACTTCCCGCTTCGTCGACCATCATGTCTCTCCTGCCGGAAAGCCGCATCTCCCCCGGAGCTTGGATCGTTAGCTTCGCCGCAAGCTTTACGCCAAATCAGAATGGGGCGCCAGCGCGGGCTGCGCCGCTCGCTTGAGCGCGTGTCCCCAAGCCCTCGAAATGTTATGCCTTGCCCATGAGCAAGCCTGTGCGCATCGACGAAAGCTGGCGACCGCATCTCGAGGCGGAATTCGCCAAGCCCTATTTCTCCGCGCTGCGCGAATTCGTGCGCGAGGAATATGCGGGGCAGCGGGTCTTCCCTCCCGCCGCCAGAATATTTCGGGCCTTTGACGCGTGTCCCTTCGAGAAGGTGAAGGTCGTCATCCTGGGTCAGGACCCTTATCACGGGGCGGGACAGGCCAACGGCCTGTGCTTTTCGGTCGACGCAGGCGTCGCTACGCCGCCGTCTCTGGGGAACATCTTCAAAGAGCTCGAGGCCGATCTCGGGCGCCCGGTCTCGCGTGACGCCGATTTGTCGCGCTGGGCGTCTCAGGGCGTGCTTCTGCTCAACGCAACCCTGACGGTTCGCGAGGGCGCCGCGGGCTCGCATCAGAATCGCGGGTGGGAGGAATTCACCGACGCCGCCGTGCGCGAGCTTAACGAAAAACGCCGCGGGCTCGTCTTCATGCTGTGGGGAAGCTATGCGCGCCGCAAAGGCTCAGGGATTGATCGCAGCCGCCATCTCGTGCTCGAGGCGGGCCATCCGTCGCCGCTTTCAGCGCAACGCTTCTTCGGATGCCGTCATTTCTCCAAAGCCAATGCGTATCTTGCCGCGCAGGGCGTAACCCCGATCGACTGGTGATCTCGCATGTCGGGCGGACGGTCGAGCGACCGGGCTCGACCGGAAGCGGTCATCAGCGCTGGCCTGTCAGGCCAACGCGCAATATCGTCAGGGCACATGGGAACCGTTCTATTTCAACCGTTAGAGACGACCCGCCTCCTTTTGCGCTGCGTGGTTGCCGACGACGCCGCGGCGACGGCCATGATCATGACGCCGGAAGTCAGCCGATGGTTGGCAAATTGGCCTGTTCCTTTCACCCACGAAATGGCGGTTGCGCGTATTGAGGCTGCCCGCGATAGGGCTCGCAGGGGCGATGCTCTGCCGTTCACCGTGACCGACAAAGTCAAAGGCGACCTCATCGGGTGGGTGATGATCTACCGGAGTGAAGAGAATCCTCGGCGCGGCTCTCTTGGCTATTGGGTTGGCGAGAAGCACCACTGCAAGGGCTACATGAGAGAGCTTATGCCGATAGCATTGGCGGCGGGTTTCGACCTGCTCGACCTCGACGCGATCGAAGCCGCGGCGCAACCGGAAAATGCTGCTTCGATTGCGGTCATGAAGGGTTGTGGAATGAAGCCAGCTGGAGAGGGGATGGTCTACGCCCCCGCCCGGGGGCGTCACGAACTTTGCCAATTCTACGAGGTTCAGCGTTCTCCCACCCCGGCTTGAAGGTCCTGTGTCCATCTATTCTGGCCAACGCGTCTGGCCAACGCGATCGAAGCGGACGAACGGCCGTCTCGGGTCAAAAGCGGTCGACCCGCATCCTTTCCCCCCGCTCCTTGGCGCGGAGCCAAAGCACGCTGGGTTTCTGCCACTAGTTCCCGGCGCGTCTGCCGCGCACGAAATTGGTCACCGCCTTGCCGAAGCGCCACCAAGGCGAGGCGTTGATGCGGTCGAGATGATAACGATATTCGGCGATCGTTGCGTCTCTGAGGGCGAGCGGATCCCCACTTGCGGTCCACATTGAGGAAGGACTGAGATCGTAATTGAGAGTTCGATTACAAGATTTGCAAATGCTGCAGCTTGAAAAGCCCGGCGACATATTTGTTTGGCGGAGCTGGTTCATTTCCGATCCAGTAAACAGATCATAATAGTTCTGTTGCAAAAGATTACCAATAACATGTTTCATGCTGTAATCCATGCAGCATAGAAGAACATCTCCGTTCGGCAACACCACGTTTTGATCATAAAATGGGGTATCAGCACAGCTGACCGCCGTCGTGTTGTGTGGTGTTTGTGTATAAATATTTTGAGTTTCCACATTTTTTTCATCGAGGCTGCCGGCTCTTGTGTGCCCATGCCATGGGGGTATTTCTAAGTTTAGATGAGATAAATCTTTGTGTGTGGCTCCCGACCCATCCATTGTCATTATGCTGAATGCATCAAGAATATTTTCTTGCTTGAGTCTTCTAAATTTTAGAAAAACATTCTCCCAAGTTCTGGAGTATTTCCAGCCTGGCATGTTCCCGTTCGCATCTGGCAGGTGTAGGCAGACAGCTACAATCTGCTGGCTATGGATTCGCAGCAATTCAATCACTTGGTCGGCGTCCGGCTCGCTCATGCCGTAAAGCGTGCTGAACACGGCGACTTTATAGCCGCTTGCCAGCGTTTTTCGTAGCATTTCCGTGCAGTCTGGATTAGCCCATGGCTCGGCCATGCCGGAAAAATCAATGCGCACATGCTTGGGCGTCTTCGATAAGATCCGCTCAAAAGTCTCAAGACCCATATACTTTGAGTCTCTGTCGCGTGGCGCGTTCTCTGCTTCATACTTTTTCTTTAGCGCCGGCTGCGGACAGAAGGTGCACATCAAGGGGCACCCGACCATCGTTGTGATCTCTAAAGTGGGCATTGGGATTTGCTACTCCGCTATCGTGTTGCCCCCCGGCAGCCAGAACAGCGATAGGCGCCTCGCGTCGACGACGCCCTGTCCCTCGAGCTGCGGCGATGTCCGCCCGCGCGCTCGCTAGTTCGCGACCCCTTTTAGCGGATTTATAACGAGATTGCTCGCGAATGGAGCTGGACTTCGGACTCTGGCTGTTATCTCCTGGCTTACTCTCGTAATCCCGACAGCGCGAACATGCGAAAAACCGGCGCGCCCCGGAACGGGCGCAATTGGGAACGAGGATATGGTTCCCGCCGCACACGTACGATAATGGCCGACGGATCGGCCCTCTTGGAACGCCTCTCTTGAAGCATCGTAAATTCCTAGCGATCACGCTAACCCTGGGACTGACTGTCGTTACGCCCTGCCAGGCGCAGACGCAGAGTCCCTCGGGCGCCAAGCCGCCAATTCCGCCCGCAGTCTCGACGGCGGCGCCGCCTCCCCCTGCCGCCCCGCCTGCGCAGCCGGCGCCCTCAGCGCAGCAGCCTGCGACAGCCGCGCCGGCGAAGCCGCCGACGCAGGCGAAAGGTCCCGCGAAGCCCGCAGCGCCGGCCGCGCCCGTCGCCAAGCTCGATCGAGCGGAGGCCATCAAGCGCGCCAACGCCTTCTTCAACGCCTCGCCCGTGCTGACGGCCGACTTCGTGCAGCTCGGCGCGGACGGCAAGCGCTCCGAGGGCAAGCTTTACGTGCAACGCGCCGGGCGCGTGCGCTTCGAATATGCCGATCCTGCGACGATGGAGGTCGTCTCGGACGGCTTGCGCGTTGTCGTGCGCGACCGCAAGCTCAAATCCGAGCAGGCCTATTTCATCGAGCAGACGCCGCTGAAGTTCTTCATGAAGGAGAAGTTCGACCTCGAGAAGGACGTGAAGCTCGTCGATGTCTTGATCGAGGATTCGGGCGTCACGGTCGAGATTGAGGACAGCGCGACATTGGGCGGAACGTCGCAGCTCAAGCTGCTCTTCGATCCCAAGACGTTCAAGCTCAAGCAGTGGCAGGTGACGGATCCCCAAGGCTATCAGACGCTGTTGACGCTGTTCAACCTCGACCAGGCGACGACGCCGGATCCTGCCCTCTTCAAGCTCGAGCAGAAGGCGAACGCGAACTGAAATCTCGGATGGGATTCGTCGAAGGGCAATGGCCGAGGAACCTCAATCCCAATGGCGACTGTTTCGGTCCTTTCGGGGGAGGGGAAAAGGCGCGTGGCGCTATGACCTCGTCGCGGGTCTGACGCTCGCCGCGATCGCCGTCCCCGAACAGATGGCGACGGCGCGGCTCGGGGGTTTTCCTGCGCATATCGGATTTTTCGCCTTTATCGCGGGCTCCGTCGCCTTCGCCGTTCTCGGCTCGAACCGCTATCTCTCGTCGGGCGCCGATTCGACGATCACGCCGATCTTCGCGGGAGCGCTCGGCGCCCTCGTCTCCTGGAATTCGGACGCCTACCCACAGCTGGCGGTTCTGCTGGCGCTCTCCGTCGGTCTGCTTTTGACGCTCGCAGGACTGTTTCGCGCGGGCTGGGTGGCCGATCTGCTCTCGATTCCGGTGATGACGGGTTTTCTCGCCGGCATCGCGATCCACATCGCCAATTCGCAGGCGCCTGCGCTTCTGGGCTTGCCCTCCGAACCGGGCGGCGCGCTTGAAAGCCTCGCGGCAGTCTGGAGAAGGATCGGCGCGGCGAACCCCTATGCGCTTGCGATCGGCTTCGCCACGCTTCTCTGCATCTCTCTTTGCGAATGGATCAACCCGCGCATCCCGGGAGCCTTGATCTCGCTCGCGGCTGCCACCTTCGCCGTCGACCGCTTCGATCTCGTCGAAAAAGGCGTCGCGGTGGTCGGAGGGTTCAAGGTCGTCTTGCCGCGCCTCGCGATGGATCCGAAGATTTGGGACGATCTGCCCCGCGTCTTCGGTCTCGCCGTCGTCGTCGCCGTCGTCGTGATGGTGCAGACCGCGGCCGTGTCGCGATCCTTTCCGAACGCGCCCGGCCAATCGCCGGACGTGGACCGCGATTTTCTGGGGCTCGGCGCGGGAAGCTTGCTTGCCGCATTGGTCGGCGCTTTTCCCGTCAATGCAAGTCCGCCGCGCACGGCGATCGTCTTCGAGACGGGCGCTCGAAGCCAAGGGGCCGCGATCGTCGCCTGCTTGGCTGTGCTGGCGACCATCATCTATGGTTCGCCGCTTTTGGAGAAGGCGCCGGAGGCCGCGCTTGCCGGCGTGATGTTCTTCGTGGCCGGCCGCCTCATTCGCCTGCGAGAGATTCGTGCGATCTCCGCAAAGACGCGCGCCGAGCTCCTGTTGGTTGTCGCGACGGCGCTGCTCGTGACGATCCTGCCGGTTCAAACGGGCGTGGCGCTGGCGATCTTGCTCTCGCTCGCCCATGGCGTCTTCACCACGACCCGCACGCGACTGATAGAATATGAGCGGCTTCCCGGCGCCTCGATCTGGTGGCCGCAGAGCGCGGCGTTCAGGCCGAATCTCCTGAACGCAGAAAACGCGATCGATTCCGAAAGTTTAGAGAGCGATTTGTGCGAGAAACCGGTCTCCGCTTTTTCGCATCGCGCTCTAGCGCGCTTCCCGCTCGAACGGAATCGTTCGAGCGATAAGGAATCGCGCCAAATCAAAAGGGTGGAGCATGTCCTGACCGGAAAACCGCTTCGCACTTTTCCGGGACATGCTCTAGCGGGAGAAAAGCTCGAAGGCGTCATCGTCGTCGCCTTTCAGGCGCCGTTGTCCTTCCTCAACGCCTATGGCTTTCGTAGCGACTTGGAGGAGGCGATCGCACGCGATCACGCCGCTCCTGTGCGGCTCGTCATCTTAGAGGTGAGCAGCAACGTCGAGATCGACTACACGGCGGCGCGCATCCTTGACGAGACGATCCGCCGCTGCCGCACGCGAGGCGTCGACTTCGCCATCGCTCGGCTTGAATCGGTGCGGGCTCAGGCGGCGCTCAAGCGCTTCGGCGTGTCCGCTACTCTTGGGGAGGGCCATATCTTCCATAGCGTGGACGAGGCGACGCGAGCGCTCGCGCCCGACGCCGCCGTGCGTCCTGCGTAGAGACCGAATCCGCGGGCTCTACATGCGCGTGAACTCGCGCGACAGGGCCTTCTCGATCTCCGGCAAGGGGTGACGCGTCAGGTCGCGGTCGAGCTCGCCTTTGACCTTGCTGTGAGCCTTGTCGGAGAGTTCCTTGCGGATCTCGCCCAGCACCCGCGGGGGCGCGATGATGATGATCTCCTTCATCTCGCCGCTCTCCGCCGCGGTGTTGATGCGCTGCGCGATGTGACGGGCGAAGTTCTCCTTCTCGAGCTCATGCCAGTCGGTGGGCTCGATCGCGCTGCGGACGCCGCCCCGCGAGGAAAAGAGCCGTCCCGGCGCGTCGGAGCCGAGGTCGCGGGCGGCCGGAATCTCCTCGACCACCGCCTGGAGCACGCGCAGATCGAGAAGATCGGGGTCGCCGTGATTGGCCAGGAATATCGCACGCCGGCCGTCGCCGACCACCACCCACGCGCCGTTGTGCACTACGATGTGGCTCATTGCTGCTTCTTTCCTTTTTTCCGCCTCTTCTTATGAAGTTGGGAAGCGCCGGCAGAGCGGCAAGCGCGACGTGACGCCGCGCCGTTGAGCTTCAGCCCGACTTTTTCCCGCGCATGAGAGCCCCGGCGCGAGCTTGGGCTCGCCCGCCACTTGCCGGCCGAACATTTTAGAGTAACATTTCCTCAGAAGCTCCCCTCGCCGCCCGCGGAACGGTCGAGGCGGCGGCTGCCTAGCAGTGCGACGAGCGCCGCAGAGTTTTCGTTCCGCTCGGTCGTCAGGCAGACTTAGGAGATTGACTATGAGTGAGGACCGAATCCCCAGGGGGGGCTCACAGGACGCTTCAATCACAAGTGTGGTGAATGCCTTGTTTGTCCGTCTCTTGTCCATAGGGCTAATGGTCGCAGCCTGCGCTCTGACGTTTTGCGGTCCCGCCGCCGCTCACGGACGTCTGGGGGCGGCCGAAGGCCGCTGCCGCCTGTTCATCGGCCCCGACATGATGAATTTCACCGGCTATTTGCCGGACGCTTCAAAAGTCGAGTTCTGCGAGGATATTCCAGCCACCGGACATGTGATCGTCGCGCTCGACGACATTCAGGAAGAATTGCGTGACATGAAGGTGGAAATCCGGATCGTGCGCGACGTGGGCGGAGCCGCCAATGAGGAGGAAAACCTCAAGGCGGTGACTGTGGCCTATGTCGAGCCGCGCTATTACCCCACGGGCACGATCAACTTCGAGCACACCTTCTCCGAGCCTGGCTATTACGTCGGCATCGTCACGGCGATCGGAGATCATGGCGAGCGCTGGGTGTCGCGTTTCCCCTTCTCGGTCGACAAGAGCTTCATGCGAACTCTGCCGATCTACCTGCTGCTCGCGGCTGCCGTGGTGGCGGGATTCTTCATCTACCTGCGTCATCGCCACGAATGGGCGCCGAAGAAAGTGTCGGCGCGCCCTCCGAGTGATCCGACGCCGACGCTGCCGCCGGCGCCGGCCGAGTAGGGCGCTCATGCGCGCAGAGCATGTCCCGGAAAAGTGCGAAGCGGTTTTCCGGTCAGGACATGCTCCACCCTTTTGATTTGGCGCGATTCCTTATCGCTCGAAAGATTCCGTTCGAGCGGGAAACGCGCTAGTCCGTCTCGCCCTCGATCGCTTGGGCGAGACGGGCGATCGTCTTGGCGTAGACGCGCGCCTTGTTCCATTCGAGCAGCACGGCGAAATTGGCTTCGCCTTCGCGGAAACCTTCGCCGCGCTTCCAGCCCTTCGACTGCAGGAAATTCGCGGTCGAGGCGAGCGCGTCCGCCGTGTCGCGGATGAGGTCGCGCGTGCCGTCGCCGTTGAAGTCGACCGCATAGAGCAGATAGGACGAGGGCAGGAGCTGCGTTTGGCCGATCTCGCCCGCCCAATCGCCACGCATGTCCTCAGGACGCATGTCGCCGCGCTCGACGATTCTGAGCGCGTCCAAAAGCTCGGCGCGAAACGTCTCCGCGCGCCGACAGTCATAGGCGAGCGTCGCGACCGCGCTGAGGATGGGAAAGCGCCCGGTGTCGGCGCCATAGCCCGTCTCCAGCCCCCAGATCGCGACGATGATCGCGCCGGGAACGCCATATTGCCGCTCGATCTTCGCGAGCAGCGCGGCGTGGCGGCGCATCAGCGCCTTGCCGTGCGAGACGCGTTTCGGCGTCACGAGCCGCGCAGAGAAATCCTCAAAACTCTTCTTGAAGACATGGCCCTGGCCGCGGTCGCGCCCAATGACGCGGGGATCGTAACGCACGTCGCGAAGCGCGCGCTCGACGACGCTGCGCGAAACGCCGTTCGCCGCCGCCTCGTCCTTGAAGGCGGCAAGCCACGCGCCGAAGCCGGACGAATCATTGCCGCAAGGCGCGGCAAGAGCGGGCGCAGCGGAGAGGGCGATGAGGGCCGTCGCGAGAAAGCGTGCGACTCTTAGAAAAGCATTGTGGTAGCGCTGGTCAGCCATGTGTCGAGCAACGATATCCACTCTGTGCTTTCGGATCGATCATTGGATTGAAGGGGCGGAGTGGCGGGCGATTATCGTCTCGCGCATATTTGAGTGAAATTTCGCGCCCTAGGCTCCTGGGACCTGCATGGGTCCGCCCTATCCCCAACTCGCCTTATGTCTCAACTCCGTCTGGGCAGACGTTTCGATCGGCTCGAAGCTCGCGCCAATTCAGTCACGCGTCAACTGATTCGGATGGATCTCTGAAAACCGCTTTTCCCCAGGGAGTTTCGCTATCTCGCAGCAAATTTGCGAAAAGCGGAGATTCCCATGCCAACACTTCGTAGAGCGATGACTTCAGCTCACTCCATTTTCCTGAAGGGGCTCCTGCCTTTGGCGTCGTGAAGGCGGGGCCTGTCGCAAGGGGTCGATCGCCGAGAGAGAAGGGCGCGTCCGACGGCCTTCTCGAGGCGGAAAACTTGCACCGGCGCGCCCGTCGTCAGCTTAAACGTCACAATTTCTTCGCGAGGCTGACAATGGACGCGTTTACCCGCGCTCGTCGGGTTGAAACCTGTCTTGAGGGGCTTTCATGAAACATGCTCTGTTCAGAACCATGTCCGCTGCGGTGGCGTGGATGATCGCCATGCAGCCGCTAGGGGCGCAGATGCTTGGCTACGGTTCGGCGCCAATCTTCTTCAACAACCCGCCCGGCGCAACCTTCCCTCAAAATCAACCCCTCGTGCGCCAGCAGCCGAACCCGACCTCGGACGTCGCGCCTTACGCGTCCCGTTTCCAGAACGATTTGGCCTTCAGCCAGCGCTACCAAGCCTATTATGCTCAGGCGCTGCGCAACAAAGTCAAATATGTCTTCGTCATCTTTAACGAGAACCGCTCTTTCGACCACGAATTCGGCACCTTTCCTGGCGCCAATGGCCTCTATTCGGACGGCGTCAATCCGCGCTCGCCGGCCAACACGCCGGGATTCACGCAGACCTACACTGACAAGCTCTCGGGCGCGACGATCACAGTGCAGCCCTTCCTGATCGGGTCACAGCAGAACGCAAACATCATCGACAGCGTTGATCATTCCCACACCGGTCTCGCGACGAAGCTCGATGTGGGCAGCAACGGCGTCCCGCAGATGAATCAGTTCTCGCTCGACGAATATACCAAAAGGGCCGGCGCGAGTCCGACTTCGACAAGCAACAAGGCGGCCAATCAATTCGCCCATCTCGTCATGGCGCACATCGACTGCAACACAATCCCGTTCTTCTGGTATTACGCCAGCCGATTTACGATCTTCGACAACATCTTCGCGACCGAGGACACGCCCTCGACGCCGAACGCGATCGCCATGATCGCCGGCCAGTCGGGCGAAACGCAGTGGGTCAAGCACCCTTCCAGCGGCTCGGCTGGGCCGACCGACACGTCCGTTGCGAATATCTGCCAGCAGCCAGGCGCGACCCCGAACCCCAGCTCCTTGACCCCGGGCCAGACGGGCACGCTTGCGGGCGTGCCAGTCACCGGCGACCCGCAGCCCTTTTATGGGTCGGAGTTCGACGGCACGACGACCTCGCGTGAGCCCGCGGGCTGCGCCACCCCTGGAAACCCCGCAAAGCCGGCCGAAAGTTACGCCACGAGCAACATCGCGAACGTCTTGACCTTCGCGAGCCTGCCGCTCACCTTCCAGGGCTCGCAAATTCGGGCGGCGATGGCGACGGATCGCAATGCTTCGATCGATCTCGGCGACATCCAGAACGACATCCCGTACATCGCCTCGCTCGGCACGGCGCCAGTCGCTTGGCGCTGGTATCAGGAAGGCTTCGACCATGAGCCGACCGACCCGCCGGGCGAAACGACCAACACCAGTTTCGTGAGCCATCACGACGGGGCGCAGTATTTCGGCTACATCGCCGACAATCCGTCGCTTTCTTCAAACCTGAAGGGCCTTGGCGATTTCTTCAACGACATCGCTAACAACAACTTGCCCCCGCAAGGCGGCGTCATCTACATCCGCGGCGGCTACACCAACATCCAAGGCTTCTCGCCGACGATTCAGAACCCGAACTTCCCGGTGACTGGCGCGCTGGCGGGGACTGCGGCCACCAATCCCAACATCGCCGCGGTCAACACAGCGAAATCTGGCGACGACAATCACCCGAGTTACACGGACGCCTTCATCTCCGAGGCGATGGCGGCGCGGGTGATCAATGCGGTCGCCGGCAATCCGACCCTGTGGAGCCAGAGCGCGATCATCATCACATTCGATGAGTCGGACGGCTTCTACGACCACGTGCCGCCGCAGATTCTGTCCTACGGACCAGACGGCCTGCCGCAGGCGCGTGGCGTGCGCATTCCGCTGATCCTGATCTCGCCCTACGCTCACGCGCATGCGGTTTCCGACGCAATCGGCGATCACAACGCGATCATCGAGACGATCAACGCGATCTTCAACCTGCCGCCGCTCTCAACGCTTCCCGACGAGGCGTCGGCGCTGGCGGCGGGCAATTCGGCGGCCTTCAATCAGTTCGTCCCGGCGGGCGGTTTGCCGGTGACTTCTGGCCAGCAGAAGTATCTCGGACCGCGCGACACACCCTCGGCCTTAATGCAGAGCTTGCTCTCGGGTTTCGACCTGGCGCGTCTCATGGGCAACTCTCCGCCGCTTCCGGCGTCGCTCGCGCTGATCCCGACCTCGATCGCGAATAGCATGCCGCCTTTTAGCGGGGCGGGCTGCTCGGCGATCGGCGTGACGCCCGTCGTGCCGCAAGGTCAAACTACGGACAATCCTCCGCCGGCCGGTTTCAACAACCTGCCCTCGACGCTGCCGCAGTATAACTAGCGCGCTTCCCGCTCGAACGGACTCGTTCGAGCGATAAGGAATCGCGCCAGATCAAAAGGTTAGAGCATGTCCTGGCCGGAAAGCCGCTTCGCACTTTTCCGTGACATGCTCTAACGCGACGCGAGACGCACGATTGGAGGGGCTCGCGCCGCGCGGCGCGAGCCCTTTCTGCGTCATGTTCAGAGAAGGGGACTCCTCGCCGTGCAAAAGCTTCCATTCGTCATCGCAATCGCCTGCGCGCTCTCGAACCTATCGGTATCCCCTTGCGTCGCAGGAGCCTTGCTGGACCGCGTCAAGCAGCGAGGGAGCGTGACCTGCGCCGCGGTCCAGCGCCCCGGTCTCGCGAAGATTACGGGCGGGGAGTGGCGTGGGATGCTTCTCGACTATTGCCGCGCCATCGCGCTCGGAGCCCTCGGCCCAGAGGGGAGGATCGACTTTCGCGAGCTGGAGACGCCGCTTCAATATGACGGAGCTCGCGCCGGCGACGACGACGTGCTGTTTCTGACGGGAACCGAAATCGTCGAGAACGATCTGAGCGGCGCCGTGCTGCCTGGCCCTGTGGTCTATCGACAGGCGCATGCGGCGCTCGTCGAAGAGACGTCGCCTATCCGCAAGCTCGAGGAAATCGCCAATAAGAGCGTCTGCTTCTTGCAAACGACGGCGACGGCGAAGTCGCTCGAGTTCTGGCTTGGACACAATAAGCTCAATATCTTGCGCGTGCCCTTCGAGGAGCCAATCGAATTTTTGGACGCCTATAACGTTCGCCGCTGCGCCGTCGCGGTTGGCGAGGAGACCGAACTGGCCGAGGTCAAGGCCCGGCGCGGCGTGCAAAAATTCTCCAGCCGCATTCTGCCGGAAAAAATCGCGGTTTTTCCAATCTTTGCGGCGACTCCGATCCAGGACGCGCAGTGGTCGGCTCTTGTCGCCTATACGGTGATGGCGCTCCAGGCCGCGGAACGCCCGCAGACCGACTGGTCGAATGGCGGGGCGAAGGCTCTATCGATAAACGGCGCCGCGATCGGGCTCGATAAGAGCTGGCAGACCCGCGTGGTCGACGCCTTCGGCGGCCACGCCGCAATCTATGACCGCAACCTCGGCGAGGGGTCGCCCCTCCGCTTGCCGCGCGGCGTCGACGCGCTCTGGAGCGACGGTGGCTTGGGCGCTCCCGCCTATGCGGAGTAATCGCGAATGTGGCCAAAATGTCACGCTTCCCAAAAATGCGCATGACCGAGCACGGCGAAGATTTTTCTGTCAAGCTATAGTCATGCGACGCGCTTAGCTCAAGCAGGACTCGATGAATGCGTCCCAACTTCGAGTGTTCGTATTCTACGTCGTGGGGAGATCTAGCGCCGTGAAAACCTCTCAGCCTCTTACTCTGGCCGCCACCGCGGCTCTGTTGGTCATGAACGGCTCTGCGCTTGCTGCCGATCTACCGTCGCGCAAGGCTGCGCCGCTGCTGCCGCCGCCCCCGCCGCCCGCTCAGTGGAGCGGCTTCTATGGCGGTCTGAACGCCGGCTACGTCTTTGACGCCAGCTCCCAAGTGACGCAGACGGCAGGTCTCCTGCAGCCGATATCCGGCGATCTTTCGCTCGCCTCGGGCCTACCCGCCTCGTTCAGCGCCGACAATAGCGGCTTCATCGGTGGCGGTCAGATCGGCTACAATTATCAATTCCTCGGGAATTATGTTGTGGGTCTCGAGGCGGATATCCAGGGCCGCGCATCGTCCAGCGGTAGGGCGACCGCGGTCATGGGAACAAACGTAAACACAATCCCGGGCGATTTCCCTTTCCCGGCCGTGCGCGCCACGTCAGTGGAGAAGGACACGAGCTGGCTCGGCACGGTCCGCGGCCGCGTCGGTTGGGTCGCGATGCCGCAACTGCTGCTTTACGCAACCGGGGGTCTTGCCTATGGCGACGTGAAGCTGTCGAACAACACGTTCCTGGCGCAACCCTTGTTCTTCGGCCTTGTGCAAACTGACTTCGGCGGGACAAGCGCTTCCGACACGCGCATCGGCTGGACCGTCGGCGGAGGCGCCGAGTGGATGTTCGCGCCGAACTGGAGCGCGAAAGTCGAATATCTTTACTACGACCTGGGCTCGGTGAACCTAAATTATGTGACGCTCTCGAACTTCGTGCTCGCCGGTCCCTTCGCTTATGGACCGTCTCTCGGCGTCGGGGCGTCGGCTCGCTTCAGCGGCCACATTGCGCGCGTCGGCTTGAACTATCACTTCAACTGGGCCTCGCCGGCGCCCGTCCTCGCCAAATATTGATCGCGCCGAGAGCGGCGTGTCAGGGAAGGATTCACGATCGTGTTGGGAATCCTCCCCTATCCGCGAGGGATCCTTGACCGGGCTGAAGCTCGGTGGAGAGGCCGTCACGGCGCTTTCGTGGCGTTCATGAGTCGGTCACGGAGGCGATCTTAGGCGGAAGGCGCGGGCCCTGCGAGCTCCGCGCCTTTTCTTTTGCGCGCGCCGGGAGAAGCGAACATCCGGAGAACATTGGCCCGTGAACGGCCGCGGAACGGACTCGCGAAAGAGCAGTCGAAAAATCGAAATTGTTCTCGTTTCGCCCCATCCGTCCATCGACGAAAATATTTTGAAATCAGTCTCTTAAATGGTCGGAGTGGCGGGATTCGAACCCACGACCCCTTGTCCCCCAGACAAGTGCGCTAACCGGGCTGCGCTACACTCCGACTCGGGCGTCTTATAGGGGGCTCGGGCCGCGCTGGCAACGCCGCGCTTGTTCAGCCATGACGGCATTACGATTTATCGGCGTTACCATTGAGATGTGAGCATGCCGTGGCCCCTTAAGGGGATGGATTTACGCCGACGCCACATCCGTCCGGCCGCCTTGCCTGCGGCGGCGCGTCGTTTGACAAAGCTTCACAAAAAAGAACAGGTGGCGGAGCCTCTCTTCCCCGCGGGGCGGGCGATTGAGGCTCATCTCAACGATTGACTTCGAGACGCAGAAAGCCCGATGTCCGACGATCACCGCAAGCTTCTTCGCGAAATGTTCGACGCCGCGGTCGCCGCGGCGCACCCTTCCGTCTGCCTGCCGCCGCATATCGCCAGGATCGCGCCGCCCAAAGGCCGCACGGTCGTCGTCGGCGCCGGCAAGGCCGCAGCGGCCATGGCGGCCGCCGTGGAGCAGCATTATCCCGCCACGCTCGAAGGCCTGGTCGTGACGCGCTACGGCCATGGCGCGCCGACCGCGCAGATCGAGGTCATCGAGGCCTCGCATCCCGTGCCCGACGCCGCCGGCCGCGAGGCCGCCGCGCGAATCCTGAAAACCGTGCAGGGCCTGACCGAGGACGATCTCGTGCTGGCGCTGATCTCGGGCGGCGGCTCGGCGCTAATGGCGCTGCCCGCCGAGGGCGTCACGCTCGAGGAGAAGCAGGCCGTCAATAAGGCGCTGCTGAAAAGCGGCGCGACGATCTCCGAGATGAACTGCGTGCGCAAGCACCTCTCCGCGATCAAGGGCGGGCGTCTGGCTCGGGCCGCAGCGCCGGCGCGCGTGGTCGCCTTGATGATCTCGGACGTGCCGAACGACGATCTTTCGGTCATCGCCTCCGGACCGACCGTGCCGGACGCCACGACGCGCCAGGACGCGCTGGCGGTGATCGCAAAATATAAGATCGAGGCGCCGGCCGCCGTGCTCGCGCATTTGGGCGGCGACGCCTGCGAGACGCCCAAGCCCGGCGATCCCGTTTTCGCGCGCGTCGAGAATATTCTCACGGCGACGCCGCAGGGCTCGCTCGCCGCGGCCGCCGAGGTCGCGAAAAAGGCGAGCTTCACGCCCTGCATTCTCGGCGATCTCGAAGGCGAATCGCGCGACGTGGCGTTGGTGCATGCTGGCGTTGCGCGCCAGATCGCCCTTCACGGCCAGCCTTTCGCGCCGCCCTGCGCGATCATCTCGGGCGGGGAGACGACGGTTACGGTGCGCGGGCACGGCAAGGGCGGGCGCGACGCGGAGTTCCTGCTCGCCTTGACGCTGGCGCTGCAGGGCTTCGGCGGGATCAGCGCCGTGGCCTGCGACACGGACGGCATCGACGGCAGCGAGGACAACGCCGGCGCGATCATGACCGCGGACAGTTTCGCGCGCGCGGAGCGGGCAGGGGTCGATCTCAAGGCGCTTTTCGCCAACAATGACGCCTATACGGCATTCGAGAAGCTCGGCGATCTGATCATCACCGGCCCGACGCGCACCAACGTCAATGATTTCCGCGTCATCCTGGTTCCGAACTGGGCCGGGCGCTAGATCACGCTGCATTCAGGCGGACTCGCCTGAATGCAGAAGACGTGATCGATTCTAAAAGTTTAGAGCGCGACTCGCGCGAAAAACCGGTTTCCACTTTTTCGCATCGCGCTCTAGACCTTCGGCGCGTCGCGCCTCTTTCGTGATAGTGTAGGCCCTCCCGGCGCTTGGCCGGGAGCGGTCCGTCACGAAAGAGGCCGGCGTTTTGCGATGTGGAGATTTCTCGGCCTTTGCGCGCTGATTCTGGCGCTGGACGCGACGTCGACGCCGACGCAAGCGGGCGCGCCTCCGCTTCCGGGCCCGCCCGCGCGTCCCTTCCTCGCCCGGATGAACGGCCCCTGTCCAAAAAAATGCCAATGGATCGCGGTGCAGGGCGCGATCGACAAGACGACGCTCTCGGTTTTTGACGAGCTCGTCGCGACGCTCGGCGACGCGAAGCCCCCCGTGTTCTTCAACTCAGTCGGCGGCGATGTCGCCTCCGCCGTGCTGCTCGGCGAGCGCCTTCGTAAGCTCGGCCTCGACACGGCCATCGCCGCGACCCGCCTCAATTCGAAAGATTTCGGCATTCTCGGCAGCTCACCCGCAACGGCGCCGCGCGCCGACGTGGTTGTCTCGGGGCGCGGCTTCTGCGCCTCGGCCTGCGCGCTCGCCTTTGCCGGCGGCCTGCGTCGCTATGCGCCGCTCGAGACCTCGCTCGGCCTGCACCAAATGCTTCAGCCCGAGCAGGATGTGCAGCAAAAGGTGGCTGTGTTCGAGCAGGGGGAGGTGAGCCTCAACGGGCAGGTCGTCGGCAAGACATCCCGCCTGGTGGGAACAAAGACCGTGACGCGGCATCTGCCGAAAGGAGCGCCGCCCGACGCCGTCTATAGCGCTGTCGAGGCCTATTTCACGAAGATGGGCGTCGACGGCCCCAAAGCCGTTGCGCTGATGCGCAAGATGCGGCCCGAGAAGATGGACTGGCTCACGCCCGAGCAGATCCTGGAGACGCGTCTCGCGACAGCGCGCAAGCGCGCCGACGCGCTGCTCGACTTCTGAAAGCAGGGCGACCCGCTCAGCTCGCCGCGCGGCGCAGGCGGTCGCGGATCGCTTCGCCGAGACCCTGTCCCGGGATCGGCGCGACGGCGGCGCGGGCGATCCCGCGGGCGTCGAGCGCGCGCAGATGCGCATAGAGATTGGCCGCCGCCTCCTTGAGGTCGCCCGAGGGCGAAAGATCGAGCGCGACGGGCTCGCCCCTGGCGGCGAGCGCGCCGCCAAAATCGAGCCCCGCCTCGCCCCGCTCCAAGGTGAGGGCGTCCAAGCGCAGCCGGGCGCGCGGCGCGTAATGCGACGCCGTCATGCCGGGCGCGAGAACGCTCTCCCCCGCCTGCGCGAGCTTCTGGCCGAGCGCCTCCTCGATCGCCTCGCGCGGCGTCGCGCCCGGCCGCAGCAAGGTCGCCCGCTCGCCCAAAAAGGCGACGATCGTCGACTCGAGGCCGGCGGCGGCGCGGCCGCCGTCGAGAATGAGATCGATCTGCCCGGCAAGATCGCTCATCACATGCTCGGCCGTGACCGGGCTGACATGGCCCGAGCGATTGGCGGAGGGCGCGACGATCGCGCCGCCGAAAGCCTCGATCAGCGCCAGCGCCGTCGGGTGGGCGGGCACGCGCAGCGCGACGCTCGGGAGCCCCGCGCGGGCGAGCTCGCAAACGCTTCCCGTCTCCAAGGCCGGGGCCACCAGCGTGAGCGGACCGGGCCAGAAGCGCTCGGCCAGCCGTTGCGCGGGTGCGGGCAGCGTCGCCTCGCGCATCGCGGCGTCGAGCGTCGCGATATGGGCGATCAGCGGATTGAAGCGCGGGCGGCCCTTGGCGGCATAGAGCGCGGCGACAGCGTGAGGCGAGGCGGCGTCGGCGCCGAGGCCGTAAACCGTCTCCGTCGGAAAGGCGACGAGCCCGCCGGAGCGCAAAATCTCCGCGGCGCGTTCGATCGCGGCGCTCGAGGCGGGAAGGAGAGCTGTCATGATTGCGGCTCCAGGAGCAACGCGGGCGGGGAGTTCAAGAATGGCCTTCCCTGATTGCTGTGCGGCCCCCTCCCTCACCCTCCCCCGCTTCGCGGGAGAGGGGGCGTTCGGCGTTGCGCGACGTCTCGATGAAGCTCGCAGTCTACTCCCTCTCCCGCGAAGCGGGGGAGGGCTGGGGAGGGGGTCGCAAGCATAGAGTGACGAAGGGGACCGGGAGACCCCAACTACAGGTCCAGACGGCGACAACGCAACTGAGGCGCCCGTTGCAGAGCGGCGCGGTCGCAGTGTAGGACACTTCCCTCCTGGCGGGGATAGCCGGGCCGGTAGCTCAATTGGTTAGAGCCGACCGCTCATAACGGTCTGGTTGGGGGTTCGAGTCCCTCCCGGCCTACCAATAAAATCAGTGAGTTATTACCTATATTGGTCCTCGGGAAGCCTGCTCCCGCAGTTTCCCCCGCAATCACCTGTGAGCTCGGTCTTCGCGACCTGCGACTGCGGCCGGTGTGGATGCGTCGGCGCTTGCCGGCTCGACTGAGGTTCCGGCGCTTGCCCGCCGATTGCGCTGCTCGAGCTGTGGCGCCCGGCCCAACGATGTGCGACCGGACTGGCGTGAGCATCGGGCCTCAGGGTTGTCGCGCTGACTTCGGCCGGTTCGAAGGGCATGCGCCATCTCTGACCGTTCGCGAATGGCCTGGACCGCCATCAGCGCCCGCAAGATGGAGCCGCCGCCCGAAAGGGGCGGCTGGTAGCTCGGATGATCGTTTTCAGGTGCGGCGCGCGCCGGCAAATAAGCCGGCCAGAGCCAAAGCTGCGAGGCCCGCGAGACCAACGCCGGGGACCGGAGCCGGAGCGGAAGCAGGAACCATAGAAGTTACCAACATGTGATCGCCGGCGGCGTCCGTGAGCGTGAAGGAAGCGGAGCCTCGGGGCCCGCCGGGGAGGGGTGACCAAAGATTGAAATCGCCCCAGTCGCCCCAGGCACAAGCCCCCGTGGACGGACCGTATGCGCAGCCGGCACCCACAGGCTGTCCAATCAGATTTTGACCGAGGTTCAGCGGGGTGGAGGACCAAAAGATTATCGACGCAAAATCGGAGGTGGTGAACGTTCCGCCGCCACCCTGGGGATCCGTGATCGTGACCGTGATGTTTGAGACGCCAGTATTGGGAATGAAGATGGGCGGGGCGAGCGCCGCAATTAGCGGGAACACCGAGTTGTCGAAGGTGATCGACCCGGTCGCGGTCGCCTGATTTCCAAAAGAAGCGCCGCTCCAGGTGATGTCGAGCGTCTCCATCGCTGCGAGGGACGGCGAACTGGCGCCGAGCAGCATGCCAACGGCCAGGAGATATTTTGCGGATTTCATGACAAGCGCCTTTCTTTGAAGCAATAGTGCGAGCAGACGTCGCAACTGCCCTTAATCGCCCTTGGCCCGAAGTCGACGCCAATAGGCCAGCAAAATCTTCCCTGGTAAATATGCGTAGGCGGCTCTTGGCAAGATTTCCTTGAGGAGTTGTGAACGTACCACACTGCCTAAACCTGAGACGAGGCTCGGGCCCCATGCATGCGAGCGGCAGACACGGGTCATTTCTGAGCTTTCTTCCGTCCCGCCGCGCGCCATCGGGATGGCGCGGGTCTTTCGTCAGGTTCACTTGCATGACCGCGCTCGATGGGCACGGATTGGCCACTGCATGACGCGAACAAAAGATAAATTTCCTGGCCGCAATTTCGGGCAAACAGCCTGATTTTAGGATAACGCCAATCTCGCGGTCGACAGTTCTCCGGCCAGCATGGGTTGTCGGGCCAGCTTGCATTGCCCAGGGCGATGCTGCGCCTATCTCGCAAGCAGCGAGAAAAAAAGCAGGGCCAAGAGGATCAGGCTGACGATCCGCCAAAAGGCGACGGGGTTGCGCTCGTAGAGCGGCTTGCGCGTCGGCGCGCGGGCGATTCCACGATGGACGCCGTTTTCGAGCTCGAATGCGAACTCCAGCACGTCGCCGTAACGCTCGCGCGGCTCGACGGCTACGGCTCTCAACACGGCGGCGTCGAGCCAGGCGGGTAGATCCGGTCTCCGGCTGCCGATAGGCCGCGGCTTGCCGAAGCGCGGCCGGCTGAAGGGCTCGATCTCGCCATAGGGGTAGTCGCCCGTAAAGGCGCGATAGATTGTGACGCCGAGCGCATAGAGATCCGACGCTTCGTCGCCCGGCGCGCCGAGGAAGAGCTCCGGCGCCATGTAGCTCGGCGTGCCGGGAACGTCCTCGGCGCAGAAATCCTCGAGCCGCGGCGCGCGGCAGACGCCAAGATCGATGAGGCGCAGGCCTCCGTCCTTCAACAGCATCACATTATCGGGCTTGACGTCGCGGTGGATGATCCCGGCGCGGTGCAATGTCGCGACAGCGCGCGCCAGACGCGTTGCGATATTGACGCCTTCCTCCAAAGCGAGTTTTGGCGCGCGCCGAAGTCGCGCCTCCAGCGTCTCGCCGTCGTAAAACGGCATGGCGGAATAGAGGCGCGTTCGCCGGCTTTCCTCTGCTTCGACGATTTCTCCGATGAAGGGGCTGCGCACGCGCGCCGCGACCCAAGCTTCATTGACGAAGGATCGCCGATAGCTCGCGTCGGTCGCGACGCGGGGATGCGGAAACTTCAAGACGAGCAGGCTTCCGTCGCGAAGGTCGGTCGCACGCAGAAGGCGACTGTAACGCCCGTCGGAAACCGCCTGCTCGAGGCGATAGTCGTCGACGATCTCACCGGGCCGCGGCAGCGACTCGATCGGCAAATCGGCGACGACGCGGGCAAGCGCCATTTCGTCGGCAGGCGGCAGATCGATCAAATCGGCGACGAGCGCTGTGGCATTGTCGTCGCCGCCCGCCTCCAGCGCCGCACTGACCAGCCTTTCGGCCGCTTCCTGCGGCGAGGCGGCCTCGGAAAGCAGCGCGCGAATCGACGCGTTGCGCAGGGGCCCATGCACGCCGTCGCTGCAAAGCAGGAACCGGTCATGCAGACGCATCGCATGTGAAGCGTTGTCCACGCGCAACGTCTCCTCGAAGCCGACCGCGCGCAACAACGCGTGGGACAACTCGCCGCGTCCGAGCACGTGGTCGCTCGTCAGCAGCTCGAGATCGAAATCTCGCAGTCGATAGGCGCGGGAGTCGCCAACATGAATGAGAAACGCCGTGCGCCGCGAAAAGATCAGCGCCGAGAAGGTCGTGGCCATTCCCGCGAGACCAGAATCGACGCGCGCCTGCGCGGCGATCCATGCGTTGATCGATTCCAGCGCGCGGGAGGCGGCGCGCGCGACGCCGAGAGTTTCGGGCTGCGCATAATAGGCGTCGATGAAACCGCGCACGCAAGTCTCGGCCGCCTCGCGTCCGCCCTTGTGGCCGCCGACGCCATCGGCGACCGCGGCCACAATTCCTTGCAGCGCGCCGGGACCGATCGGCCCCGAGGCGGTGGCGACATAGTCCTGATTCTCTGGCCGTCTACCCGCTTCGGTGCAGAAGCCGATCTCGACGCGCAGGCCGTGGTCGTAACGGGCGAGCAGCGGAAGTCCTCCGGCGGGATCAGAGCGAATTCCGCAAAAGTTGACAGACTTTTGCGGAATTCGCTCTGGCTTTTTACATTCTGGCGCGAATTCTTATCGCTCGAACGATTACGTTCGAGCGGAAAGCGCGCTAGATACGCGCGCCAGAAACGGCGCCCCAGGTCGTGCGCCAGCGCGACTTCACCAGCAGTAAGCCGAGGAGGCCAAGCAGCGCAAGCACGCCGAAGAAGCTGAAGCCCATGAGAAAGCCGCCGGTCGCGCCCTTCGAGAAGGCGAGCGTTTTGGCCAGAAAATAGCCGCCGAAGCCTCCCGCGGCGCCGACGAGCCCGGTCATCGCGCCGATCTCGTTGCGAAAACGCTGCGGCAGGAGCTGGAACACCGAGCCATTGCCCATGCCGAGACACAGCACGCCGAGAGAGAAGAGTCCGACCGCGGCCCAGGCGATCGGCGGCAGCTGCGTCAGAGTCCAGCCGGCTCCCTCCGCGGGCGCCGGCCCCTCGGGCATGAAGGCTACGGCGAAGTAACAGAGCGACACCAGGCTGAAGAGAATGGATAGCGCTTTGATTCCGCCGATGCGATCGGCGATGTGGCCGCCGACCGGACGAAAGCCCGAGCCCAGCGCGACGATGAGGGCGACGACGAGGCCCGCAGCGACGCCGCTCGCATGATATTGAACGGTGAAATAGAGCGGCAGCGCCGAGGCGAGACCGACGAAGCCGCCGAAGGTGATGAAGTAGAAGAACATGAACCAGCGGCTGTCGGGGTCGAGGAAGATACGGCCGTAATCGGCAAGGCTGCTCTTGGCGCGCGCGACGGGGGCGTCCTTCGCGGCGAAGACATAAAAGACCAACACCATGGCCATCAGGATCATCAAGATGGCGAAGACGGCCTGCCACCCCCAATTTTCCGCGATCGACGGGGCCAACAGCGTGTCGAGCACCACGCCCATGTTGCCCGCGCCGGCGATGCCCATCACCACGCCCTGATAGTGCGGCGGATACCAGCGGCTCGCCTGCGGCAGCGCGACCGCGAAGGACGCGCCGGCGACGCCCAGCGAAAGGCCAAAGAGCGCGATCGGCAACGGATCCGAGAGCCCGAACAGATAGACCAGGGTCACGGAGAACAGAACCACGACTTGCGCCATGACGCCTGTGATCTTGGCGCCGATCGCATCGGCGATCAGTCCGAGCGGCAGGCGAAAAAAGGCGCCGCCGAGCACGGGGATGGCGACCAGATTGAGCTTCTGCTCAACGGAAAGGTGCATGTCCTTGGCGATGTAGATCATCAGCGGGCCGAGCGACACCCAGGCCATGAAGCTCACATCGAAATAGAGAAAGGCCGATAGCAGCGTCGGCCAATGACCGGCCTTCTTGAAGTCTTCGAATTTCATTGATGACGGCTCCTTGGGTTGGTGCGGCGTGGGGTAAAGCGCCTCATTCGGCGTGCTCCAGGACAGGCGTCCTCTCCGGGGCGGCGCCCTGATCGGTCCTGTCCTTGAGAATTCGTCGGATCTCGGAACGGCAAGAGCCGCATCCCGTGCCGGCCTTGGTGAGACGGCCGACGGCCTCGGGGTCGGCGGCGCCGTGAAGCGCGATCGAGGCTTCAATCGCTTTCGCGCCGACGCCATGACAGACGCAGATCGTCTGGCCCGGATCCGCGAGACCCTCTCTTGGACGCCCGGCGAGCAAGGCGCGCGCGTCGCCGGCCTCCGCTTTCTCGAATTCCGCGCAGAGGAAGGCGCGCGAGGCGGCCACCGGCTCTCGCGCGACGAACAGGAGACCGGAAGGACGGCCGTCCTGGATGAAAACCCAACGCCGGGCTCCGCTGCGCGGATCATGAGTCTGGGCGAGCTCGACTTCGGCTTCGCCGCAGCCGATCAGCGCTCGCGCAAAAACGTCCCAGTCCCGTGGCGGCGTCTTGCCGGCGAGCTCGATGCGCCAGCCGAAGCGCGTGCGCGCCAACGCCCAATATCCCGCGCTGATCTCCTTTGGCTTCTTGCGCGTCAGCGCGAAGCCGAACCAGACGGCCGGCCAGGCCTCGATGCGCACGGCGCTCGCCTTCAACTCCGGTTGGCCGGATAGGGGATCGACATTTGCAGCAACCAGAGCGTCGACCCGCGCGGCCGCGGCGTGTTGATCGGTCCAATGGATCGGCGCGAAGACGGAGCCCCTTTGTTGACGATCCGTGATCAGCGTTCGCAGGATCACGGCGCCATGCGCGTTGGAGACGCGGGCGAGCCCCGCGGGTTGAAGCTTCAAGCTTGCCGCGTCCTCCGGATGGATTTCGACGAAAGGTTCGGCGACATGCTGCGAAAGCCTCGGCGCGACGCCGGTGCGCGTCATCGTGTGCCACTGATCGCGCAGGCGTCCGGTGTTCAGGACGAAAGGCGCTGCGGCGCTGGTGCGGCTTTGGGGCGGGCGATAGGGCGTCGCGACGAGCCGGGCGCGCCCGTCTGGCGTGAAGAAACCCCCGTTCGCGAAGAATCGCTTCGGCCGAGCGAAGGCGGTTTCGCCCCGGCGCCAGGGCCATTGAAACGGCCGTAAACTCTCATAAGCGGCGGCACTGATCTCAGCGCAGGCGGAGATGTCGAAACTGCGTTCTCCGTGGTTGAGATGACCGGAGAGGGCCGCATATTCTCTGAAGATGTCGGCCGAGACCGCATAGTCGAAACCCTTCGCCCCCATGGCGCGCGCCACGCTGCAGAGAATTTGCCAGTCCGGCATGGCGTCGCCCGCCGCAGGACCTAGCGCGCGCTGGCGCGAGATCCGACGCTCGGAATTGGTGACGACGCCGTCTTTCTCTCCCCAAGGCTGCGCTGGCAGCTGCACGTGAGCGAAAGGCGCCGTGTCGGTCTCGGCCATGACGTCGGAGACCACGACGAAATCGCATGCGGCGAGCGCGCGCTTGATCTTGTCGGCCTCTGGCAGGCTCGCCACTGGATTGGTGCCGATGATCCACAAGGCCTTGATCCGGCCGTCGCCGACGGCCTCGAAGAGATCGACAGCCTTGAGGCCGGGCTTGGCGGCGACGCGCTCATAACCCCAGAAGCCGCGGACAATCTCGCGATGCCGTGCATTCTCCAGCTCCATGTGGCAGGCGAGTTGATTGGCGAGGCCGCCGACCTCGCGCCCGCCCATCGCGTTGGGCTGCCCGGTGACGGAGAAAGGCCCGGCGCCCGGGAGACCGATGCGGCCCGTGAACAAATGGCAGTTGAGAATGGCGTTGACCTTATCGGTTCCGGCCGAGGATTGGTTGACGCCTTGGGAGTAAATCGTGACCGTGCGCTCTGTCGCGGCGAACGCCTCGTAAAATTCTGCGAGCGCTGTCTCGTCCAAGCCTGTCGCGGCGGCGACCTTCGTCAGCGACCAATCTTGTGCGGCGAGCAGGGCGTTGTCCGCGCCCTTCGTATGCCTGTCGACATAGGCGGCGTGGCGCCGACCTGTGCGCTCGAGAAAGCGCAACAAGCCCAGAAACAGCGCCACGTCGGAGCCGGGCTTGAGCGAGAGCTGCAGATCGGCGATCTCGCTCGTCGCCGTGCGGCGCGGATCGATGTTGACGACGCGCATGTCGGCGCGCCGCGCCTTCGCCTGCTCCAGGCGCTGAAACAGCACGGGATGACACCAGGCGAGATTGGAGCCGACGAGCACGACGAGGTCGGCTTCCTCGATGTCCTCATAGACGTTGGGAACAATGTCGGCGCCGAAGGCGCGCTTGTGTCCGGCGACGGAGGAAGCCATGCACAGGCGCGAATTGGTGTCGATATTGGCTGAGGCGAGGAAGCCCTTCATGAATTTGTTGGCGACGTAATAATCCTCGGTCAGCATCTGACCGGAAACGTAAAAGGCGACGGAATCCGGTCCGTGTTGCTCGATCGTTTCGCGAAAACGCCTCGCGACGAGATCGACCGCTTCGCGCCAGGAGGCGCGCGCGCCCTTGATGATGGGGTGCAGCAGACGGCCTTCGAGCGTCAGCGTTTCCGCAAGCGCCGAACCTTTGACGCACAGCCGCCCGTAGTTCGCGGGATGCAGCGGATCGCCCGCAATCTCGACCGCGCCGGAAGGCGAGATGCGCGCCTCGACGCCGCAACCCGTCCCGCAATAAGGGCAGGTCGTCTGCACGACCCGCGAGGAGACGTTCATGGCGTCACCGCCTGATGCATTTCGAGATAGACGCGACCCTTCTCGACCTTCACCGCAAAGCGGCGCGCGCAGCCAGTGTCGGGGCCGGTCGCCGCGCCGCTCTCGAGGTCGATGATCCAATTGTGCAAGGGGCAGGCGACTTTGCGGCCGTGCACGATGCCCTCGCTCAGAGGGCCGCCTCTGTGCGGGCAGCGGTTCTCCAAAGCGAAGACCTCGTCGCTGGCCGTGCGAAACACGGCGATGTCGCGACGCGGCGTCTTCACAATCCGGGCGCCGCGGGGTGGTATTCGCTCGATCGGGCCGATGTCGAACCAGTGCGGGGAGATCGCGTTCATTTCACTCGCTCCTCATTCGGCGGCGACAGGCATTTCAAGGGGCGCGGGGAGGTTTGCGACCACGGCGAGCGGGGCGAACTCATTGGCCCCGAAGCCCGCGACGCGCTCGGCCCAAGGGTCCTTGCGCACGGCGCGCTGAGAGACGAGGAAGCGGTCATAGAGCGCCTTGCGCGCTTCGTGATCCTCCATGATCACATGACGCACGCGATCGAGGCCGGTCTTCTCGACCCATTTGTACAGCCGATCGAGGTAAGCCGCCTCCTCGCGGTAGAGCTGCATGACAGCCGCGACATGCTCGAGCGCCTGCTCCTCGGTCTCGACATGGCCCAGCAGATCGGTCGCGCGCACATGCAGGCCCGCGGCGCCGGCAATATGGATGTCGTAGCCGCTGTCGACGCAGATGACGCCGATGTCCTTCACCGTGGCTTCCGCGCAATTGCGCGGGCAACCCGAGACGGCGAGCTTCACTTTCGCGGGCGTCCACGAGCCGCAGAGCAGGCGTTCCAACTTGACGCCAAGCCCGGTGGAGTCTTGCGTGCCGAACCGGCACCATTCCTTGCCGACGCAGGTCTTCACCGTGCGCAGTCCCTTGGCGTAGGCGTGACCCGATACGAGGCCAGCGGCGCTGAGATCCGCCCAGACGGCCGGCAGGTCTTCCTTCCTGACGCCCAGAAGATCGATGCGTTGTCCGCCCGTCACCTTCACTGTCGGAATCTTGAACTTGTCGGCGACGTCGGCGATGGCGCGCAGTTCATTCGGCGTCGTGAGCCCGCCCCACATGCGCGGCACGACGGAGAAGGTTCCGTCCTTCTGGATATTGGCGTGGACGCGCTCATTGACGAAGCGCGACTGCGCGTCGTCCTTGTAATGCAGCGGAAAGGCGCAGAGCAGATAGTAGTTGAGCGCGGGCCGGCAGGACGGGCAGCCGCAAGAGGTTTTCCAGCCGAGCTCCTGCATGACGGCCGGCATGGAGTTGAGCTCGCGCGAGACGATGAGGCCGCGGACCTCCTCATGCGTGAGATCGGTGCATTTGCACATCGGCTTGCGTTGGGAGGCTTGGTAGTTCTCGCCGAGCGCGCTCGCGATCAGCGCTTCGACCTTCGTCGTGCACTGGCCGCAGGAAGCCGAGGCCTTCGTCTGCGCGCGCACCTCTTCGAGCGACGCAAGGCCGTTCTTCGTGATCGCCGAGACGATCGTTCCCTTGCACACGCCGTTGCAGCCGCAGATTTCCGCATCATCCGGCAAGGCTGCAACGGCCGCCATAGGGTCGAGGGGGGACCCTCCCTGATAGGCCTGTCCGAAGATCAGCGTGTCGCGCATCGCGCCGATGTCGGTCGCCTTTTTCAGGAGATCGAAGAGCCAGGGACCGTCCTCGGTGTCGCCATAGAGGACGGCGCCCCTGACGCGGTCGCCTTTCAACAGGATGCGCTTGTATATGCCGCGCGCGGGGTCGCGCAGGACGATCTCGTCGCTGTCGTCGCCCTCCGAGAAGTCGCCGGCGGAGAAGAGATCGATGCCGGAAACCTTGAGCTTGGTCGAGGTGACGGAACCCGAATAAGCTGCGACGGCGTCGCCGGCGAGTTGCGCGGCGACGACCTTGGCCATCTCGAACAAAGGCGCGACAAGGCCGTAGCAGAGTCCGCGATGCTCGACGCATTCCCCGACCGCGTAAACATCGGGGTCGCTCGTGCGCATATGATCGTCGACCTTCAGCCCGCGCTCGACGACGAGCCCCGCCTCTTTGGCGAGTTTGGCGTTGGGACGGATGCCGACCGCCATGACGACGAGCGACGCTTCGATCTCGCGGCCGTCCTCGAGTCTGACGCCGGTGACACAGGTCTCGCCAAGGATGACCTTGGTGTTGGCCTCGGTCAGCACCTCGACGCTGCGTTGCTCGATCGCTTTCTTCAAGAGATAGCCGGCGGACTGATCGAGCTGGCGCTCCATCAGCGTCGGCATCAGATGCAGGACCGTGACCTCCATGCCTTTGGACTTCAGGCCAGCTGCGGCCTCGAGTCCCAACAGGCCGCCGCCGATCACGACCGCGCGCCCCCCTTTCTCGGCGGCGCGAAGCATCGTCTCGACGTCGTCGAGATCGCGAAAGGTCACGACGCCAGGAAGCGTCACGCCATGAACGGGAATCGCGATCGGCGTCGAGCCCGTGGCGATCAGCAATTTGTCGTATGCCTCGACGGCGCCAGCGGCGGTGGCGATGGTCTTGGCCGTTCGATCGATCGCGGTGACGCTTTCTCCCTTGCGCAGCGTGACGCCACGCTGCGCGTACCAGTCGTCGTCATGGATGATGATGTCTTCGTAGGACTTCTCGCCGGCGAGCACCGGCGAGAGCATGATCCTGTTGTAATTGACGCGTGGCTCTGCGCCGAAGACGGTCACGTCGTACGCGTCGCGAGCGCGCTCGAACAGGTCTTCCAGCACGCGGCCTGCGGCCATGCCGTTGCCGATAACGAGGAGTTTTGGCTTCTTCCGAGAGCCCGGCGATTGCGTCATCATGCGCACCTTGTTCGTGACCTCGAAGGTCCCGTTCACGGAGCGCGAGTCGTCGGCGCGTTTTTGGAGGGTGACGCAACGACAGACCACACGCGTCGCCCTTGCAAGAAGGTGCGATGCGCCGCCCGTAAGCGAAATCCCACGCTGGATTTCTCTCGGGAGATCGAGGTCGTCGTTGACCGAGAAGCAGGAGCAAATTGCGCGCCAGTTCAAGCCGCTCGTCCGGCAGTGGCGCGAAAACAAGCATCATCGCTAACAAATTGATCTAAAGGCGAATACCCTTAGGAAGCCTCAGATGCGCGAGATGCTGCGCTTTGGATAGATGTCATATCGCCTATTGATTTGGCGCCATGCGTGGCATCGCGAGCATCGCGCCTAAATATGAAGCCTTCTCATATTTTCTGGCCGATCGGAAACGCCTGCAAATAGCCGGCGATATCATCGCTGTCGAACGCCGGCCCTGCAAAGGCCTCGATCGGCGCGGGAGGCATGGATTTTTCGCCGATGACAGAGTCGTAGAGATCGGCGCGCATGACCGCTTTCGCTGCGGCGAGACGCTCGGCTGAATGACGCGCCTGTCCCCAGCGGAGCATTTGCGCATAGAGCCAAGCGGCTTGCTGCGCGCTGGGTCGGCAGGCGCCATCGCGGTGGATGACGAGATAATCCTTGGCCCGCCTCTGGTCTCCCTTTGCGTTGACGATCAGCCGCCCTTCAAGGCTCCGCTTGATCAGCTCGGCGTCGATTGCGAGGCGGTCCTCTCGGGCCAAAATCGAGGCGACCTCACTGTGAGCCTCGACGTCATCCACGAATTTAGCGGCGGCGACGATTGCGCGGATGAGGGCTGCGACGAGCTCCGGAGCGGTCTCGACGCTGCTCCCGCGCAACGCCAGGACCTTCTCCGCCGCGCGCGGAAAAATCTCGCAGCCGAAATGCAGGATCACGCCAAGGCTTGCGTCGACAGCGACCGAGTTCCAGGGCGCGCCGACGCAGAATCCGTCGACATGGCCCTCGCGCAAGCTGTCGGCCATGAAAGGCGGCGGCAGCACGACAAGGCGCAAATCGCGATCAGGGTCTATCCCTCCTTCCGCCATCCAGTATCGCAACTGATAATTATGCGTCGAAAAGGGAAACGTCATCCCGAAGGTCAAGGGTTCGAGCCCTTGCGCCTCGCGCCGCCGCACCAGGTCGCCCAGCGCTCTGGCGCTGATCATGGGGCTTTCGAGCTCGCAGCCGGCGATTTGCCGCATCTCCTCGAACAAGGAGGGCGACAGGGTGATGGCATTGCCGTTGGTGGCGAGGCTCAGGGGCGCCGCGAACGGAACCTTGACATGCCCGAGCCCCAAGGTCGAAGCGATCGCCATCGGCGCCAATAAATGCGCGGCGTCGAAATGACCGATGGCGAGCTTATCGCGAATGTTCGACCACGACGCCTCGCGCACGAGCTCGACCTCGAGCCCTTCGGCGCTGGCGAAGCCCTTGTCGACGGCGACGATGAGCGCGGCGGCGTCGACAAGCGGCATGAAGCCGATCCGCAATTTTTGCTCGCCCGTCATCTCAACAGCTCCGCGGCCGTGATGATCGCACGCGCCACCTCGCCGATCTTTTTCTTCTCGCGCATCGCCGCGCTCCGCATGGCCGCATAGGCTTGCTCTTCCGACAGGTTCTTGGTCTTCATCAATATGCCCTTGGCGCGATCGATCGACTTTCTGTCCTCGAGGTCCGATTTTGCTCGCGCAAGCTCATCCTGCAACCGGGAGAAGGCGTTGAACCGCGAGATGCAGAGATCGAGAATCGATTTGATCCGTTCTTTCTTCAATCCATCGACAATATAGGCTGAAACGCCGGCGTCGACCGAGGCCTCGATGGACGCCGCGTCGCTCTGATCGACGAACATGGCGATGGGGCGACGGACGGCTCGACTGACTTGGAACATTTGCTCGAGCATGTCTCGCGACGGGTTCTCGAGATCAATCAGGATCACGTCGGGGTCGATGGCGTAGATGCGCTTTAGGAGATTGTGCATCTCGCCGAGCCGCTCGACATCCGCAAAGCCCGCTTCCCGCAAGCCTTCCTCGAGGATCGCCGCGCGAACCGGGCTCTCGTCGACGATGACGATTTTCAAGCCGCTGTTTCCGATTGATGGGAAAGACACAAAGTGCTCTTCGAGCGTTTCACGAGTTGCGGGCGGGCCACGTCTTCCATAGCCTCGATCGCGATTTCGATTCTTGCCGTAAGAGAGCGCCGGCGCCCCCAACGGCGATCCGAAAACGCGATCGCCTTTCTTCGTTCATACGCGAATCCGTCGCGCGCGGGCAGAGGCGGCGCCCTGAACCGAATGGGTCAGAATTTATCGAGGACCGGCGGCAACGCGCCCCAGCCGAAGTGATAATTCACGCCGGCGCGGATCACGTCGCCGTTGAAGCGCGCCCGATAGGAGGCGTTGGAGAAGAGCCCCTTCGATCCATAGACCGCCTGCAGCGGAAGCGTCGTCGCGGTGCCGAGATCATAGTAGAGATACTCGACCTTGGCGCTCCATTTCGGCAAGAACATCCATTCGACGCCGCCGCCGCCCGTCCATCCAGTGCGCATATCTTGGTAGCCATAAGCAGTGCCGCCTCCATTGAGCTTGGGCGCAAGGCTCGGGCTGAACCAGACGGCGCTCAGATCGGCTTCGCCAAAGGCGAGCCCGGCCGTTCCATAGGCGAGCAAGGTCTCGGTCGCCAGGAAGCCGAGGCGTCCGCGCACGGTGCCCAGATTATGCTGGCTGCGCACGCCCTGGACATAGGTCGGAGGAGACGCGGCGAACCAGTTCGCTTCGCTCACGCCCACCGCGAGACCCTGCACGTCGGTCTCGAAACCGGTCAGGAATTTGTCGCTCAGCAGCCGGTTGTATCCGATCTGCGCCCCACCGATGAAACCGCTGTTGTTCAGACTGAAGCTCGCCGGCACGGCGCCCCGCGCGGCGAGGGCGACGAAGCCGCCACCCGAGCCGACATAGTCGAAGCGCGTGGCGTCGTCGGCGTTCCAAGAGTAGCCCGAGTTGAGGCCGAGATAGAGGCCACTCCATATCGGCGCGAAGGGAGTGGCCGCCTCGACGGGTCCCTTGCGCGCGGGCAATCCCTCCGCGACCGGCGTCGCCGCCACGTCTGTCGCCTTCCAGCGCAACCCCATCGTCGCCTGCCACGCCTTCGCAAGCTGTGGCCCGTTCAGATCCTGGTAGACCGGAATTCCGCCTTCAACCAGCAAAGTCAGCCCGGGGACGCCGATGAGCTTGCCGTCAAGCGAGGCGCCGCCGAACAGTTCGATGCGCTTGCCGCCGTAAAAGAGCGGGTCCGCCGCCTGGATCTTCGCGACGATCCATGGGTCGGCGCCGACGATGTGATCTTGAATATTGCCGCTCACGCGGAAGGTGGTCGTGAAGCCGGGAATCCAGCTATAGCCGACCCAGCCGTTCGCCTCCTGATAATTGCCCCACATATAGCCTTCGTCATTGACGGTGAGCGGCAAGCGCGCGCGGTAGGATAGACCCCAGGACCAGGGTCCTACAAAGCCGCCGTAGAGTATCCCCGGGAGAACGTCGAACGTGCCGGTCCCCGTCTGCATTCCATAAAAGGCCCGCCCCGTCGCCCAAACGCCTGTAGGTTGTAAAGACGTCGCGATATTGTGGTCGCTGCCGGTCGGGAAGGACATGCCGAGATTGAGCTGCACGCGATGGATCGGGTCCTGATAGACGCGCCAAATTCCTGAAAGCTGGGTGTCCTGCAGGCTCTCCGTGCCCGGATTGCTCGTGCCCCTGGGAATGATCCCGCTCGTTCCGTTGAAGATGATGTAGCTGATGTGTTTTTCGATGAGGCCGGTGTTCAGGACGACGGAAAAGTCCTTGGTGACGCCATAGGCAAGCGTGACCGACTGCATCTCGTCCAGCCGTGTCGTCGGCACGACCCTTAGGGGCGCTGTCGGGCCCCAGTACCAGGGCGTCGTCGCCACAATTTGTTGCGCCGACACCCCTTGCGTGCCGATCAGCGAGTGAGCGTTTCCTATGAATGTCGGCGAGAGAGTCACCAGGAGATTCCCCGCCCCCGGCAAAGCGTCGCCGAAGACCCCGAGCGGAGCGGGCGGCGGAGCGGGTTGCGCAGGAGGCGCCGCATCTGTTTTGGAGACGTCGGCCGCCTGAACCAAGGAGACGTCGAGCAGTCCCGCAGCGGCCACGGCCAGCAGCCGACAGCGCCGTCGTCGAGAGTCAAGGCGGAAGTATCTAAGGGATCTCGGTCGCATGTCGCTCGCTCCAACGCCGGCCGAGCGAACCTGTCGCGCGGCAAAAAAAAAGCCGCCGCTCCGAAGTCCCGCTTCGGATGCGGCGACTTCGGAGCAGCGGCGTTGCTGCAAGGCCCGTCATTGGGCCGTGACGTCATTTCTGACGCTTCTCCATAACTCAAGCACGACCGGCGCCAAGCGGCTTTCTGAAGTTTTTCATTTATGAACAGATAGATAGCGATTGGCGCCCGGGCCCCCCTTTGCAGAGGGCTGGTCAAAAGACGGGCGCCGTGTCGAAGATGCAAGCAGTGAGAGACGGCAGATTCTATCGAACTGACGGGGTCGCCCTGGCGCGTCTTCCTGAGCCTACCAGCGAGCGCAATGCGCTCCAAATGCTTGCATAGACGTCGCCGGCGCCGCTAATCTCGCGTCTTCGTCACGCGACCTGCCAGGAAAAGACCGCCTCCATGACCTTCATCGAGTCCCATCTCGCGCCCGCCGGGCGCAAGAGCGGGCATATCAAACTGCACGGCCCCGAGGACTTCGAAGGCATGCGCCGCGTCGGGCGTCTCGCCGCTGATGCGCTCGACATGCTGATCGAGCACGTGCGGCCCGGCGTCACGACCGACGCGCTCGATAAGCTCGTCTTCGATTTCGCGATGGCGCACGAGGCTTATCCCGCGCCGCTCGACTATCGCGGATATCGCAAATCCATTTGCACCTCGATCAACCATGTCGTCTGTCATGGCATCCCCGACGACAAAGCCTTGCGCGAAGGCGACATCGTCAACATCGACGTGACCTTCATCCTCGACGGCTGGCACGGCGACGCCTCGCGCATGTTTGGCGTCGGCGAAATTCCGCGTCGCGCGGAAAGGCTCATCGAGGTGACCTATGAGGCGCTCATGCGGGGCATCGCCGCGGTGAAGCCGGGTGCGACGACCGGCGACATCGGCGCGGCGATCCAGCGATATGCGGAGAGCGAGCGCTGCTCCATCGTGCGCGAATTCTGCGGGCACGGTCTTGGGCGGCTGTTCCATGACGAGCCGAACATTCTGCATTATGGCGAACGGGGCAAGGGCGTCGCGCTGAAGCCCGGCATGTTTTTCACGATCGAGCCCATGGTCAATCTCGGCAAGCCGCAGGTGAAGATCCTTTCTGACGGCTGGACGGCAGTGACCCGTGACCGCTCGCTCTCGGCGCAGTTCGAGCATTCGGTCGGCGTGACCGAGACTGGCGTCGAGATTTTCACGCTGTCGCCGACCGGGCGCGACAATCCTCTCGCGGCAGTCGGCAGTGGGCAGTAGGCAGTCGCGCCTTAACGGTTTTCTGCCCTACTGCCGACTGCCTATTTGCCCACTGCCGCAAGTCCGACATGAAGGCCAAAACGCAAACTCCCGACGGCATGCAGGAGGCGGCGGAGCCCCATTTTCACGGGCACCGGCAGCGACTGCGCGACCGCTTCATGGAGGCGGGCGCCGGCGCTCTTTCCGATTATGAGCTCGTCGAGCTTGTGCTGTTTCGCGCGATCCCACGGCGGGACGTGAAGCCGCTCGCCAAGGCTTTGGTCGCGCGCTTTGGCTCCTTCGCCGAGGTCGTCGCGGCGCGGCCCGAGCGGTTGCGCGAGATCGAAGGGTTAGGCGAAGCGGCCGTCTGCGAGCTCAAGCTGATGGAGGCGGCGGGCCGCCGTCTCGCCCGCGGCGAGGTTGGAAAGCGGCGCGCGCTGTCCTCATTCATCGAGGTCATCGACTATTGCCATGCGTCGATGGCTTACGCCGAGCGTGAGGAGTTCCGGGTGCTCTTTCTCGACAAGCGCAACGGCCTGATCGCCGACGAATTGCTCGGCGTCGGCACGGTCGATCACACGCCCGTCTATCCTCGTGAGATCGTTCGTCGCGCGCTCGAGCTCAGCGCTTCGGCGCTCATCCTCGCGCATAATCACCCGTCCGGCGATCCGACTCCCTCCACCGCCGACGTGCGGCTCACGCGCGACATCGTCGAGATCGCGAAGCCCTTCAACATCGCCGTGCACGACCATCTGGTCATCGGGCGGCACGGGCACGCGAGCCTCAAGGGTTTGAAAATGATTTAAGCCACGAGGAGGAGCCGACATGTCAAAGCTCCACGATGGCCAAGCTCGACATCGCTGAATTGAAGCGCGCCTTGAATGGGACGGAAAGCGCCACGGCGTGATCGCGCGAGGGGCCGCTAACGCTTTCCCTTCTTCCGGGGCTGCGGAGCGTCGTGTTTGGGCGCCGCAGGCCTGCTCTCCTTGCCCTCGGCGGCAAGCCTGACGATCCGCTCGCGAATCCAACGCGAGCCGGCGTGCGCGTGGCTGCGCTCGTGCCACAGCAGCGCGACCTCAAATCGCTCAGAGAGCCAGGGCGGCTCGATGATCGTCAATCGATTTCGATGCGCTTGAAGAAGGCGCCGCGGCGCGAGCGCGACGAGATCGCTCGTCGCGACGATCTCCGGCAGGAAAAGAAAGGACGCCGCCGAGAGCACGACATTGCGGCGATGGCCCAGCGCCGCCAGCGCCTCGTCGACGGGCGTTGTGAAGCCGCCGCCTTGCCGTGAGACGATCACATGCTCGAGGCGAACATAGTCCTCGATCGTGGGGGCGGCCTTCAGTTTTGGATGATCGCGGCGCCCGATGAGCACGTAGCTTTCGTCGAAGAGACGGCGTTTGCGCAAATGCTGGGCGTCGCCGTCGGGCATGGCGATCGCCAAATCGATCTCGCCGCTTGCGAGCTGAGGCTCGAGCTGCTGTGGGCTCAAACGGCGAACGGCGACGCGTATGCGCGGCGCCTCGCGGCGCAGCGCCAGGACGAGGGGACCGACGATGACCGCCTCCAGATAATCTGAGCAGGCGATCGTCAGCGTGAAGGCCGCGCTCTCGGGCGCGAAATCCTTGTGGTTGCGCATCGTGCCGCGCAATTGATCAAGCGCCTGACGCAAGGGGTCGAGAAGCTCGAGCGCCTTGACCGTCGGCGTCATGCCACGATGTGCGGGAACGAGCAGCGGGTCCTCGAACAAGGCTCTGAGGCGATTGAGCTGCGCGCTGACGGCGGGCTGGCTCAGATGAAGCCGCGCCGCGGCCTTCGTCACATTGCGTGTGGCGAGCAGGGCTTCGAGCGTCACAAGCAGGTTGAGGTCGATGCGCTTGGTATCCATCAAAATGATGATAGAGCAAAAAATAATCAATTTCACAGATAGTGGTCGAAACGACAAGCTCCAGCCGTCGAGCCTTCAATGCTGGAGATCTGAGCCGTGCGCAAAAACATCCTTCTGGTTTACGCCCATCCCGAACCGACCTCTTTGACGCGACTGCTCGTGGCGGTGGCGATCGACGCGCTCGAGAAGCAGGGTCATGCGATCGCGCAATCCGATCTCTACGGCATGCGCTGGAAAGCCGTCTTCGACGCCGATGATTTCCCCTCTCGCGCCGATCCGACGCGGCTGTCGTTCATCGCGGAATCCGCTCACGCCTATGCGACGGGGCGGCAGACCGATGATGTGGCGAGCGAGCAAGCCAAATTGCTATCGGCCGACGCCGTCATCTTCGTCTTTCCCCTGTGGTGGTATGCGCCGCCGGCCATCGTGAAGGGTTGGATCGAGCGGGTCTACGCCTTCGGTTTCGGCTACGGCTACAGGGATGGCGGCAATCGTCACCGGTTTGGCGAGGGCGCGCTCAAGGGCAAGCGCGCGCTGGTCTGTGTTCTCGCGGGCGGGCCGACTGCGGACTATGGTCCACGCGGCGTCAACGGACCTTTGGATCAGCTTTTGTTTCCGCTGACCCATGGCGCGCTGTTCTATCCGGGCATGGACGTTCTCCCGCTTCACGCCATTTACGGAACGGTCTTCGTGACGAGCGCCGCACAGGTTGGCGCCATCAGGGAGAGCTGGCGGCGCCGAGTCGAAGGGCTCTTTACCGACAATCCCATTCCGTTTCGCCCGCAAAATGGCGGGGACTATCCCGATTTTCACACGCTCGCTGAGCATGTCGCGCCTGGCCGCGACGGCTTGACCGCGCATATCGCAGATGAGTGAACGGCTCGCCGCTCATTCCTGCGAGGGATCGACGCGCGGCGACGTCGGCGCTACTCTCGCCACACGCGGAATCGCGCCTGAACGCTGCGGTTCTCGAGCGCGTTCTCCGCTCGGATGGAATTGTTTGGGCGGCAAGCGATCGCGCGCGGAAAGCAGCGTGATTTAAGGAGTGAGCTATGGCTGAGGGCTTCCCGGTCAGCGGACAATGTCTTTGCGGCGCGGTGCGGGTGACGGCGAAAGCCGCCCCGTTTCGGATGGCGCAATGTCACTGCCGCGACTGTCAGCGCGTTTCCGGAACGGGCCACACGACCAATGCGCTCTTTCACGAGGCCGACGTTGAGGTCATCGGCGAGACGAGGGGCTTTGCGGTGACGGCGGACAGCGGCTCGACGTTGACGCGTTATTTCTGTCCCGTCTGCGGCAGCCGCATGTTCGGCCACAATTCCAAGCGGCCCGGCGCGGTCGTCCTCTCCGCCGGGATTTTCGACGAGTCGGATTGGTTCCAGCCGCAGATGGCGCTTTACAGCGCGCGCCGCCCGGCGTGGGATCCGGAGCGCGCCGACATCCCGAACTTCGAGACGATGCCGCCGTCGCCAAAGTGAACGACGTCGGCGCCGCCGCCTGCGCCTCTCTTGATCACTCCACGCCCAGCTTCTTTTGCAGATTGGTCGACGACGTCGTGTATTGGAAAAGCAGCTTCTTATGCGGATAGACGTAATGATGGATGCGCTGCGCTGCGAGCGAACCCTCGTGGAAGCCGCATAAAATCAGTTTCAGCTTGCCGGGATAGGTGTTGATGTCGCCCACCGCGAAGATGCCGGGATGATCCGTCTCGAATTTCTCGGTGTCGACCGGAATGAGATTCTCATGCAGGTTCAGACCCCAGTTGGCGACGGGGCCGAGCTTCATGGTCAGCCCGAAGAATGGGATGAGGCGGTTGCAGGCGAGCGCCTCCTGCGCGCCGTCATTGCCTTTCAGCGTCGCGGTCGAAAGCTCGCCGTTTTCGCCGTCGATATGGGTAATCTGGCCGAGCTTCAGCGCGATCTTGCCGCCAGCTACGAGCTCCTGCATCGCCTTCACGGAATGGGGAGCGGCGCGGAACTCCGCGCGGCGGTGCACAAGCGTCAGGCTCTTGGCCACCGGCTGCAAATTGAGCGTCCAGTCGAGCGCCGAGTCGCCGCCGCCGACAATCACCACGTCTTTGTCGCGAAAGTCCTCGACCCGGCGAACCGCATAGAACACGGATTTGTGCTCATAGGCCTCGATGCCGGGGATCGGCGGCTTCTTAGGCTGGAAGGAGCCGCCGCCGGCGGCGATCACGACCGCCTTGGCCTTGAACTCTTTGCCGAAGTCCGTGCCGACGAGGAAGGAGGGCTCTTCCGCCGTTCCGACCGATCGGAGGGTTTCGACCATCTCACCGAAATGGAATGTCGGATGGAAAGGGGCGATCTGCTTAAGGAGATCGTCGGTCAGACCCTGGCCGGTGATGTGGGGAATGCCGGGAATGTCGTAGATCGGCTTTTCCGGATAGAGTTCCGAGCATTGGCCGCCGGCGCGCGGCAGAATGTCCACAAGATGCGCCTTGATGTCCAAGAGGCCCAGCTCGAAGACCGTGAACAGGCCAGCCGGGCCCGCGCCGACGATGACCACGTCGGTCTCGATCACTTCGCTCATTCTTTTAGGATCCCCGAAAGGGTGGAGCGCCCGCGCGCGAACGCCGGGCACAGTCCAGTTGTTCTATAGCATGCTTGCGGCGACGCAAGCCGAGTCGCCCGCGCCGCTCATGCGCCCAGTCGTCGCGCTGGCCTAGAGCAAGTCCCGGAAAAGTGCGAAACGCTTTTCCGGTCAGGACACGCTCCAAACTTTTGATTTAGCGCGGTTCCTTATCGCTCGAGCGGGAAACGCGCTAGCCTTGCTGCGCGGGCGTGCGCAGGATGAGGCCCTCGAGCTCCGGCTTCACGACGATCTGACAGCAAAGGCGTGAGTTCTGCTCGACGGCGAAGGCGAAATCCAGCATGTCCTCTTCCATCTGCGAGCGCGCGCCGGTCTTCTCGAGCCATGCGGCGTCGACATAGACATGGCAGGTCGCGCAGGCGCAGGCGCCGCCGCATTCCGCGGCGATCTCGGGGATGTCGTTGCGGCGAGCGGTCTCCATCACAGTCGAGCCGACCTCGCCTTCCACCGTTCGCGCTTGTCCCTTGGAATCGACGAAGGTAATCTTGACCTTCGAGGGCGCGCCGCCGCCGGGCTCGGCGCCGTAACGAAGGAGTTGATCGTCGAGTGCCGTCTTGACCATTTGCTTGAGCTTTCTCCCGAACGCCAGATAGCGCCACCGTAACGACGCTTCTCAACTTTAGCGGTCCAGTAGCAGAGCCCCGGCGCCCACGCCAGTCCTTTCGCGTCACCTTCCTCGGCGGAGCCAGGCGGCGAGCCGGTCCGCCGCCGCGTCCAACGCGGCTTCATAGGCGCGCGCGGCCTCCGGTCCGAGCGTATGCGGCGCAGGCGCCTCGCCGAGAATGACTTTCTCGCTCACTTGCCCGCCGTCTTTTTTCGTGAGGCGAGCGACGATCTCGACGAGCGCCGTTTCACTGCCCGAGTCGATCTCGAAGCGGCGCAGCTCCATCGACAAGCGGTAAGCCGCGTTGTCGCCCTGGCGAACGGCGTTGACGCCGAGCGCCATGAGGCGGTCGATCAACCGCCCCTGCACAAGTCTCGGCACAGTGTCCGACCATTGCGCGTCGGCAAGGTAGGCGAGCTCGCCGCCCTCGCCGCGGATGAGGAAGCGGTTCGTGTCGATGATGGCCGGCGCGCTGGGCTCCTGGATCGCGATCGCCTCGCCATGGACCCGCCCGCGCGTAAAACTGTCCGGCGAGAAGTCGAAGGTTTCGCGTGGACTGGAGCAGGCCAAGAGCGTCAGCGCGGCGCAGATCGCCGTCGCGACGCCGAGCAGGCCTCCCTTCCGTTTCGACCGAATCGGATACATGCGTCCTCGCGCGCCATCCGGGATCCGGTTTCGCCCGCAGAGCCTGAGCTTAGCGTATTTTTGCGACAGGAACAAAAGGCCGACGTCTCCGGCGATGAGCCATTAAGCGGAAGATTCCTGGGCCAGACAATGCTTCTCCTCTGGTCATGCAAGGGTTTCGTCCGCAAGGCGCGCCCCGGCATTTCGAGGATCTTGCTTAAGAAAGAGGTAACTTCGGGGCTAGGCCGACATAGCGTCTTTCCCGCTCGAACGGGATCGTTCGAGCGTCGCGGCCCTCCGCGCCGCCGCGCCCGCGCCCGCGATTGCCGGGCCGCTCCGCGCTCACTCCGCTGCGGCCTGATCCTTGGCGTTGCGAGCGAGCCTCTCCGTCTTCAAGAGTTCGGCCACTAGGAAAGCCACCTCAATCGCCTGTTCAGCGTTCAGGCGCGGATCACAATAGGTGTGATAGCGGTCGCGGAGATCGGATTCCGAAATCGCGCGCGCGCCGCCTGTGCATTCCGTCACATTCTTGCCCGTCATCTCGAGATGGATGCCGCCGGCGTATGTGCCTTCCGCCTGATGCACGGCGAAAAAGCCCCGGATCTCGGCCATGATGCGGTCGAACGGCCGGGTCTTGTAGCCGCCGGCGCTGATCGTGTTGCCGTGCATCGGATCGCAGGACCAGACGACTTCTCTGCCCTCGCGGGCTACGGCGCGGATCAACGGGGGAAGCTTCTCTTCGACCTTATCGGCGCCGAAGCGGCAGATGAGCGTGAGGCGTCCCGGCGCATTCTCCGGGTTGAGCAGATCGATGAGCTGGAGGAGGCCATCGGGGCTGAGACTTGGCCCGCATTTGAGGCCGAGCGGGTTCTTCACGCCGCGCAGATAGTCGATATGCGCGCCGCCCGCTTGGCGCGTGCGGTCGCCGCACCAAAGCATGTGGCCCGACGTCGCGTAATGGTCGCCGGTCGTCGAGTCGACCCGCGTCAGCGCCTCCTCATAGCCGAGCAGCAACGCCTCGTGGGAGGTGTAGAACTCGGCCTGGCGCATCTCCGGATGATGCTGGGGGTCGAGTCCGATCGCACGCATGAAGCTGAGCGATTCGCCGATATGGTCGGCGAGCTTCTGATAGCGCTCGGACTGCGGGCTGTTCCGCACGAAGCCGAGCATCCAGCGATGGGCGTTCTCGAGATTGGCGAAGCCGCCCATGGAGAAGGCGCGCAGCAGATTGAGCGTCGCAGCCGACTGGCGATAGGCGAGGAGTTGCCGCTCGGGATCGGGAATGCGCGCGGATTCCGTGAACTCGATGTCGTTGATGATGTCGCCGCGATAGCTCGGCAATTCGGCGCCGCCCTGCTTTTCGACCGGCGAGGAGCGGGGCTTGGCGAATTGTCCGGCGATGCGCCCGACCTTCACGACCGGCGAGGCGGCGGCATAGGTCAGCACCACCGCCATCTGCAGGAACACGCGGAAGAAATCGCGGATGTTGTCGGCGGAGTGCTCGGAAAAGGCCTCGGCGCAGTCGCCGCCTTGCAACAGGAAAGCCTTTCCAGCCGCGACCTCCGCCAGCGAGCGGGTCAAATTGCGCGCTTCGCCCGCAAAGACCAGAGGCGGGAAGCTCGCGATCTGCCGCTCCACCGCGGCCAGCGCGGCAGCGTCCGGGAAAATCGGCGTTTGCTCGATGGGCTTCTGTCTCCAGCCGCTGGGGCTCCAACGTTCCAAGATGGTGTATCTCCGCTACTTTCGCCCGATGGCGCTATTTTTTGGGGCGCTTATATAGCAGACGCCGTCGGTTGGCGACAGTATTGCGACGGCCCCGCGGCGGTTCTAGAACCGTTGCGCGGGGACCACGCCCGAGGATTTTCTTCGGACGCGGGGAGCTTGCGGTTGACACCGGCCGCATTCGTGAGAATCTGTTCCCGCGCATCCCGCTATCCTTGTAGAAGGGGCGGGGAGCGGCCCGTATCGAAACCTCGGCCAATTCGGGCTTGGCCTTGCGTCAGAAGGAGAAACTCCATTCGCCGGCCAATGAAGAGCGTTGCGGTCCCTCAAAAGGAAGGCCCCAAAGTTAACAAAGAGATTCGCGCCAGAGAAGTGCGCCTCATCGATTCCGAAGGCAAGAACCACGGCGTCGTGCCTTTCCTGCAGGCGCTGGAGCTTGCCGACGCCGCAGCGCTGGACTTGGTCGAGATCGACCCCAATTCCGAGCCGCCCGTTTGCAAGATCCTCAATTACGGACGCTTCCGCTTTACCGAGCAAAAGCGCGCCGCCGAGGCGCGCAAGAAGCAAAAGATCGTCGAGGTCAAGGAGATCAAGCTGCGCCCCGGCATCGACGATCACGACTATGAGACAAAGATGAAGGCGGCGCGCCGCTTCTTCGAGGAAGGCGACAAGGTCAAGGTCACTCTGCGCTTTCGGGGCCGCGAGATCGCTCACCAGGACATCGGCTATCGTCTAATGACGCGCGTCAAGGCCGAGACCGCGACGATCGCCAAGGTCGAGCTCGAGCCTTCCATGGAAGGCCGTCAGATGATCATGGTCCTCTCGCCGCGCTGAAGTTTCGGCGCGCGCTTTCGATCGGAACGCGCCCATGCCCATCTTGGAGCTTCAGTCCATCCGGCTCGTGCGAAGCGCCGCCGCGCTCGCCCTGGTCGGGCTCGTTGGAATTGCGGCGGCCCGCGCTCAGCTCGCGCTGCCCGGCGCTGCCGCGCCTTCCGACACGGGAGCGGTCGCGCCGGAGGCGCAGTCGGAAGAGACTGCGATCCGCAAGCGCCGCGCCGCTGCGAGCGAAGGCGAGGCGGGGCCGGCGGTCGCCCCAAAGCCTCCGAGCGAGGATTCGATCGCCGAAAAGCCTCTGTTTCTCGATGGGAGCCGCGGCCGAATGGAGTTCCAGCGGTCCGCGGGCGAGACGCGTCTCGTCAAGCTGACGCTTGCCGGGGATCGGCTGTCCCGCTCGGGCGAGAGCTGCAGCGTCGAAGCGCCGGCAGCTCAATTGAAGCTCGCCCCGCGCGAAGGCGATGCGGGCGTTCGCCGTTATCAGCTTGACTATGCGGACTGCCCCTTCAGCGTCGACGTGCTCGACGGCGCCGTGCTCGTATCGACTGAAAAAGGCGCCTGCACGATCACCGCATCCGATTGCCGGGTCGATCCCAATGGCCTCTGGGGCATGGGCGCCGCCGAGTTCGACCCCAAGAACGCCAAGGACATGTTGAACCTTCGCGCTCGGGTCGAGAAGACGATCCACGCCGACTTCCGCGCGCTCTACGACAAGAACAAGAAGGATCGGCCGCTGCGGGCGTATCTCGTGCGCGAGCAGGCGGGCTTTTCCGCCCGGCGCGGGGAGATCTGCCGCAATTATGCGCAGGAGGCGGATTTCGGCTATTGCGCGCTGCGCATCACCGAGGCTCGCGCGTTGAGGCTCGGGACCCAGCTCGCGAAGGGCGTGAAGCTGCCGCAGGGCGTCGCCCTGCAGGAGCCCGCGAAAGAGAAGCGCATTGGCAGATAGGCCGTCTCATCCGCCCTTGCGCTGAAGCATGCCCTTTGCGGGATCATAGGCGCGGATCGCCGCGATGAGAAAGAGCGCCGTATAGCCTGCGACCACCGCAAGCGAGTCCCAGGCGATCTGCTGGTGGAAGGCGAAGCGGATCAACTCCACCGCATGGGTGAAGGGGTTGACCGCGCAGACGTAATAGAGAAGCAGCCCCGATTCCTTGACGCGCCAGAGCGGATAAAGTGCGGAGGAGGCGAAGAACATCGGGAAGATCACGAAATTCATCACGCCGGCGAAATTCTCGAGCTGCTTGATCGCGGAAGAGAGCAGCATGCCGAGCGCGCCGAGCATGAGCCCGGAGAGCGCCAGCGCTGGCAGCACGGTGAGATAGCCCCATTTCGACGGCGGCTCGATCTCCCAGAAATAAGCGATCAGCAGATAGGCCGCGACCTGCAGGATCGACACGGCGACGCCGGCGAAGAGCTTCGCGCCGAGCAAAAAGGCGCGCGGGAAGGGCGAAACGAGGAGCGTGCGCATGTTCCCCATCTCGCGGTCATAGACCATCGAGAGCGACGACTGCATGCCGTTGAAGAGTTGAATCATCGCCATCAGTCCGGGCGTGATGTAGACCTCATAGAGCACATAGGTGTCGTAGGGCGGGATGATCGAGACGCCGAGCACGGAGCGAAAGCCCGCGGCGAAGATGAAGAGCCAGACGAGCGGCCGCACCAGCGCCGAGATGAAGCGCTCACGCTGGTGCAGAAAGCGCAGACCTTCGCGCCACACCACGCCGCCGAGGCAGACGGCGTATTGAGCGAGCGAGAACCCGCTCTCCCTCTCCCCGCGAGCGGGGAGAGGGCTGGGGTGAGGGGCCGGGGGGGACGTCAACGATACCGCCTTTCGCTCTGCGTGCGGGCGCTCAACCTTTCGCGGAATGAGCCCAAGCCCTTCACACTAACCCTCTCCCCGCTCGCGGGGAGAGGGAACCACGCCCATCGTCAGCTTCTCGAACGCCCCGCCGATGCTGTCCGTTTCCTGCGCTGCGACGATCTCGGCGGCGGAACCATCCGTGAGCACGCGGCCCTCGTGCAGCATGATCACCTGATCGCTGGGCGCGATCTCGTCGATGAGATGCGTCGTCCAGAGCACGGCAAGATTTTCTTGCGCCACCAGGCCGCGCACATGCTTGAGAATGTCGGCGCGCGCCTTGATGTCGAGACCGACGGTGGGCTCGTCCAGGAGCAGGAGGCTCGGTCTGTGCAGCAGCGCGCGGGCGATCTCGACGCGGCGCATCTGCCCACCCGAAAGATCGCGCGCCTTCTCGCGCGCGCGTTCGCTAAGCCCTGCGCGCTCAAGCGCCGCCCCGGCGAGACGCTTGCCTTCGCCCGGACCAATCCCATGCAGCGCGGCGTGATAGAGCAGGTTCTGCGTGAGGCTCAATTCGAGATCGAGGGTGCGCGCCTGGAACACGACGCCGAGCCGGCGCAGCGCCTCGCCCGGCGTTTTCGCAACGTCATAGCCCATGATCTCGACGGCGCCGGCTCTCGCCCCATAGAGCCCGGTCGCGAGCGAGAACAGCGTGCTTTTCCCGGCGCCGTTCAGGCCTAGCAGCACGGCGAAGGCGCCGCGCTCAACGCGCAGAGAGACATCGTCGAGCGCTTTGCGCGCGCCATAGGCGTGCGAGAGGCTTTTGACGTTAAGGGCTGGCGTCTCGCTCACGCCGACTGCCCCTCATTGCGAGCGAAGCGAGGCAATCCAGGGGCTACGCCGCGACTCTGGAGTGCTTCGTCGCTAACGCTCCTCGCAATGACGGCCGTAATCACTGCGGCGCCACCACGACGCCCCAGGGGAAGGCCCCCACCGGTATTGACTTCACGACCTTCAAGCTCGCCGTGTCGATGACAGAGACGTCATTGGAGACGCCATTTGCGGTCAGGAGATATTTTTCGTCGGGCGTGAAGGCGAGATGCCAGACGCGCTGGCCCACCAATAAATATTTTTCGATTTTTTTCGTCTCGGCGTCGATGACCGCGACGCGATTGGCGGGGCCGAGCGCGACGAAGGCGCGCTTGCCGTCCTTGGTGATGGAAATGCCTATGGGCTGAATCGCCTCCTTCGATAGGCCTGGAATTTCGAAGGAAATCTTCTGCTTCAGCACGTGCTTTTCGGGGTCGATCACCGCGACCGTGCCGCCGACCTCGGAGGAGACCCACAGCTCGGAGCCGTCCGGCTTGAACTCGGCAAAGCGCGGGCGCGCGTCGACGAGAATATTGGCGACGATCTCCTTGGAGCGCGTGTCGATTAAATGCGCCATATTCGTCGTTTCCGACGTGTTGACGAGCGTCTTTCCATCGGGGCTCACCGCCATGCCTTCGGGCTCGACGCCGACCGGCACATCGCCGATCTGACGCTTCGTCGCCACGTCGATCATCGTGACGAGATTGTCGTTTTCGTTGGAGACATAGATCGTCTTGCCGTCCGGCGAGAGCACCATCAACTCCGGATCCGGGCCGGAAGGGAGACGGCCGGTGATCTGCTGCGTTTTCGTGTTGAGCACCTGGATCGCGTCGTCGTCGCCGGCGCAGATGAAGAGTTCTGAGCCGTCCTTGGTGAGCTCCAAGCCGCGAGGACGGCGGCCCACCTTGATCGTCCTCACGGCCTCGAGTTTTTCCGTGTCGATGATCGTGACGCTATTGCCCTTCTCGTTGCTGACATAGGCGATAAAGGCCTGAGCGGGAGAGATTGCGCAAAAGGCGAAGAACGCTGCGAGCGGGACAAGCCCCCTCCCCAGCCCTCCCCCGCTTCTCGGGGGAGGGGACGGCCGGCGGAAGCGGGACTCTTCATGAAGCGCGGGGCCTACTCCCTCTCCCGTGAAACGGGGGAGGGCTGGGGAGGGGGCATCCTTCATCATTGCAGCCTGCATTTCGTTTCGGGCTTGTCGAGGCCCAGCGTGTCGAGCTCGCTCGTCTGGTGCAGAAAGCCTTCCTGCGGGGAGACGGAGACGACGATGCGCCCGTCCGAAAGCAGGATCGGCTGACGCAATTGCTGGTTCCAGGGGCGCAACGTCAGTCGCACGCCCTTGAAGGCCGCGATCGAAAAGTCGGGCGAGACGAGATAAGCGTGAAGCTTCTCAGTCTCGCTGGACGCCGTCCGCGTCGCCGCCTCGCCGATCATCCGCATGGCGAGCCAGGCGTTGTTGTCGCGCGCGTTCATCGTCCGGTGAAAGCTTTGCGTGAAGCGATTCTGCAATTGCTGCGCGCCCCACTGCTCATGCGCGCCGTCCCAGCTTGTCGGCACGAGCCCAGCCGATCCAGCAACCGGGCGTGGATCGAAGGTGCGATAGGGCAGATAACCAGCGAAGACGTCCGATTCATCGGCGGCGATGAGCACGTCATAGCTTGGCGCGCCCTGCGTTAGCACCGGCATCTGGCGCTGCGTCTGCACCGAGCCCGAATCGCTGCGCCGCCCGCCGCCCGTGTCTTCGAAGAGGCGCTCCTCGACGATCTTGGCGCCGAATTTCTTGGCGCTGGCGCGGTAAGCCGCGGCGAGGCGTTCGTCCTCGGGATGCGATCCCTTGATCAGGAGCCAGCGCGACCATTTCTTCCAGACGAGATATTGCGTGAGCCCGTCGGCAAGCATCGCGCGCGAAGGGGCGACGTGAATGACGTCGGCGCGGCAATCCTGCTCGCGCAGCGATTCGTCGGGCGCCGAGACGTTGAAGAGAAGCGCGCCCAGAACCTTGGCGCGCTCCGCGGCGGCGAGGAGGCGCGGCGCGGAAAGATCAGCGATAATGAGCCGCGCGCCCTCTCCCGCGAGTCGCTCGACCGCCGCCCCGGCGTCCTCGCGGTCATCGATCTTCGCATCGATCGTCTCGAAGCGCTGGCCGGTGAATTTACCGGTCGTATTGTCGTCGGCCGCGCCCATGAGAGCGCCCGCGAGCGTGTCGTCGGCCGCGGGAAGATCCAGGATCGACAAGGTCTCGCGCGAATGCGGCTCGCGCAGCACGCCGACCTTGATCGTCAGCGGCTCGGCCTGCGCGGGCGCGGCGAGGAAGAAGGCAAGACAAAGGGCTACGAGCCGGCGCATGGCGTCCTTTTCAACTTGCCGGAGGCGGGGGCGGATCGCATTCATGCCGCCTTCGTCGTAAACGATCAATGAGATTGTTGGGATCGAGGCTTCGCCTCGATGAAACGGGCTGGCGCCCTGGGCGACGCCGGCCGCGTCGCAGAGAGGGATCGAGCCCGTGCCGTCGACACTCCTCAAAATGCTTGCCGCCTTTGCCGCCATGGCGGCGGGAGCGGCTGGTCTCATGACCTTGCGCGCGCCGCAGGAAATCACCTTCACGCAAGCGGAGCTGCAAAAGCGAATCGACCCGCTGCTCGACAAGGACCTGCCGCTCAAGGGACCGGCGGCGGAGATCGTCTCGTCGCTGCAGGCGCGCATGGTCAATGTGACCATCGCCGAGGGGCGCGTCGACATCGCCGCGCTCCTCCAGGGGAAGCTCGTCATCGGGCCGACCTTTTCCCTCTTAGCCAGCCTGCGCGGAAAGCCGCTCTATGAGGACGGCGCCTTCTACTTCGAGCCGGAAGACGTTCGGCTCGAGAAATTTTCGCTGGGCGAGGAGGGGAAGCTCGCGGGGGCCTTGGCGGGCCTTGCGCGGCTTGCCGGGCCGGGCGCGGCGGAACTCCTCGACAAGAAGCGGCGAGAGCTGGAGGGCGCCGCGAAAGGGCTCGCCGAAAACGCGATCAAAGCCGAGCTGGCGAGACGGCCCTTCTATCGGCTCAAAGACGACGCCAAAGCGGAACTGCTTCGCGCGACGCTCGACACCCTTGCGGTCGAAGGTGACAAGCTCGTGATTCGCTTCACGCTTTGGCGCGCGACGCCATGGGCGGCGCTCGGCGGCGCGGCGCTGCTCGGGGGCCTCGTCGGCGTCATTTTGGCCTCGCGAAGGTGATGCGCTCGATTCTGCGCTCTTGCTGAAAGCTTTTTGCGCGCTCGTCATATCTCCGCGCCTGATGGGCGCTACCTGTACCAGCGGCCCGCGGCGCCCCTGCTATCAGCCTGCGCCGCTCGCCGAACGAGGGAGGGATAGAATGGCGCAGGGAAGAAGGCTCGCGATCGGTCTGGTCGCCGGAGGGTTGCTGCTCGGCGGGACGCTCGTCGCCTCGCTGCCGGCGCAAGCGCAACAGGCTGAGATCAAGGCGCTGGACGCCGACAACGATGGGACGCTGGACCTCGACGAGGTGACCAAGGGGGCGCAGGCCGGTTTCGACCGCATGAACAAGGATCGGGATGACACGCTCGATCGTGATGAGCTCGGCTCGCGCGTGGCTGCCCAAGAGTTTTCTGACGCGGACCCCGACAAGGACAAGACCCTGTCGAAGGAGGAATACGTCGCGCTCGCAACGAAACTCTTTAAGCAGGCGGACATCGATGGCGACGGCACGCTCGACGCGAAAGAGCTGAACTCCGAGGCCGGACGTGAGCTTTCGCCCCTGATCCACTGAAAGCCGAGCGTCTGGGCGCAGGGAGCCCGCGACAGGCGGAAGGCGAGCCGCGTCGTGAGGCGGGCAGCGAAGGCGTGGGCTTTTCAAGCACACGTTCGTTCCAGCATAATGGACCTGGTCATCCTTGGTGTTGCCCGGCGCGAGCTGAAAGCCCACGCCGTTAACACTTCATGTCGAGGAATGGCCGTCGCGCCGCACAGCCTGGGCTGACGGCCATCTCAGCCTTGGCGCTCGGAGCTGTTCCCGCTTGTCCCCGGTTTCACCCAAGACTCTTCCGCTCCAAGGACGCGCGGTCGCGCTCGTGCATCCCTCTTGGCACAGTTGCGGGACCTATCGCGTCGTGCTCGGCCAGGTCGCGGCTTATCGGGCGCTTGGCGCGCGCGTGTGTCCGGTCGCGGTGTCAAGCGATCCTGGCTTCAGCCCAGGGCGCGACTGGATCTGGCGCGGCTTCCGAAGCGCGACGCCGGAGCTTGACGACGGCGAGCGATATGATGCCGGCGCGCCCTTTCGCGCCGTGCTCGACCCGCTTTTTCTCAAAAACGTGCTTTGGCCTTACATTCACGGGGATCAAGCGGTGATCCGCACCGGCATGGCGGAGCGCGCGGCGCTCGCTCCGGAGTTGCGGGAGATCCGATTCGATCTCGTTCACTGCAATCATTTCTTCCTGATGCCTGTCGCCGAGCGTCTGGCGCGGGGCGCCAAAGTCCTGCTCGACAGCCATGATCTGCAGGCGCGCCAATTTGCCCTGATGAACGAGCGCATGCCTTGGCTCAGACCCCATGTGAGCTATGACACGATGCTCGCCGAGGAGCTTGCGCAAATGCGCCGGGCGGATCTCCTTATCCATCTCAACGCAGAGGAGGATAAGGACTTTCGGTCGCTGCTGCCGCAGAAGGCGCATGCGCTGCTCTATCCCGCCGTGCCAGCGGCGCCGACGGGACCCGGCGGCGAGGATATCGTGATCGTTTCGAGCAATAATTCGGCCAATGTCGAGAGCACGATCTGGTTTCTGCGCGAGGTCGCGCCGCAATTGGCGGATCTGCCGATCAAGATCGCCGGCAGCGTGGACGCCGGCGTTAAGGCATGCGAGCCCGAGCTTTTCGCCCGCTATAAGTCCTGGTTCCTCGGCCGCGTCGACGATCCTGGCGCGATCTATGCGGCTGCGAAGCTCGTGTTGCTGCCGACAATCGGCGGTCATGGCCTCTCGATCAAAACGGTGGAGGCCCTGGCGAGCGGCCTGCCGCTCGTCGCCACCGCGCACGCGTTGCGCGGCATGAGTGAGGAAGCGCTTCGACTGGAGGGCGTTTCGATCGCGGAGGCGCCACAGGCGTTCGCCGCGGCGGCGAGGCGCGCCGCCGGACAGCGGGCGCTCACGCCGCAGGAGCGTCGGGAAAGTCCGGCGCGCGCTTTTTACGACGCGCATTTTTCCGCCCAAGCTTACGAAGAGAGTCTCCTCGCGCTGATTGAACCGCTGCTGCCGGCTTAAGACCTTTCCCCGGATCCAACGAAAACCCCGGCGCTGGAGCCGGGGTTCAGCTCGCGCGGCCTTCTGCCTGATCAGCCGGTCGCTTCGACTTCGCGTTTACTCAGCCGCCAGCCGAGCAGGGCGCCCGCAAAGATCAGACCCGCCAGACCGGCGCCGGGCGCCGGGCCGGGGGCGATGGCAGCGAGTTGGCCCCGAATTTCACCGCCAGGAAAATTCACGTCATGAATATTCACGTAAGCGAGACCGTCTTCGAGACCGGTGACGAGAGCGGCTTCCGCCGAACTCGGGGCGCCGCCGTTGGTGGTCAGGAAGGCCGTCTCATAGGTGGCGGCCGCGGTAAGGTCGAATGTGTTGGTGTAAACGCCGGAGGTCGTGGCCGGGAAGGCGGTAAACGGGATCGCAACGCCGGCGTTTGACCCCGCGGGCGCGCAACAATGGATGTGGGCGCCGGAGGCGGGGGCGCTGAGACCGGTGAAGCTTATATCCACAGCGAGGGTTTGCGCGCTCGTATTCAAAAAGACGAATGCGCTTCCAGTCGCCGCCGAGGCGTTTGGCGGGACTTGGCTCGATCCGTTGAGCGTTGTCGAAAATTCCAGGATCGCCGCCTGCGCGGAAGACGACGCCAGCAGCAGCGCCGCCGCAAAGAGAAAAGAGCGGGATGAGCGCATGAGGCGATCCTCCTTCTGAAAATACGCTGCATGCAGCAGCAAAAAGAAACTTATGCGCTTTGTAGCCGCGCCTGACTGGATGACGCAATTAGGGCAATTGCCTATGCCGGCGACTTCGCCGGATAAGCTTGCGACGGATTCACTTGACGGGAGTTCTGGCCGACTGGGCGTGAGCGAAAGCTTGCGCGGTCCGGCTTGGAGCCACTACGGCTCCCAGAAATCCAGCGCCGGAAAGCCCTCGCCGGAGAGAAGGGCGTAAGTCTCGTAGAGCGGCAGGCCGACGACGGCGGAATAGGAGCCGACGACCGTCGCGACGAAAATCCCCGCGCGGCCCTGGATCGCATAGCCTCCCGCCTTGCCGCGCCACTCATCGGTCGCGAGATAGGCCGCGATCTCGGCGCTGCTTAGGCGCTTGAAGCGGATGCGCGCTTCAGCCAGCCGGCGGCGCTCGGCGCCGCGCGGAGTGATCAGGCTCACCGCCGTGTAAACGCGGTGCTGGCGCCCCGACAGAAGATGCAAACAGTCTTCCGCCTCATCGCGTGTCTCGCATTTCGGCAGGACGCGCCGGCCGACGGCGACGACTGTGTCGGCCGCGATGAGATAGGCGCCGACGAGCTCGGGCTGGTTGTTCTTGATCTTGTTCGCAACCTCCGCCTTACGGGTCGCCAGGCGCTGCGCGAGAAATCGCGGCGCTTCGCCCCGTTGCGGCGTTTCATCGATCTCGGCTGGAAGCAGCGCGTCCACCTCGAGACCCGCCTGCTGCAACAGCGCAAGGCGCCGAGGCGAGGCGGAGGCGAGAACAAGCCGGGGTCGCGCGGGGACGGGCTGGGGTGTCAAGTGCGTGCGCTCCGGCTTTCTGATTTTATCGGAAGCGATAAGTGATTCGACCCTTGGTGAGGTCGTAAGGAGTCATCTCGACCAGAACCTTGTCGCCCTCGAGCACACGGATCCTGTTCTTGCGCATTTTTCCGGCGGTATGGGCGATGATCTCGTGGTCGTTCTCGAGCTTGACGCGAAACATCGCGCTCGGCAGCAGCTCCGTCACGATTCCCGGAAATTCTAGAAGTTCTTCCTTAGCCATGAGGTTCCTTGCAGGCGGCGGGCCAAAAGGGCCGCGCCCCATCGTTTCGGCGCGGACCCTAATCGAATATGCGGGATTTGTGAACCGGGCGTCGCTTGACAAGGCCGCTCCTGGACCTATGGTCCGGTTTCTTCGTCGCGGGCAGCGGAAGACGGTTCAAAACCGGCACGGTCGCGCCACTGTGATCGCCTTTCGGCGAGAGTCAGACCCCGCTCGCGACAAGTCGCCGCCCGCTCGATGGACGCGAGATCCAAGGAGTTTTTAATGCCCGCCAACTCGTTCAGCGCCGCTCGTCCCGCCGCCATTTCCCTCGCCGAGATCCTGCCCTGGGCGGTCTTCGGCGGACTGCTCTTGGCGATCGGCTTCTATTTCGTCGGCGTGGAGCAGGGCGCGACGGCCTTCTTCAACGGCGCTTCCGTGCATGAGTTCGTTCACGACGGCCGGCATCTGCTGGGCTTTCCCTGCCATTGAGGGCCTGTCTGAGCGCACCTCCCGATCGCCGTGACAGGCTCTAACGATCGGATGGCGCGACCCCCGCCAATGAAGCGCCCGGTCCTCTCCCGCGGAACGGGGGAGGGGGCGTTCCAGCCCGCTCCGACGAGACCGACCTGCGGTCGAGAGGCTCGACTTATGATGGGAAGACTGCTCGCCGCCGGCATGCTCGCGGGTCTCGTCGCCGGCTTCCTCTCCTTCGGCTTCTTCAAGCTTGCGGGCGAGCCGGCCGTCGAGCGCGCCATCGCCTTAGAGCGGGCGATGGAGGCGGCCAAGGCTAAGGATGCCGCCGAGCCGGTCGAGCCCGAGCTTTTCAGCCGCAGCGTGCAGTCTGGCATCGGTCTCCTGACCGGCGTCGCTGTCTATGGCGCGGCGCTGGGCGGGTTTTTCGCCATCGCTTTCGCGGTCGCCTACCGCCGCTTGGGCGATTTCAGCGGGTTCGCGACCGCAATGCTCCTCGCGGTCTCGGGTTTTATCGCTGTCCATCTAGCGCCGGCGCTCAAATATCCGGCCGCGCCGCCCGCCGTGGGGGCCGCAGAGACGATCGGCGCCCGCACGAATCTATATTTCGCGTTTCTGTTCATTTCGCTGGCCGCCATCATCGCTGCGGGCGTGTTGCGCCTTCGACTCGAAAATCCTCTCGGGAGGATGAAAGCGGCGCTTGTCTCCATCGCCGCTTACGTCGCCGTCATGAGCTGCGTCGCTTTCGCGCTTCCCGGCGTTAACGAAACGCCCGAGAATTTTCCCGCTGCCGCGCTCTGGCAGTTTCGCGCGGCGTCGCTTGGCGGACAGGCGCTGATGTGGGCGGTGCTGGGCCTCGCCTTCGGGGCCGCCGCCGAAAGACTGCTCGCTCGCGAAGAAGCTTCGTTGCGACCGAAACTTCGCTAAAGGCGCAGAATGCGCCTGGAGCTCCTCTGCTCGGCCTCGACGGCGGGCCTGCGCGGCGGGTTCTTCCCCACAGCGGACGAGCCGCTCGATCAAAAAGGCCGCGTCGCGCTGGCTCGATTGGCCGGACGGCTCGGAGACTACGACAGAATCGTGGCGAGCCCTGCGCTCAGCGCCATGGAGACCGCTCGGGGCCTGCTGCTCGCGGCGACGCCGGAGCCGGCTCTGCGCGACGGCGACTTCGGCCGCTGGGCGGGGCGCGCGCTCATGGAGGTCGAGGCCCTGGAGCCGGAGGCGCTCGCCCTTTGGCTCAGGAATGCGGGAGTCGCGCCACATGGCGGCGAGTCCTTTGCCGACGTGGCGAAGCGCGTTGGCCAATGGATGGACGCGCTTCCGGAGAAATCCGGCGTCGTTCTCGCGATCACACATGCAGCCGTGCTCCGCGCTGCCATCGTTCACGCGCTCGGCGCGCCGTCCCCTTCTCTGCTCTCCATAGACGTCTCGCCTCTCGGCCGGGCGAGATTCGCTCGCGCTCGCGGAACTTGGCGGTTCGGCGCGCTGCTTCCCCTTAAGCTCTCGCGTTGAGCGTTTCCGATCTGCACAACAGGTAGCTATCGGCGATCCGGCCGTGCTTGCGGAGCGTTTCTTCCCGGATCGCGACGATATCGCTCATCACCTCGGCAAGCCTTCCGGCGACGAGAATTTCTTCCTTCGTGCCGAGATAAGCGCCCCAGATAATGTCGAGATCGGCTTCGCCGAGCCGCGTGAAGGAGTGGTCGCGATCGAGAAGAACCATCACGCTAGCCGCATTGTCGGGAAAGCCTTCCGCAAGCTTGCGTCCGGTCGTGACGTGAACGGGAGCGTCGAGGCGGTTCTGCGCGAGAGGATGCTTTGCCGCCAAGGCCCGAACGGCGCGCTCGATCGCGTTGACGTGGACGAAAACATCCGCATCGCCGTCAGCGAGCTGAATGAAACCGAAGCCGTTTTGAGAATTCAACCATTTCACGCGTGGGATCGCCATCTGGTGTCTCCGGGCGCTCATGCGCATGCGCCGCTGATGGCCATCCTGCTCACGCCGCGCCTGCGTCGGGGTCAGAACTGCCAATGCAGGCGGGCCGCCAAAATATTCGCAGGGCCTCGCGCCCCGTCGTAGGCGGGATCGACGATGGCCTGATAGTCGAGGCCGATCTTGATGTTCGGCGTCAACGCGTAATTGTAATAGGACTCGACGATCTTCTCCAGCCGGTAGGAGGGCAGCGCTCCATCGCCGATGAGGATGCCGAGGCCGCCCGCGGCGAAATAAGCCTCGTGCGAATTGGCGAGACCGTTGACGACCACCGCGAAGCCGACGGTGTCGTCTGGGCGCCCCCAATCCTTGCCGAGGATCGAAACGCCCGCTTGCGCGGTGCGGTCGATGTCCGCGAAGTCCCAGGGCTCCACGCCGCCGTCCGCATAGCCCGCGCGCGCGAAGAACCCGACTCTGTCGTTGATCTGCTGCTCGAGATTGAGGCTCACGCCCGGACGATTGCGGAATCGGCGGTCGAGCGCGAGCGCGAGGCTCGGGTCTATGCCCGTTCCCGCATTGATGTTCACAGCGTCCTGGAAACTGCCGGCGCGGCCGCGGCTCAGATAGCCGGTGACCTTCAGCTTGCCGGGCTGGCCGAAAAGCTCGTGCCGTTCCTCGAGCTCGCCGACGACCTGGAACTGACTCAGATTGGGATCGAGGCCGTAGGACGAGGCGTTCAGCGCCGCGCCCTGCGGCGTCGCCGAGAGGTCAAAGATCCCGGCGCGCGCGGCGAAGCGGCCCTGATACCATTCGGCCGCCGCGCCATAGGTGTAGCCCCAGGCGTCGCCCGCATAGTCGAACGTGCCGGCGTTGATCAGCGCCCAGTTGAGAAAGTCGGTCTTGGGGTTATTGGCGTATTTGTTGGTGTCGAAGATGTCGACGACGCAGAATTTGCCAGCCGTGAAAACCAGCCGGTTCTCGGTGATCTCATTTGCGAATTGATTGATGTCCGCCTCGACCTTCTGCTTCTCGCCGCCGAGGTCGATCTGCTGGCGCAGAATGGCGCGCTGCACGCGGACGTAAGGGAAGGCGTAGCCGAGCTTATAGGATTCGCCGCTCGGGAAGCCTGCGGCGCCATGCGTGTTGCCGAGACCGAAGCCCTGATCGATTTCCGGATTGATCCAGAGTTCAGCCCCTTGCCAAAGGCGCAGGCCCCCATAAAGGGTCACGTCGCTGGTCTGGCGTAGATCGCCGACGCGCGACAGGCTGTTCGGCCCGTCCCAGGCCGCGCGGAGTTTCGGATAACCCTGCGCGACCTCAGTGATTTGCGCGTGAAAATTGACGCGGTCGCCGTCCGTGAGCGTCCAGGCGGAGGGCGGCTGCGCGCTGAAGCCCGCCAGCGCCGGCACGGGGAGCGTCTCCCCGAAATGGTAGTTCAGAGAGAAGCGAAGAACCTGCGGGGCGAAATCCGAGCGAAACGTCTCGCCATTCGCCAGGAAGTTGACGGGCTTCGTTCCGTAATAGCTGTAGAGATACTCGAGCCTCGCCGTCCAGTTCGGGATCAGCGGAATCTCGACGCCGCCGCCGACGGTCCAGCCGTGTCGCCAGAAGAACGGGTTGTCCGTCGTGCCGGTCAACGCCGGCGTGAGCGTCTGCGAGTTGCGGGTCCAGGCTGCTCCGCCGGTCGCGTAGAGCAGCCAGTTGTTGTCGAAAACATAACCGACGCGGCCGCGCAGCGACATCGCAGCCTGGATGGACTCCATGTAGGTCGCGGGCCCGAGCGACAGCGAATTGAAATTTGCCGTCACGCCCGTCGATTGGCCGAAAACGTCGGGATCGGCGGGAAAGGTGAAGTCGCCTTCGACGCCGAGCAGTACGTGCGACGGCAGCAGAAGATTGTAGCCGCCCTGAAAGCCGCCCAGGAAACTGCCGGCCTCGGTGAAGGTGTCGATCTGCTTGGCGAGGCCGCTCGCATTCCAGATGTCCGGGCCCGACCAGTTGGACTTGCCGCCCGCGAAACCCATGTGACCGCCGAAATAGAAGCCGTTCCAGGGATCGGCGGGCCCGGGCGTTTCCTCCGCGCCCTTTTTGGAGGGGAGGTCGGCCGCATGGGCGGAGGAGATCAGGCTCGCCGCCAGAGCCAGAGCCAGCGCCGCGAGCGAAGCCGATCGGGCGCGCCCCGCGGAGAGCCTCTTCCCAAAATCGCACGGCTTTTTGCCACGTCCCATCTCGCGTTCTCACAAGCCGCGTGTATCTCCTAAGCGAAATGTGATGGGCTCCGCTTGCGCCTGCAATCGAAAAGGTCGGAGTTTGGAATTCTTCAAAGAATCTGCGCCATTATTAGAGAGTATAACATCTTGCTGCAGAGTGTGATATTTTTGCCACAGCGCTGGAGAAAGAAAATTAGGCGATGAGGTCTTCTTTGGAAACGCTCCAAACTAGGAAATACGCTGGCGCTCGATGAGCCGTCGCCCGGCGCCCCTGTCATGAATCTGTGATCCTTCGCGGCGACTTTTCGCCGCGCGAGAGACAGGGGACCTCGATGACGAAGCAAAGGCTCGGGGTCTGCTACTATCCGGAACATTGGCCGGAGGATTTGTGGACCGAGGACGCGCGCCGGATGCGCGATGTCGGTCTCTCTGTTGTCCGGATCGGCGAGTTCGCCTGGTCGCGCCTCGAGCCGGAGGACGGGCGCTACGATTTCGACTGGCTCGCGCGCGCGATCGACGTGCTGCACGAAGCGGGGCTTCGCGTCGTCCTGGGCACGCCGACGGCGACGCCGCCCAAATGGCTCGTCGATAAAATGCCGGACATGCTCGCGCGCAACGCGCAGGGCCGGCCGCGCGGCTTCGGCTCAAGGCGCCATTACTGCTTCAGCTACGAGCCCTACGCCCGAGAATGCGAGCGCATTGTCACGGCGCTGGCGCAGGCCTTTGGCGCGCATCCGGCCGTCGTCGCCTGGCAGATCGACAATGAATATGGGTGCCATGACACGGTGGAGAGCTACTCGCCCGCCGCGCGTGAAGCCTTCCGTCGGTGGTGCGAGCACAAATATGGCGACATTGGCGCGCTCAATCGCGCCTGGGGCAATGTGTTCTGGTCGATGGAGCTCTCGCGCTTCGACCAGATCGAGCTTCCCCATCTGACCGTGACGGAGGCCAATCCGGCCTGTCTCCTCGATTTCAAACGTTTCTCGTCGGATCAGGTCGCCGCCTTCCATAGGCGGCAGGTCGAGATCATCCGCCGTCATTCCCCAAGCCGGGACATCCTTCACAATTTCATGGGCGCCTTCACCGCCTTCGATCATTTTGCGGTCGGGCGCGATCTCGACGTCGCCGCCTGGGACAGCTACCCACTCGGGTTTCTGGAGCGAAGTCATCGCGACGAGGCCTTCAAACGCCGGTTCATGCGGGTCGGCGATCCCGATTTTCAGGCCTTTCACCATGATCTCTACCGCGCCTGCGGGGCAGGGCGCTTGTGGATCATGGAGCAACAGCCCGGCGCCGTGAACTGGGCTCCGTGGAATCCGCTGCCGGCGAAAGGCGCCGTGCGGCTGTGGAGCTTCGAGGCCTTCGCGGCCGGCGCCGAAGTCGTGAGCTATTTTCGCTGGCGTCAGGCGCCTTTTGCGCAGGAGCAGATGCATGAAGGCCTGCTTCTGCCCAACAGCGAGCCCAATGAGGCTTATCATGTCGCCCGAGCTGTCGCTCGCGAGCTCGAGTCGATCGACGCCAAAGTCGAAACCGAGTGCGCGGATGTCGCGCTCGTCTTCGACTATGACAGCGCCTTCGCCTGGGAGATCGAGCCGCAGGGGCAGGACTTCTCCTATTTCGATCTGATCCTCGATTTCTACGGCGGCTTGCGGAAGCTGGGACTGAATGTGGACGTCGTTCCGCCGACGCCGGAGGCTATGGCTCGGCGTAAGCTCATCGTCGCCCCGGCTTTGTTTGCGTCGAGCGCGGCGCTCACGCGAGCATTCAGCGAGAGCGGCGCCTTGGTGCTGCTCGGGCCTCGCAGCGGCTCGAAAACTGAAGATTTCCAGATTCCGCCCGGGTTGCCGCCGGGCGATTTCCGTCCGCTCGTCGACGTCGCCATCCAGCGCGTCGAATCGTTGCGTCCCGGCGCGCAGATCCCTGTCGAGGCCGCGGAAAACGGAGCATTCGTCCGCTGGCGCGAGATCATCGCTGCGGGCGCGGAGGCGGCGGTTCTGCTCCGCTGCGACGATGGCGCGCCAGCGCTGACGCGGCGCGAGCGGTTCCTCTATCTCGCGGGCCTTCCCAACGATCTTTTGCGCGACGCTCTTTTGCGGCGCCTAGCCAATGAAGCGGGTCTTACCCTTATTGATCTCCCCGAGCATATTCGTCTGCGCGACAATGGACCCATGCGCTATGTCTTCAACTATGGCGAGCGCGATTTCGATCTTTCACCAATTCTGGGCGAGGCGTCCCTGCTGCTCGGCGAGCGGCGGCTCCCGCCCTGCGGCGTCGCGCTTTTCCGGCGTCCCGGCTGAAGCGGGACGGCCGCACCGATGAACTGCGCCATAGATCTCCAATCGCGCTTTGTGGAGCGCTTCGGCGGCGCGCCGCGGCTCTTTCGTGCGCCAGGGCGAGTCAATCTGATTGGCGAGCACACCGATTACAACGACGGCTTCGTCCTTCCCGCGGCGATCGATCTCGCGACCTACGCCGCGGTCGCGCCATGCGACGATCGGCGCTTCGTCGTTCATTCGCTCGCCTACAATGAGACCGTCGAATTCGATCTCGACGCTCCCCCGCCCGCGCCGCGCCGTCACTGGAGCGATTATGTTTTCGGCGTCGTTCTCAACCTGCAGCGCGAGGGTTTTGCGCTTTGCGGCGCCGATATGATGCTCGCGGGCGACCTGCCGATGGGCGCAGGACTCTCGGCCTCGGCGGCGCTGGAGGTCGTCGTCGGTTACGCGCTCTGCGACCTTTGTGGAGTGTCCATCGAGCGAAAGGCGCTCGCGCTTCTTTGTCAGCGGGCGGAGAACGAGTTCGTCGGCATGCGCTGCGGCGTGATGGATCAGCTCATCAGCTGCTGCGGCGTCGCCGATCATGCGTTGCTCATCGACTGTCGCTCGCTCGAGACGCGGCCGGCGCCGCTCGATCCGAAGGCGCAGCTCGTGATTTGCAATACGATGGTCAGCCATGAGCTGGCCTCGAGCGAATATAATAAGCGGCGAGCGGAGTGCGAGCGGGCGGTCGAGCTGCTCTCTCCTATGCTGAAGGGCGTGCGCGCGCTGCGGGACGTGTCGCCTGAGCAGCTTGCGCTTCATGGCGCGGTCTTGCCTGACGTGATCCTGCGCCGCGCTCGCCACGTGGTGACGGAGAACGCGCGCACGCTGGCGGCGGCGCAGGCTCTGGAAGATGGCGATCTCCCGTCTTTCGGGCGGCTCATGAATGCGTCGCATGCGAGCCTGCGCGACGATTATGAGGTAAGCTGCGCCGAGGCCGACGTGATGGTCGATCTCGCGCAGAAGAGGGAAGGCGTCTTCGGCGCGCGCATGACCGGCGGCGGCTTCGGCGGCTCGACGCTCGCTCTGGTCGAAGCGGGCGCCGCCGAGCATTTTATGACGCGCATCGGCGAGGCCTATCGCAAGGCGACGGGACTGACGCCGCAGATCTTTCGCGCGACGCCTTCAGCAGGCGTCCAACGAGTGATGGTCCCGTGAGCGATTTCCTGCAAAACGCGCCGCATCGGCGCTTCAATCCGCTGACGGGCGCCTGGGCGCTCGTCTCGCCGCATCGCACGCAGCGCCCCTGGCGTGGCCAGCTCGAAGCCTCGGCGGCCGAAACTCTGCCTAGGCGTCAGCCAGGCTGTTACCTCTGCCCGGGAGAAGTGCGCGCCAATGGTAAGCGTAACCCCGATTACGAGACCGTCTTTGTTTTCGACAACGACTTTCCGGCGCTGCTTCCGGACGCCGATGGCAAGGCCGTGGAGGAGGGCGAGCTTCTCATCGCTCGACCGGAGACAGGCTTCTGTCGAGTCTTGTGCTTCTCGCCGCGGCACGATCTCACGCTGTCGCGCATGGAGACGCGCGACATTGCAAGCGTCGTGGAGGCTTGGCGCGACGAATATGTCGCGCTCGGCGCGCGGGACAATGTGCGTTACGTGCAGATCTTCGAGAACCGCGGCGCGATGATGGGCGCGAGCAATCCGCACCCGCATTGCCAAATATGGGCGAGCTCGAGCCTTCCCGACGAGCCGCTCAAGGAGGATCAAAAGCAGGCCGACTACCTCGCGCGGAAGGGTTCTTGCCTGTTGTGCGATTATCTCGCTTGCGAGCGCGACGCCAAGGAGCGCATCATCTGCGAGAACGACGCCTTTCTCGTCCTCGTCCCCTTCTGGGCGGTCTGGCCTTTCGAAACGATGATTATCTCGAAGCGCCACTTCGGCGGCCTCGAAGCCTTGACGAATGCGGAGGTCGAGGCTCTGGCCGACGTGTTGAAACGGCTGACGACGCGCTACGACAATCTCTTCGCCGCGCCTTTCCCCTATACGATGGGGTTGCATCCCCAGCCCACCGACGGGCGCGCCTATCCGCATTGGCATTTTCATGCGCATTTCTACCCGCCGCTGCTGCGCTCGGCGACGATCCGCAAGTTCATGGTCGGCTACGAAATGCTCGCCGCCCCGCAGCGCGACATCACGCCCGAGCAGGCCGCCGCGAGCCTGCGCGCGAGCGCGGAGTGGTTTGGGTGAGGAAGCGACTCGTCCTACTCTCGATCCCAGTTCCGGAAATGATTCCAATCCGAATATGGCCTTCGTCACCACGCGCTGTTACGCTCACTCCAGTTTTAGGAAGTCGAATTTGCAATAAATCTTTGCATATCGTTGAGCAAATTGCCTACCAGCTGGTGTGAGCTGTACTCTGCTAGAGGAACGAATGAAAAGCGGTGCGCCAAGCCGACCTTCCAGGTTGCGAATGCGACGGCTGATAGCCGATTCTTTGCGTTCGGAACTCTGCGGAAGCTGCCGTGGTCAGCGACAGCAATTACGCAATTTATGTCGCGGAGTAAACCTCTCAGCGAGGGTGGTTTTCTTTTCAGCTTCCAATATTCGAAAGCCGAAGTGCCTCCCTCGCTGAAGGTTGTGCTGTGGCGGAGACGCTCGCGAAAACCCCGGTTTACGCGCCATCTTCGTGGATTCGCCTAAAACGTCGATATCGCTTAAGCGGCGCGACCGACTTCAGTGGCGCTGGGAACTTTGTTGAGACAACCGGTCTTCACATCATAGATGTAGCCGTAGATCGGAATGTCTTTTGGGACCAGCGGATGCTTGCGGATCCGCGCGACGTCCTGCGTAACGCTCTGTTCTTGCGATTTGATCGTGAGCCATTTGACGAAGTGGCCGGCCGAGCAACCGCCGCCATGCTTCGGATTGGACCACTGCTTCCCATCGAACGAAGCCGTCGAAAGATTGTCTTCGAGTAGATCGCCCATCACCTCGTCGCAGAACAATTCCATTCCGCAGTCCGTGTGATGGATGACGAACCACTCCAGCGTTCCGAGCAACTTGTGAGAGATCACGAGCGAGCGGATAGCGTCGTCGGATGCCCGCCCGCCCGCATTGCGCACGACATGCGCATCGCCCTCGGAAAGACCAGCATATTTGGCCGGGTCGAGCCGCGCGTCCATACAAGTCAGAATTGCAAAGCGCCTTGCCGGCGGCATCGCCAGCTGCCCCTTGTCTCCGAAGGCGGAGGCATATTTCGCGTTTGCCGCCATCACCTCGTCGAGAATTGTCATTCATTCCTCCTCTGTGGCTTGATCGCCTTGGGGCTTCTTAAGGGCGAGGTCCTGGGAGCTGAACTGCAATTTTTTCATTCCCGCCATTAGGAAAATTCATTTGGCGGTCTTTAGAGTGACGTGTCGATAAAGAGTGGGCTTTTCCGCTCACCTCCGCCCGAGAATGAGGCTTGGACTGGCGAATGACGGAGCTAAGGAATTTTGACCTCAATCTGCTGGTTGCGTTCAAGTTTCTCATGGAGGAACGAAGCGTCTCGCGAGCTGCGGAGAGGCTGTTTATCAGCCAGTCGGCAATGAGCCATGTATTGCAGCGGCTCCGACGGCAGCTAGATGACCCGGTCTTGGTTAAAACTGCTGCGGGAATGAAGCCAACTCCACGCGCTCAAGCCCTTTGGGAACCAGTCAAGACGATTCTGCGTGACGTAGAAAGGCTTGTCCATACCCCCGAAGAATTTTCGCCCGAAACTTGTCAGAAGCGCTTTGTCATCGCGGCTAGCGATTACGTTGAATTTACTTTGCTGCCCCCCTTCATTGCGGGGTTAAACCGTCGTGCTCCTGACATAGAAATACAGATAAGGCAATTAATTAATACTTCTCCAGAGACTGCAATCGAAGAGCATCAGGTTGATTTTGCAATAGGTTTTGATGTTATCATCAGCCCTTCGCCAAGGGTTTGCAGTAAGACGCTCTTTAAAGATGAAATAGTCTGTATCTGCAGAGACAACCATCCAGACCTAGTCGGGCCTCGGATTTCATTTGAACAGTTTATTTCAAGCAAGCAAATGGTGATTTCGCGCAGGTCCGCAGGAACGGGCCTCATCGATGACTGGCTGGAAAAGCATGGACAAACGAGGAAGGTTTCTCTTGTCGTTCCGAACTTTCTCTCTGCTCCATGGATTGTTGCAAACACAGACCTGCTGCTGTCACTCCCTGCAAAGATTGCCGAGAGATTTGTGCATGCAGCGCCGCTCAAAATTTTGCCAATACCGATCGAGTTGCCAACATATGATGTGATTATGATCTGGCATCCCTTGCAGGAAAAAGAGCCAGATCATCAATGGATTAGACAGGAGATATTGGGAGCCAGCAGTGCGCCCACCGGATAAACGTAGAGAGTTCGCGCTCCGTGGACGGAGGAGGGCGCGCTCGCCAGCGCCGTGACGATCGTGAAGATCGTGGCGGCTGCGGCGAGACCGGCTCCGGAGCAGCCGCCGCTGCCCAAGCCTTTCTATGTCGACCATCCATTCCTCTTCTTCATTGTCGATCGCAAATCCGGGGCAATGTTATTCGAAGGCCGAATCGAAGAGCTACGCTGAGGCGGCGGCTTTCGTTTTCCTTCTCACGGCGATTTGGCTATGACGGCTATCGCCGTTCCACGCCATCTGGGCGCGCGGCGCATCGCGGAGGCCAGGCATTGCAGAAATTCGACGCCGTCGTGATCGGCTCCGGCCTCGGCGGGCTGACCGCGGGCGCTCAGCTCGCGAAGGCCGGATATGCCGTCTTGCTGCTCGAGCGCAATTTCAGCCTCGGCGGCGCAGCCTCCGTCTATCGCGTCGGCTCGCTGACGATCGAGGCTTCGCTTCATCAGACCTCCGACGCGCGACATCCGCGCGACGTGAAGCACCGCATCCTCAAGGAGCTCGGCATTCTCGACGAGCTCGAGTTCCTGCCGACAGACGCTGTGCACAAGGTGCGCGGCGGTCCCGTCGGCGAGCCCTTCGCGCTGCCGGCGGGCTTTGACGCCGCTCATGACGCGCTCGCCGAGCGCTTTCCGGACAAGCGCCACGCGATCCGAGACTTTCTGAACGATGTGGAGCGCATCCATGATTCGCTCTGGAACCTCAGAGAGGCCCGCGACGGCGCCTCGATCGCAAAGTTCCAGCGCGCCTTGTGGGAGCTGGAGCCTGCGGCGCGCGACTGGAACGCGACGCTCGACGAGGTGCTCGAGCGCTGCTTTGGCGCGGGTGAGGCGGTAAAATGCGCGCTCGGCGCCAATCTCCTCTATTTTGGCGACGATCCGCGGCGCATCTGGTGGGTGTATTATGCGCTGGCCCAGGGCGCGAACATCGCGTCGGGGACGGCCTATATCAAAGGCGGCTCACGGCAGTTGAGCCTCAAGCTCGCCAAGGTGATCACCAAGGCGGGCGGCGTGGTCCGCCTCGGCCGCGAAGCCTCGGCGATCTTGACGAATGCGCAGGGCGGCGTGACCGGCGTCCGGCATGTCGCGCGCAAGGCCGGGGGCGACGAAGAAGAGGTTCTCGCGCCCGTGGTGCTCGCCAATTGCGCGCCCCATGTCGCGGCCGAAATCCTGCCCGAGGCGCAACGGGAGGCGATGGAGGCGGCGTTCGGCGGCAGGCCGCTTTCCACCTCGCTGTTTTGCGCCAATTTCGGGCTCTCGGCGCGTCCGGAGACGATTGGCATGCGAGAATATTGTGAGATCGTGCTGCCGGAAGGCATGACGCGCTTCTCGCAATATGCCGAAGGAGCCGAGGCGCTTGGCTCTAATCCGGACGCGGCGCTGCCGCCTTATGCGATCGCGAATTTCACCGCGGTCGATTCTGGCCTCTGGGACGAGCCGCCGCATCTCGTCGCCGTTCTCGGCCTCGACCGCCTCGCCAATTGGAAAGGCCTCGCGCGGGAGGAGGCGGTCGCGCGCCGCGACGCTTGGCTCGGCGCCATCGAAAAGCGTCTCGATCGCGACCATCCTGGTTTCGCAGACTTGGTTAAGGAGCGCGTCTTTCTCAACGCGCATTCGATGGCAGGCTATCTTCGCACGCCCGAGGGCGCCGTGTACGGCTTCGAGCCCTTGCCGCCGGAGGCGACCATTCTCGCGGGATTTCCTCGCACGCCGGCGACGCCCGTCGGCGGTCTTTATCTCGCCTCGGCCTTTGGCGGGGAGCACGGCTTCAACGGCGCCATTTTGTCCGGCGCCGAAGCGGCGCGGCTGGCGGCGCGCGACCTCGAGTCGCGGCGCCTCGACAGCGGAGGCTCCGGCTGCTAGGCAGGGGCAACGCCGGCGCGGATCCTATGCTGGAGCGAATTCCGATCGCGAAAGATTCGAAGCTTTCGCATCGATTCGCCCGGGGCTCGTGGGCGAGGACGGGAGTCTGACGGGAAGAAATGAGCCACGCAACGCTCGACGGGGCGCCGATCGCCCTCGAAGACGCTTATGAGCATGCCGCGCGTCTTCTCGAGGCCGCAAAATTTCCGCTCATTGCCGGATTAGGCGCCGACGCCGCGGGCGCTCGCGCCGGGATCCTTTTGGCCGAGCGGCTGCGCGGCGCTTACGATCATCTCGCTTCGGAGGCGATTCTCGCCGATCTCGAGGTGATGCGGAGCTTCGCCATGTTCACGACGACGCCGAACGAAGCGCGCCTGCGCGCTGACGTCGTGCTGCTCGTCGGCCCGGGGCTTGCGGCGCAATCCCCCGCGCTCTTCGAGCGGCTGGCGCTCGAAAAGGGCGTGCATTTCCAGAACGGCGCGGCGCGCAAGATCATCTGGCTCGGGCCGAAAGCCGGTGAAGGAAAGATCGAGGGCGCGGAGGTCGAAACTCTCTCGGCGACCCGCGAGGCTTTGCCGCTGATTCTCGCGGCGCTTCGCGCCCGCGTCGGCGGCCGCCCCGTGGCGCTCGCTCCCGCCGTGGCCAAGAAGCTGGACGCTGTCGCGGAGACGCTCAGAACCGCGCGCTTCGGCGTGGCGGTCTGGTCGGGCTCCAGCGTAGACACGCTCGTCGTCGAAGCGCTGCAAGGCCTGCTCTCCGACCTTAACGCGACGACGCGCTTCACCGGCGTCCCGATCGGCGCGCGCTCCGGCGCCGCGGGCGTCACGCAGCTCAGCGGCTGGATGACGGGCTTTCCTCCCCGCACGGGCTTTGGTCGCGGCTATCCCGAGCATGACCCCTGGCGCTTCGAGGCGAAGCGTCTCGTCGAAAGCGGCGAGACGGATGCGGTGTTGTGGATCTCCGCCTATGACGGCGAAGCGCCGCCGTGGAAATCGGGAGGCCCGAAAACCGTGACGCTTGCGCCCAAAGGCGCAAAGCCCGGACGCGGCCTCCATATCGAGATCGGCCGGCCCGGCGAGGATCACGACGCGCTCGAATTCTCGCAGGCGATCGCCGCTTTCACCTTGACCCAGGCGCGCGCGCCGAGCGGCGCGCCAAGCGTCGCAGCCGCGATCGCCGCGATCGACGCCAGGATTTCGGAGGGCGTTTCTTGCTGACCTGCATTCACGGCGGCCATGTGATCGACCCCGCGACGGGGCGCGACGGCGTTGGCGACGTCTGGTTCGAGAACGGCCGGATCGTCGAGAAGCCGGAAGGGCGCGCGCCGGACGCAAGCCACGACGCGTCGGGTCATGTCGTCATGGCCGGAGCGATCGACATCCATTCCCACATCGCCGGCGGCAATGTGAACACGGCGCGGCTGCTGTTGCCGGAGATGCATCGCGCGATTCGCGCGCGGCTCGCTGGCACGCCGCTCTCGACGGCCAAATGGTCGACCTATGAGACGGGCCGGCTCTATGCGCAGATGGGCTTCACCACTGTGGTCGAGCCCGCCATGGCGCCCCACAGCGCGATCCAGACGCAACTCGAGCTGGCTGATACGCCGCTGCTCGACACCGGCGCGCTGACCGTGCTCGGCAATGACGACTTTCTCTTAAATCAGCTGCGCACGGGCGAGAGCGAGACCGCGATCAGCGACTATGTCGCGCGCACCGTGGACGCGACCAAGAGCCTGGGGTTGAAATGCATCAACCCGGGCGGGGTCGAAGGCTTCAAGGAGAACATGCGCGTCTTCGGGCTCGACGACGTCGTGCCCTTCTATGGCGTCACCTCGCGCCAGATCATCCAGGCGCTGCAAAAGGCGACGCAGGCGGTCGGCATTCACCATCCGCTGCATCTGCACATGAACAACCTCGGCATCGCCGGCAATATCGAGACGGCGCTCGCGACGATCGACGCCGTGCAGGGCCTGCCGCTGCATCTCGCGCATGTGCAGTTCTACGCTTATGGCAAGGAAGGCAAGAACGCCTTCTCGTCGGCCGCCGCGGCCTTCGCCGAGAAGGTCAACGCCAATAAGAACGTCAGCGTCGATGTCGGCGCGGTGATGTTCTCCGACACGGTCACCGTCTCCTCCGACGTGTTGAAGCAGTTCAACAGCATGCCGGGCGCGGTCCCGAAGAAGGGCGCGATCTTCGACGGCGACGCCAACGGCGGCGGCATCGTGCCATACGCCTATAAGATCTCGAACTACTACAACGCCGTGCAATGGGCGGCGGGGCTCGAGCTGTTCCTGCTCATCGACGATCCGCACCAAGTCTTCTTCACGACGGATCATCCGAACGGCGGACCCTTCACCACTTATCCCGAGCTCTTCGCGCTGTTGATGAGCGCGGATCTGCGCGCGCAATGGCTTTCGCGCCTTCCGGCGGAAGTCCTGGAGGTTACGAAGCTCGCGGAGATCAAGCGCGAATACACGCTCTATGAGATCGCGCAGATGAGCCGGTCCGGCGCCGCCAAGCTCTTCGGCTTCACCGATCGCGGCAAGCTCGCTCCCGGCGCCGTCGCCGACATCGCGGTCTACAAGGATCAGAGAGACAAAGCCGGCATGTTCCGTAATGCGGCGCTCGTCTTCAAGGATGGCGAGCTCATCGTTGAAGCGGGCGAGGTCAAGCGCTACAAGCGCGGACGGACGCTCCACACGAGTCCCAAATTCGACGGGGCGATCGAGCGCCGTCTCGATCGTTATTACGACGATCTCTACGGGCTGCCGCGCACGATCTTCGACGTGCCGCAGGCGGCGCTTCCCAACGCCGACGCCTTTGCGGAGGTCGCATGTCGCAGCTGACCCGCCGGGGCGTCCGCATCGACGACAGTTTCGCCGAGGCCTTTCCGATGGCCGGCACGGGGCTAGTCATCACCGCGCCGACGCGCAAATGGGCGATGATCGCCGCGCAGACGGCGACCGGCTACGCAACCTCGGTCATCGGCTGCGACTGCGAGGCGGGCGTCGATCGCGAGCTTTCGCCGAAGGAAACGCCGGACGGGCGTCCGGGCGTGCGCATCCTCGCTTTCGGCTTCTCGACCAAGGCGGTCGAGAAGGCGCTCGTCAATCGTGTCGGACAATGCCTCCTCACCTGCCCGGGCACCGCCGTCTTCTCGGCGATGGACGGCGACGTGAAGATCAAGGTCGGCGATTCGATGCGTCAGTTCGGCGATCGCTGGCAGATTTCGAAGGCGATAGACGGCAAGCGTTTCTGGCGTGTGCCGGTGATGGACGGCGAGTTTCTCGTCGAATCCCAGGTCGGCGTCGTCAAGAAATGCGTCGGCGGCGGCAACCTTCTCGTGATGGGCGAGGATTGGGACAAGACGATGCGCGCGACCGAGGCGGGCGTCGCGGCGATCGCTAAGGTCCCGGATACGATCACGCCCTTTCCCGGCGGCATCGTGCGCTCGGGCTCGAAGGTCGGCTCGAAATACAAGGGCATGTCCGCGTCCACCAATGACGCCTATTGCCCAACCTTGCGCGGCGTGACCGCAAGCGCGCTCGATCCCGACATCGGCTGCGTGCTCGAGATCGTCATCGACGGGCTTTCGAATGAGGCGGTGGCGCTCGCGATGCGCGCCGCTATCAAGGCCATCGTCGCGCTCGGCCCCAAGACGGGCGCAAAGCGCATCGGCGCCGGCAACTATGGCGGCAAGCTCGGACCGTTCCACTATCATTTGAAGGATCTTTTGCCGTGAAGCCGCTGGTGTTCACGCTCCGTAGCGAGCCCGCGCAAAGGCTCGACCTCTCGAAGCTCACGCCCGATCGTCTGCTCGGCAAGAGCGTCAAGGAGATCGAGGCGATCGATCTCGCGACGACGAAGGCCGCGGTCAAGGTCGGCGACGTCTTCAAGCTGCGCGCCGGCGATCCGCATGAGCTGCGTTTCGAGGGCGGCTCGGAGCGTTTCGACCTTCTCGGCGCGAAGCTGTTGGCGGGCTATTCGATCCATGTCAACGGCGACGTCGGGATGGGGCTCGGGCGCCAGGCGCAGGGCGGGGCGATTGCGGTCCGCGGTGACGCCGGCGCTTATGTCGCGAGCGGCATGACGGCGGGACGTATCGAGATCGACGGAGACGCCGGCGATTTCCTTTGCGGACCCTTGGCCGGCGAGCTCGCCGGCATGTCGGGCGGCCGCGTGATTGTGCGCGGCTCGGTTGGCAATCGCGCCGGGGATCGGCTGCGACGCGGGATCGTTGTGATCGAAGGCGACGCGGGCGAAGATTTGGGCTCGCGCGCCATTGCGGGGACCATTGTGCTGCTCGGCCATGCCGCGGGGCGGCTGGGCTATCTCAACAAGCGCGCATCCCTCGTCCTCTCGCAGCGTCGAGATTTTGGTCCGACCTACGTCGATTGTGGCGCCCACAACTTTTCCTTTGCGAAGCTCTTTGCCAGGGCGCTCAATGAAGACAGTCGTCGCGCCGCCCGCCTGTTGAACCAGCGGCTTCAGCGCTATGCCGGCGACACGGCGGTCTATGGCAAGGGCGAGATTCTGACGCCCGCGTGAGGCGAGGGGCGGGGGAGGTCCGGGAGCGCGACAGTCGGCGCGACTCGGCGGGGATCGAGCGATACAAACTTTTAGAATCGATCACCTTCCCTGCGCTTGAGCGGTTCTCTCAAACGCGCGGTGATCTAGGGTCTCGCCGATGAGTGAAACGCGTTCCGGCTGGAGAGGTTTCTCTTGGCAAGCGCGCGCGAAGCGCAGCGCTCCACATCTGCCGCACGCGGGCCTGACGAGCCTCACCATCGGCGCGCTCGGCGTCGTATTCGGCGCGATCGGCACCTCGCCGCTCTATGCGATCGACCAAATTTTTTTTGGTCCCGCCGCTGTCGCCGCCACACCCGAGAACGCGCTTGGCGCCAGCTCTCTCGTCATCTGGACGATCACGCTCGTCGGCGCGATCACTTATGCCCTGCTCATGCTGAGGGCCGAGAACGACGGCGAAGGCGGGGTCTTCGCCCTCTACGGCTTGCTGCATAAATATCGCTTTCAAGGCGCCCGCGTCCTGCTCTGGGCCCTGATGCTGGGCGCGGGCCTCTTGTTTGGCGACGGCATGATCACGCCGGCGATCAGCGTCTTGTCCGCAGTGGAGGGACTGGAAGTCGCGGCGCCGAACTTGGCGCATTTCGTCGCGCCGCTTACCGTTGCGATTCTGACGGCGCTTTTCGCGCTGCAGTTCAAGGGCGCATCACGCGTCGGCGCCATCTTCGGGCCGCTGACCTTGCTGTGGTTTGTGGTGATCGCGGCCTTCGGCCTCGCCGAGATTGCTCGCGCGCCCGAAATTTTGGCGGCGTTCAATCCCTTGCACGGCCTCGCTTTTCTCGCGAATTCCGGTCCGCGCGAGACGCTGTGGGTCTTGAGCGCGCTGATCCTCGTCGTCACGGGCGGCGAGGCGATGTATGCGGATCTTGGCCATTTCGGCGCGAAGCCCATCCGCATCGCATGGTTCGCGGTGGTCTTCCCCGCCCTCCTGCTCAACTATCTGGGGCAGTGCGCGCATCTCCTGAGGGGCGCCCCTATCCCCGGCGACAAGCTTTTCTTCAGCCTGATCCCGACGCCGCTGCTTGTTCCGGTCATCCTGTTGGCGACGCTCGCGACGGTGAGCGCCTCTCAGGCCCTGATCTCCGGGACTTTTTCATTGGCCTGGCAGGCGATCGGCATCGGCTTCGCCCCCCGCCTCGAGGTTCAGCACACGCATCAGGCGCACGCGGGCCAGATCTATATTCCCGCCGCCAATTGGGGACTCTACGCCGGCAGCATCGCGCTCGTTATCGCCTTCGGCTCCTCGATGGCGATCGCCGCCGCCTATGGCCTCGCCGTCGCGGGCGTGATGCTGATCACCTCGCTCGCGATGATCATGGTCGCGCGGCGTTATTGGCGATGGAGCCGGCTCCAGACCGCGCTTGTCTGGGGTCCCTTGACCTTCGTCAACGCCGCTTTTCTCGTCGCGAGTTCGATGAAATTCTTCGAGGGCGGTTTCGTGCCGCTCACGGTCGGATTGGCGATATTCTTAGCGATGGCGACCTGGCGTTGGGGCCGCAAGGCGACCTTCGCGGCCTATGCGGCGCGCTCCAAGCTCACCATGGGCGAGGTCGTCGAGCTTCACCGTTCCTGCACGAGCTTCGTCGAGCGCAATGCCCTCGTCATGGCGCCGGCGGCGGTGCGGCGCATGAGCGACCGCGCGCCTGCGCTCGTCGGCCTTTTGTGGAACCGCTACGGCGTCTTTCCGCGCAATCTCGTGCTCGTCGAGGTGGTCCATCCCAAGGTCCCCTATATCCACGAGAATCGCTATCACGTGACGGTGTTCGACCGCGACAGCGCCCGGGGCTGCGTGATCGGCGTCGAGCTTCGCTTCGGCTTCATGGAGGAGCCGAATGTCGAGCGCTATCTCGCCGACATGGCGCGGCACCACGAGATCGATCTGCCCGCGGACCCGCATAGATGGGTCGTGCATGTCGCGCATGAGAATCTGCTGCCGGCGAAGGACATGAATTTTCTGAAAATGCTGCGGTTTCGACTGTTTCTCTTCCTGCGCCTCGTCTCCCGGCCGGCCTATTACGGCTATGGCCTCGGCGACGAGGTGCAGCTCTCGGCCGAAATCCTGCCGGTCAAAGTGCGATAGAGGCCGCGCTCACACCTTCTTGCCGATCGCCATGAATTTCTCCGTGCGCAGCGTCGCGATCTGCTCGCGCGACAGATTGGCGAGCGCCTGAAGCTCGGTGCGCAGCGCCTCGCCCACGGCGCCGATCGCCGCTTGGGGATCGCGATGCGCGCCGCCCGAGGGCTCCGGCACGATCGCGTCGATGATGCCGAACTTTAGGAGATCTTGCGCGGTGATCTTCATGCTCGTCGCCGCTTCCTGCGCTTTGCTTGAATCGCGCCACAGGATCGAGGCGGAGGCTTCGGGCGAGGCGACCGTATAGACCGCGTGCTCGAGCATCAGCACCTTGTTCGAGGCGGCGATGGCGATGGCGCCGCCGGACCCGCCCTCGCCCAAGATGACCGCGACATTCGGCACGCCGAGCGCAAGCGAGATGTCGGTCGAGCGGGCGATCGCCTCGGCCTGGCCGCGCTCCTCGGCGTCGACGCCCGGAAAGGCGCCGGCAGTGTCGACGAGAGAGATCACCGGCAAGCCGAATCGGTCGGCGAGCTCCATCAGCCGCACGGCCTTGCGATAGCCCTCGGGACGCGCCATGCCGAAATTGTGCTTCAAGCGGCTTTGCGTGTCGGAGCCCTTCTCCTGGCCAATCACGCAAACCGCTTCGCCGCGAAAGCGTCCGAAGCCCCCGACGATCGCATCGTCCTCCCCGAAGGCGCGGTCGCCGGCGAGAGGCGTGAAATCGGCGATGAGCTGGCGCACGTAATCGGAGAAATGCGGCCGCTCCGCATGGCGCGCGACCTGGATCTTCTGCCAGGGCGTCAGCGCTGCATAGAGATCGCTGAGCGCCTTGGCGGCCTTGGCCTCGAGCTTGGAGAGCTCCTCGGCGATGGAGACTGCGTCGCCTTGGCTTGCGAGCTGCTTGAGCTCCTCGACCTTGGTTTCGAGATCGGCGACGGGTTTTTCGAAGTCGAGATAGGAGCGCATTGGGCCTTGGAGATTTGGACGATCAGCGGCTCTCCCGACCGCCTATCGGGAGCGCGCGGGAACCTGCGGGCGGCGGAGTTGGAAGTCAAGGCGAGACGGCTCCGCAGGCCGGGCAAGGGGTGCAGGGTCCTCCACCCTCATCCAGAGGGGCCGGCGGAGCGGGCGTCTCGAAGGATGAATTCGGAAAGCCGCGGCCTTCGAGACGGCTCCAGCGGAGCCTTCTCAGCACGAGGCGGCGGTTTGGGCGCACTCCTGCCGCGCCGCGTGATTCGCCATCCGTTCTCCTTTATATTCGGGGGAAGATTCGCCGAGCCCGGAAGGGGCTCCGATCCCCGCCCTCGAATGAGCGCATGCTTCTGCGCCCCAGGATGTTCCCATTGTCTTCAGCCGCCCCCTCGCTCTCCCAGCAGGCGCAAGCCTATGTTCAGGGCGCGCGCTATCTTGCCGCGCTCAACCCCGAGCAGCGGGCCGGCGTCGAGACGCTCGACGGTCCCGTGCTCGTGCTCGCCGGCGCCGGCACCGGCAAGACGCGCGTGCTCACGACCCGCATCGCGCATATTCTGGCCACGGGCCGCGCCCGCGCCTATGAAATTCTCGCCGTCACCTTCACCAATAAGGCGGCGCGCGAGATGCGCGAGCGCGTCGAGGCGCTCGTCGGCGAGGGCGTCGAGGCGATCCAATGGCTCGGCACCTTTCACGCGATCAGCGCCAAGATCCTGCGCCGGCACGCCGAGCTCGTGGGCTTGAAGCCGAATTTCACGATCCTCGACACGGACGATCAGATCCGCCTGTTGAAGCAGGCGCTCAAGGCCGAGAACATCGACGACAAGCGCTGGCCGGCGCGCGCGTTGGCGCATCAGATCGACGCCTGGAAGAATCGCGGCCTCTCTCCCGCGCAGGTCCCCGCCGGAGAGGCGCATAGCTTCGCCAATGGCAAGGGCGGCGTCCTCTACGCGCTCTATCAGGAGCGCCTGAAAATCTTGAACGCGGTCGACTTCGGCGATCTGCTGCTCGAAAGCCTGCGGCTCTTTCGCGAGCGCCCCGACGTGCTCGCCGAGTTCCACCGGCGCTTCAAATATATTCTCGTCGACGAGTATCAGGATACGAACACCGCGCAATATCTCTGGCTGCGGCTCATCGCGCAGGGCCGGCGCAATCTCTGCTGCGTCGGCGACGACGATCAGAGCGTCTATGGCTGGCGCGGCGCCGAGGTCGAGAACATTCTTCGCTTCGAGCAGGACTTTCCCGGCGCCAAGATCGTGCGGCTCGAGCGCAACTACCGCTCCACGGGTCACATCCTCGCCGCCGCCTCGCATCTCATCGCCCATAATGAGGGGCGTCTCGGCAAGACGCTTTTCACCGACGGCGCGCTGGGCGACAAGCCGACGGTGACGGGCGTCTGGGACAGTGAGGAGGAGGCGCGCGCAGTCGGCGAGGAGATCGAGCAGCTGCAAAGGCGCGGCCATGCGCTGGAGGAGATCGCCATCCTGGTGCGCGCGTCTTTCCAGATGCGCGAGTTCGAGGAGCGCTTCATCACGCTGGGGCTGCCCTATCGCGTCATTGGCGGCCCGCGCTTCTATGAGCGCGCCGAAATTCGCGACGCGCTCGCCTATCTGCGCTGCGTGTCCTCTCCCGCCGACGATCTCGCCTTCGAGCGCATCGTCAATACGCCGAAGCGCGGCTTGGGCGACGCCACTTTGCAGTTGCTGCACGAATATGCGCGGCGCGAGAGCGTGCCGCTAACGCATGCCGCGCGCGTGTTGACAGAAAGCGAGGAGATCAGGCCCAAGCCGCGCGCGACGCTGCGGGGCTTTATCGACGATATCGAGCGCTGGCGCGCGCTGAGCGAGACGAAGCCGCATCACGAGCTTGCCGAGACGGTGCTGGAAGAGTCGGGCTACACCGACATGTGGCGCGAGGAGAAGACGCCCGACGCCGCGGGACGCTTGGAGAATCTGAAGGAGCTCGTCCGCGCGATGGAGGAGTTTCCGGACTTGAGCGCCTTTCTCGAGCATGTCTCGCTCGTCATGGAGGTGGACGAAGCGGCGGGTTCGGAACGCGTCTCGATCATGACGCTGCATGGCGCCAAAGGGCTCGAGTTCGAGACGGTTTTTCTGCCCGGCTGGGAGGAGGGGCTTTTCCCGCATCAACGCTCGCTCGACGACAATGGCCGCGCGGGGCTCGAGGAAGAGCGCCGCCTCGCTTATGTCGGTCTCACGCGAGCGAAACGTCGCGCCAAGATTTTCTTCGCGACGAACCGGCGCATTCATGGGCTCTGGCAGGCGACGATGCCGTCGCGCTTCATCGACGAGCTGCCGGCGGCGAATGTCGAGGTCGTCGAGTCGGCCTCCGCCTCGCAATATGGCGCCTATGGCGTCTCGCGCTTCGCCGGACTCGATCGCTATTCGTCGGGCTATGACACGCCCGGCTGGCGACGCGCGAAGGAAGCGAAGTCACAGCCGCAGGGCAAGCGCGCCGCGCCGCCGATCATCGAAGGCCGCGTGCTCTCGAAGTCGACTGCGAGCGCGCCTTTCGAGAAGGGCGCGCGCGTGATGCATCTGAAGTTCGGCCCCGGCACGGTGCAGGAGGTCGATGGCGACAAGCTCTCGGTCGCCTTTGATCACGCGGGAACGAAGATGGTGAAGGCGGCCTTTTTGGAGCGGGGGTGACGTCTTGGCCCCCTCCCGTACCCTCCCCCGCTTCGCGGGAGAGGGGGCGGCAGGCATTGCGCGAAACCTTGATGAAGGCCGCATCTGCTCCCTCTCCCGCGAAGCGGGGGAGGGTTGGGGAGGGGGCTTCAGTGACAACAGTGGAGATCCCCATGACCACCCGCCCGCCCGTGCCGCCCTTCACGCTCGAGACTGCGACGCAAAAGGTGCGTGGCGCCGAGGACGCCTGGAACTCGCGCGATCCTGAGCGTGTCGCGCTCGTCTATACCGAAGACACCGAGTGGCGGAACCGCGCCGAATTCCCGAAAGGGCGCGAGGCGGTCAAGCAGTTCCTGAAGCGCAAATGGGAGAAAGAGCTCGACTACCGCCTCATCAAGGAGCTCTGGGCCTTTGGCGACAATCGGCTGGCGGTGCGTTTTGCTTATGAGTGGCGTGACGATTCGGGCAATTGGTTTCGAAGCTACGGGAACGAGAACTGGGAATTCACCGAGGCGGGCCTGATGCGGCGCCGTTTTGCGAGCATCAACGATCTGCCGATCAAGCCCGACGAGCGCCTCTACCACTGGCCGCTCGGGGGGCGCCCCGACGATCATCCGGGCTTGAGCGCGTTGGGCCTTTGAGGCGTGGGCATAAATTCGCCGTCATTGGAGCATTGCTGCGCTTTATGACGCTTTCGAAGACTCAACACCCGGCCGGCGCGCAATGACCGTGCGGCTCCACCAGGGCGACCTGCCCGACGGCCTCGATCTCGGCCCGGCGGTCGCGATCGACACCGAAACCCTCGGGCTCAACCCGCATCGCGACCGGCTCTGCCTCGTGCAGCTTTCGCGCGGCGACGGCGACGCGGAGCTCGTCCAGATCGCTTTGGGGCAGAAGCGCGCGCCCAATCTGGAGCGCCTGCTCTCCGATCCCAACGTGCTGAAAATCTTCCATTTCGCGCGCTTCGACCTTGCCGTGCTCCGGCAAGCTTTCGGCGCGACGCCGCAGCCCGTCTATTGCACCAAGATCGCCTCGAAGCTCGTGCGCACCTATACGGATCGCCATGGACTCAAGGACCTCGTCCGCGAGCTGCTCGGCGTCGAAATCTCCAAGCAACAGCAGTCCTCGGACTGGGGGGCGGCAAAGCTCTCCGAGGCGCAGCTCTCCTATGCCGCATCGGACGTGCTCTACCTGCATGAGCTCAAGGCGCGGCTCGACGCGATGCTCATGCGTGAAAGCCGCCTGGCGCTTGCGGCGCAGTGTTTTGCTTTTCTCCCGGCTCGGGCCGAGCTTGACCTCGCGGGCTGGGCCGAGACCGATATTTTTGCGCATAGCTGACGCGGCGGGACAGCGGGGCGGGGGCGGCCGACCCGCCTCGAATTCGCCATCCCTCCACGCTATCCCTCGAAGGTCCAGGGCTTTTCCCGAAAAGAGGCAAAGTTGACCGAGGCGTCGATCTCCACGCGCAATCGAGAACTGCCCGCGCCGACTCGCGATCGTTTGGCCGCCCTCAGCGCGCCGCGCGCGAGCCAGATCCCCATGGCGGTGCGGCACACGCAGCGCGTCGCGAAATTGCGTCGCAACATCGTCTGGGGCGTCGGCGGCATCGTCACGATCTGCGCCGTCTTTCTCGCCTATCATTTCATCAGCAGTCTCGCGATTGATCTGCGCTTCGCCCATATCGGCTTCCAGGGCGCGCGCATCACCATCGAGCAGCCTCGCCTCGTCGGCTATCAGAAGGACGGGCGCCAATATGAGCTGAAGGCGCGCATGGGCGTGCAGGACATCCACAAGCCCGATATTTTCGAGCTTGAGGGGCTCGAGGCGCGGCTCGAAATGGGCCAGGGCCTTCCCGTTCTCCTGACCTCGGCCGCAGCCGTCTATGACGGCAAGCAGGACCGCGCCGAGCTTTCGAACGGCGTCCGCATCTTCGACGAGAAGAATTACGATCTGAGACTGGAGAGCGCGACGATGGACTTCAAGGCGAGCACGCTGGTCTCGCAGCGTCCTGCGACCTTGAAGCTCGACTGCTGCGACGTCGATGGCAAGGCCGTGGAGCTCGCGCAGGCGGAGAGCCGCCTCACCTTCACGGGCGCGGTGCACTCAACCTTCCACGAGCAAAAGACCGAGCCGGGAACCGGGAGCAAGTGACGCGATGAGCCTCAATCGCTGGCCGGCGATCGCGGCGCTGCTGGCCGCGCTCCTGCTTTCAGCCGAGGCCGCGGGCGCCCAATCCCCCGCGAAATCGGGCGGCGGCGGTATTTTGCCCGGCGCGACGGCCTCCGATCCCGTCAACATCGACGCCGACAAGCTCGACTATTTTGATAAGGAGCAAAAGCTCATCTATGGGGGCAGCGTGATCGTCGTGAACGGTCCCTCGACGCTGAAGACCTCGAGGATGACGATTTTCCTCGACAACAAGAAGGGCGCGGGCAAGGACGGGCAGGGGGAGGCCGGCGGGTCGTCGAGCGACAAGGTGCGGCATGTCGAGGCGGAGGGGCCTGTGACGCTCGTCTCGCCCGATCAGATCGCGACGGGCGATCATCTCACCTATGACCGCGGCGACAACAAGGTGCATCTCACCGGCAATGTCACCTGGACGCAGGGCGAGAACGTCGTAAAGGGCGACCACCTCGTCTACGACCTGACGACGAAGGAGGCCCATGTGCTCGCGAGGGACGGCTCCGGCAAGGAAGGCGGCGGAACGCCAGGACAGCGCATCCACAGCATGTTCACGCCCAAGAACAAATAGCGCCCAAGAACAAGTAGCGCTAATGGAGACAGGCGGGAAGCGTCGCGCCGGGGAAAGCGCGACGCCCCCGAGGGGACGAGGCTCGGGAGAAAAGCCTCGACCCGCTATTCGACGACGGCTGGCTCCTTCGCCTGCTCTGCGTCCTCGCGAGCGATGAGCGCGCCATTGGCGGAGAAGAAGTCCGTGCCGAGACGGCGGCCGTTCTCGTCATATCGCCAGGCGATGCTGGCCGCTCCCAGGTCGCGCCGTTCCGTTGGCTTGCCGCAGGAATTGTAATAGGACTCTTCGATCTGATTGCCGCGCTTGTCGTATCGGCGCGCGATGCGGGCGGCGCCCAAGGTCCTATGCTTGATCGGGCGTCCCTCGGCGTCGAAATAGCGCTCGATCACCTCGATTGTCTTGGCGACGGTGTCGCCGTGGGGCGTCGCAGCCGGAGCGGCGGATCTCGGCGTGCGGCTTCTTTTTGCCGACGACGCCGACGCCATCGTCTTGGCGGGCGGAGAATGCTGGTTCATGACCTGACCGACTTCTAGGAATCCTGAAGGCTGTTGTTGAGCCTGGGCCAATGGAATGGCTGCTTTGGCGAGTCGGCTCGCGACGCGGATTCCGGGAAAAAACGCGGGCGCTTTCTTCGAAAGTCTGTGCTTCGAGAGTCCGCGCTCGCAGCTGGAGCGACCTTCAGGTCGCTTTCAGAGGTCGGAGGCAGGGGGCGCGCGCGAGCCCACGGGCAGCGTGGGCCAGAGCGTGATGGCCGCGAGCGTGGGCGCGGGCCAATCCGCCGGCAAGCCGCTTGGGGCCGGCGGTAGCCGAACGTCCGCCGCGGGCGGCGCCATGCCGGCGCCCGCGCCGTGGAAGACGCAACATTGATCGTGAGGCTGGCCGTTGGTCGGACGCGGCGCGCCCGGCGTCTCCGGGGCGCGATCTTCGGCGCTCTGGATGCAGGTCGCGCTCCAGAAGCCATTCGCCCGCAGCGCGCCGACAGGCGAGACCAAGCTGACCGCTAGGCTTTGCAGTACAAAGAGATACGCCACGAACAGCGGAGCTGTTCGAGACCCTGAGGCGCGAGTCCTGGGCAAGGCGATGCTCATGCCATTTGATCTACGCTTCGTGGTCACCGCCGTCAATCCGCGGGAGGCGGTCGCTTTCCGCATTTTCGTTCTTGCTGGGACGCTGATGAGGATCGAGCTGGCGGAAGCCCGGCCGGGCGCGCGGCCGGGAGATCCTTCCCTTAAGCGCGGGAGCGGCTCTTGAGCCGCCCAAGCGCAGGACTTTGGCGTCGACCTTTCCGAGGCCATGCTGGGCCGAAGGCGCTTGCGTCTCGTCTTTCAGAGCGATCCCACCTCGCGGGGCGGGGCCGCGGGCTCGCTGATGGAGGCGACCCCGTCGATCCAGGCGCGCATTTTCGCGAATACGCCGGCCGAGCCGAGCACGATATGGCCTCCGCCGGGTACGGCCAGGAAAGTCTTGGGCTCGTTCGCCAGCTCAAACAGCCGCATTCCGGACTCGATCGGGACGATTGGATCGCTTTCTCCGTGGATCACGAGCACGGGCATCCGCACGCGCGGCATCGCCAGATCCGAGCGAAACGGATCGCGCATGAGCCAACGCACGGGCAGGAAGGGGAACCGCCGCGCCGCGAGATCCATCGCCGAGAGAAAGGGAGCCAGGAGAACGAGGGCGCGGGCCTCACGTCTTGCAGCCAGGGCCACGGCGACGCCAGCGCCGAGCGACGCGCCCACGATGATCAGGCGATCGGCTCCGTAGCGGGCGCAGGCGGCGCGGTAGGCGCAATCGGCGTCCAGCAGCAGACCGGCCTCCGTGGGCGTTCCGCTCGACCCGCCGTAGCCGCGATAGGAGACCATGAGCACGCCAAACCCGCTCTCAATGAACAAGCGCAGGCGTGGAACGCGTTTGACGAGCGACCCGGCGGCGCCGTGGAAATAAAGAACGAGCGGTTTTCCCGGCTCCGGCGCAAAGTGCCAAGCGACCAGCAATTCGCCGTCGGAGGTCGTCAGTCGCAGCTCTTCTCCGCCCGCGAGGCCAGAGAGTTCGATCGGCGTGTGACGCGCGTGGGGTCGATATTGGAGCTGGCGCTGAAAGAGCGCGGCGCCCAAGACGAGAAACCCGTAAGCGGCTCCAATCGCCGCTGCGGCCGTCTCGATCGAGACCATTTCCGCATTCCGATCGAGAGGCTGGAAATCAAACGAGAAGCGGCCGCCCCCCGCTTCGTTGAGGGAGCGGCGGCCTGCGCGGTCAGTGCGCCAGCGTGGGGCTATCCTCTGACTCCGTGTCCTCGTCCTCGCCCTCGGCCTGGAACGGCTTGGGGTCGGGCTTCTGGCCGAGATGCAGCGGCGACTTGTAATAAAGCGCGATGTCGTGGAAGGGGTCCGTCAAGATCTTGGCGGCCCAGACGGCCGCGGTCATCGCGTCCTTCGTCAGGATGAGCTGAACGATGCGGAACATGAATCCGCCGGCGCCGACGACAAACCAGATATAGCCGATGTTGTGAACGAGCTCGCCCGTGCTTTGCGCAGCCTTGACGGCGCCAAAGAGCGTCGGGTCGACCTGCAGCAGGAGGGGCGAGAGCGCCCAGATCGCCATGAGAATCCGCTTACGATGCAGATTGTAGCCGACCTTGATTTCTTCCTTATATTCCTGGGTCGCATGATTGATGGAGTCATAGCCGCGCGGCTCGAAGAAGAAATGCCCGCTTTGCCGCGTGACCATGGACACGAGCCAGGCGATCAGCGCTGCAAGCGCGGGGTCCTTGAAAACGATCGTGTAGCAATAGAGGAAGCTGACGGCGCTCACGAAGTGCAGAGACTGATTGACCCGGCTGTGATGATAATAGCGATGGTCATCCCAACGTTGCTCTTTGAGCGACGATAAAAACCGATCCATACGACGTCTCCCGGTTTTGCTTATGACGATCTTATTTAGCTATTTAAGATTCGTGAAATAGGCGTGACGGTTTTTCGTCAGTACGTCGAAGGCGTGAAAGTTTTTGCCTGTGAATGGCTTGGCTGCTGCTATGCATCTCTTGCTATGCTGCCAAGAATGCGACTTCGGCGCAGCCTTTGATCAGCGCGGCCGCACAAGGCCACATTCCCCGCTGCTCAAAGGGGCAGACGCATCAATGGCTCGCCGACCCGGATGCGCGCGCCGCACTCGACTCCTGGAGAAAGAGAAAATCCCTTCGGCGCGAAAACAATAATCGTCGAGCCATGCTCGAACCAGCCCATGAGGTCGCCCTTGCCGAGTCGCGCATCGCAAGGAAAAATTTTTGGCCCCTTATGAGTCACGCCGAGCGTGATATCGAGAAATTCGAAACGCATCGAGGCGACGAGCACGGCGGCGACGGGCGCGAGCGTGATGGGGTGACCCGTCGCCGCAAGGCGGCTGCGAATCACCGCGCGCTCATTCTTGCAGAAGAGCTTCTCGATGCGCCGGAGGGCGATCGGGTTGACGTTCCATACATCGCCCGAGACATAGGTCACGCGATCGACATGGCAGTTATGCGGCGCATGGAAGCGGTGATACATGCTCGACATCAGCCGCAGGGTGACGTAGCAGCCGTCGCGATGCGCCGCGACGAGCTCATCGTCTTGCAAGAGCTCGCCGATGTCGTAAGGCGAGCCTTTGATCTGCAGCACCTCGCTTCCCTCGATGCGGCCGCAGGCGCCGACGATCGCGTCGCAAGGGCTGACCAAGATCTCCGGACTCATGTCGATCGGCCGTGCGCCGTCTTTCAGCTCGCGCACGAAACAGTCGTGCAAGCTTTTGAATTCTTGTTTCTTCGCGTCGCTCAAATCGAGGTCGGCGAATAAGCGCCAAAGGCCGATGGAGGCGTCGCGCACCCAGGGCTGCTCGATCTTGCTGAACCATCCCATGAAGACGGTGAGCGCATAGCGCGGGATGCGATTGGTGAGCAGGAAGTTGATCTCTTCCTGCTCCACGAGGTTTTTGAGCGTCATGGAGCGGTCAACTATGATGATTAGTTAGCCGATATATGACAGTCACGATCCAAACGCTTCTTCTCACCGGGCTTGGCGGCGGCGCGCTCGCGGCCCTCTTCCCCAGGCTCAAACGCCGGCTCGAGCTCTCCCGGGCTAAGCACCGCTCGCTCGCCGGACATCCGCGCATCGCGCGAAGGCTCGCGTCCTTCCTTCCGTTCTATCAATATGACGAAACGCGCTTTTTCTGCTGCGACGACGCCTCTCCCGAGGTCGCTGCGCAGCGCCGAGCCGGCTTCATGCGCCTCGCCGAAGTCTATCGCGAGCGATTTGCCGCGACGAGCCGTCTTGGCGCCGAAGCCGCCCAGAGCATCTCGGACATGCAATTTACCGAGCGCTATCGCACGCCTTTTCAGTTCAGCGGCTATGTCGCGCGGCATTTGCCGTCGGGCGCTTTCCTCTCGGCCTCGTCCGGCGTCACGCTGACCGATCTGGACGGGAATGTTTTTCACGATCTCGCGGCCTCCTACGGCGTGAATGTCTTTGGCAATGACTTCTATAAGGAGACGATCGCGGAAGGCGCCGCGGACGCGCGAGCGCTCGGGCCGGTGCTTGGCGCCTATCACACGGCGATCGTCGACAATGTGCGCATGCTGAGGGAGATATCGGGCCTCGACGAGATCTCCTTCCACATGTCGGGCACGGAAGCGGTGATGCAGGCGGTTCGCCTCGCGCGCTATCATACGCGCCGCTCGCATCTCTTGCGCTTCTGCGGCGCCTATCACGGCTGGTGGGGCGACGTGCAGCCGGGAATCGGCAATCCGGCTCCCGCGCATGAAACCTATACGTTGAGCGAAATGTCGCCAGCGACACTGCATGTCCTGCGCACCCGCAACGACATCGCCTGCGTTCTCGTCAATCCATTGCAGGCGCTCGCGCCCAATGCGCCGGCGCCCGCCGACTCCTCGCTTGTCGACAGCGCGCGCTCTGCGCATTTCGACAAGGCCGCCTATACGCAGTGGCTCAAGGAGCTGCGCGCGATTTGCTCGGAGCGAGGCATCGTGCTGATCTTCGACGAAGTGCTCGTCGGCTTTCGCCTGGCGCGCGGCGGCGCGCAGGAGTATTTCGGCGTCAAGGCGGATCTCGTCACTTACGGCAAGACGCTCGGCGGCGGTTTCCCGGTGGGCGTGCTTTGCGGCCGCAAAGATCTCATGCGGCGCTTCCGCGAGGATCGTCCAGGCGACATTTGCTTCGCCCGCGGCACGTTCAATTCGCACCCCTATGTAATTTGCGCGATGCGGCGCTTCCTGCAGCGCCTTGAAGAGCCTAGCCGCCGTGATCTTTATCGCGATCTCGATTCAATTTGGGACGAGCGCGCGCGGAGGCTCAACGCGCGCTTCGAGACGGAGGCCTTGCCCGTGCGGGTCGCAAATATGTCGACCATCTGGATGGTCAGCTACACCGAGCCCTCACGCTATAACTGGATGCTGCAATATTACCTGCGCGCCGAGGGGCTCGCTCTGCCCTGGACAGGGACGGGACGGCTGATCTTCAGCCTCAATTACAAGGAGGAGGATTTCGCCGTCGTGGCGGATCGGTTCATTGCGGCGGCGAAGGCCATGCGCGACGACGGCTGGTGGCGCGCCCCCGCCGGGCTGACGAACAAGACGATCCGCCGCGGCGTTCTGAAGGAAATGATCCTCCATCGGCTCTTCGGCGAGCGCGCGGCGATCTCTCCCTGACGGGAATCTCCCCCTGACGGGGGCGCTTATCCTTGGACGATCGCCGAGCCGGCGATCTTGGTCGGCGCGCGCCGGCAATCCTGGTTGGCGACCTTGTGCATGTGCTCGATGAATTGGCGGGCGCTGTTCTCCCAGGAATAGCCGAGCGCAAAGTCGCGACAGGCCCCGCGGGAGACATTCAGCGCCGCAAGGCAAGCCGCCCGCAAGTCCTCATTCAGCGCGCCGATGGGATTAGCTCCGACCACATCCAGCGGGCCTGTGACCGGATAAGCGGCGATCGGCAGACCGCAAGCCAGCGCCTCGAGCTGCACGATGCCAAAAGTGTCGGTCTTGCTCGGGAAAACGAAGACGTCCGCGGCGGCGAGATAGCCGGCGAGCGTCTCATGCTCGAGCTCGCCGAGGAACACAGCCTCGGGGTAACGCTGCTTCAGCTCCTCGAGCTGGGGACCGCCGCCGATCACGAGCTTGGTTCCCGGCAGGTCGAGCGACAGAAAAGCGTCGAGGTTCTTCTCCACCGCCACGCGCCCGACCGTGACGAAGAGCGGACGCGGAAGATCGAGCGCCACGGCCACGTCCGGCCGAAACACGTCGGTGTCGACGCCGCGCGTCCACATGCCCAAATTCCCAAAATTGCGCGCGCGCAGCTCATTGTAGAGGGAGGGCGTGGAAACCATGGTGACGGAGGCGGCGGCGTGAAACCACCGGAGCACCCCATAGGACCAGCTCACCGGAATGGGGTAGCGGGCGGCGATATACTCCGGAAAACGCGTTGTGTAGCTCGTCGTGAAGGGGCGGCCGCGCCTGACGCAATAGGCGCGGGTCATGTGGCCGATCGGTCCTTCGGTCGCGATGTGAATGGCGTCGGGCTTCGCCGCCTCGATTCGCGACGCGATTCCACCAGGCGACGGCAGCGCGAGACGAAGCTGCGGATAGGACGGCATGGGCAGCGACCAAAAACCCTCAGGCGAGAGAAATTCGATCTCCACGCCGAGCCCGCGCGCGCTGCGGGCAAGCGCCGAGAGCGTGCGCACAACGCCATTGATCTGCGGGCGCCAAGCGTCCGTCGCCACCAAAATCCGCATAAGCGTCAAACGCTCCTCGTCGCGGCAGCCTAGCTGCGCCCATACTCAGATTCTGAGATAATCGCTACCTATTTTCTCCATTGTGTGACGACGCGTTCTTTCGCGCTCGGAATTCCTCAGCGGGAAGCTAAGCCTCCTTCGCAAGGAATTCTTCGAGGGATCAGAAACCTTGCCGCCCCAACATGTTGAAGCGAATTCTAACCCTCTGCCCTTCGCAGGCCTCTCTGAATTCCGGGCGTTCGAGGTTTGAAGCCCTGGCGGGATCCCCGCAAGGAGTGCTCCAAGTATGGTGTTGCAGATTTGCAACGCTAAAAGGATCTTTTACTGACGCTCCGCCGCGATGTCCGGATTCGGAAAACGGCTTCGCACTTTTCCCTGACATGCTCTAAAGGTGAATATAGACAAAGCCCATCCTCTGCAAGCGGGCAAGTTCCGCGGCGCTGCTGGGAACAATGTCTTCTTCTTTCACGCCATAGAGCTCATGCCAATCTATCTGACGTTCCTTGAGTGTATTGGCGCAAATTAGAAAGCGGACGCCTTCCTCTCTAAGCCTGTCGAGACGGCTAGCCAGCTCCTTGTCTGTCTTCGCCATCTGGAACAATTCGACGCCGCTACTGTGGTCAACAACGCGAATTTCAACATGTTCTTTCCCGATTGCTTCAATATGGTTGCTGATCGTATTGAGCATTCTCTTAAAGTAAGCCGCGTTGTCTGGGCTACCGCCATCGTTGTGATAGACAACTTTCTGGTCTTGGTAATAGCCGACCGGCGCTGCATTTGCGAAGGGGTATCCCACGATCATCAAAATCGCGGCAAAGACGCCAGATGCGAGTAACTTCATCACGTTTTCCCAGGATTCTGCGTTGGATGCGTCGTCGGGCGGCGGCGGAGTCCCGATATTTAGCGCATCACGAGCTTGCCGCCTGCAAAGTCAACTCTAGCTCTCCTTGTGCCTCTCTGCGGCAAGAGGTCAGCACGAGGAGGTTACGATGATATCGACCCAAGAACACGTCACGATGGCGACCATGGGGGGATTGGCCGGAGCGGTCTTAGGGGCGGCGATCGGGGGCGCGCTGTTCGGCTTCCCTGGGTTCCTCACAGCCGCGGTGCTTGGCGGGATCGGCGGCACGATTTTCGGCTCCTTCATGTAGGACGAGCGGATACGCATCGCGCGAATATAAAGCCCGCTTCAAGCGGGCTTTTGTCTGTTTGCCATCGGGCTTGCGCGAAGAGGCGCGTTAACCCGCCGGCGGCGCCCCGCTCGATTTGGCGACTCTGCGTCTCTTCCGCGGCGCATCCAAGCTCTTCCACTCATTGGGCTTGAGGTCGATGGTGCGCGGGCCGCGGCGGCCTTCGCTCTCGCCGCGCAGGCGTTTTGCGAGGCCTGCGCGGATCGACGGGGCCTTCAGCGCAAGACCCACGAGATCGGAAGCGAAGCCCGGCAGAATCAAGAGCGTCGTGGCGAGCGCATGGAGGCCGGTCTCCACCATGTCGGGCTTCGGCTCGCCTTCCTTCGGCGCGCGCCCGGCGCTCGAGCGGCGGCGCAAATAATCGAACAGCTTCTTGATGTCGAAAAGGCCGATCAGCGTCGTCGCCAAGGCGAGCGCGAGCGCCGCGGTCACCCCGAAGAGCTCGACGACGATCACGAAGGCCAGCGCTTCCAGGAGTAGCCAGGCCGCCAAGGCATAGGCGAAGAATTTCGACCTATTCACGTCTGTCGAGACCCTTCTGCGCGCTTCCCATCGGCGCGCTTTTCGCTTCAACGGAACCGCACAAGCGATGAGAAGTTCCGCCGCACAGCAAGCTCGAGCGAATTCGGAGCTCAAAGTCCGGGAACTTCTGCCGATTTCGCTCTTCCGGCGACGCTTGGCCGCGTCTTCGACGCGGCTTGATTCGTGACTTACGCCCCCTCGCATGATAACCGAGTGACGGAACTTTAGGGAGCGTCGCCCTTGAACATTGAGCAAGCCTTCGATCCGTCAATCCTCGTCTTCGCGGCGCTCGCCGTCTTCGTGCTCTGGAAGCTTCACTCGGTGCTTGGCGTGCGCAGCGAACGCGATGCGTCCGCGCCTCCGCGCAACCGTTTTTCGCCCTCCAAGGGAGGGCTCTTCGGCCCCCGGCCCGCGGCTCCCGCTCCGGCCGCGCTTGATGCGGAGCGCTGGACGGGCCTCGCCGAGCAGGGCAGCAAGGCCTGGGCCGGGCTCGACGCGATCGCCGCCACCGACCCGTCCTTCACGCGCGAGCGCTTTATCGAGGGTGCGCGCAAAGCCTATGAGATGATCGTCTCGGCCTTCGCCAAGGGTGATCGCGATACGCTGCGCCGACTGCTTTCCTCCGAAGTCTATGATAATTTCGCGCGCGAAATCGCGAGCCGCGAGGCGAACGGCGAGAGCGTCGAGACCTCGGTTGTCGCCATCGACGACACGCGCGTCGAGGATGCAAGCTCGGAGCGTGGAGTCAATAATGTGACCCTGCGTTTTGCGGTGAAGCTGCTGACGACGCGTCGCGATCGCGAGGGGAAGCTCATCGGGGGGGAAGAGCATCCCGTCTCCATTGTCGATCTCTGGACCTTCGCCCGCGCCCCGGCGTCGCGAGACCCGAACTGGAGGCTCGTCGCGACCGAATCATTGCACTAGATCGCGCTGCGCTCAGCTTCGCTCCTTGAACGCGAAAAGCGTGATTGATCCCCAGAATGTTGGAGCGCGTTTTCATGCCAAAGACAGGCCTTTCTTCATTCCCAGCGCGCTTTAGCGCCGCGACTCCCCTCCGCGCCGAATGAACGGCGTCGATCTTCCGCCTTTCCGCGGCGAAGCCGTGAGCTTCGAGGCGCTTTCGGGCTTCGAGCGCGACGATTTGGCGGAAGCCTTCGCCGCCTTTCGCCGCTCGGCCGAGGCGATCGTCTCAAATGCGGCGTTGCTGCGGCCGGCGCGGCCCGCCTTCGATGGGCTCGAGGAGATTTGTCGCGCGGCGCTCAGCGAGCCCGAGGAGCCTGCGGATTTCTTTCGGCGCCGCTTCCAGCCTTTCCGACTGGAGAAGACCGGCTTGCTCACCGGCTATTACGAGGTCGAGGTCGAGGCGCGCCGCAAGCCGGAGCCGGGCTTTGCAACGCCGGTGCTGGCTCGGCCGGGCGATCTCGTCACCTTGAACGAGGCGCCGCTGATGATCCAGGGCGGACCGCCACTTTACGCTGCACAAAGACGCGACGACGGCGCCCTCGAGCCCTACGCCCCGCGCCGGGAGATCGAGGAAGGCCCCTGGATCAGTCAGTCCCCACCCCTCGCTTATCTCGCCGACGCGGTTGAGCTTTTTCTTATTCAGGTGCAGGGATCGGCTCGGCTCGTTTTTCCCGATGGGTCGAGCGCGGCGCTGACCTACGACGGGAGGAACGGCCGCCCCTATACCTCGATTGGGCAACTCCTTATCGAATGCGGCCTCGTGCAGCCCGAGCGAATGTCGCTTGCGGTCTTGAAAGCGACGTTGCGCGCGTTGGGGGCAGGCCCCGGCGAGCCGGGACGGCGGCTCATGCAGAAGAACGAGTCTTATGTCTTTTTTCGCCAAGACGATTCTCCTGAGCGGAGCCTCGGACCCATCGGCGGCGCCGGCTTAGCGCTCTCGCCGCTGCGATCCATCGCTGTTGATCGCTCGATCTGGTGCTACGGGCTTCCCTTCTGGATTGAGGCTCGTATCCCCTGGAGGAGTCATGACGCCGAGGACTTCGCGCGGCTCATGGTCGCGCAGGACACGGGCTCGGCGATTCTTGGCGAAACCCGCGCGGACCTCTACTTTGGCTCGGGAGAGAAGGCGGGCGCGCTCGCCGGCGGCATTCGGCATGACGCGCAATTCTTCACGCTGTTGCCGAAGGTTGAGTGAGCAAAGGTTGAGCGAGATTGAGTGAGCTGCGCGCGAGGGGAGAGGAATGGATCGCGGTCGCGAGGGAAGAAGAGCGGGAAAGCTCAGCGCCTTGGACCTCGAGCTGTGGTCGGCGGTCACGGCCGATGTGAAGCCTTATCGCGATCGCCCTGTCACGCCGAAACCCGCTTCGCCGCCCCCGGCGCGCAGCGCCGACGCCGCGGCTGCGCCGCGCCTCGCGCCGCTGCCCCAAAAGCGCCCGGAGCCGCCCATGACCATCGACGAGGCGACGCGGCGCAAGCTCAAGCGCGGTCGTCTCGACGTCGACGCCAAGCTCGATCTGCATGGGTTCCGCCAGCAGGAGGCGCATGCGGCGCTGCTCGACTTTTTGCGCCGGGCGCAGGCGCGTGGGGCCCGGCTCGCGATCGTCGTCACGGGCAAGGGGTTTGGCCGCGCCGACGGCGGAGTGCTGCGCAGGCTCGCGCCCTTGTGGCTGCAAGGGCCAGGCCTGCGCGACATTGTCGTCGGCTTCGGCGAGGCCTCGCGGCGGCATGGCGGCGAGGGCGCTCTCTATGTGCGCTTGCGTCGCGCCGATCGGGGGTCAGGCGCCAGCCGAATCTGAGGCGATGGCCGCGACCGGGGCTTGGTGCTGAAAAGCCGCGGGAATTTCCGGGCGCCCGTCCTGAGAAGGTCCAGGCGGCGGGGAAGGCGGCGGACCCCATTCGAAAGCGTCGAGCTTCCCGGTCTTGGGCGAGATCGGCGCCCAGCTTCGCGAGACCACGCCGTCGGCGATCCACGCGGGATCGCGAGGCGCGCGCGAACCGCGTGCGAGCCATTCGCGCACGGGCCCGCTGGGACCAAACTCGACGTCCTCGATTTCCGCCATGAGGAGGCAGGTGTGCGCCGTTGGCGTCTTGCCTTCGGCGACGAGCGGCGCAAGCGCCGAACGCGCCTTGGCGAAAGCGCGCGCCGAAAGCGCGGCCTGCGCCAGAGCCTGCCGGCTCTCGGGCGCCTGCGGCGCGAGGGCGGCCAGCCGCTCGGCGCGCACGAGCTTCTGCGCGTTGGTCTCCGAGGGAAAAGAGTCGAGATAGGCCGTCGCGAGCTCCGGGTGGGGCGCGCTGGGCCAAGCCTTTTCAATGAGCTTCGCCGCGAGCTTGGGATCGTTTCGCTTGATCAGAACCCGCGCCGCGACCAGGAGCGCGGGGACGAAATTCGGCCGGCGCTTCAGCGCGAGGTGGGCGAGATGCAACGCCGCCTGGGGGTCGCGCGCCTCTTTTTGCATCGCTGCGGCCGTCTCAAGCACGGCCCGGTAGCGCTCCGCAGCGGCGGCGTCCAACCCTCCCACCTTGTAGCTTTCTTCGAGCGCCTTGCGGGCTTCGTCCCACTCGCCCGCCGCGGCGTAATGCTCGAGCAGCGCCGTGCCCGCCCAAGGCAGGGGAGCGATTTCATGCGCTTCCTTGGCGAAATAATGAGCCGCTTCCGAGTCAGCGCGGCGTTGGGCCTGGATGTGCAATCCGCGCAGGCCGAGAAGCCGCGTCTCGGGCTTGAGCGTCATGCGCTGAAAGGCGGCTTCGGCCTTGCTGAAATCGCCTTCGATCTGGGCCGCCTGCGACTTGAGGTAATGCACGAGCGGTTCATCCGGGAGCAGCTTTTCCGCCGCCTTTGCGGCGTCCCGCGCAGCCGCCGCGTCGCCCGATGCTGCGGCGACGATGCCCTTGGTCACCGCGGCGAAACCCATCTCGCGGCGACGCCCCTGCAAGCCCTCACGCATGCGCTGCGGCAGTTTGAATGTGCTCGTGACGAGCGTCCACACGAGCACAATTCCGGCGGCAGCGATGAGCAGCGCCGCCACGGCGACCGGAATGGAGGCGTCGAGGTGATAGCCGCTCCAGTCGATCGTGACCGAGCCCGGCTGGTCGATCACCTGTTCGACCCCATAGGCAAGAGCGGCGAGCAGCAGAATGAAAAATAGGATGAACCACATGGGCGATGGCTCCTTGAGAGCTTAATTCTTGCCGGCGTCGAGCGCGCTGATCGCGGCCGCAACGAGCGCCGTAGAGGCCTCTTCCGCGGCGAGCCGCGCCGCGAGCAAATCGCCGAATTCCTTGCCCTCAGCGCGAGTCGTCTCGGGTAGGCCGGCGAAGGCCCGCATCGCCTCCGCGAGATCGTCGTGCGCCAGCGCCTTCTCGATCTTGGGCGTGATGTCGTCCGCCGTCGCCTTAGGCGCCTCCCCCTTGGGCCGCAAATGCACGAGCCGCTGCGCCTCAAGCACCAATTTATCGGAGAGGGGCGTCCCTTCCGGCGGCTTGTTCTCGAAAGCGCGCAGCTTTTTGCCGACGGCTTCGAAAGTGCCGAGCAGATCTCGCGGCGAAGGCGCGCCTTTTTCGGCGAATGGCGCAAGCTCCGCGAGCGACTTCGGGTCCGCGCCGAGGCGTCGCAGGGCCGCGAGCTCGGCGGCGAAGGGCTTGGCCCGCTCGAGCGCGCGCTGCACCGCTTGGGCGAGTGCGAGCGATTCCAGCGCTGCGAGCGGCTTGTCGGACTGCGGACGCGGTCCGGCCTCGACATCGGGCGTCGCCCGCGTGCCGACCTTGGGCTGTTCGAGCTGCTCCTGCAGCTTCGCCACCGACTGCGTCAGCTCGTCCAGGCGAGCTTCGAGCCCGGCGACCGTATTTTTCGTCTCGAGATTAGCCGCTGCAGGGGCTTCCGCCCGCTCGCTCGGCGATTTCGCTTCGGCCGCGCGGCGCGCCTCGGCCGCGGCCTCAGTGGCCACGCGGACGCCGTCCTCCAGGGCCTCCAGGCGCCTGACCAGCGGCGCGATCTCATCACTTGCGATGGCGTTTGGCGGCGGGACCGAGGGAGCCGGAGCCTGTCGCAGAGGCTCGGCTTCCGCATTCTGGACAGGCGGCTTCTGCTGAGTCTCCCGCGGGGCCGCCCATCCCGGGCCGTTGGCTGCGGGCGCGCTCGCAGCGGAGGTCGGGGTCGGATCCGTCGGCATGGAGGCCGGCGCGGGACTCGTCCTAGCCTCTTCTTCGCCCTTCGGAAGCTTCTCGGTCAGCCAGGCGCCGAGCTCTTCCTTTTCCTTCAATATGAAACTTTTGGGGTCTTCCGTCGCCTGTTCGATCGCGTCGGCGACGACGCGAAGGCGCTCATCCTGGTTCCTGAACATGACGGTAGCCGCGCCCAGCGCGGTCGCCAGCAGCCCGACCGCGGCAAGGAAGAGGGTGAAACTGCGCCCCCGACGGCGTCGCTTCTTCACGGCGACGCGTTCTGTCTCGGGCGTTGATTTCGGCGCTTGCGGCTCTTGATCTCGCGGCGCCGACGGCGCGTCGGTTTCTTTCTCGACCATCATGTTTCCTCGCCGCGCCCCTTATAGTCGACCCCGGCCTTCGGCGAAACCGCCAGCGCCTATCCGCTGAGCAACCTTTTGCTCGCCTCTGCCGGATTTCACGCCGGATAGGGCAGCGTGCTTAGACCCCAGGCGCCAGGCGCCAAACCCTTAAGCTTCAGTCTCGCCGACGAGCGCCAGCGTGCGCCGGGCGTCGTCGAGGTGCAGGCGCTCCACCATGCGGCCCTCGATCTGCACGACGCCTCTGTCCTGATTTTCCGGCAAGTCGAAGGCGGCGAGGATTTTTCGTGCAAAATCGACCTCTGCCGGGCTCGGCGCGAAAATCTCGTTTGCCGGTCCGATCTGCGCGGGATGGATCAGCATCTTGCCATCCATGCCAAGATCGCGCCCCTGCTCGGCCTCGTCCCGAAAGCCGGCCTCGTCGTTGAAGTCGTTGTAAATGCCGTCGATGATGTCGAGCCCGTGAACCCTGGCGGCGAGCACGGCGGCGGACAGCCAAGCCAAGAGGCCGGGGCGGCCCTTGATCAAGCGGACGCGGGTCGATTTGGCGATGTCGTTTGGGCCGAGCATGAGCGTCTCGAGGCGAGGCGCCGAGGCGAGCGCGCCGGCGATCTTTTCCACGTCCAGGATCGCCCGTGGCGTCTCGATCATCGCCCAGAGCCGCACGGAGATCGGCATGCCGACCGCCGAGAGATCGCTCGAGACCTGCAAGACGTCCTCGGGCCCGTTGACCTTCGGAATGACGATGGCGTCGGGGGAAGCCGAGGCGAGCGCGACGAGGTCGTCCCTGTACCATTGCGAGGCAGGAACGTTGACCCTGACGACAAGCTGACGCTTGCCGTAGCCGCCGCCTTTCAGAGCCGCGACAACCTGCTCCCGGGCGGTCGCCTTGGCGCTCTCGGCGACGCCGTCCTCGAGCTCGAACATCAGCGCGTCAGCGCCGAGCGCCTTGCCTTTCTCGAGGGCGCGCGCATTGGAGCCCGGCATCGCCAGGACGCTACGTTTCAATCTCGGGATCATTCCCTTCCTCATTTGGCGCTGATCCCGTCTTGCCGCGGGATTCTTCGTTTGATTGAAGGTCTAGAGCCTAGTCCTTTTCTATTGCGCGGAACCGCGTGATAGAAAAGGACTAAGCTCCAAACAGAAACTTACGAGCCTATCCTAACCGGAAAACCCCTTCGCACTTTCCGTGACATGCTCTAGACCCCAGCATAAGGGAGAGCGCGGGGACGCGCCAAGCCCGACGTTGCGATCAGCTCGAACCAGGACGGATCATGAGCGACGACATCAGCCCGACGAAGGGATCCCCTCCGCTGCCCGGCCATCTCGTCCAGGGATATGAGAGCTTCCTGGCCGGGCGCTTCGGTCAGGAGCAGCAACGCTACCGCACGCTTGCCGAGCAAGGTCAGCGGCCGTCGACGATGATTGTCAGCTGCTGCGATTCGCGCGTTTCGCCGGAGGTGATTTTCGACGCCCGGCCCGGCGAGCTCTTCGTGCTGCGCAACGTCGCCAATCTCGTGCCGCCTTACGAGCCCGACAACCACTATCACGGGGCCTCGGCGGCGCTCGAATATGCGGTGATGGCGCTCAAGGTCCGGCACATTCTGGTGCTCGGGCATGCTCAATGCGGCGGCGTGGCGGCCTTCGCCGACGCGCTCGCCAACCCCGATGCGCCGCCTCTCTCGGACGGCGACTTTATCGGGCGCTGGATCAAGCTGCTCGGCCCCGCGGTCGACCATGTGGGCCTGCCGCCGAGCCGCCCGGATCGCGCCTATGTCGAGCGTCTCGAGCTCGAAGCCGTCAAGCAGGGCCTGCGCAATCTGCGAACATTCCCTTGGATTGCGACGCTCGAGAAACGCCATTATCTCCATCTGCACGGCGCCTATTTTGGCGTCATGGACGGACGTCTCCTGGCGCTCGACGAGGCGCGCAATGTTTTTTCCGAGGTTGCGCCGATGTCGCACGCCTTGGCGCTCGAGGCGGCGCGATTTTGAGCTCAATCCCCATCCCGACGATTTCCGGTCTTTCTGCGCTCGCGCCTCGATATGACGCCATATTTTGCGACGTCTGGGGCGTGCTGATCGACGGCTTGCGGTGCTTCCCAAATGCTGCGGCCGCTCTGCGCGCGTTTCGCGGCCAGGGCGGTCGGGTCGCGCTGATCACCAACGCCTCGCGGCCCAGCGCCGAGGTGGCGTTGCAGCTCGACGCCCTGGGCGTGCCCCGAGACTGCTGGGACGCGATCGTCACCGCGGGCGAGCTAACGCTTCGCGAGATCGTGGCGCGGCGCGACCAATCCTGCTTTCATCTTGGACCGCCGCAGGACAAAGGCCTTTTCGAAGCGGCGGCCCGTCTCGGCGCGCCGGCGCGGCTCGTTGGCGTGGAAGCCGCCGACTATGTCGTTTGCACGGGTCTCGTCGACGACGAGCGCGACGAGCCTGAGGATTACGACGATCGTTTACGCGCGTTGTCGAGCCGAGGTTTGACGATGCTCTGCGCCAATCCGGACGTCGTCGTCGAGGTTGGCGGCCGTCGCGTCTACTGCGCCGGCGCGCTGGCGCGACGCTATGACTCGTTCGGAGGGCGCGTGCTGACCTATGGCAAGCCGCAGAGCCTCATCTATGACGCGGCGCGGGCGGCCCTCGACGGCCCTCAGGGCGCTATCCGCGCCCTCGCCATCGGGGACGGAGCCGAGACCGACCTCGCAGGCGCTGGCCGCGCCGGGCTGGATTGCCTCTTCGTGACGGAGGGCGTCCACCGTGAGGAAATCCGGGACGCCGCCGGCGCTCTCGACCCCGAGGCGCTGGAGCGGCTGTTTTTGCGCGCCAGCGCCCGCCCCGTGGCTATGACCAGCGAACTTGTGTGGTAAAGAGGGGCGGCGGGCAGAGGACGAATTCCGCAAGCGTCGGCAGACTTTCGCGGTCGGAATTTGCTCAGCCTTTGAATCTGGCGCGGCTTTCTTGTCGCTCGAGCGATTCCGTTCGAGTGGGAAGCGCGTTAAAGGCCCGCCTGGGCCCATTCGGTGGAGCCATGTCGATCCCGTTCAAAATATACCACTTCGAAGACCTCAGCGTCGGCATGCGCGAAACCTTGATGAAGGCCGTCATGGACGACGACGTGATCGCATTCGCGGATCTCTCCGGCGACCGCAATCCGATTCACCTCTCGGACCATTTTGCGAGCAAGACTCGCTTCGGCGAGCGGATCGTGCACGGCCTCTACACCGCGTCGCTGATCTCGACCGTGATCGGCATGTACCTTCCGGGTCCGGGCGCGGTCTATCTCTCGCAGACCCTTTTCTTTCGTGCGCCGGTCAAGATCGGCGACGTGATCACTGTGGTGGTCGAGGTGGTCGAGCTTGTCGAAAAGGGCCGCCGCGCCAAGCTTAAATGCGAGTGCCTCGTGGACGGCAAGGTGGTGCTCGACGGCGAGGCCACGGTGATGGTGCCGAGCCGCGAGCAGGCAAGTCGCGCCGTTGGGGCCGCCTGAGCCTTCGTGAGCAGCCAAACGCCCTTCGTCGATCGCCTCGATCCGCTCGCGCCCCCGCCGGGCCTTAGGGGCGGCGTGTTTGCGCTCGGCAATTTCGACGGGCTGCATCGCGGCCATGTCGCCGTGATCGAGAGAGCGAAGACGCTCGCGGCCCGGCTCGGCCGCCCTTGCGCGGTGCTGACCTTCGAGCCGCACCCCGCTGATTTCTTCGCTGGCCATTCCGTGATCTTCCGGCTGACGCCGCCGCTCGCCAAGGCCGCCCTTCTGAAGCGGCTCGGGCTTGACGGCCTGGTCACGCTTACGTTCGACGCGGCCTTCGCCTCGCTTCCCGCGGAAAGCTTCACGAGCGACGTCCTCAGTCGACGCGTCGGCGCCTCCGCCGTCGTCGCCGGCTATGATTTTCGCTTTGGCAAGGGCAGGCGCGGCGACGCGCAATTTCTCGAGAGCGAAGGCGCGCGGCTGGGCTTCTTGGTGGAGATCGTCGAGCGCATCGTCAAGGATGAGGCCGGCAGCCTCGACGCCGTCTCCTCGACCGCGACACGCGAGGCGTTGGCGCTCGGCGACGTGCGGCTCGCTCGGAGCCTGCTTGGCCGTCCTTATTTCATCGAGGGCGAGGTCGTCAGGGGCGCGCAACGCGGAAGGAAGCTCGGCTTTCCGACCGCCAATATCGCGCTCGACGTCTCCAATCGCCTGCGGCACGGCGTCTATGCGGTGACGCTCGAGGCGCGCGGCGTCCTTTATGGTGGCGTGGCGAGCTTCGGGAGGCGTCCGACCTTCGACGACGGGCCGCCGCTGCTCGAGGTATTCGTCTTCGATTTCGACGGCGATCTTTACGGCGAGACCGTCGAGGTCGCCTTCTACGAATTTCTGCGCGGCGAGGAAAAATTTGCGTCCGTCGAGGCGCTGATTGCTCAGATGCAGAAGGATGCGCAGGCCGCGCGCGCGGTGCTGAACGACGAGGTTAGACAATAAAGACAACGCGGGGCGCGCCAAGCGACGCGCCCCTCTCGGTTGATCGGCTCAGCCGCAGGGACCGCCGGCGCGGGGCGCCACAATGCCTGGCGCGACGCCAGGTTCCCCTGTTTCGGGGATGACCGCGGCGACGCGATAGGTGCGCGGATCGACGATGACGATGTCGTCCTCGACGATGACGAACTTATAGCCCCTGTATCGCGGGACGATCGCCACCACGTTCGACGGCAAGACAGCCAGACGCTCGCTGCGGGGGACGACCGCCCCGACATTTAGCCCGAAGTCGGCGTGATCGATGCGAGCTGCATGGTCATTCCTGACCGTGTCGCGGATCCTGGCCTGCTGGTCGGGGGATATCGCCGCCCCTTGTGCTCGCGCCTGACCTTGCAATGGCTGTTGTCGTGTCGCCTGCGCGCCGGTTTGCGCAGGCGTTGCCGCACCTTGCCGCGCGCCAGCGCGCCCTTGCGCGCCAAGCTGCTGCGCATTGGGACGCTGCGACGCGCGTTGACCGGGTTGAATCTGCTGCCCAGCGGGCTTGCTTTGCTCTGTGGGTCCGGCCCCGTTTTCACTCTGGCCGATACGCCCCGTCTGCTGGTTCGGCGTTTGGCCCTCGGTTGCGCGCTGCTCGCTCGCATTCCCCGTCTGTCCCGCGCCATCCTTCAAGCCCGATCGAGCGTCTGATTGTTCCGCCCCTCGCTGCGCGGCGGAACCGGCTCCCTGCTCAGCGGCTGCGCCTTGCTGCGGAGGCTGGGTTTCTTTCGTTCGAGCTTGTTCGGGCGCTTGGGAATAGATCGGGCTGCTGTGTCGCCCAGATCTATCTGTTTGCGCTGTTTGCGCGTTGGCGAGCGCGGCCGCAGAGATCAGAGCCGCGAGCGTTACGCCTGTCCTGATTGTGTTTTTCATGGGATTGCCCCGTGGTGCACCGTTTGTGCGGCAATAAACAAGGGCAAATGGACGGAGCGCCAACTGCGGAAAAGTACCGGCGCCGAGATAAGGGGTTCCCCTCCCCGAGGGCGTGCTTGTTTTTCCACCCAAGTCGGTCGAGCTGCGGCTCAGTCTTCAGACGCGAGCAGAAAGCTTGGGCGGCGTCTCGAGCCCAACACTGCTGAGAGGACTCTAATGTGCCCGATGACGGATGAGCGTGGCGGTCCCGTGCGGCGCCATGGAGTTCAAGACGTGCTCGACGAGCGGCGCTATTCCGGCGACGACCCGCGCGACGCCCAAGGCGTTCGGATGCTTGTTATCGCTCAACATCAGCGCAGGATGGCCGTACACGCCCTGCAGGAAAAACGGGTACAAGGGGAGGTGATGCGCCCGCGCAACGTTCGGGAAGATATTGTTGAAGCCGACGACATAATAGGGACCGTTCTTTGGTAACGAAAACATGCCTGCAAGGAGCACGCGCGCGCCTTGCGCCTCGAATTTCGAGATAATGGCGTCAAGGTTTTGATAGGTCACCTTCGGATCGACCTGGTCCAGCATGTCGTTGGCGCCCAACTCCAAAATGACGAGGTCGGGATGACGTTCAAGCGCCATATCGATGCGGGCAAGACCATCGGCAGTCGTGTCGCCGGGGCCGGAGTCATTCCAGACGATAACGTCGTGGCCGTCCGCGAGCAGCTTGTGTTTCAGAACAGTGGCGAAATCCTGCCCCTCCTGCAGTTCGAACCCCGAGCTGAGGCTGTCGCCAAAAACCAGGATTTGCAGCGGGCGGGCAGCCGCCGAAGACGCGAGCATGACGAGCGGCAAGGCGAGGAAGAGGATCACTCGGTAGATCTTCGATGCGAACATGTCTCTCGCCTTTGCGCGCAATAGAAATTTGGGAATCGCCACCCAATGGCTTCCGCGGCAGCGCCATAGTCCTTTAGTTTGAAGTTTCTGACAAGCGCAAGGGCGACACACGCGCTTCACAGCGCAGATGAGCCGGGGAGAGCTTCCCCCGCCTGGGCTTGCCTGCTATTCGCCCGGAATGAACGAAGCCCTCCCGCACCGCCGGCTGCACGGCCGCTCGAAAGGCAAGGCCCTGCGCCGCCACCAGGCCGAGCTTGTCGAAACACTGCTGCCTCGGCTTTCTCTCGATCTCGAAAGCCCCTTCGAGCCCGCCTCGCTCTTCCCGGCGTCGAAAGAGTTGCGGCTCGAGATCGGTTTCGGCGGCGGCGAGCACCTGATCGAGGCGGCGATCCGGGAGCCTGATGTCGGGTTTATCGGCTGCGAGCCCTTCGTCAACGGGGTCGCGAAGCTGCTCGCGGCGATCGAGCCGGCGGGCGTCCGAAATATCAGACTCCATCGAGGGGACGCGGCGCTCGTTCTCGACTGGCTTCCGGAAGCGAGCCTCTCTCGCGTCTACCTCTTTTACCCCGATCCTTGGCCGAAGCGACGCCAGCGCAAGCGTCGCTTCGTCAATCGTGAGACTCTCGATCTCCTCGCGCGCGCGATGCGCCGAGGCAGTGAATTACGATTCGCGACCGATATCGACGATTACGCCGCCTGGACGCTCGCCCGCCTTCGCACACACCCGGCCTTCTCCTGGCGCGCGAGTTGCTCCCTGGATTGGACACAGCCCTGGGAGGGATGGACGTCGACCAAATATGAGCGCAAGGCGATAGCGGAAGGACGGAAACCCGTTTATTTGACCTTTTTGCGCCTTTGACGCCAACCGGCGCGTTGCGGGAGTCCCTTCAATGAATTCTGATAGTTTCACGCCCTCGCCGAGTGGAGCGGCGCCCAAGGAGGCGACGAGCGCGAGCCTGCGCGCGGATGTTTTAGAAGCGTCGCTGCGCCGCCTCGTGGTCGTCGAATTTTACGCGCCGAACGCCGCGCCTTGCGCCGCGTTGGGGCGTAGCCTGGCGCGCCTCGTCGCCGCGACGGAAGGCAAGGTGGCGCATGTGCGGCTGAATGTCGCCACGGAGCCGGCGATCGCCGCTCAGCTTGGCGTGAAGGCCGTGCCGGCGGTGATCGTCTTCGACCGCGGCCGCGCGACGGACGGCTTCGTCGGCGCCATTTCCGAGCGGGAGATCCGGGGCTTTCTGGAGCGGCTTGTGGGTCCGATCGCCGCCGACGTGGACGCTTTCCGCCAGCTTGAGCAATTGCAAGCGGAAGGCGATCTCGCCGGCGCGGAGGCGCTGTTGCGCTCACTTCTTGAGCAGGAGGCGCCGACAGCGCGGGCGGTCGCTGAACTCTGTCGGCTTTTGACTGAATCTGAGCGGCTCGACGAGGCTGAAGCGCTTCTCTCCTCCGCCCCGGAAAGCTTGCGCCGGGACGCAGCGATCGCCGCCGCCGTCGCCGCGCTCGAAAACGCCCGTCAGGCAAGCGCGTTGGGCGAGGTGGAGGAGCTGCGGCGCCGCACGCTCGCCTCTCCCGAGGACGCGCAAGCGCGGTTCGACCTCGCCCTGGCTCTAAATGCGAAAGGGTTGCGCGAGGAAGCCGCAGCCGAGCTTCTTGACATTGTTCGGCGCGACCGTACTTGGAACGACGATGGAGCCCGCAAGCAGCTCGTCCAGTTCTTCGACGCCTGGGGGCCGACCGACAAGGCGACCATTGCGGCGCGCAGAAGGCTGTCGTCGGTCCTGTTTTCGTGACGAGAACGTCGCACGGCGGAGAGGGTCCCGGCGCGGGTGAGGGTGGCGGCATGACGATGAACAGGCCATACCTTTCGACCGACGAGCTGCCTCAGACGCTGCGCCTGATGCCTCTCGCCGGCGCGTTGCTGCTACCGCGCGGCGAGCTGCCGCTCAATATTTTCGAGCCGCGCTATCTTGCGATGGTCGACGCGGCGCTGGCCTCTGATCGTCTCGTCGGCATGGTGCAGCCGGCCATGCGGCCCTGCGCCGATTCGCTGACGCCTCTATGCGAGATCGGTTGCGCTGGCCGACTCACACGTCTCGCTGAAACGGGAGACGGCCGTTATCTCGTCACGCTCTGCGGAGTTGGCCGCTACCGCATCCTCGCCGAGCTCGAGAACGACGAGCCTTACCGCTCGGCCAGGGTGGATTTCACGCCCTTCGCGCGCGATCTCGAAGCTGGCGCAGGCGAAGCGGCGGTCGACCGGCTTCGAATGATCGAAATGTTGCGCAGTTTTGCGAGTTCTTCTCGACTCGAGGTCGATTGGACGAGCATAGACGCCGCTCCGACTGAAACGCTCGTCAATGCGCTCGCGATGATGAGTCCGTTTGGCGCAAGAGAGAAGCAGTCGCTCCTTGAGGCGGAGGATCTCAAGACGCGGGCGGAAATCCTGATCGCGCTGGCGCAATTCGACCTGGCGCAGGCGCAGAGCGCAATGCCGCCGGACGTCAAGGCGAGGCCGCACTGAGCTAGAGCATGTCCCGGAAAAGTGCGAAGCGGTTTTCCGGTCAGGACATGCTCTAAGTTTTTGACTTGGCGCGATTCCTAATCGCTCGAACGATACCGTTCGAGCGGGAAACGCGCTAAAGCGAATTCTCGCAAGAGTTGATAGGCTTTTGCAAATTGGATTCGCTCCTCTCGATCTGGCGCCATTTCATGTCGCTCGAACAGGGGCAGCCATCTCTCGCAGGGGAGCAAACTAATGAACGATTCCAAAGAGACCACGCCTCCTGAAACAGCCGAACCGAGGCGCGTGGATCCGCGACTTCTCGAAATCCTGGTCTGCCCGCTGACCAAGACGACGCTCGAATATGACGTGGAGCGTCAGGAGCTGATTTCCCGTCAGGCGCATCTCGCCTATCCGATTCGCGACGGCATCCCCATCATGCTCAGCGATGAGGCGCGCCCGCTCGAGTAATCGCTCCATGGCGATCAACGCTTCGCTCGACGAGCTCTTGAGGCTGCTCGATCTCGAAACTCTTGGCGAGGACCGGTTCCGCGGCTTCAGTCCTGCGAACGCGCCGAGGGCGGTCTACGGCGGTCAGGCGATCGCGCAGGCGCTCGTCGCGGCGCAACGCACCGTGCCCGCCGACCGGCCGGTTCACTCCCTGCATGGCTATTTCATCCTCGCCGGCGATCCAAAGACGCCCATCGATTACAGCGTCGAGCGCGTGCGCGACGGCAGGAGCTTCACGACGCGCCGCTGCGCCGCGCGGCAGAACGGCCAGACGATTTTCTCGCTCGAGGCTTCGTTCCAGATCGTCGAGGAGGGCTTCGATCACGCGATCGAAATGCCGGAGGTTCCTTCACCCGAAAGCCTGCCGACTTCGAGCGCTCTCGCAGATCGGCTGCAATCGTTTTTGCCGCAGGGCGTGCTTGCGCGCTTGCAGGCGCCGTCAGCGCTCGACATGCGGGTCGTCGATCCCGCGGCGGCCTTCGGCATGACGAAGCCCGGCTCGGTACGGCAATATTTCTGGTTCCGCATCGGGGGCCCTTTGTCCGATGACGACGCGCTTCATCGCGCGCTGCTCGCTTATCTCTCGGATATGACGCTGCTCAACACGGCGCTCGCGATCCATGGCCGCACCATCTTCGAGCGCTCCTTGCAGGTGGCGAGCCTTGACCATGCGCTCTGGTTTCACCGGCCGTTCCGCGCGGATGAATGGCTGCTTTATGCGCAGGAGAGTCCGAGCGCATCGGGCGCACGCGCGCTGACCCGAGGGGCTTTGTTCACAAGGGAAGGCCGGCTCGTCGCTTCCGTCGCGCAGGAGGGGCTGATCCGGCAGCGCGACCAGGAACGGCGCTGAATGATACAAGCCGGCGCATTGCCGATAAGAGCTGCGGCCCGGTCGTGATCGCAGCCTGCCAGCCTCTTGGCGTCAATGATACATCGATCGCCTGAGGCATCACTCAAGCCAGCTCCTGCGCGGCCAGCGCACAGTGGGAGTCTTCCTCAAGGACAGGACACGACACTCTCGATGCCTTCACGTCTCACCGATCCGTTCTGCCCCGAGAGGCCGCGCACATTCTTCAGTTCGACGCTGATATTGTCGTCGCCCGCGGCGAGGATGAAATCCTGAAGCGCTTCGAGAATGTCGTGATCGATGAAGCTCGCGCGCGCGCCGTCGATCACGACATAGCTGCCTTCGTCGATGCTTTCGAGCGTTGCCCGCAGCGGCGCTTTGTGTAGGAAGGACAAGTCCTTTTGTAGCCGCAGCAGATAATTCCTGCCGTCCTTCGTCAGCGTGAAAGCTGAAAAGTAATTGGCGCGCAGCACGAAGAAGAGACCGACAGCCATACCGATCGCTATGCCTTTCAGCAGATCGGTGAGAAGGATCGCGGCTATGGTGATGGCGAAAGGCGCAAACTGATTGAAGCCTTTCGCATATTGCTCCATCAGCAGTTGCGGTTTTGCGAGCTTGTAACCGGTCAGAAGGAGCACGGCGGCGAGGCAGGCGAGCGGGATCATATTGAGAAAATGCGCCAGGAACATCACGCTCAGCAGCAAAAGAGCGCCATGCACAATGCTCGCGATTTTGGTGTGCGCGCCGGCGTTGATATTGGCGGAGCTGCGGACGATCACCGCGGTGATCGGCAGGCCGCCGAGCATGCCGCTGACGAAATTGCCCACGCCCTGCGCCGTCAATTCCTGATTGGTCGGCGCTGTGCGCTTTAAGGGATCGAGCTTGTCGGCGGCTTCCAGACTGAGCAGCGTTTCAAGACTTCCAACAAGCGCGAGCGTGGCCGCCGTCACGAAAATTTCCGGGTCCTTGAGGCGGGAAAAATCCGGCAATTGCAGATGGCCAATAAAGTCGGCCGGCCCGCTGATTGGCGGCAGCGCGACGAGATGCTGCGCCTGAATCGCAAAAGCCGGAAAGGCGGAAGTCGTCAGGAGATTATAGGCGACGCCGAACAGCACCGCGATCAACGGCGCCGGCGCCAGCGAGAGAAATCGATTCTTCTTGATAAGCGGCGTTTCCCACAAAAGCAGAATAGCGAGCGAGACGACGCTGACGACGATGGCGCCGAGCGAGAGCGACCCCAGCGCCTCCCACACGAAAGAGAAGGTCGCGTTGCTGTCATCCTCGACGAAAGAAAGATCGCTCTCGGCATCGGCGTCATAACCTAAGGCGTGGGGCAATTGCTTCATAATTAGGATGACGCCGATAGCGGCGAGCATCCCCTTGATGACGGCGGAGGGGAAATAGGCGCCGATCACGCCGGCGCGCAGAACGGCCATGGCGAGTTGCATTAGCCCGGCCAGCATTGTCGCCGCCAGCATGCCGCGAAAGCCATATTTCTCGGCTGCTAGCGCGACGATTACCGTGAGGCCGGCGGCGGGGCCAGACACGCTGAGTTGCGAGCCGCTGAACACCGAAACAATGAGGCCGCCGACAATGCCCGCGACGACGCCGGAGAAAGGCGGCGCGCCTGAAGCGACCGCGATGCCTAGGCACAGTGGCAATGCGACGAGAAAGACGACGACGCCCGCCGGAACGTCGTGGTTGAGATAACGGAAATAGTAATTGAGATGTTTGTGCAGCATGCGCGCCTCCGCCTTTTGACGTCTATGCATCGACCTGTTGATAGAGGATGTCGATGTCGCCGCCGGGCGGCAGCGTAATGAGCTGTTTCAGCACGCCGTCATCGAATCCGTAGACCCAGCCGTGCAAAGTGGGACGCCCGTTGTCGCGCCAAGCGGTCTGCACGATGGAGTTGTGCGACAGATGGCGCACCTGTTCGATCACATTGAGCTCGACGAGACGATCCGCTTTCGCCTCGATCGAGGCGAGCGCATCGATCTCATGACGATGCAGGCGGTAGATATCCTTGACGTGAGTAAGCCATTTGTTGAGCATCGACAGATCCGCACGGGGGCGGTCCAGCGCGGCGCGCACGCCGCCGCAGTTGTAATGGCCGCAAACGATGATATGCCGCACCTTGAGCACCTGCACGGCGTATTGAATTACGCTCAAACTGTTGAAATCGGTGGCGATCACCTGATTGGCGATATTGCGATGCGCGAAGATCAGTCCGGGCTCGGCGTTGACAATGATGTCCGCCGGGACGCGGCTGTCGGAGCAGCCGATCCAAAGAAATTCGGGCTTCTGCTCCGCCGAGAGACGGACGAAAAATTCGGGTTCGCGCTCTTTTTTCTCTGCCGCCCAGGCTTTGTTTTCGAGCAGAAGCTTTTCATAGGACTGCATGCGTCAACCGATCTCGTGGAATGATAAATCCACGCCATGAGCTCAGCTAAGAGGTCCGCTCAACGGACATGGGTCGGATGGCCTCATGTTCGACGTAGGTCTGCGTCGACGGGGATTCTCCAAACCCAGTTCTGCTGGGACACGGAATCGCTCGGTCCATCCGAACTGATTTGTGAAGGCGTTCTCCCGACCACGACTCCACGCGAGGCGATCCATCGATCCTGCAAAACTAGACTAACCGACCTTACAATAGGCTGACACAGATGTGGCGGAGCGCGATGCGGGAGCGCGCTCCCGCGATCCTCACGGCGTCTTGCGATACGACCGGCCGGGTCGTCTGTCGATCTGGAGCGTGGGCTCTTCGAATAAGGCGGCTTATCGCCTCGCCAGTCTGGTCGCTCAAGACTCCACCTCCAACAAATCGCCACGGCGGATCACGCCTGGCGAGAGCACTCTGGCGTAGACGCCGATGGAGGGGAGCGCCTTGCCGGCGAACGGCACGTGCACCTTGTTGTGAATGATCCCCTTATGAAGAATGCCGAGGTCTTTCGGAAGATCGCCCTGTGCAAGCGTGGGCATAACGCAGCGAGGGCAAGGATCGGTGATTTGCAGGCGAACAGTCGCTCCGATTCGAACGGTTTTTCCAACCCATTCGTTTTCGACGAAGCCTTCCTCGCCGTTGGTGTCGATCACGATATTTGGGCGAAAGCGCCTGACCTCGAAGCGGCCCTGCGGATAGAGCGCTCGCAATTGATCGATCGTGCCGGTCGTCAGGAGATGCAGCGCGGCGTAGTCGAAAAAGCTTCCCGTCGGCGCATCTCCCGCGACGCCCTCCTGGCTGACCTCGTTTTCTTGTCCCTCATGTTCGGGCCAATATTGTTCGAGGCTCGGTGACTGAGGGGCGGTTCCCCGCATTCGGACGGCGCGCGACAGAGCCGCCGACAGTCTCGTATTAACATCCGCGTCGTCGCTGCGCAGCATAGATCCCGAGGGCAATGTTATCCAGATCGGCGGCAGATCGCTGGCGTCGGGGGGCGACGCGTAGGCGGCCCGATAGGAGAAGAAGTCTGGCCATTTCTTAGGGTTTTTCGCGCTCACGACCTTGCCCGTTTCCTCGTCGATGAGGGCGAACGCCCTGTCACCGAGCACGCCTGAAGCGGTGATCGCGGCGGCGTTGAGCTCCTCGCCCATCATGGACTTGATCGGATATCTCCAGACGGTTGAGATGCTGACGGGGCTTGCGTGAGACATGTCTCGACTCCTTCTTGATCTTGTCGTTCGTCGCGCGTGATGAAGGGTGGGCCGCCGGCGTTGTTTCGCTCGGCGAAGACGGTGAGCGCCTTTCGCTCATTTTGGCGTGACGCCAGCGGTTGAGCGGACCGGGGCGGGCCCGGGGAAAGGCCCGCCCGTCCCGCGCGAAGGCTTCCGGTTCGCGCGTTACTTCAGGGCGTCGAGAGCGGCCCCGAAATTGATGTGATAGGCGTGGCCGTCGATGACGAAGGCCGGAACGGATTTGACCCCGGCGGCTTCAGCTTCCGAGATTCGATTCTTCGCTTGGCCAAGATGGACGATTTCCACTTGGTATTGTCTTGGATCGAGCTTTTCTGCGAACTGGCGCTCGGCGTCGACGCAGATTGGGCAGCCGGCATGATAGAAAACAGCTTTGCTCGTCATGACGTTGCGCTCCTCTTGGTTTCGTGGCTCCCTGACGAAGGTTCGTCAGTTGACCGTTCCGTCATCGACGCTTCTCCAAGCGCGTCGATCTCCGCGGCGACGCTCATGGCGTCGCGCTTCCTGTTTCGCCGGATTTTGCTCCGTCCGCCGCCGCAAAGCTTCGCCACGCAGCGTCCTGATGCGTCGCGGGCGCCGCTTCGTGTTCCGCGCAATCAAGTCGCAGCGCCTCGACGCCAAAGGCCGCATCGACGTAATCGCAATGATGCGGGCTGCGGTGATCTTCGTGCGCATGCGGGCGAAAATATTTGCAGGTCACGCACAGGCGTTGCGGCGCGATCGCTCCGGCGACTTGCAAGGCCCGAATGGTCTTGATGATCAAGAGCAGCAGCTCGTTTTGCTCTGCAGGGGAGAGCATTTCGAGGGCGCGTTCGGTCGCCGTGATGGCGAGACCAATTCCCCGCACGACGTCGCGCCCGCCTTGCGTGATCCGGATGCTGACGGCGCGCGGATCGTCAGGATCGGCTTCTTTTGTAGTCAGACCTTTTCGCACCAAGGCTGCGATGGAATCCGTCGCCGTGGGCTGCGTCACGCCAAGCTGGGCGGCGATAGCGCCGACGCGCACGCCCTTCTCTGCCCGGCCGGCAATGAAAGTGAGCGCGTGGACCTGAGTGGGATTGAGCCCGGCCGCTCCCGCGATCGTCCATTGATCGGCGCGCATGACAGCGCAAATCCGATCGAGGCCGTCGCGCAGGCGGCGCGTGAGCTGTTGAGCGGGCGGGGGAGGCGCGGTCATGGCAACAATGTAGGACTCCTATATATATGCGTCAAGCAAAAACCGTCGTCAGCGCCGTCGAATTTCCTGGCACGCCGACCAGCTGCCGGTCGGGATGCTGAGTGCTTGTCCTGATCGGTAATCCAATTCGCACTTTTCGAAGACAGCTCTAATGCGTGGTCGGAATGACGAAGCTCGCGCCCTCCGTGCCGCCTGTGGGCCAGCGAGACGTGACAGTCTTCGTCTTGGTGTAGAAGCGCATCGAATCGGGCCCGTGCTGGCCGAGATCGCCGAAGAAGGATCGCTTCCAGCCGCCGAAGCTGTAGTGGGCGAGCGGCACGGGGATCGGGACGTTGACGCCGACCATTCCCACCCGAGCTCTCGAAACGAAATCCCGGGCGACGCCTCCGTCGCGCGTGAAGATCGCGACGCCGTTACCGTATTCGTGGTCGTTGACGAGCGCCAAAGCTTCGGCATAGTCGGCGGCGCGCAGGACCACGAGGACGGGGCCGAAAATCTCCTCTTGATAGACGCGCATTCCGCGCGTGACTCGATCGAGGAGACAGCCGCCCAAATAGAATCCCTGCTCATATCCCTGCAGACCGAAGTTGCGTCCGTCGACGAGCAGGCTGGCGCCTTCCCGCTCGCCGAGCCCGATGTAAGAGCAGACGCGCTCGAGGTGCGCCTGCGTCACCAACGGACCGAAATCTGCCTCTGCATCCGTGGACGGACCGATCTTGAGCGTTTTCACGCGTGGGACGAGGCGCTCGATCAGCGCTTCCGCTGCGGCGTTTCCAACCGGGACTGCGACGGAAATCGCCATGCAGCGCTCACCCGCCGCGCCATAGGCCGAGCCGACGAGCGCCTCGACCGCCTGGTCGAGATCGGCGTCCGGCATGACGATCATGTGATTTTTGGCGCCGCCGAAACACTGCATGCGCTTTCCGCTCGCCGCGCCGCGGGCGTAAACATATTGGGCGACCGCGGTCGAGCCGACGAAGCTGAACGCCCTGACCCCCGCGTGATCCAGCAGGGCGTCGACGGCTTCCTTGTCGCCATTCACGACATTGAGGACGCCGGCGGGGAGGCCGGCTTCCATCATCAGCTCGGCGAGCCGCAACGGCACGCTGGCGTCGCGCTCGGACGGCTTCAGCACGAAAGCATTGCCGCAGGCGATCGCCGGAGCGAACATCCACATTGGCAGCATCGCGGGGAAATTGAACGGGGTGGCGCCGGCCGCGACGCCGAGCGGCTGGCGCATGGAGTAGAGGTCGATTCCTCGGTCGCCGCCGTCGCTGTACTCGCCCTTGAGAAAATGCGGGACGCCGATCGCGAATTCGACAACTTCGAGACCGCGCTGAATGTCGCCTCGGGCGTCGCCGATCGTCTTGCCGTGCTCCCGCGAAAGCAAGCTCGCGAGCGAGTCAGCCTCTTGAGTCACCCGCTCGACGAATTTCGTCAGCACGCGCGCGCGACGCTGCGGGCTGAACGCGGCCCATGCCGGCTGCGCCGCCTCGGCGCTTGCGATCGCCGCCGCAACCTCCGCCCGCGAGGCGAGCGGCGTGCGGGAGATCGTCGCGCCGCTCATCGGCTCGTAACCGTCGCAGAAGCGTTCTGACGTTCCGGCGACCCGCTGACCCCCAATGAAATGGAAAAGGTCCTGCATGAAGATTCTCGCTTCCTTCGGGTTAGGCGGCACGGCCGCCGCCGCCGGCCTATTCGGCGTCGGCTTGTCGGGCCGGGTGTGCGCGCTTGAACGCCTCGAGCTCGAGACTGGCGGCTTCGACGGAGAGAAGGCGCGGCAGCTCGTCTAGCGGAACCGCGAAGCGGCGCGCGGCGAAAAGTTGCGGGATGAGGCACACGTCCGCGAGCGTGGGCTCGGCCGAGAAGCAAAACGGCTTTGGCGCGATCAGCTTCTCCACCGCTTGCAGACCCTCGAGAATCCAAAACCGTCGCCACGCTTCGATGGATTCCGGCGAGGCATTTAAGGAGGCGGCGAGATAGCCGCCGACCCTGAGATTGGTGAGCGGATGGATGTCGCAGGCGATCGCCAAGGCGACCGCCCGGGTCTTCGCCGCGAGCTCCGGATCTTGCGGGATCAACCGCGGCGTCGGGCGAAGGCTTTCCAAATATTCGATGATGGCGAGCGATTGGGTCAGCACGATCCCGTCGTCGAGCTCCAGCGCAGGCACGAGCGCTTGCGGATTCTTGGCCAGATAGTCAGGCTCGAGCTGTTCGCCGCCGGCGCGAAGAAGATGCACGGGCCGATGCTCGACTTCGAGTCCCTTGAGCTCGAGCGCGATCCGCACGCGATAGGCTGCCGAAGAGCGAAAATAATCGTAGAGGATCATGGCTCCTTCCGCGTTGCGATCCCGGCGGCCTTCGCGCCTGTCGGACTCGAATCTTTCTCGGTCTGCTCTAGTTGCTTGTCATGACCTTCTGAGAATTAGAGGAGGCTCAAGCTATGGGAAGCGTCGGACCGGCGCCCCACATTGAAGCCATCGGCGGGGACAATCCGCTGGAAACCGACGGCTTCGAATTCGTCGAATTCGCGCATCCGGAACCCGAGAAGCTCGGCGCGCTTCTGAGCCTGATGGGCTTCGCTCCTGTCTGCGTCCACCGCTCGAAGAATGTCACGCTCTACCGGCAAGGCGACATCAACTTCGTGCTCAACGCCGAGCCGGATAGTTTTGCCGCTCAGTTCGCCGAGGCTCATGGCCCTTCCGTCTGCGCCGTGGGCTTCCGCGTGCGGGACGCGGCGGCGGCCTATCGGTCTGCCCTGAAGCGAGGAGCGAAGGCCGGCGTCACGCAGGTCGGCCCCATGGAGCTTGAAATCCCCGCGATTGCGGGCGTTGGCGGGGCGCTGATCTATCTCGTCGATCGCTACGGCGACAAGGGCTCGATATGGGAGATAGATTTCCGCTGGAGTGGGGAACGCGATCCGCATCCGCCCGGCGTCGGCCTCACGGCGATCGATCACCTCACCAACAATGTGCATCGAGGTCATTTGGACAGCGTCGCGAGCTGGTACGAGAGGATCTTCAATTTCCATCAGATCCGGTATTTCGACATCACGGGCAAATTCACCGGACTGCACTCGCGCGCCATGACAAGTCCCTGCGGCAAGATACGCATTCCCGTCAATGAGAGCGCTGACGAGAGCAGCCAGATCGAAGAGTTCTTGCGCGACTACCGTGGCGAAGGCGTGCAGCACGTCGCCTGCTCCTGCCACGATATTTTTGAAACCGTCGCCGGGCTTCGCGCGGCGGGCCTCAAATTCATTCCCGAGCCGCCTCAATCCTATTATGACAGCCTCGAGCGCCGGCTTCCAGGGCACGGCCAATCCGTGAAGCGTTTAAGAGAACTTGGGATCCTGATAGACGGAGAAGGCGCACACGCCGGCCAGCCGCCGCGCCTGCTGCTGCAGATTTTCACGCAGGCGTTGCTTGGGCCTATTTTCTTCGAGTTCATCGAGCGTAAGGGCGACGATGGATTCGGCGAGGGGAATTTCCGCGCGTTGTTCGAGGCGATGGAAGAGGATCAGCTGCGTCGCGGAGTTCTGCAACAAGCGTCGGAATGAAGCCTATGTCGGAAGCGCTGGCCTATATGGCGGGTTTCGGCAATGAATTCGAAACTGAAGCTTTGGCCGGCGCTTTGCCCAAAGGCCAGAACGCGCCGCAACGTTGCCCCTATGGTCTCTTCGCCGAGCAGATTTCCGGGACGGCCTTCACCGCGCCGCATGGACTCAATCGTCGATCCTGGCTTTACCGTTTGCGGCCTTCCGTGCTGCACGCGCGTCGCTTCGCCAAACGGGATCAACCCTTGTGGAAGACCGCGCCTGCCTCCTCCCCGGCGCAGAGCGTCGGCGCGTTCCGCTGGTCGCCGTCCCCCATGCCTACCGAAGAGCTGAGCTTCATCGCGGGCGTTCGCACGATCACGACGGCGGGCAGCGCCGATCTGCGGATCGGCATGGCGGCGCATCTCTACTTCGTGACGCAGTCCATGCACGACACCTACTTTTGTAACGCCGATGGGGAATTGCTGATCGCGCCGCAGCAGGGAGAGCTCGACCTCTTCACCGAGTTCGGGCGGCTTCACGCGGCGCCGGGCGAGATTTGCGTCATCCCGCGCGGCGTGAAGTTCAAGGTCACGGTCGCGGGTCCGGCTCGCGGTTATCTCTGCGAGAACTACGGCGCGCCCTTCGCGCTGCCGAATCGCGGCGCGATCGGCGCCAATGGCCTCGCCAACGCGCGTGATTTCCACGCCCCCGTCGCCGCCTTCGAGGACCGGGAAGAGCCTGGCGTGCTGACATTCAAATGGGGAGGCGACTTCTTCGACTGCGCGCTCGGCTATTCGCCCCTAGACGTCGTCGCTTGGCACGGAAGCTACGCGCCTTACAAATATGATCTGCGTTTGTTTTGTCCGATGGGCGCGCTGCTCTTCGACCATCCGGACCCCTCGATCAACACGGTGCTCAGCTCGGCCTCGGCTGAAACAGGCGTAGCCAATGTCGATTTCGTGATCTTTCCAGATCGCTGGCAGGTCGCGGAGCACAGCTTTCGGCCGCCCTGGCACCATGTGAACGTCATGAGCGAATTCATGGGGCTGATCTTCGGCCGCTACGACGCCAAGCCCGAGGGATTCGAGCCCGGCGGCGTGTCTCTGCACAATGCTTTGTGCCCGCACGGACCGGATGCGACGGCCTATGAGCTCGCCCGTGCGAGCGAGCTAAAACCGGAGCGGATGAGCGGCGCGCTGGCTTTCATGTTCGAGACGCGATTTCCCCAACATTTGACCGATTATGCTGCGACCCTGCCGACGCTGCAAAAAGACTATGCCGACTGCTGGTCGGGCTTGCGGAAACGCTTCGACGGATCCTTCGAAGGAGGTTCGCCGTGAAGCTTGCATCGTTGAAGGCGGGACGCGACGGCCGGTTGATTGTGGTCTCGCGTGATCTCGAGCGCGCCGCCGACGCCTCAGGCGTCGCTAGGACACTGCAAGCCGCGCTCGACGACTGGACACACGCCGAGCCGAAGCTCGAGGCCCTCGCCACGGCGCTGGAGAACGGCCTCACGCCGAGCTTTCCTTTTTATCCACAGGCTTGCGCCGCGCCACTGCCGCGCGCCTATCAATGGGCCGATGGCTCGAGCTATGTGAATCACGTCGAGCTCGTGCGCAAGGCGCGCGGTGCGCAAATGCCAGCCTCCTTCTGGACAGATCCGCTGCTCTATCAGGGCGGCTCGGACGAATTTCTCGGTCCGCGCGACCCGATTCCGTTGCGGGACGAGACCCAGGGGCTCGACCTCGAGGCGGAGGTCGCCATCGTGACGGACGACGTTCCCATGGGCGTCGACGCCTTGAGCGCCCGCGAGCACATCAAGCTTCTCATGCTCGTGAACGACGTGAGCCTGCGGGAGCTAATCCCGGCTGAAGTCTCGAAGGGCTTCGGCTTTTTTCAATCGAAGCCCGCCTCAGCCTTTTCGCCGGTGGCGGTCACGCCCAACGAGCTCGGCGACGCCTGGCGAGAGGCCAAGCTTTGCTTGCCGCTCCTCTCCTATGTCAATGGCGCGCCGCTCGGCTGTCCCGATGCGGGGCGCGACATGGTCTTCGATTTCGGTCAGCTGGTCGCGCATGCGGCGTTTACCCGCGCGCTTGGCGCGGGCACGATCATCGGCTCGGGAACGGTCTCGAATCGGGGTCCGGACGGAGGCCCTGGACGGCCAATTCGGCAAGGCGGCGTCGGCTATTCCTGTCTGGCGGAACAGCGCGTGGTCGAGACGCTGCTCGAAGGCGCGCCGCGCACGCGATTTCTCGCGGCGGGCGACATCGTGCGCATCGAGATGCTGGATGCAGGCGGGCGCTCGATATTCGGCGCCATCGAGCAGCGCGTCACGCCGCGCGCGGCGGTGAGCCCTTTGCGCGGAAATAAGCAAAGTCTCCCTGCGTGATGACGCCGTCCTGCGGCTTCAGTTCATGCGCCTCGATGTCGGGCGTGGCGCGCAGGCGCTGATAAAGCGGCCCGAAGTCCTGATCGCAGTCGCGCAGCAGCCGCTCAAAGCTGTCAATCACGAAATAGGTCTGCTGAAAGTCGCTGATGATGTATTTCGTGCGCATGACGCGCTCGAGGTCGAACGCCACTCGATTAGGTGACGAATCTTCCAGACAGAACAGCGTTTCAGCCGGCGAGGACAGAATCCCGGCGCCGAATATCCGCAACCCAGCGGGCGTTCGCAAAAGCCCGAACTCCACCGTGTACCAGTAGAGCCGCGCGAGATTGTGCAATTGTCCGAGTCCGAGCGCGCGGCGTCCGCCTTCGCCATAGGCTTGCAGGAAGCGCGCGTAGACCGGGTCGGCGAGCAGCGGGACATGACCGAAGACGTCGTGAAAGACGTCGGGCTCCTGGAGATAATCGAAGTCGGTCTCGGGACGGATGAAGGCGCCGGCGGGAAAGCGCCGGTTGGCGAGATGCTCGAAGAATGCGTCGTCGGGAATGAGCCCTGCGACGGCGACGACGCTCCAGCCGGTCAAGGCCGACAGGCGTCGGCTCAGATCCGCGAAATCAGGGACGCCGCCTCGCGACAGCTCCAGCTTGGCCTGCGCTTCGAGGAAGGCTTCGCAGGCGCGGCCGGGCAGCAATTTCGCCTGCCGGGCGAACAGGCGGTCCCATCGGTCGTGCTCCTCAGCCGAATAGCTGGTCCAGTCCTGATCGATGGTCCAATCCGCGTTGCGGCGGGCCGTGGCGTAACGATTCCTGATCGGAGCGGACGAGAGCTTCCCCATGCGCCCCTCCTCGGGGCGTTGAACCATCTTGGTAATTCATATGGAGCGCCGCCGCTCGCTTTTCAGCTGGCCGAGCTTCGCTTTTCGTCGTGTTTCGCCGCGAGCCCTTGTCGCTGTGCGCGCTCGCCCCAGCTTCAGTAGCCAGGGGGCGGTCGGAGCGGACGCATCGATGAGCATAGTCTGGAGTCCGGATCCCGCGCAGCGAGCGTCGGCGCGGCTTACCGCTTTCGCCCGCAGCGACCGCAGAACTGAGGAATACGCGGAGACGTTCGACTACGCCGGCCTCCACGTCTGGAGCCTTGGCCATAGCGACGCCTTCTGGTCGAGGCTGTGGGACTTCTTCGAGATCATCGGCGAGAAGGGCGGCACAGTTCTGGCGGACGGCGACAAGATGCCGGGCGCGCGCTGGTTTCCTCAAGCTCGGCTCAACTTCGCTCAAAATCTGCTGCGTCAGCGCGCCGCCTCCGAGATCGCCATCGTGTTCCAAGGCGAGAAGCGGGAGCGCCGCACGCTCACATTCGGCGAGCTGAAGCGGCAAGTCGGGGCGATCGCGGCCTATTTGCGGTCCGCGGGCGTTGGTCCGGGGGATCGCGTGGCGGGCTATCTCCACAATGGCCCGGAGGCCGTCGTCGGCATGCTGGCGGCGGCGAGCCTGGGAGCCGTGTGGGCGTCGTGCTCTCCCGATTTTGGCGTTGCTGGCGTTCTCGATCGCTTCGGCCAAATCGGACCCAAGGCCCTCATCGCCTGCGACGGCTATTTCTACAAGGGACAAGCTTGCGATCGGCTGGAGCAGGCGCGCGAGATCGCCGCCGGATTGTCAGCTTTGCGGGCGGTGCTCGTGGCGCCTTACATTCACGACGCGCCGTCGCTCAAGGGCTTCGCCATGGCAGAGCTTTGGCCCGACGTCCTCGCCAAGCATGATGGCGCTCCGCTTGACTTCGCGCTACTGCCCTTCGACCATCCCCTTTACGTCGTGTTCTCTTCCGGCACGACGGGCTCGCCCAAATGCATCGTTCATGGCGCGGGCGGATGCCTCCTGCAACACATGAAGGAGCATCAACTTCATTGCGACGTGCGCCCCGGCGATCGCGTGTTCTTCGCGACGACGACCGGGTGGATGATGTGGAACTGGCTCGTCTCGGCGCTCGCCAGTCGCGCGACAATCTTGCTTTACGACGGCTTTCCCATGGATCGTAACGGCGCGGCGCTCTTCGATCTTGCGGAACGGGAACATGCGACGCTTTTTGGTGTCTCGGCCGGCTTCTTGCGTGCGGCGCAGAAGCTTGGGGTCGCGCCCGCAAGAACGCATGACCTTGCCTCGATGCGCCTCCTTGCCTCGACGGGCTCGCCGCTCTCGCCGGAAGGTTTCGACTACGTCTACCGGGACGTGGCGCCGAACGCGCAGCTTGCGTCGATGAGCGGCGGAACCGACATCCTCTCCTGCTTCGTCCTTGGCAATTCCTGGCGTCCCGTCATCCGAGGCGAGATACAGGGCGCAGGTCTGGGCATGGCCGTTGAAGTTTGGAACGACGATGGCGCCCGAATCGTCGGCGCCGAAGGCGAGCTCGTCTGCACGCAGCCCTTCCCTTCGATGCCGATCGAGTTCTGGAACGATCCCGGAGGAGAAAAGTACAAAAGCGCCTACTTCTCCGACTTCGCGAATATTTGGCGCCATGGCGACTTTGCGACCGAGACCCCGTCGGGCGGCTTCATCATTCACGGGCGCTCCGACGCCACGCTCAATCCGCAAGGCGTGCGCATCGGCACTGCGGAAATCTACCGCATCGTCGAGGCCTTTATGCAGGTGGAGGAGTGTCTGGCTGTGTGCCAGGACGCCAGCGACGGCCAACGCATTCTGCTCTTCGTCAAGCTTCGCGCCGGCGAGCGGATGAGCTCCGAATTGAGCGCCGGAATCAAGCACAGGCTTAGGGAAGAAGCGTCGCCCCGGCATGTGCCCGCGGCGATTATCGAGGCTCCCGAGCTTCCTCATACGCGCTCGGGCAAGCTTGTCGAGCTCGCGGTGCGCGATGTCGTGCATGGACGTCCCGTCAAGAATCGCGAGGCGCTCGCCAATCCGGAGTCGCTGGACTTCTTTGCGCAGACGCCTCGGTTGGCGCCTCCTTGAAACGCTTACGGCTGGGCGAAATATACCGGCCAGGTCACGCGAGCCGCACAGGGTGCGTTGATGCGTCAGTTGCTTCCGGAGATGGACTTCGGACTGGGCGACGAGGGAGAGACGCTTCGTCGCAGCGTCGCCGAATTTGCGTCGCGCGAGATCGCGCCGCGCGCCGCGCGCATCGACGCGGACAACTCATTCCCCTCGGATCTTTGGCGCAAGATGGGGAGTATGGGTCTTCTCGGCGTCTCGGTCCCGGAGGAATATGGCGGCGTCGCGCTGGGATATCTCGCCCATGTGGTGGCGATGGAGGAGGTCAGCCGCGCCTCTGCCTCCGTCGGTCTCTCCTATGGCGCGCATTCCAATCTCTGCGTCAATCAAATTCAACGCAATGGCGGGCGGGCGCAAAAGCTGCGCTATTTGCCGAAGCTGATTTCGGGAGAGCATGTCGGCGCGCTGGCCATGTCGGAGCCCGCGGCTGGCTCGGATGTCGTGAACATGCGGATGCGCGCGGAGCGGCGCGGCGATCGCTATGTGCTCAATGGCGATAAAATGTGGGTGACTAACGGTCCCGACGCCGACATCGTGATCGTTTACGCTAAGACTTCCCCCAACGCCGGCGCGCATGGGATCACGGCCTTTATCGTCGAGGGCGGCTTCAAGGGGCTGCGGCGCATGCCGAAGCTGGACAAGCTCGGCATGCGCGGCTCCAACACTTGCCAGCTATTCTTCGAGGACTGCGAGGTCCCCGTCGATAACATCCTGGGCGAGCCGGATTGCGGGATCAACGTGCTGATGAGCGGGCTCGATTACGAGCGCGTCATTCTGGCCGGCGGCCCGATCGGCATCATGCGCGCCTGTCTGGACGTCGTCCTACCCTATATGCACGATCGCAAGCAATTCGGTCGCTCCATTGGCGAATTCGAAATCATGCAGGGCAAGCTTGCCGACATGTACACCGCTTTGAGCGCAACTCGCGCTTACGTCTATGCGGTGGCGAGGGCCTGCGATGCCGGTTGCGTCTCGCGAAAGGACGCCGCCGGCGCCATTCTCTTCGCCGCCGAACGCGCGACGCAAATGGCGCTGCAGGCGATCCAATGTCTGGGCGGCAATGGCTATATGAACGATTATCCGACGGGACGTCTGCTGCGCGACGCCAAGCTCTATGAAATCGGCGCGGGCACCAGCGAGATTCGTCGCATGCTGATCGGACGCGAGCTCTTCGAGGAAAGCGCCTGACCCCTCGCTGTCGCGGATTGCGAAAGAGACAAAATGCGCGCGCTCTCATCCTCCGTCGATGTCGCATCTCCAGATTACGAGCGGAATCTCGGCGCGATGAGCCTGCGCCTCGCCGAGCTCCGCCAAGCCTTCGAACGCATTCAGCTCGGCGGAGGAGAGGGCGCGCGATCGCGCCATGTCGCCCGTGGCAAAATGCTGGCGCGCGATCGGATCGAGGCGTTGATCGATCCGCTCTCGCCGTTTCTCGAAGTCGGGCGCTTCGCGGCGCAAGGACTTTACGACGACGCGGTCGCCTGTGGCGGCGTCGTCGCTGGCGTCGGTCGAGTCTGCGGTCGGCTCTGCATTATCGTCGCGAACGACGCAACGGTGAAAGGCGGGGTCTATTTTCCGATCACGGTGAAAAAGCATCTGCGCGCGCAGGAGATCGCCAGTGAGAACCGCTTGCCTTGCATTTATCTCGTCGATTCCGGCGGCGCCAATCTGCCGAGCCAGGACGAGGTCTTTCCCGATCGCGATCACTTCGGCCGCATCTTCTATAATCAAGCGCAGATGTCGGCCGAAGGGATTGCGCAAGTCGCCGTCGTGATGGGTCTGTGCACGGCCGGCGGCGCCTATGTTCCGGCCATGTGCGACGAGGCGATCATCGTGCGCGGGGAGGGCGCGATCTTTCTCGCGGGCCCGCCGCTCGTGGCCGCTGCGACGGGCGAGGTCGTGAGCGCCGAAGACCTCGGCGGCGCCGACGTGCATTGTCGTCGCTCCGGCGTCGTCGACCACTATGCCGAGGACGACCGGCACGCGCTGGAGCTAGCGCGCCGGGCCATCGCTAATCTGGGCGAAGCCGAAATCCACATGCGCGTCGCGCAGCCGCCTCTGCCGCCGCGCTACCTCGCGGAGGAGCTGCGCGGATTGGCGCCGGTCGACGCGCGCCAGGCCTATGACGCCCGCGCGGTGATTGCGCGCATCGTCGACGACAGCGCCTTCGACGAATTCAAGCCGCTTTACGGGACGACGCTCGTCACGGGGTTTGCTCATATCTGCGGCTATCGCGTCGCCATCCTCGCCAATGACGGGATCCTCTTCTCCGAGAGCGCCCTGAAGGGCGCGCATTTCATCGAGCTCGCCGCGAAGCGCCGGACGCCCCTGATCTTTCTCCAAAACACGACCGGCTTCATGGTCGGAGCGAAATACGAGGCTGGCGGGATCGCCAAGGACGGCGCTAAGCTCGTGACGGCCGTCGCGACCGCCGCCGTGCCGAAATTCACGGTCATTGTCGGCGGCAGCTTCGGCGCCGGCAATTACGCCATGTGCGGACGCGCCTATTCCCCGCGCTTCTTGTGGATGTGGCCCAATGCGCGAATCAGCGTGATGGGCGGCGAGCAGGCCGCTCGGGTTCTCTCGCGTGTCCGACGCGACGCGCTGGAAGCCCGCGGCGGACGCTTGAGCGACGAGGAAGAGGTCGCGCTCCAAGCGCCGATACGCGAGCAATATGAGCGGCAGGGCCAGCCTCTCTATTCGAGCGCCAGGCTTTGGGACGATGGCGTCATAGATCCCGCCGATACGCGGCGTGTGCTCGGGCTTTGCCTTAGCGTGAGCGCGCGCGCTCCGATCGAGGAGACGCGCTTCGGCTTGTTTCGTATGTGAGTGTGAGAGCGCAATGTCTGACTTGCTTCTTTCCTCTGATCTGCGCGGCGTCGCGACGCTGACGCTCGACCGTCCGGAGCGCCACAACGCCTTCGATGACGCCCTTGTGGCGTCTCTGACCGCAGCGCTTCGGCAATTGGCGGAGAACGAGGGTGTGCGTCTCCTGGTGGTGCGGGGCGCCGGGCGAAGCTTCTCGGCGGGAGGCGACATCGAGTGGCTACGCCGCATGGGCGGCGCCTCCTTCGAGGAGAATGTCGGCGACGCCCAAGCCTTGGGGAGAATGATGCGCCTGCTCGACAGCTTCCCGAAGCCGACGATCGCCTTCGTTCATGGCGCGGCCTATGGCGGCGGCGTCGGTCTCGTGGCCTGCTGCGACATCGCCATCGCGACGGAGCGCGCCAGCTTTTGCCTGAGCGAGGCGAGATTGGGCATCATCCCGGCGGCGGTTGGACCCTTCGTCATTCGCGCGATCGGCGCGCGCCAAGCGCGGCGCCTGATGATGACCGCGGAGGTGTTTTCAGCGGCGGCGGCCCGCGAGATCGGGCTCGTGCATGAGGCGCCGCCCGAGCACGCGGCGGAGGAAGCGCTGTCGCGGATCGTCGAAGCTCTACTGCGCTGCGCCCCTGGCGCGCAGAAGCACGCCAAGGCATTTATTTCGCATTGCGCCAGCCGAGCCATAGACGACGAGCTGATGCAGGAAGCGGCTCGGATTCTGGCGACGCTGCGCTGTTCCGCCGAGGGGCGAGAAGGATTGAGCGCTTTCCTCGAGAAGCGCGCCCCGAGATGGATTGGCGGCGGGAGCGATGCCGATGTTTCGCAAGCTGCTGATCGCTAATCGCGGCGAGATCGCCTGCCGGATCATGCGCACCGCGCGCCGGCTCGGAATAGATACGGTCGCGGTCTATTCAGAAGCCGACGCCACATCGATGCACGTGGAGCAGGCCGATGAAGCCTGGTCGATCGGCGCGGCGCCCGCACGCGAGAGCTATCTATCCATCGACAAGATCATCGACGTGGCGAGGAGGACCGGCGCGGAGGCTATTCACCCGGGCTATGGCTTTCTCTCCGAGAACCCAGCCTTTGCCGAGGCCTGTGCGGCGGCGGGCGTTGTCTTCGTCGGGCCGTCGGCGTCGGCCATGCGATTGATGGGGTCGAAGGCGAGCGCGAAATCTCTGATGGAGCGCGCCGGCGTCTCCATTATTCCCGGCTATCACGGGGATGCGACAGACCTCGCGAGCTTGGAAAGAGAAGCGCGACGATTGGGATTTCCGCTACTCGTGAAAGCCTCGAGCGGCGGCGGCGGTCGCGGCATGCGTCTCATCGAAAGCTTGGATCAGCTGCGGGACGCCGTCGCAGCCGCGTCGCGCGAGGCGCTGTCGGCTTTTGGCGAAGGACGGGTGTTGCTCGAACGTCGCCTCCTACGCGCGCGTCACGTGGAGGTGCAGATTTTTGCCGACGCCGAGGGCGGCTGTCTGGCCTTTCAGGAGCGAGACTGCTCCTTGCAGCGACGCCGCCAGAAGATTTTGGAGGAGACGCCGGCGCCCGGCCTGGCGCGAGAACTGCGCGAGGCCATGCAGCAGGCGGCGGTCACCGCGGCGAGGAGCGTCGGCTATGTCGGCGCCGGCACTGTCGAGTTTCTGTTGGAGGATGGTCGCTTCTATTTTCTGGAAATGAACACGCGTCTGCAGGTCGAGCACCCGATCACCGAGATGGTCGCGGGCCAGGATCTGGTCGAGTGGCAGTTGCGTGTGGCCGCGGGCGAGAGGCTGCCGATCGGGCAGGAGGCCCTTCATCTGAGAGGCTGCGCGATCGAGGCGCGAATCTGCGCGGAGGATCCCCAGCAGGACTTCTTGCCTTCCACGGGCTTGATCGAGCGATTGCGGCTGCCCGACCTCGGGGAGCATATCCGCGTGGACGCCGGCGTGCGCGGCGGCGACCGCATCACGCCCTATTACGACCCGCTGCTCGCCAAGCTGATCGTGTGGGGCGAGCATCGGGCCGCCGCATTGCAAAGACTGCAACGCGCGCTCGACCAATTCGAGATTGTCGGACCTGCGACCAACCTCGATTTTCTGCGCGCGCTCAGCCGTGAGACTTGGTTGGAGAGCGGCGCCTATGACACGACCTCGGTCGAAGCGAATGCGGCGGAGCTGCGGCGAACGACGCCGCTTGCGCCGGAAGACGAAAGAGTCATTCTCGCCGCGGGCGCGGCGGTCTGGCTCTCGGACCTTTGCCTAGAAGCGCGCGCAACTGCGGCAGGGCGCGACGGAGCCTGCGCGCCTTGGGACGCGACGGACGGCTGGAGATTGGATGGTCGACAGGGCGCCGATGTCGAATTTCTGATGAACGACCAGAGGATCAAGCTTCGGCTGCACCCAGAAGGCGAGGGCGCCTTTCGACTCGAGTCGAATGGTCACGCAGCTCGGGTCGAGTTCGCCCCGTCCGGTGCAGAACTTCGACTCTGCGTGGATGGGGTCTGGCGGGAGGTCGGCGTCGTGCGTCGTGCGGCCGCGCTGGTGATCGTCCTTCGCGGACGCAATCACGTGCTGGCGCCGCACGATCCTCTTCGATCCGCCTCTCGCCCGGGCGACAGCGATCGACGCTTGATTGCGCCCTTGCCCGCCCGAGTGACGCGCGTCCACGCCACCAATGGTCAGGTCGTGAAAGCAGGAGCCAGCATTGTGACGCTGGAGGTGATGAAGACGGAGTTCGTGCTGCGGGCGCCGCGCGACGGGGCGATCGCCGGCCTTGCCTGCAAGGAGGGGGAATGGGTCCCCGAGGGCGCGACGCTCGCCTACATCTCTGACGACGCGGCGCCAGTTGTAGCCGCAACGAACGGCGAGGGCTGAGGAAGGCGCGCGATGAGCATTCCCAGGCGCGTTGAAATCGTCGAGGTCGGGCCGCGCGACGGCCTTCAGAACGAGGCCGGCATCTTGTCGGTCGACGTCAAGGCGGAGTTCATCGAGGTGCTGGCGCACTCGGGACTTACCCGCATCGAAGCGGGAAGCTTCGTATCCCCCGCGGCTGCGCCGCAGATGGCCACGACGCGAGAGCTGTTGCAACGGCTGGGACCGCGATCCGGACTGCGATTATCGGTCCTCGTTCCCAATCTACGCGGCCTTTCCGACGCGCTTGCAGCCGGCGCGACCGAAATCGCCGTCTTCGCGGCGTCCACCGAGAGCTTTTCCAAACATAACATCAACTGTTCCATCGCGGAGAGCCTGGAGCGCTTCTCTCAGGTTATCGCCGAGGCAAAGCGCCACGGCATAAGGGCGCGCGGCTATGTCTCCTGCGTGCTCGGCTGCCCCTATGAGGGACGCGTCGAGCCGCGCCAAGCGGCGGCGGTCGCGCGCGCGCTTCACGATATGGGCTGCGGCGAGATTTCTCTCGGCGATACGATCGGCGTCGGAACGCCTCTCGCCGCGCGCGCGCTGATCGAAACTGTCGCTGGGGACATCGGCCTGCAAAATCTCGCAGTCCACTTCCATGACACCTACGGCCAGGCGCTCGCCAACATCTTCGCTTGCCTCGAAGCGGGCGTCAGCGTGATCGACTCTTCCGTGGGCGGGCTCGGCGGATGCCCTTACGCGCCCGGAGCATCGGGGAACGTCGCGACGGAGAACGTCATCTATATGCTGAACGGGATGGGCGTGGAGACTGGCGTCGATCTCGGCTTGCTGCTCGAGGCCGGAGACTTGGTAGCGCGCCGGCTCGGCCGCGCGCCCAGCAGCGCCGTGGCGCGCGCCTTCGCGTCGAGCGAGGCTAACTGGCGGACGGCGTCCAAAACGCAGGCGTAGCTTCCCGCACTTGTCCAGCACTCGTTGCGCGATACATGCGTTTCGAGAAGGTGAGTGATGTCGTCGCTTTTCGGATTGTCCGCCGATCAAATGGCGATGCGGGAGAGCGCGATGGGCTTCGCTCGCGGAAAGCTTGCCCCGAACGCGCTGCGCTGGGACAAGGAGAAGCACTTCCCGCTTGACGTGCTGCGCGAGGCCGCCGCGCTCGGCTTCGCTGCGATCACCGCTTCCGAGGAGCACGGCGGCGTGGGGCTCGGCCGCCTCGACTCCGTGGTGATTTTCGAAGCTTTGGCGATGGGCTGCCCGACGATCGCGGCCTATCTCTCCGTGCACAATATGTGCGTTTGGATGGTCGATCGCTTCGGCTCGGAAGCGCAGCGCCGCGAGTGGACGCCGCGCTTGGCCACCATGCAGGTTTTGTCGAGCTATTGCCTCACCGAGCCGGGCTCGGGATCTGACGCCGCCGCGCTTCGGACGCGCGCTGAGCGCCGCGGCGGCGATTATATTTTACAGGGCGAGAAGCAGTTTATCTCCGGCGCCGGCGCCGGCGGGCGCGATCACCTTTACATTGTCATGGCGCGCACGGGCGGAGAGGGGCCGCGCGGCGTCTCGGCCTTTTTGGTCGAGGGCGAGAGCCCCGGCCTCACACTCGGCGTAGCCGAGCGCAAGATGGGCTGGAACGCCCAGCCGACGCACGCCTTGAGTTTCTCGGCTTGTCGCGTGCCAGCCGCAAATCTCCTTGGACACGAGGGAGAAGGGTTCAAGATCGCCATGGCCGGCCTGGATGGCGGGCGATTGAACATTGGCGCCTGCTCGCTTGGCGGCGGGCAAGCGGCTCTCGAGAAGGCCCTCGCCTACATGGCGGAAAGGATGGCCTTCGGCCGCCGTCTTGACCAATTCCAGGCCTTGCAATTCCGCCTCGCCGATATGGCGACCAAGTTGGAGGCGTCGCGCGCGCTCCTCTGGCGCGCCGCGGCGGCGCTCGACGCGTCAGCGAGCGAAGCTACGACGCTTTGCGCAATGGCGAAGCGCGTCGCCACCGACGCCGGTTTCGAGGTCGCCAATGACGCGCTCCAGCTTCACGGCGGTTACGGCTATCTGTGCGACTACGGAGTCGAGAAGATCGTGCGCGACTTGCGGGTCCACCAAATTCTCGAAGGCGCAAATGAGATCATGCGAATGATCATCGCGCGCTCACTCCTGGACGGCCAAGCGGCTCGTCCTCGCAACGGAGAGAGCCCATGAGCGAAAGCGATGTGCTGGTCTCGCGCATCGGTCGATTGGGCCACATCCGCTTGAACCGACCGAAAGCGCTAAACAGTCTGACGCTGGACATGGTGCGACGCTTCACGCTGGCGCTCAACGACTTTGGCGAGGATGAAGGAACGATCGCCGTTCTGGTGACGGGCGCCGGCGAGCGAGGCTTATGCGCGGGCGGCGACGTCCGAGGGCTTTACGAGTGGCGCAGCGCCGGAGAGAATCCTTACAAGCCGTTCTGGCGCGAGGAATATCAGCTTAACGCGCGGATCGCCTCCTTCCCCAAACCTTATGTCGCGGTGATGGACGGGATCGTCATGGGTGGCGGCGTGGGCGTTTCCGCGCATGGAAATCGTCGGTTGGTGACGGAGCGCACAAAGCTGGCCATGCCCGAGACGGGCATCGGCTTTATTCCGGACGTCGGCGGAACATGGCTGCTCACGCGCGACGAGGGAGCGGGCGTTTACATGGCCCTTACCGGCGCGACGGTCGGAGCCGCCGATGCGATCCAGCTCGGTCTCGCCGACTTGTGCGTCGACTCGCGCGACATTCCCCGATTGATCTCGACTCTCGAGCAGTGCGAGCGTGTGCAGGAATTGGATGCGGCGCTGCTCAACGCGGCCTGCGCGCCGGGGGAGAGCGTGCTTGCCCGGCGCCGGGCGCTTCTCGATGACGCCATGGCGGGAGATCGCGTCGAAGACATTATCGCCGCGCTCGTTTTCGAGGGATCGCCCTTTGCCCGGGAGACTGCCCAGGAAATCGGACGGAAGTCGCCGACGAGCCTGAGACTCACGCTCGCGCTCCTAAAACGCGCCAAGCGCTCGGACAGGCTCGAGACCTGCCTCCTGCAAGAGTTCCGCACCGCCTGCGCCTTGCTCGACACGCCCGATCTCCGTGAAGGCGTGCGCGCAGCCCTCATCGACAAGGACAGAAGCCCGCTTTGGTCCCCAGCGACGCTCGCCGAGGTCGACGATGCGACGATCGCGGCGCTTTTGGCCGGGACGCAAGAGGCGCCGCCGAATTTCGAACCCTGGGCGCGATCGGCTGACGGCGGCGCGCAAATGGAAGCCCGTATCGCATGATGTCTTCGTAGCGAGGAGGAATTCGGAGATGAGCTCGTCCGGATCCGTGGTCATCGTCGGCGCGGCGCGTACGCCCATCGGCGCCTTTCTGGGCGAGTTGAAGGAGGCGACGGCGCCGGAGCTCGGCGCATGCGCAATCGCGGGAGCCTTGATCCGCTCCAAAATTCCCGCCGAACGCATCGACGAGGTCTGCATGGGCTGCGTGCTCACCGCTGGCCTCGGCCAAGCTCCGGCTCGGCAAGCAGCGCTCGAGGCGGGCCTCCCGGACTCGACGGGATGCGTCACCGTCAACAAAATGTGCGGATCGGGCATGAAGGCCATCATGCTGGCGCACGACGCGCTCAGCGCCGGAAGCGCAGGCGCGATCGTCGCCGGCGGCATGGAGAGCATGAGCAACGCGCCCTATCTCCTTGCGCGCGCCCGGGCGGGTTATCGAATGGGGCACGGCAAGATCCTCGATCACATGTTTCTCGACGGGCTCGAGGACGCTTATGAGAAAGGGCGTCTGATGGGCTCCTTCGCCGAGGACTGCGCCAGGGCCTACCAGTTCACGCGCCGGGAGCAGGACGAATATGCGATCGCTTCCCTCATGCGCGCGCAACAGGCGGCGACGGAGGGAGCTTTCGACTCCCAAATCGTCCCGATGCGGATCGCGGGTCGGAAGGAAACGCGGACGATCGACGTCGACGAAACGCCGCGAAAGGCGAACCTGGAAGAAATACCTAGATTGAAACCGGCCTTTGCCCCCGACGGGTCGATCACCGCGGCGAATGCGAGCTCAATTTCGGACGGGGCGGCCGCCCTCGTCCTCACGACCGAGGCGGCTGCGCGATCCGGCGGTCTCATCCCTCTCGCCACCGTCGTCGGCCACGCCACGCACGCCGCGGCGCCACGCGATTTTCCGACGGCGCCGATCGGCGCGATCGAGAAGCTGCTTTCGCGCATCGGCTGGACGCGCGACGAGGTGGATCTCTTCGAGATCAACGAGGCGTTCGCCGTCGTCGTCATGGCCGCCATGCACGATCTCGGACTTTCGCACGCCAAGGTCAATGTGCATGGCGGCGCCTGCGCGCTTGGCCATCCCATCGGCGCTTCCGGCGCGCGCATCGTCGTCACGCTGCTTTATGCGTTGGAAAGATACGGCTTGCGCCGCGGCGTCGCCGCTCTTTGCATCGGCGGCGGAGAGGCCACCGCGTTGGCGATCGAGCGCGTGAGTTGAAAGTCGCGACGCATGGGCCGGAACTGCCCGTGCTGCGGCGCCGCGACGAAAATCTTTCGGGGCGGCTGACTTGAATTCCTGCTGCGCTAATTCAGCTTGTGGAAACGACCGGGTCGCGAGGCGGGATTACGCCATGGGTTTTGATTTTCACATCGATTACCTCCAACTGCTCTCGCCAGCGGGCGTGCTGAGCGATGGGGAGGAGCCGATCGCACAGGACTCGGAGCGGCTTGTCGGCTTTCACCGCGCAATGACGCGCGCGCGCTCCTTCGACACCAAGGCCATCGCGCTACAGCGTACGGGCCAGCTTGGGACATTCGCCTCCGCTCTCGGGCAGGAAGCGATCGGAGTCGGCGTCGCCGCCGCCATGCGCCGCGACGACTTGCTCGTGCCTTCCTACCGGGATCACGCCGCTCAATTCATGCGCGGCGTCAGCATGAAGGAAATCCTGCTCTATTGGGGAGGCGACGAACGCGGGAGCGACTTCGCGAACGCCAGAACCGATTTCCCGATTTGCGTGCCGGTCGGCACGCAGGTGGCGCACGCCGTCGGCGGTGCTTATGCGTTCAAGCTGCGCAAGGAAGAGCGTGTGGCCGTCTGCTTCATCGGCGACGGCGGCACGGGAAACGGCGGTTTCTACGAGCCGCTCAACATGGCCGGCGTGTGGCGCGCGCCCCTCGTCGTGATCATCAACAACAACGGATGGGCGATTTCGACTCCGCGCGCGCTCGGAAGCGCCGCCGAGACGCTGGCGCAGAAGGCCGTCGCCGCTGGGGTCACGGGACGCCAGGTCGACGGCAATGACGTGCTCGCCGTTCATCAAGCGGCGCGCGAGGCCATCGAAAAGGCGCGAGGCGGCGATGGCCCGACCGTCATTGAGGCGCTGAGCTATCGTCTTGGAGACCACACGACCGCCGACGACGCCACGCGCTATCGCGATCCGGAGACCGTGCGCGCAGCATGGGCGCGTGAGCCCATCGGCCGGTTGCGCACTTTGCTCATGGCGCGCGGGCTCTGGTCGCCGGAGCAGGAGTCGGCGCTTTTGAAGGCGTGCGGCGAGGAGGTCGAAAGAGAGGTGGCGAGCTATCTCGCGACCCCAGCTCTGAGCAGCGACTCGATGTTCGATAATCTCTTCGCGACGCTGCCGTCTTCCATGCGCCGTCAGCGCGACGAAGCCCGCCGTCATGCGCCGGCGCCAGGAGGCCGGCATGGCTGAAATCACGCTCGTCGAAGCCATCGACCTTGCGCTGGGCTTCGAGATGGCGCGCGATCCGTCGGTCGTTCTGCTCGGCGAGGACATTGGCGCCAATGGCGGCGTGTTTCGCGCCACAAATGGACTGCAGGCGCGCTTCGGCCGCGAGCGGGTTATCGATACGCCGCTTGCGGAAGCGGGCATCGCTGGCGTGGCCATCGGCATGGCGGCGATGGGCCTGAAGCCGGTCGCAGAAATCCAGTTTTCGGGGTTCATCTATCCGACCATCGACCAGATGATCAATCACGCGTCGCGGCTCCGCCACCGCACGCGCGGCCGCTTGACTTGTCCCATGGTGCTGCGCTCGCCTTGCGGGGCCGGCATCCACGCGCCGGAGCACCATTCCGAAAGCCCCGAGGCGATGTTCGCGCATATCCCGGGGCTTCGTGTGGTGGCGCCGTCGACGCCCGCGCGCGCATACGGGCTCTTGCTCGCGGCGATCCGCGATCCGGATCCAGTCGTTTTCCTCGAGCCCACTCGCCTTTACCGGCTGTTCCGCGAAGAGGTCGTCGACGACGGAGAGGCTCTGCCGCTCGACGCCTGTTTTGTTTCTCGCGAGGGTCGCGACGCCACCGTGGTCACCTGGGGCGCCTCTCACGCCGAGGTCATGAACGCGGCCGAGGCGCTGGCTCAGCGGGGCGTCGAAATCGAGGTCATCGATCTCGCGACGCTCAAGCCCTATGATTCGGAGACTATTCTGAAATCCGTCGAAAAAACCGGGCGCTGCTTGATCGTTCACGAAGCGCCGCGCACCGCGGGCTTCGGAGCCGAAATCGCCGCGGAGGTCGCCGAACGCGCGCTCTATTCCCTTCTGGCCCCTGTGACGCGCGTCACCGGCTACGACGTCGTGGTGCCGCTCTCGAGGCTGGAGCAGCAATACATGCCGAGTGTCGAACGTATCGTAGACGCCGTGCAAAAATGCATGGAGGGCGCGTGAAAATCTTCAAATTGCCTGATCTTGGCGAAGGCTTGCAGGAGGCCGAGCTCGTCGAATGGCGCGTCCGCCCGGGAGACGAGGTGACGGTCGACGCTCCTCTCCTCGCGGTCGAGACCGCGAAAGCGGCCGTGGAGATCCCGTCCCCTTACGCAGGACGCGTCGCGCGTTTATTTGCCGAGATTGGCGACATCGTTCACATCGGCGCGCCTCTCGTCGGCTTCGAAGGCGAAGGCGAGGAAAGCGGGGACGCCGGGACAGTCGTTGGCGCGGTCAAATCCGGATCCCACGTGCTCGCCGAGACGATACAAACCGTCGGTCATGGAGGCGGGGGCGTTCGCGCCACGCCGGCCGTGCGCGCGCTCGCGCATAAGCTCGGCGTCGAGCTCGCCATGGTTACGCCTTCGGGCGCCGACGGCGTGATCATGGCGAGCGACGTGCAGCGTGTCGCGCGAATATTGAGCGAAGCCGAACCGGCCGAGCCTTTGCGCGGCTTTCGCCGCTCCATGGCGCAGAACATGGCGCTCGCTCAAGCAGAAGTCGCACCGGCGACAATCATGGACGACGTCGACATAGAGTCCTGGTCGGCGGGAGAGGACGTCACCGCGAGGCTCATCCGCGCGCTGGTCGCAGGCTGCAGGGCGGAACCTGCGCTGAACGCCTGGTTCGAAAGCGGTGCTCTTTCTCGTCGCGTGCTGCGCAAGATCGACCTCGGCGTCGCCGTGGATATGCCAGAGGGGCTTTTCGTTCCGGTGCTCAGAAATGTGGGGGAGCGTGATCCGGCCGACCTGCGCGCCGGCATCAATCGAATGCGCGCGGATTTGGCGGCGCGCCGGGTTCCGCCGGAGGAGATGCGCGGAGCCACGATCACGCTCTCCAACTTTGGCGTCATAGCCGGCCGTTACGCCGCTCCTGTCGTGGTGCCTCCCACTGTGGCCATTCTCGGGGCAGGGCGCATTCGCCGGGAGCCCGTCGTGCATGATGGGGCCATCGTCGCCCGCCGCATCATGCCGCTGAGCCTAACCTTCGACCACCGGGCGGTTTCCGGCGGCGAGGCGGGACGGTTCCTCGCTGCGGTCATGCTTGATCTTTCCGCGCCCTGAAGCCGGGCGTTGCAAGTCAGGTCTTTGACCGAACGCGATGGGGAAGCCGGAGAAATTGGGCCGCGGCCACTTAGGGAAAAGCCGACCCGTTTTCAAGATGACGCCGAGCACTATGTGTTTACTCGTAATCACGTGTTGGGGCGGCAACTGAGGCTTGGCCGATGAAGGTCTTAACCGAAGAGCGTGGCGGCAAGATGATCCTCACGCTGAAAGAAGAGCGCCTTGACGCGCATAATTCCGGCGAGTTGAAGGATCGAATCCTCAAGCTGTTTGAAGACGGCTGCCGTGACGTGGTCGTGGATTTGCGCAATGTGCAGTTCATCGACAGTTCCGGCCTGGGCGCTCTCCTCTCTGGACACAAGAATGCGATCCAGCGGTCGGCCGGCTTTGCGCTCGCGGGCCTCCAGCCTCGAGTCCGCTCCATGTTCGAGCTGACGCGACTGCAACGCGTTTTCGAAATCTATTCGGGCCTTCAAGAAGCCTTCAGCGAATGAGGCGGAGGTTGGCATGTGCGACGCGGCGGAGACGATCCTCAATCTGGATATCCAGATTCCCAACCAAACGCGATATCTCGGCCTGATAGGCAACATAGCCGAGCTTATCGCCAAGGAGGTCGACGCCAGCAGCGCGGATCGCGACACGCTTGCCTATCATCTCAATCTCGTCGTCACCGAGGCGGTGACAAACGCGATCCAATATGGCTTCCAGAGCGAGGAGCATGACCGCGTGAGAGTCTTGCTCTCTTATGAGAACAGCGATCTTTGCGTGCGCGTGTACGATCATGGCCAGGGCTTCGATCTCCCAGTCCCAAACACGGCTGAGCTTGACGAGTTGCGCGAGCGCGGCCGCGGGCTCTTTTTCATCCGCACATTGATGGACACCGTCGAGTATCGCAGGACGGAGTCCGGTAACGTGCTCGAGATGAAGAAGAGACTCCTCTAGACGACTATTGTTGCGATGACGGCAAGCGCGGTCGACGACGTCAACCGCGACACGATGCGGGCGAAGATGGATTGGGAGTTGCAGTTCCGTAAAGTTCTCGATCGCTTCATGAAGCGGCGCCGCCTTGAATTGCAGGCTTTGCCGGAAGAGATCGATTTTCCGGAGAGCTATCGCCTCTCTACCGCGCCGCGCGAAGCGGTGCGAGACGCGCTCGATCTCGCTTGGGTCGCGGCCAACGAGCGCGACTCCCTGCGTCTCAGCCTTGCGGCGCGGGGCGCGACACGCGGCCCGTGGCGCTTGGCCCTTTTTTGCCGTCAGTCCCGCAATTTGGACGAGCTCTTGCCATTGCTGAGCAACATCGGACTGCGCGTTATCGACCAAACAAATTTCACGGTCGTCTTGAAGGGACAAACGCTCTTCATCCGCGATTTTCGCGTCACGTCGCGATTCGCGGATTCCGAGTGGTCATTCGTGATCGAATCCTCCTTGGCGGCCGCAATGGACGCCCTTCTGCGCGGAGAGGTGGAAGACGACATCCTCAACGGACTGGTTCTCAGGACGTCGCTCGAGTGGCGCCAGGTTGATCTGCTTCGCGCCTATTGCAATTATTACTTGCAATTAAACGACCGTTTCGATCAGCGGCGCATTCATGGCGCCCTCTTGACGAACTTTCGGTCCGCGGAGCTGCTGTACCGCTATTTCGAAGCGCGTTTCAAGCCGGACGCGCAGCTCGGCACCCCGTCCGAACGAGAGACCGGCAGCTTCCCGGCAATCCGCCAGGAGCTGATCGACGCGTTGGACGAGGTCGAGGAGCTTGCCGAAGACCGCATCCTGCGCGACGTCTTCAATCTCATCGACTCGACTTGGCGCAGCAATTTCTTCTTGCCGCAAAGAGGCGCGACGCGCAGCATCTCCCTGAAAATCGGCAGCCTGGGCGTGATCAACATGCCCAACCCGAGGCCTTTCGCCGAAATATATGTTCACGCTCGATCCATGGAGGGCGTGCATTTGCGTGGGGCGAGAGTGGCCCGCGGCGGCGTGCGCTGGTCGGAACGCCGAGACGATTTCAGAACGGAGATATTGGAATTGATGAGCACCCAGATGGTGAAGAACGCCGTCATTGTTCCCCAGGGGGCGAAAGGCGGCTTCGTGCTCAAGGCTCCGGTTGTGGGCGTCCGCGGCTCCTCCGACGCGGGACGTGAAGCCTATGGAATCTTCATTCGCGGGCTCTTGGATCTGACCGACAATCCCAAGGGAGCCGTGCCGGAGCGGCCTGCCGAGCTCCTCTGCTACGATGATCCCGATCCCTATCTCGTCGTCGCGGCCGACAAGGGGACCGCAAACTTCTCGGACGACGCCAACGAAATCGCGGCTGATTACGGATTCTGGCTTGGAGACGCCTTCGCGACGGGCGGATCGAACGGCTTCCATCACAAGAAGCTCGGCATTACCGCACGCGGGGCCTGGGTTTGCGTGCAGCGGCATTTTCGTGAAAGCGGACACGACATTGATGAGCATAGCCTGTCGGTGATCGGAGTGGGCGGCATGGAGGGCGATGTTTTCGGCAATGGCATGCTGCTGTCGAATAACATACGACTTCTCGGAGCGTTCAACGCCGATTACATTTTCATCGACCCAAATCCCGACAGACAGATTTCCTTCATGGAGCGCCGCCGGCTTTTCGAAACAGTCGGCTCGAGCTGGAGAGATTACAACCCCGCTCTTCTCTCGCCGGGCGGCGCGGTTTATCGGCGCGGCGCCAAGGATATTTTCTTGAGTCCCGAGGCGCGAAAATGGCTGGGCGGGCGCAGCGGCGGCTTCGACGGCGAGGCCGTTATTCGTCTCATGCTCGCGGCTCCCGTGGATCTCTTGTGGATGGGCGGGATCGGCACCTATGTGAAGGCCAGCGCCGAAACCAACGACGCAGTCGCGGATCATCTCAATGACGCCGCTCGCGTGAATGGAGCCGAAATCCGGGCGAAAGTTGTTGGCGAGGGCGCGAATCTCGGATTCACGCAAAGGGCGAGAATTGAATATGCGTTGAAGGGCGGCCGTATCAACACCGACGCCATCGACAACTCCGCTGGCGTGGATCTTTCGGATCACGAGGTCAATCTCAAGATTCTGATGTCGTCTCAGTCTGAGGGCGGCGACGTTCGATCGCGGCGCGACGAGCGAAATCTTTTGCTGCGGGAGGCTGCGGACGAAGTGTGCGCGCAGGTCCTCGACAACAATTATCGTCAGAGTCTTTGCCTTTCTCTAGAGCGCGAGCGCTGCCGTTTTGATCTCACGCCCTTTTTGGAGGCCGCGGATCAACTTGAGAACGCGGGATTGCTTGATCGCGTCGGCGAAGCCTTCCCCTCACGAAGAGAGATGCTCACGCGCGGAGAGCAGGGGCTGACGAGGCCTGAGCTCGCGATTCTGATCGCCAAGGGTAAGATCGTGCTGAAGCGCGCTCTGCTCGAGGCGCCAGGCGTTCTTGACGAAGAATGGGCGCAAGCGATCGGTGAAAGCTATTTCCCCGCGCGCGTCCGCTCACGCTACGGCGCGGGGGTGAGGGGACATTTACTGGGAAGAGAAATTGCCGGCGCCGTAATTTGCAATAAGATCGTAGACCAAGCCGGTATGAGCTTCCTCGCCGCGATGGAGAGCCTTGACCCGGCCCGGGTCAGCGAGGCTGTAGGGCTCTATCTCGCCTTTGATCAAATTCTGCAGGGAGACCGTTGGCGCGACGCGGTCCGCGCGCTCGACGGAAAAATGACGACCGAGCGGCAATATGAGCTTCTCTTGCAATTGGAGGAGGCGCTCGCATTCTTGTGCCGCTGGGCTTGGGAGCACGGGCGGCAGTTGCGGCCGGATCCACGTTCGATGGAACGATGGCGGGAGGATTTGAAACGGTACCAGACCCATCTCGGCGCCAGCCCTGAGTTTACTCTCTTGACTTCTGCGGCCCCTGAGGCCGCGCGATTGCTCTTTCTGAATCGCTTGCGCGACTTTCCCGCGCTCGTGGACTTGTCGAGGAGCGCTCAGCAGGATCTTGGGCAGGTCGCCGAGGCTTATGAAGATTTTCTACGCGCTCTAGGGTTGCGGCAACTGGCCTCGCTATTGTCAGAATTCAAGCCGCGCGACGTCTGGGAGCGTCGCTTGCAAAGCTCGCTCGAGGATGAGCTGCGCTCTGCAGCGGCCCGCTTCGTTCGCGTCGAGCTGAACTCGAAATATCGAGATCTCTCCGCCTTCATTCAAGGATACGGGCTCGATACGCGTCTTGCCAAGATCCAAGCGCTTCGTAACGAGCTGATCGAAACCGCTCCCGTGACATTGGTGCCTTTCGCCGCGCTGATCAGCGAAGTCCACTCCTTCGTCGACGCTTGCGCCGCGGCCGGCGGCGCCGCCCCCCGGTAGGAGGAGCTTGGAGAGAGTTCGAGTCTCGCGGGCCGTGCGCCGAGCTCGCGGGTGGTCAAGGCGGAGTTGAGCCCTATGTTTTCGCAGGAGCGGTCGAGTCACAGGGGCTTGGCGATGTTGCTGCAAAGCGGCGATCCGGGGGACGCTTGGCTCTTACGCGCGGCGCTGGACGGTATGGACGAAGCCGTTTGCGTCATCGACGACGCCGGCGCGCTGGTCTTGATGAACGAAGCCGCCGAAACCTTGGCCGGATGGCGCCAAGCCGATCTTCAGGGCTGTCTGCTTCCCCTTGTTCCGCCCATCTCCGCCGGAGCCCCTGCTTCGGGTCCGAGCGAGCAAAGATGCAGCTTGCGCCGCGGCGACGGGAACGAAATTGCAATCGAGATCAAGCTCAGTGACCTAGAGGGCGCAGCCGCAGGCTTTCGGCTGTTGCGCATGCGCAGAGCGTCTTCCTCGCGCGCGCCGTTTTCGGATCCGCTAGAATTGGAGCAAATGCTCCCTCAATTGTTCGACACGATTCCCGATGGCGTCATTCTGATCGACGAAACTGGCGTGATGGAATTTTTCAGCGCCGGCGCCGAGCGGCTCTTCGGATATTCGCGCCAAGAAGCGCTTGGTCAAAATGTTAAAATGCTCATGCCGTCGCCAACGCGAGACCTGCACGATCAGTATCTTTCCGCCTATCTCCATACGGGCCAGAAGAAGATCATCGGCGCAGGCCGAGAGGTGGTGGCGCGGCGCAAGGACGGAGCCTTCTTTCCCATCTACCTTTCGATCGGCGAGCTCTGGCTGTGGGGAGACCGTCGCTTTCTTGGAGTGACGCATGACCTCACGGAGGCAAAACGGTCAGCAGAGAAAGTCCTGACGCTCTCCGCCGCGATGGACCAGAGTCCGAATGCGGTGTTGATTGCAGATAGGGAGGGAGTGATTCAATATGTCAATGAAAGCTTCGTGAAGCTCACGGGCTACTCCGCTCAAGAGCTTGTCAACGCGACGCCGCGCGTGCTGGCTTCGCAGCATACAGAAGCGGAGCAGTATCGGCGGCTGTGGCGAACGATAGGCGAGGGTCGGGAATGGCGCGGAGAATTCGAAAATCGCCGCAAGGACGGGAGTCTCTACTGGGCGTTGGAGACGATTAAGCCGCTTCGCGACGGCAAAGGCGACATCACGCACTACCTCGCAATCCAGGAAGACATCACCGCGCGCAAGCGCGATCGGGAGGCGTTGATCGAGAGCGAAGCGCGCTTCCGTCACGTCGCGGAAATGACTGGCGAATGGCTTTGGGAGCAGGACGCCAGCGGGCGGTACACCTATAGCAGCGCTGGGGTCAAGGTGATCCTGGGGTTTGCGCCGGAGGAGATCATTGGCAAGAACTATCTCGAGTTGCGCGTCGACGGCCAGGATCATGACGCCGCCCTCCTAAAGCCCCGGCCATTCTTCCGTCTCGTCAATCAGTATCGCCACAAAGATGGAACCATCGTGGTCACGGAGTCGAGCGGCGCGCCGATCTTCGACCGGGACGGGCGGCTTGTGCATTGGCGCGGCGTCGACCATGACATCACCGCGCAGAAGGCTTTCGAAGACGCCTTGCGTCTGCGAGATCGCGCCATCGAATCGGTGCATGTTGGAATATCGATCAGCGACGCGAAGGCGCGGGGGATTCCGAACATCTACGTCAATCCAGCGTTCTGCCGGATGACCGGCTACGCCCGCGAAGAGCTCCTCGGTCGGAACCTGCGCATGTTGCGCGGACCCGAGACCGATGAGGCGGCGCTGGAGCGGTTCAATCGCGCTGTGAGCAGGGGCGAGGATTGCCAGGTCACGCTGCGCGTCTACCGCAGAAACGGCACTTCGTTCTGGAATGAACTGCTCGTTTCGCCCGTCGTCGACGAGGCCGGCGAGATCACGAATTTCGTCGGCATCCACACCGACGTCACCGAACGCCGCAGGGAGGCGCAGCGCAACCATGAGTTGGAGATCGCCAGGCATATTCAGCTGTCGCTCCTGCCGAACGCGCCATTGCGGTTGCCCGGTGTGGAAATGGCCGGTTACTGCGCGCCGGCGAGCCAAGTCGGCGGAGACTACTTCGACTATTTCGAGAATGCGGGAACGGTCGACGTCGTTATCGCCGATGTTTCGGGGCACAGCGTCGGCGCGGCTCTGCTGATGACAGAAGTTCGCAGCACGCTCCGGGTGGAGGCGCGCAAGGCGGTTGCGGCGGTCTCGCCTGCGGAGATTCTGTGGGATCTGAACGAACTGCTCTACGACGATCTTACTCGCTCCGAGTCGTTCATCACGATGCTTTACATGAAATACGACCCGGAGGGACGACGACTGACCTACGCCAACGCCGGACATAATCGGGCTATCCTGCTACGGTTTCCGGGTGGACGACCGACGCTGCTCGACGCGGAAGGATTGGTTTTGGGCGCGCTGCGCGGCGTCGATTTCGAGGAAAGAACCGTTGAGCTCACCGCGGGCGATCTGCTCCTGCTTTATACCGATGGCGTCACGGAGGCCCAGAACGCTGCAGGCGATTTCTACGGCGTTGAAAGGCTTATCGAGTCGCTCCGTCAACATAAGGAGCTCGCGTTGGAAGGCATAGTGAACGCTCTTCTCGACGATACGCGCGGGTTCTGCGGAGATCGCCCCCTCGATGATGACATCGCCATCGTCGTCATGAAGGCATGCTGAATTTTGAAACCGCGCGCAATGCGAGGGCGCCATGACCAATAATGTTTCGGCGGGCCATTCGAGACGCCGCAAAGTCGGCCTCGCGCTGAGCAGCGGAGTGGCGCGTGGTTGGGCGCATATTGGGGCCATACGCGCGCTAAACCGGCTCGGCGTTCCCTTCGATATCGTCTCCGGTTGCTCGGCAGGGGCTCTCGTGGGCGGTTGCTATCTCGCACGCCAGTTGGATCAGCTGGAGAAGTGGGCGCTGAGCCTGAGTTCGCGCAGAGTCGTGGGCTATCTCGATCTCAGTTTCGGCCGCGGAGGCATGATCAAGGGAGAAAAGATCAAGAATGAGCTGCGTAAATTTGTGGGTCAGCAACGCATCGAGGATCTACATGCACCGTTCATCGCAGTCGCGACTGATTTAGGCACGGGTCACGAAGTCTGGCTAAGGGAAGGCGATCTCGCTGAAGCGATCCGCGCGTCGATTGCAATGCCAGGGTTGTTGCCGCCGATCGAGTCTCGGGGTCGTTGGTTGGCCGACGGTGCGCTTCTCGATCCCATGCCCGTCGCGGCCGCTCGATCATTGGGGGCGGATCTCGTTATCGCCGTCAATCTGAACACAGACATTCTCGGGAAGATGCGTCAAGGCGCAACGAGTTCTCGGCTCGCTTTGGGTTTCGACCCGGGCGCCCTCTTAGCCGCGCAAGCCGAGCTTGCGGAGCGCGCGCCTCCACAAAGTCTCACTCAGGGAATATTCGGCGGAGGCCGCGAAAACCCGAACATTTTTGGGGTGATGATGACATCGCTCAGCATAATGCAAGACCGTCTGACTCGTTCGCGCTTGGCCGGCGACCCGCCAGACGTTCACATCACGCCGCGCGTCGGACATATCGGATTGCTCGAGTTCGAGCGCGCAGAGGAAGCAATCAGAGAGGGCGAGAACGCCGTCGAGCGCGCTCGTCCGGAGCTGCTGGACGCCTTGGAGGCGATGGGTCTCGCGATCTAATTTCCGTGAGAGAGGCTACGCTCGAGTGAGGCGCACGGGCTGTCCCGGGAGGATTGGAACAAGCATCGACGGCGTCGGTTATCCTGTCAAAGGAACGCTTTTGAACGGCGTCGACGGCGGGCTAGGCCGCCGCGGGAGAACGAGACCGATGTCGATGAAGCCGATCGCTCTTGCGCTTGCTCTTGCGGTTCTATCAGGCGGCGCGCGATCTTCTGGAACGCCCGCAGACCAGTTGATCGACGCGCCTGTAGAGACCGTAGCGCCGATGAGGGGTCTGCCGGATCATCATTCTTTGATCTCAGCCTATTACATGGCGAAAGTCTACGATCAGAGCAACTACAAGATCGGCGAGATCAAAGACATGCTCGTCGACGAGAATGGAAACATCAAGGCTGTTCTGCTCTCGGTCGGGACCTTTCTGAGAGTCGGCGAAAAAATTGTCGCCGTACCCTTCGACTCCATCCAGGCGAGCGAGGATGATGGGCAGTGGCGGCTCTCTGCAAATCTCTCAACACAGTCTCTAAGAGATGCGCCTGCCTATTTCTACAATCATAGGACGGCGCAATGGCAGTCGCGAAGGCTGGCCAGCGATTGAGCCAAGCCTGTTGGAGCGCCGGCCTTTGACGCGGCAAGGGTCGGCGCGGGAGGGCTGCAAATTCACGTGAGATGTATAGCGGCGAGTGCTCGGCGCCCTGAGGTCGCAGAGGCGCAGTTCGAAATTCGAGAAGCATGTTTGCAGCGGAGTCGCTGCGCGACCCGTGGCGAGCGCTTTCTTTGGAGCTGGGATAGCGTGTCGAAATTCTTGTTTTCGGTGGGCTTGTCGACCGAAATGTTCGTTCAAGCCGGAACAAATCCATTTGAACGCGAGTTAAGCCGCACAAAGGGCAATCGCTGGCGCTGGAGCTAAAGGCGCCTGAGCGCTGCGCGCGCAAATCAAAGGAGACGGAAGATGCTCTCGACCATCCTGATCGTCGTTTTACTCTTGGTGCTTGTCGGGGCGCTGCCGACTTGGCCCTACAGTTCGCGCTGGGGCTATGGGCCGGGTGGCGCTGTTAGCGCCGTCCTTCTGATTGTCCTCGTCCTTGCTGTCTTGGGAAGACTGAATTTCTGAACGGGAGCAGCATCTCCGTCTTTCCAGAGAACGTGAAATGTGAGTGAGAAGGAGGAAGCCGTGAGTAATCTTCTCTATTGGGCGCTGCTGTTCCTGGTCGTCGGCGTCGTCGCCGCAGCGCTGGGCTTTGGCGGCGTCGCGGGAACGGCGATCGAGGCCGCGCGGATCGTTTTCTGGGTGGCGATCGTGCTATTCGTTGTCGCCCTCGTTAGCGGACTGATCGGACGCGGGGGCGTATGAAGCGTCGCCGGTGGGGTCAGGCTACGCTTCTCGGCGCCGCTCTGCGGCGCCTTTTTCAATTTGTCAGTCACGCGGTTGGTCGCCCTGCCGGCGTCCGCTCGCCGAGTTATGGATGCGCCTTTCTCCGTCCCGATCATAGAAGGCTCGCGCGTTTGCACTAATTGAATGTGGCGACTGAAGAGGGACTTCAAATGGAGACATGCGACAAGCCAGTTGCGGAGATGGCGACAGGAGACGCTTTGAAATGCGCCTGGGACAAGGGGGTGGACGCATTGTCGACTGTCGTTCACAGCCCTGGTTCTGCAAGCATCAACGATTGGGCTCTGGCGTTCCTCGCGGCGCTTGTGCTCTTGAATCTGCTCTTGTTGGTCCTTCGTCTGCTTTTGCCTTCGAGACCGCTTTGAAAGAGAGAAACGCAGCGGATCTCGAGCATGAGCCGCACGCAAAGACTTGAGCAGAGCGCGAAGCGGGCTCGAGTTCGTGAAAGCCGCAGCAGAGGAGGGGTTGAGATGCGACTTGGTTCTCCCATCTTCTAACCACATCCGATCCGCAGTTGAAGCTCGGGCGCATCCTGAGCCGATCCGGCCAGAACCTCGTCCATGAGCCGATTCTGGAGGTCTCTCTTTCCTTTTGCGCCACATGGCGGCGCGCGAGAAGATCAATGATCACGGAAGGCTTCGGCGGCCTCGTCGTCAAAGAGATCCCCTATCTTCGCGCTTTCGCCATCGCGATTGCAGGCAATCGCGTCTTGGCTGAGGACCTCGTGCAGGAGACGCTGGTGAAAGCCTGGTCTCATCATTCTTCCTTCGAGGAGGGCACGAATCTTCGCGGCTGGCTGGTCACCATCTTGCGCAACACATACTTCACGGAATATCGCAAGCACCAACGCGAGGTGCAGGATAGCGATGGGGTTTTTGCGAGCCGCATCGGCGTCGACGGCGGACAGCAGATCAAGGTTGAGATGAGCCAGGTGAAAGCGGCGATCGGCAGGCTGCCGGATGATCAGCGAGAAGTTCTGATCATGACGACCGTTCAGGAGCTTTCCTATGAGGAGGCGAGCGCGATCTTAAATTTGCCGATGGGCACGATCAAAAGTCGATTGAACCGCGCCAGGGCGCGGCTGGCCGAGCTGTTGGAGCATACGAGTGGACGGGCATGAATTGCGATCCAGCGGGCGTTTAGCTCCGCCTCGAGCGAAATTCTCCAAAGGCTTATGCGATGAGATTGCGCGCCAACTTCTGATTTGGCGTGAGCTCAAATCGTTCGAATGATTCCCGTCGAACGGGAAACGTTTTAAGCGCCGGGCGTATTTGTCTGATGGCGACGGTTGAGCGCATCGAGGATTCGGGACGCGACATAGATCCCGATTCCGGCTCCGAGCAGCAGATGAAAGTTTTTGCCGGCCTGTCCCGCCACCAGCCTGAGCGCGGGCGCCCCGGTCTTGCCCGCGAGTCCCAGCAGCGCAGTTTCCACGCCGGCCAAGCTCAGAAGATCGCTCGCTTCCCGCAAGGGATGGAGGATCGTCGTCTCAGCGAGTTGCGCTGCGGTGGCTGCGTGGCGCCGTTCCCGCGCGCGCGCGGCTGCGTAGATGACGATCGCGATAACAAGATAGGCAGCGCCGAGAACGAGATAGGCGGCGCGCTCGCCATAAGCATCCCTGAGCCAGGAGTTCGCCGCCGCGGTGCCGAACCCGATCGCGACAACTAGCGGAGCCAGCGCTAGGGCGGCGCCGGACATACGGCTGACTGCCGCTCTAATCTTCGCCTCCGCCATTTTCAAAATCGGCTCGATGAACATGGCGAACTCCTGTTTCAGAAACGGTCAGCGACCGGCTTTCCAGATGGCGCCGAGTAAAAACCCCGCGCCGATCGCCAGCGCGATTGTCGTGAGCGGCTGGCTGCGCGCCGAATCGGTCAAGGCGTCCCGCATGTTGCCGGCGACTTCCTTCGTGCTATCGGCGACCGCTCTTCCTTTTTCCTGCGCCGCCGCGGGAAGTCCGCTAATCCGGTCGGCGACACGATCAGCCGTGGAGGAAACGCGCTGCCCAATCTGATCCGCCATAGTCGACGCGCGATTGGCGACGGCTCCGGTCGCGTCCTGCATCTGCTCACGCGAGGTGTCTAGGGAACCCATGGTTTGCTCCTTGCATCTTGCGTCTTGGCGACGCACGAGGGCTTAACCCGTGAGCGCGTGGGTTGTTCCCGTCTGTGGTGACACGAAGAACAAGGGGTGCTCGAGCGCCGTTAGGCTCGCGTGGCCCAGCGCCTCGCATCTTGTCGGAGGGGCTGATCTAACCGCAGGCGCTGGAGGCGATGACTTTGCACGTCGAATCTTCAAGCGGCCAGCGCGACACGCGCTGCGACGGCGTGCGCGGCGCCAAACAAGCTAAAGGGCGCTCACGCGCCCTTCGCCTTTCACGTGGATGCTAACCTTCAGTGGCGGGTCAAAAACTCGTCCACGTTCTTCTTGGCTTCTTCCTTGCCGTAGCCATAGCGATCCTGAAGCATCCCTTCGAGCTGCTCGCGCTTGCCATTGACCCTGGCGATGTCGTCGTCGGTCAGCTTGCCCCACTGTTCCTTGACCTTGCCCGTGAACTGTTTCCAATTGCCTTCCACGTTGTCCCAGTTGAGCATGGCTTGTCCCTTTCCTTGCGGGAACTCAGCATCGCAATTCCTGCGTAGCACGCAGGACAAGGCTCCGCCGTCTCCGCTTCGAGAAAACGCTGCGTCTCAGAATGCAGCATTCCCTTCAACCATCGGCCTAGAGCAATGTTCCAAAATATTTTGCTTCGGTGACGGCGTCCTAGCAGCGGAGCCATTGCTGAGTCGCTTGAGCTTTTCGACTAAAGCGCTCTCCTTGCGCCGCCCGCTAGCACTCTCGCGATCAGCTCGCGCGACTCGCGAGAAATGCTCTGACGCGCGTTGTCGAACGCGTCCCATTCATTCGGAAGCTGCGGCGCCGAATGAATGTTGAAAGCGGAGCCCGTATCGAGGGAGGCCAGTGTTTTCCATGAGACTGGAGCCGCGACTGGCGCGCCGGAACGCGCGCGGAGCGACCACGGTAGGATCGCTGTCGCCTTCTTCTTGTTGCGCAGCCAGTCAATGAAGATGCGCCCCTTGCGCCTCTCCTTGCTCATGGTGGCCACGAAGCGCTTGCGTTGCTGCTGTGCGACAACGCGCGCGAAGCCTTCCGCGAAAGCTTCCGTTTCGGGCCAGGCTAGGCTGCGATCAAGGGGCGCTGCGAGATGCACGCCTTTGCCTCCAGTGACCATAGGCCAGGTGCGCAGGCCGAGTGCGGCGAGATAATCGCGCAAATCCGCGGCCGCCTGGACGACCAGGATGAAGCTCACGTCGTCACCCGGGTCGAGATCGAAAACCAGCCGGTCCGGATGATCGAGATCGTCGCGCCGCGCCATCCATCCATGAATCTCGATCGCGCCGAACTGCGCGGCTGCATGCAGGCCCGCCTCTCCGTTGAGCGAAATGTATGTTTGGTTGTCGCAGTCAACCTTCAAGACGCTTCCGTTCATGCCCGGCAAGGGATGGCGCTGAAAGAAGAGATTGTCGATTGTGTCGGGCGCGCGCACGAGGCTCACGACGCGTTCGTGGAGGTGCGGCGCGATGCGGCGCCAGATCCTCTCATAATAGGCGGCGATGTCGCCCTTGGTGATTCCGTCAGCGGGATAGACGACGCGGTCGGGATGCGTGACCGGCGTCAACGCCTTACTGTTCCGCGCCGGCTCGGACTTTCGCGGGCGCGCGCGATCCTCTCTCACCCCCAGGAAGCGGGCTTGACGCATAAGGCCTTCTCCCGTCCATCCGCCAAATCGCGCTTCCGCTGAGAAGGGTTTCTCAAGGTAGATCGCGTCCTTCGGCAATTTTGCTGCAGCGCTGACTGCTGGCTTTGTTTTGTTCGCCTCAGCGATGAGCGGCGCGAGCTTCTCGCGCGTGCGCGCGCCATAGCCCGTGCCGATGCTCCCCACATAGCGCAGGCCTTCGGGCGTCTCTCTTGCCGCGAGAAGCGATGCGAAGCTCTCGCCGACCTTCGAGGGCCGATAACCGATGATTTGGACATCCTCGCGCTTATCGCCCTTGATCTTCCGCCAATCCTCGAAGCGGCCCGAGCGGTAGCGCGCGTCTTCTCGCTTGGCGACGATCCCCTCGGCGCCCGCCGTTGTCACCTGCGCGAAAACGGACGCGCCGCCGCCGCGAATCTCTTCCGCGTAGCGAATGGCTCCGCTGTGCCCTTCGAGAAGCTTGCGCAGCTTCTCCTTGCGGCTGCGCAGCGGGAGATCGCGCAAGTCTTGGCCATCCAGGAAGAGGAGATCGAAAGCGCAGTACTCGATGGGAGCTTGATCGCGCGCTTCCAAGGCGGCGACGAGCGCCGTGAAATCGGAGAGCCCGCGCGCGTCGAACACGACCGCCTCGCCGTCGAGGAGCGCGTTCTTACAAGGCAGCTCGAAGGCGGCGCGCGCCAGGGTGGGGAAACGAGTCGTCCAATCGAGCCCCGTGCGCGTATATGCCTTTGCGCCCTCGGCGCCGGTGGCGAGCTCGAGGCGATAGCCGTCGTATTTCATCTCGAATAGCCAATCCTCGCCCTGCGGCGGCTGCTCGGACGTTTCGCAAAGCTGAGGCGGCGTGAAAGCCGGAGTGGGCGCGCGAGCGCCTTGCCGGGTGTCACGCTTCGCGCGCGTTTCTCTTTGCCCAGCCTCCCGCCGGGACGGGGCGCCGCGTTCGATCTCCTCGCGCCTGCGCCCGCTTGCGACGCTGGTGTCGAAGCGTTCGGCGAGACTGTCGTCGGATTCGGCGAACTCGTCACGTTCCTTGATCAGCAGCCAATTTTCAGCCTTGTCGCGCTTCTTCATGGCGATCAAGGCCCAGCGTCCGCGCATGCGCGCGCCCATCGTCAAAAATTCGAGCTTGCCCTTGGCAAGCGCCTGGGCCGGATCTCCGTTTAGCGGTTCATAGGTCGCATCCTCCCAGAGCTCCACGACGCCGGCGCCATATTCGCCTTTGGGGATTGCGCCTTCAAAGCTGCCGTATTCGAGCGGATGATCCTCGGTCCGTACAGCGAGGCGCTTGTCGCTGGGATTAGCGGAAGGCCCGCGCGTCACCGCCCAGCTCTTGAGAACGCCGTCTATCTCTAGCCGCAAATCAAAGTGCTCGCGTCGCGCAAAGTGGCGCTGCACGACGAGGCGCCGTCCGCCCTTGCGCGCCGTCTGTCCTTGCGGCTCGCCGGACTTGGCGAAATCGCGCTTGGCGCGGTAGCGCGCAAGCGGGTCTTGAGTTACGCCGCCCGCCACGGCTCACGCCTGCCGCTTCGTCGCTCGCGCAGGCTTTTTAGCCGCCCTTTTTGCGGGGGCCTTGGCCCGCGGCGGTCGGCGCTGCGGTGACGCATTCTCGGGGCTGGGCGCGACGGCGCCGACGCTGCGCTTCAAGGCCTCCATGAAATCGAGGATCTTCGCGCCACGCTCGACATGTTCCTCGACCGGCACGTGCTCGCCCTTCTGAAGCTTTTCGCCGACGAGCTCACGCAGGGCCGCGGCATAGTGGTTCTTAAACTTTTTGGGGTCGAAGGCCTCGCTGCGCGTACGAATGAGATCCTCCGCCATTTGCACCATGTCGAGGCGTGGCTTGTCCTGGGCAAGCGCCGAAAAAATCTCCCCTGCATCCTTGAGCTCGCCTGCATAGCGCAAGGTTTGCACGATCAAGCCGTGATCCTTGGCGTCGGGAAAGAGCGCCACGAGGTTCTCGCGTCCGCGCAAGGTGAGCTGACCAATGCCGACCTTGCGGCTCTCGTAAAGCGCGTCGCGTAGTACACGATAGCCCTCCTCCGCCATCTCGCCATCCGGAAGCAGATAATAGGGCCGATCGAAATAGAGCGGGTCGATCTCGGCGGCGTCGACGAATTGCGTCAGCTCGATCGCATGGCGAGACGGGAGCTTAAGCGCGTCAAGCTCGTTCTCTTCGATGAAGACGTAATTGCCGGGCTCGAACTCATAGGCCGTGGCGATATCCTCTTTCGCGACTTCTCCGCGGCCAGGTGCGCTCTTGACGTAGCGGATGCGCTGCTTTGAGACCCTGTCGACCTGATGGAACTTGATCTCCGCGCTCGTCCGCTCGGCGGAGACGAGCCGCACCGGTATGGAGATCAGCGCAAGACGCAGATAGCCCTTCCAGAAGCTGCGCGAGGAATCGGGCATGGACACACCCAAGAAGCATCGAGGGCGGCAGGCGCCCGGATTGAAATTAGGTAGGGCGCAAAGGCCTTTGTCACGGCGACGATTTGCGATTCGGTCGAATTTCCACGGGGTGCTGGGTCCAGTTTCCCGTCGCAAGCGCCTTCGTCTTGCGACTCCGTACGCAGTCGTCCGTGATTAAGAACAGCACGATGTGGTCTATCTCGTAGTTGATGCAGGACGCATACGCCAACACAAGCGTCTAACCCACGTCCAGAATTCGAATCGATGGATCCGGAAGGAGACTCGCGCATGATGGCCCCCGACCAGTACTACTTCCTCCTCTCGCTGATCGGATATGAGGCGATGGGATTCGCGCTTATCTTCGCAGTGCGGCTTGGAGAGCTCCTATTCGAATGCATATCCCCGGAGCCGCTGTTCGTGGCTCCCGGGCCCCTCTTATGAATGAGAGCTGCTCCGCCGCCGGCTCTCAGGGCTGTCCGTCGCCTCCTGCGCTGCCATAGACCTGTCCTGTGGCGTAGCTTGCGTCTTCCGCGGCAAGCTGCACATAGATCGACGCGAGCTCTGCCGGTTGACCGGGTCGGCCCATCGGCGTCTGCTCTCCGAAATGCTCGATCTTCTCTTGCGTCGCGCCTCCGGACACCTGGAGCGGCGTCCAGATCGGCCCCGGCGCCACCGCATTGACGCGAATGCCTTTCGGCGCGAGCTGCTTCGCCAGTGACTTCGTGTAGTTCATCGTCGCCGCCTTGGTCTGGGCATAGTCATATAGGTTCGGCGATGGGTCATAGGCCTGCTCGGAGGCGGTGCTGATAATTGCGGAGCCAGGCTTCAAATGCGGCAAGGCCGCCTGGATGATCCAAAATGGCGCGTAGATATTGGTCCTCATCGTCCAGTCGAACTGGTCCGTTGTGATCTCCAATATGGAATCGTGCGTTTGCTGGCGCGCTGCGTTACTGACGAGGATGTCGAGTCCGCCGAGCTTGGCGACGGCGTCCTCCACAAGTCGTTTGCAGAAGCTTTCCGCGCGAATATCCCCGGGCAGCAACACGATCGTGTGTCCCTCGGCTTTAAGCAAATCGGCGACGTCCAGCGCATCCGGCGCCTCGTCGGGGTGATAGTGGATGGCGACGCTTGCGCCCTCGCGGGCGAAGGCGATAGCGGCCGCGCGACCCATGCCGGAGTCGCCTCCCGTGATCAGCGCCTTTCGCCCGCGCAAACGATATGATCCCTTGTAGGATGTTTCGCCGTGGTCGGGCTTGGGATCCATTTCGCGGGCAAGACCTGGCCATGGCTGTGATTGATGCTTGAAAGGAGGCTTGGGGTATTTCTGCGTCGGATCCTGCAACATGGCCGAACCTTTCTCATGCGATGCTCGAGGCGCAGGGGGAGCTGCGATCAGACCTGCGCCGACGCCGATGACGACCGTCCTGCGCGAGAGCCGAGCTGCCTTCCTGGACTGCATGCGCGTTTCCCTTCGAGGGGCTAGCTAACGCAAGGCGCGCCGCATCCAAGCGAGGGCGCAAGGAATGGCGTTTCCGTTCGAGAGGCGAAGGCGCGAGAGCGCGATGCGAAAAAGTGGAAACCGGATTTCGCACAAATCGGGCTCTAAACTTTTAAAGTCGGTCACCTTTTCCGCGTTCAGGCTTTTCTGCTTTGAACGCAGCGTGATCTAGCAGGCTGTTGAAAAACCGTCTCGCGTCGCTTTGAGAACGGCTTCGTCTCCGTTGTCGTATTCGAACTCGATCTCGATCGTACCGTTCTCGAGCAGTTCGGCGCTCCCCTCGCCGGAGACTTCGTCCATTTCGTCGGAGCCGATCCAGGTGAAGGCGATGGAGGTTGGACCGTATTCTATGTCGAGGGTCGCCTGCATCGCGCCGAAGCTGATTTCGCTGCGGCCATCGGCGCTGATGACGATCGTCGCCGGCCCGCAGAGGTCGAGATAGGCTCGATCCCAGATGTCGGCCTCGACGATCCGCCAGCGACCGACGAGCTTGCAGCCCATGGGCGCGCTCATGCGGCTTCCACGAGCAGTTTCGGCAGTCGCACCAGATTGTAGGCGGCGGCTGTGAAGGTGAAGGCCCAGCCGACCCGTTCACGGCCTTTGAACCTCGTCTTCTCTTGTCCGCCGATGGTCTTGGTCCAGCCGAAGCCTTCCTCGATCTTCTTACGGATGCGCGGACTGATGGCGTAGCCCGCGTGCTGCGTCGTGCGACCGTCGATCGCCGAGGCGCGTCCGTTGCTGTTCTGCGCGACGTGCGGAGTGACCTTCATCGATCGCAGCTCATTTATGAAGTCTTCGGCGTCATAGGCCTTGTCCGCCTCCAGCGTGATTGTTCGCGGGCGGTCGGCGCGCGGCTCGATCATGTGCAGCGCCGCGATGCGCTCGGCGTGGCCGTCGGCTTGGGTGAGGCAGGCGCCGACGAAGAGTGCGCTCCGGTTCTCCATTAGCGCATGGCCGATGAAGCAGAGCTTAGCCTCCTTGCCTGAGCCTTTGCGATAGAGCCGCGCCTCTGGATCGGTCGTCGACTCATGCGTCTCGTTCGAACGCTTCTCGCCGTGGAATTCTGCTTCCTTGTTGCGTCCGCCGCCTCCGCTTGGCGGTGGGTCCGCCGCGTCCTTTGGCTTGAAGCTCTTCATCGACGCCCAGGCTTGGATCAGCGTGCCGTCGACCGAAAAGTGATCCGTGCTCGAAAGCCGCTTTACGCGCGGCTGCTCCAGGATCGCATTCAAGAACTTCACGGCGATGTCGCCCGAAAGCAGGCGGTCGCGGTTTTTCGAGAAGGTCGAGTGATCCCAAACGGCATCGTCAACACCAAGACCCACGAACCAGCGAAACAGAAGATCGAACTCCAGCCGCTCCATCAGCTGGCGCTCCGAGCGGATCGAATAAAAGGCCTGCAGGAGCATCGCCCGCAGAAGCTTCTCCGGGGGGATCGACGGCCGGCCAGTTGCGGAATAAAGGGCCGAGATCTCCTTCTCGATCGCCGCCAGAGCTTCGTTCACGAGTTGACGGATCGCCCGCAGGGGATGCCTCTTCCCAACCCGCGCTTCAAGATCGACATAACTGAAAAGCGCCCCGCATCGCGCGTCCCCGCCCCGCATGATTCATTCCTCGCCGCCGCGAGGAGAGACTGAATCACAGCGAGATTCCCAGAGCCAGCGACTTTTTCAACAGCCTGCTAGCGGCTATCATCGACGCGCCCGTGAGGCCAGCCGCACAAAGTCTCGCCGCGACATTGTAGCAACCGATTGCGACGCCGGCGTTCGCACCGATGTTGCGTGCGCCTGAGGCGGTTCCGAGACTCGCGTTGACAAGGCCGACCGTAAGCACGGCCTCCAGGACGAAAGCCTGCCAAAACGTTATGCCGCCGGCCAGCTGAGCCGCAACATAACCTGGCGTTCGACGCCAGGGAAAATGGCGACGCAGCGCGAAGGCGTAAGTGACGGCGGGGTTGAGATGCGCGCCGCTGACGGCTCCGAGGAAATAGATCCCGACCAAAACCATCAGGCCCGACGCGACCGCGGCGGAGAGGCGCGTCGACTCGGCGGGGTTGAGCGCGCTGGCGACATCACCGCAAACCACCGCGAACACGAGTAAGAACGTCCCCCAAAATTCCGCGAAGATGCAGCGTCATTCCTGTACCGCGTCTGACGCATCGGTGAGATCGCGCTTCGACGGCTTCACGTCCTGCTTTAAGTCGTCAGAGCGCTTATTCATGTTTAGCCCTCAAGCAGGGCAATGCCCGCGGCCAGATCGAGTTGATGAATTTGAGCGCCGCGTTGCAAGGCGTTTAGAACAGACAAAGCGTTGTCGGGCCTTTGATGACAGCGCCATCGCATCCGTGATCTGGCTGGCTTGCCGGTCAATTTCGTGAGGAACGCAATTAGCGGCTGCGTTGTCTCGCGCAAGGGCGGCCGCGTGATCTCCGCTTTGCGAGCGTTGGAACCGACGCGATGAAAGCTTCGTCCTGGGACCGTTGCCGAACCAATTCAATAATTCGCGAATTAAGCCGAAGCTGAAGACAACTTTCCTGATCCTTGCGAGTTATGACCCGAATTCTCCTCGTGAACAGGGGATGACGATCATGCCTGCGAAATCCAAGGCCCAGCAGATGGCCGCCGGCGCCGCACTTTCGGCGAAGCGCGGCGAAAAGAAAAAGTCCGAGCTCAAAGGCGCATCGCGATCGATGGTCGACTCGATGAGCGAAGAGGAGCTTCGCCGTCTTGCCGCAACCAAGCGCAAAGGCAAGCCAGAGCACGCGTCGCGATCCTGACGCCTCGGGTCTAGCCGTAGCTGGAACTAATCGAAGGAGTGACCCTGTGCATCTGCAGTCAATGATCGCCGCGCGGCCGAAGCTGCAAGGCGCGGAAAACGAAGCGCTCGCGCGCTGTATCGAAAAGTGCTTCGACTGTGCCGAGACGTGCTTCGCCTGCGCCGGCGCTTGCCTCGACGAAGAGGAGCTCAAAGGATTGCGCGAATGCATCCGGCTTAATCTGGATTGCGCAGACATATGCGACGCGACCGGTGCGATTGGAGCCCGGCGCGGGAACGCGGATACTTCGTCCATGCGCACCATGTTGCGCGCCTGCGCCGAAGCTTGCCGCCTTTGCGCCGTGGAGTGCGAGAGCCACGCGGGCCATCACGAGCATTGCAGAATCTGCGCCGAGGTCTGCCGGGCCTGTGAGGCGGCTTGTAACGAGGCGGCGCCGGGATCGCATTGAAGCCCGTAGACGGGACTCCAATCCGATACGGAGAGATCGCTGATTTCCCTCCATGGAGAATTCAAAAATGAAACAGACAAAGGAGAGCGCCTGCAGACAAGCAGGACGCCATCTCATTGTTGAAGCAGGACCATCGAGAGGTCGAGGCGCTGTTTGAGCGATATGCGACAGCCAAGCGGCGGGCCGATCGCGCGAAGATCGCCAGGCAGGCCTGCAATGCGCTTACGATTCATGCGATTCTCGAGGAGGAGATTTTCTACCCCGCCTGCCGAGAGCTCATCGACGACGACCCGCTCGACGAGGCTCAAGTCGAGCACGACAGCGCGAAGATTCTCATTAACGAGCTCGAAAACGGAACGCCGGAAGACCCCTTCTACGACGCCATCGCCGGAGAGAGATTGTTGGGGCGACTCGTGCAGGAGCCTCCGCTCCGACAATAGGTTTCGCCGCCGATCTCGTGCGGTCGGCGTTGGCGGCGTCTCCGACGCTCCTCGATGAAGCGATCAAGACGCACGCCGATTTGCGCCGGACGCAACCTTTCCCGCAGAGTTGGGGCGCCGCCTACCGGTCAAGCTTAAGGCGTAAAGGCGCGCTCTCTCTTTATCTCCTGATAGCGATCAATGATTTAGGTAAAAAAGCGAAACGCTCGAAACTGACTTCCGCGTCGGGAAACAGCGAGCGAAATTGGGTGGCGTCCAGAATCACCGCAGATTCGACCGCAGCCATTGCGTCATCGAGATTTGGTAGCGCCAATGCCCAACCAACCTTCATCTTCCTTGTAATTTTCAGCCGAAGCGATTCCGGCATCCAGTGGTAAAACGGAACTCGATAAAAATGCGGATCTATCGGAAACCAAAAATAGGGAGTCTGAATGTAGTAGGACGGAGCCAATCGACGCGCCTCCTTCGCGAAAGCGCGCATGTCGGCCCAGCGTCCAACATGTTCGATCACGCTATTCGAGTGAACAAAGTCAAAGGCGTTGTCTTTGTAAGTATCTAAATTGCGTGCATCGGCGACAACGAATTTTATTCTATCAGTCTTGCGCTCTGACTCGTAGAACTCGCTACTAATATGATTCACGCAAGTTACATTTATATTGGCCGATTCAAGAAAATCAAATCCAACGCGATCCCAATATTTATAGGATCCGCCCATGTCGAGTATGTTGAATATTCCGGACGCGCCTGAGCGGCGCTCAATGATCACGTCTCTTAACAAACGGTCTCGATTAGATCGGAAGCTGTTTGATATCGCTTCAAATATGGGGCCGTTGCCTTCAGATGCCATCTCTAATTCCTGACGCTATACCGAGGCTTCGCGGCCAAGCCTGCTTTCGACGAGGCGCTGTCCCCTGATTTTCCGGTGGAGGCGAGACCGTCGACGGCTCGGAAGCCGTCGAAGTTTGCGAGCTTCCCTCTACAAGGATTCGCGGAATCCCATTTGACGCAACTTCCCCCAATCCGCCGCCTTTGACAAGATCGCGCTGTCCCAAGATCGCGGTGGCCGGAGAAGGCATTGTGATCGGAAAACGCACATCCGCCAGTGATTTGGGACGCGCCTGTCACCCCTCGACGAGGATCGGCAGGGGCAGGGCGGCAGGGGCGAGAAAAATTCGATCTGGCTCAACGGCCGCGCCTGAGCCTCGGGGGCGCGAACGACAGGATAGCCGATCTTCTGAAAAAAGAGTCTGGGGTCCGCCCCGGCTCTGACTCGGGACCTTGGCGCGCGCCCAGATCAGCGTTCCTTCACCGACTTCTGACCATGACGCCAGAAACGTTTTTCAAGGCCTCGCCAAGCGTTGTGGCCTGCTGATCGTCGATGACCTGTCGTGTGATGACCGTCGCGCCGCCAGGAATCTCCATGATTGGATATTTCCTGCCGTCGGCGCCGATAATGTAAGGCGCGTAATAGCCATCGTGGCCAGCACCGGCCGGCGGCGACGATACAGGCGCTCTCTTCCCTTTGGCCCCTAGAAGGAGCGGATCGGCCAGCGCGCTCGTCGCAACGATCATAAGCGCAGTGATGGAGGCGATCTTCAAGCGGGGCATTTGGCGTCCTTTCGTCGCGCGCCGTCCCACGGCAAGGCGACGCAGGCCTGATTTGAGAACAGCCTGACATTCCATGCTGGGACTCGCGTGATCTGCCCTCAAAACAGCGCCGCCTGAGCGGCAATCGCGTCTTCCAGCGCCGCTCTTTGCTCGGCCAGAGCCTCGTCAAAATCGCGCTGCTCAAGCCGCAGGGATCCAAGCTCGATGGGGCCGGCGTCCGGTTCTTTGAAGACTCGCCGAATCGCGAGCATGGACGCACGATCGCAAACGAAGCGCACCTCCGCCGCAGAGAGGCCTTCCGTGCGATCGGCGAGCGCCGCCAGCTCGATTTTCTCGTCCACCGGCTTCTGGCGTAGATGCACCGCGAGGATAGCCGCGCGCGCCTTTTGGTCCGGACGCTTGACTTCGAGGTGGAAATCGAGCCGTCCCGGCCGCAAGAGAGCCTCGTCGATCATGTCGAGACGGTTTGTGGCCGCGATGACCCAAACGTCCCTCAACGCCTCGACGCCGTCGAGCTCGGTGAGCAGCTGGCTTACGACGCGATCCGTTACGGGAGACCTGCCGTCAAAGCCGCGTTTCGGCGCCAGAGCGTCGACCTCGTCTAGGAACACGATGCACGGGGCGGCATGACGCGCCCGCGCAAAAAGCTCACGCACGCCTTGCTCGGACTCGCCGATATATTTCGACAGGAGCTCTGGTCCCTTGATCGAGATGAAATTCAGATTGCTTTGAGAGGCTAACGCCTTCGCGATGAGCGTCTTGCCATTGCCCGGCGGGCCATACAGCAGAATGCCTCGGGGCGGCTGCAAGCCGATCTCCTCGAAGATGCGTGGTTGACTCAAAGGCCAAACGATCGCTTCCTTCAGCGCTTCTTTGATGGACTCCAATCCTCCAACCTCTTCCCATCGAACGTTCGGCGTTTCGATCTCGACCTCGCGCAGGCCGGAGGGCGAGACCTCGCTCAGCGCCTCTCTGAAATCCGCCATCTTGACCTCCAGACTCATGAGCGCTTCAGAGGGGATGGGTCCGGACCCCACAGACAGCTGGGGAAGCTGACGGCGCAAAGCCGCCATCGCGGCCTCGCGGCAGAGCGCGGTGAGGTCGGCGCCGGTGAAGCCGTGAGTCGTCGCGGCGAGGTCGGATAGCTCGATGTCGTCCCCGAGCGGCATTCCCCGCGCGTAGATCTCCAAAATTTCTCGGCGCGCGGTTTCATTTGGGATGCCTATGGCAATCTCGCGGTCGAAACGGCCAGGGCGGCGCAAGGCAGGATCGAGGCTGTTCGGACGGTTCGTGGCCGCCATGACGATCACATCGCCGCGGCTCTTCAAACCATCCATGAGAGCAAGAAGTTGAGCGACGACGCGTTTTTCGACTTCGCCTTCCACACGCTCTCGCTTGGGCGCAAGCGAATCGATCTCGTCGAAGAAGATGATGCAGGGCGCGCGGCGCTGTGCGTCCTCGAAGATTTTTCGCAGGCGAGCTTCGCTCTCTCCGTAAAACTTTTGGATGATCTCCGGGCCGCTGACATATATGAAGGCCGCCTCAGACTCATGCGCGACCGCGCGCCCCAGAAGCGTCTTGCCGCAGCCTGGGAGACCATGCAGCAGGACGCCTTTTGGCGGCGTGATGCCCAGCCGCTCGAATATTTCCGGATGACTGAGCGGCAATTCGATCATTTCGCGAACCTTGGCCACTTCGCGTTCCATGCCCCCGAGATCGTCATAGGTGACGAACTCTTCCGTTTCGGCGGAAGCCGTTTGAGTCGACGAGTCGTTACGCGGCCGCTCGAGCGTCAGGAGCGTGTCGGGATGTATGACCACAGGTCCATCGGGCTCGGTGCGTTTGATGTGGAAGTCCCGGTGGTTTCCGCCAAACAAGGCGATTCGGACGCGGTCGCCGGTCCTCACCGCGAGGCCGTCGAGACGGTTCGCCATATACTCGATTTCATCCTGATGCAGCGCCCCCGCGCCCAAGGGCGTAACGGACAAGCGACGCGCGATGGCGTGGGCGACTTTTCTGATCGTCGCCGCTTGCCCGAGTGCGACGCCCGCGTTCTTGCGGCCGACGCCGTCGATTTGGATGACCTGCTGGCCTCTTTGCTCTTTGAACGTGGGCATGGCCTTGGCGACCGTCTTCGTGCGTCCTTCGATCTCCAATATGTCGCCTGGACCGGCGCCGATTTGGCGCAGTGTTTCGGGATCAAGCCGGACGATTCCACGCCCGACGTCATCACGCCGCGCTTCGACCACCGTCAAGCGCAAGGTTCCTTCAGATTCGCTCACTCTTTCACTCCTGATGTCAGTCGTTGTTCTCGCTCGTTGTCGCTTGAGCAGCGGACAGCGAGATATTCGACCTTTATGCGCTCGGGCAGGAATTGCGCGACCTTATGCAGCGCGCCGATAAAGAGAACGCCGATTTCGCCCTCGGCGAGAGTCGCGTCGATCTGCTTAGCGATGAATCGATCGCGCGCCTCGAGAATTGCGGCAGCTTTCGCCTCGTTGCGCCGAGGCGACTGCAAAAGTCTATATTCATCGAGGAGCAGCGTCGGCGATTCGGTTCCAACGACCTTTGCGCCGCCGCGCATCAGGCCTTCGAGCAGCTGGTGGTTTGGGCTTCCCTGAGCCGCTAAGTCTTTGACGAGCTCGCTCTCTTTGCCGCAAACCGGAAGACTGTCCTGGTATAATTTGACATGGGAGAGATCAAGCTTGAGCATTTTGATGGACTCCCCGATCGCGCGCCAGATGGTGTCAAACTTGCCCGTTCGCTCCGCCCATTTTGCCTCGCCGTAACGCGCGACGAACGCCGCTTTATAGGCTGGCGCCGCAGTGCCCATTTCTGCGACGCTGTGCAGGACGGGAACGTAGATCAATCGCGCCATTGCGCACATTTCTCCCACACAGGCGCCGAAGCGCTTTTGGCTCGCCTAAAATCAAGCGAGCGATAGAAAACCGCTCAAATTCGATCCGCTGGAGCAAGCTCTGACTGAAAAAGCGCTTCAACTCTTGCAGAGCGCTCTCGCGCCCTCCTTCAGTTCGCGCTGCGTTTAGCCGGAACCGGCTAAACGCAGAAGGCGCGATCGATGCTACGCTTCGAGCGCGCATTACGCGAAAAACCGTTGCTTCAAATGGCGTTCTTATGTCAGTTCTGCTTGGCGAGCCGCACCTCGAGAACGCCGTTACGCAGATCAAGCTGTGGGGCGCCGGGAACAAACTTTTCCTCGACGAGCACTTCCTTGCGATAATGCCGGTCGCCAGTCTTCGCGTCGAGCAGCAGGATGTCGCCGTCGAGCGTGCAGTGAACATCCTTACGCTCGACGCCGGGTAGCTCGAATAGAAACACCAGAGCGTTGGCTTCGTCGAACATGTCCGTAACCGGCTCGAGGATCTCGGTCGACCGGGCTCTTGCGGTGCGATGACGTGGGGCTTCTCGTTGCGGGGCTTCTTCTTCGGGCGGCTCTTCAGTCTCCCCCGCCGCCTCGCGAAGCGTTCGCGCGCCGAAGGAATATTCCATTACCCTGCCGTCCTTTTCGTGCCGACCCCGGCGCGGCAAGTTGTCGAAATCCGCGAGCACGTTGAAGAGATCGGAGAGGCCGCGGGCGATCTTGTTCAAGCCGGCGACGCCCGTCACATCCTCTTTTTCCCTGTCGCTCCATTCCTTCTTAGGCATTGGTGGCGCTCCCTTCCTTGTGAGGCGCGGCGATCACGGCTCCAAGCGCAGTTTCAAGGCGGTCCAGCCGTTTTTCCATCGCGCCGAGTTTCTTATCGTCCTTGGCCGCCATTGCACCTTCTCGGCGGCCGTTGTGATTCCACCAGTCGAGTCCGAGCTCTCGCGCCTTGTCGACTGAGCAGACAACGAGCCGTAGCTGGATTGTCAGCAGCTCGACATCGACAAGCTTGACGGATATGTCGCCCGCGATCACGACGCCCTTGTCCAAAATGCGTTCGAGCAGATCGGCAAGATTTGTGCTCTCGAGGGAATGCGCGACGGGCTGATGCTGGATGTTCATGGCGACGCCTTTTTCACAGCGCCCCTTCGGGGGCGCCAAGCTCAAGAGTGAGATCCTTGTCGAGGAAGCCGAATTGCCGTTGAAGATTCGCGATTTCCTCCGCTTGTGCGAAGAGCGCCGCCCCCAAATTGTCGAGCTCTGCATCCGTCAAGCGCCCTGCCTCCATCCGTCGGATTGCTTGGCGCTCGAGCACGTCATGAAGTAGCCGGACGAGCGTCAGCACGAGTCGGACGAGCCCTTGCGCTGTCGAGGATCCCGCTTCCTGGCGGCGCGGTTCACGGGTAAATGCAGCCGGGGACTGACGCAGCGGGGGCGCCGCTGGAAGTGAATTTTCCGCCTGCGCCGATGCGGAGGGAACCGTCGAGCGGGCCGCCGGTTCAAACGGCTTTTGCCTGGACGACGAGGGGGAGGGGTCAGGCTCGATGAGCGGGAGCGAAGGCGCTCCGTCCGGCCAGATCGTATCGATCGATCCAAGCAAGAGCCGCAAATCGAGATACAACAAGTCCACTTGGGCGAGACCGATAGTCAAGTTCCCCTCAAGGGCCACGCCGCGATGCAGGATACGGTCGAGCGCGTCTGCAAGCGACAATTGCTCGCGAAACGCCGAAGGCGCGCCCGCCGCGGGGAGTTTAGAGGGCGCCATGGCTGTTTCCCCGCAAGCTGTCGAGCCGATTGAGCAAGGTTTCCTCGCGCGCTTCGAAATCGGCCTCCGTTATGACGCCGCTGTCGAGCGCGCAGTGCAACGCGGAGAGATCTGACAGGATGCCGCGCTCTTCCGCGTCGAGCTCCTGCTCCACGACCTCATGGACCTTTCGGAGAACGAACATCAGGCCCCGTACGGGCCCCGCCAGGAGATCGTCAATGAGAAGCATGGTCGCCGCCTCCTTTCCTAACGCCCTGCGTCGGCCGCTTCCTGAAATGCGCCTTTCGCACCTCGCTCGAGGATGTGACCGTCAATATTTTGCTCAAAATGGATACGACGCCATTCACCGCGATTTTCACAACATCGTCGACGATAAACATCGCTGACTTCTCCGCTATGGATTCAACCCTGACCCTTGCGAGGTTCAAGCTGCACGAAGTTGTGAGGCGGGAAAGGTCCGCCGATATTGAAGGAGACGTCGTCGTCGATCTGCCCGGCGACTTCGTGAACTGCGGCTTCGAAGCCGCCAAGACTGCCTCGCGTAACGAGCGCCGCAATATTTGCGACCTCACGTTCGCCACGAACGGGCATCGAAAGGAGCTCGACGGATGACGGCCCGAGGCCGGACATCACCTCAGCTGCGCGCGATTCGCGGTAGCGGCGGAAAGTTTCGTCAACCATTTGGCCGAGGCGAAGCATGGCTTCGTGAGACGGCGGCCGGCGACCCGCGAAAGTCCGGTCTCGCGCTGCTCGCAGCTCGGGCGTGCGGGAGACCAGATAGGCGATCGGGTCTTCCGTCTGCAGGGTTATTCGCACGCTCATCTCGACAGCCCCGCGCACGCGCTGCAACTGACCAATCAGAACGTCGCGTTGGCGACTCAAGAAGTTTCGAAGGTCGGTCTCGGATTTCGTTATGGCTCCGAAAGCCATCGGCAGGATATCGCGTTCGGCGTTAATCGTCGCCACGACGCGCTGCGCCGCGGCGAGATGTTTGCGCTCAGCGCGAATGGCGCTGAGCGGGCAATCGCTGACGATCGCGCTTACTGGGCCGCTCTCGACCTGAAAGACGGGCCGCTCGAGAATTCCTTGCACTGACAGCGGTCCCTCGTCGAGGGAGTTGGCCACTGCATAAACATAAAGGCCCATGTGCCGCTCTCCTTAGTTCTCCTCTGGCCGCCCACCCCTCTCGCCGCGCCTATTCCTCCTCCTCGTTCGCATTTTGGAATGAGGTCACGATCAAGTCCTCATCGAGCTCGACGGAATAATGTTCGCGCTCGAGCACCTCTTGCGTCAGCGGCAGGCCGAGCTTCTTCACTTCGAGATTCGGGACGAGAATTTCGGCTTCCGCCCTCCATCCGGCGCCGCCAGGACCGATGGGGGCAATCTTCGTTAGGCGAACTTCTCGAGCGTCGAGCTCCGACGCGAGAAATTCATGCACGGCGGCCCGAGCGGCGGATAGCTTGCTTGTCTTGTGCGAGGGCGGAGGGGGCGGCGGCGCTTCGGTTGGCGCCGTCGCACGACGGTGGTGACCATATCCTGCTTGTTGGCTCTTGGTGGACATAAACTAGGCTCCGTAGTTTGGACTATCGCCGGGCCCGCCCCATGTTTTGCGGCGCAGCCAAGGATCTCTGTAAGCAGTCAAGCCGCGATTGCGTCGACGCAGCCGTAGCCTCTTGCGCCAAAAGTTCTCGAGCTGACGCGCATGCGCGCGTCAGTAGGAGATTTGGAAGCTTCGCTTCGTGCGGGTGAAACCCACGGGCGACTTGTGCGGCGCTTCCACGGGGCGCGCTCTTGGAGACGTCCCCCTCATGTTCGACATGATGTCCGCGATCTCGGCGTCGATCTCCCGAAATCTCTCCTGTATGTGAGCTGACCGATCTTCCGCTGCGCGCATCTCCATCCTGCGTCGTGCGCGTTCGAGCTCGAGGAAGCTCGCGCGCAGATAGGCTTTGTGGGCGGGAATGCGGTTGTCGGAGCGTCCCGTCAGCGTTTTGAGATCTGTGAGACCGCGCGAGGGTCGACGATGCGTCGTCATATCACTTGCCCTTCCGCGGATGGCGAGGAAGCCCGATTGTCGAGGTCGGCATTTTGTTGCGACGCCTCCGCGTCGGCGAGATCCCTTGACGAGAATAACCGCAAGAGATTGTCGATGGCCGCGGGGTTGAGCTCCCCTTCCTTCAAGGCGTTGTGTGGCGCGCGGCCGAGGATGTCGCGGCAGGCCCAACGGAACACCGGATTACGCAAGCTCGCGTCGCCGCCCCGCGCCGCGAGAATGCGAGAGAGAGCAATCGACGCGCGCAAGGTCGGATAGTTCGGATCCAGCCCCTTCACGCGGCAGAGCCTGACAAAGTCCACGACTCGCTCAGCGCGTTCTCGCTCGATTCCGGCCTTGCTCGCCGCTATCGCGATTTCCGTCCCGCGATCGTAGTGGCCGAGATAAAGCGTGATCATGCGATCGAGCAGCGCGTCCTGCGTCCGGTAGACTCCCGCATATTCCGCAGGATTCGAGGTGAAGATCGCGCGAAAGCTCGGATGCACCTTGATGTAGCCTTCGCCGCGTCCATGCAGCCTCGGCACATTGAGCACCCCTTCCGACAAGATACCCAGGAAGGGGTTGTTCGCTTCCGGCTTGCTTCGATTGAACTCGTCGTAAATGATCGAATGGCCGAGCCTGCAGGCCGTGGTTATGCGGTTATCCATCCAAAGCGCGCGGCCTTCCTCCTCGAGTTTCACGACGGACGAGATGTAATTGTCCACGACCTTCGATTTGCGGTAGCCACTCTCGCGGCCGATCAAATCGGAGCTGCCGAACTCGTGGTCGCCGTGGATGAGTATGGCTGGACGGCCGAGCTGAGCCGCAACGTGAAAGGCCAGGGTTGTCTTGCCCGTGCCGGCCGGTCCACAGAAGTGGACGGCGTAACCGGCCGCCAGATAGGCCAAGGCTCTTTCAGTAATGCCTTGGACGGCTGGCGAGCTCACGAATGCGTCGCTTGGGCCGAGAGCGATCGTGTCGCTCCCGGCGGATTCGCCCTCAACGGATTTGCCGCGGCTCGCGATTGACAGGACGCTCATTTCATTCCCTTTCCTGACCGGTCGCCGCTCGAGTCGCGCTGGGAGGATGACGTAAGCGGATGACGGCTGGCGCGGCTCGAGGCCTCAGCTGAGTGCGATGAGCCGGCCTCATGTTTTGACTCTGCATGCGGCGCGCTGGCCTCGTGCTTTGGCTCGTGATGTGAGCTGCTGGCTTCATGCTTTGACTCGGCCGTCGAGCCGCCCATCGGGGTCGAATGATGGCTTGCCTGCGCGCCGCCGTGCCGATGGGAGAGATTTCCCTCCCAAACCGCTCTGGCCTCCATTCGGTCCCGACCGTACGAGGCGAACATCTGATGCATCCTTACGCCGCGCTCGCGATCTTCCTTCGAGAACTTCGCGAGCATCCCAGCGACGCCGTTGGTCAAATCCCGCATGAAGGCGGTAGCTTTGTCGTGATATTCGCGGGTTTCCTTCTCTCGCGACTTTCGGAGTCCATTCATCGTGGAACGAACTTCGCTGCGGCGAGCCATCGTCGCTTTCCGCAAATTTGCCGCCATGTCCCGGCCAGATTTCTCGCGAGCGCCCTTGGTCTCCTGGAGAAAAGAACGGATCTCCATACAGCGACTCGCCGTCGCATCCTTGATCCTCCTCGCAAGCTCCGCCCGATTCTGTCGGTCCACCGCTATTCCAGACGCCACGCGCCCGAGACTTTCCACCACAATCGCCATGACCCTTCCTCCCTTGGAAGCCGATCGTGTGCGGGAAGCGAATCTAAAAAATAGATTCGCCCCCCGCGCGACCATTGATAATGTTAGGCGGGCGCCGCCGCAGAGGCCGTCAGACCGACCGCTTCGGCGTATTTCAGATAGGTTTCGACAGAGGCCACCACGACGCGAGCTTCGATGGTGATGAGCTCGATTCCGACGAGCGAAACCTTCACCCAGGCGTCAATCACAATGCCTTTGTCGAGGATGCGGTCGACGACTTCGCCGAGGCTGGACGAGTCAGTGGATTTTTGTACGCGTGCCATGACGCTTCTCCTTGCTAGCGTGTTGAGCTCTTCGCGAACCTGCCGAAGAAGGACGAGCGCCGCTTCGGCGCTAAGAAGGGAGCAACTCGCGGGCCAGGAAGAAGGCGCGCTCTCAGAATGAATGTGGCCCTTGAAATTCAGCGGATTAAGAAGCTGCCGGTGATAGAGGGAGCGCGGCGAGAATTTCGAAAGCGGGCTTCGTCGCCCGGGCTTAGGGTGGCGCTCACCCGTATCACTCCGTCACGGCAGCCAAGATCGAGCCGATTTGAAACGGCTTGGCGAGAAACCCGTTGATCCTTTGCGTGCGCATCGCATCCAAAATGTCTGCGTCATCTGCGAGGAAATAACCTGAAATGATGAAGATGCGCAGTTCTGGCCGCACGCAGCGCAATTCTTCGCTGAGTCGCAGCCCGCCAATGTCCGGCAATCGAGCGTCCACGAACGCCACGGGAAAAGCTTGCCTGTGGATCAGGTCTAGGGCGTCTCGCCCCGTGCTAGCAGTGATGGCGGCGCAGCCGACGCCTTTGAGCGCGGCTTCGAGAACCCAGCACATGTCTTTGTCGTCATCGACAACGAGGGCTGACGTTGCCGCAGTCTTCGTCTCAGCAGAGACCATATCTCCGCGCCTCCCGTCCAAAACATCGGCACGAATTTTAGTTTCTCATAAGATGGCGTGAATTTCAGTTAGCACAAGTACATAAAATCGCGAGCGCGACGATTCGGGTCTTCCGAATCTGCGGTCGTTCCTGTTCTGATAAAGCCGATGCCCTGCCTACTTTAACCCTTTGTACCTAACCGCTTGCGCATGACGCCAAGTGGATGCTCCTTAAAGCCAGGGCGAGTTGACTTCGACCAGGAGAGTAAGCGGGGGCGCTACCACAACCATCGGCCGTTGCTGCGGCTCGCTCCAAAGCGTAGGGCGCCGCGGATTACTCGCGCGCGGCAGGAATGCGGACGAGAAAGGTGGTTCCGACCCCTAGCGCAGTCGAAACGCTCACATTGCCGCCATGTTGGCGCACGATCGAATGTGACACCGAAAGGCCAAGGCCCGATCTTCTGCTGTCGGACCGCGTCGTAAAGAATGGATCGAATATCTTGGGGAGATTGGCGGCTGGAATTCCAGGTCCCGTGTCTCCGATCTCGATGATCACTTCATTGCCCTCGCGTCGCACGCCGATGGTGAGGACGCCGCCGTCCGGCATCGCCTGAAATGCGTTGAGCATGAGATTTATGAAAACAAGCTCCAGCAGGTTCTGAACCCCTTCGGCATGTATCCTGTCATGGGCCGTAGGGAGGTTCCATTTGTAGCTGGTTCCGGCGGCGGCCTCGCCGGACGCGAACATCAGCGCGTTCTTTAGCATATGGACGGCGTTCACCTTGGTCGTTTCGGTGATCGGCTGCGGGCGCGCAAAGCGCAGCAGACTTTCAACGACCAGGGATGCTCGATCGATCCCCCCGATCACTTTGGCGATGCACTCTTCGAGCAGCGCCGGAAATTTTATCCGGTCTCTCATAAGTTGAGCGGCGGCGGAGCTGACGCCCAGAGGGTTGCGGATTTCATGCGCGATGCCGCCGATGACCATCCCTAAGGCCGCAAGCTTTTCGCCCTGACGGATCTGCGCCTCCATGGCGCGTTGCTCGACGAGGTTTCGTCCCACGACCACGACGCCAATGATTTCACCGACGTGACTGGTCATCCGAGACAAGCGCCAGGAAACGGGTATCGTCTCTCCGGTCTTGCATCGCATCGGCCATTCGACCGATCGGCGATCGTCGATCTCGGAAATTCCCTGGATGCAGGCCTCAACCTCCTGTTTCTGCGCGTCTTCAAAGAGATCCGAAAGTCTGGAGCCGATGACCTCGTCATCGGCGTATCCAGTGGATTTTTCGGCGGCCGAGTTCCAGGTCATGATTTTCCCGCGCGGATCGGTCGAGATAATCAAATCACCCGCGCTTTCGACCACACTTGCGAGATGCAGCTGCATTCGCCGCACTTCCTCGCCGAGCTGCAACAGATCGGTCACGTCGTCCATGACGAGGACCGCCCCGCGCGATCCTCGGCGCAATTGGAAAGGGCATACGCTGTAGGAATAGATGCGCAAGGAGACGCCCGGCGCTCGATAGGTCATGCGTCGGCGCCGCAGCGTCACCCATGAACTGATAACCTCGCGGATTTGCTGATCTAAGACAGTGTCCTGAAACGCCGCGGGAAAGATTTCCTGTAGACGCTTGCCCAGCACCGCGCTCAGGCTGATATGGGATTTTTCAAGAAAATTATTGTTCGCCGCCACGACGGAAAGCCGTTCATCTACGATGAGGATCGACGAAGGAATCGTATCCATCAGAGCTTGGAAAAAGCTTTCGTGATCAAGCGCATCGAGCAGCATTGCTACCCCCAAGAAAATGCTCAGGCAAGAAGCGGACGGGACGGCGGTGAATCGAGACAGGGTCGAAAGCTGAAAGGCGGCAAGGGCCCTGACAAGGAAAACACGACAGCATCGCTGTGCAATCCCGCGGCGGCTTGGGTCATACGTTCCCGTAAGACGATGACGCTCGAGCGTGGGACGAGAAGCGCATAACGCGCCGCAAATTCCGAACCCGCTGCAGATCGCTCCTGGATCGACGTCGTCAACGGCTCCAGCTGCGCGACGAGTCGAGAGGCTGCTGCGGCGGCTTCGGCGCTTGCGAAAGCTGCGAGCGCGCTCTTGTTTTGGCAAAGGCGCAGATATCGAGCGCCCTTTGGAAGGCCTTCCCATTCCGGCCAGGCCCTGCAGGCCAGTTGGTCCAAAATGGGGGCGTCGAGACGCGCCGTGGCGCGCAGCTCCCACTCCTCATTGTCGGCGGCGGCGTCGAGGAAGCTCGCGATCGTGGCTTCATGGGCTTGCATGAAGGTCGTGAGACTTTCGAAGCTCGAATAGAGCGTGCCGAAGGGAATTGGAAAGACCGGCGACAGCTCCATCGCCCATTGGATGAGCTCGGCGTGGCGACGGGCGCGCGGCGCGAGCCAAGCGGCGTCGGCGAAGCGACCTTCGCTATCGGCTCCACAATATTCCGCGACGCAAACGAAGCCGATAAGAGCGGCCACAGAGCCGACGCAATGCGCCATGAGCCGCCCTTGGCGCTCCTCCTCTGGCAGGGGATGCCGGCCCATGCTGCGCGGGTCCACGAAGGCGAACAGCTCGATCGCGTCTTCTCCCAGCCGAAACGGGAGATGCGGGCCGCCGTCGAAGGACAGCTGACGAATAAATGCACTCACGGGCCATCACCTTCCGCCGGCCGTTCAAGCAACTTCAACTTAGTGCGATAAGTCTTGTAGTCGATACCAAGCAGTCTGGCCGCTTCCGCCTTATTGCCCTTCGCATGGCTCAGGGCCGCCAAGATCGCGTCGCGTTCGACTGTGCGCACCTGGCAGCGGACTCGATCGCGCAACGAGGGGGAGTCGTTCAAGTCTTCGATTTGCGGCGGCGGAGCTTCGGTCCTGCCGATCAGGCCGGATACGCGTGCAGCGCTCAAGATGTCGGATGAGACGAGCGCAATTCTCCGCATGACGTTGCGGAGCTCTCTTGCATTGCCGGGCCAGGAATAGGCGCAGAGCATATCGAGGGCGTCGGGGCCGATCTCCGCGAGCGGCCGACCTAAGCTCTCGCGCGCATCGGCAAAGAAACGGCGCGCAAGGAAAGGAATGTCCTCGCGGCGCGAGCGTAGCGGAGGAACCGTGATCACATATTCGGTGAGGCGGTAATAGAGATCCTCGCGAAAGACTCCTGCCCTCGCGCGGGCTTTGAGATCTTCGTTGGTGGCGGCGAGCACGCGCAAGTCGAGATTGATGGGTTCTGTGCTGCCGATGCGGCGGATCGTCCGATCCTCGAGAGTGCGCAGAAGCGCCTTCTGTCCGCTCTCGACGAGATTGCCGACCTCGTCGAGAAAGATCGTTCCGCCGTTGGCCGCAGCCTCGAACCAGCCACGATGACGGTCGCCCGCGCCCGTGAATGCGCCTTTCTCATGGCCGAAGAATTCGCTACTGAGAAGGGACTCCGCGACAGCGCCACAATCGACAATGACCAGAGGCCGGGCTGCGCGTCGACTGTATTTGTGCAGGCAGCGCGCCACGATTTCCTTGCCGCTGCCGCTTTCGCCCTGGATAACGACCGAATATTCTGAACAGACGACCGTTTCTATTTCGTCGACGAGCTTCTGAATCGCAGGGCTCTGGCCCATCATCGAGAAGATTGCGGCGCGGACGTTTGAGGCGGGGGCAGCGCACAAAGTCTGCCGGCGAGAAACCGCGCGCTTTACGCTTTGCACAAAAAGTTCATTTCGGAACGGCTTGGTGATATATTCAAAAGCTCCCTCCCTCATGGCGCCAACGGCGCCGGCGATGGAAGCATAGGCCGTGGCGATCACCACTGGCAGATGACGATCGCGGTCCAATAAGCGCCGAAGCACCTCTTCGCCGCCCATGCCGGGCATGCAGATATCCAGCACCACGGCATCCGGTGATTGCTGTCCTGCGAGCTCGAGGCCGGGCTGTCCTCCCTGTGCTTCCTCCACATCGAAGCCGGCCCCGGCCAAGACGTTTCGCATGGCCCAGCGCATGTCTTGGTCGTCGTCGATGAGGAGGACTCGGGCCCGGTTCTGCGCCGCCATCGTTCCGCCGATCCGTCTTATTTTAATAGGGCAATTATAGGATTTTGTTTCAAAAATGTCAATAATTCTTCATTAGTACTCTAACGCCATGGTCTATAGTCTCGCTGAAGCCTTCTTCCTGCTTATGCAGCATTCTGTGGATTCGTATTTATGTCTTATGTAACATCTCAGGTGATTTCGGCGGGGCGTCAGATTAACTGGGACCCCATGGGCTTTCAACGAGCGTTGTGGTCAAAGACTATAGAAAGCGCAAGATCAGAAAGGTTTTTGCTGCCTCTGGATGCGAATCCCGAGCATCCTGAATCGCAAGCGCTGGGCGCCGCGTCTCTGCGGCGCCTCGACAGTCCTGCGTGATATTTGCCCCGACAAAGCGATGCCGGAATGGACGGAGCTGTCGGCTCGGCTTGGATCGCCGGGCTCAGGTCTCGGCGCCCTCCGCCTAGTCCTCATCAGGCTCGCCGCCCTCCTCTTCCTCTTCGACTTCGTCCTCCTCGTCGGACTCGGCCAGCGCCATGGCCTTCCGCGCGGATATGAAGCCGAGACGCTTACCATCTCGCCCGACAACCTCCCAATCACGCTCGTCTTTTGTTGGTCTGATCCTGCCGATTATGTCGGTGTTGATGATCTCGCCGTCGTCGAGCATTATGAAGCGTGTCATGCTTTTGTCCCCTGACCGGAAATTCGCGTCGCACTTTTCCGTGACCTGCTCCAGCGCAGGTCACTGTGGCCAGCTTGATCTGATTCGCTTGTGATTTCACTATTCTAGTTTGCCCTGGTCGCTGGCGCGAGCGCTCAATTGCGTATTGAGGCGACGCGAGCGCGCCACGTCAAAACGCCGTGAGGAGACGGAAAGTTTTTCATCTCGAACGAGAACGCGATCGCGCGGACTTCGTTTGGCGGAACGGTGACCTCAATTGGGCTGGAACCGTGACCAATCGTCTCGCATTCCTCGACGGGAGACGCTGTCGTTGGGCAATCATAAGCCGTAAATTCAATGACGAGCGCGCCCATTCGTTGCGGCGCATTGTTTTTGACGTTTGCCTGAAATGTAAAGCCTTGATCGGTATCGCGATGTCCGGGACCTCTGCTTGCAATGGCCACTTGTCTCAACTCGACCGCATTCGGGCTGATGGAGAGCCAATGTTCCGACTCTCTTTGGCGCTCCGCATTGCGTTCGGCTTCCTCATGCGCGATCCATCCCCCGGATCTTCTCTTGTCTGTTGCAAGGAGCACGGCGACGGCGACGACGACGAGGACAGCGATCGCCACTCCAACCGCCCGGGAGACCGGCGATAAGATGAGCAGCCAGAGAATGAAAACAACCAGCAGAGCTGTGCCGAGGGCCATCGGATACGCCTTTCAAGCTGAATGGATGCGCAAGAGTTCCTGTTTCGCGGTCCCTGGAGCGCCCCCGCGGCCATTCTTCAATCCATCCGGGGAAGATGATCCCAGTCGGCTTCGCGGGGATCAATCTCCCTCTCCGCGGCATCGTAAATCAAGTCGGTCCTCGGAGGCGGCCTTGCCCGCGGCGACGATGAGGGCGTCAACTGTCTCGCAGCGCCATGCGCGAGCGACACCGAGCTCATCGCGGAATACCCCTATCCCATCGAAGAGAAGGATTTCTCAGTGGTGTCCCCGCGTGTGAATTTTCTGCAATCGGCGCTATGCTGTTTTCATCGTCGAGATGACGTTTCCCCTAGGCTTCGACGGCTGAGAGACGGATCGCGCTCCCGCTTACACAGCAAGGAGCGCGTTATGAGCATCCCGACCGTAAATATCGTCACGGCTGAGTCGCCGCGAGAAGTCCCGGGCGTGTGCTTGCGCCTGTCGCAGGAATATTGGCGCGCCACTGAGGCATTGATGCTCGCGACGCATGCAAGCAACAGTGAATTGGCTCGCCGGACTCAGGGAGTCGTAACGGAATCCTACGCTCTGCTGCGCGAGCTTGGTCGGTCTGGCTTTTAGATCACGCAGCATTTGGGCGGAATCGCCCGAACGCTGAAAACGTGATCCATTTTTGAAGCTTAGCGCGCGTTTCCCGCTCGAACGGAATCGTTCGAGCGATAAGGAACCGCGCCAAGTCAAAAAGTTGGCTTCATGGTTCGCGTCCTCACACGGGCGGGCCGGCGCGCATCAGGGTGGGAGCGCAGCGCGCCTTATTTTCGCGATTCGGCGCCTAATGCGCTATAGATATGAAATACATACAGAAGCTGTGCTGTAAGAAACAAGCCCTGTAGCGGGCGATACAGCAAAATTTTCTGAACTGTGCTTTTTATGTTACAGGATTATTCTGGCATGATTTCTGTGCATCTGGATGCTATACATGGGAACATTGCCTGCTTTATATGCGAATGCCTGATGTGGCTCATTTTATAATGCATATGATAGCCGCGGCGCGGCTGAAGACTTCAGCCCCGAGACAAAGGCGAGGAGGGAAGTTGGTCGCTCTCCCGGCGGAGCGCGGCACAGGGAATGAACCGCCGCGCGCCCGAGAGGTCGTCGACCGCAACGACCTCGACCCCATAGAGGCCGCGCAGTGTCTCCGAGGTGACGACTGCGCGCGGCGGCCCGTCGGCGGTGATGCGTCCCTCGCACAGCACGACGACCCGATCGGCGAAACTGAGGGCGTGTTCGGGATTATGTGTGCTCACCAGGATCGCGCGTCCCGTGCGCGCCAGCTCGCGCATATGCAGCAGCACGCGCTGCTCATAGCCGAAATCCAACCCCCTCAACGGCTCGTCCATGATGAGAGTCGGCGCGCCCTGGGCCAGGGCGCGCGCGATCAAAGCCAATTGGCGTTCTCCTCCGGAAACTTCCGTGTAGCGGCGCTCGGCGAGATGGGCGATCTCGAGCTGTGCGAGCGCGCGCTCGACGTTCTCGCGGTCGCTTTGGGAGGGCGCCCGGAAAAGCCCCGAATGCGCCAGCCGGCCCAGCATGACGATGTCGCTCACCCGATAGGGGAAGGGCGCCGAGTGATTCTGGGGCACATAGGCGAGGCTTTGCGCGACTTGCCGAGCCGTGAAGGCGCGCAGGCTCGATCCGTCGAGAAGGACCTCTCCGCCGCTGGGCCGAGACAGTCCGAGCAGCAGTCGAAAGAGCGTGCTCTTTCCAGCGCCATTGGCGCCGAGAAGCGCGACGACCTCCCCTTCACGCAGACCCAGCGAGGCGCCGCGAAGAACGGCCTTGGCTCCATGCGAGAAACGCAAGTCTCTTCCTTCGAGCCGATAGGGACGGCGATCCGTCGTCATAGCCAGGCGCGCCGCGCGCTGCGCAGCACGAGCACGAAGGCGGGAATGCCGATGAGCTCCGTGACGACGCCGATAGGAATTTCGGCGGCGGCGAGCGTGCGCGAGGCGCTATCCGCAATGATGAGAAAAATCGCGCCGAGCAGGGCCGCCCTGGGCAGCAGGCGGCTGTTCAGCGGGCCGAAGGCCAGACGGGCGACGTGAGGCACGAACAGCCCGATCCAACCGATCATGCCGGCCAGCGCGACCGCGAGCGACGAGATCAGCGTCGCCAACAGGATCACGCCGTAACGGACGACCGTGACGGGCACGCCGAGCGAGCGGGCTTCATCGTCTCCCATGGCGAGCGCATCGAGCGGCCGGCCGAGCAGGGCAAGCGAGATCATGCCGAAGAGCAGAGGCCCGCTTGCGAGGCCGATGCGCCGCAGATCGATTCCGCCGAGGCTTCCCATAAGCCAGTAAACGATCGAAGGCAGCTGATCATTGGGATCGGCCGTGTATTTGACGATCGACAGCAGGGAGGTGAAGAGCGCGCCGGAGATCATGCCGCCGAGCAGCAGCATCACCGTCGAGGCTGGACCGCAAAGATTGGCGATGAGGACGCCGACGCCGACCGCGACGAGCCCCATCAGAAAAGCGAGGAGCTGGATCGTGAGCCAATTGCCGGAGGAGAGAATGCCGAGGCCCGCGCCAAAGCTCGCGCCGCCCAACACGCCGAGAATGCCCGGCGAGACCAGCGGATTGCGAAACACCGCCTGATAGGACGCGCCCGAGATCGCCAGCGCCGCGCCGATGAGCCCCGCGCCCAAGATGCGCGGCAAGCGGATCTCGACGATGACATTGTGCAGGAGGTCCCGGCGCGCAGGGTCGAGCGCGCTCCCCGAGAATTGTGCGCCGAGGAAGGCGAGAAGATCGGAAATGCCGATGGGATATCTGCCGATCGTCAACGCGAAGCCGCCCACGAGCAGGAGCAGCGCGATCAGGCCGAGAAACGGCATCGCGGACGCTCAGCGGGTGATGCGGGCGTAATCGGCGTCGCTGAGATCGACGCCCAGGAAGAGACGGTAGAATTTCTTGGTCTCGGCTTTGAGGTCCAGAGGATAGCGCGACGGATAAAAGAGATTGGCGAGCCATTGCACGCCTAAACCGCGCATGAAGCTTGGCGGGCGATCGAGCCAATTGAACGGCGCGCGCGGAATGGCGACAACGCGTCCGGTCTTCGCCGCGGGCACGTTGCGCCAGCTTTCGAGCGAAGCGACGGAACGCGCGAAATTCGGGTCCAGAGCGAGAATGAGCTGCGGCTGCAAGGCGATGATCTGCTCGAGACCGATGGTCTCCATGCCCATGTGGCTCTTGGGCTCGCAATGATAGACGTCGTCGGCGCCCGCAAGCCGAATTGGTTCCGCATGAAAGCTTTTGTCGCAGTCTGTGGCGAGGCCGTCAGGGCCTTCAGCGTAATAAACCCGTAGCTTCTTGTCGGCGGGAATATCGCCGACCGCCTTGGCCACGCGCGTCAGCGCGTCGTCGAGGTAATCGGCGAGCTCCGCGCCCCTCTGCTTTCGCCCCAGAACCTCTCCGAGGAAGCGGTAGGCGGGGACGTAATCGGCGAGCGTGTCGAGCTTGAGGAAGACGACGGGAAGTCCGAGCTTGGCGAAGCTCTCTTCTGTTTTCGCCCTGTCCTCCAGACCGTCGAGCCAGGCGATCACCAGATCCGGCTTGCGGCTCAGCACCTCTTCGGGATTGAGCGGCCGTCCCATGCCGGCCTGGCTGCCGAGCGCCGGCAGATCGACGACCTCCTTGCGGAGCAGCGCTTTTTCATCCGTCTTGAATGGCGTGTTGAGGCCGATCAGCAGCTCCGGCGCAATCGCATAGACGGCGAGCGTCGCTGGCGGAGACGATCCGTAGACGCGGCCGATCTGCGCGGGGATGCGCACATGGCGGCCCGCCATGTCGACGACCTCCCGCGTCTCCCCGGCGCGGGAGGTCGCGCAGGAAAGCACGCTAAGGCTCAAGAAAACGAGAAGTCTCAGCATCATGGCGCGAATTCCTCGAGCGTTGCGGGCGGGGGAGGTCCACCGGCGGCGAGCCGCGGGCGAATGATCGACGCGAAATCATCGAGGCAGCGCATCGCCTTCTCATCGTCCGCCGTCGCGGGCTTCAAGAGCAGCGAACCGAGCTTCACCTGCCTGTCGATGTCGAGGATTTTCTCGACCACCTCGTCGTAACTGCCGATCAGCGAGCGTCCCAGAAGCTCCTCGGGATCGAAATTTGCCGCCGGTCCCGAGCCCTGCGCCAGGAAGATGCCGCGCATGCGTTCCGCGAAGCGCCGGATGAAGGGCAGGGCCTCGTCGAGGGCCGCCTTCCGCGTCGGCGCCGCGAAGTAGAAGCGGGCCAGGGCCATGCGCGGATCTCCGCCTGGGCAGGCGGCGCGATAGGCCTGCGCCGCCTCGACGACGCGCTCGAGAGAGAAGGGCGAGGCGGCCATGAGGCCGAAGCCCCGGTTCGCCGCATATTCAATGGCGGCGGGCGTCGCCGTGGCGATCCAGGTGGGAAGCGGATCCTGCAGGGGGCGCGGGCAGATCGACACATCCTCCGCCTGATAGTACGCGCCGGAAAAGCTCACCCGTTCCTCGACGAGCAGTCGATGGATCAGTTCGAGCGCTTCGAGCGTCTGCTCGCGCGCCTGCGCCTTCTCGACATGGAAATGCTTGTTCTGAAGTTGGAAGGGGCCGCCCTTGGCGACGCCGAAGTCGAAGCGCCCGTTGGAGAGCACGTCGATGGTGGCGACGTCTTCCGCCACCTGAATCGGATCGCGAAAAGCAAGGAGCACGGCCGCGGAGCCGAGCCGGATGCGCGTCGTCACGCCCGCGAGATGACCCAGCAGCACGAGGATCGAGGGGCTCGCGGCGTCCGGGTTGAAATGATGCTCCGCCACCCAGGCTTCCTCGAAACCGAGCTTCTCAGCGTGCAGGATCAGCCGCGTCTGCGAATCGAAGCAGGCCTTATAGTTCGCCAAGGGGTTTTCGTAGGTGCAGAAGACGCCGACCCGCATCGCGATCGTTCCCGGAATGAGGCTTGGCGGCCGTGGACGTCCGTTTGAGCTCGTCGCCCGTCCCCCTGAGAGGATCCGAGCCTCCGGCTACGCGATATAAAACGTCTGCATATTGCGCTGTAAAGCCTCAATTTGCGGCAGACAGGAACGAGCGCGGCGACGGCGTCGTCGCATCAAATGGCCTTTGTTCCTTCCCGCAACCCGCGCATAGAAACCCAACTGGGAGGACCGCTCCCTACCGTGCGCGCAGGAGGGATTTCCTGGTGAGTTTTTGGTGAGTAGAGATAACAACACGGAGGCAAAAGTGTCGTAAGTTTATGATTTCTTGGCGCAGCGTGACAGGCGATGATGAGGACTACGTTTACGCTATAGCTCTCTCTTGAGCGGAGTTCGAAACGTCGTGGCGACCCGGCTTGGTCAACGGTGCAAATACGTATGTGAGTTAAGTCCCAAGGGCAACTTTCGTCGCCTGCATTGGCTCGCCAAGGCGGGAGCACGGTTTAGGCCTTGTCCAAATCGGGGAACGACAGTTTGAACGTCGCGCCGCCGCCGGGCGTGTCCTCGACCCAAATGCGTCCGCCGATTTTCTCCATCAGTTCTTTCGCGATCGCGAGGCCCAGCCCAGTGCCGACGGTGTTTTCATTCTTGCGCCAGAAGGGTTCGAAAATCTTTTCTCGGTCCTCGAGGGGAACGCCCTCGCCGTGATCGATGATCGAGACCGTGGCGTCGTAGTTGATGGAAACCAGCACGGCGCCGCCAGCGGGTTCCGCCCGCAACGCGTTGTCGAGAAGATTTCCTACGATGCTGTCTATGGCGCGGATATTGCCCTTCGCCATCAACCCGGACGTGGGGCCTTCAAACACGATGTGTCTGCCGTTTTCCATGACGAGCGGCGTATAATCCGAGACCTTCGCGAAGACCGTCGCGGCGAGATCCACGAGATCGGCGGCTTGCGAGGGCGATCGAGCGATGCGCGCAGAGGCGAGAAGCTGTTCGACAATGCTTTGCAGCTGACTGAGATGCCGCTTCAATTCTTTCGAAACGGCGTCACTTGGCATCGTCTCCACGAGAGCGATCAAAATTGCGATCGGCGTTCGCAGTTCATGCGCCGCATTTGCGCCGAAGCGCCGCTCGCGCTGGATCCCGGCCTCTAGGCTCGTTAGCGCATTGTTTACGGCGGAGACAAAGGGTTCGATTTCTGTGGGGACCTCGCTTTCCGGAAGGCGTTGATCGAGCGACCGGAGATCAATCTCTCTCGCCTGTTGCGCGACCTTTCGAAGCGGGGCCATGCTCCGTCTCAATCCGAACCACAGAAATCCAATGACGATCAAAATGATGGGGATTAGCTGAGGCGCGAGGCGAGACAGATCGGAGGAGAAGTCAAAAAAGACATCTGCCCATCTGAAGCCAAAGCCGGAAACGGCGACCACATAGGTTCCTAAGGGCGTATTGATGGATGTCGCCGTGGTCTCGGAGGCGTTCTCGGTCCCCTTCTCTGGCGAGAGGAAATCTATCGATACGGATTTCAGGCTGTTGCTGAACTGCAGCGGCAGCGTCAGCCCCGCCGAGGAACCGCGCAGAGCCTCTCCTGTCGATTGATCGAAAACCGCATATCTCAAGTTGGGCATATCGGCTGTAAGCCGCCCTAAATCCGGCGCCGGCCTGATCTCGACGATTCCCTCCGCCGTACGCACTAAGGATTTGACCACGAGCTGTTGGGCGGTTTGCGCGCCAAGATAACTCCAGCTGTGAGGTTCCGATCTCGCGGCCTCGTAGAGCTGCGCCGCGATCAAGCCTGCGTCGACCAAGGTGAGGCCGACGAGGATTCCGATGACCGAGACGAGGGTCAGCCGAGCCGCAAGAGATCGAGAGAAAAGTCTCAGTCGCATGTCGCGATGAAATAGCCGATGCCGCGAGCGACATGGATTTCAACCCTTGCGCCGGCGTCCTTCAGACTCTTGCGCAAATGCGACACGACGCCGTTCAAGTGATTCCAATGCAGGTCTTCGTGATCTCCATAGAGATCCTCGAAGATGCGATCGCGCTGGACGACGCGACCAGGTCGACGCATCAGCGCCTCCAAAAGCGCCAGTTCCCGCCGCTGCAGAACAATGGCCTTTCCGCCGACAGTGACTTCTCTGCTGTCAGGCGCAAAGCACAGATTGGCGACTCTGGTGATGGGGGTGACGGCGCCGTCCGCTCGGCGCAAATTGGCGCGGATGCGCGCCATCAATTCCTTGGGGTTGTAAGGCTTGGTCAAATAGTCGTCGGCGCCCGCGTCGAGTCCGGCGATCTTCTGATCCTCGTCGTCGAGCGCCGTGAGCATCATGATTCGCGCATTGGGTTGCAGGGAGCGGATTTGCGGCGCCAGCCGAATGCCGTCGCCGTCCGGCAGCCGTCGGTCGAGTATGGCGAGGGAATAGGTGATGGCGGCGATTTTCTCGCCCGCCTCCCTGATCGTCGCGACTCGGTCGACCTCGAAGCCGTTGTCGGCGATTTGCTCGACCAGCCTCAGGGCGAGGTCGTCATTGTCTTCCAGGATCAATATCCGCATCTGCCGCACTCTGCTTGGGGAGCCCCGACTTCCGCCAAGGCGTTCACTTCGGAGTCTCGCTCGGCTTGGTGGCCACTCGCCTTGCCCCTCACGAATTGTTGCAGTTTTGACACAGATGACGGGAAATTCCAGTCTCGATGCAACATTTGTCGGACCCAGTTTCTCGAGCAGAGGTTCAACGCAACTTCGAGGGTTACTCATGAAATCCGCCAGGCGCCCGTCGTGGAGGGCTCGGCGAGGAAGCGAAAAAGACTGAGTTCAACCTGTTCCGGGAGGAGTCTGGCCAACGGCGACTCCCTGAACCCTCGATGCGGCGAGGCCATGATGCGGTGTTCCAACTTTCGGCGCGGCGTTTCGGCCGCGGCCATGTTCGTCATGCTCGCGCCGGCGGGGGCCTGGGGGCAAACGAGCCTCCCTTCGATCGACATCGGCAAGCCGAAGCCGGTGACGCGGTCAGCGGCGAAGGCGAAACCCGCGCCCCACACGGGCGCGAGTCGCAGCGCAGACCGTGGTCGCGGCAACGCGGCGCCGGTGGCGGGGCCGGGAACCAGCGGGGTTGAGGATGCGACGAGCGCCGCCGCCGCCGCCCAGAACTATGGCGGGGCGGGGCCGCAGCAGAGCCCGTTCAACACGAGCTACGCTTACGAGAAGGCCAGCACCGGCACCAAGACCAGCACGCCGGTCATGGAGACGCCCGTCAATGTGCAGTCGGTCACCCAGCAAGTGCTCAGGGACAATCAGGTCACGAACCTTGCTCAGGCGTTGAAATTCGTCAGTGGCGTGACGACCAGCAGTTCGGGAGCCAGTAGCCATCCCTGGGACAGTATCGTCATTCGCGGATTTGCGACGAATTACATCTACCGCGACGGCTTCCGCCTCGATCTCGGGAGCGGGGCGGGTAATGATATCGGCGGCTCGCAGGCGACGCAATTCGCCAACGTTCAGAGCATCGAGGTGCTCAAGGGCGCCGCGGCCGTGCTCTATGGGCTGAGCGAGCCGGGCGGCATCGTCAACATCATCACCAAGCAGCCGCTCGATCAGCCTTTCTATGCGACCGACCTCCAAATCGGCTCGCTGGCTGAATATCGCACCACCCTCGACGCCACGGGGCCGCTGACCTCCGACAAGTCGTGGCTCTACCGGATCAACATGTCCTATGAAAACAATGGCGCGCCCTTCGGCTCTTTCGTCGACAACACCCATGCGGAAAACATTTTCGTCGCGCCCGTCGTCAAATGGAATATCGACAATGACAGTTGGGTTAAGCTTGAGAGTCAGTACTACAGAAACAATTTCGCCGGATATTACGCAAACAATTTTCTGCTGAACGGCGGGTTTGTTTCGCTGCCTCGCCATACGAATTACAATGGTTATTCACCTTCGATATACAATAATATTTTCGCGGCCCTGACTTGGCTTCATGACTTTGACAAGGACTGGTCGATCAAGCAAATCATTTATTACAATCGCTACGAGACCGACAACACTGTTCATCAAGGGGCCGGCCTCGATGAATTCGCGTTCCCCTATCGCGCCATCGCTTTCCCCTGCTGCCAATTCGCATGGCCTGTGTACGATCGTTACCTCGCTGCCAGCCGCTCCGCCACCCAGACGCTGGCGACGGAAGTGAACCTCACCGGGAAAATCGACACTTGGGGCGCAGAGCATGCCCTCCTTTTCGGTGGCGACTTTTACAGCACGATGAATTGGGCCAACAATAGTTTTGGGACGATCAATTCAGCGCAAAGCATTTTTTTCCCGAGCAGTCCCGGGATGCCCTTTACTGGCCCCCTGTCGCCTCTCTACGAAGGCACGGCCCCGCAGGACACTGGCGGTCTCTATGCGCAGGATCAAGTCAAGCTCCCCTATGATCTGTTTTTCATGGCCGGCGTGCGCTATCAATATTTCCGCCAGGGCGGGGGACTCGCCGGCTCCCCGAGTTTCGGCACAAATCTTAGCGCCCTGACGACGTCGCCCCAGCACGCCGATGCAAAGCAATATGTAACGCCGCGTTTCGGGCTGTTGTGGCGGCCTTTCCCATGGATGAGCGGCTACATCAGCTACGCCGAGGGCTTTTCGACCAACTCCGGCTTCGTCTTTCCGAACACGCCTGCGCCCCCGACGGGCGCGCGCGACGCCGAAGCCGGCCTCAAATTCGAGTTCTTCGACGGCAAGCTCCGGGCCACCGTCGACTATTACGATCTGACGAAAACCAACGTCACCCAGCCGGATCTCAATCCTCTGCACATGTGCGGCGGAGGGGCCGGGAGCTGCTCGATCGTGGTTGGCGAAGCGCGCAGCAAGGGGCCTGAGGTCGACGTCCAGGGCGAGATTTACCCCGGCCTGAATATGATCCTGGCCTACACGAATCAATCGACTGCCGTCACCAAAACGGTTCTCGGCGATCAAACGAATCTTCTCGGCCAGCCCTTCACCGGGATACCGCGCAATGTCGCGACGCTTTCGGGAACCTATGAGTTTCAGGAGGGGAGCCTCAAAGGCCTCAAGCTCGGCGCAAGCTATCACTACAATGGCGCGCAACGCGTCGTCGACAGCAGTGGATTGAATCTCGGCTGGCTCACCCCGAGCCTCGCGGGCTATGGGATCGTCGATCTACTCGCCGATTACCCCTTCAATTATGACGGCTGGAAGCTCGATGCCGGCGTCAACATTCATAATCTCTTCGACAGGACCTATTACACGAACGGCGTTATCACCGGCCCTTTCATCGGACTCGGCGGGTCTTATGCCAGTCGCAACATCGGCGATAGTTTCAGCGTGCTGGGTCACATCGGCGCGCAATGGCCCGGCTCGCCGCCCGCGCCGTCCAAGACCCCGGCGCCGGCCATCACCTGGATTCACGACTGGACCGGGCCCTATGCGGGGCTCCAGGTCGGCATAGGCTTTGGCGACAACGACGGAAAGTTCTCCTACCTCACGCCCGACGGCTTCGGCGGCTCGCCGTCCTTCGTCACCAACGCCTATGGCGTGATCGCCGGCGCACATCTCGGTTACAACAAGCAATTCGACAATTGGGTCGTGGGTCTCGAGGGTTCCACCGACGTAGCGAACCTGGAACGCCTCGGCCTGCTCGCTTGGAACAATCCTGCGGGCGGTATGTCTTGCCCGTTCCTCGTCCAATACACGACTGTCGGCTGCGGCGGGACGATCAACGCCCACATTCAAACCTTGTTTCAAGGCTCGCTGCGGGCGCGCGCCGGCTATGCGTGGAATCGCTTGCTCCTCTATGGAACAGGCGGTCTCGCCTTGGGGGATTTCAATCTCCAGTCGAACATGGGCGGACAGGACACTTCCGGCAATTTCTACTATGCCGCCGCGAACGATCGTTCGCTGTGGCGTCTCGGCTGGACAGGCGGCGCGGGCGTCGAATATGCGATCACGCCGCGCATATCGGCGCGCGCCGAATATCGCTACAGCGATTTCGGCCATATCGCCGAGGCGCCGACGAGCTTCTCCACGACGGTCGGCGGTCCGGTGTTCTACCAGGGTGAGCGTCACGTCACGCAGAACCAGCTGCAGGTCGGCGCGAGCTACAAATTCGGCGGGACGGACCCGGAGATGTTTCCGCTTGTCTCGCCGATCGTGAAGGGCCCGGCCCTGGGCGATCTGCCCTCACATAAGGGCGGTCCGCTTCTTCCGGCGGCTTACGCGGCCAATTGGACGGGCTTCTATCTCGGCGGTCAGGCGGGCTACGGCTGGGGCGACAATCACGGCGCCTATAACTACTCGACGCCCATCGGCTTCGTTGCCCCCATCGGCGTCGTCGGAGCGGGCGCCTTGTCGCATGACGCTCAAGGCGTGATCTTCGGCGCCCACGCCGGATACAACCGGCAATTCGAGAGCGATCTGGTGCTCGGCCTAGAGGCCTCCGTCGACGGCGCGACGCTGATGCGGCGCGAGACGGTGGGCGCCACCAACGCCAGCGCCGACCAGGCCGTGCTCACCTCGATGGTGCAGTCCGACATTCAGGGCTCGCTGCGCGGCCGCGCGGGCTACGCCTTCGGACGGCTGCTGCCCTATGTGACCGGCGGTCTCGCCATCGGCCATTTCGGCACGCAGTCGGACCTTGCGGGCGGCGCGTCGTCTACGCCGGGCTTCTATTTGCGGCCAACCTATATCGGCTTCGCCACGCACGGGCTGCAATGGACGACGCGGCTAGGCTGGACGGTCGGCGGCGGCGCGGAATGGGCCGTCAGCGACCACTGGTCGATCCGCGGCGAATATCGCTATTCGGAGTTCGGCTCCGTCTCCGATACGCCGAACGTCGCGCTGCCCGGGACCCTCTACGGCGGCGGACGCCGTCTCGACCAGAACCAGGTGCAATTCGGCGCGAGCTACAAATTCGGCGATCCGCTGCTCGTGCCCGTCGCCGCCCCGGTTCTCGCCGCCAAGGCGCCGCCCATCGACTGGACCGGCTACACTTGGGCGGGCCTCTATGCCGGCGGCCAGGTCGGCATGATCTGGGGCGCCAATAACGGCCACTATTACATCGCGACGCCAGGAGGCCTCGGCGCCGATGATTCGCTCAACCGCGACGCGCAGGTGGCGAGCGTCGAAGGCCATGTCGGCTACAACAGGCAATACGATCATCTCGTCGCCGGTCTCGAAGGCTCGCTCCTTGGGACGAACCTCGTCAGAAGCTCGCTGCTGCCGGTCTATGATGGCAAGGGCTTCTTTGGACCCGCGACGCCCGGCGGCACGCTGACGACGGCGGTCAAATCGAACCTCCAGGGCTCGCTGCGCACACGCCTCGGCTACGCCTGGGGCCGCCTGCTGCCCTTCGTCACCGGCGGCGTCGCGCTCGGCGGCTTCACGCAGCAGACTTATCTTTGGGGCGGGGACGCGCTGGGCCTCTTCAACGCGTCGAGCAGCCGGTCCTCGCTGCGCACGGGGTGGACTCTCGGCGCCGGCCTCGAATGGGCGATGACGCGCAGCTGGGCCATCCGCGGCGAATATCGCTACACGGATTTCGGCAACGTCAGCGACGCCTCGACCTATGCGGCGCCTCTCACGACCGCTTACACGGGAACGCGCCGCCTCGATCAAAATCTCGTCGAGTTCGGCGTGAGCTACAAATTCAACGAAGAAGGTTCGGCGCCCATCATCGTCGCCGCCGATCTCCCGCATCTCAAGGACGCGCCGGTCGCCGTTCTGCCGCCGCCGGGCTCGCCGTGGCGCGGCTTCTACGCCGGCGTCAACGCGGGCGGCGTCCTCGACGCCAAGAGCGGGGAGGCTCCGACCGCGATGTTCTGGGACCCGAGCCTGCCTTTCGGCGCGGGCGCCAAACCGAACCTCGCCTATATTCCCGGCGGCGCGAACAGCGGCTCGGGCGGCGCGCTCGGCGGCGGACAGGTCGGCTACAACTATCAGTTCGGCTCGTCGGTCGTGATCGGCGCGGAAGCCGACATCGCGGTCACGAGCGTCTCGGGCGGCGGAAAGCAGACCGCTGCGCTCCACGCCTCGCCCTTCTCGGGCGGCGCGCTTGTCCCCGCAGCGCCGCTCAACACGGCGCAGGCGAGCCTGCCCTATGTCGGCACGCTGCGCGGCCGCGCCGGTTATCTCGTCACCCCGACGCTGCTCATCCACACCACGGCGGGCTTCGCTTACGACGGCGTCGACGCTTGGGGCGTCGCCAACACGCGCGCCGGCTGGACGGTCGGCGGCGGCGCGGAGTGGATGTTCGCGCAAAACTGGTCGGCGAAGCTCGAATATCTTTTCGCCGACATCAGCGGCGGCGGGATCTCCGGCGGCTGGAGCGGGAACACCGACGCGAGCTTCCACCCGCAGCTCAACATCCTGCGCGGCGGCCTGAACTACCACTTCAACAGCTTCGTGCCGGAGGCCATCGTCGTGAAATAACGACGCAGGACCGCGGTTCGGCGAGGTTACGGTCGAAACTCGCTTTCGTCATACGTCCTAGCGGTTCCATCGCCAGGGGCGGAGGCTCATCGAAGGGAGCAAAATATGCGGCGCCTCCTCGTCTGGCTGCATCGCTGGATTGGTCTCGCGATGACGCCCTTTCTCGTGTTCGTCGCGTTGACCGGCAGCGTCATCGCCTTTCAGGCAGAACTCGACCATTGGCTCAACGCCGATCTTTTCACAGTTCCGATCCGCGATGCGCCGATGCTCGACCTCTTCACCTTGCGCGAGAAAGCGGAGGCGCTCGTGCCGCAGGCCAACGTCGACCTAGTATTTTTGCGGCAGCCTCCCGGCGAATCCTTTCAAGCGTCGATCTCCGCAAAAACCGATCCTGCGACCGGCAAGCCTTACAATCTCCCTTTCGATCAGCTCTTCCTCAACCCCTATACGGGCGAGTGGATCGGCATACGCAGGGCCTCCGAGTCCTCCCTCGGAAGGCGTGGAATAATCGCCTTCATCTACCGGCTGCATCGGTCACTGGCGGCGCCCGAGAGCATCGAGAGCTATTGCGTCAGGACGCTGGGCGTTGTCGCGCTCGCCTGGACGATCGATTGCTTCGTCGCCTTCTTTCTGACCCTTCCCTTACGGCTCTCGGCGGCGCATTCCCGCTCAACCCGACATTCTTGGTGGAGCCGCTGGAAGCCGGCGTGGCTCGTGCGCTGGAGCGGTGGCTCCTATCGGCTGCACTTCGACATTCATCGCGCTTTCGGTCTGTGGACCTGGGCGATGCTCTTCGTCTTCGCTTGGTCCGGCGTCGCCTTCGATCTATCCGACGTCTACAAGCCCGTGATGGGCGCGTTCTTCGACATGACCTTGCCAGAAGCAGGCAACTTGTCTGATCTCGATAAGCCGCTAGAGAGCCCCACGATTGCTTGGCGTGACGCCCATTCGCGGGGACGCGAGCTAATGCAGGAGGCGGGGATCCGAGAGGGGTTCACTATCCTGAGCGAACAGCAACTCTATTTCGATCGCGCCAAAGGCGCCTATATGTATTTGATTCGCAGCTCGCGAGATTTGAGCAGACGGGGCGACGCGATCGTCGTCTTCGACGCGAACACTGGAGCCATGAAAGGTTTAACGGCGGCGAGCACTGTTTCAACGGGAGCGCTCGTCACGCAATGGCTCTTCTCGCTGCATATGGCGCTGGTTTTCGGCCTGCCGATGCAGATTTTTGTCTGCGCCATGGGCTTCGTCATCACGGCGCTCAGCGTCACCGGCGTCTATGTCTGGTGGAAGAAGCGCGCCGCCCGATGGGGGCGCCGAGAGAGTGGTGTGACGCCCACTTGGAATCAGTCAAAAACAAAGTCCAACGAACAGACCTCCGCCATTTCCAACACGCCGAGCGTCTGAACAGCGTTGGAGCCGCCGCTTCTCTTGCACAGGGATGGCGCTGGAGTGCGCGCCGATTTACGCTATGGTGCAAGCATCTGATGGCGAAATCCCTGCCCCTTGGCCGCCGCTCGGCTTGCGCGCTTCCGACACCCAGGCTGCAGCGCCTTTGCATATAGGAAACAGAAATTCGGCGTCGGAGTCTGCATTGGAAAGACGGCGGGGCGCCCAGTTCAGATGGCAAGACGATGCGCTCTAAAGATCGCCAGAGGCGCATTGGAGCTGCATGAGTCGCGGCGCTTTTGAGCGATTGTTTTTTTCTTTCGCCTGACGTGATCAGCGCAATTTATCATCCTTGGGGTGCGGCATTTATCGAGCCATGCTCGGAATGGAACTGCGGCTTGGCAAGCATATGCGCATGTTCGGCGAACTTTAGAGTGACCGCAAGATAAAGCGAGAGTCCTCGCTGGCGGAACTTCGTTCCTAAATGTTTGTCTGCACATTGTTTTTTCGCTTGGAGCCGGCGAGGCCGAACGGTGCGCCAATGGAGCTTGGTTGAATAGCATTCTTATTTTCAGAGACGTAGGAATGGCGTCCGCAATGTGCGCCGAATGGGAGTCCGCCGTTCCTGCGCTGGAGCAAGTCTTTCTGCCCTACAGCGCTACGCCTTCATTTTCGATCTTGTATCGACCGTTTGATCTTCCAATCGTCGCCGTATGGCAACCGACGAAGACCGTTTCCACATCCGTCCCGGCCGGGTCCGCGATCGCGACGGCGGACGCGCCGTGCGCGCCGTGCGGCCGCGCCCGAAGACCTTCCTGGCCGAGGTGCATCAGGCCATCCGCCGCGCCGGCGGCGACCCCAATCGGCTGGGCTCGGCCAGGAAGGGAAGCGGGCGGTTCAATGCGCGCGGTCGGGGCGCGGCGGCCGCTGCAGGGCTGAAGGGGAGGAACGCCTGGAGCCGCGACGCCAACGGCGTGCGGACCCGCGCCCGGCGCGTGACGGTGAAGGCGCGGATCGTGAAGCTCAATCCGCAGCGCGGCGCGGCGCGGGGCCGCCAGTTCGCCTGCGCCAAGGCGGTGGACGCGCACCTCCGCTATCTGGAGCGCGATGGCGTCAATCGCGACGGCCAGAAGGGGCAGGTCTATTCCGCCGAGCGCGACGTGGACGATGGCCGCGCGTTCCTCGACCGGGGCCGCGACGACCGCCACCAGTTCCGCTTCATCGTCTCCGCTGAAGAAGGTGTCGAGCTGACCGACCTGCGGGAGACCACCCGCGACTTGATGAAGGCGATGGAAACTGACCTTGGCACGAAGCTCGACTGGATCGCGGTCGATCACCACAACACCGGCCATCCCCACATCCACATCCTGCTGCGCGGGGTCATGGACGACGGCCGCATCCTCAACATCGCTGGCGACTACATCGCCCACGGCATCCGCGAGCGGGCCAGCGAGATCGTCACTCTGGAATTGGGGCGGCAGACCGAGCAGGAGGTCAGCCGGTAGCTCGAGCGCGAGGTGGACGCCGAGCGCTTCACGCGCCTCGACCGCATGCTGATCGCCGAGCAGCAGGCGAGCAACGAGTTGGCCGCCGACCTGCGGCCTGACCGGGACATGGTGGAGACAGCACGCCAAAACCGGGCGCTGCTGATCGCCCGCGCGCGTAGGCTGGAGACCATGCGGCTGGCGACCGAGCGCGAGACCGGCCGTTGGTCGATCTCGCCGCGCGCCGAGCCGACCTTGCGCGAAATGGGCGAGCACGGCGACATCATCAAGACGATGCACCGGGCGCTCGCAGACCACGGCCTCGCCGACGAACGCGCCGCCACGCAATATGTGACGCATGGCGCGCGGATCACAGAACCGATCCTCGGCCGCGTGCTCGCCAAGGGACTGGCCAACGACGAGATGGGCGACCGCCTGCATCTCGTCATCGATGGGGTGGACGGACGCGCCCACTATGTCGAGACGGCGGACGCCGCGCGCCTCGAAGACATCCGGCGCGGCCACATCGTCGCGCTCGACCCGGCGCCCGCCAAGGCCGAACCCCGGCCGGCCGACCTCAACATCCAGGCCGTGGCGGAAACCAATGGCGGCGTCTATCGGCCGAGCCTGCATCTGGAAGCGACGCGGGACATCATCGAACGGCGCCACGGCGACCCCGACGCCTTCATTCGCTCCCACGTGCGCCGGCTGGAAGCTCTGCGGCGCGCCGGTCATGTTGAACGCATTGACGCAGACCATTGGAAAGTCCCCAAGGACGTCGCGGAGCGGGGCATGACCTATGACGCCCCGAGCCGGCCAAAGGATTTTTCGATCCGCACGCTCTCGACGCTCGACCTCGAGCGCCAGGTGAGCAGCGACGGCGCGACCTGGCTCGATCGGGAGCTGGTTGCGAAAGATCCTCTGTCCCTTGCCGGGACCGGCTTCGGCCGGGAGGTGAACGCCGCGCTCGACCGGCGCGCCGAGCGGCTTGTCGAGCTGGGCCATGCCAGGGTGAAGGATGGCGTCATCAGCATCCCGCGCCGCACCGTCGCCGTTCTGGAGCGTCAGGAGGTCGAGCGTGTCGGCAAGCAGATGGCCGCCGAACGCGGGCTGACCTACGCCCCGTCCGGGCCGGGCGAGTATGTGAGTGGCCGGCTGGCCGGCGTCGCCAATCTCGCGAGTGGGCGCTTCGCCATGATCGAGGACGGGCTCGGCTTCCAGCTCGTGCCCTGGCAGCCCGCCCTGGAGAAGCGCCTCGACCATTACATCAGCGGTGTCCGCCGCGACGACGGCGGCATCGAATGGAGCTTCAGCAGGAAACGGCAGCTCGGCTTGGGATTATGAGGATGAACCAACGGCCTTGCCGGCATGTCTTGATGAGGCCAGACCGGCGCCAACCCCTCAAAGCTGGCGCAGACGCGCCACCGCTGCGCGGCTTCGGCATTGACCGGCTGTCCCCGGCCCGGCAGCGGCTCCCCATGCAGGTAAGGATGATTGGGAGTGCGGAAGCACTCCGAAGCTGAGGCGGAAGGCGATTCACAACTTCATTCTCCTTGAATAATACGGCATTTTGCCGTATATAATTGAGCTGAAGGAGGCGCCCATGCCCAAGCCCCAAGTTGAAGCCGAGACCGCCCGATTGGAAGCGCGTATTCCGGTCCAGGTCTATGACCAGATGCAGCGCGCCGCCCGTCTACGCGGCCTGACCCTGACCGGCTATCTGATCGCCACCGCCGGCGAGGACGCAAGGCGCGTCGTCGAGGACGCCGAGATCATGCGGCTCGCGCGCGAGGATCAAATCCGCTTCGCCGAGGCGTTGATCAATCCATCCAAGCCGAATGAGCGGCTGATCCGCGCCGCGAAGCGTCATGCCGAGCTGATCGAACGCCGGTGAGTGTCCGCTTCGCCATCGAGCCGCTGGCGAAGGCGCACAAGCGGGCGGATTTCACCTGCGGCAACGACCGGATCGACAGCTACTTCCGCGAGACCGTCTCGCAGGACGTGAAGCGCAAATACGCCACCTGTTTCGTCGCCAGGGAGATCGCGACGGATCGGGTGGCAGGCTTTTACACCTTGTCGTCCAGCAATGTGCCCTTGAACGAGGTTCCCGAGTCGCTGGCGAAGAAGCTGCCGCGCTATCCGACCGTCCCCGCCGTGCTGATCGGCTGGCTTGGGCGGCATAGCGACTACGCTGGACAGGGACTCGGAGAAGCTTTGCTGTTCGACGCCATTAAGACGGTGGCGGCAGCGCCTATCGGGGCGCACGCGATCTTCGCCGACGCTATCGACGACAGCGCGGCAGCTTTCTGTGCCGCCTTCGGCTTCACGCCTTTGGTCCGGCGGCCGCGCACGCTCTATCTGCCGATAACCACGGCGTTGGGCTTGGTATCGCCATGACGACCGCCTTCGCCCCTACGCCGTTTCCGTCCCGCGCCGCCGCGCGTAAGTATTTTTGCGCCACGGCGCGCGGAGGCTTCCAGAGTAGAGAAAGGCTATTTTTCAAGCGTCTCGTTCGGCGATTCTGGGCCAATGGCCAGACCTCGCAAGAAACGCCCGCCGACCGCATCCGAGCAGCTTGAAGCGTTGCTCGGCTATCCTTGGCCGTTTCCGGGCAGACCGCCGAAGCACGACCTTTCGACCTGGACCGTCACCGACGACTGGCCCGAGCATATTCCCGTCACCGAGGCCGAGGTGGACGTGTTCGAGGCGTGGTTCGGCGATCTGTTCGATGAGCTGTTCGGGCCGTGCCGATGAGGTGAGAAGGAGACATACGCCATGACCGCGGCACTGCGCGCCGCCCTCTATCTGCGCGTCTCGAGGGCGCGGCAGGCCGAGCACGATGTCTCCATCCCCGATCAGAAGCGGCAGGGCGAAGCCTATTGCGCCGCGCGCGGTTACGGGTTGGTCGAGACCTTTGTCGAGCCCGGCGCAACCGCCACCAATGACCGTCGCCCCGAGTTCCAGCGTATGATCGAGGCGGGCACATCGAAGCCCGTGCCCTTCGACGTGGTGATCGTCCACTCGTTCAGCCGCTTCATCCGCGACGCCTTCGATATGGAGTTCTACGTCCGCAAGCTCGCCAAGAACGGCGTGAAGCTCGTCTCCATCACCCAGGAGATGGGCGACGATCCGATGCACGTCATGATGCGGCAGATCATGGCGCTGTTCGACGAATACCAATCCAAGGAAAACGCCAAGCACGTCTTGCGGGCGATGAACGAGAATGCGAGGCAAGGGTTCTGGAACGGCGCCTTGCCGCCGATTGGATACCGGATCGTCGCCGCCGAGCAGCGGGGATCGAAGACCAAGAAGAAGCTGGAGATCGACCCGCTGCATGCCGACACCGTGCGGCTGATCTACCGCTTGTTCCTTGAAGGGGACGGCGTGAAGGGGCCGATGGGCGTCAAGGCCATCACCTGTTACCTGAACGAGCGGCGCATCTTCACCCGTGACGGCGGGCGTTGGGGGCTGGCGTCGATCCATCAGATTCTCACCTGCACAACCTACATCGGTGAGCACAGGTTCAACACCCGCTCCCACAAGGACCGGGAGAAGAAGCCCGAGAGCGAGGTGGCGGTCATGGTCTGTCCGTCGCTGATCGACCGCGAGACCTTCGACGCGGTGCAGGCCCGGCTCAAGGCCCGCGATCCCCGAATGACGCCGGCGCGCGTCACCAGCGGCCCCACCCTCCTTACCGGCATTTGCTTCTGCGCCAAATGCGGGGGTGCGATGACCATGCGCACCGGCAAGGGCAGTGCGGGCGGCACATATCGCTATTACACCTGCTCGACCAAAGCCCGGCAGGGCAAGACCGGCTGCAAGGGCCGTTCGATCCCGATGGACCGGCTCGATCAACTGGTCGTGAGCCACCTGGAAGACCGCCTGCTTCGGCCCGAGCGGCTGGAAACCATCCTCGCCAGCGTTCTCGACCGACGCCAGGAGCGCACCGAGCGCCGCCGCGAGCACTTGGCCGAACTGCACAAGCGGATCACGGAGACCGAGCAGCGGCTCAACCGGCTCTTCGACGCCATCGAGTCCGGCGTCGCCGATCTCGACGCCCCCGGCCTGAAGGAGCGTATCGCCGGCCTCAAGGCGATTCGGGAACAGGCCAGCGCGGACGCCGAGCGAGCCCAAGCCGCGCTCGACCATGCCGGCAATCAGGCCGTCAACTCCGATATGGTCAGAACCTTCGCCCGCGCGGCCCGCCAGCGCATCCGGCTAGACAGCGGCGGCTACCGCCGCGATCACCTGCGCGCGCTGGCCCAGCGCGTCGAGGTCGCCGACACTGAGGTCCGCATCATGGGATCGAAATCCGAACTGCTGCGCACCCTGGTCGCCGCTTCAAGCGGGAAATCAGTCGCATTTGGAGTTCAGAGTTCTGTTCTGAAATGGCGCGCCCGACACGATTCGAACGTGTGACCTTTGCCTTCGGAGCAATCTAACCTGCCCTTCGACCAATTACGACGGGTTTCGTTCCGATGCGCTACATTACTGTTTTCATTGAGAAAATTGAAATACCGGCTTGTCTGACGTATCCTCGGATACGCCCCGATTTGCGTTCAGCTGCTTACGTGGTGCTTACGCGAGAAAGGGGTTTGGAGCGGGAGATTCCCCATGCCTAAACTCACGAAGCGGATTGTGGACGCTGCCGAGCCCCGGGAAAAGGATTACGTCATTTGGGATGACGACCTGCCCGGTTTCGGCCTTCGCGTGTTCGTCTCCGGCAAGCGCAGCTACCTCATCCAATACCGATCCGCCGGCCGGTCGCGACGATACACCATTGGCCTGCACGGCGTCTGGACGCCAGAGAGCGCGCGGCAGGAGGCGAAGGTCCAATTGGGTCGAGTCGCGGCAGGCGACAATCCGGCGGAAGAACGCCAGCTCGATCATAAGGCGCTCACGATCAAGGAACTATGCGCCCTTTACGTGAAGGACCTGAACGCCGGCCTGATCCTCGGAAAGGGCGGGCGCCCCAAAAAGCCGACAACCGTCGGCACGGACATCGGCCGCATCGACCGCCATATCGTTCCGCTCCTGGGCACGCGTCGGGTGAAAGACTTGACCAAGGCCGACATCAACAAGGTCCTGAAGGACGTCATGGCCGGCAAGACGCGAGTCTCGGTCAAGACGAAGAAACTGCGCGGCAGAGCTATCGTGCGCGGTGGCGCCGGAACGGCGACGAGAACCATCGGGCTCCTCGGCGGCATCCTCACCTATGCCGTCGAACACGGCATCATCGCCGTCAATCCAGCCCACGGGCTACGCAAGCCGAAGGACAATGTGCGCACCCGCCGTCTCACCGAGGCGGAATACCGAACCCTCGGCGGGATGCTGCGTGAGGCCGAGAATGAGGAGAAGTATGCGACGACGGTCCAGATCATCCGTCAGATCGCGCTGACGGGCTGCCGCCGGAGCGAGATGATCGGCCTGATGTGGGCCGAGGCGGATACCGATGGGAGCTGCCTGCGCCTGATCGACAGCAAGGAAGGTAGATCGATCCGTCCGGTTGGTCTGCCCGTCGTCGAGTTCTTGGAAGAGCGCCGGAAGACAGCGATCGGGACATACGTCTTTCCCGGCTATGGCGATGACAACGCGTTCGGCAGCTTCCCCAATCACTGGGAGCAGCTATTCAAGAAATCGCCGCTCTCAGATGTCACGCCCCACGTTCTGCGACATAGCTTTGCCAGCATCGGCAACGATCTCGGATTCACCGAAGTGACGATCGCCGCCCTGGTCGGCCATGCGAAAGGGTCGGTGACGAGCAAATACATCCACACGCTCGACACGGCGCTCATCATGGCGGCCGACACGATCGCAGGCTACATTCAGGGCCTGCTCGACGGCAAGGAGTTCAAACAGACCGCCTACGCGCTCGACCGCGACTCCCGTAAAGCTGCCCTTGCTCGGTTCCTTTGCAAGGCAGAGGGAAAGGAGAGGCTGGGTGCCGATGACAAGCGCCTTGCTGCTTAGTAACGGCTATCGCGCATTATACTGTCAATAGCGACTGTCGTACCTCGAAATACTGAACGACAGGATCGCTCTTCAATCAGCAGGAGATCGACGCGTTGACCGATTTCAGAAGCTTCATGGCCAGCAAGGCAAGAGCATCAGCCCGATATCAGCAGCGGCGCGGTCAGTGCCTTCATATCATTCTCGACGATATCGAGCCCCAGTCGAAAAAGATGTCGCTCACGGACCGAGTTTCTTTTCAGTCCTCGGTAGCTGAATACCTCACATCGGTGAAGCGAAGCACCTTCAAGGGCGATGTTTCGATGAAGTTAGACTTAGCGACGGCTAGCAAGTCACCCCCACACGCACACACCATCGCTAAGAGTCTCCTGGATCTCCTTGGCGAGAGGATGGAGGGCGTCACTGAACACCGGCCTTCACATTGCCGATCCTGATGCGCTCAGCGGCCTTGCCCAATTCTGCGCGGAACAGACCCGGCGCCGAGATGCTTCCGCAGGCGTTCGAATAGGGCGCCAGGCCGGACGCGATGCGCACCGACTGTGCGACGGTCACGGCTCCCGCGAAGGCTCCGACGAAGGGAACCGCTACAGGAATGCCCATCAGTTCCGCCGTGCCGCATGCGTCTTTGCTCTTGCGCGTATGTTCCTGGTAGCCCTTGAGCGACTTTAGTGCCTGTTCGCGTTCGGCGGCTTTGCGCACCTGGTAGGCGGCCTGTTCCGTGGTCTCCGCCCAGCGGACTTCGGGCCGATCGCTCTCGTCGAAGGCGCTGACGCGGATCTGGTGATAATCGCTCACGTCGGCTCCGAGGCCAGCATCGAGGATATGTGTGAACCCGGGTCCGCCGAGGAGCCGACGCGGCTCCATACGGTCGAGACCCGCGATGGCAAACCCCGGCTCGTTATCATGCCGCTTCAGCGTCTCATCTAAACGCCGATCGATCCGCTGGACCTTGAAACCACGCTTGAGGCACCAGTCCTCCGCCACGAAGGTTTTGAGGTCGCCGTAACGCTTGCGGTGCACCAGGATGGAAGTGCCCCAGTTCTCCTCCCCGATGCGGTCGAAATCCTGGAGGAAGAGCGTCAACTGCCCGCGCGCACCGTATGGCAGCCAGGTCAGTGACCACACATACGCCTGGCCGAGATTGCCGAGTCCAATCAGCCAGAGCGCGGCCGGCAGGTAGACACCCGCCATCGGCGGGCCAGACGCCCCCCACCAGTCTTCCGCGTCCGGCTCCCACAAGGACACTCCTTCCGTCCTGCGCCCGGCGCGGACGTCGCCTTGTTCGGCGAAAAAGCACTGGCCGACAGCGAGCGCACCGGCGGCGATGCCCGCCAGCGCGCAGTCACTGCGCCCGGCCACCAACTTTGATGCCGCCGGCGCTATGCCCGCACTCCACCCGTTCCAGATCGCTTTGACTTCCTGTCCGCTGTCGGTGCGACCGCCGGTGCCGATCAGAACGGAGCGTGGGGTGCTCTCACCTACATCAGGGAGCGCCGCGCCCAGCGCCAGACCGACTTCGCGCATTGTCTTGCCCTTCACAGGCAGCCGCTGGATCAGCGGAACATCGAGAAATCCGTCCAGCAATACGCGGTCAAAGCTGCGCACCGCCGTCACAATCGCTGTCAGCGCCGCCGCTTGCCCAGCGACGGTCGAGGCCACGTCCTCACCCAGGTAGACGCGGATTTTCATGGAGGCGAGTTTCCGCTCGGCCTCCTCGATGGTGTAGCGCCCGGAATTCAGCAGCGCCGCACGGATGCGAGATTTGGCGGAGTGAATCTTCACCACGGCCACACCCCGACCCGGAAGAACCGGCGCCCCTCGAGGCTGTGATCGAACCACTGGCGGGATCCCGCGTATTCGTACATGCCGATCCGCCCGGGTACGGGGCGGCCGGCGGCAAAATTTGGCAGTATGAGCGCGATGTGCCCCACCGCCGCGATGATCGGGTTGTGGCGATCGCTTTCGCTTTGGCCGTAGCCGCCGGGATGGACATGAACGTCCGCGATGACCTTCGCGCCCGTCGCGCGGCAATGTTCCCAAACTTGGCCGAGCTTGCGCCCATCGAACTCGACGATACCGCGCCGGAAGCAAGTCGGATCGACGTCGTCGTAGAAAAGAAATTTCTCGATGCGGCTGCCTCTCGGACCGGTCCGGCCGATCAGAAAAGCGCCCGCCTCGCGCACGCGCTCGGTACGGCGATGAAGTTCGGCGGTGCCTGCGGCCCAGAGCGACGACGAGGCCAGCAGCCTAGGCGGCTTGCCCCGCGCCGCCGACAAAAGCTTCGAGATTGAGAAGTTCATGCAGATCTTCCAGGATGAAAGTGAGGTCGCGGGTTGAATGCCAGAAGAAGTTGGCAATGCCCTGAGGCTGGTTAGAGCCACCGCTGAAATGGGGACCCGCCAGGCGGTCCCACGGCCGATAAACGGTGTAGCTGCCCCATTCCTTAATCGCTTCTGACAGGCGCCTGCACCCGATGGGGCGGAGGGCGCCCGGCAGCAAAGCATTTTCCTTCATGTCCCATATCCACGCCGCCGGCGCTGCGCCGGGAAAACCTTCGAGATCGAACTTGAAGTCGAACTCGCGTACCTCTTCTTTGGCGTTGGTCGAGCTGATAGCCATGAACAGGATCGGATGTTCGTAGCCGTGGACGCGCCAGAACGCCCGCTTGACGCCGAGACGGAAGCGGGCGCTGGCCATGTCCTTCAACACCGCCGTCTGGGCGGTGTTTGCGATGGCCGCCGGCTCAGCCATTCGGAATCACGCCGCGGATCAGGTCGAGATCGAGCTTGTGGTGGGGATGCTTCACGTAGCGTCCGATGTGGGCGCGCTTAGGCAGCTCGGTCGTCGTGTTATGCAGAGCAAGTTCCATCTCGGGGGCGACCGGCGGGTCGATATGGAACTTCTCGACCTTAACCGCCCAATCCAGCACGCGCTGGACGCGGGCCGAGGGTGGAAACTCCTTGCGGGCTTCCTCCCCGTTGTAGAACACCACAACCTCGATCTTGCGCACGCGGTGCACGTGGTGGGTGATCTCGCCGCGCCCTTCCTCGATCAGGAGGTCGAGGACAAGCGGCCCTTCGCCGTCCTCCTCGAACACCAGCAGTTCTTCGACGGCGATCCCGGACTTCGCGGCGAATGCGACAGCTAGGGCGCTGATCGGCTCCCCGGCCTCGACGGTCAAGAGCTCGATGTCGGCGAGGCCTTCGCCTTCGACAGGAATTTCGATGTTCATGGTTCAACCTCAATCGGGCCGGTGGATGAGCGACGAATCCAGCCTAGCAAGACCCACCCTATATGTCAACTAATGGACGCGTTCATTTTGCGTGCTATAGACGCGTTGCGTGTGATATTGACATTTTGGCCGTGTTCAGCTATGCACACCGAATGAATCCCAACCCGATCTACGTCCATATCGGTTCCATCATTCGCAGCCGTAGGAAGGCTTTGCGTCTGACGCAGGAGATGCTGGCATCAAGGCTGAGCATCTCGCGCGGCGGGCTGGCTAATATTGAGACCGGCCGCCAGAATATCCTTGTTCATCAGCTCTATGAATTTGCGTCTCAGCTCAATCTGGAGCCCAGCGACTTCCTGCCGGTCATGCCGCGCGAAGGATCGCGTCTTGACCAGGCAGATCTGCCCCTGCCGACCGATCTCAAGAAAAGTCAGAAGGAACAGATCGCGCGCTTCTTCGACGCGGCCGACCTCAACAGCGATCAATAAGGGGGAAGCGCCGTGGCAGACTTCACATCGATCAACCCTGGCAAGGTGGCCGCCGAGGTTCTAAAGACGATTGGAAGTGTAACGCTCCCGGTCTCGCCCGATCGGATCGCCAAGCAACTTGGCATTCAGCTCCGATTCTCACCGTTCGACGAAGAATTATCGGGGATGATCTTTATAAAAAATGGCATCCCTATCATCGGCGTGAACGCCATACATCACCCGAATAGGCAACGATTTACCATCGCTCACGAAATCGGGCATTACATGATGCACCGGGAAATTCTGACGAGCGAAGTCCATGTCGATAAGAACTTTCCAGCCCTCATGCGGGACGAGAAATCGGCGACGGGTACGGAACTAATCGAAATCCAGGCGAACAAGTTCGCGGCGAGACTGCTCATGCCCGACGCCCTTCTGGAATCCGCCCTTGCCGGAAAAAATTTCGATATTGACGACGATAAGCCGCTCGAAGAACTGGCCAAGAGATTTCGCGTGAGCAAAAAGGCGCTCGAATATCGGATAGCTAACCGCACTTAGTTTTTCGCCGGGGCTGGAGCATGAGTTTCGTATTCTACGATACCGAGACGACCGGCACCGACACTTGGACCGATCAGATTCTTCAGTTCGCCGCCATCAAGACGGATGCGAACTTTAACGAACTCGATCGCTTCGAAATTCGTTGCCGCCTGATGCCACATATGGTTCCGGCACCCGGCGCCATGCTCGTGACCAGCGTTGCGGCAGCGCAGCTCACCGATCCGGCCTACTGCTCTCACTATGAAATGGTCCGGGCCATCCGGCAGAAACTGGTTGAATGGTCGCCCGCGATCTTCATGGGCTACAATTCGCTCGATTATGACGAGGATCTCCTTCGCCAGGCTCTCTATAAGACGCTGCACAATCCCTACCTCACGGCGCTCTACGGCAATTCCCGCAGCGACGTACTGCGCATGGTGCACGCCTGTCACCTGTTCGCGCCGAACAGCCTCACCATCCCGATCGGCGACAATGGCAACCCCAGTTTCAAGCTCGACCGGGTAGGGCCGGTGAACGGCTTTGTTGATCACAATGCGCACGACGCCATGGGCGACGTGCTGGCGACAATTCATTTGTGCCGGCTGATCGAGGATCGCGCTCCAGAGGTTTGGTCGGCCTTCATGCGCTTCACGAAAAAGGCGGCGGCCGTCGATTACATCACCGGCGAACAGGCATTCTGCTACAGCGAAATCTATTTCCAGAAGGGCTATTCGTACCTCGTCACCGTTATCGGACAGAACCAACAAAATCGAAACGAGTACTATCTGTTCGACCTAGCTTCCGACCCCGCATCCCTTGTGAACCTGTCGGATGTCCAACTTGCTGCCCATCTGGCCAGATCGCCCAAACCTCTCCGCTCCATCAAAGCCAACGCAGTTCCGATCCTTTTTGCCGCAGATGAAGCACCTGCGAATTGCAAGGCGGTGACGCTAGGGCTGGACGAGGTTGAGCGTCGGGCACAATTTCTCGCGGACAACCCCGATTTCAGAGGGCGCCTGATCGCGATCCGCGAAGCCGGCAGGCCCGAGTATCCACCGTCTCCTCATGTAGAGCGCCAAATCTACGACGACTTCTTCAACCGCGATGAGCACCTGATGGACGCCTTTCACGAAGCGCCATGGGAGGAGCGCCCCGCGATCGTCGAGCAGATGCAGGATCAGCGACTGCGACGGATCGGCCGCCAGCTTCTCCACATGGAACGACCGGATCTATTGGACGCGGCGACCCGCCAACGCCACGATCGGGAGGTGGCTCAACGTCTTCTGTTTGAAGCGGAGGACGTCGACTCCTGGACGGTTCTTCCAAAGGCCATTGAGCAAGTCGACGAGTTGCTGGCCGTAGCCAAAAGCGGCCGGGCCACCTTCCTCAGAGAGCATCGTGCGTTCCTGGTCAACCGCCACGACGCGGCGTTGGCTCTACTGGATGCGGCGGCGGCCCGGCCATGATCGAGGTTCATCGGAATCTCTTCGTCGGGGCCGAGCTTGACGAACAGCGGCTTCGCGGCGACGGCGGTTGGTTTTTTGTTCATGCCTGTAAGGAGCCATATCATCGCCAGGCCCTGGGCTACACCGGACGAGCCGCCGCCAAGGGTCACCCGGAATATCTCATTGCCCGCCGAACCGGCCGATTGATCCTTAACCTCGTTGATGTGGCGGACGTGAACTTTATCACGCCGGAGATCGTCGACGCGGCGATCGACGCGATCCACTTGAACATCCCGGAGCGTAAGGTCCTCGTTCACTGCAATCAGGGCCAGTCTCGGTCGCCGACAATCGCCTTGCTCTATCTCGCCCGCCACACCGATATCTTCCGCGGCCTGGATCACGTGGCGGCGCTCGGCGCTTTCGCGGCTATCTACCCGCCGTTCGCGCCTGCGCGTGGCATGGCCGAATATGCTCGGCTGAATTGGTCGCGATACGCAGTTCTTTAAGGCGCGGGCCTCGTCGCCAACGGCGGCTGGCGCGCAGAGCAGCGTAGTGCCGCTCAGATCGCCAGTCCGGTCCCCGGTTGAGCATCGTTGTCCCCACTATGCGCCCGCTCGATTGGCCCGCTCGGCGATGTCGGCGCATCGCGCCATGAGCGTCTCGAAGGGTTCGGCATCTTCCAACAGCAACCCGTCCTCGACCATACGGGCATAGTCTTCCTCCAGAGCTTTCAGGGCGTCGCCAGCGGGTACGAGGCTCAGGCCACCGCTGACCGCAACCGCGTAGTCGATAGGACTGCGATCGGCGGCCCTCTCGGCGAAGAACATGCCCTTGTGACGCGCCACGGCCTGGGCGAGATCGCGGTCAGCGCAGGCCGCGGTGGCAAACCCAGCTTCGTCCAGCCGGACCACATCGTGCCAATGGCGGGCGAACCGATCGCCGCGCAGCCGTTCCTGCAGGCAGAAGACGTGGATCGCAGTCGCCTTCTCCCAGAAGGTCCGCTCGGCGTGCATCACGCGGGGGCGGGCCATTGGAAACTCTACTTCTGCAATCAGGTCGGCCGCGTCGCAAGCGACATCGCGCAAACTCGCCGGCTCGCCCGTCGAGCGAGCCCCGAACTCGAGCATGACGACTGGGGCGACATAGCCCGAGCCGGCCGTCGTCGCCTCGTAGTCGATGAACAGCTTCTCGCCTTCGACGCGGATCTCCACCGTGCCCCTCGGCAGCCAACGTGCTTGCGATGACGGGCTGCGCGGTCCTGGCGACCCATTCCGGCAGACGCCGGCGGACCTCGCTCGACCACCGTTTCTCCTCGCTGCGCGTCTTCGGCAACGCTTCGCCGTCGGCGCCCACAAGGTCTGGCGCGATCTGTCGGATGTCGTAGGTGAGGTCCCCGCGGCGACGCACTGCGCGAACTGAGGGCTACGCGCATCGCCGCTCGACACCGGGGAAAGGGGGTCCCTTTTCGGCGCCCAGACGGGGTCCCGATTGCGCGCCGTTTGACAGCCCCCGACGCTGGCAGAGCCGCTGCTCAAAGCGGTAAACAGGTCCTCGTTCTTTTTGGCGAAGAAGAGGCGGTGCTGCGGATTTCCAGCCTCATCGGCCTTTTGGCAGCATTGCAAGGAAATACCCAGTTCATCGGCGGCCTTGATGGTCGCGTCGATCAGGTTACAGATTACCTTGTGGCTGTTGGCGGTGATCCCGACCTTCTTGCCGAGGCGCACCAGCTCGCAAATCATCCGCGCGCCGGTGAAGGTCTTGCCGCGATTCTCGCAAAGCGGCGCTCGCGCGCTTCCTGCGTAAGGCCTCTGGAGAGGATGAGAACGCCGAGGCGAAGGAAGAGCAGCGCCTCGCGGCCTAACCCTGCGGGCGAACCAGCTTTAACGGATCGAGTAGCGCCACGCCTCGGCCCGCGAAATCCTTGGCGTTGCGCGTGACGATAACGAAGCCATGCTCGCGCGCGGTGGTGGTGAGACCCGCGTCATCGACGTGCTTTTCGCTGTCGGCTCGCTGTCGGCCAGCGCCTCGCTCCATGCGATAGCAATATGCCTGTCGATGGACAGTTTGCCTCCCCTCGAAAGCATCGAAGCTCGCCGAGACGGCGGCGCCCAGACAGATAGCTGAGAGCATCAATTTCTTATATCAAGCTATCTTTAGCCGGCCCAAGAAACTGCCGAAAGTTCTCTAGCAAATACTCCGTATCACGGATCTCACATCCCCAAACCGTGAGGCAATCCCAGCCTAACGTTTTTAGAGCTTCCACGGATTGCCGATCTCTGTCCTGATTTCTGGCTATCTTTGGAAGCCAGTAATCTTGACGGCTCTGTGGAGGGCGTCCCGCTCGACAGGCGTGTCCATGCCAAAAGCACCCGTGGACGAAGATCGCCTTGCGCCTCCCCGGAAACACAATATCGGGCGAACCTGGCAGTTTCCGAACATGGAGTCGGTAGCGATAACCTGCGGCGTGCAGGAGCCGGCGGACCAGCATCTCCGGAGCCGTATCTTTGCGACGGACGGCCTTCATGTTGGCGCTGCGGGCTTCCGGCGTCAGTCGATCCATGGTTCTGCGCTACGCCGCCATAGCGTCCTTCAGTGCTTTTGACATGCCCATGCGATCGTCGCCTGACACCACAAACACAGTGCGGGCAGCAGACGCGCCGGGCGCTGCGGAAACACCGCCAGGAACGACGAGAAGCGCCTTGACCGTCCGGCCAGCACCAGCACCGTCCTTGAAGTCGTATAAATAGGCGAATACTTTATACACGCTATCGCTAATGTAACGACCATCGACGGTCTTCTTCATCTCAATCAGAATCAGGCGCGTCTCGTCGTCTCGATCGGCAACTACCAAAATATCAGGTCTACGCTCCCCACCGGAAAGGCCGCGATGCTGGGCGAGGACTTTGCCGTATTCGGTCGGGATGCCAAGTACGGCCGCTGGCGTCTGATCAAAAAATACTCGAACCTTCTCGTGATCGTTCTGGAACAGAGCGACGGCACCCCTGCGGCTGGTAACTAGCCCATATTCCACGGGCTCTCCGAATCCTAATTCATCGCTCAGCAGATCAAGGACCAGTACCAACACGTAAAGTTCGAAAAGATCATCGTCGTTCACCGGCTCTAACCAATTCACCGCGAGCAGCGACAAGACCGTATACCACCGGGCATGATGATCGTTCGTCTCCATCTCCAAGCGCCGACGCGCCAGCGCAGCCGCCCTCCGATATTCAGGCCGCCTGTGGCGGCGAGCCGCAGCAATCATTTCCGGTGTTAGGCGCAGCGGCACAGAAATATCGCCGAACCAATGGTGCTGCCGCGCTTGCTCGCAGTCGTCTCGAAGCGCCTGTAGATCAGCATGAAGACCGGCGGTCCCGACGCGCTGCTCAATGATGGCAACCGTCCGGCGCAGATCATCGACCAGCCATGAGAGCAATTGATTCTCTGGCAACTCGAACGAGCGATGCGAGGTCCGGCTCACGTAATGAACGGGCGAGAGCGTCCCCGCCAAGCGTTGAAGTAGCGTCCTATCCCACCTCGGATTGCCGCGAAGCCCCGGCCCGACAATTTGCTCCTGTGCTAACATCTCGTTCGACAGCGCATCGAGGATGCGATGAAGCGGGCCGCTCGCGAAAGCGCAGTAGCCGCCCCCAATCAAATCGACAACACTGCCGAGCAAGCGAACGTCGTCTGCAGTATCGTGTAGCCGTTCGAGGAACGCCTGCAGCACGGCGAGGTCTATGGCGTTGGACGTCGCGCCCGCGACACCGCGCCCGATAGCGGAGAGATGCCGGCCGGCGCGGTCCGGAGCACAGATGAAATCGCGCCAAACCTCGCGGCTCATCCCGGCACGTAGCCGGTCCAGACAGCGAGATGGCGCGCGAAATCGTCTTGACGAGCCGTCAGAAGCGGCACGAACAGATCCACGGCCGCTTCATGCAAGTCTGGACGTCCCTGCAACTGCGGCATCACATAGAGTTCCATCACCGAAGCCAAAACGCTATCGAAACCTCGCGCAGGATCGAGGCGCCATTCGCTGTCGGCGTGCCGAATAATCGCTAGCGGAAACGCCGGTCCGAGCGGAAGCCCGATACCACCGAGTCCGCCGTCTGCGGTGCTAAACAACTCGATCAGCACCTTGGTTAGTCCCGCCATATCACCGACGCCGGCCTTAGCCGCGTCCGTCCTGTCGACTGCGCTACGAATCATGGCTTCGTATGTCGCTGGAACAGGAAGATCTATCGGGATAAAGGCGAATCGCCGCACGAAAGCCATCGACATCCGCTTCAGACTGGCCTTGTCGGCATCGTTCATCGATCCGACTATCCTCCACCAGGCGGGCACCACAATCACATCGGCGTCTTCGTCCTCCACGACCGCGGAGCCTACCTGCAGTCGCACACGGTGAAACTTCCCACCCTCCGAGCGTCGCCTATAAGGCAGAGTAACCGTGTTGCCGCTGAGTAATGTGAAAAGTTCACCGAACGCTTTATCGATGTCGGCACGGTTGATCTCGTCGATGATTAGACAGCGGCCTTTTTCAAGCGAGTCCACGACAGCGCCTGGCAAAAAGTCCAGGCGATCTCCGGATTCGTCTTCTTTCGGCATCGGGAAGTAGCCACCGATCGTCTCAAAGGTTGTCCACTGATCGGTCGCAGGCACCGTCCACGTCGGGAAACCCGCCTTCGAACAGATACATTCGGCGAGCTTGGTCTTTCCTGATCCTGGCGGTCCGGTGAAGATCACATGCACACCTGCAGCTAAAGCGGCAAGCGCGCGCGTGGCCGGCTCGCCCATTCCTTGTAAACCGCAGAGATCTCCGAAGTCAGCCAATGCCATATTCCAGTCGCCGGGCGGTGCGGCTGGCATACGGACCTTTGCGGTAGGACCCGTGGGTATAGGAATTTCTGCCGAAGGCTCCTCCTCCGTTGGCCTTTCCTCTCCCCTTTCAGGTTCCAAGCTCTGGAGCAGCAGCAGAAGCTCCCCAGCGTCGATCGGCTCCTCCGCTAGCGGAATGGCGGACATTTCAGCCGGTATATCGATCGAAAATATCTCCGGAAGCAGACCATAGTCCGCCAGCCGGAACTCTTTGGCGAACTCCTCAACCGCAACTTCTACAGAGGCGATCTCCTTGTCGCGGTAGCACCACGCGGTCAGGTATGCCGCGATAATCGGGATGTCGCCGACGACTTCTTTAGGTGGCCCATTCTTTATCGCCTGAACCAAGTCCGATGCCAAAGTCCAACGTCTATTGTCGTTCGGACTTTTCTGGAAAAGGTCGTGCTTGTCCCGCTGTACTTGGAGCGTGCGGCCGGGATATTCCCGATCACGCCAGTGGCTATAGCCGTATCCTGTGCCGAATACGAGGAAGTAGGGTTTATTCTCGGGACCGCCTGTGGGCTTGAAGTAATCGTCCATCAAGCGACGCTCGACCGGGCTCCCGAACGGAATGGCGTCATCTGGGTTATCGCTCGTCGGCACGTTCTGCCGCAGCATCGCCAGAAGGCTCATCAGAGCCGGATGGGTGTGCTCCGGAAAGTAGTCGAGCGCCTTACGAACGTGGTCGAGAGCGAAGTAGGGCATGGATCGTTCTACGCCGCATCGTCGAACGGGATTAGGCTATCGTCGCGAACTTTTCGCGGTGCTCGGAGCTTCAGGATATCAGCGTCGCCGACCTTGTTTTCTATGATAACTACGTCTCGAAGCGCTTCACCCGCGCGTCCACGGACATCGCGCAACACCAACGGCAGGATTGCTTCGGCTAAGGCGCGGGCAAGCAGCGGCGGAACTGCGTTGCCGATCTGCTGACGGATTTGAGCTTGGCTTCCGCTGAACACGAACCGATCGGGAAATGACTGAAGTCGTGCCGCCTCACGCAGGGTAAGCGTCCGCGCCTGATCCGGATGGATAAAGGCACCGGTCGTTCCCTCGTTGAACTTGGTCGTGATCGTGTAAGCCGGAGCATCGTTCTGAAGTCGCCGCAGGATAGTCGTCGCGTCATAGGGGCGAATTTTTCGAAAGCGGTCAGGAAGTTGCTCGATCGGGAGATTGCGCCAGTTCTGACCGGCCTTCAATGTTTGCGCCGCAAATCGATCGATCGCGGCCAGATCTGCAGCAGCATGCTGACGGACGAGCCGAGAGCCCTTGCGCATCTCCCGCTGATAGGCCGTCGCGGCCTTGCTCGGATACTTCACGCCGTCTAGTTCCTGCCCCTCGTCGACGGGAGGAAGATCAGAGCAAGCCTCTCCGAAGCTGACATGAGGCAGCACCTCATCTCCCGCTCCATGGCCGATTCGCGAAAGATGTGCGAACGGCAAGGCGTAGTTGCGCCAAAGATCGGCGTTGCCGTGAGTAGCGGCCGGAAAAGCGATGTCGGCATTCGTGCGATTGCCGACAAATACCAGGCGGCGGCGAAGCTGAGGCACGCCGAAGTCGGCGGCCAGAAGGATCATCGGAACGACGGTGTAGCCAATCTCACGGAAGGCTCGGACGATCTCCAACGCAACGCGACCCTGATTATAAAGCAGCAGGCCGGGCACGTTTTCAAACACGATCCAAGATGGGCGGAGTTCCTCCACCAGATCGAGATAATTGATGAACAGCAGATTACGAGGATCGTCCTGATCGCGCCCGGAGGCGCGGCTGAGACCGCCCGATGTGGAAAACCCCTGACAACTCGGCCCGCCGACGATGACGTCGATGCCGCTTGCACCCACGAATTCGCGCACGTCGGAAAAATCTGAAACCCGGAGATCACGCATCATTCCCCGAGCCCCGGGGATGTTTGCCTCAAATGTAGCAATCGCGGATTGAAAGTTGTCGATGCCTCCCACGACGCGATAGCCCGCGTCAGCAAACCCGGAAGCTATTCCTCCCGCGCCAGAAAAGAGATCGAGAACGCTTGGCCCTCCTGAACCCGGGGCACTTCCATCGCCGCCCGATTTTCCGGTTCCCATTCGCGCTCCCCTCTTCACAATGCTACGCCGCACGATGAGAACAATACATGAACACAGCCGATTCAGCAACCCCTGCTGTCGGCAATCGCCACGGGAACACCGCCAACAAGCCCGTTGATTCTACTTGATATTTTTCGGAGACCGTTAACTGCCGGCTTATTCTCCGCATCATGGCCTCCGCCGCCCGCGACGGTCGATAAGCTGATTATCGGGTATATCGACGCCAATCGCCTTGAGGCCTCGCAGAACAACCGTCCGGATGCTCTCCCCGTTCTTGACGCCCATTAGAGCAACCTGCTTATGAATGTGGGAAGGCACCATGACCTGAATGGGGACTTCCTTTTCGGCTTGCTGCTGCTTTGGCACACGAAACGCTCCGGCGCACCGCCATGGCGGCGAATCTCACCCGAATCGACAGGACTTCATTGTTTCATGATTTCATGCGCAGGCGCAAGTCGGACGATGAGCCTACACGCTCGCGGAGCGACGTAGGTGGGGCGGACTCGCTGAGGGGAGCATGGTCGCGGGGAGCCCGCGCGGGCTGGCTTCAAGCCTCGTCGAGCGCTTCCAGCCCGGCGCCCTGCAAGGCCCGCTTGACGCTGGTGCGCGGATAGGGCCGGCCCGCCTTGGGATAGGCATCGGCATAAGCCTGGGCCGTCTCAATCTCTTTGCGGGACAGCAAGGGATAGTCCTCCAGGACCTGTTCGATCGACGCGCCGCCATCGAGCAGTGCGGCGATTCGATAGACTTCGATCTCCCTCCCTTTCAGGAGGGGCTCACCATCGGCCCGAAACGCGACCTTCTCGGCAAGTACCGTAAGGTCCGTCGTGCGTCGTTCGACTTCCTCCACCAGATCGCTAATCGAAATCCGGAACCGGCCGAACCGGACTTCGTCGCGGCGGTCGATCGGAGTCTGCTGAAGCGCCTGGTAGAATTCCGTCCGTGCCTTGGGCGTGAGTTCGTCGCGTAATGCGCGCACGGCGTAGAGATAGAAAAGATCGCTCCACCCGATCGCCCGCACGGATGCGCCCGCCCGTCGCAGCAGCACCGGACGAACAGGGCCGGCGTCCAGGGCCTTCTTCACGGTACGGACGGGCTCGCGCAAGACGAACGCGGCTTCGGCAGCGGTGAACTGGGCAGTATGGGCCATTCGCACCTCCTAATATGACCCCCAAAATAGGGTCGCATTATCTCGCCGTCAAGGATGCCCTCTGCCTGCGTGCAAAGCCGGATAAGCGTGGACCAGGATTTCAGGGTTTCCGACTCTCCGGCTGATTGGAAGTCGCCGCCCGGACGATTGGAACTCATCGCGGGGAAGGTGTGGGGTAACCCCTTGAGGGGAAAGCCTTCCCCCTGGTCGGCGCCGGCGTCGCCGACACACCCCCTTCTGCGGGGAGCTCCCCGCAACGCCCCCTTAGAGTGAGAGTGCGGATCGGGTTCGCCGTGACGGGTTGAGGGCTGGAGGAGAGGCCTCCGGCGCCCGTCGCGGAGATCCGCGATGTCCAGCAAGACCGCTTCAGCACGCCCCGGCCACGACCGGACGAGCCTCTATGACGAAATCACCGGCAAGATCATCGCCGAACTGGAGGCCGGCCGCGTGCCCTGGGTCCAGCCCTGGGGGACGGCCGCGGCGAAGGCGCCGCTCGCCATGCCGAAGAACGCCGCCACCGGCCGGCAGTATTCGGGGATCAACGTCCTGATCCTCTGGGGGGCCGTGATCGAGCACGGCTTCCCCGCCCAGAGCTGGTTGACTTTTCGCCAGGCGCTCTCGCTCGGCGGCAATGTGCGCAAGGGCGAGCACGGCACCACCGTCGTCTACGCCGACCGCTTCACGCCCGAGGACGAGAAGCGACGCGCCCGCGAGACCGGCGAGGAAGCGGCCGCGATCCCGTTCCTGAAGCGGTTTACCGTCTTCAACGCCGCCCAATGCGAAAACCTTCCGGCCGAGGTTGCGGCCGTTGCGCCACCGCCGCCACCCGGCCTGATCGAGCCCAGGGTCGAGGCGCTGATCGCCGCGACCGGCGTCGATTTCCGCATCGGCGGCGCCCGCGCCTTCTACGCGCCGGGCCCGGACTTCGTGATGGTCCCGCCGCCGCAGGCCTATTTCGAGCCGATCAACTGGCACCGCACAGCCCTGCACGAGCTTGGTCACGCCAGCGGTCATCCGTCCCGTCTCGGCCGCGATCTCGGTGGCGTGTTCGGCAGCAAGAAGTATGCGTTCGAGGAGCTGGTGGCCGAGATGAACGCCGCCTTCTGCTGCGCTTCGCTCGGCATCGTCCCGACCGTGCGCCACGCGGACTATATCAGCTCTTGGCTCGATGTATTGCGCGAGGACAACCGCGCCGTCGTGCGCGCCGCCTCACAGGCCAGCAAGGCCGCGGACTGGATCCTCGGCTTCCTGTCCGACACCGAGAGCGCCAACACCACAGCGCAGGAGGCGGCGTGATGCCGGGCCTCCTCAGATCTGCGGTCGTCAGCGACACGCCTGCGCCGGAATCGATCCGGCTCCGCGTCCTCAGCCTCGGCGCTGGCGTGCAGTCGACCACGCTGGCGCTGATGGCCGCCCATGGCGAGGTCGGGCCCATGCCCGACTGCGCCATCTTCTCCGACACCGGCTGGGAGCCCAACGCCGTCTATGAGCACCTGGCCTGGCTCATGTCGCCCAACGTGCTGCCGTTCCCGATCCACATCGTCTCGGGCGGCAACATCCGCGACGACTTAATCGCCGGAGCGCAGGGCGCGCGCTGGGCGTCCATCCCGGCCTTCACCCGCAACGTCACGCCGGCCGGCACCGCCATGCCCGTGTTCGACGAGGGCGATGACGGCGATCTGGTGGCGATCGGCGAGCGCATCCTGCCGACCGATCGCGTCGACGTCGGGATGATCCGCCGGCAATGCACGAAGGACTACAAGATCGTGCCGATCCGGCGGAAGGTGCGCGAACTCGTCGGCCTTGCCGGACGGCGCTCTCCGAACACGCCGATTGTCGAGCAGTGGATCGGCATCTCGCTCGATGAAGCGATCCGCATGAAGCCCTCATTCGAGGACTGGCAGGTCAATCGCTGGCCGCTGATCGAACAGCGCCTCTCGCGCCAGGACTGCCTGCGCTGGCTCGCGCGGCACGACTATCCGATCCCGCCGAAGAGCGCCTGCATCGGTTGTCCCTTTCACTCCGACGCCTATTGGCGACGGATGCGGGACAACGATCCGGACGCTTGGGACGACGCGGTTCTGGTCGATCGCGCGATTCGCACCGGCTTTCGTGGCATTCGCGGCCAGGTCTTCCTGCATCGCTCCGCCGTGCCGCTCGACCAGGCCGACCTCTCCAACGCCGGCGATCGCGGCCAGCTCGATCTCTGGCCCAACGAGTGTGAGGGTATGTGCGGAGTCTGAACGCCCGGAAATCCGGAAAAGTGGGAAGGCGGACTTCCGGCTCCGTGTCTTTCCGGTTCGTCGGTTTTGCGGCGCGGTCCTCCGAGAGGAAGAGGGCTGCGCCGGTTTTCGCGGCGGGTTGGAGGTCGAGAGAGAGTCTCTTGGCCGCCCGCCGCGGAGACTACCCCCATGGCTACTGCCATTCAGAAGATCACCCTGTCGTCCTCGCGCGACATTCCCTTCAACAAGCTGGTGCTGAGCCAGTCCAATGTCCGGCGCGTGAAGGCCGGCGTCTCGATCGAGGAATTGGCCGAGGATATCGCCCGGCGCACGCTGCTCCAGGGCCTCAACGTCCGGCCGGTCCTCGACGCCGAGGGCGCCGAGACTGGCATGTTCGAGATCCCGGCCGGCGGCCGGCGCTACCGGGCGCTCGAACTGCTGGTGAAGCAGAAGCGCTTGGCGAAGACCGCGCCCGTCCCATGCGTGGTCCGCGATCCCGGCACCGACATCCTCGGCGAGGACGACTCGCTGGCCGAGAACATCCAGCGTGCGCCGCTGCATCCCCTCGACCAGTTCCGCGCCTTCCTCGCTCTGCGCGAGAAGGGGCGCTCCGAGGAGGACATCGCCGCGGCGTTCTTCGTCGGTGTGAACGTCGTGAAGCAGCGCCTGCGCCTGGCGTCGGTCGCGCCGACCCTGCTCGACATCTACGCCGAAGACGGCATGTCGCTTGAGCAGCTCATGGCCTTCACCGTCACGGCCGACCATGCCCGCCAGGAGCAGGTCTGGCAGGCGATCTCCGGCTCCTGGCAGAAGGATCCCTATCAGATCCGCCGCATGCTGACGGAGAAGGCGGTGCGCGCCTCCGACCGGCGAGCGGTGTTCGTCGGTCTCGACGCCTATGAGACCGCCGGCGGCGTGGTGCTGCGCGACCTGTTCCAGTCCGATGATGGCGGCTGGCTCGAAGACATGGCGCTGCTGGACGGCCTGGTCGCCGAGAGGCTGAAGGCCGAAGCGGAGACGATCGCCGCCGAAGGCTGGAAGTGGATCGAGGTGGCCATCGACTTCCCCTACGGCCACACCCACGGTCTGCGCGAACTAGAGGGCGTCGCCGCCGACCTTTCCAGCGAGGAGCAGGCGACGATCGCCGCGCTCAAGGCCGAATACGCCAAGCTGGAGGAGGCGTATGACGGCGCCGACGAGCTGCCCGACGAGGTGGACGAACGCCTCGGCGAAATCGAGGCGGCGCTCGCCGCCTTCGACGATCGGCCCGTCACCTATGATCCGGTCGACATCGCCCGTGCCGGCGTCTTCGTCAGCATCGATGCCGAAGGTGCGCTGTCGGTCGACCGCGGCCACGTCAGGCCGCAGGACGAGGCCCCCGTGGGCGAGCCGGAGCAGGACGGCGAGACCGATCCCGCGAGGGCCGGGGCTGACCACATCGAGCCGGACGCGCCCGCGGTTCAGCGCGCCGTCATCACCATCGGTGGACAGGTCGCCGGGCCGGAGGATGAGGACGACGAGGACCTCAAGCCACTCCCGGACCGCCTCGTGACCGAGCTGACAGCCGAGCGGACTCTGGCGCTGCGCGACAAGCTGGCGAACACGCCCGCCGTCGCGTTCCAGGCCGTGCTGCACAAGTTCTGCCTCGACGTCTTCTCCCGTTACTTCTCCTACGGGACGGCGATGGAGGTGTCGGTGCGCAGCGCCAGCTTCCAGGTGCAGGCCCAGGGGCTGAAGGACACGCCCGCGGCGATGGCGATCGACGCGCGCCACAAGACCTGGGAAGAGCGGTTGCCCAAGGACAAGGCCGATCTCTGGGACTGGCTCACGACCCTCACCGGCGACGAGCAGGCAACGCTCTTCGCCCATTGCGCCTCCTTCGGCGTCAATGCGCTCTACGAGAAGGGCGATCGCTACGGCGCCGGCGTCTCGTCCCACACCGTCGCACAGCGCATCGCCGAGGCCGATCGCCTGGCCCAGGCCGTCGATCTTGACATGGTGCAGGCCGGCTGGCGTCCGACCGTCGAGAACTATCTCGGCCGGGTGCCTAAGCGCCGCATCCTCGAGGCGGTGCAGGAAGGCGCCGGCGAACGGGCGGCGCAGCTCATCGACCACTTGAAGAAGACCGACATGGCCAAGGAAGCCGAACGGCTCCTGGCCGATACCGGCTGGCTGCCGGAGCCGCTGCGGATCGACACTGCGGACGACGCGCCCGTCGACACCGCTGAAGCCGGGGACGACGGCGAGGCGCTGCCCGAATTCCTCGCCGACGACGACGAGGAAGCGGAGGCCGACGCGCCGCAGGTGATCGCGGCCGAATAGCCCGCGTGCGAGGCGGCTTCGGCCGTCCCGCACCTCCTTCCCCTTCAACCGACCCGACAGCCCGGCCCGCGCGCCGGGCTGTCGGCATTTCAGGAGGGCCGCATGCCCACATTCACCATCGAAACCACTTATCACCTGCCAATCTACCGGCAGCGCAGCTATGAGGCGGAAACGCTCGACGCGGCCTGCGCGCTCGCTGTCGCCGACGAGGGCTGGGACGACGAGAAATCCGACGTCGAGACTTCCGGCGACACCTATGTCACCGGCGCCTGGGACGGGCGCGACGCCGCCTACCGCGGCAGGGCGCTCAGCATCCCGTCGCAGTTCGGCGAACAGATCCAGCGCAGAGCCGACCATTTCGAGGTGCTGCTCGGCCTGCTCAAGGTCTTCGCGCACGCGCCGGACGCCGAACCGGCCGACGGGCCATTCTGGCGCCAGCGCCTGGACGCGGCGATCGCCAAGGGCGAAGCGATCCTCGCCGACCAGCCCGATCCCGCAGTCATCGGAGGTGCGTCATGACCGAATATGTCGTGAAGGTTGCCTTCTGGCTGCGCGCCTTCGACAGCGTCACCGTGGAGGCGGACACGGACACCGAGGCAATCGAGAAAGCCAAGATCGCCGCAACAGAAGCGATGGATTCGACCGCGCACCCCGAGCATGTCGACTTCGACGAGCGGCGGGAGGGCGTGATCGCCTTCATCGATCGCGTCACGCCGACCGGCCGTCAGGCCGTCGTCGAGGATGTTGCATTCGACGAGGACAGAATCCATCCGGACGGCGCAACCGCCTACAAATATAGAGACCCCGCCGCATTGTCTTCGCCTCCCGCGTGCGGTTCACACCGTCGCGGCTGAGTAATGCCTCAAGCCGGGATGACGGCGTCGCCCCGCTTGCTTCATGCATCGACGCATTCCGCACACGCCAGCGCGGGACGACCCTCCAGTTGCGATCGCGCCTTGCCGCAGGACGCGCAAGTCACAACCCCCACGAAGGTCTCGCAATGCAGGCAGCGCCCTTGATGCACGCCGCCCGTATCGTTCAGTGGGTCGTAGCAGACGCCCTTCGCCTCGCCGCACAGCACGCAGCTCGCGAACGACGCCATGCCCAATTCCGCCGTAAGCCCGCAGCAGTGGCAGAAGTATGTGTCCGAGGGTCGGACGCTAAGCGCATCGACGCCACACTCCCAGCAACGTAGGACCTCTTCGCTGTCGATGCCGTCCAGGGCTGAGTCGACAGCCTCATCTCTGTATGGGCGAAAGTTTATAAGTCGCTGAAAGTTGGTGGCATCAAGGAATCTCGCGTGCGTCTGCATCTCGCCTTGGTCGCGCTCCTGACCTGCCGCGAACATGCCCAGTGCACGGATGAGAAGCCAGGCAAGGTCCATTTGAAGCTCATTGACATCAACGTCGGCGGCGAAATGGACAAGCGAGTTCCTGAGCTGCTGGACGCGGCCGACCAGTTCCTCCTCAATCGGCGTGAACGCCTCGGCCTTACGGATCGCCTTAAGGCACTCGCCATACCCGATCGTTCGAAGCGATCCGCTGCGCGCCGCCGCCAAAAGGTCGCCCGAGGGGGGCGTCCCACGGACGATCACACTGAGGCCATGCTCCCGGATCAAGCGATACTTGGCCATCAGCTCGATCGCCGTCTGAATCGTGACGACGCCAGCCTTAGCCTGACGCGCCGTCGCGCCCGGTGCAAAGAGGATATCGAGGCCGGCGTTTAGGAAATCGATCGCATTGGCGAGCACCAGCTCGGCGGCATCTTTTTTTCGTTTCCTTCGAACGGCCATGGCACTCGCCTCCGCATCTTCGCTCGATCGACCATAACAGGTCGACCGCTCGTCGGCGCCACCAAGCGCAAGGCAGGGCAGAGTGAGAGGTCGGCCGGGAGGGGTTTGAGCCGGTGCGGTCCGAGAGAGAGAGCGCCGGCCGGCTCGCCCGTTCCCGCTCTCCCGAGGCTCCCTTCATGAACGACCTTTCTCCGATCGCGGCCGACCAGGCCGCACCGCTGTCGCCTGTCCAACGTCCCGACGCCCCCGGCGCCATCATCGCCGCCGCCCAGCTTCTCCTCCCACATCTCGAACGCGGCCAACGCGTCGACGCTGCGATCCTGCGCGCCGCCATGGAAGCAGCTTTCGGCGTGTCCGACGCCTCGGGCGCCTGGGACTGGAAGACGGCCTATGACGCCTGCGAGGCCGCGACCGTCCTCTTCCTCCGCAAATACGGAAAAGCGCTGTTCCGCAAAGCCGACTCTCCGGCTTCCCGGCTTTCCGCCTTGACCAAGATCGCCGGCCTTCTCCCCACCCACACCCGCCGCTCCGCCGAGAGCGAGGCTTTCCAGCAATTCTCCACGCCGGCTCCGCTCGGCTTCGCGGCCCTGACCGCAGCCGCTATCGGGCCTGCGGACCGCGTGCTGGAGCCTTCCGCCGGAACCGGCCTCCTCGCCATCCTGGCCGAGATCGCCGGCGGCGCACTCTTGCTGAACGAGCTGGCCGAGACCCGCTCGGAGCTGCTTACTTCCCTCTTTCCGGCCATTCCCGTCACGCGCTTCGATGCCGCGCAGATCGACGATCACCTTGATCGCAGCGCGGTCCCGAGCGTCGTGTTGATGAACCCGCCCTTCTCGGCGATGGCGAACGTCGCCGGCCGCGTGGCCGACACCGCTTTTCGCCACATCGCCTCGGCGCTCGCGCGTCTCGCCGACGGCGGGCGGCTGGTGGCGATCACCGGCGCGAGCTTCGGGCCCGACGCCCCGGCCTGGCGCGACGCCTTCGTCCGGCTGCAGGAGCGCGGCCGCATCGTCTTCACCGCCGCGATCGACGGTGCGGTCTACGCCAAGCACGGCACCACGATCAACACACGGCTGATCGTCATCGACAAGGCGCCCGCCGAGAACCCGGCGGCGCTGCCGCAATCGCGGGGCATTGCGCCCAACGTCGCGACCTTGCTCGGCTGGATCGCGGAGCATGTTCCGGCGCGCCTGGCGCTTGCGCCAAGCCTCGCCCTCCCGGTGTCGGCCGCTGCCGCGCCGCGGACGGTGCGCGGCTATCTCGCCCGCGCCGCTGCGGCGGGGCCGGCCAAGCCGTCCGTCGCCGATCCGGAGGCGATCGATCTCGCCTATGAAACGATCGACTGGACGCCGCCCGAAGGCGCGCGCCTCAGCGATGCGATCTATGAGGAATACCGGCTCCAATCGATCCGAATTCCGGGCGGCCAGGCGCACCCGACCAAGCTAGTGCAATCCGCCGCTATGGCCTCGGTCGCTCCGCCGAGGCCGAGCTATCGGCCGCGCCTGCCGATCGACCTCGTCAGCGGAGCGCTCCTGTCCGACGCCCAGCTCGAGACGGTGATCTATGCCGGTGAGGCGCATGGCGACTATCTCGCCGGCGCCTGGACCGTGGACGAGACCTTCGATCTCGTCACCGCCGCGCGGGACGACGCGCCGAACGCCGTCCGCTTTCGCCGAGGCTTTATGCTCGGCGACGGCACCGGCGCCGGCAAGGGCCGCCAGTCGGCCGGCATCATCCTGGACAACTGGCTGAAGGGTCGGCGCAAGGCGGTCTGGATCTCGAAGTCCGACAAGCTGCTCGAAGACGCCCAGCGCGATTGGTCGGCCCTCGGCATGGAGCGCCTGCTCGTCACGCCACTCTCGCGCTTCCCCCAGGGCAAGCCGATCCTCCTCTCCGAAGGCGTCCTATTTTTAACCTACGCTACGCTGCGGTCCGACGACCGCGGCGAGAAGCTTTCGCGCGTCCGCCAGATCGTCGAATGGTTGGGCTCCGATTTCGACGGAGTGATCATTTTCGACGAGAGCCACGCCATGCAGAACGCCGGTGGCGGCAAGGGAGAGCGGGGCGATGTGGCGCCCTCGCAGCAGGGCCGTGCGGGCTTGCGCTTGCAGCACGCCCTGCCGGATGCGCGCGTGGTCTATGTCTCGGCCACGGGCGCGACGACCGTCCACAACCTCGCCTATGCCCAGCGGCTCGGCCTCTGGGGCGGCGAGGATTTCCCCTTCGCCACCCGCGCCGAGTTCGTCGAGGCGATCGAGGATGGCGGTGTCGCCGCCATGGAGGTGCTGGCCCGCGATCTCCGGTCGCTCGGGCTCTACACCGCCCGATCGCTCTCCTATGACGGCGTCGAATACGAGCTGATCGAGCACCCGCTCAGCGACGATCAGCGGCGCATCTATGATGCCTATGCCGGTGCCTTCGCGATCATCCACAATCACCTCGATGCGGCGATGCAAGCCGCCAACATCACCGATGAGAGCAGCACGCTGAACCGGCAGGCGAAGTCTGCGGCTCGCTCGGCCTTCGAGAGCGCCAAGCAGCGTTTCTTCGGCCATCTGCTGACCTCGATGAAGACGCCGACCCTGATCCGCCGGATCGATCAGGACCTCGCCGACGGCCATACCGCCGTCATTCAGATCGTCTCGACCGGCGAAGCGCTGATGGAGCGCCGGCTCGCCGACGTTCCGACCGAGGAATGGAACGACATCCGCGTCGACATCACGCCGCGCGAGTATGTTCTCGACTACCTCGCTCATTCCTTCCCGGTGCAGCTCTACGAGCCGTTCACCGACAGCGAGGGCAACCTCTCGTCGCGGCCCGTCTTCCGGGACGGCCAGCCCGTCGAGAGCCGCGAGGCCATCGCCCGCCGCAATGAGCTGATCGAGCGGTTGGCTTCGCTCCCGCCCGTTCCCGGCGCACTCGACCAGATCGTCCAACGCTTCGGCACAGACCTCGTCGCCGAAGTGACCGGGCGCTCGCGCCGCGTGGTGCGCAAGGGCGACCGCCTCGTCGTGGAGAACCGCGCGGCCTCCGCCAACCTCGCTGAGACCGCCGCCTTCATGGATGACCTGAAGCGCATCCTGGTGTTCTCGGAGGCGGGGGGGACGGGCCGCAGTTACCACGCCGAACTGTCGGCGCGGAATCGCCGGCTGCGCGTCCACTATCTGCTCGAGCCTGGCTGGAAGGCTGACGCCGCGATCCAGGGCCTCGGGCGGACGAACCGCACCAACCAGGCGCAGCCGCCGCTGTTCCGGCCGATCGCCACCGACGTGAAAGCCGAGAAGCGCTTCCTCTCGACCATCGCCCGCCGCCTCGACACGCTCGGCGCCATCACGCGCGGTCAGCGCCAGACGGGCGGCCAAGGACTCTTCAGACCAGAAGACAATCTGGAATCGCACTACGCCCGCGATGCGCTGCGCCAGCTCTACATGCTGCTCGTGCGCGGCAAGATCGAAGGCTGTTCGCTTCAGATGTTCGAGGCCGCCACGGGCCTCAAGCTCATGGACGCCAACGGCATCAAGGACGAGCTGCCGCCGATCACGACGTTCCTCAACCGCCTGCTGGCGCTCACCATCGAGCTGCAGGGCGTGCTGTTCACGGCGTTCGAGCAATTGCTGAACGCCAAGGTCGAGGGCGCCATCGCCAGCGGCGTCTATGACGTCGGCCTGGAGACGCTGCGGGCCGAAAGCTTCGTCGTCACCGATCGCCTGGCGATCTACACCCATCCCGCGACGGGCGCGGAGACCCGGCTGCTGACCATCACCGAGCGCCGGCGCAATCGCCCCGTCACGCTCGATGAGGCGCTGGACCATCTCGCCGATCCCCGCGCCGCGCTGCTGGTCAACGAGCGCTCGGGCCGTGCCGCCGTGCAGATTCCGGCGCCGAGCCTGATGCTCGACGATGGCGAGATCGAACGCCGCGTGCGGCTGATCCGGCCGATGGAGCACCATCACGCGTCGCTGAAGATGATGGACGACAGCCACTGGCAGGCGGCGGAGCGGGAGGCCTTTGCGGCCGCCTGGACTCGCGAAGTGGCCGACGTCCCCGAATTCGTCGACAGCACGATCCATGTCGTCGCCGGCTTGCTGCTCCCGATCTGGAAGCGGCTGCCGAACGAGTCGACCCGCGTCTATCGGCTCCAGACCGATGCGGGCGAGCGCATCATCGGCCGCAGGGTCTCTCCGGCCTGGGCGGCGAACGCGTCGGTGACCGGGACCACTGTCCTGACGCCGGATGCAGCCTTCGCGGCGCTGATCGAGGGCCGCACCGTTCTCGACCTCGCCGAAGGCCTTCAGCTCCATCGCGCGCGCGTCATGGGCGTCCACCGCATCGAGCTGTCGGGCTTCACCGACACGATGCGGGACCGCCTGCGCGCCTACGGCCTCTTCAGCGAGATCATCTCGTGGAAGCTGCGCATGTTCGTGCCGACCGACGCCACCGGCGCGGGCGTGCTGGCGAAAGTCCTCGACCACTATCCGGCCCTGCGCATCGGCGAGCGGGAGGCCGCGTAATGGCACACCACGACGCGTCCGAACTGGCACACCGTCTCGCGCGCGACGCCGAGGCGGTGTGCCGCCACTACCTCTCGGCGGGACGGCGGGAGGGCCGCTACTGGCTGGTGGGCGACGTTCGCAACACGCCGGGCCGCTCGATGTTCGTGCGCCTCAAAGAGTCGGTCAAAGGGCCGGCCGGCAAATGGACCGACGCCGCGACCGGCGAGCATGGCGATCTGCTCGACGTGATCCGGGAAAGCTGCGGCCTGGTCGACTTCAAAGACGTCGCCGATGAGGCTCGGACCTTCCTCAGCCTGCCGCACCCTGAGCCTGAGCCGGATCGTCCCCGATGGCGAACGCCCAGCGCTCCAACCGGATCACCGGAGGCAGCACGGCGGCTGTTCGCCATGTCGCAGCCGATTTCTCGTACTCTCGTAGAAACGTATCTCCGCAATCGCGGCATTACGGTTTTGCACGGAACCGGAGCGCTCCGCTTCCATCCGCGCTGCTACTATCGGTTTGACGACCACAGCCCGACCGAGACCTGGCCGGCGATGATCGCTTCCGTCACCGATCTCGCGGGACATTCGACCGGGGCGCATCGCACCTGGCTCGATCCCGGCGGCTTTACCGAGGCGATGCTCGGCAAGGCGCCGATCGACACGCCGCGGCGGGCGATGGGCGACCTTCTCGGTCATGCTGTTCGATTTGGCGTAGTGGGCGCAGTCATGGCGGCCGGCGAGGGCATCGAGACGATGCTGTCGCTCAGATGCGTCTTGCCGACCATGCCGATGGTCGCAGCCCTCTCGGCGGCGCATCTCTCCGCCATCCTGTTCCCGGACACGCTGCGGCGACTCTACATCGCCCGCGACGACGATCCCGCCGGCGACGGCGCAATGGCTACATTGATCGACCGGGCGCAGGAGGCGGGGATCGAGGCGATCGTGATCTCGCCACGGCTCGGCGACTTCAACGAGGATCTCCGCCTGCTTGGGATCGACGCGCTTCGGGCCGCAAGCCGGGTGCAGATCGCGGTGCAGGACGTCGCCCGCTTCATGGAGCTGGCGGCCTAGCTGGAACGGGGATGGGGCGCGGACAGCGGCGTCGCCAATGCCTCGGTGGTCATGCTTTCCCTCAGCGCCGGAGAGGCCACGCCCACGGCCTTCTGAGAGGGCGATCGGGCGGCAAGCGGCCCGAACCGGCAACCTTGTGGGCCGACTATTTTCCGTCGGCGGCGGAGCCGCCTTTACATCGCGAGACAAAATAGTCGGCCCCCTTCGGTCCTCCGCAGAGGCTTCGGCCCTCCGCTGCGCTGCGGGTGCAAGTCCGTTCCGCCCGCCGCCTTCGTCGCCATGAAGGCCGCGATGGGCGCGGCCGATCCGACAAGGAAAGCCGCGATGACCACCGACCACGACGACGATTTCGAGCCGCACCACAGCTCATCCTCGACCGATGAGGTCCTCCACGAACTCCAGCTCTATGGCTACCGTCCCTTCCAGGACGAACCTGATCCCAGGCCACTTCCCAAAGCGAACATCCTCGTCGGCAGCATCTCCGACATCTTCGACGCCCTCGTCGTGGCGCTTTCAGACACCCGCCTCGAACCCGACCTCGAGGACCTGCTCTGGTCGACGGTGAACGTCTTCCACCGCGCCATCGAACGGATCGAGCGCGAACTCGACGACAACGAGCTGGCCCAGCAGCGCTCGCAACGGGAACAGGACGGCAGCGAGGTCAAATCCGTCGAGCTGGAACGCTTGACGGCGGAAGGCCAGACGCTGATCGAACGCCGCAACGCCTTCGAGCTGATGCGCGACCAGGCCGCCGACCAGTTCGAGCATCACACCCATTCAGCCTGGCGGCCGCGCAACGGCTCAAAGGTCAACCATCGCAACCTAACCTCGGCGATGATCGACAGCCGGGATTTCCTCAGCGCCAAGAAGCGCGCGGACAACCAGGTGCTCCTCCCCGCGGGACCGAAGGTGGCGTTGACGGGCGGGCTCGACTTCAACGATCACCGGCTGATCTGGGCCAAGCTCGATCAAGTCCACGCCAAGCATCCCGACATGGTGCTGTTGCACGGCGGCTCGCCCAAGGGCGCCGAGCTGATCGCCGCCAAATGGGCCGACAATCGCAAAGTTCCGCAGATCGCCTTCAAGCCCGACTGGACGAAACACGCCAAGGCCGCACCGTTCAGACGCAACGACGCACTGCTGGAAACCCTGCCGATCGGCGTCCTGCACTTCCCGGGCACCGGCATCCAGGATAACCTCGCGGACAAGGCCAAGAAGCTCGGCATCCCGGTCTGGAAGTTTGGCGGCGCGTGAGCGCCGCCTTTTCCTCAGTACGTATTGGCGCCGAACCGGAAAGGCGGATCGCCGGCTTTCGCCCTTCAGTCCGGTTCACCCGTCACGGCTATCCGGGCCGCACGAGCATAGTGCGCCAACTCCGCATCGTTCTCGATCAGACCATCGAGCAGCGCCTTCATGTCGTTCTGATCGGACGCCGATTGAAACGGCCCCGGCTGCCGCTCGATCGAAAGCACCGCGATGGCGAGCGCCTTCTTCACCAGATGCAGGTCACGTCCCGTGAATTCCGCCATGCCGCATGCCTCAGTCATCATGTCGACTCGTGAGCACAGCTTAGCCGATCGGTCAGCGCACCGTGAGGACAACGAGGTTCCACGCATTATCGGCGACGGCCTTTAAGTGGCGGCTCCTGCCGGCGAGCGCCACCCCGCGTCTATCAGCGCTGATCCTTGGTCCGGCCGAGGGCCTGACGCCATCAACCCGTAAAGGGTCGGCTTACGCGAAGCGTGCCGCCGCTGCGTCTTCGCCTTCGCGGTGATTGCGGCCCTCGGCCGAACACATCGGGCGCCTGTCGCGCGGGGATGGTCCCCGCCTCAGCACAGGAGCCGGATCAATGTCTCAAGCCCTCGCATTCGCTAACGCCTGGAACCTCGCCACCACCCTCTTGGTCTGCGTCGTCGTCTTTCATGCTGACGCTGGCAACTACGGCGTCATGCTGGCCGCCGAATATGACGGCGATCCCAACGCCGTCATCCACGAATTCGACCCCTTCCAACCATGAAGGGCGGCGCGCCACGAGGCTGGACCGTAAGGGTCAGCGGGATTCCCACTCCCGTTGGCGCCTATCTGCGGCTATACTTGCGTGCGCCGTGGTGGTGGTGGAAGGCGCGACCGTCAGACCTTTATCTCACGGAGTACACTGCCATGATCATCTTCGGACCTCTGCTTGTCATCGTCGGCATCGGCTTCTTTTGCTGGCTGCTGTTCACCCTTGCTGTCTTCGCACTGCCCTTTTTCGTCGGTCTGACGATCGGCATATGGGCCTTCCACACCGGGGCCGGCGTGCTCGGTGGAATCGCCGTGGGCCTCGTGGCGGGCGGCGTAACCTTTGGCGTCGGGCAGCTCGCGCTCGCCTTTGTGCCATGGGCGTGGCTTCGACTTCTGATCATCCTCCTTTATGTCGCGCCCGCCACCGTCGCCGGCTACAGCGCCACGCATGGAATCGCCCAGATGGCGATGCCTTCACCCACCTGGCAGGCGATCTTCGCCGTCATCGGCGCGATCGCCGTCAGCGTCACGGCGTTCGTCCGCTTCACCGGAATGGCCGCGCCCGGACCAGCCGGACAGAGCTTGGCGCGGGGCTGACACCGTCACCGCGACGGGGTGGGGCTGGATCAGGCATTCCGTATGCTCGTCGTCCTCGTCATCGAACACGGAGTGAGTGCGGCCGGGCGTCGAGGCTCACCCCGTCATCGCATAGTGCCGGGCGTTGCGGCGGGTCGTTGAGGCGGCACGGCCGAGGTGGCAACGTCTTACGGATACGGCCAACGAAGGGCGTGACGGAGCGTGCCGCCGGAGAGCTTGGTCTCGGAAGCAGGAGATCCGTTGGTGGCCAGGACAGGGCCCGCACCGCCGTCGAATTCACTGGCCAACCTCTGCGGTGACTCGAGAATCGCCACGTTCCCCTTGATGTCAGCTCTGTCGGGCCGAGCGCACCGAACGGCCTCTTCGATGGACTGATCTGGCCGAAGGCCGGCTAAAGCCTCGACCGCCTATGGCGCAACAGCGGCGTCGAAACTTTCTTCCCCTGCCGGACCCCCACCCCACGCGACGAGTCGCGTGGGGACCCCGAGGGCGCCGTCATTCCTCGCGAGACAAGAAAGCCCCTCCTTTGCTGTCGAGCCCCATCGCCCACCCCATCGCGCAAGCGCGATGGGGACCCCGGGCAGGGGTGCGCCGTCGGTCGCCTCCGGCCCTTCGATCACCATCGAGGCCGCAATGGTGCGGGCTCGCAAACAGAGATCAAGGAGAACTACCATGGCGACCATCGGCACCTTCAAGAAGTCCGGCAACGAATTCACCGGCGCGATCGTCACCCTCTCGGTCCAGGCCAAGAACGTCCGGATCGTCCCCGAAACCACCCGCTCCGGCGACAACAGCCCCAGCCACCGCGTCTATGTCGGCCGGGTCGAGATCGGCGCCGCCTGGGCCAAGCGCTCCAACGAGGGCCGCGACTATCTGGGCCTCAAGCTCGACGATCCGAGCTTCACCGCCCCGATCTTCGCCAACCTCTTCAACGACGAGGACGGCGAGGGCTACAGCCTGATCTGGTCCCGCCCCAACGGCCGCCGGAGCGACTGACCCTGCCTACAATACCCCGTCCGGCTGGTCCGGGCGGGGCATCGCCTTGCAGCTTCAGCGCGCGGCGGTGTGCGGGCGGGTTTGGTCGAGCAGATCGAAGAGCTTGCCGGGGTCGAGGCGGATCACATGGCCCGAACCTGGCACGATGGTGAGCGTGTTCTGGATGCCCAGCCGGTCCAACTCCTGGCTGGCGTCACGCGAGCCGCGCACCCACTCGGTGTCGTCGCCGCCAGCGAAGGCCGCGACCGGGATACCCCTGAGGTTCTTGAGTGCGGCAAAGGCGCGGTCGTCGGGCGGAACCCCGGGCAGCACGGTCAGCGAGACAAAGCGGTCAGGAAACTCGGTGATGACGCGATAGGCTGAGAGACCGCCGTTGGAGACGCCGGCGAGATGCGCCTTGCCGCCCTCGACGCGGACGGAACGCGCGACCTCGTCGACGAGAGGCGGGAGTTCCCGTTCGAGGCCGCTATAGAAGTTCTCCCCGCTCGGCGCTGCGGGGCTGATGACCACCCACCCGCGCCGCTTCGCCTCGGCTTCCCAGTAGAAATTCAGGCCCGCCTCGACCATCTGTCGAGACTGATCGCCTGGTGGCAGCGCAAGCAGAACCGGGTAGGCTTTGCTCTTGTCGAAATGATCGGGCAGGACGAGCGCATAGTCGATCGTGTGGCCGTTGTGGACGAACTGACGGTCATCGGCGGCATGGGCGGCAGCCGCGATCATCTGGGAACACAGCAGGGCGAACCCAAGCAGCAGGCCGGCAGTGTGAAAGGGGCGGCGGGCGCCTGCGGCGCGCGGACGGAAACCGGCGGTGAGATACGGCAACGGAAACTCCAACGGTTGCGGGCCGGGTCCGCGAGCGGCCTGCCAGATTGACGAGCCCAATCCTTCCGAGCCACGTCCGAAGTTAGTCTCCGACTGGTTCAAGTTACAGGGTGTCCGTGGCTAAGGCTCCGCCGGCGCCTTTTTGCGGGCCTTCGAGAATGCGGCGAGCACCAGTTCCGTCGCCTCGACCTCAAGCGCCTCCGCGATCCGGCCGAGCACGGTGACGCTGGCCGAGACGTCGGCGCGCTCGATCCCTCCGAGGTAGCGGGCGCTCAACCCGGCCCTCTCAGCCAACTCCTCCTGCGTCATCCCTTTCGCATGACGCAACCGACGCAGATTGACCGCCACGACCTCCTTGAGATCCATGGCGATGATGGAGCCGATATCGGAACTATCGTTCCAGGAACGATCATTCCGATTCGTACATGCGAGTGCTATTCATCGAAGCTGCGAAGGCCCCAGTTTGCCATTTTCCCAAGCAACGTGATGCGCGCCAAGCATCGCGAAGTAAGTATTTCGCGGCGTGAATCTTGCAAAAATTCTCGGTAAATGAATGGCTAACGCATTGCCTTGATCTCAAGGGGGTAGATCGCAATGACCCAGGCGCCTTTCCAGGACCGGCCGCCGCACACCGACCGCGTGAACGCCTATGACGAGCAGCATCTCGCGATCTATCTTCGATTGCTGATGGCCGACGAAGAGGGCGCTGACTGGCGCGAAGTCGTCCAGGTGATCTTCGGCCTCAATCCGGCCCAAGAGCCCGCCCGTGCCAAAACGGTCCATGACAGCCATCTGGCGCGGGCGCGCTGGATGACTGAGACGGGTTATCGGCACTTGCTTGAACACCGGATGCAGTGAGCCGACAGCTCACACTCCTCCGGCTCGCAGCCACACGTGATGCAACCTTAAGGACTACTTTTTCCGACGAGTTTTCCGGATCGTGGAAGCCCCATGGAGGGACAAAACGAGAGGAAACGTCATGCCCACGGAGTATTGGCGCTCGCCGGAGACGATTGATCGCCTGAACCGCCTCGAACGCCCCGGCTTCGCCGTCGAATTCCTGCGCCGCAACACCCATTACCGCCGCGACTTCGCCCACACACAACGCCAGATCGCACGCGCCTCCGTCGATGCCGAGACCGCCGGCGTCAGTCTCGCTCGACGATGGGGGTTACGTTTTCGCCCATGACCCCGCGTCTCCGGTCGGGCTCGAACCCGCCATGTGGCTACCGGAAGTCTCGCCGGCCACGCTGATTCTGGAACTGGCGCCATCCGGGTTCGAGGCCGCTTCATCCTTCGATCCCCGCGCCTTCGGTCCGGCGCTCGTCGAGCGGACAGACGCCGATGGACGGGAGCTGGTGATCGTCGACGGATCGGGCGAACTCCATATCCGCGTGCAGGACGACCAGGCCACGCAACGACCGGCCGTGCTTCTCCCGCTCGACAGCATGTTCGAGTTGCGGATCGACGTCGCGCTACGCTTCGCCCGCCGCCTCAGCGGCCGGCGCATCAACTTTCTCCCGGCCGCCCTGCGGCTCACGTCCTTCCAGAAACGGCGACTGATCCAGCTGCTCCACGCCTTCGACGTTCACGATGCCGGCGGTGGCCCGCGCGACGTCGCGGCGGAAGTGCTCACCTCCGACCACGCCCAGCTTCCCTCGGTCGAGTGGAAGGATTCGCACGCGCGCCGCAAGGCCAACCGCCTCATCCACGATTCGATCACCCTGGTCGAAAGGGGCTACCTTAAGCTCCTGCGCGGTCTCTGACGCGCCACTCATCCCTCCCAGTCACCGCCATCACCACGCCGCTCTCGCCGTGCGGCCTCGTCGGCGACGTCTCTGCTCGCCTCGTCGCGAACGCGGGGGGACACGCACCAGCGAGAATTTTCGTCCACCCCCAACGCCCGGACCCTGCGCCACCGTGACCCGGACATGCCGCGACTTAGCCGCGGCGCTTCGAGGCAAGACGGAGGCTTCCCATGCTCGACAGGTCCGCGCAGCTCGCCACCCGCTACGTCAGAACCCATGAAGCGGCGCGCATCCTCGGCATCTCGCCGCGCACGCTGGAGAAATACCGCTGCCACGGCAGCGGGCCGACCTTCCGCAAGCTCGGCGGTCGCGTCGTCTACGCGATCGCCGACCTCGAAGCCTGGGCCGACCGGGCCGCGTGCAGCTCGACGTCCGATCCTCGATACGTCGAGGCCCGCGCCGCCGGCCACGCGCATCGCTGACGCGGCGCTCGTCGATGTCGCCCCGCCGCCTCATCACAGCCAGCGAACGGAGCAAGCTCGACCCGTTCGTCGTCGCCACCGGCGACGCCAGCCCGCGCGATCAGCGCGACCTGATGGAACGGCCGTTCTTCTCGTTGGCCAAGGCCAGGCGCACGGCGCCGATCCTCTACGAATCCGCCGGCGTTCGGGTCGAGGTCTACGCCGTGCCCGAACATGGCATGGCGACCATTTGGGACGCCGACATGCTGATCTGGGCGGCGAGCCAGATCGTCGAGGCCGAGAACCTCGGCTTCAAGACCTCGCGTTTCCTCCGCTTCACACCCTACCAGCTCCTGACCGCGATCGGTCGGCAGACCGGGGCCCGCGATTACAAGCTCCTGAAGGGCGCGCTCGCCCGCCTGCAATCGACCGTCATCCGCACCACCATCCGGGGCGGCGAACATTGGCGCCGTCACCAGTTCTCTTGGATCAACGAGTGGGAGGAATGCACGACGCGCGACGGCCGCGTCGAGGGCATGGAGTTCGTGCTTCCCGATTGGTTCTACCGCGGCGTCATAGACCGCTCGCTCGTGCTGGCCATCGACCCGGCCTACTTCCGGCTGACCGGCGGCATCGAGCGCTGGCTCTATCGCGTCGCGCGCAAACACGCAGGTCGCCAGCCCAAAGGCTGGCTGTTCGAGATCGCGCATCTCCACGAGAAGTCCGGCAGCCTGGTGCGCCTCTCCGATTTCGCGCTCCAGATCCGGCGCATCGCCGCGCGCCAGCCGCTGCCTGGCTATCGCCTGCGCATCGAGCGCGACGACCGGCGCGAGCTGCTGCGCATCCTGCCCGCCTACTTATCCACAGCCCCTGTGGATGGCGCTGTGGACGCGCTCGGGACTTCGCACGCAAACGGTATCGGGATTCCGCACGCAGCCCTATCGGGACTTCGCACGCACGAACCGCAGTTAACGCTTTGGCCAGAAACAGCGATTCCGGGCCTTAACTTAGAATCTAACTCAGAATCTAACTCTTGTAGTTGGCCCGCGCGATCTGCGGATAAGCGCGCCACCCCCGCTGCACGGACCTCCGAACCCCCGGAACAACAGCCGTCGCTGCCCTTCGGCCGCAGGCCGGGAGGGAAGAGATGATCGTCGCTCTGCTCAACCAGAAGGGCGGCGTCGGCAAGACCACGCTTGCGCTTCATCTCGCCGGCGAGCTGGCGCTGCACGGCAAGCGCGTCACGCTGATCGATGCCGACCCCCAGGGCTCGGCGCTCGATTGGTCGGAGCAGCGGGCGCGCGAGAACGTCCCCCGGCTCTTCGGCGTGGTGGGTCTTGCGCGCGACACGCTCCATCGCGAGGCGCCCGAGATCGCGCGCACCGCTGATCATGTCGTCATCGACGGACCGCCGCGCGTCGCCGGCCTCATGCGCTCCGCGCTGCTCGCCGCCGACCTCGTGCTGATCCCGGTACAGCCGTCGCCGTTCGACGGCTGGGCCTCGGCCGAGATGCTGGAGCTGCTGCGCGAAGCGCGCATCTATCGCCCGCAGATCGCGGCGCGCTTCGTGCTGAACCGCTGTGCGGCCCGCACGATCATCGCTCGCGAGACGGCCGAAACGCTCGCCGATCACGATCCGTCGGTGCTCAACAGCACCATCGGCCAGCGGGTCATCTTCGCCGACGCCGCACAGTCCGGCCGGCTCGTCTTCGAACTTGCCGAGCAGAGCGCCGCGGCCCGCGAGATCGCCGCGCTCGCCGCTGAAGTCTCGAGGATTGCGCCATGAGCGCGCGTGGCGCCCGACGCGGCTTCGCCGCCCGGCCTGGCGACGCCGAGAGCTGGATCAAGACGCCCGACGCCTCAAGCCGTCGCGGTGACGAGCCCTCCGCCTTCACCGCGCGCCTGACGATCGACGTCACGCCGGCACTGCGCGGCCGCATCAAGGTCGCCGCCTTCCGGCGCGGGATCACCGTCGCCGACATGCTGCGCGACCTCCTGGCGCGCGAGTTCCCCGCCGATCCCGGAGAGCGCTCATGAACGACAACGAGCCGTCGCCGCCGCGCGTCGTGCCGCCATCGCATCGGCGCACCGTCGCACTCACCCATGTCGAGCTGACCTGGATCGAGAGGAAGATCGAGCATTGGCTGCGCTTCGGCCGCCGCGCAGAGGAGAAGATCCTCGATCGCCGCCGCAGCATCTCGAGCTTCAAGCCAGGCAGCATCTTCGCGTTCGTGCGCTGGGCGTCGAACGACTATGGCACCGTCATCTCGCGCATGGATATCGTGCGGGCCGTCGAGCCTGGCGCACGTTTCCAGACGCTGCCTTTCGTGCGTCCCGGCGGCGAAATTCTGCTGCGCGTCGATAGCTGGGCCAAGGTCGAGCGCGTGTTGCAAGCGATCGACGCCGTCGAGGCGCTCGACATCGATCCCGCCGACGCCGCGCCCGAGTACTGGCGCCACCTCCATAACCGTCTCGCCGCGGGCCACGAGCCGCGCCCTTACACGCGCGATCAGCACGTCGCCTGGCTCAAGCGTCGGAGCGTCACGCTATGACCCGCTTTGGCTACGTCATGACGACGTATTTCGCCATGCTCGTCTTCATCGGCTTGGCTTTCGTCCATCCGTCGCCGCGCCTGATCTGGAATGCCACGGCGAGCACGCCGACCGGGCTTTATGCGCTCCGCCCGGCCGGACAGCTCCATGCGCTCGAGCTGGTCGCCGTGCGCGCGCCCGAACCGATCGCCAGCTACCTGGCCGATGGCGGCTTTCTGCCCAAGGGCGTGCCGCTGCTGAAGCATGTGATGGCGCTGCCTGGGCAGACGGTGTGCCGCGCGGGCGATGCCGTCACCGTCGATCACATCCCCGTCGGCGCGGCGAGTGAGCACGATCACCTCGGCCGCCCGCTGCCCCGCTGGAGCGGCTGCCACACGCTCGGCCCGAGCGAAGTTTTCCTCATGAACCCGACCGTCCCCGACAGCCTGGACGGTCGCTACTTCGGTCCGCTTCCCACCACCGCGATCGTCGCCCGCGCGGTCCCCTTGTGGACCGACGAGGCCGGTGACGGCCGCTTCGTGTGGCGCGCCGGCACCGATTGACCCGCTTCTTAGGCCCGCCAACAACGGAGGTTTTCCATGGCGCAGATTGGTCAGTTCACCCGCGACAAGTCCGGCTTCACCGGACGCATCCAGACGCTCTTCTTCACCCAAGACCTCTCCCTCGTTCCGGCCGAATTCTCCGATGCCGAGAATGCTCCCGACTATCGGGTCCGCATGGGGGACGGCGATGGCCCGGAGATCGGCGCGGGCTGGAAGCGCACCGGCGAGAAGGCCGGCGAGTATGTCTCCCTCGTCATCGACGATCCCGCGCTCGCGCAGCCGATCCGCGCCAACCTCTTCCAGTCGGGCGACGACAAGTCCGCCTGGGTGCTGAACTGGAATCGTCCGCCCAAGCGCGGCGATCGGGGCTGATCGCATGCGGTGCGCACTTCTTCTGCTCGCCAGCGTGACGGCGCTCGGCATGCCCGCCGCCGCCGTCCACGCTCAGGCGGCGCCGATCTCGGTGCAGTCGGCAAGCGATCCCTACGCCGGCCTGATCGCCGAAGCCGCGCAACGCTTCGGCATCCCAGCGGCGTGGATACGGGCGATCATGCGGATCGAGAGCCGTGGCGATCGGCGCGCCATCTCACCCAAGGGCGCGATAGGGTTGATGCAGCTCATGCCCGAGACATGGGCTGCGCTTCGCGCTCGCTACGGCCTTGGGCGCGACGCGTTCGATCCGCACGACAACATCCTGGCGGGCGCGGCTTTCCTGCGCGAGATGCACGACCGCTATGGATCGCCGGGATTCCTCGCGGCGTACAATGCCGGGCCTGGGCGATACGAAGATTATCGCGACCGCCATCGTCCGCTGCCGCCGGAGACCGTCGCTTACGTGGCTGCACTCGTCCCTTTTGTCGGGGACGGCGCGACCGATGGGCCTGTCCTCGTGGCGGCCTCGAGTCCGCCGTCCTGGACACAGGCCCCGCTCTTCATCACGCGATCGGCAAGCGCTGAACCTGCCGATCGCGCCACATCCAAACAGCCGTCGAGCGATGCGCCGGCCGTCGTCGCGGTGCGCGATCTGTCCGCCATCGCACCGCAATCCGATGGCCTGTTCGTCCACGTTTCCGCAACGGGGCCGAAGCCGTGATCGCGCCGCTCTCCCGTCGACGGACCGCCACATCACCTCGGTCGGCTCGCGCCTTCCGTGTCGGCTCGGCGGCTTCAGACGGCTCAAAGCGCTACATCGCAGTTACGGCGCGCGATTTCGCAATCAGGCGCGGCGTGACGTGTTTCCGAGAAAAAGGAAGGGCGGATAGGGGAGGAGCGCAGGAACCGACCGACAGAGGGCGAGATAAAAGGCCGCAAGGTGCGGCTCGGTCGGTCGGTTGTTTTTATTGGGATTTTTCAGCGATCCGGCAATGTACGGCCCTGGGGCGCAAGGTGCGCCGGACCCACAACGCTTTGCCGGAGCTGACTTTTCCGCACATTGCCGGGGCCGGCGATGGCTGACGAGAACGATTTCCAGCCTCGCCCTGGCCGCATCCGCTCGACCCGCAGTCAGCGCGCGAAGCCCTTCATCGCCCAGGCGCTCGCCGCCGCCCAACGCGCCGGCGGCGGCGTCTCGCGACAGGGCATGCTCAGAAGTGGGAAGCGCTCGACGTTCGGCCGCGGCCGGGTCGCCAGCGTGCAGGCGAACCGTCTGCTCACCGGCCGCTCGCGTCTAGTGACGATCAAGACCCGCGTCGTCCGTCATGCGGCGAGATCAGCGCCGCTCTCGGCCCACCTCGGCTATCTCCGTCGCGAGGGCGTCACCCGGGACGGGGAGAAGGTCAGGCTGTTCGGACCGGAGACGGAGGATGCCGATCCCAAGGCCTTCGCCGAGCGCTCTCAAGATGATCGCCACCATTTCCGATTCATCGTCTCACCCGAGGATGCCGCCGAGCTGTCCGACCTCAAGGGCTTCGCCCGCGACCTGGTCGGCCAGATGGAGAAAGATCTCGGCACCAAGCTCGATTGGGTCGCCGTCGATCACTGGAACACCCAGCATCCGCACGTCCACATCATCGTGCGCGGCGTCGCCGACGACGGGCAGGACCTCGTCATCTCGCGCGACTACATCAAAGAAGGCATGCGCGCCCGCGCCCAGGACCTGGTGACGCAAGAACTGGGACTGCGCAGCGATCTCGACATCCGTCGCGCGCTCGAGCGCCAAGTCGACGCCGAGCGCTGGACCCAGCTCGACCGGCAGCTCGCCCGCGACGCCGATCGGCACGGCGTCATCGACCTCGCGCCGGATGCGGGACGCCAGCCTGATCCGTTCGAAGCGCTCAAAGTCGGACGATTGCGGCGCCTGGAGGGTCTTGGTCTCGCGCACCAGCTCGGGCCGGGTCAATGGACGATGGACTCGGCCGCCGAGACGACCTTACGCGAGCTGGGCGAGCGCGGCGACATCATCAAGCGCATCCACCGTAGCCTGACCGAGCGGGGCATCGAGCGAGCCGCTGCGAGCTATGTGCTCGCTGGCGAGAGCCTGGATGTCCCGATCATCGGCCGCCTGGTCGATCGCGGTCTCGACGATGAGCTGAAGGGTACGGCCTACGCCGTGGTCGACGGCGTGGACGGGCGGACCCACCACATCAAGCTTCCCGATCTCGACGCCGCCGGCGACAGCGCGCCGGGCTCCATCGTCGAGTTGCGCAAATTCGACGACGCGCAAGGCCGGCGTCGCGTCGCCATTGCGGTGCGTTCCGACCTCGCCATCGAAGATCAGGTGACGGCGAGCGGCGCAACCTGGCTCGATCGCCAGGCGGTCGCGCGCGATCCGGTGGCGCTCGGCCAGGCAGGCTTCGGCGCCGAGGTCCGCGAGGCGATGGATCGCCGGGCGAACCAGCTCATCGAGCAGGGCCTCGCCGAGCGACAGGCGCGGGGGATCGTGTTCGCCTCCGGCCTGATCGGAACGCTTCGACGGCGGGAGGTGGAGGTGCTGGGCGAGCGCCTCGCCGCCGAAACGGGCCAGCCGTTCAACGGCGCTGCGACGGGCGAGTATGTCGCCGGGACCTACCGACAACGCTTCGCGCTCGCTTCCGGCCGCTTCGCCATGATCGATGACGGCCTCGGCTTCCAGCTCGTGCCCTGGACGCCCTCCCTAGAAAAGCAGCTCGGCCGCCACGTCTCCGGCGTCGCCCGAGCCGATGGCGGGATCGACTGGGGCTTCGGCCGCAACCGGGGGCTTGGGCTGTGAACGATCCCTCCAATCGCCGACCTCAGGAAAGGACGTCTTCTATGTCCGCGACCAAGATTCTCTGGGGCCAAGTCATCACCGTCTTTGCGATCGTCCTGCTGGCGATCTGGAGCGCGACGGAGTGGACGGCTTGGCGCCTCGGCTTTCAACCGCAACTCGGCCATCCTTGGTTCGAGCTGCTGCATTTCCCGTTCTACCTTCCACCGGCCTTCTTCTGGTGGTGGTACGCCTACGACGCCTACGCGCCCGACATCTTCATCGAGGGAGCCTACATCGCCGCATCGGGTGGGATCATCGCCGCGGCTGTCGCGATCGGCATGTCCGTCTGGCGCGCCCGCGAGGCGAAGAATGCCGAGACCTACGGCTCTGCCCGCTGGGCGCAGCCGAAGGAGATCGAAGCCGCTGGACTCAGCGGACCCGATGGCGTCGTGCTGGGCCGCTACCAGCGCAGCTATTTGCGCCACGATGGGCCGGAGCATGTGTTGTGCTTCGCGCCGACGCGATCGGGCAAAGGCGTCGGCCTCGTCATCCCTTCGCTCTTGACCTGGCCGGGCTCGGCGATCGTCCACGACATCAAGGGCGAAAACTGGCAGCTCACCGCTGGCTTCCGCGCCCAGCACGGCCGCGTGCTCCTGTTCGATCCCACCAATGCGAAGTCGTCGGCCTACAATCCGCTGCTGGAGGTGCGCCGCGGCGAGTGGGAGGTGCGCGACGTCCAGAACATCGCCGACATCCTGGTCGATCCCGAAGGAAGTCTCGAAAAGCGAAACCATTGGGAGAAGACCAGTCACGCGCTCCTGGTCGGCGCCATCCTACACGTCCTCTATGCGGAGGCTGACAAGACGCTCGCCGGCGTCGCGTCATTCCTCTCCGATCCCAAGCGGCCGATCGAGTCGACCTTGGCGGCGATGATGAAGACCCCCCATCTTGGCGAGGCCGGCGTCCATCCCGTCGTCGCGTCCGCGGCCCGCGAGTTGCTGAACAAGTCCGGCAATGAGCGGTCCGGCGTCTTGAGCACGGCCATGTCGTTCCTCGGCCTCTACCGCGATCCGGTGGTCGCGGAGGTGACCAGGCGCTGCGATTGGCGAATAGGCGACATCGTCGCTGTGGAGCGACCGACGACGCTCTACCTCGTGGTGCCGCCCTCGGACATCAACCGCACCAAGCCGCTGATCCGCCTGATCCTCAACCAGATCGGCCGGCGGCTCACGGAGGACCTGCTGGCCAAGGCCGGTCGGCGACGGCTGCTCCTGATGCTCGACGAGTTCCCAGCGCTGGGGCGGCTCGACTTCTTCGAGTCCGCGCTCGCCTTCATGGCGGGCTACGGGATCAAGAGCTTTCTCATCGCCCAGTCGCTGAACCAGATCGAGAAGGCTTACGGGCCGAACAACTCGATCCTCGACAACTGTCATGTGCGGGTCAGCTTCGCCACCAATGACGAGCGCACCGCCAAGCGGGTCAGCGACGCGCTCGGCACGGCGACCGAAATGAAGGCCATGAAGAACTATGCCGGCAGCCGGCTGTCGCCCTGGCTCGGACATCTGATGGTCTCCCGATCGGAGACGGCGCGCCCGCTGCTCACGCCGGGCGAGGTCATGCAACTCCCGCCTACCGACGAGATCGTCATGGTGTCTGGCGTCCATCCGATCCGCGCGAGGAAGGCGCGCTACTACGAGGATGCGCGGTTGCAGGAGCGCATCCTGCCGCCGCCTGCGCCGACGCAGCCGAAAGTGAGTCGTTCCGACGACTGGAGTTCACGGCCATTGCCCCCGCGGCCGCCGGCGCCAGCTGCGCGTGACGGCGAGGAGGCCGACGATGAAGACCCGAAGAACTCGGACCGCCGTCGCCAGCCTGAACTGAACCAGGAGACGGTCGAGAAGAAGCAGCCGATCGACAACGAATTCGCCCTCGATCCGACCGACGAGCTTGAGGAGGATGCGCCCCGCGTAGGTCGGATGAACGACCTCATGCAGGGCTTGGCGCGCCAAGCCTCCCTCGACCCCGGCGACGACCTGGGACTGTGAGGCTGGGATGCCGGCGCCGAAGAAGAAGGCCCAGATCTCCGTCTATCTCGATCCGGACGTGATGCGGTCCCTGTCCGTCTACGCGGCGCGGCGAGAGCAACCGATGTCGCTGATCGCCGAGGCCGCCATCGCCTCGTTCCTTTCGCCGGACGCAGATGAGCGGCGCGAGGCTGCCATCGCCAAACGCCTCGATCAGCAGGACCGGCGCCTGGCGCGGCTCGAGCGCGACGTCGGCATCGCCGTCGAGACGCTCGCCCTGTTCATCCGCTTCTGGCTCACCACGACACCGGCGCTTCCTGAACCGGCTGCCAAGGCGGCGCGGGCGCAGGCTGGACCTCGCTACGACAACTTCGTCGCCGCGCTTGGCCGGCGCCTCAGCCAGGGGCCAAAGCTTCGGCAAGAGATCCCCGACGATGCGCGGGAAGACCCGACTCGATCGGCGGACACCGACTAGACGCGATCCCGAATAACCGGAGCATCACCGAAGCCGTTGAAACCGAGTCCGCACCCAGCAAGTATTTTTTCTCTGCTTTACGCCTGGTCCCTACGCCATCTGAATACTTGTTGAATCGCCCTACTTACTGCCTTTTCTAATCGTCCCCGTCGCTAGTCGCGTGTCGCGATTTGCCAATGACGGGGACGATCGTGGCGGTCACACCACTTCATTCCGAGGCCTTCTCCCGCGGTGCGCGCATGCTGCGCACCGCGCTCGGTCCCGCCATCGCCGGCTTCCTCGAAGACCCGTCGATCGTCGAGGTGATGCTCAACCCCGACGGCCGGCTTTGGATAGACCGGCTGTCGGGGGGGCTGGAGGATAGCGGCCGGACGATGTCCGCCGCCGATGGCGAGCGGATCGTGCGCCTGGTCGCGCACCATGTCGGCGCGGAGGTCCATGCCGACAAACCGCGTGTCTCGGCCGAGCTGCCCGAGACGGGAGAGCGGTTCGAGGGCCTGTTGCCGCCGGTGGTGGCGGCGCCGGCTTTTGCGATCCGCAAGCCCGCCGTCGCCGTCTTCACCCTCGACGACTATGTCGCCGCCGGCATCATGCTGGCCGGCCAGGCCGCGGTGCTCCGCGCCGCCGTGGCTGATCGCAAGAACATCCTCGTCGCCGGCGGCACCTCGACCGGCAAGACCACGCTCACCAACGCCCTCCTGGCTGAGATCGCCGGCACCACCGACCGCGTGGTGTTGATCGAGGACACCCGCGAGCTGCAATGCCGCGCGCCCAACCTTGTGGCGCTCCGCACCAAGGACGGCGTCGCCTCGCTCTCCGATCTGGTCCGCTCCTCGCTGCGCTTGCGCCCCGATCGCATCCCGATCGGCGAGGTGCGCGGCGCGGAGGCGCTGGACCTCTTGAAGGCCTGGGGCACCGGCCACCCTGGCGGCATCGGCACGATCCACGCCGGCACCGCGCTCGGCGCGATGCGCCGCCTCGAGCAGCTCATCCAGGAAGCCGTCGTCACCGTCCCCAGGGCGCTAATCGCCGAGACTATCGATCTCGTCGCGGTGCTGCGCGGGCGCGGCAGCGAACGCCGCCTTTCCGAACTCGCACTCATCGCCGGTCTCGATCCCGCCACCGGCGATTACCGCGTCCAGTCCGCCGGGGCGGGCGGCGACCTCTTGCCCCCCGGAGACCCATCATGATCCGTGTTCTCGCTGTCGCTCATTCTTCGCGTCGCCGCGTGGCCGAGCTCGTTACGCTCGCGACCCTGACGCTCGCCTTCGCCCCGGCGGCTTACGCCTCCGGCTCCTCCATGCCGTGGGAGACCCCGCTCAACTCCATCCTGGAGTCGGTGCAAGGGCCCGTCGCGAAGATCATCTCGGTCATCATCATCACCGTGACCGGCCTGACGCTCGCCTTCGGCGACACGAGCGGCGGCTTCCGCCGGCTGATCCAGATTGTGTTCGGCCTGTCGATCGCCTTCGCCGCGTCGAGCTTCTTCCTCTCCTTCTTCTCGTTCTCCGGCGGAGCGCTGGTCTGATGGCCGCGATCGTCGATCCCGACGTGCCCGGCTTCTTCGCGCCGGTCCATCGCGCGCTTACCGACCCAATTCTGATGGGCGGCGCGCCGCGGACCGTCGCGATCGCCAACGGCACGCTCGCCGCGGCGATCGCCCTCGGCCTGCGGCTCTGGATCCCCGGCGCGCTGATCTGGGCGGTAGGTCACACCGCGGCCGTCTGGGCGGCGAAGCGCGATCCGCAGTTCGTCGACGTGGTGCGCCGGCACCTTCGTTACCCAGCCTTTCTCGGCGTCTGAGGCTCCGATGCTGAACCTTGCAGAATATCGCAGTCGTCCCGCCGGTCTCGCCGACTTCCTGCCCTGGGCGGCCTTGGTCGAAGAGGGCGTTGTCCTCAACAAGGATGGCTCCTTCCAGCGCACGGCGCGCTTTCGCGGGCCGGACCTCGATAGCGCCACGCCGGCCGAGCTGGTGGGCGTGACCGCCCGACTCAACAACGCGCTGCGCCGTCTCGGCTCCGGCTGGGCGATCTTTGTCGAGGCGCAACGGATCGCCGCGCAGACCTATCCGCACAGCAGCTTTTCCGATCCGGCGTCAGCGCTGGTTGATCTCGAGCGCCAGGACGCCTTCGAAGAGGCTGGCGCGCATTTCGAGAGCCGTTACTTCCTGACCTTCGTCTGGCTGCCGCCGGCCGAGGACGCCTCCCGCGTCGAGGGCTGGCTCTACGAGGGCCGCGCGCAGACGGGCGTCGATCCGTGGGAGCTGCTGCGCGGCTTTGTCGATCGGACCAATCGCGTCTTGCAACTGGTCGAGGGGTTCATGCCCGAGGTGGCCTGGCTCGACGACGGCGACACGCTGACCTACTTGCACTCGACCATCTCGACCCGTGCGCAGCGCATCCGCGTGCCCGAGACACCGATGCACCTCGATGCGTTGCTCGCCGATGAGCCGCTTGCCGGCGGCCTCGAGCCCCGCCTCGGCGCCCATCATCTTCGCACGCTCACTGTGGTCGGATTCCCGACAACGACGCATCCCGGCATCCTCGACGAGCTGAACCGGCTCGCCTTCCCGTACCGCTGGTCCACCCGGGCGATCCTGCTCGACAAGACCGAAGCGGTGAAGCTGCTCACCAAGATCCGCCGGCAGTGGTTCGCCAAGCGCAAGTCCATCGCCGCCATCGTCAAGGAGGTGATGACCAACGAGGCGTCGACCCTCGTCGACTCCGACGCGGCCAACAAGGCCGCCGACGCCGATCTCGCCCTGCAGGAATTGGGCTCCGACGATGTTGGCCAAGCCTATGTCACTGCGACAGTCACTGTCTGGGACGAGGACCCGGGTCTCGCCGCTGAAAAGCTCCGGCTGGTGGAGAAGGTGATTCAGGGCCGCGACTTCACCTGCATGCCGGAAGGAGTGAATGCGCTCGAGGCCTGGCTCGGCTCCATCCCCGGCCATGCCTACGCCAACGTCCGTCAGCCGCCGGTCTCGACGCTGAACCTGGCGCACATGATCCCGCTCTCGGCAGTTTGGGCTGGGCCGGCAAGGGATGAGCATTTCCAGGCGCCGCCGCTGCTCTACGGCAAGACGGAAGGTTCGACGCCCTTCCGACTCAGCCTGCATGTCGGCGACGTCGGCCACACGTTGATCGTCGGCCCGACCGGCGCGGGCAAGTCGGTGCTGCTCGCGCTGATGGCAATGCAGTTCCGCCGTTACCGCAACAACCAGATCTTCGCTTTCGATTTCGGCGGGTCGATCCGCACCGCGGCGATCGCCATGGGCGGCGATTGGCACGATCTCGGCGGCAGCCTGTCGGCTGGATCGGAACATTCGGTGTCGCTGCAGCCGCTTGCCCGCATCGACGATCAGTCGGAGCGCGCCTGGGCGGCGGAGTGGGTGGCGGCCATCCTCGCGAAGGAGGGCGTCACCATCGATCCGACCGCCAAGGAGCATGTCTGGTCGGCGCTGAGCTCGCTGGCGTCGTCGCCCGTGGGCGAGCGCACCATCACCGGCCTGGCGGTCCTGTTGCAGTCGACGGCGCTGAAGCAGGCGTTGCAGCCCTATTGCGTCGGTGGAGCCTCGGGCCGCCTACTCGATGCCGAGGCTGAGCAGCTCGGCTCCGCTCCGGTGCAGGCGTTCGAGACCGAGGGCCTGATCGGCGCCGGAGCGGCGCCCGCCGTGCTGACCTATCTCTTCCATCGCATTGAGGGCCGCCTCGACGGCCGGCCGACCTTGCTCATCATCGACGAGGGGTGGCTGGTCCTCGACGATCCGGCCTTCGCCCAGCAGCTCCGCGAGTGGCTGAAGACGCTGCGCAAGAAGAATGCCTCCGTCGTCTTCGCCACGCAGTCGCTGTCGGATATCGACGGCAGCAACATCGCGCCCGCGATCGTCGAGAGCTGTCCGACGCGTATCTTCCTGCCGAACGAGCGCGCGATCGAGCCGCAGATCACCGCGATCTACCGCCGCTTCGGTCTCAACGATCGCCAGATCGAGATCCTCGCGCGCGCTACGCCGAAGCGCGACTACTACTGCCAGTCGCGCCGCGGCAATCGCCTGTTCGAGCTAGGTCTCGGCCCCGTAGCGCTCGCCTTCTGTGCCGCTTCCTCCAAGGCGGACCACGCCGCGATCGAGCGCGTCGTCGCCGAGCACGGCCGCGATGCTTTCACGCCCGCTTGGCTCGCGGACCACGAGCTCCTCTGGGCCGCCGATCTCATCCCTGACCTGATCAACCTGGAGACATCATCATGATCAAGCTGCGCCATCTGGCGGCGGCAAGCGCCGCCGTGCTCACCCTGGCCGTCGCCGTGCCGCCCGCCTGGGCGCAGTGGATCGTCTACGACCCGACCAACTTCGGCCAGAACGTGCTCACCGCCGCGCGCGAGCTGCAGCAGATCAACAATCAGATCACGATGCTGACCAACCAGGCGACGTCGCTGGTCAACCAGGCGCGCAACCTTGCAAACCTGCCGATGTCGACGTTGACCCAGCTTCAGTCGTCGATCGCCCAGACCCAGTCACTGCTAGGTCAGGCGCAGAACATCGCCTTCAACGCCAGCGCATCGAGCAGGCCTATTCGACGAGCTACGGTTCGGCCGCCGGCACAGGTTCGACCACCGCCATGGTCGCCAACGCGCAGACCCGCTGGCAGAACTCCGTCGCCGCCTTCGAGGACAGCCTGAAGGTACAGGCGGGCGTGGTCGGCAACATCCCGACGAACTCCAGTGCGATGACCTCGCTAGTCACGGCCAGCCAGAGCGCCACCGGCGCGCTGCAGGCGGCACAGGCCGGCAACCAACTCTTGGCGCTGCAATCTCAGCAGCTTTCCGATCTCGTCGCCGTGCTGTCGGCCAAGAGTCGGGCCGACGCCCTGGAGCAGGCGCGTACCGCCTCGGCCGAGGCGCAAGGCCAGCAGAACTACAAGACCTTCTCGACGCGCACCGGCTATCAGCCCGGAAACGTCACCATGTTCAGCGGCAACTGAGGCGCGGCGATGCTGGGACGGTCGGAAATCTTCCGCGCCGCCGCGATCGTCGCCCTGATCGCGGTCGCCATCACGGCTCTTGTGGTGACCAACCGGCGCCACTCGGCCCCCATTGCCGAGACCCCTCCGACCATCGTCACACCAGCATCCGACGACCTCTCGGCCGAGCTGCGCCGTTGCAGCGCGCTCGGTCCCCAGGATGCCGAAGATCCGCATTGCGTCGCGGTCTGGGAGGAGAACCGCCAGCGATTCTTCGGCAGGCCGGCGCGGCCTCTGCCGCCACAAACGCCCCCAGGCGCTGCCGCGCCGGCCACCCCTTCTAAGGGAGATGCGCGATGAACAACGTCGGCGTCATCGACACCTTCCTCAACACCTTCACCACCTACATCGATTCCGGCTTCGGCCTGATCAAGGGCGAAGTCGGCTATCTCTCGTCCACGCTGATCGTCATCGACATCACCCTTGCAGGCCTGTTCTGGGCCTGGGGCGCCGACGAGGACATCCTCCAGCGCCTGGTGAAGAAGACCCTCTACATCGGCTTCTTCGCCTTCATCATCAACAACTTCAACAATCTATCGGCCATCGTCTTCAACAGCTTCGCCGGCCTCGGCCTGAAGGCGGGCGGCTCGTCTATCAGCACCGCCGACTTCCTGCGGCCGGGCAAGCTCGCCCAGGTCGGGCTCGACGCCGGACAGCCGTTGCTCGATGCGGCCAACCAGATGATGGGCTTCACCAGCTTCTTCGCGAACTTCGTGCAGATCGCGGTGCTGATGGTCTCGTGGGTCCTGGTGCTGATCGCCTTCTTCATTCTGGCGGTTCAGCTCTTCGTCACGCTGATCGAATTCAAGCTGACCACACTGGCCGGCTTCATCCTCATTCCCTTCGCCCTCTTCAACAAGACCGCCTTCCTCGCAGAGAAGGTGCTCGGCAACATCGTCGCGTCCGGCATCAAGGTGATGGTGCTGGCCGTCATCGTTGGCATCGGCACCGGGCTCTTCTCGCAGTTCACTCAGACCTACGCCGGCGGCCAGCCGACGGTCGAGCAAGCGCTGTCCGTCGTGCTGGCCGCCCTCGCCATGCTGGGCCTCGGCATCTTCGGCCCCGGCATCGCCACCGGCCTGGTCTCCGGCGCGCCCCAGCTCGGCGCGGGCGCCGCCGTCGGGACTGGTCTGGCCGTCGCGGGTACGGCGATGGCCGGCGCCGGCGCGCTCGGCCTGGCCGGCAGGGGGGCGATGGCTGCGGCTTCCGGCACTGCCGCCGCCGCGCGCGGTGGGGCGGCAATGGCCGGCGGCGCGTCCTCCGCCTACAGCCTTGCTTCAGCCGGCCGGTCCGGCGCGTCGGGCGTCGCGGCCGGACTCGGCGGGGTCGGGCGAGCGGCCGCTTCAGCCGCCGCGGCTCCTGTGCGGCGCGCCGCCGCTCAAGCCGGCAGTTCGATGCGGGAAAGCTTCGCCGCCGGCGGCCGGTCCAGTTTCGCTGCAACCGGCGGCTCGTCGACCGGAGGGACGGTCGGCGGCAATTCACCAAGCACGCCCGCGGCGCCCACCGGCGGATCGGAGGGTTCCGGCCCACCGGCCTGGGCCCAGCGCATGAAGCGCAACCAGTCGATCGTCCACGGGACGCAGACCGCTGCGCAGGTCCTCAGGTCCGGCGACAGCCATGGCGGCGGCCATTCCGTCGATCTCTCTGGAGGAGAATAAGAGATGGCGCTGTTTCGCCGCCCCACCGTTCGCTACGGTCGAACGCCCGAGCCTGAAACCCCCTATCAGCGCGCCGCCCAGGTGTGGGACGACCGCATCGGCTCGGCTCGGGTGCAGGCCAAGAACTGGCGGCTGATGGCCTTCGGCTCGCTCGCGCTGTCTATGGGTCTCGCCGGCAGTCTCGTCTGGCAATCGACCCACGGCACCATCGTCCCCTGGGTCGTGCAGGTCGACAAGCTCGGCCAGGCGCAGGCCGTCGCGCCCGCCGCCGCCGACTACACGCCCAGCGATCCGCAAGTTGCCTGGTATCTTGCGCACTTCATCCAGATCGTCCGGTCGCTGCCGGCCGATCCGATCATCGTGCGGCAGAACTGGCTGCAGGCCTACGACTTCACCACCACCTCGGGCTCCCAGGCGCTCAACGACTATGCGCGCGCCAACGACCCCTTCGCCAAGCTCGGCAAGCAGCAGATCGCCATCGACGTATCTAGCGTGATCCGCGCGTCGCCCTCGAGCTTCCGCGTCGAATGGGTCGAGCATCGCTATCAAGACGGCGCGCTCGCCGACAACACCCGTTGGACCGCGATCCTCACCATCGCGATCCAGACGCCGACTTCCGCCGACGTGCTCCGCAAGAACCCGCTCGGTGTCTACGTCACCGCCATCAACTGGTCGAAGGAGCTAGGACAATGACCTCGCCGATTTCCATGGAAGCCGGCGGTCCGGCTTCGCGTCTCTTCACCATTCAGCAGAGCCGGAAAGGAGGGATTGCGCCTTTCCGTAAAGCCGCCCTGGCGGCTTTGCTGATGTCCGCCACTACGCTGGGCGGCTGCGCGCACAATTTCATTCCGCCCGACATCAATTACGACAGCGCGGCGCCGGCAAAGCTCACCGTCGATCCGCCAGCGCCTATCAAGATCGTGGAGTTGCCCAAGCTGCTGCCGCTGCCCGGGCAACTGAAGCCGATCGACGGTGGCAAGCCGACACCCGAAGCTGCCGACCCGACCGTGCGCGTCAACCAGGCCAACGCTGCCGCGCGGATTCAGCCGGTGCGCAACGGCTTCATCAACGCGGTCCAAGTCTATCCGTTCTCCGGCGGGGCGCTCTACCAAGTCTATACGGCGCCCGGCGAGATTACCGACATCGCGCTGCAGGACGGCGAGCAGCTCGTCGGCTCCGGCCCCGTCGCCGCCGGCGACACCGTGCGCTGGATTATCGGCGATACCGAGAGCGGCACGGGCGCCACCAAGAAAGTTCACATCCTGGTCAAGCCGACGAGACCCGAGCTGCTCACCAATCTGGTCATCAACACGGATCGGCGGACCTACCTCCTCGAGCTGCGCTCGACCGAGAAGACCTACATGGCCTCGGTCTCCTGGCAGTATCCCGAAGATCAGCTCATCGCGCTTCGGCGGCAGAACCAGGAGGCCGACGCAGCCGCGCCGATTGCCAGCGGCGTCGATCTCGCCTCGATCAACTTCCGTTATGCAATCCAGGGCGACAACCCGGCCTGGCGTCCGCTGCGCGCCTTCGACGACGGGCACAAGGTCTACATCGAGTTCCCGAGCGGCATTGCCCAGGGCGAGATGCCGCCACTGTTCGTCATCGGACCGGCCGGCGGCTCCGAGCTGGTGAACTACCGGGTCAACCGCAACTATTACATCGTCGACCGCCTGTTCGCAGCCGCCGAATTGCGTCTCGGCGACAAGGATAGCGAGCGGCGCGTGCGCATCGTTCGTACCGACGGAAGGCCGCGGTCATGACGGCGGAAGGTCCTGAAGAACAACCGCCGACGCCGACGCCCGTCGTACCGCCCGATCTGCGGCTTCGGGGCGAACGGCCGCGCGTCACACGCTTGTCGCGCAGGGTGCTGATTGGCCTGGGCGCCGTTTCGGCGCTCGCCGTCGCGGGCGCGCTCGGCTACGCGCTCCAGACTCGCAACGCGGCGCAGAGCGGCCAGGAGCTGCTTTCCACGCAGAACCGTCCCTCCGCCGAGGGCCTCGCTGGCCTGCCGAAAGACTATACCGGCCTGCCACGGCAGGCGCCCCCGCTTGGCCCGCCGCTGCCCGGCGATCTCGGCAAGCCAATCCTGAACGCAGGGGCAGCGCCGAACACCGTAGCGCCCGCGACCACGCCTGATCCGGAGGCGCAGCGCCGCGCCCAAGAGATCGAGGCGGCGCGGCTCAGCCGCCTCTTTGCCCAGACCAATCAGCAGCCCCAGCCCGTCGGGCTCGCCGCGCCGGCTGGGATCGGGACGACGACGGGTCCGACTCCCGCACCGCCAGTCGACGCCGGCGCCGCGCAGAACATGCAGGACCGCAAGACGGCCTTCCTCAATGCGTCGACGGACAAGCGCACGGTCAGTCCAGACCGGCTCGACGCGAAGGCCTCGCCTTATGTCGTGCAGGCCGGCACTGTGATTCCCGCCGCGCTCATCACGGGCATTCGTTCCGATCTGCCTGGTCAAATCACTGCCCAGGTGACGGAGGCGGTCTATGACAGCCCGACCGGCAAATATCTTCTGATCCCGCAGGGCGCGAAGCTGATCGGCCAATACGACAGCTCCGTCGCTTTCGGGCAGTCGCGCGTCCTGCTGGTTTGGACCCGGATCATCATGCCGGATGGCGGCTCGATCGTGCTGGAGCGTCAGCCCGGCGCCGACACGCAGGGCTACGCCGGACTAGAGGACGAGGTCGACAACCATTGGGGCATGCTGTTCAAGGCCGCCGTCCTTTCGACGCTGCTCAGCGTGGGCGCGGAGGCAGGCACGAGCCAGGACGAGAACAACCTTGTTCAGGCGATCCGCAGCGGAGCATCCAACAGCATCAGCCAGACAGGGTCTCAGATTGTCCAGCGGCAGCTCAACATCCAGCCGACGCTCACGATCCGGCCAGGCTTCCCGGTCCGTGTCATCGTTACCCGCGATCTGGTGTTGACGCCCTACGGACACGGAGGGAATCCATGACGAAGCTCAAGCTTGGGCCGCTGGCCGACGACAAGCCGGTCAAAATCAGCGTCGAATTGCCCGCTGCCGTGCATCGGGATCTTGTCGCTTATGCTCAAGTGCTCGGCCGGACGACTGGCCAAACGGCTCCCGACCCCTCGAAGCTCATCGTGCCGATGGTCGAGCGATTCATGGCGACCGACCGCGCGTTCGCGAAGGCGCGACGCGATCGGAGCGGTCAGGTCGCTTTCGGTCCGGCCGAGAAATCGGGATAGTGTTCGTTCAACATAGCCAGGAACGATCCCAAGGCGGGATTGCTGTTCGCTTCTCGCCAGTACGCCATGAAATTGGTCTGGGTCGGGCCGTCGTCGTCCCAGACCTCCCTATAGACCACGCCTTCGTGGCGCACCCCCGTCGCGCCCTCGAACATCAAGAGCGTGCCATAGTTCGCACTGACTAGGCTCAGCAGTCTGTCCAGTGACGAGTCCTGATGGATGATATGCTGAGAATCAATGGCATGACGGAGCTTCGCCGCGAGCAGCCCCTCAAGCTCCGGTCCGGGACCCTGCTGCGGGACGAGGAACTTTTCGTTTGCAAGATCCGCCCAACGAATCCTCGAATTTTGGCCAAGCGGATGATGCTCGGGGAAAGCTACGATCACCCGCTCGCTCCAAAGCGGAAGCATCCGGCCGTCCCATGCCGTCGCATGACCCGTCATGATCGCGACATCGACGGCGTTGCCCGCGAGAGCGCAAAGCAGCCGATCATGGCTCCCATCGACGGTTCGTACATCTACATCCGGAAAGCGCCGGTGATATTCGACCAGCGTCGCGTGCATGTGCCCCGCCGAAGGGGAGGCTTGAACGCCGATCGTTAACAAGCCAAGTTCGCCACGGCTCCTGCTCCTGATCCGCCGAAGTTCCCTGTCCACGTCATCGAGTATTCGCTTGGCGCTCGCGATGAACTCCAGCCCCACCATGGTGAGGTGGGTGCCGCCATTCGTCCTTTCGAACAACACCATGCCAAGCTGGCGCTCGATCTCGTGCAGCCGGCGGCTCAAGGTCGATTGGCGTATGTTCAGAGCTTCCGCCGCCTGTCTCAGGCTGCGGTGCTGTGACGTTACGACCGCCAAACGCAAATCGCGAAGCTCTACGTCCACGCTGCTCACTTCATCGGCCCGCATACGGGCCGCCTTTCACAAACTCTGCCGCCCCCTCTCCGGCCACCTCCATCGCGACGATACGCGAAGCCCGTGGTTCGATCCCTCGACTTGTCAGGCCGGCAATGGATCGGTGCCGCGATCGAGCAAGGCCAGATAGTCCGAATAGGCGTAAATCCGGCCGCGCTGCCGTCCCGTGGTCTCGCGCACGACCCCAATCTTGGCGAGATTTTCCAGCGCCGTGCTGGCGGTCGGGAAGGAGACGGCGAGCTTTTCGGAGACGGTCTGGATGGTGACGATCGGGCTGGCCTGCATCAGTTCGTGGACCCGGAGCGCCGACGGGGCCGCTCGGCCGAGGCCGGCGATCTCCTGTCGATGGGCGTCGAACATGGCGATCAGATCGCGAGCCGTCGCGGCCGCCTGTTCGGCGGTCTCCGCCACGCCGGTCAGGAAGAACTCCATCCAGGTCTCCCACGTCCCGGCCTGCCGGACCTCCTGCAGGAGCCGGTAATAGTCGTCGCGCCGGGACTTCAGGAACAGGCTGAGATAGAGGATCGGCTCGCGCAGCACGCCCGCCTCGCACAGGATCAGCGTGATGAGCAGCCGGCCCAGGCGTCCGTTGCCGTCGAGAAAGGGATGGATCGTCTCGAACTGGACGTGGGCCAGGCCCGCCCGGATGAGCGGGGGCAGCGCCGCATCCTCGCTGTGCAGGAAGCGCTCCAGCGCATCGAGGCACTCGTCCAGCCGGTTCGGCGGGGGAGGCACGAACAGGGCGTTGCCCGGCCGGGTTCCACCGATCCAGTTCTGCGAGCGGCGGAACTCGCCCGGTTGCTTCGCGGCGCCACGCCCTGATTTGAGCAGGATGGCGTGCATTTCGCGGATCAACCGGAGTGACAGGGGAAACCCACCCCGCATCCGGGAGACGCCATGCTCGATCGCCGCGACGTAGTTCGAAACCTCGGTCACGTCGTCGAGTTCGACCGCTGGCGCCTCGTGATTTTCGAACAGTAGCAGGTCGGACAGCGAGGATTGCGTGCCCTCGATCTGCGAGGACAGGAGGGCTTCCTTGCGGACGTACATGTAGAGGAACAAAGGCGTCGAGGGCAGGATCGTCGTCACGCCGTCGAGGCGCCCGACCGCGGCGATGGCGCGTTCGTAGACGTGCATGAACCGGCCCAGTTCGAGCGGCGGCTTTGGCGGCAGCGGGGGAGGCACATAGGCGCGCACGCGCTCGCCTCCCGCGCTCGTTTCAACATAGACCCCGAGCCTTTGGTTCTCTCCGTCCGTCACGCGCGATCCTTTAATTAGCTTCGCCGCTATTAAAGCGTATCGCCATATATCTTAATAGCGGGTGGGGCTAATTCAAGGCTGCCGGCGTGACGCGACATCCGCACGGGCGGCGATTGGGAGCACGACAGGAGAGGATGTGGTTCGACTCGACATCTTCGAGCCCTCGGCCAACCTAATCCGCGTTGCGCTACAAGGCGCAAATCTAGGGAGGTTGGCGCACCCGACACGATTCGAACGTGTGGCCTCCACCTTCGGAGGGTGGCGCTCTATCCAGCTGAGCTACGGGTGCATCTCAATTTCGCCTAGCCCGACTGACCTATGAGGGTCAACGGATTCGGCCTTCACAAACCAGTCCCACATCACGGCCGCCGGGTGACTACGCCCAGCTATCCGCTGTTCCGCCCCCGTTCTCCGAAAACTGCTTACGCGGTGCTTACGCGAAAATTTCTCGGGGTTTGGCGGCGTTCGTAGGATTACTCAAGCTACTGTTTTCACGAACCTTTCTTCAGTTACTTACTAACGAAACCCCCTTGACATCAGCCTTCGGAGGGCAACGCTCTATCCAGCTGAGCTACGGGCGCGAGCAGGACGGGTTTACCTTGGCGGCGCGCGCAAGGCAATCGAGCTTGCAAACTTCGCCGGGGAAGGGCGCTTCGGAAAGCCTCACTCCACGACCACCCTCACGCTGCGGGACCGCCCTGGCTGCAGTGCGCGGCGCGCCTCGATCTGGTGCTGGCCGGGGCGAAGCGGCCAGAAAACCGTTTCATCCGTTTCGGCGACGCGGAAAGGCTCGCCGTCGACATACCAGACGATTTGCTCGGCTCGGGCGAGCGGCGCAAGCTTCAGCGCGATCTTCGCCACGGCGGCCGGCTGCTCGGGGTTGCGCCAGATATGCGTGTCGGCTTCGGGCGTCGCGATGACGAGCCGTTCCGCGTTCGCGGGCCGCGCAGCGGGCGCGACGGGAAGAGCGGCCCCGGGCTTCGCCCATTCGCGCAAGGTTGCCGCGCAGGAGCCCTGGGCGCCCGCCTCGAGGCAAGCGTCCAAGGCGATGCGATCCGGCGGCGGCAGGAACGCGTCGTCTTCGATCTCCCCCGGCTTCGCGCCGTGCAGCTGCACGAGCGCCGCATGGGCGAGGCGCGCGCTCGACGCCGCGCCGCTGATCTCCCGCATCGTCCCCGCGTCAGCGCGGCCGATCCAGACGCCGACGATGAATCTCTTCGAGAAGGCGAGCGTCCAGGCGTCGCGGTAGCCTTGGCTCGTGCCCGTCTTCACCGCGACGGCGAAGGGATATTCGAGCGGCCCGTAACGCGGGAAGGTCGGCAGCCGCGCCTGCGGATCCGCGAGCATGGAGGTGACGAGCCGCGCGGTGTCGAGCGAGAGCGCGCGCCGCGCCGCGCCGAGACGCTGCTCCTTCGCATAGATGAGATCGCTCAGCACGCCGTCGTCGGCGAGCATCGCATAGGCGCGCGTGAGCTTTCCGAGCTGCGTCGGCAGCGAGCCGATCGCCATGGACACGCCGAAAGACTCCGCCGGGGCCTCGAGCTCGTGCAGGCCGATCTCGTGCAGAAACTGAAAATTCGCCTCGACGCCGACACGACGGATCAGATTGGCCGCCGGCACATTGCGCGAATTGGCGAGCGCCTGGCGCGGCGTCATGGGCCCGAGATAAAGCCCGTCGGCGTTGTTGACGCCGGACGCGCCCTCGGGAACGTCCGCCAGGAGATCGGTCGACTCTAAGACGCCGCGCTCGAAGGCGAGCGCATAGACGAAAGGTTTTAACGTCGAGCCCGGCGAACGCGCTGTCCGCGTGAAGTCGAAGCTCCCCGCGTCCTTGCCGCCAAAGCGCGCCGAGCCCACCTCGGCGACGATATGGTTGCCGCCCTGGCGCTCGGCGACCATGATGGCGACCTGCCGCGCGCCCGCGTCGCGAAAACCGTCGAGGTAGCGACGCGCCAGCCGCTCCATGCGGGTCTCGAGATCGAGATCGATCGAGGCGTGGAGACGCGGATCATGCGGCTCCGCCTCGATGCGCCCCTCGCGCAAGAGCTGCGCGTAGCGAAGCGCGAGATGCAGCGCCTGCGGGCGCTTCGGCGTCTCGATCGGCCGCATCGCGAGGAGCTGCGCCTTGGCGAGCGCGGCCTCCTCGCGGTCGAGCGCCCTTTGGCGCGCGAGCGCGTCGATCGCGCGCGCCGCCCGCGTCGCGGCGCGCCTCAGGCCGCTGGCGCGCGCCAGATTCATGCGGCCCGGCGCCTGCGGGATCGCGGCGAGCAAGGCGGTTTCCGCCCAGGAGAGGTCCTCGACGGGCTTATTGAAATAGAAGCGCGCCGCATGCGCCGCGCCATGGCTGCCGGCGCCATAGGGCGCAAGCCGCAGATAATGGAGGAGCACCGCCTCGCGGCCGTGGCGCGCGACGAGCGCGAGCGCGCTCAAAGCCTCGTCGAGCTTGTTGACGAGCCCGCGCGGCTTGGGATTCTGCATGCGCGCGACCTGCATCGCGATGGTTGAACCGCCCTGACGGGGGCCGCGATGCAGCAGGTTGCGCCACGCCGCGCGCGCCAAAGCCAGCGGATCGACGCCCGGATGCTCGTCAAAGCGACGGTCTTCCAACGCCAACGTTGCGAGCGCCAGACGTTTGGGGATTTGCCGCAGCGGCCAATAGCCGTAGCCGAGGCTCTCGGGGCCGTGGGCGACCTGCGTGAGAAAGGCGCCGTTGCGGTCGTAGACGATTTCGGTGGGGGAGGGGGCCTCGAGGCGGGCGTTCGCGACGGCGGCGCGTAGCGAGAGGCCGATGGACCCGAGGAGCGCTGCGGTCACGCAAGCCGTGGCGGCCCAGAAGCGCCAATCGCGCAGCAGGCGCTTGCGATGTTGCTTGTCGGGACTTTGCGTCAAAGCCAGTTTCAGTCTCTCGCGAGGGGCCGCTCCAGCCGCCGTGTTCACACTAGCATATGGCCTCTAGGCCATGGCGCAATGAGCGAGTCCTTGTGGGCTTCCGCTCCCAGGCGCCAGAATGACCCAGGCACACATTCGCTGGACGAGGGCTGAATAACGGATTTGCACCATCAGGGGGGCCGTTTTCGTATTCCCTGTGGGCTGTATGATTCTTGATAGAGAGCCTCGGCGTCTGCTCAGCCTTGGATGCTCAGATTCTCGAAGGACTGCGATGACTCGAGCTGTACGACAGATAAACGTGCCCGCTGGCGGTGCCGAAGATGCCACCTCGCGGCCCTTCTCGGAATTCGTCGAACGTACGAATATCATTCTGCTGGGCGATCCGGGCGCCGGCAAGACGCATTTATTCTATGAGGCAGCGGCGGCTGAAAAGGCGCGCTTCATTAAAGCGCGGTCCTTTCTAAATACTCCGACGCGCATGCTATGCGAGCAGGTACTGTTCATCGATGGGCTGGATGAAAAGCGTGCTGGCCGAGGCGATCGTGACACTGTAGACGCCCTGGTTAAGAAACTGTTCGAGGTCGCCCCACCAAAGCTCCGAATTTCCTGCCGGGCCGCCGACTGGCTTGGGGAAAGTGATCTTGCGGCAATGTCCCCATTTTTCGATCAGCAGGGCGGCGCTTGCGTGCTTCATCTTGAGAGCCTGTCGCGTTCCGAACAAATGAGCGTGTTGATGGCTCAAGGTCTCGGCGGCGATGACATTGAAGGCTTTCTCAATGAGGCCGCGGAACGCGGGCTCGGCGATTTTCTCGAAAACCCGCAAAATCTCATCATGTTGTGGAGCACGGTGAAGACGGGCGCATGGCCTGCAACGCGCAGGGAACTGTTCGAGCGATCGACAAGACTGATGCTTGAGGAGACCAATCCAGAGCGGGCGCGCTCAGGCGGTGGTAGCTTCTCGGTTGCGGAACTGCGCCCTGTGGCAGGCGCGGTCTGCGCAGCCCGCTTAATCAGCGACGTCGATGGCATCAGTCTGACGGATCAGGAGGGCACGCCGGATATTCCGGGCTATCGTTCACTGGATTTGTTCCCTCCAGAGAAAGTTCAGGCTGTTCTCGGTCGCCGCGTGTTCGACGCAGGGCCAGAGCTGGAAACGGTAGATTACGCGCATCGCACGACAGCGGAATTTCTAGCGGCGGATTTCCTCGCTTCCCGCATGCGCAAGGGCCTGCCCTTCGGTCGCGTGATGGCTCTGATGGGGGTGGATCGGCACCCTGCTTCGGAATTGAGAGGTTTGCACGCTTGGCTCGCAGTGTGTTTGCCCGAGCACGCGGACGAACTCATCGAAGCTGATCCTTATGGCGTGCTGACCTATGGCGACGCTGCCTCTTTGTCGCCCCGCTCCTGCGCCGTTCTTGTACGCGCGCTCGCCCGTCTTTCGCACACCAATCCGTGGTTCCGTTCGGGGAATTGGCAAGCCCAGCCGATCGGGGCCCTCGCGCGGCCGGACATGGTCCTTGAATTCCGAGCTATCCTCAATGACCCCGACTCAGGCTTCGGCATTCGCTCAGTGGTGGTCGATGCGCTTGCACTCGGGACGCCGTTGCCAGCGATCCTGCCGGACCTTGAGACGGTGCTACTGCGACAGGTCTCGCCCTATGCTGAACGGCTGGGCGCTCTGAAAGCGCTCTTGCGCCTCGGCGACGCTGGAAAGGCTGCGATCCGAAGCGCCTTTGGAAAGCTCGGTAATTCCGCGGACGATTTGCGGCTGCGCGCGGCGATCGTTCAGGCGCTCTACGACGATCCTTATGGCCCGGATCAGGTGGTCGCATTGGTCAACGACACGCTCCAAGTCCGCGACACGAACAGAGCCGGCCTGCTTTGGTCTTTGGCGGAAGCTCTCCCCGAGCAGGATTTGCCGGCGATCCTCGACGGCATCGAGCCGCGGGCGATAGACGATTCTCGCTTCAACCGCAGGATTGCGGAAGCGGGCTCATTTTACGAGCGCATCCTCGTACGCGCTTGGTCAAGTCTCGGCCAATTTGAGCCGGCCCGGGTTATGGGATGGCTGCGCAGGCGGCTCGCCTTCGAGCGCTCTGCCGGGCAAGACCTGCACGCAGCGCTGCGAGCTACGCCCGATCGGCTACACTTGCTCGCCAAGGATTTCTTCAGTCGTGTGCCGGTGGATGACAACCGCTGGCTGGCGTATAACCGTTTCCGCGAAGCCACCTTATTCGAATTGAGTCCGGCGGCGCTTCTCGCGATCGCTACCCACGCGTTTGACGCCGCTCAAATGGGAAGCGATCGTCGCTCGTTTCTTTACGAGGTTGTTCTCTCGCTTTCGATCCACATCGCCCCCGTGCACGGAACAAGAGCGTTCGACGAACTCTACCTCCGGGCCGAACATGATGAACTACTACGGCCCCTGCGCAGCGCTACGGTGGTTGTGGAGCTTCCAAGCAATTACTTTATCGGTCGATCGTCGCGAGCCCCGCGAGACCTGAACGATCGGGCGCGGCAGCAACGGGAGTTTGACCAGAACATCGATAAAATCCGCAGCGGCGCACATCTTGGCTGGCTCCAACACTTGGCTCTTATCTACTTTGGTCTTTACGCCGACTCGGAAAACAACCTTTCGCCGCGCGAGAGGATTGGAGCATGGCTCGGCGAAGGGCGTGTTGACGCCGCGCTCGAAGCGCTGGCCGCGACATTGGCGCGCAACGATCTACCCAGCTTTAACGATGTGTTGTTGCCCACCGCCGAAGATCAGCATTATGGTTGGTGGTACGCGCTCATTGCTGGCCTGAACGAGCGCTGGGCGGCAGGGCAAGGACTGGTTGGCCTTTCCGATGATTTTCTCAAGGGCATGCTCGTCTTCGATCTCGCCAATCCTGTTTGGACGCGGGAGGGAGGCAAGCAAGGTTGGGCAGTCCATCCCTGGCGCAAGGAGTTGACGGAGCGGAAACCTGAACTCGTGCGGGATGCATATTTTGCCGTCGCGCAGTTGCATCTTTCTCGCAGCGCAAATGGCGTAATTGGCTTGCGCGAGCTTCTGCACGAGCCCGCCTTTGAGCCTTACCGACCGGTGATTGTTCTCGATTTGCTAAGGCAATTCCCCAATGCCAATCCGCCTTCACTTTGCGAACTTCTAGATGCGATCAGCGCGCTGCCCGCGATATATCAAGATTTCCTGAAGCTCGCGGGCCCGGTGATTTCCGGCACGACGGCCGTCGATGAGCGACAGTACGATCTTTGGATGGTCACGGCCTATTTCATCGCGCCCGCGCAGTTCGAGAACGATGTCGAGCGCCGGGCGCGCAGCCGGCCTAACCTTGTCTTCGATTTGCGCGACCGGAGCGGTTTTGCGCATCGGGCACAGCCTCATCATGCCCTGCCCCTGCCAATGCTCGAATTCATAGCGAAGCTGACGGGATCACTCTTCCCTGAGACGCCGGCTCCTGAGAGCTGGCAGGGTGACACCAATCCCTGGGATGCATCAGATCATTTTCGGGCGCTGGTTAATATGATCTCAGCTTCGCCGAGCCCGGAGGCGACCGATGCTCTGCAGCGGCTTGAAGCCGACGCACAACTTGCCCCTTACAAGTCGCATCTCCTTTACGCATTGCACAATCAGCGGCAGCGCCGCAGAGAAAGCGAATATGATCGCCCTGATTGGCTGCGAACCATCGGGGCCCTAGCCAATCGCGCGCCCGCTACGGTCGCCGATCTTCATGCGGTGCTTCTGGTCCATTTGCGCGATCTAGCCCACCGCATCGCACGAGAAAACACTGACCTCTTTAAGAAATTTTGGAATGTCGACTCTAATGCAAAGCTGATAGACCCGCGGCCGGAGGAAGTCTGCCGGGACGATGTCGTAGATCTGCTCAGGCCGGCTTTACTGCCGCTCGGCGTCACCGTCGAACCCGAAGGACATATGGTGGCAGACAAGCGTGCGGATATCTCGGCCGCGATGCCCGGGAGGAAAATTCTCTGTGAATTGAAGCGCAATTATCATGCGGAGGTCTGGAAGGCGATTACGGGACAGCTAGAGCGCTTCTACGCGCATGATCCTGAAGCAAAAGGATTCGGCATCTACGTGGTGTTCTGGTTTGGAAAGAAACGGGCGAGGCCCATGCCCCGGCCGCCCAAACCCCTGCAGCCGCCAAAAACACCAGCTGAGATGGAAAGCACGCTTCAATTGCTGTTGCCGGACGATATGCGTAAGCGGCTTGCCGTCATCGTTATGGACGTGTCGGGGGAAATCTGACGCCTAGGCGGCCCAAGACTGTGCAGATAATCCGTCGCGGAGGCTCCGGCTCCCCGCACACCCCGCCCTTCCGTGCCTCTGACGGCAATGACTGCACTTTTGCAGAGCGGATGTTCAAATCGAACCACCGACCCCTGGGGGAGGCGGCTTGCCTCCAAGCCGGAGCGTGTTTAGTTGACGCCACCCAGGTCGGCGGCGGGGCCTGCCCGGAGCCGAGCGCGCAGGACTCACGGCCCACCGACCCGCACTCACGCAAGGAGACGTCCGCCCCGTGGCGACAATTTCCGAGTTTTTCAATCCGACGCGTTTCATGGCGCTGACGGACCGGCTGCTTCCCTGGCTTTCGGGCGCCGCGGCGCTGTTGCTCGGCGTCGGGCTTTATGCCGCCTTCTTCCTCGTTCCGCCGGATTATCAGCAGGGCGAGACGGTGCGGATCATGTATATCCACGTGCCCGCCGCCTGGCTTGGCATGTTCGCCTATATTGTGATGAGCTCCGCCTCGATCGGCGCGCTCGTCTGGCGCCATCCGCTGGCCGATGCGGCGCAGAAGACGGCGGCGCCGCTCGGCGCGCTTTTCACTTTTCTCTGCCTTGTCACGGGCTCGCTCTGGGGCAAGCCCATGTGGGGGACCTTTTGGGTCTGGGACGCGCGCCTCACCTCTTATCTCGTGCTGTTCCTGATCTATCTCGGCGTCATCGCGATCCGCCAGACGATGGACGACACGCCGCGCGGCGCGCGCGTCGCCGCGATCATGACGCTCGTCGGCCTCGTCGACATCCCCATCATCAAATTCTCGGTCGATTGGTGGAACACGCTGCATCAGCCGGCGTCGGTGTTCCGCGCCGGCGGCTCGACGATCTCGGGCTCGATGCTCTGGCCGCTGCTCGTCATGGCGGCGGGCGCCTCTTGCCTCTTCCTGGCGCTGCATTTCATGGCGCTGCGCAATGAGATCCTGCGCCGGCGACTCGCGCGTCTTACGCTGCGCGCCGTGCGCGCCGAGGAGGCGCTGACATGAACGCCGATCCGCACTGGGGCTATATCATCGCGGCTTACGCCATCGCCTTCATTGTGGTCGGCGGCGCGATCTGGCGCATCGTCGGCGAGCATCGAAGGCTCTTGGCCGAGCTCGCGCGCTTCAAGGATCAAGGAGAGGAGGGTTGAGCGCCGGGGAGGAGAAAAGCCAGCGCCCCTGGCTCCGTCTCGCGCCGCTCGGCGTCTTTCTGCTGCTCGCCGGCCTCTTCGTCGCGCGGCTCTTTTCCGGCGATCCCTCGAAGCTCCCCTCGGCGCTCATCGGCCGCCCGGCGCCGGCCTTCACGCTTCCGGCGGTCGAAGGACTGGCTGGCGTTTCGGGCTTCGGCGACGCCGATTTGCGTCAAGGCCATGTCAGCGTCATCAACGTCTTCGCCTCCTGGTGCGCGCCTTGCCGCGCCGAAGCGCCGACGCTGTTGACGCTCGCCCATGACGAGACGCTGAAGGCTGCGGGCGTCAAGCTCTATGGCCTTTCTTACAAGGACGATGCGGCGAATGCGGTTCGCTTCCTGACGCAGGAGGGTAATCCCTTCGACGCCGTCGGCGCGGATTCTCTCGGCCGCACGGCGATCGACTTCGGCGTCTATGGCGTGCCGGAGACCTTCGTCGTCAGAGGCGACGGGGTCGTCGCCTATAAATTCGTGGGACCTTTGTCGCCCTATGCGCTGGAGAAGACGCTGATCCCCGAGATCGAGAAGGCGCTGAAGGCGTCGGCGGCGCCGCCCTCTTGAGGCAAGCTTTCAACGCTGCGTGAGGAAAAGTCCGATCGTCAGCGCCGTGCCGATCACGGCGATCGCCAAGCGTAGCACTCTCTCATTGAGCCGGTGCAGAAGCCCCACGCCGAAAAGGCCGCCGAGCGTCGCGCCGGCCGCGGTCGCGAGCGCCTGCGGCCAGCGCAAATCCGGAGAGAAGAGAAAGATCAGCACGGCGGAAGCGTTCATGACGCCAGCGAGCACGTTCTTCGTCGCGCTCGCCGTCCGGGCGTTCTCGCCGGCGAGCGTCAGCGCCGCCATCATCAGAAAGCCGATGCCGCCGCCGAAATAGCCGCCATAGACGGAGATCGCGAATTGGGCGATCCCGGCGGCGATGGGCCCGATATGCCCCGAAGTCTTCGTCGCCTTGCGAAAAAAGCTGCCCCACACGAAGACGCCCGTGGCGAAAAGCACGAGCCAGGGAATGAGCCGCGCGAAGAAGGTCGCGGGCGTGAGCAACAGGATCGCCGCGCCGAGCGCGCCGCCTAGAATGCTGATCGCAAACAGCGTCGGCAGAGAGAGGCCGGAGACGCCGGCGGCGCGTGAGCGCCCCGCCCAACCCGTCGCGATCTGCCCGGGAAACAGCGCGACGCAGGAGGTGATGTTGGCCGCGAGCGCGTCCAGCCCCGAAAACATCAGCGTCGGCAGGATCAGGAAGGAGCCGCCGCCCGCGAGCGCATTCTGCGCGCCGCCCCAGACCGCGACGAGGAAGATCAGAAAAAAGGTCATGGCCGCCTATTCCCGCGCGCGGGCGTCTTGGCGCCGCTTGCGTGCGGCGACGGCGAGTCCGCGCGCGAACGTGCCGACGAACGCCTCAAGCTCCGCCTCTAGCATAACGCCGGCGCTGTCGCCGAGCTTGTCCTCGAGTCCGAGCGAGACGATCCCGTGCACGGCCGAAAACAGCGTGCGCGCGGTCCGCCTCACATCCTCCGGGGCGTGGTCCGGCAAAAGCTCCGATAGCGGCGATTCGAGCAGGGCGAAGAGCCGGTCGCGCTCGGTCACAAACCAGTCGGGCAGGGAGCTGCCAGGCGGCAGGCGAAAGCCGAACAGCGCCCGCCACGAGGGCTCCTCGCGGCGCGCAAAGGCGAGATAGGCGAGCGCCAGGACCTCCAGCGCGTCGCCGTCGCCCTCCTGCGCAAGCGCCGCCTCCAAGCGCGTGAGCGTGCGCGCGTTAACGCGCAGGATCAGCTCGTCGAGATCGGCGAAGACCGTGTAGATCGCCCCGAGAGCGCATCCCGCCGCCTGCGCGACCTCGCGCGCCTTCAGTCCCGCGAGCCCCTTGTCGGCGATAAGGGTTTGGGCAGCGCCCAAAATCTTCTCGCGGAGGTGATCCCGGCGAGAAACGTCCGTTTTCTCAGTAGGCTTCGACAAAGCCTTTCCCCTTCGGCATTCTCTGAACAGTGTCCAGAACAAGCTTGAACATTGTTCACACTTGCGCTAGCCTGTGATGATGAACGTTGTTCATAGCAGGAGGGAACGGATGTTCAAGACCGATGAGCCCGCGTGCGGCCTCTTCGACGAGGAGCGAGTGGAGCAAAGCGCAACGGCGCCTAGCCCGCCGACGGCCGCTCGTCATAGAAGCACTTCGTCGGCATCCGCCGGTCGAAAGCCTCCCTTGATGGACGCCGCCATGTCCCAGTCCCTGCTGTCCGCGCGCCGCTTCGCGCCGCTCTTCTGGTGCCAGTTCTTCGCCGCTCTAAACGACAATCTCTTGAAAAACGCGCTGGCCTTTTTCGTGCTGTTCAAGATTGGCGGCGAAGCGGGGGCGTCGCTCGTCACATTGGCGACCGCGACGCTCATGGCGCCCTATTTTCTGTTGTCGGCGCTCGGCGGCGAGCTCGCCGACAAGTTTGACAAGGCCGTCGTCATGCGCCGGCTGAAGCTCGCTGAAATCGGCGCCGCGGGCATAGCGGTCGCCGGCTTTTACGCGGGCTCCACAGCGCTGTTGTTCTTCGCGCTCTTCCTCTTCGGCGCGCTCGGCGCGTTGTTCGGCCCCGCCAAATACGGAATTCTGCCCGATTGCCTGCGGCGCGAGGAATTGCCGAAGGGCAATGCGCTCGTCGAAGCCGCGACCTTCATTGCGATCCTCGTTGGCACGATCCTCGGCGGTCTCGCCATGGAGGAAGGCCGCGATCCGGCCTATCTCGCGCTCGGCATGATCGGCTTTGCGATCCTCTCCTACGCGAGCGCCTGGTTCATCCCTTCGACGCCGCGCGCCGACAGCGCGCTTGCGATCGACGCCAATATCGCGCGTTCGACCTTCGCCTTCGTCGCCGAGCTGCACCGCGAGCCGATGCTTTGGCGTCTTGGCCTCGTCACCAGCATCTTCTGGCTATTGGGCGCCGTGGCGACGTCGCTCCTGCCGACCCTCGTCGCCCAGACAATGCATGGCGGAGAGATCGTCGTGACGGCGCATCTTGTCGTCTTCGCGGTCGCGATCGCGCTCGGCTCGGGCCTCGCCGCCTATCTCTCGCATGGCCAGATCATGTTGCTGCCCTCGGTCCTGGGCGCTGCCGGCGCGGCCCTCGCCGCGGGCGATCTTTCCCTCATGCTCGCCTTTCACGACGCGTCGTCGCCTGGCGCGCTGCTCGCGCTCGATCCCTATTTTGCCCAGCCGGGCGCTTGGCGCGCGCTGATCGATCTCGGTGTGATGTCGATTTCGGGCGGGATGATCGTCGTGCCCGCCTTTGCCGCGTTGCAGGCGCTTTCCGATCCCGCGAGACGCGCGCGCATTCTTGCGGCGGTCAATGTGCTCAACGCCGCCGCGATGGTCGGCGGCGGACTGCTCGTCGCGGCTTTGCAACAAGCCGGCGCCCCGATCTGGACGCTCTTTGGCGGCGTCGCGGTCTTCGCCGCCGTCTCGGCCATCTGGATCAATAAGGCCGTCGTCGAAAATCCGCTGCGCGACCTGTTGTCGATCTTTTTCCGCTCGTTCTATCGGCTCGAGGTCAAAGGCCTCGAAAATCTCGATCGCGCCGGCCCCAATCCGATCGTCGCGCTCAATCATGTGAGCTTCCTCGATGCGGCGCTCGCGCTGTCGATCATGCCGCGCGCGCCGATCTTCGCCATCGACCGCACCATCGCCACGGCTTGGTGGGTCAAGCCATTCTTGAGATTCGCGCATGTCGTGCCGCTCGATCCGACGAAGCCGCTCGGCGCCCGCACGCTCGTCAACGCCGTCAAGAGCGGCGAGCCACTGGTTATTTTTCCCGAGGGTCGCCTCACCGTGACCGGCAGCCTGATGAAGGTTTACGACGGCGCCGGCCTCATCGCCGACAGGTCAAACGCGCTGGTGCTGCCGGTGCGCATCGAAGGCCCCGAGGCGACGATCTTCTCGCGCGTCCCGAAGACCAAGGAGCCGCGGCGTCTCTTTCCGAAGTTCAAGCTGACCGTGCTCGAGCCCGTGCGTCTCTCGGTCGATGAAAGCCTCAAGGGCAGGAAGCGTCGCGCGGCAGCGGGCCTCGCGCTCTATCACGTCATGTCCGATCTCTTATTTCTCACGACCGACGTCAATCGCACGATTTTCCAGGCGGCGGTCGCGGCTTTGCGCCATCACGGCGCCTCGCGCATCGCGCTCGAGGATCCCGTTTCGGGCAAGCTCAGCTATCGCAAGCTGCTCACCGCGGCGCGCGCGCTCGGAGAAAAATTCGCGGCGCTGACCGAGCCCGGCGAAACGGTCGGCCTCATGGTCCCCAACGCCAATGGCGGCTGCGTCGCGCTGCTCGCGCTTTCCTCCGCGGGCCGCGTGCCGGCCATGGTGAACTTCACGGCTGGCCACGCCAATATCCTCGCCGGCTTGAAAGGAGCCGGCGCGAAGCGGATTGCGACCTCGCGCGCCTTCATTGAAGCGGCGCGGCTCGAGAAGCTTGTTTTGGCGCTCGGCGAGGAGATCGAGCTCATCTATCTCGAGGATTTGCGCGACAGCGTGACGCCTCTCGACAAATTGCGCGCTCTGCTTCTGCATCGTCGCGCGCTGGCGCCCCACGATCCCGACCGCATGGCCGCGGTGCTCTTCACCTCAGGCTCGGAAGGCGCGCCGAAAGGCGTTGCGCTCTCACACCGCAACATGCTGTCCAACATCGCGCAGGCCGCCGCGCGCATCGACTTCAGCCGCGAGGACAAGGTCTTCAACGTGCTGCCGATCTTCCACTGCTTCGGGTTGACGGTGGGCTTCGTGCTGCCGCTCGTTTCCGGCGTGCCCATCTACCTCTATCCGTCGCCGCTGCATTATCGAATCGTGCCGGAGCTCGTTTACAGCTCCAACGCCACCGTCCTCTTCGGCACGGACACGTTTCTCGCCGGCTATGCACGCACCGCCAACGCCTATGATTTTCGCTCGATCCGCTATGTCGTCGCCGGCGCGGAGCCGGTGAAGGAGGCCACGCGCGACACCTGGAGCGAGAAGTTCGGCGTGCGCATCTTGGAGGGCTATGGCGTGACGGAAACCGCGCCGGTTCTGGCGCTCAACACGCCGATGCACAATAAGTTCGGCACGGTAGGCCGCTTGCTGCCGGGGATCGAGCCCAAGCTCGAGCCCGTCGCCGGAGTCGAAGGTGCGGGGCGGCTCTTTGTGCGCGGTCCCAATGTGATGCTCGGTTATCTGAGGTCCGAGAACCCAGGCGTGCTCGAGCCGCCGACAGAGGGCTGGCACGACACGGGCGACATCGTCGCCATCGATGCGGAAGGCTTCGTGTCGATCAAGGGCCGCGCCAAGCGCTTCGCCAAGATCGGCGGCGAAATGATCTCGCTCGCCCGCATCGAGGCGCTGGCCGCCGAGCTCTGGCCCGATGAGCTTTCCGCCGCAGCGAGCGAGCCTGACCCGCGCAAAACTGAGCGGATCGTGCTCGCTACGGAGCGTCAGGACGCGTCTCGCTCGGCTTTCCAGGCTTTCGCGAAGACGAAGGGCGCCTCGGAGCTGATGATTCCGGCCGAGATCATTGTCGTTGAGGCGCTGCCGCTTCTCGGTTCGGGCAAGATTGATTTCGCCGGGGTCACGAAGATGATTCGGGGCCGGGCGACGCCATCGACGGAAGGATGAGAGAGGCCGGGCGTCGTCTCCGATCACGCTGCCTGGGGCTGCGCTCTAATTCAAAGGCTTGGAGCGAATTCCGATCGCCAAAGCTGTCGAGCTTCGCGCAGTTCGCTCGGGTCTGCAGCGCGCGCTGGGCCGCATCGGCCGAACGCCTGGTCTCAGAGCGGGGCCGACAACCGCGCAGAATAGAGTAGGGCTTAGGCTTGGCCCTTGGCGGCGAGCTTCGGCGCGGCTTCCACGAGCAGCTTACGGAAGGCCCTCCACAACGGAAGGATCCGATCGTCCGCAGCAAGGTGGCGGCACAGCGCTCCGTGGCTGTCGCCGTCAAGAGCGACGTGAAGGACCAGGAAATGTCGGAAAGCCCCGAGCGAAGGCTCTTCCCAGTCGAGCGCCCGCAATATCGCGCCGAAGACCCGCGGTAGCCCGCCGTCTTCGTAGCTCGACAGCGAGATCGCCCGGACGAAGGGCTTCAACCCGCGCACTTCGTCGAGATAGGCCCGGCCGAGACTCTCTAGGCGCGTCCGCTCGGCCGCCGCCAGACTCGACATGGCGACCGCGCGGCGCATGAATTCGTCATGGTTCATCTTCTCGCCTTCCCCGGCGACGCCCGGGTAAGGCGAGAGGTTGTCCGTGTCGCATTCCCCTTGCCGGAGCTCCAGGAGCCCAGGATCCGTGGGATAAAGGCCGCAGGCGATGTCGACGGCTTCGACGAACTGCACCGAGAAGTAGTAATAGGCGGCGCACACCGCCATGAGCTCCTCTCGGTTCAATGCCGACCAGTTTAGCCGCTCAATGTCATCGATGACCTCTTTATAGCAACTACGGTAGGAAGTCGCCGCGTTGGTCTCGTGAAGATTGACTGAGTGGTTTTCGTCCAGCATGGCCGGCCCTCCAGAGAGTGATACGCTTGTTCTTTTGCTTTGATGTTGAACTCTAAGATTCATAGCCGACGTGGCGATTGAACGGGGCCGTTAGAGCATGTCCTTTTCGATCGTATGGAACACACACGAGCAAAAAGGACATGCTCTAGATCGCGCTACGCTCAGGGGAGCCGCCTGAGTACAGCAACGTGATCGAATATAAAAACGTAGAGCGCGCTTTATACGAAAACCGGTTCACGGTTTTTGTATTGCGCGCTCGCTAAGGCAGCTAATATTCTATCTCAATATGCTTTTTCGTCATATACGCACAGAAATGCCGTCTTCAATATGATCTCTAGGTCGAGCCACAAGCTTCCATCATTAATATAGCGAAGATCGAGCTCCACCCGTTTCCGGAGCTTTTCGATGGTGTCCAGCTCTCCGCGGAAGCCATTGATCTGAGCCAGGCCCGTCATTCCCGGCTTGGTGTAATGTCGGGCGGCGTAATAATCGACGATCTCTTCGAGGTTCTGCCCGTCGATCTTCGTAGATAAAGCATGGGGACGAGGACCCACAATAGACATTGTCCCCTCGAGGACGTTGAACAATTGCGGCAGCTCGTCGATGCTCGTTCTCCGAATAAAACGGCCTATCCGGGTGACACGGGGGTCGTCCCGCCGGGTCTGAGCCGCTCCGCGCCAGTCCGACAACTCATGATACATGGAGCGAAACTTCCAGACTTCGAAAGTCCGGCCGCCAAGCCCTGTGCGGGTTTGCCGGAAGAAGATCGGTCCAGGGGTTTCGATTTGAATGGCCAGAGCAACCAGCGCCATCAAGGGCGCCAGCAAAACGAGCGCCACAGTGGCGATGACGATATCCTCGACGCGCTTTAGCCGACCAAAGCCGATTCCAACATGTGAAGCGATAACCTGATTATTCGTAGCCATAAGGCTAAGCTCCTTCTGGGCGTGACCCCTAGGCGCAGCCCTATCGACGGTTCGAGGCTCTCGGCGACCAATCCCTGCGCAGCGCGCAAAACGCCGCGCCGGCGAGAAAGATCGGCTGGCTCAGTTCCTGAGCCGGGAGAAAGTTTCGAACATGGGCTTTACAGGCCCTCGACCGAACGACTGTGCGGTGCAGCACATCGCAAAACCGGCGCCGGATTCAACACAGCAATATTCAATGACTTATGGTCGAGTATCAGCTTGGCGTCGTCGATTTGTGCAAATTGCGAAGCAGTTTGCTCGCCGAAATGCGTTTACTGATTCGCCGCGTCCGCAATCTAGGCCTTTTTAGGACGGCGTCACCTTAATTCGGCCCCAGTTTATACCGCAGATGTTTGCATTTGTCCCCTCTTATTTTTGTGAAACATCAGCGCTCATTTTGTGAAGCAGAGCCTTGGCAGGAGAAACTCGCGCGCGCCGGCGAGCTATTCGCCCATCGCCGGGGCGCTTTCGCAATCGCGAATTTTTGGGCCTCGCCGCCAACCCCCGGCCAGAAAGCGGGTTTGTTTGCTGAGCCTTGCTGCGCCCGTCGCGCCGCGCAGCGGCCCTTCCGGCTGGCCATCGCGCCAAATCAGCAGCTTGGAGCGAATTCCAACTGCTATAGCCTGTCAAATATTGCGGAATTCTCTATCGCGCGAAATTGGTCCCGGCGGAGCGAAAGTCGAGCCGAGGCTCAGTTGAACGCCGCTCTACGCCTTCTCATGCGGGCGGCCGAAATCCGGCGCCGCCGTATCCTGGCCCTGCTCGACGATCCCGCGACGGATCGCCCGCGTCCGCGTGAAGAGATCGAAGAGGCCCTCGCCGTCGTCGACCTCGATCATCCTCTGCAAGGCGGCGAGGTCCGCGTTGAAGCGCGAGAGCATCTCCAGAACGGCCCCCTTATTGTTCAGAAAAACGTCGCGCCACATGGTCGGATCGGAGGCGGCGATACGCGTGAAGTCGCGAAAGCCCGAGGCCGAGAATTTGATGACCTCCGATTCCGTCACCTTCTCGAGATGATCCGCCGTGCCGACGATGTTGAAGGCGATGAGATGCGGCAGATGGCTCGTGATCGCGAGCGCGAGATCATGATGTTCCGGCGTCGTGACCTCGACCTTGGCGCCGAGCCGCTTCCAGAACTCTGCTAGCGCATCCACCGCGTCGTTCTCGGCGTGCGGCGCGCGCTGCGAAAGGCTGGGAGCCACGTTGTCGGCGTTTGAGTGGTCACGCTCAAACGCCGCTTGGTCGATTGGCGTGAGGAGGCACCAGCGGTTCTTGAACAGAGTGGCGAAGCCCGCGTCCGGCCCCGAATATTCGGTGCCCGCCAGAGGATGCGCCGGCACGAAACGCACGCCAGGCGGCACATGCGGCGCGACCGCCTTGACGATTGAACCCTTGACGGAGCCGACGTCCGATAGAATGGCGCCGTGCTTGAGGTGAGGAGCGATGTCGCGCGCAATCGCGCCGCATGCGCCGACCGGCGCGCAGAGAATGACGAGATCCGCATCGCCCAGCGCCTGCTCGACATCGCCGCTCGCGTCGTCGACGATCTCCAGCTCGCGAACGCGCGCCAGGACTCGCGGGGAGGAGTCGAGCGCCGCGATCTTGCGCACCGCGCAATGCGTCCGGGCGGCGCGCGCGATGGATGATCCAATGAGGCCGAGCCCGATCAGCGTCAGCTTATCGAAGAGCGGCTCTTCATGCATCGGCGCCTCGCAGAAAGTCTCCGATCGCCGCCACCACGCGCGCATTGGCCTCTTCACAGCCCACCGTGAGGCGCAGAAACTGCGGCATGCCATAGGCGCCGATCGCGCGCAGCACGAGGCCGCGCCGCGTGAGAAACCGATCGGCGTCGGCGGCGCGCCGTCCCTCGCTGTCTGGAAAGCGGATCGCGATGAAATTGCCCACGCTCGGCAGCGCCTCGAGCCCAAGATCGCTGATCTTCTCGGAAAGCCAGGGAAGCCACCGCGCGTTATGCGCGGTCGCGGCCTTGAGATGGTCGCTGTCCGCCAGCGCGGCGATTCCCGCCGCCGACGCCAGGCTCGAGACATTAAAGGGCGAGCGGATGCGGTTCAGCGTGTCAATCACATGCGCAGGACCATAGCCCCAGCCGAGGCGCAGGCCGGCCAAACCGTAAATCTTCGAGAAAGTCCGGGTCATCACGACATTATCGCGAAGCCCGGCGAGCCGCAGGCCCGAGTCGTAATCCTCGGCCTGCACATATTCGGCATATGCGGAGTCAAGGACGAGCAGCGCGCGAGGCGGCAGCGCGTCGGCAAGCCGCTCGATCTCGCGATTCGAGAGATAGCTCCCGGTCGGATTGTTCGGGTTGGCGAGGAAGACGATTTTCGTGCGCTCGGTCACCTGCGCGAGCAGCGCATCCACGCTCGCGACGTAATTCGTCTCGGGCGCGACCTTCGGGACGCCTCCCGCCGCCAGGATGACGATGCGATATTCGAGAAAGCCGTATTGGCTGTAGATCCCCTCGTCTCCAGGCCCGACATAGGCGAGCGCGAGCAGCTCCAGGATCTGATCGGAGCCGGCGCCGGCGATGATGCGTCGTGGATCGAGGCCGTGCCGCGCGCCGATCGCCTCGCGCAACGCCCGCGCGGAGCCCTCGGGATATTCGGCGATGGATTCAGCCGCCCGTCGTGCCGCTTCGATCGCGTGGGGCGAGGGGCCGAGCGGCGTCTCATTGGCGGAGAGCTTGAACACGCGCGCGCCGTCGGTTCGCGCCGCGGCGCTCTTGCCGGGAACATAGGCGTCAATGGCGAGCACGCCGTCGCGAGGGGAAGGTTTCATGTACGGCTTCCGAGGTCAGGGCTCTGGCGCGAAGACGCCCGCGCGCGCTTCATCCATCTCGAAACGCGCCGAATGGCCGCCGACTGGATCGATTTGCGCGGCGCCGAGATTGGCGTCGCCGAGCGCGGCGGGCAGGCGGGTGGCCTGGGCGGCGGGGAGGGCGACGAGGATCGAATGGCCGCCGGGGACAGGCGCGGCTGCGAGAATTTCGCCTTCGGCGGCGGCGACTGCGGCCGGCGCGTCATGCGTCCAGCGGGGCAGGGATATAGAGAAGAGCGCGATGTCCTGGGACGCCGCCTCGGCGCCCGGCTTCGCGATGACAAAGACCGGGAGGCCCGCCGGATGATCCGGGCGCTCGACGAAAGGCAGGCGCGCGATGATCTTCGGCCCCGCATCGCCGATCAGGCGCAGCCACCAGGCGCCGTCGCCCGAACCGCCCGACGCGCGCAGGACGCCGAGATCGCCGCCCGAGGCGGCGACCGCCGAGATGACGGCGAGGGCACCATGATGCGGCGCATAGGGGACTGTGAAGCCGAAATGGAATCGCGCGCTGTCGCGCATCTGCGCGTCACCGCCTGAATCGTCGGCATGCACAGTATAAGGCGCCTGCACATAGGTGAAGGTCGAAACGATGACGCGCCAGATTCCTTCCACCGCATCGAGCGGCAGAAGGCCTTGGTGGCGCTCGACGAGCGCGCGCATCATCTGCGCCTCGCGATCCGGCCGAAAGGCGCAACCCGCGCCTTGGGCGCGCTTGACTTCGATCAGCCGGTGGATGATCTCGCCCCGCTCCATCAACAGCCGATGCATCGAGAGATCGATGCGGTCGATCTCCTGGCGCAGCTCGCTCAGCGCGTCAGCGGGGGAAGGGGGCACGGTCGTCGTCCTGCGGGCCGCATGCGGCGCCTTTGATCACGCTGCGTTCAGGCGGAATCGCTTGAACGCAGAAACGCGATCGATTCTTGAAGTTTAGAGCGCGATGGGTGCGAAAAGCCGGTTTCCACTTTTTCGCATCGCGCTCTAGAGCGAAACCCTTGCGGGCAAGAACGGGCGCGGGGGCCGCGCTCAGCGGAACGGGGCGAGCGCGGGGATCGCCTCGATGATCTTGTCGACATTTTCCTTGCCGACCAGCTCCTCGGCATGGGCGAAGATCTCATGCGCGAGCTTCTGCATCTGGCCCATGCCAAGGCCAATGCCTCCAAGATGGCCGACGAGAGACATGATGTCGCCGGCCGCGCCGCCGATCAGGCCGCCGAGGCCCTCGAGCGCGCCGCCCAATCCCTCGGCGTGGGTGGAAGCGGCCGCGGCGATCGCTTCCTGCGATCCGGGGAGCTTCGCTATGAGATCGGCGACCGGTCCGTTGGGAAGCTCCCTTTGCAGGAAGGCGAGCACATGGCCGACCGCCGCCCTGGCGACGGTTTCATCGACGCCGATCGACTCGCAGATCCTCTTGATCAATGCTTCCATGAGACGATTCCTTATCGCTCGAACCGACGCCGGCCGCCGGCCGCTGTTTCCTCACCCTTCGCGCGCCGAAAGGCAAGGGCGCGGCGACCGAATTCCTCGCTCAGTCCTCGCCGTCGAGCCCATAGAGCGTATGCAGCGTGCGCACGGCGAGCTCCGTGTAGGCGGCGTCGATCAAGACCGAGAATTTGATCTCGGAGGTCGAGATGGCTCGGATATTGACACCCTTCTCGGCCAGCGCGCGAAAGCCCTTCGCCGCGACGCCGGCGTGGCTGCGCATGCCGACGCCGACGACGGAGACCTTCGCGACGTCCTTCGCGCCGGCCAGCGCGGCAAAGCCAATCTCGCCCTTGGCTTTTTCGAGAAGAGCGCGGGCGCGGTCGAAATCGCTCGCGGCGACCGTGAAGGTCATGTCGGTCATGCTGTCGTCCGAGATGGTCTGAACGATCATGTCGACGTTGATGCCCGCTTCCGCCAGCGGCATGAACACGCTCGCCGCGACGCCGGGCTTGTCAATGACCCGGCGCAGCGTGATCTGCGCCTCGTCGCGCGAGAAGGCGACGCCCGTCACGACTTGCGATTCCATGATGTCTTCCTCCCGGCAGATCAACGTGCCCGGCCGCGGATCGTCCGGATCGTCGAAGGACGAGCGGACATAGGTCGGCATGTCGTGCTTCAGCGCCAGCTCGACCGAGCGCACCTGCATCACCTTGGCGCCGAGCGACGCCATCTCCAGCATTTCCTCGAAGGCGATCCGGTCCATTCGACGCGCCTTAGAGACGACTCGTGGGTCCGTCGTATAGACGCCGTCGACGTCGGTATAAATGTCGCAGCGCTCCGCCCCGATCGCCGCCGCGAGCGCCACCGCGCTCGTGTCGGAGCCGCCGCGTCCAAGCGTCGTGATCCGGCCCGAAGGCTTGTGGATCCCCTGGAAGCCTGCGACAACCGCAGTCTCCTTACGTCCAAAGCCCTCGATAATCCCCTCGGGCTCGATCGACATAATGCGCGCGGCGCCATGGGACGCGTCAGTCAGCACCGGCGTCTGCCAGCCTTGCCAGGAGCGCGCGGCGACGCCCTGCGCCTGCAATGCGATAGCGAGAAGCCCCGACGTCACCTGCTCGCCCGAGGCGACCACCGCGTCATATTCACGCATGTCGTGAAGCCGCGCGGCCTCTTTGCACCAGGCGACGAGCTCGTTGGTCTTGCCCGACATGGCGGAGACGACGACCGCCACGTCATAGCCGGCCGCGATCTCGCGCTTCACATGGCGCGCGACATTGTGAATACGTTCGACCGTGGCGACAGAAGTGCCGCCGAATTTCATCACCAGACGGGGCATGGGGACCGGACTTTGGGGCAAGAAGCGAATTGACGCAAAAGTTTAAGGGGCTCTTGCGATCGGGACCTCGCTCCAACTTTCTGATTTAGCGTTATTTTTTCCGCTCGAACGACGGGTCCGAGGGACAGGCGCCGCGCCCGGCGTCGCCTCGCCTTTGGCGAGCGCGCGCGTATATGTTACGGCGTCGCCGGCGCTGTCAACGGCGCTCTAGAGCGCGGCCCGAAAAAGCGGAAGGCGGCTTTTCGCGCGAATCCCGCTCTAAACTTAAAGAATCGAGCGATTCCGCTCAAACGCAGAGAACGTGATCTAGCAGGACGCGCGGAGGGTTTTCGGAGAATGAAGGGGTCGCACGAAGTCCCGCGAGAGAATCAATCCAGCGTCGATCCCGCCGACGTCGCCCGCTTCAACCGGCTCGGGGAGCTGTGGTGGGACAAGACCGGCAAGATGGGGATCTTGCACGACATCAACCCGATAAGGGTCGAGTATGTGCGCCTCCAGGCCTCGCGCCATCTCGGTCGCGAGCGGGACGCGGATCTGGCCGGGCTTTCGATCGCCGACATCGGCTGCGGCGGCGGCATATTGGCGGAGGCGCTCGCCGAGCTCGGCGCCAAGGTGACGGGCGTCGACCCCGCGCCGAACAACGTGGAGATCGCACGCCGCCACGCGGCGAAATCCGGGCTCGACATCGACTATCGCAACACCACGGCCGAGGCCCTCGCCGCGACCGGCGAGAGCTTCGATATCGTCACCGCGCTTGAAGTGATCGAGCATGTGGAAGGGCCGAAAGCCTTCGTCGCGACGCTCGCGCGGCTGGTGAAGCCGGGCGGCCTCTTGTTTCTCGCGACGATCGACCGCACCTTCAAGAGCTTCGTTCTGGCGATCGTCGGAGCCGAGTATGTCTTGGGCTGGGTGCCCCGCGGCACGCACAGCCACGAGAAGTTCGTGCGTCCCGATGAGCTGTCCGGCTGGCTCAGGGTGGCGGGAATGCGCGAGATCGATCGCGCCGGCATGAGCTTTAGCCCCCTGACGCGTCAGTGGGCCAAGGGCGCCGACACTGGAGTGAACTATCTGATGGCCGCGAAGAAGGACGGGTGAGGATCGAGGCCCTTGTTCCCCCGCTCAGGCGAGGCTAAACAGGGGTCCATGATCGGCTCCGCTCCTCTTTGCAAAGTCGCGCCTCGTCTACTGCTCGCACTGGCGCTCGCTTGCGTTTCCTCCCTGTCGACGCAGATCGCGACGGCGCAGGAAAAATCCAAGTCGGACGCCAAGTCGAAATCGGACGCGAAATCGAAGTCGGACGCCAAGGCCAAAGGCGACTCCAAATCGAAGGGCGATTCCGCCGACAAGAAATCGGGCAAGGGCGCTTGCAAACCGCTTTCTGTCGGCAAGTTCGGCGACTGGGAAGTGCTGAACACCTCCTGCAAGGACAAGATCTGCTACACGCTCGCCGCGCCGCAGAAGCGCCTGCCCGAGGGAAAGCTCAAGGACGCGAAAGCGAATATCTTCGTCTCCACCCGCCCAAGCGAGGGCGTCCGCAACGAGATCGCCATCAATCTCGGTTACGCGACAAAGGACAACGGCGCCGCAACCGCAGACGTCGACGGAAACAGCTTTGATCTGGTCACGATGAAAGAGAGCGCTTGGCTGAAAAATCCGGCCCAAGAGAAAGAGTTCGTCGAGACGATGAGGCACGGGTCCAAGCTCGTCGTGAAAGCTTCCTCCGCGAAGGGAACCTCCACCACGGATAGCTATTCGCTCAAGGGCCTCTCCGACGCGCTCACGCGCGTGCAGCAGGAGTGCAAATAGGCGTTCACGCTTCTCGCAGCTGACGCAGCGCCTCTCCGATCGCCATCGCCGCGGCGATGGCGACGTTCAGCGAGCGCATTCCCGGCCGCATCCCTACCGACGCTGCGACATCCGCCCGGGCGACGACCTCGTCGGGAACGCCCGCCGACTCTCGGCCGACCATCAGCACGTCGCCATCGCAAAACCGCGCGTCGAGATAGGAGAGAGGCGACTTCGTGGTGAGCAGCACAAGACGGCGCGGCGGCTGTTGCGCGCGGCGCCAAGCGTCGAAGTCCTCAAAGCAGGCGTGGCGCGAGAGCCTCACATGATCGAGGTAATCCATCCCAGCGCGCCGCAGCGAACGATCGCCCCAGGCAAAGCCCGCCGGCCCGATAAGCGCCGCCTCGACTCCAAGACAGGCGCACATGCGCAGCAAGGTTCCGGCGTTTTGCGCGATGTCGGGCTGGTAGAGCGCGAGCGTTAGGCGCGGCTCGGCATGAGGCGTTGTTGATGTCATCGGCGCGCCGTCTTTTGTCGGCAACACAGCCTGTTGCGCGCGCTCTAGATTGGCTCGCCTGCGACAAACTGACAAGCCCCTTCCGCCGAAGTGGACAAGAGCTGCTTTTGGCGCCAAAAGCAGGATGCGCAGCCCGCCACCGCACCGCAGCGCCGAAAAGCCAAGATCGCGCGATCCTGTGGCGTGGAAAGGGAGCACGGATTGAGGGACGAGACGATAGCGCGGCCGGGACGCCGGGACATTCTGTTCGTCGCAACGGGCGCGATGGCTACAGTGGCGGCCGGCGCCGCCGTCTGGCCCTTGATCGCGCAGATGAATCCGGATGCGTCGACGCGCGCCTTGGCGTCGATCGACGTCGATATCGCGGCTATCGCTCCAGGCCAGATCGTCACCGTGAAATGGCGCGGCAAGCCCGTGTTCATCCGGCATCGCACGCCGGCGGAAATCGCCGCGGCTGAGGAGACGCCGCTCGCCAGTCTTCCCGACCCGCAGCCGGATTCCGCGCGCGTCAAGAAGCCCGAGTGGCTCGTCGTGATCGGCGTCTGCACGCATCTCGGTTGCATTCCGCTCGGTCACGAAGGCGAGTTCGGCGGCTGGTTCTGTCCTTGCCATGGCTCCACCTACGACGTCTCCGGACGCATTCGCAGCGGGCCCGCGCCCGCCAATCTCGACGTGCCGGAATATAGCTTTCTCAGCGATACGAAGATCAAGATTGGCTAGCTCGACGCCGTCGCGACGGAGCAGCTTCTGATTCAGGGACCTGACGCGAACCGATGAGCGGACCTTCAAAATACACGCCACGAAGCGCCCTTGCGCGGTGGATCGAGCGGCGCATGCCGATCCTCAGCTTCATGCATGATTCCTTCGTCGCCTTTCCTACGCCCAAGAACCTGAACTATCTTTGGACCTTCGGGGCGATCTTGAGCTTCATGCTCGTGGCTCAGATCGTCACCGGCGTCGTGCTCGCCATGCATTACACGGCGGAGACCACCCTGGCCTTCGATTCCGTCGAACACATCATGCGCAACGTGAACTGGGGGATGATCCTCCGCTATGCGCATGCGAACGGCGCGTCCTTGTTCTTCCTGGCGGCATACATCCATATCCTGCGCGGCATGTACTACGGCTCCTACAAGGACCCGCGCGAGCTGCTATGGATCTTGGGCATCGTCATCTTCGTGCTGATGATGGCCACGGGCTTCCTCGGCTATGTGCTGCCGTGGGGACAGATGTCCTTTTGGGCGGCGACGGTCATCACCAATCTGTTCACCGCGATTCCCGTCGTCGGCGAGTCGATCACGGTCTGGCTGCTCGGCGGCTATTCAGTCGACAATCCGACGCTCAATCGCTTCTTCGCCCTCCACTATTTGCTGCCCTTCGTGATTGCGGCGGTCGTCGTGCTGCACGTCTGGGCGCTGCATGTGACCGGGCAAAACAACCCCGACGGAGTCGAAGTCAAGGACATCGAGAAGGAGACCGTGCCCTTCACCCCTTTTGCGACTTTCAAAGACGCCTTCGGCCTCGGGGCGTTCCTCGTCCTTTTCGCTTGGCTGACTTTTTTCACGCCGAATTATCTCGGCCATCCTGACAATTACATCGAAGCCAACCCAATGGTGACGCCCGCGCACATCGTGCCGGAGTGGTATTTCCTGCCGTTTTACGCGGTGTTGCGCGCGATCCCGAGCAAGCTTTTCGGCGTTATCGCGCTCTTCGGCGCCGTGGTCTTGCCGGCGGCGCTGCCGTGGCTCGACACGTCGAAAGTGAAATCCGGGCGCTATCGGCCGTTGTTTCGCCGGTTCTTCATCGCCTTTCTCGTCGTGTGCATAGGACTGGGCTATCTCGGCTCGCAGCCGCCGGAGGGCGCGTTCCTGATCGCGTCCCGATTGCTCACCTTCTGCTATTTCGCCTATTTTCTCTTGGTCCTTCCCATCGTTGGAAGGATCGAGAAAGCACAGGAGCCCGCGTCCATCGAGGCGGCGATCGCTTCCAGGAAGGCGGAGCTTGATGCGACCCATGGCTGAACGTTCCATCTCCCGAAGGAGCGCGTCGTCACGCGTTTCGCGCATGCTGGCGGTCGCCCTGATCATGCTGGTCTCGCCCTGCCTCGCCAATGCTGCAGAGAGCGCTTCGGAGCATGAGGAGCGACCTCGGCAATTCGATTGGAGCTTCGCCGGCGTCTCCGGGCGCTATGACAAGGCGCAGCTGCGAAGGGGCTTTAAGGTCTATCGCGAGGTTTGCTCGAGCTGCCATTCCATCCGACTGCTCGCCTTTCGCAATTTGGCGGAGTCGGGCGGGCCGGAACTGTCGCAGGCTGAGGTCGAAAAGCTCGCTGCGAGCTATAAGATCAAGGATGGTCCGAACTCGGCGGGCGACTACTTTGAGAGACCGGGCCGTCCGAGCGACACCTTCCCCGCGCCCTTCGCCAATGAGCAGGCGGCTCGCGCCGCGCTCGGCGGCAGCTATCCGCCGGACATGTCGGTGCTTGCCAAGGCGCGCGGCTATTCGCGGGGCTTCCCGACCTTCCTTCTCGATGCTCTGCCGGGGTTCAGCTATCAGGAAGGCGGAGTCGATTACATCGCTTCGCTGGTCCAGGGCTACCGCGATGCGCCGGCGGGCTTCACGCTCGGCGACGGGCAGTTCTACAACGTCTACATGCCGGGTCGGCGAATCGGCATGATCCCGCCCCTGACTGACGGAGCGGTGAAATACAACGACGGCGCTCCCGAAAAAGTCGAGCAATACGCAAAAGACGTCTCGGCCTTCCTGATGTGGTCCGCAGAGCCGCATCTCAACGACCGGAAGAGCATGGGTCTCGCGGTGGTCTCGTTCCTGATCGTGCTCGCGGCGCTGCTGTATTTCGTCAAGCGGAGCATCTGGGCCTCCGTCGACCACTAATGTGGTTCCGCTCGAACGGAATCGTTCGAGCGATAAGGATCACGTCAAATCAAGAAGCTGAAGCGAAGTCGTCCTTATTTTACCAGTTCGATTGGCGGCAGCGGGAAGGCTTGCGGGTCGGTCTGTGATCGGATCAGCGCCTGGCCCGGCGCATAGGCGCGCAAGATCAGATAATAGTCGCCCTTCGGCGCCGGCAGCCAGTTTTGTTCCCGATCAGCCCCTGGATTCTCGTTCTGCAGATAGATTGTGAGCGACCCGTCCGGATTGCGCTTTAGCTTCTTGTTGTCGCTTCCGAGCGAGTAGCGATTGATCGGATTTGAAACCGTGTAATTGTTCGCCAGGTCGTACAAGGTCAGGGACCAAAAGCCCGGCTCGATATAGGGCGGCAGCGTCTTGAAGGTCGCTGTGTAGCGGTTTTTGCCGGAAAGCCGATTGCCGTCGCTTCCGGAAAGGCCGCCGATATAGATCGCCTCCTTGGGCGTGTTCGCAGTGAGCCCGTTTCGGGCGATGACTGCGCGATTATAGTAGTCGTTCCCGAAGTCGCCCGTCGTCGGCGGCGGCACGAGCCAGCCATTGCGGAAGCTTCCGCTCGGGAGCAAAGCTATTTCCGCCCCGATCGACTGGGCGACTTTCGTCATCGAATCGACGACGCCGGGCGGCAGCTTGGCGCGATCCCAGGGCTCGCCAGGGACGATCCCAAGGGGCTTGAACAGCGGCAAAAGCGCGGAGATCTGGTCTTTCGGCGGCGGATTCTCTCTCATCGCTTCGCCGAGAATTTCCCAAAACTGCAACGGGTCCTTGAATTTCAGCGCGCTGACCGGCAGCTTCGGGTCGGCGAACAGCGGCGCAGCATAATCATAGCGGGGCGCCGGCGCCGGGGTCCTTCCCAGGGCCTCGGCCAGCCCTTGCGCCTTCACACCCTCGAGCACCGTCTTGGCCGCCGGCAGGTCGTCGCGGTCCAGGACATGGACTCGGGGTTGAATCAGGACCCAGCGCGTGGGCGAATCGATCCGCTTTGCGTCTGGCGGGAGCTTGCCCTTCCAATCGGGTCCGACCAGGGCGAATTTTCCGCCCTTGTAGCCGCTTGCGACGCCGCCCGCGTAAGCAAAAGCGTTGGTCCAAAAATCGACGATCTCCACCATGTAATAACGGCCGTGCGAGTTGGGGACGCTGAGGATCACCGGCTCGGCGGCAAGATCGAGAAAGCCAAATCCATAAAGCGTGTTGACGTTGGGGGTCACATAGCCCGCTTCCTCAGACAGCTCGGGCGTCGAGATGTCCTCCATCCTCCAAATTGAATTCACTGCGGCCTTGGGATGGGGTCCCAAGGCGTCATTGTAGCGCAAGCAATACATGGTCACGAGCGGCGCGCCCCAGGCTGCGGCGGCTCTAGCGATCGCCTCGGAGTAGACGCCGAGCGCCTTGGCTCGTTCTGCGGCCTGTCGAGAAACCGCGTTTGCTGGAGCGGGCCGGCTCTCGAGATCTGACGCCGCCGCGAGGGCGTTATTCCCCATAAGGGCCAAGAGCAATGTGATCGCTATGCGAGGGTCGCCGATTCCGCGGGCTCCGCAAAAGCGTGCGCTCGTCTCGCCAGATGTAAGCCGCATAGCAATCTCCTTTTACTGTCGGTCTTGCGGCGGAAGGGATCGCTATTCGAGCGGGAAGCGGCAGAGGAGCCGCTCCTCATATGACGGCTCCGCCGTGGCTTTCCGACTTTTAGCAAAGGCCGGAGCATCCGACGCGCCGCGCACATCGGCGGCGACGTCACTCTCCATCGTAGATCTTGCCGTCCGGGCCCTTCCAGCTCTTGCCGGCCTCGTAGAAGCGGTATTCCTCGTCGAAGGTCACTTTTTGCCCGGGCGCGACATATTGCTTGCCCTTGGGATCCGAAGCGCGCGGCGCGGTCACGTAATGGGTGCTCGCCGAGCAGCCTTCTGGAGCTTGGCCCGCCGACTCCGGCTTGCATTCGAGATTTGCGCCCTCGGGAAACAGCACCGTCGCGTTGAAGAAATATTCGAAGCCCTTCTCGCCTGTCGCATGCATCTCGAGACGCTCGGTCATCGTCGTCTTGAACTCCAGAATCTGAGCCGGCTTGTCGAACCGCTGCTTCAGCAGGTTTTCGAGAACGGCTTTCGCCGCCTTTTCTCCGACGTCGCAGCCGCCAAACAGGCATATCGCCGCAAGAGCGGGCGGCGCGGCAAATGCTCCCACGATCAACGTCGCGGCGAGCGCCTGCGTCTTCAGGGTCCAAGGGCGCATGTCGTCTTCCTCTGTTTACAAAATCGAGCGTCGTCACGCGCCCGTTGGCGGCCACTTCCGCTTGCGATCGTCATTCTATCTCAATGTTGTCGCCGTGCGAAAGCGAGCCGCGTCGCGACAGGCTTTTTCGATTTCCCGGCTCAAACACGCCGACGCGCGCACTGCCACGCAATGCATTGAATATACGCTAGAAAAACCGCTCTATGTGCGACTTCGTCTGAGCAATCGCAGCCGGCGTCGCTGTTCGTAACGGCCGTAAAGCGCGCCCTGGCCGCGCGCGGGGCTTACACGATACGAGCTTTCGTTTCGACGGCGCGACCCATTGCGAAATGTCGCTGTTCCATTGCTGCTCGCGTGCATGAGGCCACGAAGAGAGTCACGAAAAACCCTATTTTCGCCATGTGCCTGGGCGAAACCAGTCTCGCCTCGTCGAGGCGCCGAAACCGACCCTTAACCATCGAAGGCTAAAACTTGCGACAATTCACTTACCGTTCAGGCGCCGTCGTCTCAAATGATCTCGGTCACGACACGCCGGGTCTGAACGCAGCGAATGTTGCAAGCAGAGCCGGTTCTGATGGAGCCCGGAATTGATGAACCAGACCGTCCGCCGCCTTCTTGATCGGCAAGGCTGCTTGCACCGCCCCGCGATGACTCTCGCCTCCGACGCCAATCTGTATGACGAAGGACTGACGCCTTTCGCGGCGATCCGCGTCATGCTCGCGCTCGAGGATCATTATGAGATCGAGTTCCCGGTCTCGATGCTGCGACGCCAGAGCTTTGCCTCGATCGACTCGATCGTCGCTTGTCTCGAGGCGCTCCCGCTTTCCAAAAGGCTCGCGAGCCGCGCCGCTTAAGCGGCTTTCGCATGATCGCGCCGCGGCCGCGCATATTGCGGCGCGCGGCCGCATGGGGTAGGTCAAAGCTCTCCCTCGGCCCGGCTGAAAAAGAGAGCTCGCCATGCCTCCCTATCGTTCGCGCACCTCGACCCATGGCCGCAATATGGCGGGCGCACGAGGCCTCTGGCGCGCGACGGGAATGCGCGAGGAGGATTTCGGCAAGCCGATCATCGCGATCGCCAATTCCTTCACGCAATTTGTGCCGGGTCATGTGCATCTCCAGGATCTAGGCCAGCTCGTCGCGCGCGAGGTCGAGAACGCCGGCGGAGTCGCCAAAGAGTTCAACACGATCGCGATCGACGACGGCATTGCGATGGGGCATGACGGCATGCTCTATTCGCTCCCGTCGCGCGAGATCATCGCCGACAGCGTCGAATATATGGCCAATGCGCATTGCGCCGACGCTCTCGTTTGCATCTCGAATTGCGACAAGATCACCCCTGGCATGCTGATGGCCGCGTTGCGGCTGAACATTCCGACGATCTTCGTCTCCGGCGGCCCCATGGAGGCCGGCAAGGCTGACGTGCATGGCAAAGCCGTCGCGCTCGATCTCATCGACGCGATGGTGGCCGCCGCCGACGAGCATTACAGCGACGCCGAGGTCAAGACGATCGAACGCTCGGCTTGCCCGACTTGCGGCTCCTGCTCGGGCATGTTCACGGCGAACTCGATGAACTGCCTCGTCGAGGCCCTGGGGCTGGCGCTGCCGGGCAACGGCACGGCGCTCGCGACCCATGCCGATCGCAAGGAGTTGTTCCTGGAAGCGGGGCGGCGCATCGTCGAGCTCGCGCGCCGCTGGTATGAGGAAGATGACGCCAGCGCCTTGCCGCGTTCGATCGCGAGCTTCAAGGCTTTCGAGAATGCGATGACGCTCGACATCGCCATGGGCGGATCGACGAACACGGTGCTGCATCTTCTGGCCGCGGCGCATGAGGCCGAGGTCGGCTTCACCATGGCCGACATCGACCGATTGTCGCGACGCGTGCCGGTGCTCTGCAAGGTCGCGCCCGCGAAGGCCGACGTGCATCTCGAGGACGTGCATCGCGCCGGCGGGGTCATGGCGATTTTGGGCGAGCTCCTGCGCGCGGGCCTCATTCACGATGGGCTCCCCACCGTGCACAGCAAGACCCTGAGAGACGCCATCTCGGCCTGGGATATTTGCGGCGGCGCGGGCGTCGCCGCGCGAAACTTCTTCCAGGCTGCGCCGGGCGGCGTGCCGACCCAGACGGCCTTTTCGCAAAGCCGCCGCTATGAAGCGCTCGACATGGATCGCGCGCATGGCGTCATCCGCGATGCGGCCCACGCCTTCTCCAAGGACGGCGGCCTCGCTGTGCTCTCCGGCAATCTCGCCGAGGACGGCTGCATCGTGAAGACCGCCGGCGTCGACGACAGCGTTCTCAAATTCACCGGGCCGGCTCGGGTCTATGAGAGCCAGGACGCGGCGGTCTCCGGGATTCTCACGGGCGATGTGAAGGAAGGCGACGTCGTCGTCATTCGTTATGAGGGTCCGCGCGGCGGTCCGGGCATGCAGGAAATGCTCTATCCGACGAGCTATCTGAAATCGAAAGGTCTCGGCAAAGCCTGCGCGCTGATCACCGACGGGCGTTTTTCCGGGGGAACCTCGGGGCTATCCATCGGCCATGTCTCGCCGGAAGCGGCGGAAGGCGGGCTCATCGCGCTCGTTGAAGACGGCGATCGCATCGAGATCGACATACCGGGCCGCTCGCTCAAGCTCGCGGTGAGCGAGGCGGAGCTTGCCGCGCGCCGCAAGGCGCAGCAGGCGAAGGGTTTCGCGCCCGCGCAAGCGCGCCATCGAGTCGTCTCCAAGGCGTTGCGCGCCTATGCGGCGATGGCGACGAGCGCGGCCAAGGGGGCGGTGCGGGAGGTGGGGTAGGGACCCCGCCAGCCGTCTGCGAGTTGCGCTTCGACGGTTTCATGAAGCGGATCATGCCGAGTCTCTGATCACGGCCCCCCATAGGCCCGCTCCACCCGTGCGACGCGCACTTCATAATGCGCGTACCAGCGCTCCTTGCCGAGCTGTTGCGCGACGAGATGCTCGGCGTTGGCCTTCCAGGCCAGGATCGACGTCTCGTCGGTGTAATAAATCGCCGTGACGCCGAAGCCCTCGGAATCATGCGCGGCCTCGATCCCCAGAAAGCCCGGCTGCGACGTCGCGAGCTCGAACATCTTCGCGCCCATCGCGTCATAGGCGGGGTCGGCGTCCTTGCGCAGCGCGGTGAAGACGACGACCCAATAGGGCGGTTTCGGCGTGCTGGCGAAGCGCGCAGACGTCATAAATCTCTCTCCAAGATGCGCCCCGCGGGGTCTTCGGGGGCCGCCGCTCCATAAATTTCCGTCAAATCGAGCTTCAGTCCTGGCGGATCGAGCGCGACGACGCCCGAGCGGAAGATGCGGGTCACGATCGTTTCGCCTTCGCCGCGCGCGTGATGGATCAGGAGCGGCTCATCGGGAGAGAGGATCAGATAGTGTCTCACGCTCGGCAGTCGGAAATAGCCTTCGAGCTTGCGCAGCGCATCGTTACGCCCAGTTGACGGCGAAATGACCTCGACGACGATGATCGGGTTTTCGGAGAGCAGCGCGTCCGCCGGCAGCTCGGGTCCGCAATAGACTTGGGCGTCAGGCTCATACACGGTGCGTGCGTCGATCCGCACGGCCATGCCGTCGGGCAGCGCCCGGCATCTCAGACTACCCCGGCGGATCGCTTCGCGAAGAGCAACAAAGACCTCACCCTTGATCTTCGCATGCGCTGCGCGTTCGGCGGCTTGCGCGAAAACCAGTCCGTCCACCAGCTCGTAACGCTCGGGCGCGCGCTCCGACCAGGCGAGAAACTCCTCGACGGTCATGCGCTCTTTGGGAATTGCGCTCATGCCGGCGTCCTCTTTGCCGCTTCCGCCTTTTTCAACATACCGCCCTCGCCGTCGCTTCGCCACATGACAATCCCCGCGATTTAGGCGTATTTCGCGCCTCATGCGCCCCTCGATCCTCGATCCCCTGTTCGGCCGCGTCGCCGCCTTGCCGGGCGTCGGTCCCAAGACTGGAGCTCTGTTCAATCGCCTTCTGGCGAAGCCGGGGCAGGAAGCGCGCCTCGTCGATCTCCTGTTCACGCCGCCAAGCAACACGCTCGATCGCCGAACGCGCCCGCGTCTCGCCGAGGCGCCGCTCGACACGATGGTGCTGGTCAAGGTGCGCGTCGCCGAGCATCGGAAGCCCGAGGGACGCTACTCCAAAGGGCCCTTCAGGGTTCTAGTCGAGGACGAGACTGGCGACGCGCTGCTTGTCTTCTTTCTGGCCAATGTCGATTGGATTGAGCGCAGCCTCCCGATTGGCGAGACGCGCTGGGTTTCGGGCAGGCTCGAGCTCTATGACGGCTACCGCCAGATCGTTCATCCCGACCGCATTTTGGACGAGGCCGGCCTTGCCCGCCTGCCGCCGGTCGAAGCGGTGTACTCGCTGACCGAAGGTCTGCAGCAGCGCCAGCTTCGTGGCGCGGTCGATCGCGCCCTGGAGAAGCTTCCCAAGCTTCCCGAATGGCAGAACGCCTCAGTTCTGGCCGCGCACAAGCTTGGAGGCTTCGCGGAATCTCTCGCGCGGCTTCACCATCCGCAGGAGCCCGGCGACATCGCGCCGACGAGCCCCGTGCGACAACGTCTTGCGCTCGACGAGCTCCTGGCGCAGCAGCTTGCGTTGAGACTGTTGCGCTCGAAGATGCGCCGACCGCCCGGCCGCGAGCACAAGAGCGCGGGCCGGCTCGCGAAAGCGATCGAGGCCGCTTTGCCCTTTTCGCTGACGCCGGCGCAGCGCCGGGCATTGGATGATATTCGCGCCGATCTCGCCTCGGATCGACGCATGCTGCGTCTGCTGCAGGGCGATGTGGGATCCGGCAAGACGATCGTCGCCGCCTTGGCTATGGCTGAGGTGATCGAAGCGGGGCGGCAGACGGCCTTGATGGCGCCGACCGAGATTGTCGCGCGGCAGCATTACGAAAAACTTGCCCCGCTGTTTCGCGCACAGGGCGTGGAGACGGTTCTCGTCACGGGTCGCGCGAAGAGCGCCGACCGCGCCGCGCTGCATGCGGCCGTGGCGGCCGGCGACGCCCGCGTTGTCATCGGCACGCATGCGCTGATCACCGGCGATCTCGTCTTTCAGGACCTAGGTCTCGCCGTCGTCGACGAACAGCACCGCTTCGGCGTCGCACAGCGGCTGGCGCTCGGCGCCAAGGGCGAGGCCGCCGACACGCTGGTCATGACGGCGACGCCGATCCCGCGTTCGCTCGCGCTGACGCTGTTTGGCGACATGGACGTCTCGATTCTCGATGAGAAGCCGCCGGGGCGAACCCCGATCAAGACGCGCGCGCTGCCGCAATCCCGGATGGAGGAGATTTTCGAAGGGCTCGAGCGCAGTCTCGCTCAGGGCGCCCGCGCCTATTGGGTCTGTCCGCTGGTCGAGGAAAATGAGACGCTGGATCTCGCCGCGGTCGAGGCGCGTTTCGAGGCGCTCGAGCGGCGCTTCGGGACTCGCGTCGGACTTGTGCATGGCCGCATGAAAGGTCCGGAGCGCGATTCCGCTATGGAAGCCTTCCAAGCTGGCCGGACGCAGCTCCTTGTCGCGACCACGGTTATTGAGGTCGGAGTCGACGTCCCCGAGGCGACGATTATGGTGATCGAGCACGCCGAGCGCTTCGGCCTTGCGCAACTGCATCAGCTCCGGGGCCGCGTCGGCCGAGGCGACCGGGATTCTTTTTGTTTGCTCTTATATAAAGGGCCGCTTGGTCAGGCGGCCAAGGAACGGCTGAGGACCATCCGGGAGACCGAGGACGGGTTTCGGATCGCCGAAGAGGATCTCCGGCTGCGCGGAGAGGGCGAAATCCTGGGCACGCGCCAATCCGGCCTGCCCAATTTTCGCTTCGCCGAGATCTTCGCGCATGCGCGGCTGCTCGCCGTGGCCCGCGATGACGCGGAACTGCTCCTGCGTCGCGATCCGGACTTGGATAGCGAACGCGGCAAGGCCTTACGCGTGCTGCTCTATTTATTCGAGAGAGACGAGGCCCTTCGCCTGTTGCGCGCGGGGTGAGGGCTCTTGAGGTCGAGCTCGATCCGCAAGGTTCGATTGGCCGTCGGTTCGCCTCCAAGACCCAAGAAGAGGGGAGGTCGCCAAATTTCCCATTTGGCGTCGCCCTCATTCGCCCCGACCGGCGCAGCTGCGCATTGACGCGGATGGCGCCCTCGGCCTATAAGCCCTCCCACTTCGCCGCAGCTCTGCGGCTGCTGGCGCTTCGGAGCCTTTTAGCGCTTCGCGGGCCTTCCAAGGGAAATAAAGATGGCTAATACGAGTTCGGCCAAGAAGGCCGTTCGCAAAATTGCTCGCCGCACGTCCGTAAACCGCGCTCGTCGTAGCCAGATGCGCACGTTCCTGCGCAAAGTCGAGGAGGCGATCGCCTCCGGCGATGCGGCGGCGGCGGCCCAAGCCCTGAACACCGCGGCGCCGATTCTCATGCGCGCGGCTCAGCGCGGCGTGATTCACAAGAACACCGCTTCGCGGAAAGTTTCGCGCTTGACCTCGCGCGTGAAGGCGCTGGCCTCGGCCGGCTGAGGCGCAAAACCCGCGCGCCGAGAGGCGCGCTTTCACGAGACCCTTTCCGAATGCTTCGCCGTCACAGTTTGACGGCGAGGAAGGGGCTTCGCTCAATTTTAGCGCGCGAATTTTCCCGAGCAAAAATCTTTTCTGAAATTCAACTCGTTGCGGATAAGGTTGTCGCCACGGCCTTTATCCTATTCCCCCCCGCTGCCGCCCGTGCGTTGCGCGACATCCGATGACAATTGAGTGAAAAAAAAATTTCAAACCGGCGCACCTTCGGCAAGACGTTAAATCACAACCGCCTTGCGATGCCGACCGCGGCACAACCCTCCGACATCTTCACTTTGGTCATCCCCCTCACGTGTTTTGCGATTGCGAGGCGAAATCGGGCCGACTAAAGTCCATAGATCGGAGACAGAGAAACCACCTCAACGCCTCGCATCGCTGCGGAGCTGAATGGCAGCCCCCGCATCTCGCGTCTGTGAGCGGTTTGCTGATTTTGAATGGCTGCCGTCTCTTTAGGGTTGATCTGAGCCGACGGTCGAAGCACAAAGCGCAACGGGATGCATGGCTGAGCATTGCGAGCGTGTCGGCGGGCGTCGACTGAATGTGTGTGTGCATGGAGGGCTGGTTATGCGGGCTGGGCTGAGGATCGAGGACGGCAGGGTTCCTGATTACATGGAGAGCGCGCAAGCGCTTCGCTCGGTCCGAAACGCCGAAGCCGCGAACTTCACGCCTAGCGACGGCCGCTGACGGACTGACGCGGTCCTGTCGGCGCTGTGGGGCTTTCCGAGGCGTCGAAAGCCATCAGTTCCAGAATTTGCAAATGATCCAACGCCGAGCGGCCTATCGCCGCTGCTCGGACGCGAATCTGTTTACTCTCAGGATCCTTCCATGTCGGACGACGATCATTTGCCAGCCGGCTCGCTTTCCAGCGAGTACCGACAAGAATGGGAACGCGCGCGCGAACGGATGCGCATCGAGGTCGGAGATCAAAAATACGAGACTTGGTTTTCCGCGCTCGAGCTGCTGCGTCGGGAGGGGAGCCTTCTCTATCTGACGATGCCGACCAAGTTCCTTCGTAACTGGATGAACCAGCATTACCTGGAACTCATAAGGGCGCGGATCGCGGCCGAATTTAAGGGTGTGGACAAGGTGATCATCGAGGTGCGCACCCCCAACCCCAAGACGAAAGCAGCGCAGGCCGCCGCGCCCGGATTGAGGAGCGCCGCGCCAAGCTTCAAGCCGATGCCGTCACTCGCCTTGGCCACGGCGGGCGAGGCCGTGGGCGAGACGGCGCTCGCCTATCAACGGCGGGTTTGCAGTCCAAAAATCGGCACGAGAACGGAGGCTGACGGTTTCGTCGGCTCTCCCCTGGACAGACGGTTGACTTTCGCGACTTTCAAGGTGGGAAAGTCCAATGACTTCGCCTTCGCCGCCGCCCGTCGCGCGGCAGAGCAATGCGCCCAAGGCGCTGCGCCCTTGTTCAATCCGCTCTACGTTCATGCGTCGGTCGGCTTGGGCAAGACGCATCTTCTCCAAGCCATGGCTCGACAGGTCGGGGACGGTCGGCGCCGCGTGCTTTATCTGACCGCCGAACGCTTCATGAGCAATTTCGGCAATGCTTTGCGCGACCAGACCGCCTATGCGCTCAAGGAAGACCTGCGCTCGATCGACATGCTGGTCGTGGACGATCTCCAGTTTCTCCAAGGCAAGACTCTGCGGGCCGAATTTTCGCATCTCGTCAATGCGCTGATCGATTCCGGTCGCCAGATTGTCGTCGCGGCGGATAGGCCGCCGGCGCAACTCGAGTCGCTGGACGAACGCGCTTCGTCGCGCTTCAAGGGCGGGCTCTGCGTAGAGATCGGCCCGCTAGACGAGGAACTGCGTCAGCAGGTGCTGGAGACGCGCATCGCCGCAGCGAAAGAGCAACACGACGCTTTCGTCGTTCCGCGTGACGTGGTTGTCTACGTCGCGAAAATCATCACCTCGAACGGCCGCGATCTTGACGGCGCCGTGTCTCGGCTCCTCGCGCATTCGAGCTTGAACGGGGCGCCGATCTGCGTCTCGACTGCGGAGCAGGCGATCCGCGATCTCGTCAACACGCATGAACCCAAACGCGTCAAGATTGACGACATTCAGAAGCTCGTCGCCAGCCATTACAACGTCTCGCGCGCCGATATCGTTTCCTCTCGCCGCACCGCCAATGTGGTCTTGCCCCGTCAGGTCGCCATGTATCTCTCTAAAGCCTTGACGCCGCGCTCCCTGCCGGAGATCGGCCGGCGATTCGGCGGCCGGGATCACACGACCGTGATTCATGCCGTACGCAAGATCGAAAACCTGATCGCGAAGGACAATGGTCTGGCTCAGGTGGTCGAGCTGCTCAAGCGCATGCTGAATGAGCAGTGATTTTGTTTTGATGGTTTTTCAAGGCGGCGGCCTGAACCGAAATTACCGGTGATGGCCAGGCCCCCGCTCGCATGACGCGATTTGCCGGGATGACGCGACTTGTCGCGTTACTGAGCGAGCGCCAAGCTGACCGCAGCGTCGCCGAACTTCCCGCGCTCTCGTATGGCGTCGCGGAAAGTCCCAACGCATATGATCGACGCACCCAACTGATGGCTCACCGCTCGGCGGCGACCTGCTCAAAAGGGGACGTGTCCCCGTCGCCGGCATGGAGATCGCTGTGCGGGTGAAGAGCGGACGCGATCCATGCGACCTCCACACAAACCGCAAAAAACGGCCATACTTGAGGGTGTTGTACCGCAAATCCGACGTCGGCAACGACTCGGCCGAAACAAGGAGGCCGCATGATGGAAACATTTCGAAGACGCCGCAGCGTCAAATATCCACTATCGATCCGCATCCTGCACTGGCTGCGGGCAGTTCTGATCTTAGGGTTGATTGCGTGTGGGTGGTACATGACCAGGCTCGCCGACGACGATCCCACCGCCGGCGCATTATATCACAACCACAAGCAGTTCGGGATCTTGGTCTGGCTGCTGACGTTGGTGCATCTCACCTTGCGCTGGCGTGACCATGCTATGCTGCCACATGCGCCAGAGGCCCTAAAGGCTTGGGAGAAGTCGCTTTCTCACGGAACCCATCGGCTGATCATCGCTTTGACGCTACTTACGCCGCTCATGGGCTACGCCATGTCGAGCAGCTACACCAAGAGCGACGGCGTGCCCTTTTTCTTCCTCTCGCATGTGCCGGAGATTCTGCCGAAGAACGATACAGCGTTCGCGGTGTTTCAGGCGCTGCATAGTTACTCTGCGTATCTCTTGCTGGCCTGCGTCGTTTTGCACATTGCGGGCGCTGTGAAGCATCGTCTGCAAGACAAGAGCGGCGAGATCGACGTTCTCCCGCGCATGCTTTGAAATGCGCGGCGAAGCGGCCGCGTCTGAACGCCGAAGGACAAGCACAGTCGCGCAGCTTTCGCAGTTTTCTTCTCGATCAGCGAAGGTCACCATGGAAAAGATCGAAACCGAACGGCTTGTCCTGAGGAATTTTCGGAAGCATGACGCGGCCGGGCTCTTTGAGTATCTGCATGAGCCTGTCGCGAGCTGCTTTCTGTCGCTTACGCTCAAGGACAATAGCGAGGCTGAGGCCGAAGCCGGGCGGCGAAGCGTAGACGACGAGCATATCGCCGTTTGCCTGAAAAACTCAGACAGGCTTATCGGTGACCTGTTCGCAGTTCCGGAAGAAGACACCTTCTCCGTCGGTTGGAACTTCAATCCATCCTTCGGCGGCGCCGGTTATGCCCTTGAAGCCGCAAAAGCGATGTTCGTTTCTCTCTTTGCGGAGAGGGGCGCGCGTCGGCTCTACGCCTATGTGGAGGAGAACAATACGTCCTCCCAGCGGCTGTGCGAAAAACTGGGAATGCGCCAGGAAGGACTGTTCAAGGAATTCGTGTCGTTCAAGAAAGACGATGACGGCGTTCCGATCTACGAGAACACGATGCAGTACGCCATTCTGCGCAAGGAGTGGCGTTGATCGCATCGCGCTCTAGCGCGTTTCCCGCTCGAACGGAATCGTTCGAGCGATTAGGCATCGCGCTAAATCAAAAGCTTAGAGCATGTCCTAACCGAAAAACCGCTTCGCACTTTTCCGTGACATGCTCAAGGCGAGGGTATTCGCAAGAGAGGGCTTGAGACGGGGCGCGTTCAACGTCCCGTCTTCACATGCGTCCAGGCGCGCGTCATGGCTTTTTGTGTCGCGAGGTCCGGCGGGGTGACGGCGAAGAGCCGGCTCATCCCCGCATCGTCGAGATAGATCGACGGATTGCCGAGGATCGTCGGGTCGATGAGCGGGCGCGAGGCCGCGACGCCATTGGCGAATTGGGTCGCATTGGTGTTGCGCGCAGCGACTTCCGGCCGCAGCAGATAGTCGATCAGCGCATAGGCCTCTTCGGGATGCGGCGCGTCGACGGGTATGGCGAGGGTGTCGAGCGTGATCAGCGTGCCCTCCCGCGGGACTGCAAAAGCGATCTCCACGCCATTGTTGGCCTCGCGGGCGCGGCTGCGAGCCTGGAAGGAATCGCCGGACCAGCCGATGGCGACGCAAATGTCGCCGTTCGCCAGGGCGTTGATATATTCCGAGGAGTGGAATTTCTTGACGTAAGGCCGCAGGCTCGACAGCAGCATGTCTGCCTTATGAATGTCCTCAGGCTTCTTTGAATTCGGATCGAGCTTGAGATAATTGAGCGCGATGGCGAACATGTCCTCGGGACTGTCGAGCATGTAGACGCCGCAGCTCGCAAGCTTCTTCAGATTCTCGGGCCGCAGAATCTGGTCCCAGCTCGTGATGGCCTTGTCGCCGAGCCTCTCCTTCACCTTCTCGACGTTGTAGGCGACGCCGGTCGTGTACCACATGTAGTCGACCGCGTAACGGTTGCCGGGGTCGTAGCGCGCGAGCTTGGCGGCGATCTCGCGCCAAATGTTTTTCGCGTTGGGCAGCTTGCTCATGTCGAGCGGTTGATAGGCTCCCGCCTTGATCTGGCGCGAGAGGAACGTCGCCGAGGGCACCACCACATCGTAGCCGGTCGAGCCCGCGAGTAGGCGCGTGTCCAGCATCTCGTTGGAGTCGTACGTGTCGTAGACGACCTTGATGCCGGTCTCGCGCGAGAAATCGTCGAGGGTCTTGGCGTCGATGTAATCGCTCCAGTTGAAGACGTTGACGACGCGCTCCTTGGCGTCGGCTTGGGCAAGCGAGAGCGCGCCGAAAGCGAGCAGCGCGGCCAGGATTTTTTTCATTCTAGCGACACCCTTTGGGGGGGAGGTCGCCGTTGTTAACATGCTTGCGTGGGCTTTGGCGACGCGCGATCATCCCGCAGGGCCGAGCTGTCCGCGCGAAGGAGCACCGAGACGTGCCTGACGACATGCCTGCGGAATCTTTCGAGGCGCTCACTCTGCGCCCGGAGCAGACGCGCAGCGTCACGAAGGGGACGCGTATCCTGCTGCGGTCGCTAGGCCATGCGGTGCTGAGCGAGTTCCCGCTCCCTAACGGCCGGCGGGCGGACCTCGCCGCGCTCGGTCGCGACGGCTCGATCCGAATCGTGGAGGTCAAATCCTCCCTTGCGGACTTCCGGGCGGATGGCAAATGGCGGCATTACCAGCCTTTTTGCGACCGCTTCTACTTCGCCGTCCCGCTGGCTCTCGCCGAGAGCCTCCTCGGAGGGGAGATCTTCCCTGGAGAGGTCGGGTTGATCGTCGCGGACGCCTATGGGGCGGCGGTCGAACGGGAGGCGCCGATCCAGGCGCTTGCGCCGGCGGCGCGCCGGGCGCTGCTCGTGCGCTTCGGCGCTTTGGCGGCGACGCGTCTGCACGCTGCTCTGCATCCCGGCGAGCCTTGAAGCTCACGCGGCGATGCGGGACGCGCTCTAGGAGACGGGCGTCAGCGTGGCGCGCGCTTGGCGAGAATGCGCTGCAAGGTGCGCCGATGCATGTTGAGCCGGCGCGCCGTCTCCGAGACGTTGCGGTCGCAGGCCTCGAACACGCGTTGAATGTGCTCCCAGCGGACCCGGTCCGCTGACATGGTGTTCTCGCTGGTTTCCGGCTTCTCCGCCTGCGTCGCCATCAATGCGTGGTAGATTTCGTCGGCGTCGGCGGGCTTCGCCAGATAGTCGAAGGCGCCGAGCTTCACTGCCGTGACGGCCGTCGCGATATTGGCGTAGCCGGTCAGCATGACGCCGCGCGCGTCGGGACGCCTGGCCTTGAGTTCCGAGATCACGTCGAGGCCGTTGCCGTCGCCAAGCCGCATGTCGATCACCGCAAAGGCTGGAGGGCTTTGCGCTATCAAGGAGAGACCCGCTTTGACGGAGTCGGCGACCGAGACCGAAAAGCCCCGGGCCTGCATCGCTGCGGAGAGTCGGTTCAGGAAAGGCCGGTCGTCGTCGACGATGAGCAGGGTCATCTCCTCGGATGGGAAGGACATCGCATCCGCAAGCTCGGCCGTCTCCATCTCCTCTCCGCGCTTCTCCTCCACCGCCATTCCGAAATCCTCGTTCGAGTCTCATACATCTTAGCCGGCGCGACCCCGTTGCGAAAGGGGCGGAGCGCGCCGAGGCGGCGCGCAACGGGCCGGAACAAGAGCGCTGACTTCTTTTCCAACAGGCGGGAAAAAGCAACGCCTTTGCCTTATAGACGGGGAAGAGCTCGCCGCCCAAAAACCAAGCGCGGCCCGGAGACCCTCATGACCGTCTTGCCCTCTGCGCTGCAAAACCTTCGAAGAATTCCGGAGGGGGTCTGGGCGCTGGGGTTCGTCTCGCTCCTGATGGACGTCTCTTCCGAGATGATCCACGCGCTGCTGCCGGTCTATCTGGTCACGACGCTCGGCGCCTCGATGACCGCGGTCGGCGTGATCGAGGGCGTCGCGGAATCGACGGCGTCGATCGTGAAGATCTTCTCCGGCGCGCTCTCGGATTGGCTCGGCCGGCGCAAGCTCCTTGCGCTGATCGGCTATGGCCTGGCGGCGCTGACGAAGCCCGCGTTTCCGCTGGCGCAGGACATTGGCGCGCTCGTCGCGGCGCGTTTCATCGATCGCCTCGGCAAGGGCATACGCGGCGCGCCGCGCGACGCGCTCGTCGCCGATCTCGCGCCGGCGGAGCTGCGGGGCGCCGCCTTTGGGTTGCGTCAGTCCCTCGACACGATCGGCGCCTTTATAGGACCCGCGCTCGCGATCCTCTTGATGTGGCGCAGCCACGACGATTTCAAGCTCGTGTTCTGGATCGCGGTCCTACCGTCTTTCCTCGCTGTGGCGCTTCTCCTCGTCGCCGTGAGGGAGCCTGCACGGACGAAGGATTTGCGCAAGCCGCGCTTCCCGCTGCATGTCGACGAGCTCAAACGCCTTTCCAAGCTGTTCTGGCTCGTCACCGCAACTGCCGCGCTTTTCTCGCTCGCCCGCTTCAGCGAGGCGTTCCTGATCTTGCGCGCCCGCGACGCCGGACTTCCGATCGCTCTCAGTCCGCTGGCGCTCGTCGCGATGAATGTCGTCTATGCGCTCTCGGCCTATCCCGCCGGCGCTTTCACCGACGGGCGCAGCCGGCTTGCGCCGCTGGCGGCGGGGCTCTTGCTCCTCATCGGCGCCGACATCGCGCTGGCTTCTCCTTACGGCGCCTTGGCCGTGGCGCTCGGCGTTGCGCTCTGGGGGCTGCATATGGGCTTGACGCAGGGGCTGCTGGCGACGCTCGTCGCCGATGTCGCCGCGCCGGAGCTGCGCGGCACGGCCTTCGGCCTCTTCAATCTCGTTGGCGGTCTCGCGACTCTCCTCGCGAGCCTTCTTGCCGGAGCGCTTTGGGACAGCTACGGCGCCGTCGCCACCTTTTTGGCGAGCGGCGGTTTCGCTCTGCTCGCGCTCGCCGCCCTCGCGCTGACGCATCGCGCCGCGCCGGCGCTGGGCGCTCCGCATCGAGCTTAGAGCATGTCACGGAAGAGTGCGAAGCGGTTTTCCGGTCAGGACATGCTCTGAGTTTTTGACTTGGCGCGATTCCTTATCGCTCGAACGATTCCGTTTGAGCGGGAAGCGCGATAGAGCGCAATGCGAAAAAATGGAACCCTAGCGCGCCAACGACAAATCCGACTCCTATCAGGCCTCGATCCCCAACCGCGTCGCCACGCGCCTTGCAGTCGCTTCGCGCCGCGCCGTGATCTCCTGCGTCAAGAGTCGCACGCTTTCGGTCACGCAGGCTGAAGCGATCTTCGGCGAGCCGCTGTCGAATGGCGGCTCTGGCGCATATTCCATGAAGAGCTGGATTGTCCGCGCCGCCTCCTCGCCGTGAAGCGCGGCGGCAAGCCGCAGGGCGCCGTCGAGCCCGGCCGTGACGCCGGCGGTGGTCGTCACCTTGCCGTCGACGACGACGCGTTCGTCAGCAGGGACGGCGCCGAAATAGGGGAGCAAATGATGCACGGCCCAATGCGTCGTCGCGCGTCGACCTTTCAGGAGCCCCGCTGCGCCCAGGATCAGGGCGCCGGTGCAGACCGAAAGCACATGCGTCGCGTCTTCCGCCTGCCGCCTGATCCAGCCGAGCGTCTCCTCGTCCTCCATGATCGCTTCCTGGCCGAAGCCTCCGGGAACGACGAGAACGTCGAGGCGCGGCGTCTCGCCCAAGACAGCGTCGGGCAGAAGGCGCAAGCCGCGCACGTCGCGCACGGGCGCCGCGCTCTTGGCGTAGAGGCGAAAGACAGTGTCCGGCGGACGCGCGAGGACTTCAAATGGCCCGGTGAGATCGAGCTGATCGATCCCCTCGAAGAGGAGCGCGCCGATTTGCAGAGGTCGATCTTTCTCTCTTGTCATTCCCTCGGCTCCTCGTCCTTGGGCGCTGGCGCCGGCGTGCGTCGGCCACGCAGGCGCGGCGCCAGGGCGCGGCGCGCAAACATCGGCGTCAGCAACAGCCCCGCAACGATGCCGCCGAGATGCGCAACCCAAGCGACATGGTCCTGTTCGCCGAAGGCGGCGTGAACGAATTGCAGCACGATCCAGGCGCCGACGAACATCCAAGCGGGGGCGCGGATGGGAAAGATCGCGGCGAGACCGAAGATCGTTGCGCGCGGATAGAGCATGAGATAGGCGGCGCAAACGCCGGAGATCGCCCCTGAGGCGCCAACGAGCGGCGTGACCGTCTCGGGCGCGGCATAGGCGAAAACGACGCCCGAGGTCACGCCGCAGGTCAAATAGAAAAGCAGATAATGCAGCGATCCCATCGCGTCCTCGACATTGTCGCCGAGCACATAGAGAAAAAGCATGTTGCCGATGAGATGCAGCCAGCCCGAGTGGAAGAAGAGCGCGGTGAGCAGCGTCAGCGGCGCCGGCGGTCCCACGATCCATTTGGCGAGCTGCGCCTCGCCGAACAGCACGCGCGGAATGAGCGCGAAGCCGCGGATGACGGTCAAGGGATCGCCGAAAATCTCGCTGCGCACGATGAGGAATACGATGACGTTGAGGAAGATCAGCGTCCAGTTCACAATGGGACGGCGCACAAACCTCAGCTCCGCGTCGTCGTGCAGGGGGATGACCATGGTGTGCGCTCCGTCGAAAGCGTGAGGCCTCAAGTCCCAAAAGCGTAGAGCGCCGCTTGCGCTAAACAGGCGGCTCCCGCCTTTTCGCGCGTCGCGCTCGCGCGTGGCGCCGGATCTCTCTATACGCCAGCCCGCAGCGGGTTGTCGCTTCCTAGGCGACAAGATCGCGCTGTGAGGCGGAGCCGCCTGAACGTAGAAAACGTGATCAATTCTAAAAGGCGGCTGAAAGGCCGCTTGTTCACGCAAGCGCCGCGCGACGCCCGCAAGGCCAAGGCGCCATTTATGTCGCAACGATGTCGGTTTTCGGAAAGGAAATCTCGCGTCGCTTTGGGGCTCCACCGATCGAGTCGAGATAAGCATATAGTAAATCATCTCCGCCATCGAAAACCAAGTCGCATGTCGGTGTGGCGCGAGGATTGAGCTCAATGAAATAAGACCGATTCTCGTTGTCGCTGATGATAAAATCAAATCCGCAGAGACCTGAGAGGCCAAGTGATTTTATCATAGATTTAACTTCATTATCAAACATGTGTGAATCGTGGAAGCGTATAGACGTTGCTGGGCCAAAACGCAGCTGCCTATTTATCGCGATGGCGCTTACCATCGACAGCACTTCTCCGTTGCGGCAAACGGCGGATATAACGGCATGCGGCCCAACGATCTCGGCTTGCGCGCAAATAACCGGCTCACGACGTCTGAGCATCTGACCGATCAAGGAAAGATCTCCGTCGAACAGCGCACGTTTCACCGATCGAGGAACCCCGGGAGATCGACGAAGCGCGCGCCAATTGCTGCGGGCTTCCTCGAGTGTCCTCACCCGTCTCACCCCCATTCCGCCCCAGCTGCCGTCTGTCTTGATGAAGGCGGGAAAGCCGGTTGTTGCGAGCGCCGCGGGGATCGCCTCCTCCTCGAGCAATGGCGTCGTTTGAGGCGTCGCAACGCCAAGTCGCCGCGCGAGGTCGTTCATCCACTGCCTGTTGTAGAGGCTTGCGTAATATTTAGGATCTCCGAGGGAACGCTCGATCAACGCGCGAATGCTCGAATGGGCGGTCGAAGCGTGCAGCTCGTGCAGCACAGAGGCGACGAAATCATCGATCGGAACCAGTATGTCTGGCCGGGCGTCGAGAATTGCCGACTCGATCTCCGCTTTCGGCCGCAGGCCGCAAAATGAATAAAACTTTCCGATGCCCTCAACGCTCTTCAGAGCGGAAGAGCTCGGCGCAAGCGCGTCGACGAAGAAACCCGTTTGAATCATGGCGCTGGCCAGACGCGCCGTCTTGGGCCAGCTGAGGGCCGTCAGAATGAGCGCGCTGCGCGCGTCCTCCGCATTTCTAGGCGCGTCGACGAGCGCGTCGACTTCCTGGGCGACTGCTTGCGTCACGTGATCCACCCGCAGCATTTCGAGATGCGAAGCAGAGATCGGATGGTTGGAAACGTCGCGCGCCAAGTCTTTCCAGATGCAAGGCGTCAAAGGCCCTAGGCCAGGCTCGTCTCGTGCATAGATCGAGCTGATGCGTCCGGGGAAGCGTCGAGACCGATGGTTCGAATAAGCCGTCCGGCATCGAAGGACTTCTGCGGAAACCTGGGGAGGCGGCGGTCCGCCGGCGCCCCCAGGCCATTGTCGCGCGAGGAAGCGCTCCAAACGCCCCCAAGCTTTGGACGGGCCGGTTCGCAGCAGGCTCAAATTTCTCCAGCGCGATTTCCTCGGAATGGCGTCAATGATGATTGGCGGCGCCACAGCCTTGCCTTCATCCAACAACAAGCGCGCCACCTCCAGGGCAATTAATCCGCCGAGAGAGTATCCGACAAGGATGTAGCGCCCGTTCGCCTGATGGCTCAGGATCATCTCATGCGCGATCGACGCCATGGCTTCGACGCTCTCGGGCGCCGTTCCGTCTCTTCCAGCCTCCCAGTAGGGAACGCCCAGCAGGGGCCGTTTTGTCCGCAGCGAGTCGACAAGCTTGTCGAGCTCATGCAGATCGGCCCCACCGCCGGAAAAGAGGAACAGTGGGCCCCCATGCCCTGGTCGTATTGGAATTGCCGCGGCAGGCGGCGGGCCTTCAAGCGAAGCGCGCGCTGAGTTTTCTTGCGGCATATTCTGCGCCATAGACGAATCGCATCAAGGGGCCGAAGCTGCCGGCCGCGGCAAGGCCGACGAAGTAGAGACCCGGTGCGCTGGATTCGAAGCAGGAGGACAAAAGAGGATAGCCGCCGACGGTTCGAATCGCGCTCTTCAGATCCGAGTCGATGAAGGAAAGACGTTCGCAGCTCACGCGATAGCCCGTTGCGGCGATGACTTGGTCCGTGCGGATTGTGACCGACCGATCGTCGCCGTCTCGACAAGTCAGGCTCACTTTGCCGTCGATCTCTTCGGCGTGGACAATTTGGTGGCGGAGCACAACAGCGACATCGCGCTCCATCACTTCTCGCAAATGATATTGCGAGCGGGGACCCAAATGGCGTCGAAGAATAGCGAGGCGCATCGAGCTGGGCGCCAGGCGGTAAGCGCCGGGAAAGCGGCAGTAGAGCCAGGAGCGCAGCCCGGGTCCGAGGCCCGACCTCGGGTGACGAATCTGTCGCCAGAAGCTCGGCTTGGAGGGCGCGTCGTCGAAGCGGATCGCGTCTCCGCGCGCCAGCAATCTTGTTCTCGCGCCAGACCGTGTGAGCAGGGCCGCCAGATCCACCGCAGAGGATCCCGCGCCAACCACGGTGACATCTTTGCCTGCCAGATGCGATGCGTGTGAAACTGCGCTGCTATGGACAAGCTTCGACGGAGGTAGCGCAGACAGCATGGGCGGCACGTGAGCGAAGTGTGTGACGCCCACGGCAAGGATCACCGTGTCGACGGTAACGACCGTCTCGTCTTCAAGTGTGAGCTCGAATTGCCGGCCGCGACGCTTCAGCGCGACAACATCGCGCTGATCGATGTCTGGCGCATAGCGCGCCTGAAAATCCAGACCGTATTTGATGAAAGTATCGAGCTTCACCAAAATGCGCTCGTCGTCATAGGCGATATCATGGCTGCGGCAGAATTCGCCCAAAGTGCCGTCTGGCGTTGAAGCGAAGAGATTCGACGCGAAACCGTACGACTTTAGATGCATGCCTTCCGGCATCGCGGTTCGCCAGGTTTCCATCGGCCTGCCGAACAATCGGCAGGGCACATCACGCGCTCGTAATGTTGCTGCGATGGAGAGCCCATAGGGGCCCGCTCCAATGACTGCGATCGACATTTGGCCTCGAAATTTTCTTCCCTGCGCCGCCAGGGGTAGACGAGTCCGCGGTTTCGTTCTTTGTGTCTGCGCACAATCGGAACACCGCTTCCGTTGCATCGCACAATGACCCGCGCGCATTGCGGGTCGGCGTCACTCAAACTTCATCTTAGTCTCGTCCTAGCGAGAGCGCTTCTTCCGGTCAAGCCGCGTTTTCGGCTCCCCTTTCGGCGTTTTTCCATTATTCTTCAGGGGAGTTATGACTTTGCTGATCTGCGCGGCGCGGTTGGGCGGATCAAAGAGCATTGGCGCGGGATCGCGGTGGCAGTCAGGATTAACGGATTGATGAAGCCCTATAGGCCGCTTCGGCGCCCAATTTGGAGCGTGGCTTGGGAATGCGGAGCGCGCCACCGTTCGCGGCCTTGAGGCTTTCGGCGCGGCTCGTAGCGTCATCCCCTTGGAGTGGGCTAGGCTAGTGATTTTCGCGTGGCGTCCGCTTGCCCAGAGCCAACAGGTCCATCAATACGTTGAGTTCAATCGGCTTGACCACATGCATGTCGAACCCCGCGTCGACGCTGCTGCGCTGACGCTCTTGGGTCCATCCGCTCAACGCGACGATAAAAATGCCTCGGCCGATAGGGAGCCGGCGCAGGAGTCGAACGGTCTCGTAACCATCCATCTCCGGCATCCCGAGATCAAGGAACACGATTTCGGGCTTGAAGTCGGTGACCGTTTCCAACGCCGATCGTCCGTCGTAAGCGATGTGAACCTTTGCTCCCAGGCTTTCAAGAAGCAGGCCGAAGCCATTGGCGACATCCCGATTATCATCCACGACAAGGACGCGACGCTCCATGCCTATGGCGGAAAGTCCGACAGCCACTGTTCTCTGCGTGTCGGCGACAGTGTTTGCGAGAGGTAAGCGCACAATGAACTCGCTCCCACGCCCGACGCCGTCGCTTCGGGCCTGCACGCTCCCGCGATGCAATTCAACGAGGTTGCGCGCCAGCGCCAAGCCGATGCCGAGACCAATTCCAGAATGGTCAACGCCGCTTTTGCCGAGTTGGGTGAAAAGATCGAATACGCAGCGCAGCTTCTCGGTTGGGATGCCTATGCCATTGTCTCGGACGTGCACGATGAGGTCGCTGTCTTCGCGCTTCGCCAATATTTCGATGCGCCCGCCAGGCTTTGTGAATTTCGCGGCGTTGTTGAGCAGATTGATCAATACCTGCGCGAGGCGCGTGGGATCGGCAAAGAGCGGCAAGGGCTCGGACGGGAGCGAAACTTCCAACCGATGGTCAAGGTGGTTGATCAGAGGCAGGCTGGCGGCCACGGCGTCATTCACGATCTGCTTCAGATCAACGAGTTCTTTTCTGAGTTCGATCCGCCCTTGGCTGAAGCGCGCGGCTTCCAAAAGATCGTCCACAATTCGTACGAGATGCTGGACTTGTCTCGTCATGACATCAAGCATCGGCGCCGACCGTTCAACAATTACGGCGTCCAATTTTAGAATATGCAAACCATGTTTGATGGGGCTGAGGGGATTGCGTAGTTCGTGGGCGAGCATGGCTAGAAAGTCGTTCTTTTGGCGATCAGCCTCGCGCAGGCTTTCCAAATCCGTGATGTCGGTAATACAGGCGATCCAGCCAACAATTTGGCCCGCAGCGTCCGTGTCGGGCGCGTAGCTGGCATGCAAGCGCCTTGAGCCGGCGCCTGCGAAGGGCACCTGAGCTTCGTAGGTAACGTGTTCGCCGCGCAACACGCGTTCGACGTAGGGCCGGATCGTCTCCGCTGCTTCGACGCCCATGACCTCGGCGATGGGGCGCGATACGATTTGATCGAGTGGCTTTCCTACAATTTTAGCATAAGCAGGGTTGGCCAAAAGGTAGCGCCAGTCGCGGCTGCATCGTGTCAAGCCTACATCGGCATTTTCAAATACGCGTCGCAGGCGAGCTTCGCTCTCGCACAGGGAATTCTCTGCCCTTTCGAAAACGCTTCGATCCACAGAGCTTCGTCCTGGATGCCGCTTGATGGTCCGGTTCGGAAGAGGATAGGGGAGCGATCCGCGGGCTGCAATTGCTGGGCTGGGATTGTGACCCGAACGGTTAGAAGCCTAACATTTTTGAATGCAGTTGCCCAGGTTGAGGCGCCGCCCGCCGCCTTTCCGAAGGCAAGCGCCAAGGAATTAGTGGCGCGTGCGTGTCAAACGCATGTTAGATCAAAGCCACGGCGGCGCTCGGCGTAAAGGGCCCGAGCGTGCGCCTTTCCCTGGAGTGTGGACAGCCGGTCTGCGCCCATGCTAGGGCCGCGCCTCTCCCCCAATCTGCGAAGGTCCCTCGACGATGATCCCGCGTTACTCCCGCAAGGCGATGACCGATATCTGGGAGCCGCAGACGCGTTTCCGCATCTGGTTCGAGATCGAGGCGCATGCCTGCGACGCCCTGGCGGAGCTTGGCGTGATCCCGAAGGAAAGCGCCGAGGCGATCTGGGAGAAGGGTGGCACGGCGCAGTTCGATGTGGCGCGAATCGACGAGATCGAGCGCGTGACGAAGCACGACGTCATCGCCTTCCTCACACATCTCGCCGAGTTCATCGGCGCCGATTCCCGCTTCGTGCACCAGGGCATGACGAGTTCGGACGTGCTCGACACCTGCCTCTCGGTGCAGCTCGACCGCGCCGCCGACCTCCTGATCGCCGACGTTGACGCGTTGCTCGCGGCGCTCAAGAAGCGCGCCTTCGAGCACAAAGACACGCTGACGATGGGGCGCTCCCATGGCGTCCACGCCGAGCCCACCACCTTCGGTCTGAAGCTCGCGCAAGCCTATGCCGAATTCTCCCGCGCTCGGGCGCGGCTCGTCGCGGCGCGCGCGGAAATTGCCGTCTGCGCCATTTCGGGCGCGGTCGGCACCTTCGCCAACATCGATCCGCGCGTCGAGGCGCATGTCGCGAAGAAGATGGGGCTCGCGGTCGAGCCGATTTCGACGCAAGTGATCCCGCGCGACCGACACGCCGCCTTTTTTGCGACTCTCGCCGTCGTCGCGTCGAGCATCGAGCGGCTCGCCGTGGAAATCCGTCATCTGCAGCGCACCGAGGTGCTGGAGGCCGAGGAGTTTTTTTCGGAAGGTCAGAAGGGCTCTTCCGCGATGCCGCATAAGCGCAATCCAGTGCTGAGCGAAAATTTGACGGGCCTCGCGCGTCTCGTGCGCGGCATGGCGATCCCTGCGCTCGAGGACGTCGCGCTCTGGCATGAACGCGATATTTCCCACTCGTCCGTGGAGCGCATGATCGGCCCGGACGCCACGATCACGCTGGATTTCGCACTGGTCCGTCTTGCGAATGTGATCGAGAATCTCGTGGTCTATCCCGAGGCCATGCGCAAGAATCTCGAAAAGCTCGGCGGACTCGTGAATTCGCAGCGCGTGCTCATCGCGCTCACGCAAAAAGGGGTGTCGCGCGAGGACGCCTATGCGATGGTGCAGCGCAACGCGCTCGCGCAATGGCGCGGCGAAGGCGATTTCCGTACGCTGCTTGGCGCCGACGAAGCGGTCGCCTCAAAGCTCACGAGCCAGGAACTGGATCGGCTGTTCGACCTTTCCTATCACTGCAAATACGTCGACACGATATTTGCGCGCGTCTTTTCGTCGTAGATGGCCTCGTGCCCTTCCTCGTCGAGTCTGGCTTGCACTTGCTTCAGAATGCTGACGAGCGTCGTCTGCGCCGCTTCCAGCGTTTCGGAGGCGTGCGCCGCCAATATGTCTCCATCGGGTCCAAAAAACACGATCACGGCGGGATAGTCGTTCGCGGGGGGGGCATAAACGACGCCTTCAATTTGTGACACGGTGGCCTCCGCCTTTGCCCTTAAGGATAAATAGGCGTTCTTCCCTCTATCTCAAGAAGTCGTTGCTTTGCGAATGCTTCACCGTTCTCGTAGAGCGTGAGCTGCAATTTGGGCTAAGCCCGCGAACTCGGGGACGCGCCGACCGACACATCCGCTTCGCATTGGCGTGATGATTGATGTCTAGGTTGTTTTGGCGTCATCGCGAGCTGCACAATGTCGCGTTTTCGTTTCACTTGGTCGGAACAGGTACAGCTTTCCGCCTATCGCGCCGCGGGGGTCGCGGCGATGGCGGCGTTTTGGCTTCTCGCCGCGGCTCTCGAGGCAAAGGCGCAGCCTCTGCGGATCGCGGTCTATGACGCGGCGCCCTATGCGAGCGTTGCGCGGGACGGCTCCTTTACCGGCGCGAGCGTTGATCTTTGGCGTCGCGTCGCCGAAGAGATCGGAAAGAACTATCAATTCGTGCTTGTGCCCAGCATGGAAGACGTTCTGCGCGGCGTTGAGCAACACCAATTCGACGCCGCGATCGGCGCGATAACGATCACGACGGACCGCATGGCTCGCGTCGACTTTTCCTATCCAGCGCATCGTTCCGGCGTCGCCGCGGCGCTACCCAGGGTGTTCGGCCCTCGCGCCGCCGTCGCTTCCTTCTCGCTGGCCGCCTCCGAGCTGGGGCCGCTCTTCGGCCTCATGGTGACATTGCTGTTTGTCGCGGGCATCGCCATGTGGCTCGTCGAGCGGCTGGAAAAGGACGCATCCAAAGCGGATTCCGCCGTGCGGACGCTGCGCGACGGCCTCTACTGGGCCGTGGTGACGATGACGACCGTCGGTTATGGCGACAAGACTCCGAAGACGCCGCTCGGACGTTATATCGCGACGATCTGGATGCTGAGCAGCCTCGCGATCGTCTCATTGCTGTCCGCAAGCTTGGTGTCTCGCCTCACCGCGGAGCAAGTCGAAGGAACGACGCGCGTCGCGCATGCTGATCTATGGGGTAGGCGCGTTGCCGCGGCGACGGCTTCCTCAGGCGCGGAATATCTCGAGCATCAGCGCATCCCCCACAGAAACTACGCCAGCTTGCAGGAAGCGCTGGAAGCGCTGGCGGCGGGCCGCGAAGATGTCGTCATCAACAGCGTCGGCGCGTTGCATTATCTTGTCGCGACGCGATTCTCCAGGTCATTGCGCGTCGCGGACACGCTTCTTGCGCCCGCCTATATGGCCGTCGCGCTCCCCGAGCATAGCCCGCTGAAGAAGCCGATTGATCGGGCGCTGATGCGCATTACGGAGAGCTTGGAGTGGCGGCAGGTGGAAGAAGCCTATTTTGCGCATTAGATCACGCTGCATTCAGGCGGAATCGCCTGAATGCAGAAAACGTGATCGATTCTTTAAGTTTAGAGCGCGCTTTGTGCGAAAAACCGGTTTCCACTTTTTCGCATCGCGCTCTAGCGCGCATCCCGATCGCATGGAATCACACGATCGAAAAGGACTAGGCTCCAAATCAAACCTTAGATCATGTTTTGACCGACAAATCGCTTTCCTCTTTTTGGCGTCCCGCTCGAGCCGGATTTCAAAAGAGGCGGAGCCGTCTGGGGCGCCGCTGGAAGCGAAAGCGCAAAAAAACGAGGCGACAACGAATTTGCTGCAAAATCTGCGTCCCCTCGCTGGCGGAGGCCGAACTCGGGGAACGCGGCGCCGAGCATGAAGCCCGGCGCCGGAGACGCTTATCGGGCTTGGTTGGTCCCGTGTTCCTTCACGAACTCCGCGCCGTGCGCCTCGCAGCCGCAGGCCTGGAAGCAGGCGAGCGCCTTTGCCTTCTGCTCTTCAAAACTCGAGCCGTAAACCATGGTGCCGGACATATAACCGTCCTCACACTTCTCGGAGCACTTGGTCTGCTTGTCCGTGTCGCGGTCGCCCTTATGGGTGTCGCATTCCGCGAAAGCGAAGCTCGTCATGCCAACGAAGAACGCGGCGGCGGCGAGGACCGTTGTGGCTTTCATCTGATTTCCTCTTCCTTCTTCTGTGTTATTTGCAGTAACTGCCATTGACGCGGGCGTTCCTCCCAGAGGACCGGCATCGCCGCCAATCTCTTAAAATTCGGCGCAAGAAGCAAGGTGGGAGTCGTGTCTCCGTCAAACGCCGAAGGCTCCGTGGTCAAAATCGCGTCGCAAAGTCTTTTCGCACGCGCAAAAAGCGCCTTGTCCGCCAGCGATCCCGCCCTGGCGCAGCGGGCTCTGGAGCGAGCGCGGGAGCGCGACGTCGAAGGGCGTCTCACCACCCTTCTCGATGGCGAATCCAAGGCGAAGGAACTGCTTTTGGGGGTTTTTGGCGCTTCGCCCTTTCTTGGCGAGATCGCCTCGCGTGACCCTGGGCGAACGGCGCGTCTGATACTCTCGCCGCCCGAGGAGAGCCTCGCTGCGTTATTATGTCGCGTACGCGCCTTGAGGCCCGAGACGGAGGCCGAGGCGATGCGGGCGTTGCGCGGGGCCAAGGAGGAGGCGGCCCTTCTCGCGGGTCTTGCCGATCTTGCAGGCGTCTGGGACGTCGAAAGCGTCACGAGGGCGCTCACCGAATTTGCCGACGCGGCGCTCGCCGCCGCGATCGACTTTACCTTGCGCCAGGCGGCGCAAGCGGGGAGCCTGTCACTCGACGATCCCGATGATCCGGCGCGGCGCGCGGGCTGGATCTTCCTTGCCATGGGCAAGGCCGGCGCCTTCGAGTTGAACTACTCGTCCGACCTCGACCTCGTCGTGTTGTTCGATCGCGCCCGCGCCCGGCTGGCCAAGCCCGACGAGGATTGGGACTTCTTCGTGAAGCTGACGCAACGCGTCGTCAGGATCATGAGCGAGCGCACGGCGGACGGTTACGTGTTTCGGCTCGATTTGCGGCTTCGACCCGATCCTGGCGCGACGCCGATCGCGCTGCCGTTGGAAGCCGCCTATGCCTATTATGAGAGCATGGGGCAAAATTGGGAGCGCGCGGCCTTCATCAAGGCGCGGCCCGCCGCGGGCGACATCGAGGCCGGCGAAATCTTTCTCAAAGAGCTCCAGCCTTTCATCTGGCGCAAGCATTATGACTTCGCCGCGCTCGCCGACGTGCATTCCATCAAGCGGCAGATTCACGCGCATAAGGGGCACGGCGTCGTCGCCGTGAACGGGCACGACGTAAAGCTCGGGCGCGGGGGAATTCGCGAGATCGAATTCTTCGTCCAGACACAGCAGCTGATTCTCGGGGGCCGCGACGTCTCGCTGCGCGGGCGCTCGACGCTCGCCATGCTCGACCGCCTCGTAGAGGCCGGCTGGATCGAGGCGCGCGTGCGCGACGAGCTGAGGGAGGCCTACATCTTCCTGCGCAACGTCGAGCACCGGTTGCAGATGGTCGAAGACCGACAGACGCATGAGCTGCCCGCAAGCGACGAAGGCGTCGCGGCGATCGGCCGCATGATGGGTTTCGCCCTCTATGACGATTTTGCCTCGGCCTTGCGGAACCGCCTGGAGACCGTTGAAGCTCATTACGCCCGGCTCTTTGAAAGCGCGCCCGAGCTTTCCACCGCGGGCGGCAATCTCGTCTTCACCGGCGACGAGGACGACCCCGAGACGCTCGCGACGCTCACTCGGCTCGGCTTCGGGCGTCCGCGTCTCGTGACCGAGAGCCTGCGCGCCTGGCATTTCGGCCGAGTTCCGGCGATGCGATCGGCCCGGGCGCGCGAGCGATTGACCGAGTTGACCCCGGCACTGCTCGGGGCGCTTGCGGCGACCGGCCAGGCGGACGAGGCCTTTCTGGCTTTTGAGAAGTTCATGAACGGCCTTCCGGCGGGATTGCAGCTCTTCTCCTTGCTCGCCGCCAATCCGCATCTCTTGCGCCTCATCGCGACGATCATGGGCTCGGCGCCCAAGCTCGCGGAAACGATCTCTCGGCGCCCCGGCGTGATCGCCGCACTGATCGAGCCAGCTTCCGCAGGCCGCGACGATCTGTCGCAGCGGCTTCGTGCGGCGCTTGCCGAGGCGCGCTCCTATGAGGAGGCGCTCGATCGCGCCAGAATTTTTGGCCAGGAGCAGAAGTTCCTCATTGGCGCGCGCCTGCTGACGATGGCGCTCACGCCGGCGGAGGCGGGTTTCGCCTACGCGCATCTTGCCGAAGTCGCGATCCGCGGCCTGCTGCAGACGGTCGAGGAGGAATTCGCCAAAGCGCATGGGAGGATAGAGGGCGGCGCCGCGGCGGTGGTCGCGCTCGGCAAGCTCGGCGGCCGCGAGATGACGGCGGCCTCCGATCTCGATCTCATGCTGCTCTACGACGCCGACCCGCTCACGGAGAGCCGAGGCGGCGAGAGTCCCTTGCCTGCGGCGCAATATTACGCGCGCGTGACGCAAAGGCTCATCAGCGCGCTTTCGGCCCCGACCGCCGAAGGTCTGCTTTACGAGGTCGATTTTCGGCTGCGGCCCTCCGGCAACAAGGGACCGATCGCCGTGCGGCTCCAGGCCTTCGAGGAGTATCAGGCCAAGGACGCCTGGACCTGGGAGCGCATGGCGCTGACGCGCGCCCGCGTCGTCGCCGGCCCGCCGGAGTTTTCGGCGCGCGTCGAAAGCGCGATTGGCGCCGCGCTCTCTCGCCCCCATGACGCCGCAGCCACCGCCGCCGACGCGCTCGACATGCGCCGAAGGCTCGAGCGCGAGAAAGGCTCGGGCGGGCTCTGGGACTTGAAGCAGGCGCCCGGCGGCCAGATCGACATTGAATTCGTGATCCAATTTCTGGAGCTGACCCAAGACCGCGAGAATGGGCGGCGCTTTTCGACCTCGATCGCGGAGGCGGTTCGGGAGCTTGCGGGGATCGGGGTGTTGGCCGAGGGCGACGCCGCGACGCTAGGCGACGCCGTGTCGCTTTATCAGGGCCTGACGCAAATCCTGCGGCTCGCGATCGCCGAGAATTTCGATCCGAAGAAGGCCTCGCGCGGGCTGACAGACCTCATCCTGCAGGCCGGCGATGCGCCGAGCCTTTCGCATCTCCAAGCGCGACTGGCCGAGACTCAAAGCGCGGTGCGGGAAATTTTCGCGCGGATTATGGGGGCGGTGTGAGGGTGGCCTCGGACCGCGAGCCTCTGGCTCGCCGTCAGAACGCTTGCTTCAGAGCGACGAAAAATCCGCGGCGCGGGCCATATTGGGGAGCGAAGACGCCAATGCCGGAGCCGTCGCGCAATTCATAGGCGTGGTCGAACAGGTTGACGATATCGAAGCGCAGCGTCAGCGGCTTGTCGAACACCACGCCAATCTCGCGCGAGAGGCTCAGATTGACCTGGGCGTAGGGAGACACGTGGGTCGTGTTGGCGAAGCCCGACCGCAGACCGCTGCCGTAGATCATGTCGATCGAGCCGCGCGTTCCCCAAAAGACATAGGAGGCGCCCGCCGAGCCCGTCCAGGTCTGGGCGTGATCGGTGTAGATATAATGGTTGGCGACATAGGAATATTCGTCGGGACCAAACAGGAACTGGTTCGACGTCCATTGGGTCGCGCGCTGGCGGCCCCAGGCGAGATTGGCGTAGGCGCGTAGACCGCCGCTTTCGAATTTCGAGCTTAGCTCGACGCCCGTATTGTAGGCGCGATCATAATTGAAGGCCGTGAGCGCATAGGCCTGCCCGAATTGCCCGTCATCGAGCAGATTGCGCGCCCGCTTGTAGTAAAAGTCGAGGCCGACCTCGAGCTCACGCCCCACTTTCTGCGTCGCCCCGACGTCGAAGACATGCGCGCGCTCGGGGCGGACCGGACCCGAATAGGGAATTGCAGGCTGCAGCGTCGTGTTGTTGTAAAGGACGAGCGACGTCGGCGCGGCGAGCGCCTGCGGCGGGGGCGTGAAATTGCGCGCATAGCCGGCATGCAGCGTCGTTCCGTCCAACGGCTTGAAGACCAGCCCAAAGCGCGGACTGACCTGATCGGCGTCGACGAACTGCCAGATCTGATCGAAACGCAAGCCGCCGTTCAGCGTCAACCGGTCTGAGAGCTTCCATTCGTCCTGCGCGTAGACGCCGGCGATCCAGCCGACCTTGGCGTTGGAGTCATAGACGCCATAAGGCTGGTCGATCGGAACGCCGTTCGCGTCGAGCGGCTCCAAGCTCGAATTGGTCACGACATGGGTTTTCTCGCCGCTCGTGATGAAGCCGGCGCGAAAGGTGTGGGCGTCGTTCACGCGATAGGCGGCGTCCCCTTGCAAGCCGTTGACGAGGCTCGCGCGATAGACGTCGGAGGCGACGCCGTTGAAGACGAGATCGCCGATTTGGTCGGGGACGTAATGCAGCGTCGAGTAGCGTGAGAAATAGGAGAGCTGCGCATCGACCGGACCGGCTGAATGCGTCAGCGCGATCACATTGTAGAAATTGCGTTCGTCTTGAATTTCGTTGAGTTTCGAAGAATCGAACCAGCCGACGCCGAAGGCTTCGAAATTTGGCGGTTGATTGGGGTTGTTGGGGATGTGGAAATTGGCGATCGAAGTTCCCGTGATGTAGCTGAGCTTCGTCGTGTCGTCGATTGCATAGGCTGCGTAGCCGAAGAATCGCCCTTGCTGGGTGAGATCGTGAATCGCTTCATGGCTCGGCGTGGGATTTTCGAGTCCGAGATTGTTGCGCACCAAGCGCCCCGTCGCGAAGACCTCCCATGGACCGCTCTTGGCGCCATATTCGAAGAAGGTCTGACCGGTCGCGTGGCTGCCGCCATAGAGCGTGAGATTGCCGCCGGGCGTTTCCGGCGGCGGGCGCGAGACGATGTCGATAAGGCCCGCGGTGCGCAGCCCATATTGCGCCGGCAGCGCGCCGGTGATGAGCGACAGCGAGCCGATGAAGCCCGTGTCCAGGACTTGCCCAAAGCCCGAGACGCCATCGGGCAGCAATATGCCGTTGATCCGATACTGCAGATTGGCGTGCTCGTTGCGGACGTGAAGACCGCCGCTCGCCGCTGAATCCTGCGTGACGCCGGGGGCCTGCAACAGCACCTTGTCGAGCGGCGCCTCATTGCCCTGGGGAAGCGCCTCTATCGCGGCGCGGTCGAGCGAATACTGGCTGGCGCCGATCTTGGGCAGCAGGCGGTCGAGCCGGGCGGCGTTCGTCAATTCCGCCGACGGTTGCGCGGTCGTCGGCCCGAGCGCCTGCGTGGGCGGGCCGGGGACCGCCGCCGCTGCGCGCAGAATCGGCAGCGGCGCGGCATGGCGCGTCGCCGTCGTCGTCGGGCGCGCCGGCTGTTGTGGTCGAAGCCGGGCCTGTTTGCGCGGCTTCTGAGACACCTCAATGTCAGGAAGCGCATGCTGAGCGGCGGCTTCGCGGTCCGGCAGCGGAGCCAGAACCGCCGCAAGGAAAACGAGAGATCTTCTGGCTGGCCATCGGCTCATCGGGGTGTCCATTCTCGGCGGAGTGGCATTGTAATGTTATAATATAACATGAATTATGGCGAGAAAGCGGCGCCATAGGATTTGATCCTCCATCCCTTGGGCCGAACAAAGCTAGAAAACAGGCTTGCAGGAGAGAACAAAGCATGCACAATGGTGCTCGGCCGTCCGGGCTGTTTTTCGATCTCCGCCCGCCGTTGCACCGCCCGCTTCCCCTGTGCCAGAAGGAATTTCGCCGTGAGCAAAGCCGCCAATCTCCGCCTTGTGGAAGGAACCTCCGTGGACAAGACCAAGGCGCTCGACGCGGCGCTCTCGCAGATCGAGCGCGCCTTCGGCAAGGGCTCGATCATGCGGCTCGGCAAGAACCAGAAGCCAGTGGAGATCGAGACCGTCTCCACAGGCTCGCTGGGGCTCGACATCGCGCTCGGCGTCGGCGGCCTGCCGCGCGGGCGCATCGTCGAGATCTATGGGCCCGAGTCCTCCGGCAAGACGACGCTGACGCTGCATGTGATCGCCGAGGCGCAGAAGGCCGGCGGCGTCTGCGCCTTTGTCGACGCCGAGCATGCGCTCGATCCCATCTACGCCAAGAAGCTCGGGGTGCAGCTCGACGAGTTGCTGATCTCGCAGCCCGACACAGGAGAGCAGGCGCTGGAGATCACCGACACGCTGGTGCGCTCGGGGGCGGTCGACGTGCTGGTCATCGATTCGGTCGCGGCGCTGACGCCGCGCGCGGAGATCGAGGGGGAGATGGGCGAGGTGCAGCCGGGCCTGCAGGCGCGGCTGATGAGCCAGGCTTTGCGCAAGCTCACCGCCTCGATCTCGCGCTCGAACACGCTCGTGATTTTCATCAATCAGATCCGCATGAAAATCGGCGTGATGTATGGCTCGCCGGAGACGACGACGGGCGGCAACGCGCTGAAGTTTTACGCCTCGGTGCGGCTCGACATTCGCCGGATCGGGGCGATCAAGGACCGCGACGAGGCGGTGGGCAATCAGACGCGCGTGAAGGTCGTCAAGAACAAGGTGGCGCCGCCGTTCAAGCAGGTCGAGTTCGACATCATGTATGGCGAAGGGATCTCCAAGGTCGGGGAGCTCGTGGATCTCGGCGTGAAGGCCGGCGTCGTGGAGAAGTCGGGCGCGTGGTTTTCCTACGACAGCCAGCGGCTAGGGCAGGGGCGCGAGAACGCCAAGAACTACCTCAAGCAAAACCCGGCGGCGGCCGCCAAAATCGAGGAGGCGATCCGCGCCAACGCCGGCGTCGTCGCCGACAAAATTCTCGAGGACGGGGGCGCCGAGGAAGGCGAGGGCTAAAAGCGCGATAAGAGCACAGCGGTCGCGATTCCCGGCGCGATGGGCTATGTCTGCGTCTCTGGCCTTTGGCCGTCATGCCCGCGCTCGTCGCGGGCGTCCGGGTCGTGGAGCGACAGAAATATTCGAGCGGAGGCATTGCGCTTCCACGTCCCCGTTTGCGCGACATCTCGGCGTGGACGGCCGGGACAAGCCCGGCCATGACGCGCAAGGTCCTGAGATTGCCTCATCCCTCCGAAAGGTCTCGCTTTGAACGCTCTTCCCGATCCCGCCACCCTGCCTTTCGAGAAAGCCATGCAGGAATTGGAGGAGATCGTCGCGGCGCTCGAAAAGTCGACCGTTTCGCTCGACGAGTCTGTGAAGCTCTTCGAGCGCGGCGAAGCGCTGAAGCGGCGCTGCGACGCTTTGCTCAACGAGGCGGAGGCGCGCATCGAGAAGATCACGTTTGGCGCGGACGGCAAGCCATCGGGCCTTGCGCCGCTCGATCCGGAGTGAGAACCCCGCTCCTCTCGAATTGGCTTCAAGTGACGTGACGGTGGTGCTGCGGCCGGCCTCCGGATGAGTTGAAAAGCCAGCACGGAAGGCATATGCTTATGGCATATGTTTAGGAGGCCCGGATGGAAGCGAGGCGCGTGAGGCTGTTCAGAAACGGACGCAATCAAGCCGTGCGGATTCCTGTCGAATTCGAGTTGCCCGGCGATGAGGCGCTCTTGCTGCGCGAAGGCGATCGTCTCGTGCTTTTGCCGACGCGTAAGCGCGGTCTCTTGGGCCTGCTCGCGACGATGGAGCCTCTCGACGAGGACTTTCCCGAGATTGAGGATCGACCGCCAGCGCCGGAGCGAATGTTCTGAAATATCTCTTAGACACCAACATCATCTCCGACCTGATAAAAAATCCTCGGGGCCGTGCCGCGGAGCACATCGGGCGCGTCGGCGAGGTCAACGTCTGCACGAGCATGGTCGTGGCCGCCGAGCTTCGCTACGGATGCGTGAAAGCGGGCTCGACGCGTCTTGCGGAAGCCGTCGAAAAGCTTCTAGCCGAGATTGACCTTCTTCCATTTGAAGTCCCGGCCGACGCGGAATATGGGCGTCTTCGCGCGCGCCTTGAGCAGCAAGGGAAGACGATCGGCTCGAACGATCTCTTGATTGCCGCGCACGCTCTGGCCATAGACGCCACGATCGTCACGGCCAATGTCAGCGAGTTCTCGCGGGTGGAAGGATTGAGGGTCGAAAACTGGCTCTGTTAAAGGCGTTTCGCTTGCCGTTTCCGCCAATCATAAGCGCCGCCTCACAGGCGCTTTGAGCCCCCCGCTCAGGCTCTCATTCGCAGTCGACGCGATCCCCCCGAGTGGTAGGACTGGAAACGACAAGGAAACGCACGTCCTCACGGGAATCGTTTCGGGCCTGATGGCGCTGCAAAGGGGGGATTTCCATGCTCCCTCCTGCTGGGACCGCCTGCGTCTCTCCCTCCAGCTCCATATGGAGCGTGCCTGACAGAACATAGAAAAACTGTCGGGCGACCCGATGAAAGTGACGGATCTCGGCAGCGCCGGGAGGCATGCGCTCCTCAATAATCATAAGATCTGAGCGCGGGAGCAACACCCATCCGTCGCAATGGGTTCCCCAATTGTAGTGCTGCGCATTTTGCCTGTTCATGATCATTCGTGCAGCCGATCGAACAAGTGGCGCCGCGCTGCGAGGCTCAGCTCGCCACGCCGCGACATCCAACTTCACGCTCAGGTCGTCGTCGCCGGCCTTCGGGGTCGGTCATGTCCTACGCCACGCTTCTCTCGATAATATGCGCGAGATCCGTCATGATCTGGTTCAGATCAAAGTTCTTCGGCGTGTAGACCGCCGCGACGCCGCTCTCGCGCAACAGCTTCTCGTCCGCCGGCGGGATGATGCCGCCCACGACGAGCGGCACGCCCGCGAGACCTTCGTCCTTCATGAGCTTGATGACCTCATGGGCGAGCGTCACATGCGATCCGGAGAGAATCGACAGGCCGACGCAATGCGCGCCTTCCTTCTTGGCGGTCTCCACGAGCTCCTTTGGCGTCGAGCGGATGCCGGCATAGATCACGTCGAAGCCGGCGTCGCGGGCGCGAACCGCAATCTGCTCGGCGCCGTTCGAATGGCCGTCCAATCCGGGCTTGCCCACGAGAAATTTGGCGCGCTTGCCGATCTTCTGCGAGACGCGCTCGACCTCGCCGCGCACCTTGTCGAGCGCGCCGCCGACCTGGCGGGCGGTCGAGGAAACGCCCGTCGGCGCGCGATACTCGCCGAAGACGCCGCGCAGCACGCCGCCCCATTCGCCAGTCGTCACGCCCGCCTTGGCGGCGGCGATCGAAGGCTCGACTAAGTTGGCGCCTTCCTTGGCCGCGCGCGAAAGCTCTTCCAGCGCCGCCTTCGCGGCCTTCTCGTCGCGCGCCTCGCGCCAAGCCTTCAGCCGGGCGATCTGCTCGGCCTCGACATGCTCCGGCACCACCATGATCGCGTCCTCGCCCGAGGCGAGCGGCGAGGGCTCGCCCTCCAGGAATTTATTGACGCCGACGACGATCTGCTCGCCGGCTTCGATGGCTTCGAGCCGGGCCGTGTTCGACTCGACGAGCTTCGACTTCATATAGCCGATCTCGACCGCCGCGGCCGCGCCGCCGAGCTCGTCGATCTTCTTGAGCTCGGCCTTGGCCTCGGCCTTCAGGCCTGCGACTTTCTTGGCGATCTCCGGATTGCCGTCGAAGATGTCGCCATATTCCAAGAGGTCCGTCTCATAAGCCATGATCTGCTGCATGCGCAGCGACCATTGCTGGTCGAAGGGACGCGGCAGGCCGAGCGCCTCGTTCCAGGCGGGGAGCTGCACGGCGCGGGCGCGCGCGTCTTTGGAGAGCACCACCGCCAGCATCTCGATCAAGATGCGATAGACGTTGTTTTCCGGCTGCTGCTCGGTGAGGCCCAGCGAATTGACCTGCACGCCATAGCGGAAGCGGCGGGACTTCTCGTCCTTCACGCCGTAACGGTCGCGGGTGATCTCGTCCCACAGCTCGACGAAGGCCCGCATCTTGCAGAGCTCCGTGACAAAGCGCATGCCCGCGTTGACGAAGAAAGAGATGCGCCCGACGACCTGCGCGAAATCCGCCTCCGAGAGGCCCGCGGCCTTCACGCCGTCGAGGATGGCCACGGCGGTGGCGAGCGCATAGGCCAGCTCCTGCGCCGGCGTCGCCCCCGCCTCCTGCAGATGGTAGGAGCAGACGTTCATCGGGTTGAACTTCGGCGATTCCTTCGTCGCGAAGAGAATGAGGTCTTGCGTGAGCCGCAGCGACGCAGCCGGCGGAAACACATAGGAGCCGCGCGACAGATATTCCTTGATGATGTCGTTTTGCGTCGTGCCCTGCAGCTTGGCGCGCGCGACGCCTTGCTCCTCGGCGGCGGCGATATAGAGCGCCATCAGCCAGACCGCCGTGGCGTTGATCGTCATCGAGGTGTTCATCTCTCCGAGCGGAATGCCCTCGAAGAGCGTGCGCATGTCGCCCAGATGCGAGACCGGCACGCCGACCTTGCCCACCTCTCCCCGCGCGAGCGGATGGTCGCTGTCGTAGCCCGTCTGCGTGGGCAGATCGAAGGCGATCGACAATCCCGTTTGCCCCTTGGCGAGGTTCGAGCGGTAGAGCAGGTTCGATTCTCGCGCGGTCGAATGGCCGGCGTAGGTTCGAAACATCCAAGGTTTGTCGCGGCGCGGGGCGTCGGTCATACGTGCAGGCTCCTTTGCTGTGCGAATAGCGCATCGGGCCGCAGGGCGTCAAAACGGGGCGGCGCCCGACCGGCCATGCTCGGGGAAACCTTCCTCCTTGCGAGACCCAACCCGTCATGGCCGGGCTTGTCCCGGCCATCCACGCCATCCAGCCGCGGCGCCGTTGGCGCTAATCGAAATCCTTCGGCTTTCCGGGTCTCGCGCGAAACACTTTCTTGGCGAAGCCGCCAAGGCCGCAAGAGTTTGGAGCTCTGAGAAGAGAGCGGCCAGTTCGCGCAAAATCTCTTAGAGAACTTGGGGGTCTCGGCGTGGATGGCCGGGACAAGCCCGGCCATGACGAGCCCTGGGAGAGATGTATGACTCCCTCAGTCCTCGGTGCGGAAGGCGCGAGGCGCTGGCCTCACCTTCGCCGGCCGCACGAGTTCCCGCTGTCTCAGCCGCGCCAGGGCCTCAGCCCGCCATCTTCTCGACGAGCGCGTCGGAAAACTCCGCGTTCACATAGACGTTCTGCACGTCGTCATTGTCTTCCAAAGAGCCGATGAGCTTCAAAATCTTCTCGCCGGCCTCGTCGTCGACCGCGACTGTGTTTTGAGGGCGCCAGACGAGCGCGGCCTTCTTGGGCTCGCCGAATTTTTCCTCGAGGCTCTTGGCCACGTCGCGTAGCCCTTCGAGCGAGGTGGTGATCTCATGCGTCTCCTCGCTGGAGGCCACGTCTTCCGCGCCGGCCTCCAGCGCCGCCTCCATCATGGCGTCCTCCGAGGCGACCTTGCGGTCGAACTCGACGAGCCCGACCCGGTCGAACATGAAGGACACGGCGCCCGTCTCGGCCAGCGCGCCGCCGGCCTTGGTGAAATAGGAGCGAACTTCGCCGGCCGTGCGGTTGCGGTTGTCGGTCAGGGCCTCGATGATGATCGCGACGCCGCCCGGCGCATAGCCCTCATAGCGCACCTCGTCGTAGTTTTCCGCGTCGGCGCCCGAGGCCTTCTTGATCGCCCGCTCGATGTTGTCCTTGGGCATGTTCTCGGCGCGCGCGGCGAGCACGGCGGCGCGCAACCTGGCGTTCATATTGGGGTCGGGCAGGCCCATTTTCGCGGCCACGGTGATTTCCCGGGCGAGCTTGGAGAAGAGCTTCGAACGAATGGCGTCCTGCTTGCCCTTCTTGTGCATGATATTCTTGAATTGACTATGCCCGGCCATCGACCGCCCTTGCCTCCTAAAGCCGCAGCATTTTCGCGGCGCGAGCGCGATTCCTTGTCGCCCAAACGGAAGCGCTCGAGCGATAAGGAATCGCGCCAAATCAAAACGTCGGAGCGAATTCCGAGCGCAAAAGTCTGTCAACTTTTGCCCTAATTCGCTCTGAAGCGGCCCATATACGCCGGGCTGCGCCAGAAATAAAGGAAGCGCCGGCTTCAGGAGGGACCCCGCAGAATGCGCCGTGACGACAGCATCCCCGAAGACCGCCGAACCCCGCAGCCCCCGGATCCGCTGCGCCGCCGCACGCCGCTTCCTGGCAGCCTCCCCAAGAGCGAGGCGGAAGACCCGCAGGCGGCCCTGCGCGTGCGGCGTCTTATGGACAGCCCCGTCTATCGTGAGGGCTCCGAGGATCTGGACTTCTTGCGATCAGATGTGGCGCGGGGCGTCCGCCTCGATCTCGACTATCTGAAGCCCGAGTTGCAGTTGCAGCAGTACGGCGTCACCGAAGCCATCGTCGTCTTCGGCTCAACGCGCCTCGTTGAGCACAAGGCCGCCGCCACCCGGCTCGACGCGGCTCAACGCCAAGCCGCCGCCCATCCGCAAGACGCGGCGCGCGCGCAAGCCATGCGAAGAGCCGAGCGTATCGCGGAAAAATCCCGCTATTACGAAGTCGCGCGCCAGTTTGGGGCGCTTGTCGGGGCGGCCCCGGCGCTTGCCGGCGGAGGGAAGCTCGCCATCGTGACCGGCGGCGGGCCAGGACTGATGGAAGCGGCGAATCGCGGGGCCTTTGAGGCTGGCGGCAACAGCGTCGGCTTGAACATCAACCTACCGCATGAGCAGTTCCCCAATCCCTATGTGACGCCCGACCTCTGCCTGCGCTTTCATTACTTCGCGATCCGCAAGCTGCATTTCCTGTTGCGAGCGGCGGCGCTGGTAGTCTTCCCCGGCGGCTTTGGATCCATGGACGAGCTCTTCGAGGTCCTGACGCTGGCGCAGACCCGCAAGATCGAGCCGCTTCCCATCATCCTTGTCGGCAAAGACTTCTGGTCCCGCGCCTTCGACGTCGAATTCCTGTTAGAGGAGGGCATGATCGACCCGGAAGATCGCGATCTCTTTTGGTATGCGGAAAGCGCGGAAGAAATATGGGAGGACATTCTATATTGGCGTCAAATGGCCGGCCGGCCGTTGCTCGGTCGATAGTTATGGATGCTTTTCTTTCTTCCTCGACTTCATCCCTCCACTTATGGCGTCGCCTTCACACATATAGGCGCCGCGCCTGGTGGCTCCATAACGGCGCTCACCATAGAAAGAATAGCTCTTTGACGGAAAATTGGCCCACACAACGGTGTCCGTCGGGCAATGACTTTTTGCCTGCCTCGCGGTTTCAAATTGGAGCTCCCCAGACGGGGCGGCCTCCGACGAGCCTTTCGATGCGGGCGCCGCGGTAGCCGAAGAAGGAGCGCCAGGCGCCGCGGCCGGCGCTGGAGCGGAAGGGGTCACGTTCGGCTCCGCGTTCTGCTGAGCCATGCCAACCGAGGTTGACGCGATCAGGCCCGTCATTGCTGAGAATACTGAGATGAGAAGGCGTCTTCCCATTATGGAATTCCTCATTTGGCAACATCTTCGCGACCAGCGCATTTTTGCGCAAACTCTTTCGCTTTCCGCTTTCGCTCAACCGCTAAATAGGTTGCAATCGCGAAAATCAATTCGCCGGCGGCAAGCCCCGTCGGCCGATGGTGATAGCCCGGCCGGCGCCGGCTTGGAGGGTTGGCTCACCCTGGGAAATGTCCACGCCTCAGCGGGCGCGCGTAGTCATGTGACTGACATCCATCCGTCCTATCCCCGCGCTCTTGTGGCGGGGACGCCCAAAATTCATGGCCTTGGGGATGAATCGAGGATGAGCGTGGATCTCGGCGATATGAAGCGCGCCACGGCCGCTGGCCTTAGCGCCGCGGTCCACCGAAATAGAACTTTCTCTCGCGCCGGCGCCCTGGAGCGCCTTTTCACCTTGGCCTTTCGAGGGCTCGTCTATCCCCAGATCTGGGAGGACCCCGTCGTCGACATGGAGGCCCTCGCGATCGGGCCCGAAGATCATGTCGTCGCGATCGCGTCGGGCGGCTGCAACATCATGAGCTATCTGATCGCCGATCCGGCGCGAATCGTCGCGGTCGATCTCAACGGCGCGCATATCGCCCTGAACCGACTGAAACTCTGCGCGGCCCGGCATCTTCCCGATTTCGACGCCTTCCACCGTTTCTTCGGCGAAGCCGATCGCGCGGAGAACGTCGAGGCCTACGATCGCTGGGTCCGCCCTCATCTCGACCGCGAGTCTCGCGCCTATTGGGAAGGACGCACCGCCTTTGGCCGGCGCCGGATCGATCGCTTCGCCGACAATTTCTATCGCTATGGCCTTCTCGGCTCCTTCATCGGCGCCGGTCATCTGCTGGCGCGCGCCCATGGCAAGAATCCTCGCCGGCTGCTCGAGGCGCGCACGCTGGAAGAGCAGCGCGAGCTTTTCGAGGACGAGATTTCTCCGCTTTTCGAGACAAAGACGCTGCGCTGGCTCGTCAATCAACCGGCGACGCTCTACGGACTCGGCATCCCGCCGGCGCAATATCGCGCTCTGGTCGGCGACGCGGAAGGCGGCGCGGCCGCGGTGTTGCGCGAGCGCCTGCGCCGGCTCGCCTGCGATTTCGAACTCTCCTCGAATTATTTCGCGCGCCAGGCTTTCGGCCGCCGTTACGGCGATCGCGACGAGGGCGCCGCGCCCCCTTATCTCGAGGAGGACTGCTTCGATCTCGTCCGCGCCAGGGCCGCGCGCGTCGAGACGAAACACATGTCGATGGGAGGCTTTCTCGAAAGCTCTTCGCCAGCGAGCCTCGACGCCTATGTTCTGCTCGATGCGCAGGACTGGATGGACGACGCGACCCTTTGCCATCTTTGGGAGAACATCACGCGCACGGCTCGCCCCGGGGCTCGCGTGATCTTTCGCACCGCCGCCGACGAGCGCCTCCTGCCGGGCCGGCTTCCGGCTGAGCTGCTGGCGCGGTGGCGTTATGACGAGGAGCGCTGCCGGGAGCTCACGCGTCGAGATCGCTCCTCGATCTACGGGGCCTTTCATCTCTATACGCTGCAGACGCCGCAATGACCGACGCTCACGCCGCTCTCATGGATCGAATGTATCGCCCGCAGAGGCGAATCTACGATCTCACGCGCAAGCATTATCTCCTCGGTCGCGACGAGACGATCGACGCGCTCTCGCCGCCGCCGGGAGCGCATGTGCTCGAAATCTGCTGCGGAACCGGCCGCAACCTCATTCGCGCGTCGCGGCTTTATCCGCAGGCGCGTTTCTACGGCATGGACATTTCCGCCGTGATGCTCGACGAGGCTCGGGAGCAAGCCGCCCGCCGAAAAAGCGGCGCGCCGATCGTCTTCGCCGAAGGCGACGCGACGGATTTCGACGCGCAGGCGCTCTTCGGCGTGCCGCGCTTCGAGCGGATCTTCATCTCCTACGCCCTTTCAATGATCCCCGCGTGGCGCGACGCGCTGGCGCACGCCTTCGACCTGCTCACCCCGGAGGGCGAGCTGCATGTGGTCGATTTCGGCGATCAGGCGGGGCTGCCGCTCTGGTTCCGCATCGCCCTCGCCAGATGGCTCGCGCGCTTCCACGTGCAGCCGCGCCGGAACCTCGCGAATGACTTCGCGGCCCAGGCTCAAGCCAGAGGCCTCGCGCATCGCCACGACGCTCTTTACCGTGGCTACGCCTTCCATGAGGTCGCGGCCCCGAGGCTCGGATAGGCCGCTGTCGTTTTAGCGATAGCCTTCCTCGGCGAGCACCTGCCGGACAGCGGGACGGCTCCTCATCCGCTGATAATGGGCGAGGCAGGAGGGTGGGAGCTCCATGCCGATCTTGTCAGCCCAGAACTCATTATAAAACAGGGCGGCGTCCGCGATCGAAAAGCTTCCTGCGAGATAATCCTTGCCGGCGAGCTCGCTGTCCATCGCGAGCAGCGCCGAAGCGACGATCGCGCGTCCCTCCGCCTGGATCGCCTCGATCTTTGCGCCCTGCCTTTGATAGCGCTCCGGAACGAAGACGCGGCGGAAGCCCTCGCCGTGGATGTGGCCCACGCAAAAGGCCATGTTCGCGAGCGCCGCGTCGCGCGACTCGCGTTCCTCGGGGAGAAGCTTCCGGCGCGGAAACGTCTCCGCGATCCATGTCGCGATGGAGACAAAGTCCATCAGCGCGACGCCGTCGTCGCGCAGCAGGGTCGGAATGCTTCCCTGGGGGTTGATCGCGAGATACTCGGGCTTGAGGTGGTCGCCCTTGACGAGATTGACGATGTGCGCCTCGAAAACGAGGCCCGCCTCCTCGAGCAAAATGTGAATCCCCGTCGAGCAGGAGCCTGGGGTCATGTAGAATTTCATGGAGGATATGTTCCCCTGCCGTCGAACCGCGATTGCCTGTCACGCCAGAATGCAACCGGGGCGCCAGGCCCGCTGAAGCGGCGCTGCTGTTCATTGAAAGCCGAAGGCCATAAGACGAGCTTGAGGAGTCCCAGGCATGGGCGAAGAGATACAGGCCACCGCTTTCACCCAGGAAGACGCGGCCCGTTTCCAGCAGCGGCTCGCAGACGAGACGGCGCTCGCCCGCGCGCTTTTTGAAGCCGACGCCTTCTCCAGCGACGGCTACGCTTTCGGTTTCGAGATCGAGACCTGGATCCTCGATCACAGCTTCTTCCCCTCGCCCGTCAACCAGCAATTGCTCGAAAGGTTGAACGATCCGCTGGCTGTTCCCGAGCTGTCGCGCTTCAACCTGGAACTGAACAGCGAACCGCTTGCGCTCTCCGGGGATGCGCTGAGACGATCGCTGAGCGGTCTCGAGGCCCTTTGGCGCCGGTGCAACCAAGCGGCGCATGAGCTCGACGCCAATCTCGTGATGATCGGCACCTTGCCGACGATCCGCGAGGAGGACTTGACGCTCGCCAATATTTCGCCGCTCAACCGCTATTACGCGCTCAACGCCGAGGTTCTGCGTCGGCGCGGCGGGAGGCCGCTGAAAATCGATATTGCCGGCCGCGATCATCTGGTGTCGGAGCATCACGATGTGATGCTGGAGGCGGCGACAACCTCCTTTCAAGTTCATCTGAAGACTCCGGCGCGGCTTGCGCATCGCTTCTACAACGCGTCAGTCGCGGCCTCCGGCCCGATCCTCGCCGCCTGCGGCAACGCGCCCTTTCTCTTCGGCAAGATGTTGTGGGAGGAGACGCGCATCCCGCTCTTCGAGCAGGCCGTGGTCGTTCCGGGGCCCGCCCGCGTCTCCCTGGGATCCGGCTATGCGCAGGTCTCCTGCCTCGAGCTCTTCGAGGAAAATCTTCGCGACTACTCGGCGCTGCTGCCCATCGCTTTCGAGGATCCCCCCGAGACTCTGCGTCATTTGCGCCTGCACAATGGCGTGATCTGGCGCTGGAACCGCCCCCTCATCGGTTTCGACGACAGCGGCGCGCCGCATTTCCGCATCGAGCACCGGATTCTTCCCGCCGGGCCGTCGCTGGTCGACATGATCGCTAACGCCGCTCTCTATCTCGGGCTCGCGCACCATCTAGCGCAAGGCTCCCCTGGCGGCGAAGGCGGATTGCCCTTCGACGCGGCGCGGGCCAACTTCTACGCCGCGGCGCGGGACGGGCTCGAAGCGCGGCTGTTCTGGCCCCGCGTTGGCGAGATTGAGGCGCGCCGATTGCTCGCCGATGTGCTTTTGCCCCAGGCTCGCCAGGGGCTCTCCGACCTCGGCCTCGATGCGTCAGAATTTCTCGACATCATCGAGGCGCGGATTCATTCTGGCCAAACCGGGGCGGCATGGCAGCGCGCCGCCTTCGAAGCGCGTGACCGAAGCCGCTACGAGCTGATGGCGGCCTATTGCGAGAGACAACGCAGCGGCGCGCCCGCGCATGAATGGGAGCTTTAGCCGAAATGGAAACGCCTTGCGCGATCCTCGACTGCGTGCCGCCCCAATTCCTCGACTGCCCGCCCGAGCGCCTCATCGACGTGCTGCCACGACCGACGCTCTTCGATCTCCAGGGCCGAGATCCTCGACCGCTCTTCGTCTCCGTGCTGCTCCACGGCAATGAGGAGACGGGGCTGGAGGCCGCCCAGGAGCTCTTGCGTCGCCATCTCGCAAAAGGGCTCGCACGCTCGCTGCTGCTGTTTGTCGGCAATATCGAAGCCGCTGCGGCGGGCGTGCGGACCTTGCCGAGCCAGCGGGACTTCAACCGCATCTGGCCCGGGACGCCGCTGATCGCAGACCCGCTCGCGCATATGGCGCAATTCGTGTTCGACTATGCGGCGCGCCGAGGGCTCTTTGCGAGCGTCGACATCCACAACAACACCGGCTTCAATCCGCATTACGGCTGCATCCCGCGGCTTGAGCCGAAGTTCCTCGCCTTGGCGCGGCTCTTCTCGCGGACGATCGTGCATTCCGAGCGCCCTCTCGGCGTGCATACCTCAGCCTTCGCCAGGCTTTGTCCCGCGGTTACCGTCGAATGCGGCAAGGTCGGCGAGGGCAAGGCCAGAGATCACGCGATCGAACTGCTCGAAGCCTGTCTCTCCATCGCAGAGCTGCCGGATCACCCGCCGTCGCCGCAGGATCTCAATCTCCTGCGGACCTATGCGATCGTGCGCGTGCCGCCGACGGCGACGCTCTCATTCGACGGCGCCGTCGCCGATTTCATGTTTCCAGCCGATCTCGATCATCTGAATTTCAGCGAGCTCGAAGCCGGGACGACCTTTGGCCTTGTCGGAAACGGCGCCGTGGAGCTCGAGCTCGTTTCGGGAGAGGACGCCGAAGCCACGCCGGAGGGCTACTTCAGCTATGTGGACGGAGAAATCCGCCTCGCGCGCGCGGCGATTCCGGCCATGCTGACCACGAAGCCCGAAGCCGTGCGCCAGGATTGCCTCGGCTATCTGATGCACCGGATCAATCTGCAGGGCGAGAGGGTTTGATCTGCATCGTCAAAGCCGCACGACATCGATCCGCACATCTGTCATCTGCGAGGCGATCTCGGCCACATGGCGGTGGTGGGTGAAAAGAATCGCCTGCCGCTCGCGTCCGAATTGCGCGAGCAATTCGAGCGCGCGGCGCGTGCGGTCGTCGTCAAAGCTCGCCAGCAAATCGTCGCCGATGAAGGGCAGCGGCTCGCCCTTGCGCAGCTCGAGCAAAGCGAGGCGCAGCGCGAGAAAGAGCTGGTCGCGCGTCCCTTCGCTCATGCCGGCCACGGCGACGCGCTGACCGCTCTCGCGCAAGCCTACGAGCGTTGGCGCGTCGGCGTCATCGTAATCGACGCCCAATGTCTGGAAAGCGCCGTCGGTGGCGGCGGCGAACAGGACGGACGCGCGCGCGATTAGGGGATCGGCCGTCGTCTCGCGGTGGCGCTCGATCGCCAGGGTCGCAAGCCGAGCCGCTGCGGCGCGGCGAAGCCAACGACGGGAGACGTCGAGCAGCTCGGCCGCGGCTTCCGCCTTTTCGGCGGCCGCGCCGACGGCGTCGCGCCCCTCGGCAAGGGCGTCGCGTAAGCGTCTGGCCTCGTGCACGCGCGTTTCGGCGAGGGCGATCTGATCGACCATGTTCTTGACGGCGATCTTGGCGCGTTCGATCTCTCCGGGCAGCGCGTCGAACTCGAAGCCGGCTTGCTCCTCCAGCAGCATGGCCTCGTCGAGACCGTCGCCGCTCTCCACAAGATCGCGCTGCGCCTCCTTAAGTCCGGTTTCGCATTCGAAACGACGGTCGAGCCGATCGAGCGACGCGCGCAGCGACGCCGATTCCCTCACGCCCAGAACTTCATAGGCCGAGGCCAGCGCGCTTGCCGCCCCTTCGCTGCGCCGAAGCAGCTTCTTGCGCGCTTCCTCTCGCCGCTGCTGCTTCTCTTGCAGCGTGCTCCGTTTCGTCGCCGCCTGTCTCGAGTCCGCCAGTCTTTGGCCCAGCGCCGTCAGGGCGTCGCGCTGCGGAAGGCTGGCCAGATCCGGCGCCGCGCTGGCGATGAGCCGATCGACCGCCGCTTCGAAAGAGGCGATGTCCGCTTCCATCGTTTGAATGCGGTGGCGTTCCGACAAGAGCGCCTGGCGGGGAGGCGGGACGGCCCGCCAAACCGCGAGCGCCGCCTTGGCTTCGATGGAAGAGGCGTTTTCGGCCAGACCGAGCCCTGCGATCGCTTTCGGCCAATCGGCCTGCGCCTGCTCGAGCTTCGACTGCGCGATCTCTCTTTGTCGTTTCGCGCGCGCCAGTTCCGCCAGAGCGCTTTCGCTGCGGGCCGCCCATCCCTGCGCGGCGCTCCAATCCGCTTCGAGCCGTTCCAACGCGGCGCGGGTCTGCTTGTAAAGCGCATCGATCGGCAAGTCCCGATCGACGACTTCGCCGAGGTCCTGGCCTAGCCCCGTCAGCGCCGCGCGGTTTTCCTCCAATTTTTGCGTCAGCGCGACGAGCGCGAGCCTCGCCTCTTCAATGCGACGGCGCTTCTCCAAAATCTCCCGCGCATCCTCGACCCATTGAAGCATTTCCGCGGGCGAATGGGGCTCGAGGCCGCTTGTCGACCAGAGGCGCCGCCACTCGGAAGACGCGGTCTCTCGCCGTTTTTCGCCTTCCTCGATTGCGCGCGCGCATGATTCGCGTTCTTGCAGAAGCTTCTCGCGCCGCTCCATCGCATTGGCGAAACGTGCGGCGCGCGCGCCATCGTCGAGCAGCGAGTCGGTGACGGCGTCGACGCGCCGGTCGGCTGCTACGAGCTTGGCCAGCGCGTCGCGTCGCGCGATAAGATCGGTCTCGAGCCGCGCTTCCAACTGCGCCAACGTCTCATCGCGCACATGCCGGGCCTTGGCGAGCTCGTCCCGCGTCGCCACCTCGCCCGCTCTGCGCAGGGCCGAAAGCTCTTCCTCAATCTTCGCGAGCGATTGCGCGAGGCGTTCTGCCTCTCGCGCTTCTCGTTGTTCAAAATCTTTCAGCTCCTCGAAGAGGCGGCGAAAGGACTCGATCCGCGCGCTATCGGGGAGTGGCAGGCGCGCCAGCGCGTCGGGCGCGCCGGGAGACGGATCGAGCCTTTGCGCTTCTTTGAAAAGTTCTGCTTCCGCGTGGTCTTGAGCCAAGCGCTCGCGTCGCGCCCGATCCGCCTCGCTCCCGATATCGACGAAGGCGGCGATGCGCCGGCGAAAGGGCGCGGGATCGACGATTTGAGCTTGTGATTCTTGACCCCGCTCAAGCTCTTGCAAGCGTCTCTCGGCCTCGGCCATCGTTTCCTGCGCCGCGATCAGCCGCTTCTCTGCGTCGTTGCGCGCCTCCAACGCCGCTTCGACGCCGATGATTGCCGCATCGCTGGGCTGACGTGCGATCAGCGCGTCGGCGTCGGCGACGCCCAGTCGGCGCGCCAGCTCATTGAGCTGCTCGCGGGCGGCGCGCGCCGCCTCGCGCCGTCTGGGCAGGTCGCTTTCCGCCTTGCGGGTCTCCCCCAATCTTTCTCGCAAAGCTTCGATTTCAGCGGCCATCTCCATGAGCGGCGCGTCGATCTTGAGCGCAGCGATTTCCTCCGTGGCCTCCATTTCCTCGATCTGCTGGCGCGCGAGGTCCTCTTCGACCTTCGCCTGCAGTTCGAAGGCCTCGCGCCACTCTTTCACTAGCTCTGGCGAAACGGCCGGCAGGTCGGAGAGACCCGCCATCTCCTCGCGCAGCCGCCGCAGCTGATTGAGCTTGCGCCAGACACGGAATGCGCGCTCGCGGCGTTTCAGATCGCGCGAGAGCTCGTCATGCTCCCGGTCGAGTCGCTCCCGTTGCGCCTCCGTCTCGGCGACCGCCTTTTGAGCGGCGGCGAAGGATTCTGCAGTCACGACGGCGTCGCGCAGGCGCTTCTCGGCTTCGTGATGGCGGTCGAGCGTCCCGTAAAACGCCTTGCGCTCGGCGCGGCGAGAGCCAAAGAGCGCGTCCGCTTCTTCCGCCAGTCCCGCGCGCAGGCGCGTCAAGGCGGAGAGCTGCGCCGACGAGGCCGCAAGCGTCTCGGCCAGCCGTCCGCCCGACTGCAGGAGGGCGTCTCCCCCTGCACGAAGCGCGGCGGAGGTCAGCCCGAATTCCGCAAAGAAGGTCGCGCGCGTCAGGGAGCCCAGTAGGGGAGCGAGCCCGTCGTCAGCGAGCGGCTTATCATTCTCATCGAGCAGCGTGTTCTTATTGCCCTTGCGACGCCGGATCGAAAGGGCGCCCCCATCGCCGAGGCGAAGATTAGCGCCCACGCGGAGCGTCTTCTGCTCATGCTGGAAGTCGTAGTCCGTCCGAGCCTCGAAGCCGAACAGGAGATCGCCGATCGCGTGCAGCGCCGAGGTCTTGCCGGCTTCGTTCGCGCCGAGCAGGATGTGGAGGCAAGCGTCGGGCCGAAACTCTAAAATGCGGTCGGTGAAGCGGCCGTAGCGTTCGAGATGAAGGCGCTCGATCCTCACGCTTCGCCCTCGCGCTCGGAGAGGAGCCCAAGGAGCAGGTCTCGCGCTTCATCCCGAAGCGCGGAGGTTTCGCTCTCGAGCGCCCCGCGCAGCTCGCGCGGCGATTTGTCCTCGATCGTAGCGAGAAGCTCGGCCAGTATCGTGGAAAACTGCGGGTCGGCCGCTGCGGCCGAGATCAACGCCTCGACATCGAGCGCGTCCGCTTCCGCGAGGGCCGGCGCTTTCTTGGGAGGCGCATGGGTCTCAATCTTGAGGCTCTCGATCCAAAAGTCCTCGGCATGGCGAAAGCCGATCGCGCGCATGTCCTCTTCCAGACGCTCTCGCTCCGCGACGAGTCGGCAGCTGAAGCGAGTCGCTCCCTGAAGCGTGATGCGCAGGGCGACCGGCCGTCCGTCGCAGCCTTCGTATTGCGCGCGCATCGCGGCTTCTATCCGAGCCACGACGTCCGCCTCGTCGCGGCACGAGCCGACGTCGACAAGCGCTTGCGCCCAGCGCGCGGCGTCGAGCGTCAGCGGCGAGACGTCGACGATCCGGCCTTCCTCGACGCTGATCTGCATGGCGCCCTTCGCGCCGGTCTCGCGCGCGTGGCGACCCTGGATATTGCCGGGGTAGACGATGAAAGGATCGCGCGCGACGATCTCCGCGGCGTGCACGTGCCCGAGCGCCCAGTAGTCGTAGCCAAAGCGCCTCAAGTCGTCGAGCGTGCAAGGCGCATAGGATTCGTGGCCGCGCGAGCCGTCGAGCGCCGTATGCAGCAGCCCGATGTTCAGCCAGCCTTCGCGTCGCGGTCGATAAGAGGCGAGAAAATCACCGCCGACGGCGCGCGAGGCGAAGCTGCGCCCGTGCAGCGCGACTCGAAGAGACTCGATTTCGAAGATGTCGGCCTTGCGCGACGGGAATATCCGCACGCTTTCGGGGTAGGGCAGGTCCTTGGAGATCAGGCTTTCGGCGTCGTGATTGCCCTTGACGATGTAAGTGAGAATGCCGGCGCGCTCCAAGCGTCCGAGTTCTCGAGCGAAAAAATGTCCCGTTGAGACGTCGCGCCACTCGCCGTCGAAAATGTCGCCGCAGATGAGGAGAAAGGCGGCCTTCGCGGCGATCGTCTCCGTGACGAGGTTCTGCACCGCGCGCCGACCCGCATTCGCAAAGCGCTCCCGCACGAGCGCGTCTTTGCAGCCGAGCCCCGCTAATGGACTGTCGATATGGAGGTCGGCGGCGTGGATGAAGGTGAAACCCATCGGGAAATGCTACTCTCCGAATCAGTCCTTCGCCAGGAATCACTGTGAATTAACGGGTCAGCCCGGTCCGCGCGAAGACGAGGAGATCCACCCGCGCCGCTCCCGCCCGCAGCAGCGCGCGCGCCGCGGCGTTGGCGGTCGCGCCGGTCGTCAGCACGTCGTCCACGAGCACGACATTCGCGCCCGAGATTCGTCCGGCGAAAGCGGGGTCGACCTTGAAGGCGCCGGCAAGATTCTCGGCGCGCCGCGCGCGGCTCAGGCCCACCTGCGGCGGCGTCGCCTTCACTCGCTCCAAGGCCATGGTTTCCAGCGGGACGGCGCTTTCCCGCGCGATCGGAGCGGCGAGCAGCGCCGCCTGATTAAAGCGCCGTTCGGCAAGGCGCAGGCGGTGGAGAGGCGTCGGAACGATAAGGTCCGCGTCCGTGAGCAATTCGGCCCCGGCGCGCGCCATCCAGCGTCCCATAGGCGCAGCGAGATCGTGACGATCATAATATTTCAGCCGATTGACCAGCGCCCGCGCCGTATCGCCCTCGTAGCGGGCGACGGCCCTTGCGCGCGTGAAAACCGGGGGCCGCGCGGCGGCTTCGAGCGAGATCATCCCCGGAGCGGAGCCCTCCCTCTCGAAGGGCTCCCCCAGCCGCTCGCAGAAGGGACGCTCGATGAAGGCCATGTCAGTCCAGCATCGGGGGCAAAGGCCGCCATGCTCGGCGATCGCGGCGCGGCAGTTGAGACAAGCAGGCGGAAAAAACAGATCGAGCACGGCTGTGCTGGCGCGGTAGAGAACGGGAGAAAGCGCAGAGAGGAACATGGCGCGTCCAGAGTAGCGCGACGGGGCGCGCGCTCCAACGCTCTGACGAGGAATTCGCCGCCTCAACGGTGCTGTTTGACGCGGCGCCGTCCGCCGCGCAGGATACTGAAAAAGGGAGCGCTGATGGAGACCGGGCTGATTGTCTCGCGCGAAGGCGGCGTGCTGCGGATCGTCCTCGACCGGCCCGCGAAGAAGAACGCGCTGACGCGCGATATGTATCTGCGGGCGCTTGCGGCGCTCGAGGAGGCGTCGGGCGACGAGAGCCTGCGAGCGGTGCTGTTTTGCGGAGAGGGAGGGACCTTCACCGCCGGCAACGACCTCGCGGACTTCCTCTCCTTCTCCGGCGAGCCCATGGCGTTTCCGGCGCTGCGCTTCATCAAGGCGGTCGCCAGCTTTGAAAAGCCTCTGGTCGCGGCGGTCGCTGGCGACGCGGTCGGCATCGGCGCGACCATGCTTTTCCACTGCGACCTCGTTTATGCGTCTCCCTCGGCGAGGTTCAAAGCGGCCTTCATCGATCTTGGGCTTCCACCCGAGGGCGGCGTGAGCCTGCTGGCTCCGATGCGCTTCGGCGAAGCCAAAGCCGCGGAGCTGCTCATGCTGGGGGAGGCCTTCGACGCCAAAGAGGGGCATCGCGTCGGCCTCGTGAATGCGATCCTGCCGGAAGAAGAGCTCCAGGCGCGAGCGTTCGAGGCGGCCACGCGCCTCGCCGCCAAGCCCCTGACGGCGCTGCGCGACACGCGGCGCCTGCTGCGCGGCGACCGGGGGAGGCTCCTCGAACGCATAGACGAGGAAGCGCGGCTCTTTGCGCAGGCGCTCAGAAGTCCGGAGGTTCAAGCCCGCTTCGCGGCCTTTCTAAAAAAGAGCGCGCAATAGCCTGGCAGGTCTCCCGTTTCAGCGAAAGGGGTCGTCGCTCGCAAGATAATCGCGGACGTAAAGCTGCAAGCCTCGCTCGAGCGTCGTCATCGGGCGCTGAAACCCCGCAGCGCGCAGCTTCTCGAGCGACGCGCAAGTATAATACTGATATTTCCCGCGCAAATTCTCGGGAAGATTGATGAACTCGACATTGGCGTTTTGGCCGAGCGCCGCGAACATGATCTTCGCCTTGTCATGGAAGGAGCGCGCGAGACCTGAGCCGACATTATAAAGATTGGAAGGCGCTTGAGGGTTCTTGAGCGCCCAGAGAACGACCTCGACGCAATCGCCGACCCATACGAAATCGCGAAGCTGCTCGCCATCGGCGTAATCGGGGTTGTCCGAGCGAAAGAGACGCGCCGAGCCCTGCTCGCGAATTTGATCATAAAGCTGCGCCGCGACGCTCCGCTGGCCGCCCTTGTGATATTCGTTCGGTCCGTAGACGTTGAAGAATTTTAGTCCGGCCCAGCGCGGCGGCGCTTTTTCGCGCCCCTTGACGCTACCCAGCGCGAAACGGTCGAAGACGTGCTTGCTCCAGCCATAGGGATTGAGCGGGCGCAGCGCGGCGAGATAAGCCTCGTCGAAACGGTCGAGAAAGCCTTGCGCGCCGTCGCCATAGGTTGCGGCGGAAGAGGCGTAGACGAGGGGCAGGCCAGCGGCGGCGCAAAAGCGCCAGAGGTCGACGGAGAGACGGAAATTGTTGCGCGCAATGGCGTCGACGTCCGTCTCCGTCGTTGAGGAGATCGCGCCCATGTGCACGATCCCCTCGATCTTCGAGCGGTTGGCGTCAAGAAACGCCGGGAGATCCTCCGGCGCCACGAGGTCGGCCAGCCGTCGCTTCGCAATGTTGCGCCATTTGAAGGGATCGTCGCGCAGCCAATCGACGATGACGACATCGTCGCCGCTCGCATCGAGCGCTTCAGCGATATTCGAGCCGATGAAGCCGGCGCCGCCCGTGATTAAGTACATGACCGATTCTTTGCCTGTCGGGAGTCGAAATAGGCGACCGCCCGACGCGCCGCCGCGAGGAAATCGGGGGCTGCGTCGTGCGCGGCGATTGCTCCTGCATTCGGCGACGCGACGCGAATGCCCGTGAGGCCGGTCGCGGTCGCCGCGCCCATGTCTGCCTCGCTGTCGCCAATCAGCACCGCCTCTTCGGGGGAGAAGCCAAAATTCGCCATCGCGTCAAGCACCAGACCCGGCTGGGGTTTGCGACAGCGGCAGCCGTCCGTGGGGCCATGCGGGCAATAATAGATAGCCTCGAGGTCGATTCCTTCTTGCGCCAGCATCTCGCACAGACGCCGGTGAATCCTTGCGAGGGTCTCCTCGTCGAAGTAACCCCTGGCGACGCCCGATTGGTTGGTGATCATGAGGAAGCGCAAGCCGGCGTCGCGCATGAGGCGCAGCCCCTCGACCACGCCGGGGGCAAATTCGAGGCCGGCGGGGTCGGCGAGATAAACCTTGTCGATCACGACCGTTCCGTCGCGATCGAGAAGCGCGAAGCGCTTTCCCGTCTGCGCGCCCTCATTCACGTCGATTCTCCAACGCCCGCGTTCATCGACCCGTCGGACCGGCCGTCCCGCGGCCCCGGTTGGCGAAGATCAGAACAGTTTTTCCTTCCAGGTTCTTGGCGTCAGCTCGTTCACGATCTCGAGATCGAGATGGTAGCGGAACGGTCGCGGGCCCTTGCGACGGATATGGTCGATCATCGCCTGCAGCCCGTCCTTCATCTTAACCTTGGTCTTATAGCCGAGCACCTTGCGCGCCTTCTCGGCGGAGCAGGTGGCGAATTTCACCTCCTGCGGACGCCCGGGCATATAGATCGGATCGACGTTGAACTGCAGCAGATTCGCGATGTTGTTCGCGAGGTCGTTGATCGTGACGAACTCTTCGTCGGGACCGATGTTGATCACCTCCCCGACAATGTCAGAACGGTAGGCCATCTCCTTCAGGCAATAGATGTCGTCGTCGATGAAGGAAAAGCAGCGCATCTGCGTTCCATCGCCATAAATCGTCGGCTGACGGCCCTGCATCATGAGATTCATCATGATGCTCGCGACGTTGCGATAGGGATCGTCGTATTTCTGGCGAGGCCCGATGATGTTATGCGGAACGGCGATCACATATTCGACGCCATGCGTCTCGCAAAGATTGCGCAGCATCTGTTCGGCGGCCACCTTGCCTATGCCGTAGGGATCCTGCGGGCGCGGCGTGTAGCTTTCGAGGAAAGGCACCTCATTGACGCCATATCGCGCCATCGACGAGCAGAAGACGATGCGCTTGACCCGGTTGGCGATCGCGGCGCTGAAAAGCGAGACCGAGGCGGTGACGATGTTTTGCGTCACCACATGCGGCGAAAAGACCGACAAGCCCTCGTAGGCGGTCGCGGCGCAATGATAGACGACGTCACACCCCTGGGTGATCTTGACCATCGAATTGTGGTGGCAGCAGTCATATTGAAAATAATTGACCGCGGCGGGAACGTTGTCCAGCTCGCCGCCGAGCATGTTGTCGCAGCCGATCACCTCATGGCCGTCGGCGAGGAACGACTCCGCCAAATGGCTTCCCAAAAATCCCGCGACGCCGCTGATGAAAATACGCATCCATTCCCTTTCTCGGTTTTTTTGGGCAGTTCGCCGCGATGGGGCTTCGGGTCAGGCAGGGGTCACCGGCCGCCCGACCATCGGAGAAGTCCGAGGCCACTGCTTTTCCGGTTAGCTCGTCCCTTGAGCTTGGTCAACTTTCTATAATGCTCGACCGAAGTATTGTACATTTCATCAGCGAGATAAGGATACATGGCGTCGTTTTCTAGCAGCCTTTGCGGTAGGTTGTTCAAAAGCCAGTCCAGCCTGTCGTTATATATTTTCGGCAAATGCCAAATGCCGTGGAACCCAAAGGTCGGGAAGCGCCTTTCGCCATGTTCCACTGCAAAGTGCTCGGCGATGCCCTCGCTGGCAAAGCGTATGCCGTATCTCTCTTCCAGCAAGATCCGGTTCAGCCGACACAGATAATGATCCTCGAGCACAGCCGCGCCCGCATCGGGGGGATGGGTTTCAAGGACCTTGGCGGCCGCCTCCGCCAGACGGCGAGACCGCCAGGAGAACCCCCCATTGCCCACGTTGAGGGCTCGGTGAAACGGCCAAGGCGCCCCGATATAGTCGTAATGATAGAAGTGCGGCGAGAATTGATCGCCTCTCAGCACGAAGCCGTCGTATTGCACGATCAGGAAGAAATCAGTATTTATATATTTGTGGAGTTCAGACAGTATAAAAATGTTATAATCGCGTCCAGATGCGAACTTGTCGATCTTCGTGATCGAGAAATCGCCCCATGCCTGCGGTAAATCGCTCAATATGAGCACTTCATCGAAGGCGAAATTCGCGACGGACTTAACGACGGCCTGGAGGCCGAGCTCATAGGTGTCCGTCGAGACGATGACGAGCGTAATTCCACTTTTTGCCACTGCAGTTCCCCGCTCCGCCTTCTTCGACTTCTCATCCGCGCCGAGACGTCGCCCTCACCAGTTTACCGCGTAGGGCAGCTCGGTCGGCCGTAGGGCCGGCCATGTCGGAGGCGCGAACGGATGGAAATCGCGTAAGCTTTTCCACTCGGTCGGCGCGCGCGACCAGATTTCCCGATAGTAGCGTTCCGTGTCGAAGTCCCGGCTGTGGCCCCAGCTTTGCAGCTTGCGTCGCATCTGCTCGTCTGACCGCACCCAGGAGAAATGCAGCATCGTCTCGTTGCGCGCCAAGCGGGCGTTCGGGTCGGAGAGCGACTCGAATGAGAACGTTCGGCTTTTCAACGTCATCGTGTCTTTGTGCGTGCAGCGCGCCTCGGCGAGCGTTGCGCCCGGGCGCACCGCCACGGGGAAATATTCCTCTACGTGACCGCGTCGTTTCGAGCAGACCTCCAGATACCGCCCATCGGTCGACTGCTGAAAGAAGCTTCGCATCGGCCAGCGGACGCAGGCGACGGAGGCGGGAAAAGCGGCCAGACGCTTGAGAAGGGAAGAGGGGTTCGTCACCACTTCGTCGGTGTCGAGCTGAAGCACCCAGTCCGCATCGCCGGCCCGGGCCAATGCTTCGCGACGCTGTCGCGTCTCGTTCGCCATCGGGGCGTTGCTCAATATCGCATAATCTCCCGGGACGAACTCCATCTTGTTGTCTTTGTCGACCGACTTGGCGCGGTCGAGACATTCGTCGATGGGAAGCGGACGCCCGGTCCAACCGACCTTGTTACGGTCGTAGGAAACGACGATCTTTTCGACGACGTCGTAATAGGACTGGATGCTCGTCTCGAGCCAGGCCGGATCGGCGGCGAGCACATAGGCGCGTAACCGCATGGCGTTCCTCACTTCGATGCGGCGTCGGCGCCGCATCCCTTCGACGCCGACGTATAGAAGTCGATCGCCGCGTTTCTATCCACCATTCGCTTGGCCCCGGCAAGGCGGATGCGCTTCTCGAGCTCCGGTCCGCTCCAGCAAGTCTCGCGCTTGGGCTTGAACGAAGTCGAAATCGATCGCTCTCAGGCACTCGTGCCCCGCTTCGCACCACTCGAGCGACGGGAGATAGCAGGGAGCGCAGGGCGCGGGGGCGTGCAGGATCCTCACGCGTTTGCCGCGGGGCGCCCAAGATTCGATCGGCGCAACTCCGGAAAAGAGGGCGAGCGTCGGAACGTCCAGCCGCGCCGCGGCATGCGTCAACCCGCTATCATTGCCGACATAGAGGTCGGATCTTGCGATGACGGAGAGCGCCTGCGTGAGCGACGTCTCGCCGACGAGCGAGCGAACGCCCGCTCTCTCGCACAGCAAGGCCAGCTCCGGAACGCTTTCGGCTTCCTTCTTCGTTCCAAGCAGGAACACCGAAGCGCCGATTTCGCGCTCGAGCCACGCGCCGAGCCGCAGAAAATTCTCGAGGGGCCAATTTTTGATAGACCTGCCGGAAAATGGATGCATCGCGACGAGGGGGCCGCCGCCGCGAAGAGGAACGTCCGCCTCGTCCGACCCGATGAGCGTGCGCGCCAGGCTTTCGCCGTGAAGCGATTCGTCGCGATGAAAGAAATCGACGACGCTGCGCGCGAGACCCAGCATGAGCATCTGCTGATTGGCGGCCAGGCTGTCTGTGTAGAGGAGATTGGGTCGAGGCGGACCGATGGTCAGAACGGTTCGACAGGCGTCGCTCGCATAGCCGCATTTGTGCGCCGCTTGAACGTGATCGAAGATCGCGCGCGTGTCGGCCTCCACGCGCAGATCGACTGCGAGATCGAAAGATTCCCTCGCAAGTTCGCCCAGGCGCTCGGCGGAAAAGACCGGACTTTCTCCTTGCGCCGTCGGCGCGAAGAAGTCGAGCGTCTCGACGCGGTCGAACATATTGAGCGAGCGCGCCAGCGCCGCATTCCACGGCGCGCACAGAAGCGTCAGTTTCGCCTCGGGAAAGCCTTTGCGAAGGGCGGAGAAGGCGTCGAGCGCCAGAAGAAAGTCCCCGATGTGATCGAGCTTGAGGATCAGCGCGTTCTGAATTTTTGGAGCATTCAGAAAAGCTTCGTAACGCGGGTCGTTCCAAATCTGTGGACTCGCCGCCGGAGCTCGAGGCGGTCGCGCGCAAAATTGTGACTTGTACTCCTGGTTCTGCGAAAGCTCGCTCAGGATCTTGCCGAGACCAGCGCCCTTGGCGATGAGCGACGCATAATATTCAACGGTCTTCGGATCGGGGTTGCGCCCCAGAAAAGGACCGAGCAACTGCTTCGCGATCTGCCGCGCCGACGTTTTCGACCACGTCGGCCAATCGAACCAGCGCATTGCGGAACACCTTTCAGCTGCAGGCCGGTTCGCGTGAGCTCCGCCCGTCCGCCAGCGTCCAGGCTCCTCTGGCTGCGGCGAGCGCAGTCTCTAACCCTCGCCGAGACGGTTGAAAAGAGGCGGGCTTAGGAGACTGCCCTTGGGCGAAAGGCGGCGCTTCGCAAAGAGCAGCGCCCCAGGCAGGGAGAGAGGCGCAAAATCAGCGCTCCGTCCTGCTCGACGCCGTCAGCTAATTCTTCGAGTGGATCGAGTTGCGGCACGTGAATGCTCTCACCTGACAAGTCTTGGCGAAGACCCTACAACAATCGGCATGCGGGTCCTTGTCTCAATCTTCTCAGGCATATTGCTGGTCATTCAAGTTTCTTTTTGCTGTGCAGATCAGTGCTCGCGACAACGCTGGCGCTCGTTGGTCGTGCTTTGCGGCACAGCATAATCTTTGGCCAGCTCCCCGTGATCATGGCGAGGCCCTACATTCGCGCCGCGCCAAAACGGCTTCTGACGTGTGCAGACCAAGCCTATTCGATCTCGGCGTCGAAGCTCTCGGTCGCTTTCGCGTCACCGTAGGAGAAGTGCCACCATTCGCGCGGATAATTCTCAAATCCGACGCTCCGCATGAGCGCCACGAGCTTCTCTCTCGCGCTCTGCGCCGCGCGGCTGACGGGACTTTTCGTCCAGGAGCGACGATCGAAATAATCGAAAGGCGCGCCGAAATCCCAGCCCTTGACGCCGATGTCGACCGCTAATCCCGTCGAATGCGTCGAGCGCTCGGCGATGTAGCCTTGCGCGAACAGTTCCGATTTCGCGACGTGCGGATAATAGGCGTCTTTCGTGCTTTCGTCCGCGCTCTTGGACCATGCGAGAAACGCCGCAACGGCCCTTCGGGGCCGGTAGCAGTCGTACACGACGAGATCGAATCCGCGCCGATGGGCGAGCGCCTGCGCGCGGGCGAGCGCCTGCGCCGCCTCGCGGCGCAGCCAGCATTGCGGCGCGCGGTAGCCGGGCACGGGCGCGCCGGTGAAATTATTCGAGCCCGCGTAGCGCATGTCCTGCTCGATTCCCGGCGCGACGTCGGCCAAGCGCACGAAGCCGGGCGGCGGCTCTCCGGCAGAGGCGGGCGGAATGGCGGCGAGGCCCGACAGTGCTGCGCCGACGAGCAGCTTGGGCAGGGGCTTGAGCAGCCGACGCAGACAAATCTTCATGCGCAGCCATATTGCGCCGTCCGCGCTCGGGACAAGCCCGGCGCCGCGCGATCCCGCTTGCGTCCAACCGATTGTTCGAGGGTGATAAAGGACGAAAGATCAAACCGCTGCGGTAAATTTCGATCAGACAGTCCCAAACTTCTGCGCAAAGTCGCCGACGCGTCGCCGCAAAGCAAAGTTACATGATTTAACATGCTTTTTCATGTCCCGGCGTAGTCGAAGAGCTCCTTCTTGCTGCGGCGCCGCGCGATTAGCGAACGCCTAAGGCGTTGCGGGAAGGCCGAAGCTCGTTTAACATTTGCGCAAGGGGCGGCGGAAGTCGCGCGCAAGGATCGCGCGGCCGTTGAGGGGGGAGCAGCGACAGGCATTTTTGAGCGACGCCGCTCGGCCGGCGCAACGTGGATCGCGCGCTTCACCCGCAAGCATATCGCCATCCCCCTCAATTTACGCGGCGCGCGAGCGCCGGCGCATGAGGGGCGAGATCGCCAGGAGTCGGGATAGCCCGTCCCCTGGCGCCGCCAAGACGCTGTCCCGATTGGAGTCCTTGATGCGAATCGCTGTTCTTGCCGAAACCGACAGATCCGAGCCCCGCGTCGCTGCGACGCCAGAAACCATCAAGAAATTCATTGGCTTGGGCGCGGAAATCGCCCTGCAGGCCGGCGCCGGAGCGGCTTCCGGCTTCGCCGATGGCGATTACGCCGCGGCGGGCGCATCCATCGCCGCCAACGCCAGGGAAGCCGTTGCGGGCGCGGATGTGATCCTGCGCGTGCGGCGGCCGTCCTTGACGGATCTCGCCGGAGCCAAGCCTGGCGCGGCCGTCGTCGCGATCATGGACCCCTATGGCGCCGAGAAGGCCATCGCCGACCTTGCCAAGGCCAATGTAACCGCCTTCGCGATGGAGCTTATGCCGCGCATCACCCGCGCGCAGGTGATGGACGTTCTCTCCTCGCAAGCGAACATCAATGGCTATCGAGCGGTCTTAGACGCCGCATCCGAATATGGCCGCGTCCTGCCGATGATGATGACCCCCGCCGGCACGGTGCCGGCCGCGCGCGTCTTCATCATGGGCGTCGGCGTCGCCGGCCTGCAGGCGATCGCGACGGCGCGCCGCCTCGGCGCGATCGTGACCGCAACGGACGTCCGTCCGGCCACCAAGGAGCAGGTCGAGTCGCTCGGCGCAAAATTCATCGCGGTCGAAAATGAAGAGTTCAAGCAGGCAGAGACCTCCGGCGGCTACGCCAAGGAGATGTCGAAGGAGTATCAGGCCGCGCAGGCCGAGCTCGTCGGCGCCCATATCGCCAAGCAGGACATCGTCATCACGACCGCGCTGATCCCCGGGAGGCCGGCCCCGAAGCTCGTCTCCGCCGCGCAGGTTCGCTCGATGCGTCCGGGATCGGTCATCTACGATCTGGCCGCCGAACGCGGCGGCAATTGTGAGCTTTCCCGACCGGGAGAGACCATCGTGGAGAGCGGCGTGAAAATCATGGCGCCGCTCAACATCGCCGGGCGCACGGCGTCCACGACCTCGAGCCTCTACGCCAAGAACCTCTTGGCTTTCGTCGAGACGCTGATCTCGAAGGAGACGAAGCAGCTCGCGATCAACTGGGACGACGAGCTGGTGAAGGCGACGGCCTTGACCCGCGACGGCGCCGCGATCGCCCGCGGTTGACGAGACGAGGCCCGCAGCGAATCGGGCTGAACGACGGAACGGATTTCGAGGGGAGACCCACTCATGACAGACGACACGCAGCAATTGCTGGAGAAAGCGCGTCAGGCGGCCGAGGCGGCCCGGCACGTGGCCGACCAAGCGCAGGCCTATTCGGAGCAGCTCGCCCAGACCGCCGCCGCCGCCGCGTCGCACGGGCTGGGAGGCGGGGCGATCGACCCTGTGGTCTTTCGCCTCGCGATCTTCGTTCTCGCGGTGTTCGTGGGCTATTACGTCGTCTGGTCGGTCACGCCGGCGCTGCACACCCCGCTGATGTCGGTCACCAACGCGATCTCCTCAGTCATTGTCGTCGGCGCGCTGCTGTCGGTCGGCGTGGGCTCATCCTCCGAACCCGGATCGAGCTTGGCGAGCTGGTTTGGCTTCTTCGCGCTGATCTTAGCGAGCGTGAATATTTTTGGCGGCTTCCTCGTCACCGAGCGCATGCTGTCAATGTATAAGAAGAAGGGCTGACGCGAATGATCGCCAACCTCACGGCTCTTCTCTACCTCGCCTCGGGCATTCTGTTCATTCTCGCGTTGCGTGGCCTCTCCTCGCCCGCGACCTCGCGGGAGGGCAATCGCTACGGCATGATCGGCATGGCCGTCGCCGTCGCGACGACTCTCTTCGTGCAGACGCCGAGCCTTTTGACCCTCGTGTGGATCGTGATCGGCGTCGGCATCGGCGGCGGGATCGGCGCGACGGTGGCGCAGCGCATCGCGATGACCGCGATGCCCGAGCTCGTTGCGGGCTTCCACGCCTTGGTCGGCCTCGCCGCCGTCCTCGTCGCGGGCGCCGCCTTCCATGCGCCTCAGGCTTTCGGCATCGGCGCGCCCGGACACATCGAGGGCGGAAGCCTGTTCGAGATGTCGCTTGGCGCGGCGATCGGCGCGATCACCTTCACGGGCTCGATCATCGCCTTTCTGAAGCTCTCCGAGAGAATGTCCGGCAAGCCGATCCTGCTGCCGGAGCGTCACACGATCAATATTTTGATCGGCGTCGGCATCGTCTTTTGCATGTTGCTCTTCGTCACCAGCGAGTGGGGCTTCTGGCTCGCGGCGCTGATCCTGCTGTCGCTCGTCCTCGGCGTCACGCTGATCATTCCGATCGGCGGCGCGGACATGCCGGTCGTGGTCTCGATGCTGAACTCCTATTCGGGATGGGCGGCTGCGGGCATCGGCTTCACTTTGGGCAATATGGCGCTCATCATCACCGGCGCGCTCGTCGGCTCCTCGGGCGCGATCCTCTCCTACATCATGTGCAAGGGGATGAACCGCTCCTTCATCTCGGTCATTCTCGGCGGCTTCGGCGGCGAGGTGGCGGCGGCGACTGGCGGCAAAGAGACGCGCACGGTCAAGCAGGGCTCCGCCGACGACGCCGCCTACATTATGAAGAACGCCGAGAAGGTCATTGTCGTGCCGGGCTACGGCATGGCGGTCGCGCAGGCTCAGCACACCTTGCGCGAGATGGCCGACATCCTCAAGAAGGAGGGTGTCGACGTCAAATATGCGATCCACCCGGTCGCGGGGCGTATGCCGGGGCACATGAACGTGTTGCTCGCCGAGGCGAACGTCCCCTATGATGAGGTTTTCGAGCTCGAGGACATCAACTCGGAGTTCAGCCAGGCGGACGTCGCTTTCGTGATCGGGGCCAATGACGTGACCAATCCCGCGGCCAAGACCGATCCGCAGTCGGCCATTTACGGCATGCCCATCCTCGACGTCGAAAAGGCGAAGACCGTGCTGTTCCTGAAACGTGGCATGGGGTCAGGCTATGCCGGCGTCGAGAACGAGCTGTTCTTCCGTCCGAACACGATGATGCTGTTCGGCGACGCGAAAAAGACCGTCGAATCGATCGTCAAGGCGCTGGCGCATTGATCCACGCTACGCCTGAGCATATTCGCCCGTTCGACGCCGTCGGCGCGGAACGGGTGTTTTAGCGCAAGGACGGAGAATCTGGCTCGACGCTGCGAGCGCAGCGGCTTTGTCGCGCTTTATTATTCCGCGCGCAGGCCCGTCAACGTGGGGCCGAACCCAATCGGCGCCGGCGGGGCGGACATTCGTCCCGCGTCGCGTGTCCGGTGACGCCGTATCCCTCGTCGAGGTCGATGTCGACCTTGCGGCAATCCGGCAGATTTTCGGCAATTTCGTTCTGCGCGCCAAAGGATTCGGGGCTTGGCGACTGGGCCAGGCGCTCCGGCTCGGAGCCAGTATTTCCCTCCCGAGCCCCGGCGGAAAAGGCGAAACTCGAAGCGGCAAGCACCGCAAAAGCCAGTCTTGTCAAACGCATCGCTGCCGCTCCCGCTCCCGCGTGTTCCTCGAGGCCAATTAGCTTGAGAGGAACCGTTTTCCATCACCAGCTAAGCAATAGGTACAAGCCTTGGCGCGTCTCGACAAGAAAAATCCTCCCGAGCCGAAGCGCGGCCGCGGAAGAACGTTAAATGGTTGATTTTTCATCGAGCAGGCGTGTGATGCGGCTCGCGCGAGGCGCTCGACGCCCGGTTGCGGAGCCCTTGGAGGTCTCCTAGAGCGCGATGCGAAAAAGTGGAAATCGATCTTTCGCGTCGTGCTCTAGGCGCAGCCAGCGCGCTACGGTAGAGCGATTTGGCTCAAGGGTGTCAAGATTCGTTCCAGCTGTTTGATCTGGTGCGACTTCTTGTCGCCTGAGAATAGCGTTCGAAGAACGGGCGCGCGAGTCCGAGCACGCAGCTGACAGCGGCGGCGCGGGGACGACTGGCTGCGCGGGGAGGAGGGAGCCGAACATGGCGCAAGGGAAAAGCTCGGAGTCGGGCGGCGGCGAAAAGTCCGTCACGCCGGTCGAGCTGCGTGAGGCGCTCGAGGAGCGCTACCTGCGCTATGCGCTTTCCACAATCACCGGCCGCGCTCTGCCCGACGCGCGCGACGGATTGAAGCCCGTGCATAGACGCATTCTTTACGGCATGCACATTTTGCGGCTCGATCCGGGCGCGCCGTTCAAGAAATGCGCGAAGATCGTCGGCGACGTGATGGGCTCCTTCCATCCGCACGGCGACCAGGCGATCTATGACGCGTTGGTGCGTCTCGCCCAGGATTTCTCCTCGCGCTACCCGCTCGTCGACGGCCAGGGCAATTTCGGCAATATCGACGGCGACGCCGCGGCCGCCTATCGCTATACGGAAGCGCGCATGACGACGGTCGCGCGTCTTCTGCTCGAAGGCATCAACGACGACGCGATCGATTTCCGGCCGAATTATTCCGGCGAGGAGCAGGAGCCGATCGTGCTGCCCTCCGCGTTGCCCAATCTCCTCGCCAATGGCTCGCAGGGCATTGCTGTCGGCATGGCGACCTCGGTTCCGCCGCACAACGCGGCCGAGCTCTGCGACGCCGCGCTTTATCTGATCGCCCATCGCTCCGCGACGGCCGAGCAATTGCTGAATTTCGTTCAAGGGCCGGATTTCCCCACTGGCGGCGTCGTCGTCGATCGCCGCGAGGATATCGTCGAGACCTATCGAAGCGGACGCGGTTCTTTTCGCCTGCGGTCGCTCTGGCGCAAGGAGGAATTGCCGCGCGGCGGCTGGGTCGCCGTCGTGACGGAAATTCCTTACGGCGTGCAGAAGTCGCGGCTCATCGAGCGGCTGGCGGAGCTCGTCAATGACAAGAAGCTGCCGCTCGTCGCCGATGTGCGGGACGAATCGGCCGAGGACGTTCGCATCGTCATCGAGCCGCGCGCGCGCACGGTCGATCCGGCGCTGATGATGGAGACGCTCTTCAAGCTCTCCGAGCTCGAGACGCGCTTTCCCGTCAACATGAATGTGTTGGTCGACGGGGTCACGCCGCGCGTCGTCTCGCTCGACGAGGCGCTGCGGCGCTGGCTCGATCATCGCCGCGAGGTGCTGCTGCGCCGCTCGCGGCACCGTTTGGCCGCCATCCTGCGCCGGCTCGAGCAGCTCGACGGCATGATCATCGTCTTCCTCAATCTCGACGCGGTGATCCGAATCATTCGCGAGGAGGACGACGCCAAGGCCGCGTTGAAAGCGGCCTTTGGCCTCACGGATCTCCAGACGGATTATGTCCTCGACACGCGGCTGCGCGCGCTGCGCAAGCTCGAGGAGATGGAGCTTCGAAAGGAACATAAGGAGCTGACCGAAGAGCGCGCCGAAGTCGAGGCGCTGCTCGGAGATGAATCCAAGCAGTGGCGCGCCATCGCCGGCCAGATCCGCGAGCTGAAGAAGACCGTGGGCGTGACGACGGCCCTCGGTAAGAGACGAACGCAATTTGCCGATGCGCCGCCGGCCGCCGATCTCGACCTGGCCGAAGCGATGATCGAGCGCGAGCCGATCACGGTGGTCGTTTCTCAAAGAGGATGGATCCGCTCGCTCAAAGGCCATGTGCCCGATATTTCCACGCTCGTCTACAAGGGCGACGATGCGCTGGCGACGGCCTTCTTCGCCCAGACGACGTCTAAAATTCTCCTCTTCGCTTCGAACGGCAAGGTGTTCACGATCGAGGCCGCCAAATTGCCCGGCGGGCGCGGTCACGGCGAGCCGGTTCGTCTCTTCGCCGAGATCGAAGAGGACGCGATGATCGTGACCGCGATTTTGCACACGCCGGGCGCGGCGCTGCTGCTGATCTCGGACGACGGGCGCGGCTTTGTCGCCGGCGAGGACGATCTGCTATCCGCGACTCGCAAGGGCCGCGCCGCCTTGACGGTGGAAGGCGCGGCGCGACTGAAGATCGTCGCGCCCGCACAAGGCGATCATGTGGCGATCATCGGCGAGAACCGGAAGCTCCTCGTCTTCCCTCTCGAGGAGACTCCGCGCATGGCGCGCGGCAAGGGCGTCAGAATGCAGCGCTATAAGGACGGTGGAGTCTCCGACGCCAAGGTTTTCGCGCTCGTGGAAGGTTTGAGCTGGACGGACGCCTCAGGCCGCGTCTTCAACATATCCCGCGCGGATCTCAAAGAATGGATCGGCCACAGGGCGGAAGCCGGCCGCTTGCCCCCGCGGGGATTCCCGCGCAGCAACCGCTTTGGATGAGGCTCTTTTCCTTTGGCCTTCAGCCTGCTAAGGCTCGACCCCATGATGCGCTTAGCCCAGAGACGAATTACTGGCCCGGCCCGCGCTCGACGCTAGCGCGTTTTCCGCTCGCAAAAGTCTCCCAACTTTTGCGGAATTCGCTCTGAGCTCGCGCGGTGTCCGGGACTTGCGCGCCGTCGCGGCGCCCTTTCGCCAGCCTTCCTGAGATTCCCGCGCGCACTCACGTGCCTTGAGCGGCTTGAGCCTGGTCTTGAACCCCCATGAACGAAGACGCCCGTGACGCCGTCGATTATTCCTCGACGCTTTATCTGCCGCAGACGGATTTTCCAATGCGCGCCGGCCTGCCGCAGGCCGAGCCAAAACTGCTGAAGCGATGGGAGGAAATTGGTCTCGCCGAGAAGCTGCGCGAGGCCGCCGCCGGTCGCCCCAAGTTCGTGCTGCACGACGGCCCGCCCTATGCGAATGGCGCCATCCATATCGGTCACGCGCTCAACAAGATCCTCAAGGATCTGGTGACGCGCAGCCAGCGCATGTCGGCGAAGGATTGCAGCTATGTGCCGGGCTGGGACTGCCACGGCCTCCCGATCGAATGGAAGATCGAGGAGGAGAATTATCGCGCCAAGGGCAAAAAGAAGCCCGACTTCTCCGACCCCGACGCCATGATCGCCTTCCGCCGCGAATGCCGCGCCTACGCCGCGCATTGGCTCTCGGTGCAGCGCGAGGAATTCAAGCGGCTCGGCGTCGCCGGCGAGTGGGATCATCCCTATTCGACGATGGCCTTCGAGGCGGAGGCGCGCATCGCCGCGGAGATCCTGAAGTTTGCGGAAAGCGGGCTGCTCTATCGCGGCTCGAAGCCCGTCATGTGGTCGGTGGTCGAGAAGACCGCGCTGGCGGAAGCTGAGGTGGAATACGAGGACCACACGAGCGACACGGTGTGGGTGGCTTTCCCCGCTCAGGGACAGAGCTTCTCTGTGGTCATCTGGACAACGACTCCCTGGACGCTGCCGGGTAATCGGGCGATCTCCTATTCGCATAAGATCGCCTATGGGCTCTATCGCGTGACGGCTGCGCCCGAGAACAATTGGGCCAAGGTCGGGGCCGAATATGTGCTCGCCGACAAGCTCGCCGAGGAGGTCTTCAAGTCTTCGAAGGTTGAAGCCTATGAGCGTTTGCGGGACGCGCCAGCCGAGGAGCTCGCGGGCCTCACTTGCGATCATCCGCTTTCGCATCTGGGTTACAGCTTCCCGGTCCCGCTCCTCGACGGCGATCACGTCACCGACGACACGGGCACGGGCTTCGTGCACACGGCGCCGGGTCACGGCCGCGACGACTTCGACATCTGGATGGCGAGCGGACGCATGCTCGCCGAGCGCGGGATCGGGACGCGCATCCCCTATACCGTCGATGCGGACGGCTTTTACACCGAGGACGCCCCGGGCTTCGCCGGCAAGCGCGTGCTGACCGAAAAGGGCGAGAAGGGCGACGCCAATGAGGCGGTGATCGCGGCGCTCATCGCCGTCGGCAATCTGCTCGCGCGCGGGCGCCTAAAGCATCAATATCCGCACTCCTGGCGTTCCAAGAAGCCGGTGATCTTTCGCAACACGCCGCAATGGTTCATCGCGATGGATCAGCCGTTGGGCGCAACGCCGGTCGCCTCCTCCCCCCTTGCGGGGGAGGGTGAGGGTGGGGGGGCCGGAATTCACGCACAAGGCGCCGTCACCCCCCTCTCTAACTCTCCCCCACAAGGGGGGAGAGAACAGACTCGGGCCGCGGAGACAGGCCACAACGCGCCCACGCTGCGCCAGCTCGCGCTTTCGGAAATCGCTCGCACCCATTGGACGCCGGCGGCCGGCGAGAATCGCATCACCGGCATGATCGCGACGCGGCCCGATTGGGTCGTTTCGCGCCAGCGCGCCTGGGGTGTGCCGATCGCGCTCTTCGTGAAGAAGGGGACGCATGAACCGCTCGTCGACGCGCGGGTCAATGAGCGCATCGTCGAGGCCTTTCGCGTCGAGGGAGCGGACGCCTGGTTCGAGAAAGGCGCGGCGGAGCGCTTTCTCGCCCCGGAATATGATCCCGGTGATTATGAAAAAGTCGCGGACGTGCTCGACGTCTGGTTCGACTCGGGCTCCACCCACGCCTTCGTGCTGGAGGACAAGAATAGTTTTCCGACGCTCGGAAACATTCATCGCAAACGCGACGGCGGCGCCGACGAGATCATGTATCTCGAGGGCTCCGATCAGCATCGCGGCTGGTTTCACTCGTCCCTCCTCGAGAGCTGTGGCACGCGACATCGCGCGCCCTATGACGCCGTGCTCACGCATGGCTTCACGCTCGACGAGAAGGGCCGCAAGATGTCGAAATCGCTCGGCAATACGGTGGCGCCGCAAAAGGTGATCGCGGATTCCGGAGCCGACATTCTGCGGCTATGGGTCGCAAGCTGCGACTACGCCGACGACCAGCGCATCGGTCCCGAAATCCTCAAATCGGTGACCGACCATTATCGCAAGCTCCGCAACACGCTGCGCTGGATGCTGGGAACGCTCGCGCATCACGAGCCGATGCCCTCAGACCTCGACCACCCTGAGGAGCTGGAGCGCTTCATGCTGCACCGCCTCGTCGAGCTCGACGAGGCCGTCCGCGCCGCCTATGCGACCTATGACTTCAAGAGGATCGTCGCGCTGCTGACGCCCTTCATGATCAGCGATCTTTCCGCTTTCTACTTCGACATCCGCAAGGACGCGCTTTACTGCGATGCGCCGTCGTCGCCAAAGCGCAAGGCGGCGCTGGGCGTGATCGACTGGATCTTCCGCTGCGTGACGAGCTGGCTCGCGCCGATCCTCGTCTTCACGGCGGAGGAGGCGTGGCTTTCGCGCTTCAAGGACGCCGGAAGCGTGCATCTCGAGCTTTTCCCGGACATTCCTTCGCATTGGCGCGACGAGGCGCTTGCAAAGAAATGGGCCGATATTCGCGCGATCCGCAGCGTCGTGACGGGCGCGCTCGAATTGGAGCGTGCGCAAAAACGTATCGGCTCCTCCCTTGAAGCCGCGCCGATCGTGCATGTTTCGGATCCGAAGCTGCTGATGGCGCTCGACGGCGTCGACTTCGCCGAAATCTGCATCGTTTCCGACATTAAAATCGAAAGCGAGGGCGGGGCGCCGGAAGCGGCTTTCCGCTTGCCCGAGGTAAAAGGCGTCGCCGCCGTCTTCGCGCCGGCCGAAGGCGTCAAATGCGCGCGCTCATGGCGCTATTTCGATCCCAAGACCGCCGATCCGGCCTATCCCGACGTGACTCCGCGCGATGCGCAGGCGTTGCGCGAGAAGGGCAGGGCATGAGGGGAAATCGGTCGGGCGAGACGCTCAAAGCTGCGCGGAGGATCTCGGGCCGGTGAAGGTGATGCTCGCCTTTTTGGCCAATTCCCTCACGAATTTCGTGATCGGAATTCTCGTCGCCAAATATCTGGGCCCGGGCGAATACGGGCGCTTCGCCATCGCCTTCTCCATCGTGGGCGTGGTGCAGACCGCCCTCTTCGATTGGATGCGTCTCGCGGCGACGCGTTTCTATTCCGAGAAAGTGCGCGAGAACCAGCCGGTGGTGCGCGCAAGCCTGGACCTGTCCTTCGTCGTCGTGACGTGCGGGCTCGCCCTCGCCACGCTGCTCTATGCGCTCTTCGGTCCGAAGCTCGATTTCGACTCGACGCTGATCTTGCTGGCGCTGGCGATCGCCGCGGTCAATGGGCTCTTCGATTATCTGATCGCGCTGGTGCGCGCGCGCTTCGAAGACCAGCTTTTTTGGCGCCTTGTCCTCGGCAAGAACGTGCTGTCCCTTGTTCTGACAGGCGGGGGCGCCTTTCTCTTTCACTCCGCCGCGGTGGCGATGGAGGGCGTCATCGCAAGCCTCTTGGGCACGGTGATCGCCGCACGAGCCTCCTTGACCGACCGGCACGCGCAGTCTCACTTCGCGCGCCGCAACATGGCTGCGACGCTCGCCGCCTATAGCGCGCCGATCGTCGCCGCGCATCTCATCTATCAGGCGGTGCCGCTGGCGACGCGCGCGGTTGTCGCAGACGTCTTCGACTTCGCCGAGACCGGACAATTTGCGCTCGCCTTCGATCTCGGCATGCGCGCAATCCTCGCGCTTGGCTCGGCGCTCGATGTTTTGCTGTTCCAGATCGCGGTCGCCGCCCATGAGAACCACGGCGACGATGAGGCGCGTTGGCAGGTCGGACGTAACATGGCTGTGGTGCTGGCGGTGCTGCTGCCGGGCTGCGTCGGTGTCTATTTCATCATGCCGTCGATCGAGCTGCTGATCGTGCCCGGCCAGTTTCGCGGGCCCTTCGGACATTATCTCAGCTTGCTCCTGCCGGGGCTCTTCTCGATGGGCATGATCCTCTTCGCGGTCAATCCCGTCTTCCAGATCGCCAAGAAGACCGGACCGATGATCGCGGCGGCCCTCGCCGGAGCCCTCGCCGGCGTCGTTCTGTTCTTCCTCTTGCCTTGGGGTGAGGACGCCTCCAATCTCGCGCTTGCCCAATGCGGCGTCTATGTCGTCGCGCTACTCGCGACCCTCGCCTTCGCTGCTCGTGAGAAGCCGATCTGGCCGCGTTTGCGCGACCTCGGCGCAAGCGTGGCGGCGACGCTCGGCATGGCGGGAGCGCTGGCTTCCATGCAGGATCTGGCGCCCGGATTTGTGACGCTGGTCGCGCAGATCTGCGTCGGCGCATTGGCTTATGGCGCGCTGACCTTCGTTTTCGACACGGCGGGGCTCCGTGGGGAGTTGATGGGTTGGGCGAAGAGCCGCAGGCAGCCGGTCTAGAGCGAATTCTCATGTCCAAAAGTTGATCGACTCTTGCGGAATCGGCTCTAGACCACGCTGCATTCAGGCGGACTGAATGCAGAAAGCGTGATCGATTCTAGAAGTTAGAGCGCAATTTGTGCGAAAAGCCGGTTTCCACTTTTTCGCGTCGCGCCAAGTCAAAAAGTTAGAGCATGTCATGACCGGAAAACCGCTTCGCACTTTTCCGTGACATGCCCTAAGTTGCAGACGATGGCTTGTGAGCCTCGAGGAGGAGCGCATGGGGATATCCGTTCATCAATTCATTTGCCTGACCGACAATTTCGGCCTGCTCGCTCGCGACGAGGAAACGGGCGCCGTCGCTTCGATCGATGCGCCGGACGGTGAGGCGATCGCTAGGGAAGCGGGCCGCATCGGCTGGCCGTTGACGGACGTCTGGCTTACCCATCATCACCTCGACCATATCGAGGGCGTTCCCGCTTTGCGTCAGGCTTTTTCAGGACTCCGCGTCGTCGGCGCGCGCCGGGACGAGCATCGCCTAGGCCGCCTCGACCTCCTAGTTGAGGATGGCGATCATGTGATGCTCGGGAATTCCAGCGCTCGCGTCATCGACGTCTGCGGGCACACCAGAGGCCACATTGCCTATTACTTTGCGGAAGACGAGATCGTGTTCGTCGGCGACACGCTGTTCTCGCTCGGGTGCGGCAAGGTATTCGAGGGCAGCATGGCGGAGATGTATGACTCGCTTCAAAAGCTCGCCGATCTTCCCGACGAGACGCGCGTATATTGTGGCCATGAGTACACGCAGACCAATGCGCGATTCGCCCTGACCGTGGATCCGGAAAATCCCCTGCTCGCTCAGCGAGCGAAAGAGGTAGATCGGCTACGGACACAAGGATGCGCCACGCTGCCGACGACGATCGGGCTCGAGCGCGCGACCAACCCATTTCTGCGCGCGGACGATCCTTTGGTTCGGCGCGCGATCGGAATGAGCGAGGGCGAGCCGGTGCAGGTCTTCACCAAGATTCGCGAGATGAAGAGCGCTTTTCGCGGGTGAGAGCTGTCGCCTCAGTATAACGGCTGACCATCTCCAGCCTTCTCTCGGGCGCCGTGCCGCTCTTGAAACCCGTGGCTTTCTTGGGATCCGCGGCCTTCGGCGGGGCTGTGCTTTCCAGCGAGGCGTTCTGCCGCCGCCAGCGCGACGGTCGAGAAGACGAAGGTCAAATGGATGCCGATATAAAAATAGAGGTCGCGATCCGAGGTCTCGCGGACGTCGATAAAGGACTCGAGCAGTCCGATCGCCGTGATCGCGACGATCGTGCTCAAGAGCTTCATTTTCAATTGCCAGAAGTCGATATCGCCCATCCAGCTCGGCCAGGTGCTCCGGTCGTCGCTTGTGACGCGCGAGATGAAATTCTCATAGACCGAGATCGTCACAATGACGATCAGCGCGCTGGTCAGCGTGATGTCGACCAGATTTAAGACCGTCAACGCAGCATGATCGTCCTGCCCATTGGCGAGGAGAAAAACCAGGGTTAGGGCTTTCTTGGCGCCCTTGTAGATAAGGGCCAGCTGAGTCGCCGTCAGCAGCACGAGAAAGGGCGCAAGGAGCCAGCGCGTAAGGAGCAGGTAGGATTCGAACAGCCGCTTCAACATGAATCGATTGCTTTCAGCCGTTGGAAGAGTTTCTGTGGCGCCGAGAAATGGCTCAGGCGACCGTTTCCGCGAAGCCCTTGCGGATCTCAGCTTCCTTCAGCTTGCGGCCGATGAAGACAAGCCGCGTGCTGCGCTTTTCATCCTCTCGCCACGCGCGCTGCAGATCGCCGTCGAGTATCATGTGCACGCCCTGAAACACAAATTGTCGAGGCTCGTTCTTGAAGGAGACGATGCCCTTGCAACGCAGAATGTCGGGGCCGTCGCGCTGCGTCAGCTCCTCGAGCCAAGGCACGAAGCGCTCGGGATCAACGTCGCCCTCATGGCGGATCGAGACGGACTGCATGTCTTCATCATGATAGGCCTTCAGCGTCGGGCGTTCCTGCTGCTCCGCATGGCTGTGATGATGGTGATCGTGATCGTGGTGGTCGTGCCCGCAATCCGGACCGCAGGCGTGATCGTGATGGTGATCGTCGTGCGCGTGATCGCCGGCCGCGAGGAAATTTGGCTCGATTTCCATGATCCTCGAGAGGTCGAAGGCGTTGCGCTCCAGCACCGCCTCGAGCGGCACGGCCGCTTTTACCGTCCGATGAATTACGGCGTAAGGATTGATCCCACGGATGCGCGCCTCGATTTCCGACAATTCGTCGGGCGCGACGAGATCCGTTTTGTTGAGGATCACGACGTCGGCGAAGGCGATCTGATTCTTCGCCTCCGGGGCATCCTGGAGACGCGCCAGGAGAAATTTCGCGTCGGCGAGCGTCACGACGGCGTCGAGCCGCGCGGCGTCTTTCACGTCGGCGTCGACGAAGAAGGTTTGAGCGACGGGGGCGGGGTCGGCCAATCCGGTTGTCTCGACGACGATAGCGTCGAATTTGCCTCGACGGCGCATCAGGCCTTCGATGATGCGAATGAGATCGCCGCGCACGGTGCAACAGATGCAGCCGTTGTTCATTTCGAATATTTCCTCGTCCGCGCCCACGACGAGGTCGTTGTCAATGCCGATTTCTCCGAACTCGTTAACGATGACCGCGTAGCGACGGCCGTGCGGCTCGGTGAGAATGCGGTTGAGCAGAGTGGTTTTTCCGGCCCCCAGATAGCCGGTGATGACGGTGACGGGAATCTTGTCGTTCAAGTCATCTCTCCAAGGCGCCGGACGAGGAGGCGGGTCGGCGCGCCGCTCTTTATAGCGGGTTCGGAGAGAGAAACGGCGTTCGCCTCAATTTTTTTCGCACATGAAAAAAGACCCGGACGCCGCGCGGGCTCCGGGTCGGAAAGGCGGGAGCGAGAGACACCCATGTGGCGCGACCCTACGGGCGGCGCAAGCGGGCAGCAGCCTTCGGTCGGCGTGAACCGTCAAACGGCGACCCAGGAGGTGATGGCGAGCGTGATGGCGGCTGAGGCGGCCAAAATAGCGAGAATGGCGGTGGGAGCGTTCATCGACGTTTCTCGAATTGTTCAAGGGCCGGCCCTGACCCTCACGGACCAAGGCGCCGCCGCGCGTCGGGGGAATTCCCGGACCTTTTCGCGCCGCGGGGCGTAAAAAGTTGAGTCTCAAGCTTTTACGTTGCGACAAAATAACGCATGGAGTCGCCATTGAGTTCAAGGCGAAAATATGTTGCGCCGCCGAGCGCTTAAGTCGCGCGTTGCGGCCGCGCTGACGCCGTTCCTTCATACGCTTCCACCTCTTGGGTAGATATCGCGGCGCAATGACGATTTTTACATAGATCGGCCGCGCTTCAGCTGCTGGCGGACATTCCGCGCTCTCGAATGCGCGGCGAGCGCCTTGTTAAGCTCGCCTGCGTCAAAAGCCAGTCTTGACATGCGCGCTCACTTCGAACGGGCCCAAGGAGGCAACGGCGCTCGGCGTCGCGCAGGCGGTCGTCAAAGGGCGAGCCGTCGGTGCAGTCGTTGCGCAGCGTGACCTCGATTTTTCTGCGCTGCGCGACGACGTCGCGAAGCCGCGCGCTCTTCTTCGCCAGGCGCATCGCCCTTCAGGAAGCGGCAATTGAGGCCGAGAATCGCGCCCTCGCCATAGCGAGTCATGCGCTGGGAGCAGCGCGCGCCACGACGCGGCGAGCCTGTTCGCAGGCATTGCACTTCGCAGAAATGCTAAGTTTAAACAGCTGGTTAGCTCGGCAACGAAGATCTATCTTGGGCATTCCGCTCGCGCGCGTTGGCGAGTCGCGCAGCCAACTTGTTGAACGCGCGATAATGCTTATTTTTGCCACAGGAGCAAAATGCAGTTTAAGATGGCGGCAAGCCCATCTGGCGGTTCGTCTCAATGGAGGCGACGCGTTCGGCATGTCCGGGAGACAGAGGATGAATCCCAAATTGAAAAAATTCGCGCCTTGGATCCTGATCGGCGCGCTCACCGCGCTCGGGATCTATCTCGCGCTGGATCAGCGCGGGCAGCGCACATCGATCCGCGACATCACCTATAGCGAGCTGCTGATCCAAATCGACGAAGGCCGCGTTCACGACGTGACGATCTCCGGCAACGAGATCACCGGCCACTTCAACGACAACCGCAGTTTCGCGACTTATGCGCCAAACGACCCGGACCTCGTCTCGAAGCTCGAGACCAAGAAGGTGCAGATTTCGGCCAGGCCGTCGGGCGACGTGAACGGCTTCTGGATGACGCTGTTGCTCAACGCCTTGCCGCTCGTGCTGTTCATCGGCCTGTGGATTTACATGTCCCGCCAGATGCAGGGCGGCATGGGCGGCCGGGCCATGGGCTTTGGCAAGTCGAAGGCGAAGCTTCTGACGGAGTCGCAGGGCCGCGTGACCTTTGAGGACGTCGCCGGCGTCGACGAGGCCAAGGAGGATTTGCAGGAGATCGTCGAGTTCCTGCGCGATCCGCAGAAGTTCCAGCGGCTCGGCGGCCGCATTCCGCGCGGCGTGCTGCTCGTCGGTCCGCCCGGCACCGGCAAGACGCTGCTCGCGCGCGCCATTGCGGGCGAGGCGAATGTGCCCTTCTTCACGATCTCGGGCTCGGACTTCGTCGAGATGTTCGTGGGCGTCGGCGCCTCGCGCGTGCGCGACATGTTCGAGCAGGCCAAGAAGAACGCGCCCTGCATCATCTTCGTCGACGAGATCGACGCGGTGGGCCGCCATCGCGGCGCGGGGCTTGGCGGCGGCAATGACGAGCGCGAGCAGACGCTCAATCAGCTGCTCGTGGAGATGGACGGCTTCGAAGCCAATGAAGGCATCATCCTGATCGCCGCAACCAACCGTCCGGACGTGCTCGATCCGGCGCTGATGCGTCCGGGTCGCTTCGACCGTCAGATCAACGTGCCGAATCCGGACTTCATCGGCCGCGAGAAGATCCTGAAGGTTCACGCGCGCAAGGTGCCTTTGGCGCCGGACGTGGATCTGAAGGTGGTGGCGCGCGGCACGCCCGGCTTTTCGGGCGCGGATCTGATGAATCTCGTCAATGAGGCGGCGCTGCTCGCGGCGCGGCGCTCGAAGCGCATCGTGACCAAGGCCGAGTTCGAGGACTCGCGCGACAAGATCATGATGGGCGCGGAGCGGCGCACGCTGATGATGACGGATGAGGAGAAAAGCCTCACCGCCTATCACGAAGGCGGGCATGCGCTGGTGTCCCTGAACATGAAAGGCTCGGTGCCCATTCACAAGGCGACGATCATTCCGCGCGGCCGCGCGCTCGGCATGGTGCAGGGCCTGCCCGAGCGCGATCAGATCTCGCAGAGCTACGAGCAGTTCATCGCGATGCTCGCGATGGCGATGGGCGGGCGCGTCGCCGAGGAGCTCGTGTTCGGGCACGACAAGGTCACTTCGGGCGCCGCGAGCGACATTCAGCAATGCACCCGGGTCGCTCGAGCGATGGTGACGCAGCTCGGATTCTCCGACAAGCTCGGCACGGTGGCCTATGCGGATCCTCAGCAGGAGCAGTTTCTCGGCTATTCGCTCGGCCGGCAGGTCACCTTGTCGGAGGCGACTCAGCAGACGATCGACGCCGAGGTGCGCCGCCTCGTGTCGGAAGCTTACGCTACGGCGAAGCGGATCCTGTCCGAGAAGCGTGAGGACCTCGAAACCATCGCCAAGGGCCTTCTCGAATTCGAGACGCTGAGCGGCGACGAGCTGAAGGGATTGTTGAACGGCGTGCAGCCGGTGCGTGAGGATACGAGCAGCGCGCCGCCACAGCCGCCGCGCTCCTCGGCCGTTCCTTCAACCGGCCGCAAGCCCGAGCCGGACGTCGGCGGCCTGGAGCCCCATCCCGTTTGAGGACGGGCGCACTTAAGAAAAACCCGGCGCGACGCCGGGTTTTTTTCGTTGCAGGGCTCCCTCTTTTCTTTCCCGCGCGGCTGGTCTAAGCGAGATTGATCTTCATCGACGCGCGCCGCGCCGAGATCCTCTTCCACTTACCAAGACCCATGACCGGCAAAGACGGCGTTTCGGCCGACGTTCCTGCATATTTCGACGAAGCCGCCGCCGCGCGCCGGAGAATTCGGGTGCGCGCTTGGCGGCGCGGCATGCGCGAGATGGACATTCTGCTCGGGGGCTTCGCCGATGCCCGAGTCGACGCGCTTGACGCGTCGGCGCTCGCTCAGTTCGAGGCGCTTCTGGAAGCCCCAGACGACGAGGCGTTCCGCTGGTTTTGCGCCGGAGTCGCGCCCGCGCCCCATGACACGCCGCTCTTCGCCGAAATCCTCGCCTTTCACAGGGAGCGGGAGCATTGAGCGCGCTGGCCGAAAATCTCAAATCCGCGGATGCGGGGCTTTTGCGTGCGGCGCTCTCGGGTTTCGCCGCCGGCAAGAAGCTGCTCTTTGCTCGCGCGCCGGAAGGCTTCGACGCCTTCGTCGCGGGCGACCTCGCGCGCGCGCTTGCGGCGAGCGCGGAGGGTCAGGCTGCGGTCTTCGTTCATGTCGCGCGCGATGCGCAGCGTTCGGCGCAGTTTCGCGAGGCGCTGCGCTTCTGCGTGCCCTTCTGCGAAATTCTCGATCTTCCGGGCTGGGACTGTCAGCCCTATGACCGAGTCTCGCCCTCGGCCGTGGTCGCGTCGCGGCGCATGGTGGCGCTCGCGCGCCTTGCCCGCGCGAAATCCTCGGCGGCGCGGCCCCGTGTCGTCGCGACGACGATTGATTGCCTGCTTCAGCGCGCGCCGCCGCTTGCACGCGTCGCCGCCGATACGCTTTCGGCCGCGCCCGGCAACGTCGTCCGACTCGACGAGCTGACCGGCTGGCTCGAGACCAACGGCTTCACGCGCGCGACGACCGTGCAGGAGGTTGGAGAATATGCGCAGCGCGGCGGGCTGATCGATCTCTACGCGCCGACCTTGCCTGGGCCTATTCGCCTCGACTTTTTCGGCGACACGCTGGAGTCGATCCGCAGCTTCAATCCCGAGACCCAACGCACGACGGGCCAGTTGCGCTCGCTCGATCTTGTGCCGATGAGCGAGCTGCGCATTGTCACTGAGACTATGCGACGCTTCCGCCAGTCCTATACGGCGCGCTTTGGCGGCGAGACGCGCGGCGACTCGCTCTATGAGGCGATCAGCGAGGGACGCCGCCATCCCGGCGCCGAGCATTGGCTTCCGCTCTTCTATGAGCGTCTCGACACGATCTTCGATTATGTCGGCGATGCGCCGCTGCTGTTCGACGCGCGCTGCGCGGAGGCGGCGAGAGCACGTCTCGCGCAAATCGCCGATTATCACGAGGCCAGAAAGAGCGCTTTTGAGCTCGAGGGCGCGCGCTGCAATTACAAGCCGCTCGAGCCCGAGGCGCTCTATCTCTCGCAAGAAGAATGGTCCGCCCGCCTCGACGGCCGCGCGCAGGCGCGTTTCTCCGCGCAGGAGGCGCAGGCTGGCGAGCGGGACGCGCTCGATTTCGGCGCGCGCGTGGGACGCGATTTCGGGCCCGAGCGGGCGCAGACCGAAGTCAATGTGTTCGAGGTTGCGGCGGCGCATGTGCGGTCCCTAGCGGCTTCCGGCCGCAATGTCGTCATCGCCGCCTGGTCCGACGGCTCGCGCGAAAGGCTTGGCCATGTGCTTGCCGAGCATGGCCTCATCGAGCCGCCTTTCGTTTCTGACTGGCCCCAGGCGCAGAGCTTAGGGCCGGGCGCGGTGTCGCTCTCGGTGCTTGGCGTCGAGCACGGCTTCGAGACGGCCGATCTAGCGATCATCGGCGAGCAGGACATTCTCGGCGATCGTCTCGTGCGCCGCCGCCGCAAGGCGAAGCGCGCCGAGGCCCTGCTGAGCGAGGCCGCGGCGCTTTCCGCTGGCGATCTCGTCGTGCATGTCGATTACGGCATCGGGCGTTTCATCAAGATCGAGACGATCACCGCGGCGGGCTCGCCGCATGATTGTCTCGAGATCCATTATGCGGAAGGGGCCAAGCTCCACCTCCCGGTCGAGAACATCGAGCTCGTCTCGCGCTACGGCACGGAGGACGCGGAAGCTCAGCTCGATCGCCTCGGCGGCGCTGCTTGGCAGAACCGCAAGGCGCGCCTGAAAAAGCGCATTCGCGAGATGGCCAAGGGCCTCATCGCGATTGCCGCGCAACGCATGCTGCGCGCCGCCGAGAAGCTGACGCCGCCCGAAGGGCTCTACGACGAATTTTGCGCGCGTTTTCCCTATGACGAGACCGAGGATCAGGCGGCGGCGATCGACGCGACGCTCAGTGATCTCGCGGCGGGGCGGCCGATGGATCGGCTGGTGTGCGGCGACGTCGGCTTCGGCAAGACCGAGGTCGCGTTGCGAGCCGCCTTTTGCGCGGCGATCGAGGGCAAGCAGGTGGCGGTGGTCGCGCCGACGACGCTGCTCGCGCGCCAGCACTACGCCAATTTCACGCAGCGGTTCGCGGGCTTTCCCATTCGTGTCGGCCGCCTTTCGCGCATGGTCGGCGCGGCGGAGGCGCGCGAGAGCAGGCAGGCGCTCGCCGCCGGAAGCATCGATATTGTCGTCGGCACGCATGCGGTGCTCGGAAAGACCGTGAGCTTCAGGGAGCTCGGCCTCGTCATCATCGATGAGGAGCAGCATTTCGGCGTCGGCCACAAGGAGCGCTTGAAAGAGCTGCGCGCCGAGGTGCATGTGCTGACGCTCTCGGCGACGCCCATTCCGCGCACCTTGCAGCTCGCGATGACCGGCGTGCGCGAATTGTCGCTGATCGCGACGCCGCCAATCGACCGGCTGGCGGTGAGAAGCTTCGTCTCGCCCTTCGACCCGCTCATCGTTCGTGAAGCCTTGCTGAGAGAGCGCTTCCGCGGCGGCCAGGCCTTTTTCGTGTGCCCGCGCATCGAGGACCTCGAAGAGGCTGCAGCCTTTCTGCGCGAGAATGCGCCGGAGGCGAAATTCGTCGTCGCGCACGGCCAGATGCCGCCGAGCGAGCTCGAAGAGAAGATGTCCGCCTTCTACGACGGCAAATACGACATCCTGCTTTCGACGAGCATCGTCGAATCCGGTCTCGACATTCCCAACGCAAACACTTTGATCGTCTGGCGCGCCGACATGTTCGGCTTGGCCCAGCTTTATCAGCTGCGCGGCCGCGTGGGCCGCGGCAAGACGCGAGCCTATGCGCTGTTCACGACGCCGGCGAACCGCACGATCACGCCGCAGGCGCAAAAGCGTCTCGACGTGCTGCAGTCGCTCGACACCCTCGGCGCCGGCTTCCAGCTCGCAAGCCATGACCTCGATCTGCGCGGCGCCGGCAATCTCCTCGGCGACGAGCAATCCGGCCACATCAAGGAGGTCGGCTACGAGCTTTATCAGCAGATGCTCGCCGACCAGATTGCGCTTCTGAAGGCGGGCGTCGAGGAACCGCTGGAGGAGGTCTGGTCGCCGACGATCTCCGTGGGCGCGCCGGTGACGATCCCAGAGGATTATGTCCCCGATCTGACCTTGCGCCTGCAGCTCTATCGGCGTCTCTCGACGCTCGAGACCGACGCCGACATCGAAAGCTTCGCAGCCGAAATGGTTGATCGCTTCGGCAAGGCGCCGCCGGAGGTCGAGCTGCTATTCAGGATCGTCGCGATCAAGGCGCTCTGCCGCCGCGCCCATATCGAAAAAATCGACGCCGGGCCCAAGGGCGTCACGCTCTCGTTCAAGGACAATCTCTTCGCGGATCCGGCGGGGCTCGTGCGATTCATCGGCGAGCAGGGGTCGCGCGCCAAGGTGCGGCCGGATCAGAAGATCGTGTTCACTGGCGACTTCCAGTCCTTGAAGGACCGGCTCGCCGGGGTCAGGCACATTCTGCGCGCGCTCGTCGCGATCGCCGAGAAGAAAAGAAAATAGCGAGAGCGTTGCCGGCTCAGCGCGGATGCATCGCAACCTTGGCGCCCGCGGCATGCTGGGCCTTGGAGATCGTCACGGCGGGAGCCGGCTTGGCGGCGGCGTCGAGACCATCATCTGGCGCTGCCGGCTCGCTAGCGGTCCGCGCAGTGACCGCCGCGACCATCTTGGAGACCAGCACGTCACGCACATTGGCGCCTTCCGCCGTGAGGATGACTTTGTAACAGCGCAGCGGCGCCCCCAGCTGTTTGGCGGGAGCATATTTGTCGCCCGTTCGGATACGCCAATCGACGCGGCTCTTGGTCTCCGGGTCGTCCTCGATCGTGGCCAGTTTTAAATCGTGAAGGCGATCGTCGAGCGTGGCGGCTTCCTCGGCCTTCCAATCTTGCGTGTCGTATTTGCAGAGGTCCTTGAGACTTTCGACAAAGATGAGGCGCTTCATCAAGGGCGCATTCAATTGTCTGATGTCCCGAGCGATCTTACGGCTCGTCTCGCTCGTGAGGTCGTTTTGATCGATATCGAACAGGCGTTCCGCCGCGCGGATGTCCTGCGCGTCGAAGGTGAGGTCCGCGCCGGCGAGCTTCAGCTCGTGCAAAGAGTCGAAGCGGTCGGCGAGATAGCTCACGATCGGCTGGATGTTGAGGGCCGAGTAGAGGATCACTGCGGCGAAAACGAGAGTGCAGAGGCAACGATTGACGAGCGACGAAAGCTCCTTGATGGATTGCATGTTCATTTCCCCCTCCCCGAGCCGAATAGGTCTCGGCGACTTCCAGGGTTAAAATTCCCTTAAATTTGTCGCGGGTCCGTGCGCCGTCGCTCCTATCGACGGGTTTGCTCATTTTCCCGATGAGCTTGGGCTGGTCATGTGCTCTGCTTCACGCGGCTTCAAAGCGCGCTGTGAAGTGGCGCAGGAATGGCGCCTGCTGAACAATGTGATGCGGGCGAATCCGGTCGCGCGTGCGCCAGACAGCGTCAATTACCTCGATCACATAGTCGAAGTGGCTCTGCGTGTAGACGCGACGGGGCAGGGCGAGCCGCACCAGCTCATGCGCCGCCGGCTCTTCGTCACCTCCCGGCCGCGCCTTCCCGAACATGACGCTGCCGAGCTCGACCGCGCGAACGCCGCCTTCCAGGTAGAGGGCGTTGACGAGGCCGATCCCCGGATAATCTCGCGGCGAGAGATGGCTGCAAAAGGCGGCGGCGTCGATGAACACCGCGTGACCGCCCGGCGGCCGAACGAGAGGCACGCCTCGCTCCATGAGCCTTCGAGCGAGATAGTCCACGGTGGCGTGGCGATAGCGCTGGTAGTCCTCGTCGAGCGCCTCCATCAGCCCGACGGCGATCGCCTCGAGATCGCGTCCGGCCAAGCCGCCGTAAGTCGGGAAACCCTCGGTAAGGATCAGGAGATTGCGGAAGTCTTCCGCCCATTGATCGTCGTGGCAGCCGAAAAATCCGCCGATATTGGCCAGCCCGTCCTTCTTCGCGCTCATCGTCGCGCCATCGGCGAAGGAAAACATCGCGCGAGCGATTTCGATGAGGCTCTTGTCGCTCCAGCCGGCCTCGTGGCGTTTGATGAAATAGGCGTTCTCGGCGAAGCGGCAGGCGTCGAGAATGAGCGGAACGCCGTGTTTCTTCAAGAGTTGCTTCGCGTCGCGGATGTTTTGCATCGACACGGGCTGTCCGCCGCCGGAATTGTTCGTGACGGTGATCATGCAGAAGGGGATTTTCTGCGCGCCCTCGGTCTCGATCAGACGCTCCAGCGCAAAGAGGTCGATGTCGCCCTTGAAGCGCTGCTCGGAATAAAGGTCGCGGCCCTCTCGCGTCAGCAGATCGACCGCCTGGGCGCCCACATATTCGATGTTGGCGCGCGTCGTGTCGAAGTGGCTGTTGTTGGGGACGATTTCCTTCGCCTTGAGACGCGTCGCAGCGAGGATGCGTTCGGCCGCGCGTCCTTGATGCGTCGGGAAGATGTGCTTAAATCCAGTGATGTCGCGCACGACGCGCTCGAAATTGCGCCAGGAGCGGCTTCCGGCGTAGCTCTCATCACCCAGCATTAGCGCCGCCCACTGCCGATCCGACATGGCGCCCGTGCCGCTGTCGGTCAAAAGATCAATCGTCACATCCTCGGCCGCGAGCAGGAAGACATTGTTGTGCGCGAAGGCAAGCCGAGCCGCGCGCGCTTCGCGCGTCGTCAGCGGCAAGGCTTCTGTCATCTTAATTCGGAATGGCTCGATGATCGTGCGCAACTTGCGACTCCTGCGCGCGGACTTCGAGACCGGCTCCGCCGCCGAGCGGAGCAGGGCCGGCACGGCGAACCCCCGCGATAGATTACCTTGGCGGGCTGTTCGCAGCGTCAAGCTCCATTTGCGATGGGTTCGGAGGTTTCTCCGGCGCGACTGCGCTGGCGGGAGAAAAGGCTGTTGAAGAAGCGGGCGATCGATCTATCTGCCGGGCTGAATCTTTAACGCTCGGAGCGCCGCCTGTGACCTTTGAACGCTTTTGCCTGCGGCGGGCCGCCGCGCCGCTTTTCATCTTAGCCATCCTCTCGCTTCCGGGCGCACAACGCTCTTTCGCGGCGGACCGCTCGCCCGCCGCCGGGCGGTTCGCGATCCTCGACGCAAAGGCGGAGGCGGGACTCGAGCCGCGCGTCGAATTTCAGGAGTGGGCGACGCCAACCCCAGGCGAGCATCCGCATGATCCGCTCGCCACGCCCGACGGGGCGATTTGGTACACGGGGCAGAAGGCCAACCTGCTCGGACGCGTCGACCCGAGCAACGGCAAGATCAAGGAATTTCCCCTGCCAATTCGCGATTCCGGACCGCATGGACTGGTCTCGGACAAGGATGGGGCGATTTGGTTCACTGCGCAAAGCGGGGGCTATGTCGGTCGGCTGGATCCCAAGACCGGCCAGGTGCGCGAATATTTCCCCAAAGACGCGCGGAAAATCGACCCGCATACGCCCATCTTCGATGCGAGCGGCGCGCTGTGGTTCACGGCGCAATCCGCCAATCTGATCGGCCGGCTCGATCCGGCGAAGGGCGAGATGGAGCTACTGCAGTCGCCGACGAAGGATTCGCTTCCCTATGGCGTCGTCATGGGCGCTGACGGGTCGCTCTATGTCGCCGAATTTGGCGCCAACAAGATCGCGCGGATCGATCCCGCCACGCGGCGCATCCAGGAATTCGGATTGCCGGACGAGGACGCGCGGCCGCGCCGCATCGCCGCGACCAGCGACGGCTTCATCTGGTACACGGATTTTACGCGCGGTCGGCTGGGACGCTTGAATCCCAAGACCGGGGAGGTCGTCGATTGGGAGTCGCCCGGCGGCCCGCAATCTGGGCCCTACGCCATCGCAGTTCTCGACGGAGAGGTCTGGTACGCCGAGACCGGCGCCGAGCAGAACATGCTGGTTCGCTTCGATCCCACGAGCCAGCGCTTCGAGAGCTGGCCGATCCCGGGAGGGGGCGGCGTCGTGCGCAACATGACGGCGACGCCGGGCGGCAGTCTCGCTCTCGCGCTTAGCGGCGTGGATCGAATCGCACAGGTCGCGATCGTCCGTCCGGGGCTGGACTCAGCGCCAAGGCCTCGTCAATAAACTTCGTCGAAGGCGGCCGGTGAAACCGGCCTTTGGCGGAGGATGCTTTCGCTAGAATGAGCGCCCCGGAAACGGCTTCCGTTCTTATCGTCTCGTCCGGATTCCTGCACGCGATTGTCAATTCGCTGCTCAAGGCCGGCAAGGACAAGCTTTCCGGAAGAGCGCTGATCGACGGCTTCAGCGCCCTGCTCGTCGCGCCGCTCGCCCTGGTCACACCCTTCCCGACCGGGGCGTGGAACTGGCTGGCGCTGGCCTGGGTCGTGCGGCTCTTCTATCTCGTGAGCCTCGTCAACGCCTTCCAGCATCTCGACTTGCTCGTCGCCTATCCGATCGCGCGCGGCGTGGCGCCTCTGCTTGCAGCAGCGGCAGCCGTCGCTTTCTTCAATGAGCCGATCTCGGGCGCGGTGCTTTGCGGCGCGCTGCTCGTCAGCTTCGGCATTCTCGCCATCGGCGGCGCCCGCGGCGTGGACCGCCGCGCGCTCGGCTGGAGCCTTCTCAACGGCGGCTGCGTCGCGCTCTACACCGTGATCGACGCGCAGGGCGTGCGCGCCGCGCCCTCGGCGGAAAGCTACATCGTCTGGACGTTCATCGGGCTCGGCTGTGGCGTGTCCGCGGTCTTCGCGCTATGGCGCGGCCCCGCGTTCCTGGTCGCTGCGGTCGAGCAATGGCGCCCGGGGCTGGTCGCGGGAGCGCTCTCCGTTCTCAGCTATGGCGCCGCCTTGGCGGCTTTTCGTCTCGGCGCGACGCCGCGACTGGCTTCCCTGCGCGAGAGCTCGATTCTCTTTGCGACCCTGATCGCGGTCGTGTTTCTCGGCGAGAGGCTGACGAGGGCTCGCGCGTTCGGCATTGGCGCGATCGCTGCGGGCGCTGCGACCCTGCTGTTTCTGCGCTGAGGGATGACGGCGCTGACGAAAGAGATAAACGTCAGCAAAACTCTAGGATCATTTATCGCGACGCGGACGCGCTTCGCTTCCTGGCGTCAGAACTGCATTGAATCGTCGTCCAATCGGCATAAGTGCAGTTCGAGGAGGGACAGAGAGCCCATGATGAACGATATGAAGGCTTTTCCCGTCACCCGCACCGACGAGGAATGGCGCGCGCGGTTGACGCCGGAGCAATATCAGGTGATGCGGCGCCACGGCACCGAGCCGCCGGGAAGTTGCGCGCTCAACCACGAGAAGCGCCTGGGCGTCTTTTCTTGCGCCGGCTGCGACCAGCCGCTCTTCGTCTCGGGCCGCAAGTTCGAAAGCGGCACCGGCTGGCCGAGCTTTTTCGAGCCGCTTCAAGGAGCCATCGAGACGAGCCTTGACGAGAGCTATTTCATGCGCCGCATCGAGGCGCATTGCAGCCGCTGCGGCTCGCATCTCGGCCATGTCTTCCATGATGGGCCGCCGCCGACCGGCTTGCGCTATTGCATCAATGGAGTCGCGCTGAACTTCGCTCCCCAGTAAGCGCTGCTGCAGCAAAATTTTCGACTGCGGCAAGGCGCCGCACGGCGGTGGGCCGGGCCCTGTCTGCGGGGATGGGCGCGCCTCTGCAATGAGACGCGGAACGTATTTGCGCTGGCGGCGCGCTCCCCGCCTGTTGGTTTTCAGTCCACGAGGCGGGCGAGCAAGAAACGCCCCAGACGCAGGGCTATCACCCGCGCAGGTGAACGGCGCCCGTTACCGCCTATGAGGGTAGGGAGAGGATAGGCATGGGCGCCTATTCGAATTGCTTTGCGGATTTCCTGTTCGTCTCGTCGCTCGAGCGGGACGACGTCGGAAAGCGCTCCGTTCAAGCCTGAACGCGCGTAAATTTCCCGATATTTCCGCTTGACGCGGCGTCTCTTGCTCCCGCATAGGGGCGCTCAAGAACAACGAAGCAGGCGCGCGCGAGCCGGCCGGACGCGACGGGTCTTTTTGTGGCTTGACGCGACTTCCTGTCGCTTGATGACCGTTGGATAAAATTCTAGGGTCGCTGCAATAAGGCCGACGACGCATTGATCGTCGGCGCGGCTGCCGTCGGGGGCGGAAGCCAGGCGCATCACGCGTTTTACGCCCTTCCTTCTCCGGCGCGTCGCTTAAGAGCGCCGGCAAAGAGCGCTTTTGAACACGGCGAGACCGCCCGCGCGGCTCGCGAAGGGAGAGACGGATTATGACGACGGCAACGCCGGCGCCGAGCGCGAGCGGGAAGAACAACCAACATATTTCGCCCAAGTCCGACATCGAGATTTCCCAGGCCGCCAAAATGCGGCCCATCCTCGACGTGGCGCGCGAAAAGCTCGGCATTCCCGCCGAGCACGTTCAGCCCTACGGGCATTACAAGGGCAAGATTGCGCTCGATTACCTCGAGCAGCTCGAATCGAAGCCCGACGGCAAGTTGATCCTCGTCACCGCGATCACGCCCACGCCTGCGGGCGAAGGCAAGACGACGACGACAGTCGGGCTGACGGACGGCTTGAACTTCATCGGCAAGAAGGCGCTCTGCTGCCTGCGCGAGCCCTCGCTCGGACCCTGCTTCGGCGTCAAGGGCGGCGCGGCCGGCGGCGGCTACGCCCAGGTCGTGCCGATGGAGGACATCAACCTCCATTTCACCGGCGACTTCCACGCGATCGGCGCGGCCAACAACCTTCTCGCCGCGCTCGTCGACAACCACATCTATTGGGGCAACTCGCTCGGTCTCGACACCCGCCGCATCTCCTGGCGGCGCGTCGTTGATATGAACGACCGCGCGTTGCGGTCGATCGTCTCCTCGCTCGGCGGGGTCTCCAACGGATTTTCGCGCGAAGACGGGTTCGACATCACGGTCGCCTCCGAGGTCATGGCGATCTTTTGCCTCGCCTCAAGTTTTGCGGACCTGCAGAAGCGCCTCGGCAACATCGTCGTCGGCCAGACGCGCGAGAAAAAGAACATTCGCTCCTCTGAGATCAAGGCGGCGGGCTCGATGGCCGCGCTTTTGAAGGACGCGATCGCGCCCAATCTCGTGCAGACGCTCGAGAACAATCCGGCGATCATCCATGGCGGTCCCTTCGCCAACATCGCCCATGGCTGCAATTCGGTCATCGCGACCAAGGCCGGCCTCAAGCTCGCCGATTACGTCGTGACCGAAGCGGGCTTCGGCGCGGATCTGGGCGCGGAAAAATTCTTCGACATCAAGTGTCGCAAGGCGGGTCTGAAGCCCGATCTCACCGTGATCGTCGCCACGATCCGCGCGCTGAAGATGCACGGCGGAGTCGCCAAGGACGATCTCAAAACCGAGAACGTCGCCGCGCTCGAGGCCGGCTTCTCGAACCTCAAGCGCCACATCGGCAATGTTAAGAAGTTCGGCGTGCCGGTGCTCGTCACCGTCAACAAATTCTCCTCGGACACGCCGGCGGAGATGGCGGCGCTGGAGAAGCTCTGCAAGGCCGAGGGCGTCGACTGCGTCGTGGCCGACAATTGGGGCTCGGGTGGTGAAGGCGCTGCGGAGCTCGCCCGCTATGCAGTTGCGACGATCGAGAAACAACCCTCGAACTTCAAGCCGCTCTATGCCGACGATCTGCCGCTCGTCGAGAAGCTGCGCACGATTGCGCGCGAGCTTTACGGCGCTGCCGACATTTCCTACGACTCCGCCATCAAGTCGCGCTTCGCGGAACTCGAGAAGGAAGGCTTCGGCCATTTCCCGGTCTGCGTCGCGAAAACGCAGTACAGCTTCTCGACAGACGCGAATGCGAAGGGCGCGCCCTCGGGTCACGTGATCCCGGTGCGCGAGCTCCGCCTCTCGGCGGGAGCCGAGTTCGTCGTCGCGGTATGCGGCGACATCATGACCATGCCGGGCCTGCCCAAGGTTCCGGCGGCCAACAATATCGAAGTTGGGCCGGACGGGCGCATCCAGGGCCTGTTCTGATCCAAGACACGATGCACGGCCACTGCGCGCCAAGGGCTCAAAGCCCAGGCCGCGGCGGCGATCCCACTCAAACCAGCCAAAGGCGCTCGAAGGGAGCCAGAAATGTCGAATTCCAGAATTCCCGGCCGCAATTTTCTCTTTGTGCCGGGCCCGACCAATTTGCCGGATCGCGTGCAGCGCGCGATGATGGTCGCGTCCGAGGACCATCGCTCGCCCATCTTCCCCGATCTGGTGAAGCCGCTGTTCCCGCAGCTCAAGAAGGTCTTCGAGACCGAAAAGGCTCACGCCTTCATCTTCCCGGCGTCGGGCACTGGCGGCTGGGAAGCAGCGATCACCAACACGCTTTCGCCCGGCGACAAGGTGCTTGCGCAGCGCTTCGGCCAATTCTCGCATCTGTGGATCGACCTTGCGAACCGTCTCGGTCTCGAGGTCGTCAAGCAGGAGCGTCCCTGGGGCACCGGCAATGATCCGGAGCTGATCGAAGAGACGCTGAAGGCCGACAAGAACCACGAGATCAAGGCCGTCTTCGCCACGCACAACGAGACGGCGACAGGCGTGACCTCCGACATCGGCGCGGTGCGCAAGGCCATCGACGCGGCGAAGCACCCCGCGCTGCTCTTCGTCGACGGCGTGTCCTCGGTGGCGTCGCTGCCGTTCCACATGGACAAGTGGGGCGTCGACGTGATCGTGTCCGGCTCGCAGAAGGGCTTCATGCTCCCGGCCGGCCTGCTGCTGATGGCGGCGAGCCCCAAGGCGGTCGAGGCGGGCAAGTCCAACAAGTCCAGGCGCGCCTATTTCGAATTCCAGGACATGATCAAGAACAACGAGACCGGCTATTTCCCCTACACGCCGTCGATCCCGTTGCTGCACGGCCTCAAGGAATCGCTGGCGATCCTCTTCGAGGAAGGTCTCGATCAGGTTTACAAGCGCCACCATCACCTCGCCAGTGGCTGCCGCGCCGCAGTCGAGGCGTGGGGCCTCAAGACCTGCGCCAAGGAGCCGAAGTGGAACTCGGACACGGTGACGGCGATCGTCGTGCCGGAGGGCTTTGACGCGGCCAAGGTCATCGCCACCGCCTATAAGCGCTACAATCTGGCGCTCGGCGCCGGTCTCTCCGAGGTCGCGGGCAAGGTCTTCCGCATCGGCCATCTGGGCGATCTCAACGAGCTGATGCTGCTCGGCGCCATCGCCGGCGCGGAGATGGCGATGCTCGACAACGGCATCAAGATCCAGCCCGGTTCCGGCGTCGCCGCCGCCCAGGCTGTCTTTCGCGCCGACCCGCTTCTGAAGGTCTAAAAACAATAGGCAGTCGGCGATAGGCGGTCGGATTTGACGACTGCCTATTGCCGACTGCCGCTACAAAAATATCCAATATTCGCCGGATGGGGGGAAACGGCATGTCGCATAAAATCGTCTTTCTCGATCGCGAGACGCTCGACGCAAATTTGCGCAAGCCGAATTTTCCTCACGAGTATAAGGAATATGCGCAGACCGCCTCCACGGAAGTCGTCGAACGCTTGAAGGGCGCCGACATCTGCATCACCAATAAGGTGCCGCTGCGGGAGGATGCGCTCAAGCAGCTGCCGGAGCTGAAGCTGATCGCCGTCGCTGCGACCGGCACGGACGTGATCGACAAGGCCTATACGAGCGCGCACGACATCACGGTCTCCAACATCCGCAACTATGCCTTCAACACGCTGCCCGAGCACGTGTTCGCGCTGCTTTTCGCGCTGCGGCGCAACCTCGTGAACTACCATAATTCGGTGTTCCACGGGCGCTGGGGCTACAATAGTCAGTTCTGTTACTTCGATTATCCGATCTACGACATTGCCGGCTCGACGCTCGGCATTATCGGCTATGGCGCGCTCGGCAAGGAGATCGAGAAGCGAGCCGAGGCGCTCGGCATGAAGGTGCTCGTCAACGATGTGGTCGACCTGCCCAACAAGGTCGATGTGCCGACGCTGCTGCGTGAATCCGACATCGTCACGCTCAATCTGCCGCTGACGCCGCAAACCAAGAACATGATCGGCGCGAAAGAGCTCGCGTCCATGAAGAAGACCGCTTGCATCATCAACACGGCGCGCGGCGGCATCATCGACGAGGCGGCTCTCGCCGACGCCTTGCGCAAGGGCGTCATCGCCGGCGCCGGGATGGATGTGTTGACCGTCGAGCCGCCGAAGAATGGCAATGTGCTGCTCGACCCGACGATACCGAACCTGATTGTCACGCCGCATGTCGCCTGGGCCTCGAAGGAGGCGATGCAGGTGCTCGCTGATCAGCTCATCGATAATATCGACGCCTATGTCGCCGGCTCTCCACGCAACGTGGTGGCGGCTTAACGTTTAGAATGAGGGTTGCGACGCTCTGCCGTCATTGCGAGCGAAGCGAAGCAATCCTGAAGCCGTAAACAGCGGCAAAACGAGCAGCAAACCGTAATCCCGCTGATGGGTTCGCTTCGCTCGCAATGACGCTCTAGACCGCCATCGAGATCCGACATGACCAAGAAACTTCTCTTCCTGCTCGACACCGATCCTGTTCCCAGCGTCTTCGACACGGTCGTCGGCTATGACGGCGGCGCGGATCATGTGATCGGCTACGGCGGCGTGACGCCGGAGAATGTCGGCGCGCTGGTCGATGGCGCGATTTACACGCGCGGACCGAAGGAAAAGCAATTCACCGCGCTCTTCGTCGGCGGCGGCAGCATGGTGAAGGGCGAAGAGCTGTTCAAGGTCGTCAAGAAACGCTTCTTCTCCAGCTTCCGCGTGTCGACCATGCTCGATTCGAACGGCTCCAACACGACGGCCGCGGCCGGTGTCGCGCTGCTCGCCAAGGCCAAGCCGCTTGCGGGCTTGAAGGCGGTCGTGCTCGCCGGCACGGGGCCGGTCGGCATGCGCGCCGCGGCGATGCTTCATATCGAGGGCGCCGAGGTCGCGCTGACCTCACGCCAGCTGTCGCGCGCCAAAGCTTCAAGCGAGGCGATCAAGGAGCGTTTCGGCTTCGCGCCGACTCCGATCGAGGCTTTCGACAATGCGGCGCGCGCCGCCGCCGTCAAGGGCGCGCAAATCGTCTTCGCCGCTGGCGCGATCGGCGTGCCGCTGCTCGACGAGAAGGACTGGCAGAACGATCCCACGATCGAGCTGCTCGCGGATTGCAATGCGCAACCGCCGCTGGGGCTCGGCGGGGTCGAGGCGACGGACAAGGCGAAGGAGCGTCACGGCAAGATCGTCATCGGCGCGCTGGGCTTGGGCGGGTTGAAGCTCAAGCTGCATCGCGAATGCGTGGGCAAGATGTTCGAAGCCAGCGACAAGGTGTTCGACGCCGAGAACATTTACGCCTTGGCCAAGGAACTCGCTTAGCGTCGCTTGGCCCTCGAACGAATTCGGTCGGGCGACAGGAAATTACGTAAGAACAATAAGTTGGGGCGAATACCGGTCGCAAGAGGATCAACTTTTGCGCGAGTTTGCTCTGAACAGAGGGGGCGCCGCAGTGAGCGCGAAGAACGAACAGATTGGCAATTTCCTCGATGCGCTGGCGAGCGAGAAGCCCACGCCCGGCGGCGGCGGCGCGGCGGCGATCATGGGGGGCGTCGGGGCGGCGCTCGTCTCGATGGTCGCCAATCTCACGATCGGCAAGAAGGGCTATGAAGCCCATGACGCCGATCTCAAGGCCGTCAATGAGAAGGCGGAAGCCTTGCGCGCGGAGCTGACCGCCGCGATCGACGAGGACGTCGTCGCCTTCAACGCGGTGATGGGCGCTTATGGCCTGCCGCGCGGCACCGACGAGGAGAAGGCGGCGCGCGCCGCGGCGATCCAGAAGGCGCTGAAGGAAGCGACCGACGCGCCGCTGCGCGCCGTGAAGGCTTGCCATGAAGTGATCAAGCTCTCCACGATCGTCGCGGAGAAGGGCAATTTGAACGTAATCAGCGACGCGGGCGTCGCGGTGCTTGCCGCCAACGCTGGCCTTCGCAGCGCCGCGCTCAACGTGTTCATCAACGCCAAGTCGATCAAGGACCGAGACTTCGCCGAGACGCGCCTTGGCGAGGTCAATGCGCTGCTCGACCTCTCGGCCAAGAAGACCGAAGAGGTCTACGACGTCGTGCGCGGCAAGATCGGCTCGTGAAACATATCGGTTGAAGGAGGTCGAGAATGGACGTCCACGAATATCAAGCCAAGGAACTTTTAGCGAAGCACGGCGTCGCGGTTCCGCCCGGGACGATCGCCTTCAGCCCTGACCAAGCCGTCTATGCGGCGACGGAGCTCGGCGGATCGCATTGGGTCGTCAAGGCTCAGATTCACGCCGGCGCGCGTGGCAAGGCGGGCGGCGTCAAATTCTGCCGCACTTACCACGAGGTGCAGCAGGCGGCCCGCGAGCTTCTCGGCAAGCGCCTCGTCACCGGGCAGACCGGCCCGGAGGGCAAGCCCGTGCAGCGGGTCTATGTCGAGCTCGCCGACCCCTTCGAGCGCGAGATCTATCTCGGCTATGTCCTGGACCGGAAGCTCGAGCGCGTGCGCGTGATCGCCTCCAAGCATGGCGGCATGGAGATCGAGGAGATCGCCAAGAACACGCCCGAGGAGCTCCTGCAGGTCATCGTCGAGCCGGCGGTCGGCCTGCAGCCGTTCCAGGCGCGCGAGCTCGCCTTCCAGCTTGGCCTCAATTTGAAGCAGGTCTCTCGCGCGGTTCAGACGATACTGGGCGCCTATCGCGCCTTTCGCGATTGCGACGCGACGATGCTCGAGATCAATCCGCTCGTCGTGACCAAGGACGACAAGGTCCTGGCGCTCGACGCGAAGATGTCCTTCGACGACAACGCGCTTTTTCGGCGCCGCAACATCGTCGACATGCAGGATCCTTCGCAGAGCGATCCTCGCGAGGCGGAGGCTGCGAAATATAATCTCAACTACATCGGCCTCGACGGCGAGATCGGCTGCATCGTCAATGGCGCCGGATTGGCGATGGCGACGATGGACATGATCAAGCACGCGGGCGCCAGCCCGGCGAACTTCCTCGACGTCGGCGGCGGCGCCTCGGCCGAACGCGTAGCCACCGCCTTCCGGCTCGTGCTCTCCGACTCTCGCGTCAAGGCGGTGCTGGTCAACATCTTTGCCGGCATCAACCGCTGCGACTGGGTGGCGCAGGGCGTCGTCGACGCGGTGCGCGAGACCAATATCGCCGTGCCGCTCGTCGTGAGGCTTGCGGGCACCAATGTGGAGGCGGGCCGCAAAATCCTCGAGGAAAGCGGCATCAACATCATCACCGCCGACACGCTGAAGGAGGCCGCGGAAAAAGCCGTCGCCGCCATCGGCAAGACGGCCTGAGAAGAGGCGCGGTCGCGGAGGACAGCATGAGCATTCTGATCGACGAGACGACGCCAATCCTGGTCCAGGGCATCACCGGCGACAAGGGCAGCTTCCACACCAAGGAGATGCTCGATTACGGCAGCAAGGTCGTGGCCGGCGTGACGCCCGGCAAGGCCGGCAAGGCGATGCATGGCGTGCCGGTCTTCAACACGGTCAAGGACGCCGTGAGGGAGACGGGCGCGACGACGAGCATCACCTTCGTCGCGCCGCCCTTCGCGGCGGACGCGATCATGGAGGCGGCCGACAGCGGCATTAAGCTGATCTGCTCGATCACCGACGGCATTCCGGCGCAGGACATGATGCGGGTGAAGCGCTACTTCATGCGCTACCCCAAGGACCGCCGACCCATGATGGTCGGGCCGAACTGCGCCGGCATCATCAGCCCCGGCAAGGCGATGCTCGGCATCATGCCCGGCCATATCTACAAGCGTGGCAATGTCGGGCTGATCTCGCGCTCGGGCACGCTTGGCTATGAGGCCGCCTCGCAGCTCAAGGCGCTCGGCTACGGCATTTCGACGTCAGTCGGCATCGGCGGCGACCCGATCAACGGCTCCTCCTTCCTCGATCATCTCGTGCTGTTCGACAAGGATCCGGAGACGGCTGCGGTGCTGATCATCGGCGAGATCGGCGGCCCGCAGGAAGCGGAGGCCGCCGCGTGGATCAAGGACAACTTCTCCAAGCCGGTGATCGGTTTCGTCGCAGGTCTGACGGCTCCGAAGGGGCGCCGCATGGGGCACGCCGGCGCCATCATCTCGTCGACCGGCGACAGCGCGGCCGAAAAGACCGAGATCATGCGGTCCTTCGGCCTCGTGGTTGCGCCCAGTCCCTCGGAATTCGGCGAGACCGTCGCAAAGGTGTTGAAGAGCGCCTAGAGCATGTCCCGGAAAGGCGCGAAGTGGTTTTCCGGTCAAGACATGCTCTCAGTTCTTGATTTGGAGCTTAGTCCTTTCGGTCGCGTGGTTCCACGCGATCGGGACGCGCTCTAAGGCCTCGTCGGCGCCTGGCGGCGTAGGCGGATGCGAGGCTTGAAGCGGCAGAGCGAATTTTGCGCAAAAGTCGGTCGGCTTTTGCGATGGGAATTCGCATATTGATCCGGCGATTTTCTTGATCCGCGAACAATTCCGTTCGATGGACAAGGCGCTACAGGAATTCGCGAGACGAAGGGGATTAAGTCCGCATGAACGACGCCGGTCCCGCATCCTCGTCCGCTGCGCCCTCGGCTTTCGCGACGCGTTCCGTCAAAGAAGCCTCGGCATGGCTCGTCGAGCAGCTTTTGCTCGTCGTCGAGCGGCAACTGCCGGAGATCGCTCCCGTGCTGCGCGGCTTCTCCGCGGGCTCGAAGCTCACCGACTATGAGATGGGCCGCACCCTGCAGGCGCAGGGCATTCTGTTTCAGCTCGTCTCGATCGCCGAGCAGGCCTATGCGATGCGTCGGCGCCGCCATATCGAGCGAGAGCGTGGGCACGATCAGCTGCTCGGCACCTTCGATCAAGTGCTCGCCGGGGCGAAGCGGGCGGGCGTCACGGCCGACGAGATCCGGGCGCAGCTTCAGACCCTGCGCATCCGGCCGGTGATCACCGCGCATCCGACCGAAGCCAAGCGCGTTTCGATCCTGGAGAAGAACCGCAAGATCTATCTCTTGCTGCGCGAGCTCGAGTCCACGCGTTGGACCGACCGTGAACGCAACGCGCTCGGCGCGCAGCTGCGCGATCAGGTCGAGCTTCTGTTTCTGACCGGCGATCTCCACCTCGAGAAGCCCACGGTCGAGCACGAGGTCGCCTGGGGCCTGCATTTCTTCTCGGAGACGATCTTCGATCTTGCTCCCGAGGTCCTCGCGACCTTCGAGCAGGCGCTCGCCAAGCACTATCCCGATGAAACCTTCGAGGTGACGCCCTTCTTCCAGTTCGGCTCCTGGATCGGCGGCGACCGCGACGGCAATCCCTTCGTCACCAATGCGGTGACGCGCCAGACCATGCGCGACAATGCGCTGGCGAGCCTGAATTATTATCGCGGCCGCACCACCGAGCTTGGCCGCATGCTTTCGATCAGCCCGCGCGCCTCGCATATTCCGCAGATGTTGCGCGACGAGCTGGAGAAGCGGCTGTCGGCCTTGAAGGACGCGAGCTCGATCAGAGCGCGCAACCAGATGGAGCCCTATCGCCAGTTCTGCAATCTCATCCTCTATAAGCTCAATCAGACCCTGCTCGCGACGCGTGGAGAGCCGACGACCGATCAGCGCTACGCCAACGCCGACGAGCTGATCGCCGATTTCAAATTGATGGAGGCGGCGCTCGCCGAGGGACGCTCGGCGGCGCTCGCGACCGATCTCGTGCGGCCGCTGCGCCGGGCGGTGGAAGTGTTCCGCTTCTCGACCGTGCGGCTCGACCTGCGCGAGAACACGACGCGCACGACCCATGCGCTCGCGGACCTGTGGCGGGCGACGCGGGAAAACGATCCGCCGCAGGTCGACTCCGCCGAATGGCGCGCCTGGCTCGACGAGCAGCTGCAAACCCCGCCGCTCAGCATCGAGGAGCGCGAGCGCTTTTCCTCGGAGACGCGCGACACGATCGAAATGTTCGAGCTCGTCGCCGAGCTGCAGTCGAAGCTCGACCGCGAAGCCTTCGGCAGCTTCATCCTCTCGATGACCCATAGCGTCGCGGACGTGCTCGGCGCCTATGTGCTCGCCAAGGAAGCGGGGCTCGTCAAGCAAGGCTCCAAGGGCGTCTACTGCTCGCTGCCGATCGTGCCGCTGTTCGAGACGATCGAGGATCTTCGCGACGCGCCCGCCATCATGCGCGAGCTCCTCGCCATACCGATCGTCAAGCGCAGCGCCCAACGCCAGGGCGATCTGCAAGAGGTGATGATCGGCTATTCCGACAGCAACAAGGACGGCGGCTTCCTGCCGTCGAACTGGGAGCTCTACAAGGCGCAGGCGCGGCTCACGGCGGTCGGCCTGGAGCAGGGCGTCGCGATCGCCTTCTTTCACGGCCGTGGGGGCTCCGTCTCGCGCGGCGGCGCGCCGACGGGGCACGCCATCTCCGCTCAGCCGGCGGGCTCGATCCGCGGGCGCTTCCGCGTCACCGAACAGGGCGAGGTCGTCTCGTTCAAATACGCCAATCGCGGCACTGCGGCCTATCAGATGGAGCTTCTCGCCTCATCCGTCTTCACCCATGCGTTGAAGTCCGAGCGCGAGGATGCTCTGATCCCCCGCGCGGAATTCGAGCAGGCCTTCGAGGACCTCTCGAGCGCGGCGCTGAGGGCCTATACGGAATTCGTGGGCGACGCCAATCTCGTGCTTTATTTCCAGGCGGCCTCGCCGCTCGAGGAGATCTCGCTCCTCAATATCGGCTCGCGCCCAGCGCGGCGCTTCGGCGCGAAAAGTCTGGCGGATCTGCGCGCGATCCCCTGGGTGTTCGCCTGGGCGCAGAACCGCCACGCGATCACGAGCTGGTTTGGCGTCGGCTCCGGCCTCAAGCAGTTTCTCGATGAGCGCGGCGAGCCGGGCTTGGAGCTTCTGCGCCGGATGCATGCGGATTCACGACTTTTCCGCCTCGTGCTCGACGAGGTCGAGAAGGCGCTGATGCTGGTCGATCTGGAGATCGCCGGCAAATATGCGAGCCTTGTCGAGGACGTCGCCGTCCGCGAGAGCATTTTCGCGAAGATTGCGGCAGAGCATGAGCTCACCCGCGCCATGGTCCTGAAAGTGACGGGAGCGGCGACGGTCGGCGAGCGCTTCAAGGCCTATAAAGCGCGGCTCGATGATCGTTTGTCAACGATCAATCAGGTCAATCTCGAGCAGGTCGAGCTGCTGCGCCGCTTCCGCAGCGCGCAGGACGAAAACGCGCGGGAGCTGATCAAAATTCCGCTCCTGCTCTCCATCAGTTGCATCGCCTCTGGCCTTGGCGCCACGGGCTAATCAGAAAGGAAGGGATACATGTCTTTCACGCTCATCGAACAGGCCACGTCGCGCCTGCATCGCTCCGAGCTCGCCGTGCCGGGCTCGGCGCCCGGCATGTTCGAGAAGGCCGCGGCGTCCAAGGCGGACGTGGTGTTCCTCGATCTCGAGGACGCGGTCGCGCCCGACGATAAGGAGCAGGCGCGCAAGAACATCATCCAGGGCCTCAACGACATCGATTGGGGCAAGAAGACGATGACGCTGCGCATCAACGGCCTCGACACGCATTACTGCTATCGCGACGTCGTCGACGTGCTCGAGAACTGCCCGCGCCTCGACGTCGTGCTGATCCCGAAGGTCGGCGTGCCGGAGGACGTCTATGCGATCGACATGCTGATCACGCAGATCGAGCAGTATAAGAAGCGCACGAAGAAGACCGGCATCGAGATCCTGATCGAGACGGCGCTCGGCATGGCCAATGTCGAAGCGATCGCGAAGTCCTCGAAGCGCCTCGAGGCCATGTCCTTCGGCGTCGCCGATTATGCGGCCTCGACCCGCGCGCGCACGACCGTCATCGGCGGCGTCAACCCGGACTACGGCGTGCTCACCGACAAGGACAAGGACGGCAACCGCGACTATTACTGGATGGACCAGTGGCATGCGGCGCAGACGCGCATGATGGTGGCCTGCCGCGCCTATGGCCTGCGTCCGATCGACGGGCCCTTCGGCGACTTCAACGATCCGGAAGGCTACAAGGCCGCGGCGAAGCGCGCCGCCGTGCTCGGCTATGAGGGCAAGTGGGCCATCCACCCCTCGCAGATCGAACTCGCCAACGAGGTCTTCACGCCGTCCGAGGCCGAGGTGACCAAGGCCCGCCGCATCCTCGACGCGATGGCCCAGGCCGCCAAGGAAGGCAAAGGCGCTGTCTCGCTCGACGGCCGCCTTATCGACATCGCCTCGATCCGCATGGCCGAGGCGCTGATCGAAAAAGCCAGCGCGATGGCTGCGTAATTACGCCTCGCGAATGCCTTCTGCGCCCTCTCCCGTCCGCGGGGGAGGGCGTTTTTTTCAGGAGAGCATCTTCATCTTTGCCGCGCACTCCTTCTCCCACTTGTGGGAGAAGGTGGCCCGCCGAAGGGGGGTCGGATGAGGGCCTCGCCCGCATCGCAGCCTCTTCATTCCCCCTGCATGATCGCCTCGCGGATCATGTCCAGCGCAATGTCGCCGCCACCGATTACGACGTCATTCTTCAGCCGCAAGATGCGGTAGCCGCGCTCGCGCAGATAGGCGTCGCGAAGCGCGTCATGATCCTGCTGCTCCAGAGCCTCATGCGGCGCGCCGTCCAGCTCCACGACGAAGCGCCGCTCGACGCAGAGAAAATCGACGACGAAACGTCCAATCGGAACTTGGCGGCGGAACTTCAGATTGGCGAATTTCTTTCCGCGCAATGCGCGCCAGAGCATTTCTTCCGCCGTCGTCATCCGGCGGCGCAAGCTGCGCGCGAAGGCGGTCTTTGATTTTTCGACCCGGGCGGGCATTCCGAACCCTCATCCGACCCTCGCTAACGCGAGGGCCACCTTCTCCCACTTGTGGGAGAAGGACTCCGCAGCGTTACCCCTCCCTTGGCGCTTCCCCAAGCGGCGGCGTGCGCGAGACGACGTTGCGCTTGAAGCATTCGGGACGGTCGCGCCAGGGCGGCACGCCGTCCTGGCTCAGGGCGTGCTGTTTCGCCGCCGTCACGATGTCTTCGACATGCGGCGCGGACTCGAGGCCTGTCATCACATAGGTCCATTTGCCGGGAGCCGCGAGCGCGACGCTCGTGGGCCGCTTGCAGATCGAGAGACATTCGACAGCGACCGCGCGGATCGGCGCGGAGTCGCCGCTCTTTAGGCGTTCGTCGAGCGCCTCGTAGAAGTCGCGGCCCGGCCGGGCCTCGGCGTCGTCTTGCCCGCGACAGGTCACACAAACGAAAATCGTCGTCGCCGCGTCCTGCGTCACTTTTGCCTCTCCCAAATCTAAGCTTCGCGCCTCTCGCACGGGCGCCGTCACAAAGGCAAGCCGCCGCCGATGTGCTCGGCGGCGGGCCTTTTCGCTTCGACTTAAGCTGAACGTTACCGCGCCGCTGTCCGATCTCGCAGCGCCGGGCTCTGCGAGGCGACATTGTCGCTCGGGCCGACGCCCGGAATGCGGGCGAGCACATCCTTGATCGGGAACTCCGTCCAGGCCTGCGTCACATAGCTCTCGTGGGTATAATCCGAGCCCGTGTCGAAGAAGGTGACGCCGCGGCCGACCTTCGAATCGTCGTCGTTGAACGGCACGCCCCTCGAGGCGAGCATGTGCTTGAGGTCGTTATTGTGTCCCTTCGTCGATAGCGTGTAGGAGCTCACGAAGAAGCCGCCGGTCTTATGCTCCCGGGCGGCCCATTGGGCATAGGTCTCCAACTCGCCATAGGCGGCGTCGAGCAGCACCACGCCCTTCACCCGATTGGTCGAGGCGATGTCCCTGAGGCAGAAGGCCGCTGGCGCGAAGCCGCCGCTATAGGCGACCATGACGATCGGCATCTTCTGAAAGACGGCCTCCGAATCCGGGTCCCCGCGCAGCGTGGCCAAATGATGCGCCGCCTCGCCAAGGAAACGGGTGAAGGCGCCATGCTGCCAGAAGCGGCCGGCGCTGCCGTCGCGGGCGTCGACGGCGAATTGCGGCGCGACGAGCACCGCGTTGGCGCCCGAGGCCGTCACTTGCGCCGGCACCTTCTGGCGACGCAGCACGTCGCGCGTGAGCGTCGCCCCGAAGCCGTGGAAGAATACGACCATCACGGCGGGCTTGGTCGGGTCGAAGGTTTCCGGCACGTGAACCAGCACGCGCGAATCGCCGAAAGTCTCGTTCTCCCAAAGAACCCTGCCGGTGTACGAGCGGTGGCCGCGCTGGTCGCCGTCCCTCACGTCGAGAAAGGCCCGGCCGCCGGGAACGAGACCGTCGTAGGGAAAGGGCGCCGAGCCGAAGGCGACGAGCTTCGTCAGGCTCTCGGAAGGGCGATTGTTCATGCTCGGCATGCTCGGCGTGAAGACGCTGGCCGCGCGCTGCGGGGGTTCGTCCTCGACAGCGGCTGCGCTTTGCGACCATAGGCGCAGGTCGGTTGGCGGAATGGCGAAGGAGACATCTTTCGGCTGCGGCTCCGCTGCGCGGGCCTCGACCTTTTCCGACCTCAGCCGGGCAAGGCGCTCCCGGCGCGCGCCACTGGCGGAAAGGCTCTGGGCGTCCAAGCCGTTGTCCATTCCCTGGGGGCGCGTCGCCACATTCTGAGCCGCATTGCGATCGCAGGCCGCAACGAGCGTCAAGAGTCCGAACGCTGCGACCTTGAGCAGCGCGGCGCCCCCATTGCGGGCGGAGATCGCGCTTCGTCGGCTGGCGTGCGGCCTCAGCTCGACGCGCACGGCGGCTTTTCGCCAAGAGTTCATCGCGTCTACCTTTTTACGGACGCTCGGCGCTGCCGCGCTCAATCTCTGCAAGCTATGCGTCCTTGGTTACCAATTGCTTTCCCTTGAGCCGAGACACGCCCGAAGGACCTGTCTGGCGTTGGGGTTAATCGAAATTACGCATTGCGAAGGCGGCAGGTTTATGGTGTAAATGCGATAAATTCTTGCAAGGTCCCGCGCGCAATGACCTCTCCCTCCCAAAGCAATACGAACGTCGCCGCAGTCTCTCTGGTCGCCGCCACGGCCATAGTCATAGCAGACATGGTCGGAGTCGGAGTTTTTACTAGTCTCGGCTTTCAGGTTCAGGGTTTGTCTTCGCCTCTGGTGGTGCTGCTCCTTTGGCTTGTGGGCGGCGTCGCCGCTCTTTGCGGGGCGATGTGCTACGCGGAGCTTGCGGCGATGTTTCCGCGCTCGAGTGGGGATTACAATTTCCTCACCCACGCATTCGGGCCCGCCGTCGGCTTTCTCGCCGGCTGGCTGTCCGCGACGGTCGGGTTTTCCGCGCCGGTGGCGCTCGCGGCGATGGCGCTTGGAGAATATGCGAAATCTCTCTTGCCCGGCGTTTCGCCAATGATGCTCGGGCTGGGCTCGATTCTCTTTGTCACCATGGTTCACCTGAGCGGCGTCCGTCAGGGCAGCGTCTTCCAGATCGCCTCGACGGGGTTGAAGATCGCGGTGATTGTCGGCTTCATTGTGGTCGGCGCCGTCGCCGGTTGGCGCGCGCCGGCGCTGGATCTGGCCGGTTCGTTCCAGGCCAATCAAGTGTTCAGCGCACCCTTCGCGATCAGCCTCGTCTTCGTCATGTATGCTTATTCGGGCTGGAACGCCGCCACCTATATCGTCGGAGAAATCCGCGATCCGCAGAAGAACTTGCCGCGCGCGCTGTTCATGGGAACGGGCGTGGTGATCTTCCTCTATGTCGCGCTGAACGCAGTGTTCCTCTTCACCACGCCGATCGCAGAGTTTTCGGGCAAGATCAATGTGGCGGAAATCGTGGGAACACACCTGTTCGGGGAAGCCGGCGGACGTCTCGTCGACGCGCTGATCTCGATCGGTCTCATCTCTACGGTGAGCGCGATGATGTGGATCGGCCCGCGCGTCACGATGGTTATGGGCGAGGACCTCCCGGCGCTGCGGCCTTTCGCACAGCGCAGCCGGAACGGCGCGCCGACCTTCGCGACCCTCGTGCAGATGGTCGTGGCGAGTCTGATGCTCTTTTCGCAGAGCTTTGAGTCGGTGCTTGAATTCACGCAGTTCAGCCTGACCTTCTGCTCCTTTTTGACTGTTTTCGGAATGGTGAAACTGCGCTATACGCGTCCCGATCTCCCGCGCCCTTATCGAGCCTGGGGGTTTCCGCTGGTCCCGCTTGTCTTCCTCTCGGTGACGCTCTTCATGATGTACTATCTCCTCGAAACGCGTCCGCTGCAATCCGTTGCCGGATTGGCGGTTATGCTCGCCGGTCTCTTGGTTTACGCCGTCGTTTCGTCGGCACAGCTCGGCGCGATGGCGACCCGGCTTTCAAAACTGCGGCTCGGCCTGATCTTCGCCGTTGCAGCGCTGGGCGGGCTCAGCTTGGCGTCGCCGAAGGCGCAGGCGGCGAGCCCAGACGACAACGCCCGCTTTCTCGCGGGCCTGCCCGTGCCGGCCGAATCACCGCTGGCGCCGCTGACCAAGACCGCCGCCTGGGAGAATCACGCAAGGAGCTTCGACGGGGCCTTCAAGCTCGTCGACGCCACGCAGCTTTCTCACGTGCGTAATTGGGCCAAGGACAATTTGAACCTGCCGAAGCGGTCGAATCTGTTCTATCTCTTCAGCGGGCCGGACTTCCTTTACGCCAACGCCTTCTTTCCCGACCGCAACACCTATGTGATGGCCGGGCTGGAGCCTCCGGGCACGCCGCCGGACGTAAGCAAGATACCGGAAAAATTGGTCCCCACCGCCTTGCAAGGGCTCGAGAGAGCGACGCGCACGATCCTCCAGGTGAGCTTCTTTCGCACGGCGGAGATGTCCGGCCAGTTCAGCCTGACGCCGACGAAGGGAACGCTGCCCGTCCTCTATGTGTTCCTGACGCGCTCGGGCAAAGTCATCCACGACGCGCAGGTCGTGCGGCTGCTTGAAAACGGCGATATCGTCGAGGGTGAGAAGGCCATGGACGCGTCCACCGGCGGGACCAAGGGCGCCAAGATCGTGTTCTCGTCGCCCGGCGGTCCCGATCAGACGCTCTATTACTTCCAGGCCAATGTCATTAACGGCTCCTTCGCCAAGACCGGGCTCGACGCCCTGTTCACGAAGCTTGGAGACGGCGACGCCTTGGTCAAGAGCGCCTCCTATCTGCTTCACGGCACGCCCTTTTCCGACGTGAGGAACTCTCTCCTCAATCACGCCAGCGCGATCCTGCAGGACGACACCGGCGTTCCCTACAGGATGTACGGCGGGGGCTGGAGCGTGAAGCCCTTCGGCCATTATTCGCGCCCCATTCCGATATTCCACTACGCCTGGCAAGGCGATCTGGCGAAGCTCTATCAGAAGGAGGCGCCCGCGGCGCTGCCTTTCGGCATCGGTTATCGCTGGCGGCCGAACCAATCGAGCCTCATCCTCGCGGTCAAGAAAGAAACCAAGGCCGCGGCGTCGCAGAGCGCGCCGGGGGCGGCGGCCGCCGCTCCGGCACAGGCGCCGACTCCGCGAAACTAGGCGGTCAGCCCGGGCAGGGAGCGGTCGACGACCGACCGCCCCCTGTGAGGCCGAGCGCGCTCATTCCTGAACATGTCGGACACGCCGCCCTCCCGAATTGCGCTGGTGACCGGCGCCTCACGAGGCGTGGGCCGCGCGCTGGCGCTAGCGCTGGCGCGAGAAGGCGCGCATGTCGTCCTGCTCGCGCGCACGATGGGCGCGCTCGAGGCGCTCGACGACGAGATCGCCGGTTTTGGCGGGGCGGCGACCCTAGTCCCCTGCGATCTCGCGGACTTTGAAGCGCTTGACCGGCTCGGCGCCGCGCTCAACGAACGCTTTGGCCGGCTCGACGCGCTCGCGTGCGTTGGCGGCCAGCTCGGGCCGCTCACGCCGCTCGCCCATGTCGAGCCGAAGGACTGGGAGATGCTGGTGGCGGTCAATCTGACCGCCAATTGGCGGCTGCTGCGCTCGCTCGATCCTCTGCTTCGGGCCGGCCGTTCGCCGCGGGTGCTCGTCGTCACCTCGGGGGCGGCGCATCGCGCGCGGCTCAAACCCTATTGGGGACCCTACGCGGTCACGAAAGCGGGGTTGGAGGCGCTCGCGCGCACCTACGCGGCCGAATGCGCCAACATTTCTGAAATTAAGGTGATGCTCGCGAACCCCGGGCCCTTGCGCACCGCGATGCGGGCGAAAGCCATGCCCGGCGAGGACCCGGCGAGCTTGCGCACGACGCAAGAGTTTGCGCAGAAGGCTGTCGCGCTCCTTCGACCCGAGTGGAGCGAAAGCGGGCGGCTTTATGATTTCCCCTCCGACCGGCTGCTCGACTTCGCAGCGCCTTCATAAACGGGGCAGGGGAGTCGGCGAATTTCAGCTAACTCGCCGCCGCTTGAAACAAGCATTTGATGGCTAGAGTCTTTCCGACTTAGGCTGAAGCGTATCCGGCGCCCTTGAGGTATGCGGCGCATTCTTGTGGCGGAAAGTCATCGAGGAGAATCCCGACCCTTCGCCAGAGCGCGTCGATGGTTCTCTCCTCGGCCTTGCGCAACATGCGTTTTAGCTTCGAGAACACCTGTTCGATCGGATTGAGGTCGGGCGAGTATTTGGGCAGGAAGATGAGGCGCGCGCCTTTCGCGCGAATGGCTTCTCTGACGGCGGCGCTCTTATGCGAGCCGAGATTGTCCATGACGACGACATCTCCCGGCGAGAGCGTCGGCGCCAAAATCTGTTCGACATAAGCGAGGAAGCTTTCGCCGTTGATCGGCCCGTCGAACACGCAAGGCGCGGTGATTTGGTCGCAGCGCAAGGCTGCGAGAAAGGTCGTGGTCTTCCAATGGCCGTATGGAGCCTTGGCGAAGAGCGCGAGACCGCGCTCCGTCCAGCCATGGGTGCGCGTCATATTGGTTTTCGCCCAAGTTTCGTCGATGAAGACGAGGCGCTTCGGGTCAAGCTTCGACTGGATCTTTTTCCAGCGCGCGCGATGGCGCGCGACGTCGGGCCGATCCTGTTCGGCGGGCAGAAGCGTTTTTTTTGAAGCTGATTTTCTCCTTGCGCAAGAAACGCCACAAGGTGTCGCAGGACACGACCACGCCGCGTTCGCGCAATTCGCCAAGCAGCGCGTGAAGGGTCAAATCCGGCTTCTCGGCAAGGCGCGCCAGCAGAAAATCGCGCTGGCCCGCGAGCAGATAGGGACGCTTGCCGCCCATAGGCTTCGCCGCCGCGCTGCCCGTCGACCGCGCTGCTCGCGCGAAACGCACCGAACTCGCGACGCTCACCTGCATGAGCGCCGCCGCCGCCCGAACCGTCAACCCACTCAACACCAACGCAGCAACACGCTCACGAAGATCATTCGAGTAGGGTCGCGCCATTCCTTCCGGCCTCCGAATCCCGGCCGCCCATTTGAATCAGATCGCGCCACAAAAGGGAATCCCTCGCCGATTCAGTCAGTGTCGGAAAGACTCTAGTTGAGCGATCGCGCTCTAAGACTTTGGAATCGATCGCTTTAGATGCGTTTGAGCGAATCCGCTCAAACGCATCGTAATCTAAGCCCTGTCACTTAGCCGTGGTGATGGTGACGCCTGCGGTAGCTGTGCGGGAACGCCGGCGGCGGGGCGTCGGGCACATAGGTGAGCGCCAGGTTTTCGATGCCGGCGGTCAGCCCGAAGCCCTTGCCAGCTTCGGCCTCGAAAGGCTGCAGCGAAATCGTGTTGTTGTTGCCGCCAATGAGGATCGCGCCGCCGCCGCCCACGCCGACCTTCACCGTGGTTTCGGGACCCGCATAGGTCCCTTGCAGCGCGCCAGGGCCGACATGACCCGTGGCCGCGATAACGCCCCAGACCATCTCGCCCGGTCCGTTGATGCTGATATTGGCTCCGACCTTGGAGAGCGTGCCGACGTAATGCGCAGGCGCGACGCCCTCCGCATCGTCCTCGAAAAGGCAGTCCACAGTCTGGTTCTCGACCAGAATGCCGAGCGAGTTCCCGGAAAGCCGGCACTGCAGCGACCCGATGCGATCTCCGGCCAGAGCCTGGCTCGGAACCAGGACCGCGAGCAGCGCCGCCGTCGAGAGCGCGCCGGCCCAGCCGTTCAGCCGAAATGCAGATAGTTTGCGCATTCTTATCCTCCCACTGCAGGCCCGCGAGCGCTTCCGCCAGAGCCAGCCACATTCTACGGGTTCTACCTAACCATCGGCCGGCAAAATGCCAAGACTCAGCCTGTCCCTGGCGGGCGGGGCGCAATGCCGCATCGGGCGCGGGGCCGAGAGAGGTCTCTATTTCCAAAAAGCCGCAAAGCTTTCGCCGGCAAAGTCTTCGCGCGCAAATTCTTAGGCTTGCAAAAAAGGACGCCACGAGCCCTTGCGAGCTCGTGGCGGGATCGGAGATGCTCTGGTTTACTCGACTTTATTTGAGCGTGAAGGGCACGACCACGTCCATGCCGATCGTGACCTGGTTGCTTTTTCGACCGCCGCCGAGCCACGGCGAATAGCCGCCGATCGTGGTGTAGTAGGCCGCCGGTCCGTTGAGCGACGTGAAGAAAGGCTGCGCACCGTTCAACGTCGTGTCGTAACGCACTTCCGGACGCAGGATGATGTTCTTGATCCAGTCATTCTTCGGCAGTTCGGGTGTAATCTGCGCGCCGGCCGTCAGGGAGAAGTAGGTCGTGCCGGCATTTTGAGGGCCCGCAAAGATGGTGGAGGGCGCCGCGAAGCCGTGAACGTTATTGACTTCGTCGAAGTAGCCAGGATAGCCCGCGACGAAGAAGTTATTGTTGTCACGGAAGATCTCAACACGCCCGCTGAGCTTGATAACATCGGTCCACTGATAGGTGATGTAGCCTGTGGCCCCGTAAGCGGAGACGCCCGCAGATCTCACCGGGATCAGCCCGGTGTTGATCCCCGTCAGCCCGTTGAGGAGAGCCAACCCTCCGGGGTTCAGTCCGCTCACCGACTGCGTGTTCCAGCCGTTGTCGTGATAGTAAGCCGAGTCGAGGATGAGGGTCAGCTTGTCGGTCGCTTTATAGGTCACGTTGAAGTTGTTGAGGAAACGCCAAGTGTCCGTTGGGTTGCACCCGCAGGCGACGGGCGTGCCGCCGATGACGCCGCCGGGCCAGCCCACGAGGTAGGGATCGAGCTGTTTGGGATTCTCGGGGCCGGCATGCGTGGCGGCGTTCATCACGAGCTTGCCGTCCAGCAGGGTGGCGGTCATCCCCACGAGCAGCGACGGCGAATTCTGATTGTCGCCGGACCAGCCGAGGCCGGTGTTCTCACCGGTCGTGATGCCGGCGAAAACGTCGAGCCAGGAGGTGAAGTGGTCGGTGGCAAGAACGCCGGTGTGTTGGAAGGGTCCGAAGTTGAAGAGGTAGGTGTGCGAGTAGAAGATGTTGTCCGGCGAAGTAATGAGCTCGGTGCCGAGCGGCGTCACAAATTGACCGATTTTCAGATCGATGCCGCCTTCGCTGAACGCTGACACCCAAGGCAGATGCATGATCGCGAAAGCCTCAAGCGGCGTGATCTGCGTGCGGTCGTGCATCGCGTAGTCCAGCTCGCCAGTATAATGCGAATAGCGCACGTCCGCGCCGATAAGTCCGACGAACTTGTAGCCGAAGTCATATCCCGTCGCCTTCGGATCGAGGGGGCGCTGCATGACGATGCCCGCCTGATTGAACATGGGCGTGCCCGCCCGGTCATCGAACAGGCGACCATAGTTCAATCCGTTGTACGGATTGTTGAAGTTGGGCGTTGCGCCGCCGTCAACCCAGCCGGTGATCGTGGTGTCATCCCACAGCGACTTGAGCGGCGCCGGCTCATCTTTCTTCTTCGTTGCGTCCACGTCCGCCGCGAAGGCGGGAGCGGTGAGGAGCGCCATGGCCGCGACGGCCGAAAGGTAGGGCAGCTTCATTGTTGGACTCCTTATCCGTGAGAAAAGCTGCGCCTATACTGCTATCTTCCGCGCGTTTCGCAAGATTAACTCTCGGATTCCTGCCTATTTTTTGATCAAATGTGGCGGTGCAGCGAATTTTTCCGGATCGCGTGGCAAAAATGTCACAATCACTTTTCGACTGTGGCAAATATGCCACACTCAATCTTTCGAAAACATGGACTTCCGTCGAGTTTTTGGGCGTGTCGCCAAGCATGACTTGACTAAGCGCGGCTCAGGCAAGCTTTGCGTCTATCAACGCACGGAATGAGAGGCCCGAATCGTCAGCCGGCCCTTCCGACGATGATTCGCGTGCTCCCAAAAATTTCTCTTGTGCGGCGGCTGCGCTTCGCCCTGAATAGGCGAATTCTGCTGCCGGGGAGCGCTCGCCTATGAAGGTGGTCGTCGCAATCATCAAGCCGTTCAAGCTCACCGACGTTCATGACGCGTTGCATGCGATCGGGGTTCATGGCTTGACCGTCTATGAAGCCAAGGGGCACGGGCATCAAAAAGGCCATTCGGAGATCTATCGTTCGGTCGAATATGTCGCCCATTATCTCTCGAAGCTTCGCGTCGAGGTGATCGTGGCGGACGAGCGGGTCGACAAGGTCGTTGCGACAATCTCCACCGCCGCCCGCACCGGACAGACGGGAGATGGAAAGATCTTCATCCAGGCGATCGAAAAAGTGGTGCGAATACGCAATGGCGAAGCGGACGAAGCCGCTTTGTGACTTCAGGAAAGCAAAACACGCTTTCTCGCAGGATATAATTGCGCAGCGTCGGACTTTTGCCCGCCTGGCCGGATTTTTGAGCGCAATGCGAAAAAGCGGAGATCGGCGATTTCGTATCGATCACGCCGCGTTCCGGGGGTTTCGCCTGAACGCGGCGTGATCTCGTCGTCGAGAGAGGAAGCTCAGTAATTGTAAGCGCGCTCGCCGTGATCGGTGATGTCGAGGCCCTCTCGCTCCTGATCGGGCGCCGGGCGCAGGCCGATGACGAGATCGACGACCTTATAGAGGATCGCCGAGCCCACGCCCGACCAGATCAGCGTCGCGACGACGGCGGTGACCTGCGCGATCATCTGCGCCACGAGGTCGTATTTGCCGGCGTAGCTCTCGGCGATGTTCGTATAGTCGGTGATGCCGACGCCGCCCAGCGCGGGGCTGACCAGCAGGCCCGTCGCCAGCGCGCCGGTGATCCCGCCGATGCAATGCACGCCGAACACGTCGAGCGCGTCGTCATAGCCGATGGCGTTCTTCACCTTCGAGACGAAGAACAGGCAGATCGGCGAGACGATGAAGCCCAGCGCCAGCGAGCCGATCGGACCCGCAAAGCCCGAGGCCGGCGTCACCGCAACAAGGCCCGCCACCGCGCCCGAGATCAGGCCCAAAAGCGAGGGCTTGCCCTTCGTCGCCCATTCCGTCAGCAGCCAGGAAAGCGCCGCCGCCGCGGTCGCCACCATCGTGTTGACGAAGGCCAGCGCCGTCGTGCCGTTCGCCTCGAGGTTGGAGCCCGCGTTGAAGCCGAACCAGCCGACCCACAGCAGCGAGGCGCCGACCATCGACAGCGTCAGCGAATGCGGCGGCAGCGCTTCCTTGCCATAACCGATGCGCTTGCCGACCATGATCGCGCCGACAAGGCCCGCGATGCCCGCGTTGATGTGAACGACCGTGCCGCCGGCGAAGTCCAGCGCGCCCACGCCCTTCATCCACGGAGCCAGGCCGCCCGCGAGCCAGCCGACCGAGGAGGTCGCCGCGTCGATCTTGGCCTGCGCCGCCTGCTTCGCCGCATCCGTCGTCGCCGCCGCCAGCTCCGCCGCCGCATCGACGATCGCATTCGGATCGGCAACCGCCCACACCCAATGCGCGATCGGGAAATAGATCACCGTCACCCACAGCAGGATGAAGACGAACACCGCCGAGAACTTCATGCGCTCCGCAAAGGCGCCGATGATGAGCGCCGGCGTGATCATCGCGAAGGTCATCTGGAACACGAAATAAGCGTATTCCGGAATGACATGGCCCGGCGTGAAGGTCGGCGACACGGCGTTCGCGTCGACGCCCTTGAGAAACACCTTGCCCAGCCCGCCGATGACCGCGTTGAGCGCGCCGCCGTCGCCGAAGGCGAGCGAATAGCCGTAAAGCGTCCACAGCACGCCCACGAGCGCCACGATCGTGAAGGTCTGCGTGAGGATCGAGGCCATGTTCTTGATGCGGACGAGGCCGCCGTAAAACAGCGCCAGGCCGGGAATCGACATCATCAACACCAAGGCGCTCGACGTCAGCATCCAGGCCGTGTCGCCCGGATTAGGCGTCGGCGAACCGGCTAACGCCGGAGACGCAGCGGCGAGGAATGCGGCAGAGACGATCGCGGCCTTATGCAGTCCGCGAGGGAGGCGAGAACTCATCTGTTGCTCCTGATGACCTTTTTTGAGGTGGGCAATCAAAGTGCGTCGGCGTCTTTTTCACCGGTGCGGATGCGAAGGGTCTGCTCTATCGGCAGGACGAAGATCTTGCCGTCGCCGATCTGGCCCGTGCGGGTGGCGTTCTGAATGACTTCCACCGCCTTGGCCGTCAGCTCTGCGGGCACGGCGACCTCGACTTTGATTTTCGGCAGAAAATTCACGACATATTCGGCGCCGCGATACACTTCGGTGTGTCCTTTCTGCCGCCCATATCCCTTGACCTCCGTGACGGTGAGGCCGTTGACGCCGATCGCCGTCAACGCGTCCCGTACGTCATCCAGCTTGAAAGGCTTGATGATCGCGATGATGAGCTTCATTCGATGTTCCTATCGTGACGTCGCGCCAGCGCTCTGCTCAATGGCGCGGCGCAGCGCCGGCCGCCGGGGCTGTGCCCTTTCAACCAAATGTTATGCCATAGAGAAGAGGAGGCGCTCTCCCGGAAAATACGTTATAAATCAATAAGCTAGTGGAGAGTCGTGGGCGGGTCCTGGCGCCCCCGGATGGGAGACTGCGGCGCCTAAATATTCATCTATCGCTCATTAAATAGGCTGCGCGGCCGGCTGATTGCAGGCAATCCAGTCGCTGTTTGTGCAGTCCATGCCGGTTTCCACTTTTTCGCAATCGCGCTCTAAAGGAAGTCTGCGATTTTTCGATTGCGTCGGCTCGAAAGTCTTGGATATGCGTGGATTGGCGGTTGCCGAGCGAAAAAATCCTGCATGTCGCGAAGGAGAAGGTGATGAGAAGATTGATCTTATTGTTCGCCCTCGCGGGAGTTCTCGCGCCCGGGGCCTCGCTCGCCCAGCAGAGCGACGACCTTCTGGTCTCGACGGCGCGCGATTGGGGCGGAGAGGGCGGCGCCTACACCTGCGAGCAATGGCGCGCTTACATGGCCAGGCTCTATCGTCTCGCCGACCCCAAGAAGCGCGGCTATATCGACGAGAAGAGCTTTGCGATCATCCCCAGGACGAGCTCGGTTTTCGCCTCGGCGACTTTCGATTACTTCGACCAGGCCGGCAAAGGCCGCGTGACTCGTGAGGAGTTTCTGGAGTTCCAAAGCCCCTTCTTCGCGCGCTTCGACAAGAAGCACAGCTGCCGCGTGACCAATGACGAGTTGCGCGCCGCCACCGGTCCGGCACCGCAAAAGGAGGAGAAGCCGCAGCAGATCGGCGGCCATCACGGATTTGGCGGGGGTGCAGGGGCCGGCGGCCTCGGCGGCGGAGCGGGCGGCGGCTTTGGCGGCATGGGTCGGTGACGGCTGGACGTCCGCTTTCGCGCCGGGAACGCGTCGCGAACGTGCTTCCGTCGCTGATTCGGACGCGATCCGTTCGGCTTAGAGCCCAAGGGCTAAGAGTCGCGCAAGGTGAAGCGAAAGCGCCGCGCCATAATCGGATCGCCGGCTTAACCTTGTCAGGCGCCTGTCGAGCGCCTCGCGCCTGTGCCGGGAGGCAGGCATGAGGCCCGCGACGCTTTGGCGCAGGCTCCCGTTCCTTTTTGGGAACTGGCGCGAGAGACGAATTTATCAACATAATCAATAGGATGTCTCAGCAAAATATTGCTTCCTCGTCGCGGCGGTCGACATTGACAAAAGCCGACTGCGGAGTCTCACCTGATTCCCGAGATTCCCCGTCGTCAAGAGACGGCTTGCCAACAGCTAGTGGCCCTCGGCATTCGTGCCGCCACATCTGGGCGAACAGAGCGCGATTCTGGTCCCTCGTCCGATTCGGGCGTGATTTGTTCCCATTGCGTTCGGATTGTGAATGTCGCGCGCCGGAGGGTTTCATTTTGGGGCAGCGGGCGCCACGGGGTCTCCGCAAATGTTAAGAGGGCAGGGCCGTTTCGAGTGATCGCTTCGCTCTTCGGGTGGCGCCGGGCTCGCAAAAGGGCCCTATGACAACGCCGCGAAAGGACTCACAAATGTCTCGAGATCTCGGCGCCTTCAGCGCCACGCTCGACTTGAGCCTCGGTGCGGCCGGCCCGCTTGCTGGGCTGGCCTTCGTCGTCAAGGAGAACATCGACGTCGAAGGCCTCGTCTCGACCAACGGCCATCCTGAGTTCGCTGCAAGCCACATGGCCGCGCGCGCAAACGCGCCGGTCGTCGAGGCCCTGCTCGCCGCGGGCGCGACGCTCGTCGGCAAGACTCACATGGACGAGATGGCCTATAGCCTGATGGGCGCGAACGCCCATTACGGGACGCCTGTCAATGGGCGCGCGCCGGACCGCCATCCCGGCGGCTCGTCCTCGGGCTCGGCGGCCGTCGTCGCGGCGGGGCTCGCGGACTTCGCCCTCGGCACAGACACCGCGGGCTCCTGTCGCGCGCCGGCGTCGTTTTGCGGGGTTTTTGGCTTTCGCCCGAGCCATGACGCGCTGTCGCTTGCGGGCATCGTGCCGCTCGCGCCAAGCTTCGACGTCGTCGGCTTTTTCGCGCGCGACGCCGCGACGCTGGCAAAGGTCGGCGACATCCTCTTGCCTCAGGACCCAGACCGCCGCCCGCTTGCGCAGGGGTTGGTTCTTGCCGACGTCTTCGCGGACTGTCCGCAGGCGGAGGGCGCGCGCTTCGTCGCCGCGATGACAGCGCTCGCGCCCGAGCTCCCGATGCGCGAGGTTGCGCTCGATGCGTCTTTCTGGCCGCAGGCGCTCACGCATTTCCGCAACTATCAAGCCTTTGAGGCCTGGCGCTCGCATGGCGCCTGGATCGAGCAGCGTCGCCCAGGCTTCGGACCCGGCATCGGCGAGCGTTTCGCTTACGCGGCGACGGTGACGCAAGCGCAAAGGTTAGAGGCGGAAGCCTTTCGCGAGGAGGCGCGCCCCAAGATCGAAGCGCTCCTCGGGGAAGACGGGCTTCTTGTCCTGCCGACGACGCCCTTCTTCGCGCCCCGCCTCGACGAGAGCGCGGAAGCGCTCGACGCCAAGCGTTATCAGATGTTTCGGCTCTTCCTGATCGCGAGCTTCTTTGGTCTGCCGCAGGTGAGCCTGCCGCTCGCCTCAGACCCGCCGCTCGGCCTCTCGCTCATCGGAAGGCGTGGGACGGACCGGGCGCTTTTGGCGCTGGCGTCCGGGCTGGCGCCGCGAGTTTGCGGGCTGGCTGAAGCGGGCCCTTCGTTCTGAGCTACCCGTTAAAATCTGACGTTTGGAGCCGCTTGAGACATCGAGGTCTGGTGCGCGCCGGTCGCTTTCGCGAAGGCTAGAGAAGCGCCATTTTTGAGCCTTCCCTAGGAACGCTAGGCTATTAGGTTTACCCGCCTCAATGGACGCAGACTGAAAAACGCGCTCCGCCGTCCTACGCAGGACTGCAGCAGGAAACGAGCATTAACGCGTCTGAATCAGGGTGCCTGCTTTGCCCGGCCACAACTTGAAAAAAGCTTGGGGGCTGAGAGCGCTGCGCTCGTGCCCGCAGGCTACGGAAAAGCCGCATTATGTATGGGGACTTACGCGGCTTGCAGCATATCCGAAAGTGAGAGCATGATAGGCCCTACTCTTACGAGGAGGCGGTTTATGCCCAACGATCAAGGCAGGAAGCAAGGAGGGGTAAAGTTTCTCGGGACCACAAGCGCGCCATTCATAAATATTAATCTATCGAAACTGGGTTATCCGGGCAGTAAGAGCGAGTTGCATGTTTTAGCACAAGCGCCGGGAGAGCATCGTACAGACAGCGAGCGACTGTACGATACCTCGAAGCGTCAATTCGTGGTGTCAGCGAGATTATCAAAAGCGCCCATTGGGGGTGACACCATAAAGGGCGATTTTACGGAACAGGATGGCAATTCATATTTTTTATTGGCACATCAAGCCATGCGTGTCGCATTGGCAGAGGGTGCTTTCGAAATCAGAAAGAACGCTAAAGGTGAGGTGTCCATAGCAACAATGATCTGTATAGCTAGCACCGTCGGCGAAGCAAGAAGTATATTCTTGAAGGCTACCACGCAGTTTCTTGATCATGTGGCATATATTGCTACATGTCCCGTTTATATTGTATCGCTTCGGATCGAAGATGTGATAAATATGCATGTAGCTATTGAATTTTTTCAACCTTATGGATCATCACTGATCAACGAAACCGCGTCGTTCCTGCCATTGCCACTTAAGCCAGCATACGCCTTGTATCGCGAAGGAATCTCTTCCAACAGTGAGTTGTATAAGTTTCTTTGCCTCTATAAGATACTTGATCGGTATTTTTCAAAGCTTAAACCAGCTCTGTACAAAGCCTTTCTCCGGGCAGGCGCTGACTCCCCGAAGGCAAAGGACTTGGTTCCTGAGCACCAAGAACTTCCGCAGAGTGTGCGACCGTACGTAGGAAAATCGATCAAGTCCTTCATGGATGAAATTCTCACACCGAAATTTCGAGACGTGGTTGCGCATTTTCAAAAAGAAGGAGAAAGCCCATTGGTTACTAGTGACCCGGATAATCTTGCGCGCTATGAGGAAATTCTTCTGTCTTCAGAGCTTTGTGCTCGCACAGTCATCAAGAATTATGAGGAGGCCTTTCGAGTGGCGCAGGCAAAGGGAGTAGATTTGACGTCATTGACGGCGTAACCGGCATAGAGAAAACCTTATAATATCTAGACTTAGTGATACTCTGGTATAAGGAATTCGTCCATGGTGAAGCGCGCAACGCGCAACGCAAGCCAAGTCTTCCTAAGTGTCCTGATTCAGGCGGAACAGCGTTTGGCGTTGGATGCGGAGCAGGCGGCCAACTTCGAGCACAAACTCGTTCGCGGCGATGAACGAGCGGCGGCTCTCGCCAGTTTCTTAACGCCCCACCTGCCCCGTGTTTTCGCAATCTGAAAAGGTGAAGCGCGTGACTGCTACGACCACGTCACCGGCCAATTGGATCTCTTGATCTATGATCAGTCGACAGCAGCGCCGATTCATACGGCCGGCGAAAATCTAATCGTCCCCGCTGAAGCCTTATACTCCGTGGTTGAGGTAAAGTCTGTCTTGTCGCAAGCCGAGCTCGATATTTGCCTGGGCGCGGCTCAGAAGATTAGATCGCTGCGACCGTTCAAAAAGCAATTCATCGCCTCCCCCACGGAGGGTCAAGTCGAGAAGGATCACTATCTCTGCCCATATTATATATTCTCCTATACATAAAACTTGGGTAAGAGAGGATAGGCTACAAAAAAATATCAACGACTGATCGATCTGGCGAAATATATAAACTGTACACCCGATGTTGTTGATTAAGTTGTTGTAATATACCGTGGTATCATTCGCCCGCAGGTAGGAGAAGCTCTTCTGAAAGAGGATTCGCGTAGCTTGTTTCTTGAGTTGTACATTGGTTTGATGAATTTTCTCATGAGGGAGCGCAGTTCGGCTGACCGTGCACAGCCACCGCTTTGGACCCTCGTCTCCGGAAGGAGTCACGACAATACAGGAGCGAAAATCGCAGCCATCTGGGGCGACTTCCTCCAAAAGCGACTTGAATTATGGAGATATAAGCCACTTGTGATTATGACTCTCTATATTGGTAAGTCGACCGGACTTTCTTCCATCGAAGTGGAACTTGGGTGTTTCGCATGTGTCGGCAAATCGCCACGGACCGCGAGGAAGGACATGCCATCCGTCGGGCCATTGCTTTTCTGGTCCGAAGCCGACCCCGAGCCCCGCGTGCACGTCGTTCGGCTGCAACAACGCTGCGTTGATAAGCTTGAATCTGGGGTTGATTTGATACGGCGCGCCGACGAAGTAGAATTCCCTTTCCGCCATATCTGTCCCCACTTTGATGGGCGCTGAGCCAGCCTTAAATTTCAGCTCGGTTCAAGTCGGATTTCCGGGTTTCGACCTCCAGTTTTGACGACTCACGCCCCGAATTTTCGGGCCCGGTTTGGATGCAGACTGAACAATTCTATGCCGCCGGCGGTACGGGCGACGTTCGCGGCTCTTCGACCATGAGGCGTCGACCGAGAAGGGCCGCTAAGGGTCAAAAAACGACCTTTGAAAATGCTGCTCGCCTTGTGCTCAAGAGCCGCGCGAAGCCAAGCATTCGATGTACCCGCTGAGCACGACGCAGGCAATGAGAAACCTTTTGCCCGCAAGCTCGATGGCCCGCCATTCGCCAACCAGGAGACGAGGCTCGGTTCCCCCATCGACAACGCGGAAATCGACATCGACCGCGATCGCCGCGGGCTCGCGCGTAAAACCCGTGCCCAGCGCCTTGAGATAGGCTTCCTTCGCGGTCCAGAGCCGCAGAAAGCCCTCGCCCTGAGCGCTAGCCGGCAGCGCGCGAAGAAGCGCCGCCTCGCGCGCATGCAGCGCGCTCCAGACGGGCTCCGTCCCGGGCTCGAGCGGCTCGATGTCGACTCCGACAGGGCTCGACGCGATCGCAATCGCGCAAAAATCCGAGCGGCCTGAGACAGAGAGATAAAGTCCCGCCTCGGGACGCAGCAGGCGCGGTGCGCCCCTTTGATCGTGACCGACCTCGACCTCGGCGGGGGCGACGGCCAGCCGTTCCGCCACAACGCGCCGGGTCGCGGCGCGACGGCGCAGGAAGGCCTCGCGCGTCGGGCCTTTCGGCGCCTCCGTCAGATCGCGCGCGTTTAACGCGAGATCGTCCCTGTCGAGGAGGCGCGCGAAGACTTGCGCGTCCTTCGTCGCGAGGCGGAATGCCTGGCGCCTCAACGCTGACTCTCCCACGGACGATGGAGATAGCTCTTGATGCGCTGGGCCAGCCGTTCCCGCGTCTCGCGGTAGGCGTCGAGAATCATTTCCCTCGACCCATGCGTGGCGGTCGGGTCGGGCGTCGGCCAATAGACGACCTCGGCGGCAAGATCGCGCGCAAATTCCAGCGCGCGATGATGCGCCTCGGGCGACAGCGTGACGATGAGGTCGTAATTCGCGTCCTCGAGCTCATCGAAAGTCCTCGGCCTGTGGCGAGAGATGTCCATGCCGATCTCCGCCATCGCGGCCGCGGCGAAGCCGTTCGGCTCGCCCCGCTTTAGTCCTGCGGAGGCGAAATGGATGCTGCGTCCGAAGTAATGGCGGGCGATCGCCTCGGCCATCGGCGAGCGCACGGCGTTGAAGGTGCAGGCGAACAGCACGGACCGCGGGCGCGCGGGCGCCTTGACTGCCGGCTGGGCTCGCGGCAGATCGGCCATTCCGCGCTAGCGCGTTTCCCGCTCGAACGGAATCGTTCGAGCGATAAGGAACCGCGCCAAATCAAAAGTTTGGAGCCTGTCCTGACTGGAAAACCGCTTCGCACTTTTCCGGGACATGCTCTAGCCCCGCCAGTGCAGCGCCGTGACCAAGGTGAATATCCGCCGCGCCGTGTCGATATCGATGTCGAGCTTGCCGGTCAGGCGCTCGAGCAGGAGTTGCGCGCCCTCATTGTGCAGCCCGCGCCGCCCCATGTCGATCGCCTCGATGCGGCTCGGCGAAGCGGTGCGGATCGCCGCGTAATAGCTTTCGCAGATCATGAAATAGTCTTTGAGAATGCGCCGGAAGGGCGTCAGCGACAATATATGCGTGACGACGGACTTGCCCTCGGCGTCGCTCACCGCGAGCACGAGCTTGGCGTCATGGAGCGAGATGTCGAGCGCATAGGGCCCACCCTCATGGCCAATGACGCCAAATCGATTGTCGTCGATCAGATCGTAGATCGCGGTCTCGCGCTCATGCTGCTGATCGGCCGTGCCGTGGCCGATCGAGTTCTCATCCAGCGTGACCCGGGTCAGGCGGCTGAGAACGCTGTCTCGCGCCACATCAGACTCCAAGCGAATTCAACCGGATCGAGACGGAGCGCGCATGCGCGGTGAGCCCCTCAGCCTCGCCCAGCGTCACGGCCGCGCCGCCGATAGCCCGTAGAGCCTCCGCATCGCATTTCAGGATCGAGCTGCGCTTCAAGAAGTCGAGCACGTTGAGGCCCGAGGAGAAGCGCGCCGAGCGCGCCGTGGGAAGCACGTGGTTCGAGCCGCCGACGTAGTCTCCGATGGCTTCCGGCGTATAGCCGCCCACGAAGATCGCGCCGGCGTTCTTGATCTTTGCGGCCAGCGCCTCGGCGTCCTCGCAGACGAGCTCCAGGTGCTCGGCGGCGATCCTGTCGGCGAGCGGCAGAGCGTCCGCAAGCGATCGCACGAGAATGACGGCGCCGTAATCGCGCCAGGAGGCGGAGGCGATCTCGTGACGCGTGAGCGTCTTGAGGTGGCGTTCCACGGCGGCGACGACGGCGTCGGCGAGGGACGCGTCGTCGGTGATCAGGATCGATTGCGCGGACTCGTCGTGCTCGGCCTGGGCAAGGAGATCGGCGGCGATCCAATCGGGATTGGCGCTGCTGTCGGCGAGAATCAGCACCTCGGAGGGGCCGGCGATCATGTCGATGCCGACTTGACCGAACACGCGGCGCTTGGCGGCGGCGACATAGGCGTTGCCGGGGCCGACGATCTTGTCCACCGGCGCTATGGTCTTGGTGCCGTAGGCGAGCGCCGCGACGGCTTGCGCGCCGCCGACGCGATAGATCTCCTCGATGCCGGCGCGCTTGGCGGCGGCGAGCACGAGCGGCGCGACCTCGCCGCCGGGCGTCGGCACGACCATGGCGATCCGGCTGACGCCAGCGACCTTCGCCGGCGCGACGTTCATGAGCACGGAGGAGGGATAGGCCGCGGTGCCGCCCGGGACATAGAGTCCGACCGAATCGATCGGCGTCCAGCGCCAGCCGAGCTCGACGCCGAGCGGATCGGTGAAGCGCAGATCCTGAGGCCGTTGCTTTTCGTGGAAGACGAGAATCCGCTCGAGCGCGAGGTCGAGCGCGTCGAGCTGCTCCTTCGAGCAGCGTCCCTCCGCGGAGGCGATCTCGGCCTTTGAGACCGCGATTCCGCTCTTCTCGAGGTCGATGCGATCGAAGCGTCGTGAATAATCGACAAGCGCCGCGTCGCCGCGCGCGACCACATCGTCGATGATCGCCTTGACGGTGGCGTCGACGTCGGGCGCGAGGTCACGCTTTTGCCCAAGCAACGCGCTGAATTTCTCTTCGAAATCGGGCGCTTGAGCGTCCAATCGCTGAGCCATGTCCTTCTCCCGCCATCTGGCGAGCTCGTCCTCCGAACGGGAGACGTTCGAGGGCCGAAAAGTCGCGCCAGATCAGAATGCCGGAGCGAGCTCCAATCGCAAATGCCTGTCGGCATTTTCGAAATTTCGCGCCGGGGCGGTTGTCATGGCCCCGCGACTTGGCCTTCGTCAAGTTTATGTGACGGCCGCGACGAGATTCGCCAACGCGGTCCCCTGTCGCTCAGCTGGGCCTCGATGCTGTCCACATCGAGCGCGATGACCGCTCCGCCCGAGAAAATCAGGCGAATCCGTCCTTCCGGCCCCGCGCCTTGGGCATCGTAAATTATGGTGAGAAGCGCCAGCATGGCCTCTTTGTCGTCGCGCGGAACGCTGAGGCAGCGGACGGCTCGAACCGCATCGAAATGGAGGACCGCCGCGCAGCGCTCGGGCTGGGCGCCGGCGTTCCAGTCGAAACGCGCGGCGACCAGGGCGAAGCGGCGCTTTTCCTTGAGATAGGCGATGTCGCCGACCCGCACCGCCGCATCCTGGAGATGGGCGGACAGGAAGGCGAGATCTTCGGGGTCGAGCGCCTGCAGGCGAAGCGGCGCGGGTTTGGAAAGTCGGTCGACGGCGGACATGGCAGGTCTCCCCGCAGTTATTTGGCGGTCGCGCCGCCCGCTCGCAAGGGAAAAGCCGCGCGAATGCAGAAAGCGTCCTCGAATCCAAAAGCTCGGAGCGCAGGGTTCGCAGGCGGCAGGGGCTCGCGCTCAATCGCAAATTGTGGCTCAATGCGTCGCGGTCGGCGCGAGAGGAGGCGAAGCGGGAGACGAAATGCATAGGAATCCGAAATTCTGGGCTCTCGCCGTCGGACTGTTCGTCCTGCTCTGTCTGGCGCTGGTGAATATCATTGAGAAAGTGAACATGCTCGTGCATCTCACGGAGAACGGCTAGCGACTCTTTCGGGCCGGAGCCCCTCTCTATGACGCAAGCCCCTCTGTAATGCCGCATTGGACACCCGACCAGGATCAAGCGTTGAAGGCCGCGGCCGCCTGGCTCGAGTCGCCCTCGGCGCCTCAGATTTTTCGGCTCTTCGGCTTCGCCGGGACGGGCAAGTCGACGCTTGCTTGTCATCTTGCCGCCCATGTCGATGGGCCGGTCTCCTTCGCCGCTTTCACGGGCAAAGCCGCGTTGGTCATGCGCTCCAAGGGCTGCGACGACGCGCGCACCATCCACAGCCTGATCTATCGCGCGACCGAAAGCGAGACGGAGGAGCCGAGCTTCGTTCTCAACGACGACAGCGAGGCGGCGGGAGCGAAGCTCATCATCGTCGACGAGTGCTCGATGGTCGACGAGGAGCTTGGCCGCGACCTGCTCTCTTTCGGTCGCAAGGTGCTCGTTCTGGGCGATCCAGCGCAGCTTCCGCCGATCAAGGGCGGCGGCTTCTTCACCGAGGCGGAGCCGGACGCGATGCTTACCGAGGTGCATCGCCAAGCCGCAGACAATCCGATCATCAGACTCTCCATGTCCATTCGCGAGGGAGGCCGGATCGCGCCGGGCGTCTATGGCGAGACGCGCGTGGTGTCGCGCGGGGAGCTCGATCCCGAGCTTGTCACCAAAGCGGACCAGGTGCTCGTCGGCAGGAACAAGACGCGGAGGGCCTACAACCGGCGGCTGCGGGAGCTGCGCGGCTTTTCCGGCGCCTTTCCGCAGTCCGGGGAAAAGCTCGTTTGCCTGCGCAACAATCGAAAGAAGGGCCTGCTGAACGGCGCGCTCTTCACGGTGAAAAGCAGCGGCGTGTTGCGAACGCGGAAAGTCAGAATGCTGGTCACGCCCGAGGAGAACCCCGGCAAGCCCCAGCGCGTCGGCGTGATCCCGCAGTTCTTCGAGGACGTGGAAAGCGAGATTCCCTATTCGCTGCGCAAGGATTCCGACGAGTTCGACTTCGGCTACGCGCTCACCGTGCACAAGTCGCAAGGCTCACAATGGGACGACGTCGCGCTGTTCGACGAATCCTTCGCTTTCCGAGAGCATCGCGCCCGCTGGCTTTATACCGGCGTCACGCGCGCCGCACGGCGGCTGACGCTCATATTATGAGGCCGTGCTCGTCTGCAAGCTATTGAAAGCGTTATAGGTATTGCTGTGCTGCGCGGAGGCGCCTATGCGGGGACAAGCGCGTCAAGACCTTCACCGCGACCAGGCGTCGAGGGCGTCGGAAAAAACGCGGTCGCCGGAGGAGCCTTTTTCGAGATTGATTGACGCATCGCGGTTGTCGGAAAGCTTCAGCGGAATGTCGATGATCGCGGGCAGCCTCAGAAGCAGGAGGTTGCGGGCCTCAGAGGGGCCGCGCATGAGTCCGATGAGGAAATTCGATTCGTTGATGGGCACCGGGATGCCCTCGACCGGTTGCCCTCTCTTTGCGTCCGATCGTCGAAACTCCACATTGCCGATCTGACTGACCCCTTTCACGTCGCCGCCCTGGAACTTGAAGGCGATGTTGATCGTGTGCGAGGCCGAAAGGGCCTGGTCCGTGTTCTTTTGAATGAGAATCGTCGCCTTGACCTTGGCGTCGGGAAAATCGACTTCGCCGCGAATGGCGGGGCGAAGCTGACCGCCGTCGGCGCCTCCCGAGTTTTCGAGTCGCCAGAGCACCGTGCCGCTGTAGATGTGCTCGACCTTGTCGGGCTGGTTCGGGTAGGCGACATAGAACGCGGCGTGCTGCGCGACCGCGACCGGCGGTCCGGAGTCGGCGGCGGCGCGGCGACGATCGGCGTCGCTGACGCGATCGCCGATTTTGCCGTGCTCGTCCGCGGCGGCGCCGTTTTCATTGGGATTGAACTTCGCGAGGTCCTCCGGCCGCTCCCGGAAATGCAGCGCAATGAAGGCAAGGAGGCCGACGATGAGGAGGGACCCCGCCGCCATCAGCACGAACCAGCGTTTTTGACGAGCAGCCGGGTTCGCCTTGGTGACCGGCGCGGCGGGCCGGGGCCGCACGGGAGTAAGGGGCGCAGGCTTTTGATCCTGAGCTTCCGAGGCGGGTTTGGTCGCGGGCTGCGGCTGTTGGGCGGGCGCTTCGTCCTTGGGTTTCTCGGGCGTCGAATCGGGTTGCTTGGACTTCTCGGTCGGCGAATCCGGCAGATCCTTCACCGCACATTCCGCTTCGAGCCGCGCCACAGCCGCGTCGAGCGCACGCTCCTCCCCGGCGATGACCTCGTCAGCGATGGGCGGCTTTATGGCGCGCAGCTGATTGAGAAGCGCGCGACGCGCCAAGTCATAGACCGCCTTCCGCGCCTGCGGAGTCGACTGCTCGAGGGAGGCGACCTTGCGCGCCAATAAGGAGTAATAGTCCGCCATGCGTCCCCTAGACCATTGTTGCTAAAGCCGCGTCAAGCGCCGGCGCGGTTGATGGAGGGGAAGCGCGTTCTGGCCTTGCCGCCTGTCCTACTCAGTCTCGGAACGGATTATGAACAAGTATCGTGTCGTCTCGCTCTCGCCCCGTCGAGAGCAGGGCCACGGGCGCTTCGATCAGCTCCTCGATCCGTCGCACATATTTGATAGCCTGGGCGGGGAGTTCGACCCAAGAGCGGGCGCGCCCCGTCTCGCCTTTCCAGCCCTCGATCGATTCATAAATCGGCTTCACCCGCGCCTGCGCCGATTGCGAGGCCGGCAGGCGGTCGATACGAGCGCCGTCGAGCTCGTACTGCGTGCAGATCTTGATCTCTTCGAAACCGTCGAGAATATCGAGCTTGGTCAGCGCGACGCCGTTGATGCCGGAGGTCTTGACGGCCTGGCGCGTGAGCACGGCGTCGAACCAGCCGCATCGCCGGCGTCGTCCCGTATTCGTGCCGAACTCGGCGCCGCGGTCTCCGATGAGCTCGCCGATCGCGTCGGTGAGCTCGCTTGGGAAGGGTCCGCCGCCCACCCGTGTCGTATAGGCCTTTGCGATGCCGAGCACATAGCCGATCGCGCCCAATCCAAGCCCCGAGCCCGCGGCGGCGGCGGAGGCGACGGTGTTCGAGGACGTCACATAGGGATAGGTGCCGTGATCAACGTCGAGAAGAACGCCCTGAGCGCCCTCGAACAGGATGCGCTTACCGTCGCGGCGCTCGCTTTCGAGCAGTCGCCAAACCGCCGTCATATACGGAAGAATGCGAGGCGCGACGCTCAAAAGCTCCTCGCGCAAGGTCGCGGCCGCAATTTCGGGGAGGCCCAGGCCGCGACGCAGCGGATTGTGGTGGGCGAGCGCCCGCGCGATCTTCTCGTCGAGCGTGTCGGGCTCGGCGAGGTCGACAAGTCGAATCGCGCGCCGACCGACCTTGTCCTCATAGGCCGGTCCGATGCCGCGCTTCGTGGTGCCGATCTTCACGCCCTCACTCGCGCTTTCCTCTCGATGGGCGTCGAGCTCGCGATGCAGCGAGAGGATTAACGGCGCATTTTCGGCGATCTTGAGATTGCTGGGAGAAATCTCGACGCCTTGCTCGCGAAGCCGGTCGATCTCGCCCGCGAGAAAATGCGGGTCGACGACGACTCCATTGCCGATCACCGACAGCTTGCCGGGTCGGACGATGCCGGACGGCAGGAGCGCCAGCTTGTAGGTCACGCCGTCGATGACCAGCGTGTGGCCTGCATTGTGGCCACCCTGAAAGCGCACGACGACGTCCGCTTCCAGCGAAAGCCAGTCGACGATCTTGCCTTTGCCTTCGTCGCCCCATTGGGCGCCCACGACCGCGACATTCGCCATGGTCTTAAGGTTAATTCCCTATTTGCAGCGGCACTCTAGCGCGCTTGTCCCTGGACCGAACCGTTCGATCGAAGAGGACCGCGCCCGTGGCGGCGTGAATCCTCGCCGAGAAAGTTTGAGAGCTTCTGCGAAACTCGCTCAGCCGGTCGCACGAAAAAAGCCCCGGCGGCATCGCCAGGGCTCGTCGAAGCGCTCTCATATCCCAAGCCAAAGGGCGGGTAAAGCGGTTCGTAGGTTTTGAAGAAACGCGGGGCCTTCAGCCGCTAAAGCATGTCCCGGAAAAGCGCGAAGCGGGCTTCCGGTCAGGACATGCTCTAAGTTTTTGATTTGGAGCGAGTCACTTTCGATCGCGTAATTCCGCGCGATCGGGACCCGGCTCTAAAGCAGTTCTTAACTAGATTCGCCATTAACTGTCATCGCGAGGCGACGCGTCGGCGGTCGGCGCGTCCCGGTTCATCCTCGCCCGGCGCCACGCGCCGGAGCCGACGTCGTTTGCTGTTTGCGGCGCAGGGCGAGCCCGGATTGTGGCGCGGGCGCCACACTCGGCGGAAATCTGACGACTCGGCGTCTAATTTTGTCCTTTACGATTAGGGAACGATAGTCAGCTTTCCGCATTCATTCTAAGCTGCGCAGGAGATCAATCGGCGTCGGCTGGAATTTCGAGAGGAGACGCAGAATGCGGTTGCTTGGTCGCTGTGGATATTGGGCGCGCTCGAAGACAGCGGGCGCAGCGGTCGTCGTCCTGGCGCTCGGAGCCTCGCCGGCTCCGGCCTCCGCCGAGGGGCTCTTCTCCTGGTTGTTTGGCGGAGGACAGCAGCGTTTCCAGCCATCCCCGAGCGCGCCGGCGCGCTCGCTACGCTATCGAGCCGCGCATAAGTCCTGGACGCGCAACCCGGCAACATCCCCTGACGTCGAGGCGCCCCAGAAGTCCGCCGCGGCTAAGTCGTCGTCCGCCTCGGCGAGGTCCGAGGCTATCGATCCCGCTCACCCCTTGTTCGTCGTCGTCTCGCTCAACGACGAACATATCAGGATCTACGACGATCACGGACTCGTCACCAGCTCCGTCGTCTCCACTGGCGTGCCTGGCCATCCCACGCCGAAGGGCGTCTTTACGATCCTGGGTCGCGAGCGATTTCACGCCTCCAATCTCTATTCCGGCGCGCCGATGCCTTACATGCAGCGCGTGACTTGGTCGGGAGTCGCCATGCATGTCGGCGTCGTGACGGGTCACCCGGCGTCGCACGGCTGCATCCGGCTGCCCGCCGCCTTCGCCGTGAAGCTCTGGGGCATGACCAAGATCGGTGAGCGCGTCGTCATTTCGCCTTATGACGTGGCCCCCGAGGGATTCTCCAGCCCGCTGCTTCCGGTCGCGAAAATGTATCAGCGCCCCGAGCCGGCGCCGGCTCCCGCCGTCTCGGTCCAGGCGTCGGCGTCCGGGACCGACGAAGCGAAGGCCAGCGCGGCTGCGCCGACCACGAGCGCTTCCGCCGCTGCGCCGACCACGAGCGCTTCCGGGGCTGCGCCGACCACGAGCGCTTCCGCCGCTGCGCCGACCACGAGCGCTTCCGCGGCGAACGAGGGGGCCGCGGCGAGCGACGGAGCCAAAGCCATTACGACGAGCGAAGCAGGCAAGCCTGCCGCCCCCGTTTCCGCCCCCGTCGTCCAAGCCTCTGCCGAGGCGAGCCGGCCTCTCAACCCGAAGGAATGGGCTGTTCGCATGAAGGCGCAGGCCGTGGCTGACCAAGCCGCGGCGGTGAAGGCCGCCAAGCAAGCCTCGGCCGCGCTTGCGGCGCAGGGCGGCGAGTCGCAGCGACTCGCCAATGCGGTCAGGGCTGCCGAATGGGGCTTGACTGCGGCGCAGTCCAAGTCCGACGAGGCGGCCAGGGTTTTGGAGGCCGCCGCCGCCGCAGTCGTCGCAAAACAGCGTGAGTCTGCGGTCGCGATGGACGAGCCGACGAAGTCCGAAGCCGATCCGCTCAGCAACGCGAAGACCGCCATGCTCGCCAAGGCCATGGAAACCGCGGTCGCGGCCAAGGCCGCCGCGGCGCAGGCGAAAGCCAAGGCCGACGCTGATCTTGAAACGGCTACCTCAACCCTGGAGCAGGCGCGCGCCGCTGTAGAGACGCACGCCGCATTGCACGACGAGACCTCCGAGCGTTTGAGGGCGGCGACCGAATCGCGCTCCGCCGCCGCACGCGCGGAAAAAGAGGCGATCCAGCGGCTCGCGCCCATCTCCGTGCTGATCAGCAAGCGGGACCACAAGATCTATGTCCGGCAGGGGCTCGCGCCGCTCTTTGACGCGCCGGCGAAGATCCGCGACCCCGAGAGGCCGCTGGGCACGCATCTCTTCATTGCGACTGGCGTCAAGGAAGCCGGCGGCGAATTGCATTGGACCGTGCTCACTGTGCCCGACGCAGGCGGCGTGGATCCGCAAGACCAACCGCGGCGCAAGAAAAACTGGGCGCAACAGGTGGAGCCGAGCGTGACGTCCCACCTCTCGCCGTCGACCCCGGCCGAGGCGCTGGAGCGCGTCGAGATCGCGCAGGACGTTCGCGACCGCATCGCCGAGCGCCTGTGGGCAGGGGGATCAATCATCGTTTCCGATCGCCCGGTCAGCAACGAGACGAGCGCCGTTGGCACGGACCTCACCGTGAAGGTCCGCTAGATCACGCTGCGTTTGAGCGCAGTCGCCCAAACGCAGATGAGGTGATTGCCAAAGCGCTAGAGTGCGCGTCCCGATCGCGTGCAATCACGCGATCGAAAGTGAGATGCTCCGAGTCAAAAACTTGGAGCATGTCCAGGTCGGAAGACCGCTTGACGCCTTTCCGTGACATGCTCTTTCCGCGCGACGCGCGCCTTCTCCGAAGGCGCGCGTTCTGTCGGCAAAAATGCTTACGAAAGCGGCGTCGAGGGCCTTTTCGTCAAAACGAGAGGCGGGGCTTCAACTCAGTCATTTTCTACGAAGTTCACATCGACCACATCAACGAAATTGGTGATGATTTTCATCGCCGTCGCACATTCTGCTTCGCTCAGATCGCGAGCCGGATAGACGGCGTCGCAGATGACTGTAAACGGTATGTTGAACCAGTAGGCGTCTATCGCGGAAGCGAGGATTGTCGATTCGAGGCTCCCTCCCATCATGAGAATCGGCGGCGCCCCGATGTCGTCGTAGAAATTGCGAAATTTTTGATTGCGCAGGATGGAGGATCGAACACTATCGAAAACAAGCTCTCCCGCAGAAAAAGCATCAGAACTCGCTAGACACTCAAAATCATTGCTTTCTAAATCGGAGCGCACCGCCGTGAAGGGGGCCTCCCTTGCTTCCCAAAGAGCAATGAGTTTGCGTACATTCGTCTCAGCCCGCGTCGGAAAGGCGGATGCTGCGCCGCCTTCAGATGCAGGTCGTGACACGCAGACTAACAAGGGTTGCTGTCTCAATCCGCGGACAGCTCGAAAACTTATTGTCATGCCGAACTCTTCGCTCTGATTGTGGCCCTGGTATGATGCATGTTTCTCTGGCCTCCTGGAGACTTCAACTGGTTGAATCCTTGCAATTCAAGGCCGGCTCCTCAGACGTCTTGCGGATAGGGCTCGGCGAGGGCAACTGAGCAGGAAGCCCTAAAGCCAAGGGACTCGAGATGGTTTGCAGCCTGGATCGTCAGATCGGATTCGGCAGCGTCCCTGTGACCGTAATAAAATTCAATTGCTGTTTGCAATGTGCTCTTCGGGAGATCACTGAAGTAGGAAATCGTTCTCTGCAGTCCATTCTCAAGGTGTGTTGTATAAGCTGCGTGACGTGTGTTGATGCCGAGGATGTATGTGCTGTCATCCTCGCCGCGTCGCATGGGCAAGTTTCTCAACTTTGATTTTGAATTCGTCAGTCTCATGATTGTATGCGCTAGCTCTCTAACAGAGACGTGGCATGCTGCGTTGACATCAGAATATCTCTGTTGTCCCGAGCTCGCCAGCGTAATGATAGACCGCATCCACGCCTTCCATGGCCTCACTCAGTGAAAATAGATCGTTTATATCCCCGGCGATATGCCGGGAGCCCCCAATTTTATTCTCGATTAACTTGTCAAATACAATTACGTCATAACCCCTCTTCAAGAGTTCGCGCGCGACGTCGCCTCCGAGGAAACCGCACCCGCCAATAACAATCGCGCGCATCAAACATGCCTTACGCTATCTCTATTTGTGCAGTCACAAGAAGCATTGATTATCGGGAAAAGCCGGTGACGAACATCGGTAAATATACGTAGTAGATCGCAATCAATCGGACTCATGCGCAAGCCGCCAGGACGCGTCGGGAATGATCATTCTTTCGAAGAAATCTTGTTAGTCTTAGAGCATGTCACGTAAGTCAAGACATGCTCCAAGCTTTTTGAGTTGGAGCTTAGTCCCTTTCGATCGCGTGGTTCCACGCGAGCGGGAAACGCGCTAAGCCTCGGCTTTGCCTGGCCAGCGTGCGAAAACGACCTGCGTGTCGCCGTAGCGACGGGTGTCTTCCTCGCGAAAGCCCTGGGGAAGTTCGACCGTGGCGCTGGCCGCCTCCTCGACGACCGCGAGGGCGCCCGGCAGCAGCCAATCGCCCCGCGACAGCTCCATTAGGGCTCCCCCCGCGAGTCCTTGGTTGTAGGGAGGATCGAGGAAGGCTAAGCCGAAGCGCTCGCCCTTCGGCGCGAGGCCGAGACGAGTCGCGTCACGACGAAAGACGCGCGTGACGCCGCCGAGGCCGAGCGCATCGATATTTTGGCGCAGGAGCGCCCGCGCTTCGGCGCCGTGATCGACAAACAACGCGCGCGCCGCCCCACGCGAGAGCGCCTCGAGTCCCAGCGCGCCGGCGCCGGCGAAGACGTCGATCACCGCTACATCCTCGATCGTTCCCGGATAAGCGTGCTCGAGTATGTCGAAGATCGTCTCGCGCAGGCGGTCCGAGGTCGGGCGGATCGAGAAAGACTTCGGTCCGGCGAGCCTCCGGCCGCGCAGCGCGCCTGCGACGATGCGCATGGATCAGCGCGGCTTTTTGGGGCCGCGAGGCGAAGGCTTCCGCGACCCGCTCTTCGTTCCCGGCGAATTTGTCTTCGTTTCGCCTTTCGTTTCGTTTCGCTGTGCGGCGAAGCGCCGGGCGTTGCGCGACGAAGCGACAGGCTGTTTCTCGCCCTTGACGACGACGCGCTCGACCGCGACGGCGCGGCCCTTGCGGTCGGCTGTCACCGCGCGTTCGATGCGCGTTCGCGGCTCGTCGACCTCGCGCGCCGCGCGCTCGCTGCGCAGCACCGAGACGTGCTTGCGCGGCCGCGCGGCCGCGGCAGCGCGCGCTTCTTCCTGCTTTGCGGGCGACTTCGGCTCGCGCAAGGGCGAGGCGAAATCGACCCCGGCGAATTCTGCGATCGACTTGCCGAGCTGCTCGCGCAGCACTTTGAGGCGCACCTCCTCGATCGCGCCTTCGTCCAGTTCGCCGAGCTGGAAGGGTCCGAAGGAAACCCGGATGAGCCGCGTCACCTCGAGCCCGAGATGCCCCAGAACCCGCTTGACCTCGCGATTCTTGCCTTCGACCAGAGTCATGGAGATCCAGGTGTTCGATCCCTGCTGGCGATCGAGCTTCGCTTCGATCGGCGCATAGGCGACCCCCTCGATCTCGACGCCCTGGGCGAGTTGATCGAGCGCGGCCTGGCTCGTCTCGCCATGCGCGCGCACGCGGTATCGCCGTCGCCATCCCGTCGCCGGCAATTCGAGCGCGCGCGCGAGTCCCCCGTCGTTGCTGAGCAGCAGCAGGCCCTGCGTGTTGATGTCGAGTCTGCCGACGCTGATAAGACGCGGCAGATCCGGGTTTTGCTCCTTGATGTGCTCGAAGACTGTCCTGCGTCCTTCCGGATCCCTGGCGCTCGTGACGAGGCCCGGCGGCTTGTGAAAAAGAAAGAGCCGCGTGCGCTCGCGCTCCGCAAGCGGCCGGCCGTCGACCTCGATCGAATCGCTTTCCGTGACGTTGAACGCCGGGTTCGCGAGCCGGCGCCCATTCACCGAGACGCGGCCCTCAGAGATCCATAGCTCGGCGTCGCGCCGCGAGCAGGCGCCGGCGCGCGCCATCGCCTTGGCAATGCGCTCGCCTTCGAAGGCGCTCTCTTTCGCAGGCGCGTCGTATTTTCTCGCGCCGCCGACGCCGGGCTTGCGTGCGCTCCTCTCGGCCCCGCGCGTTTCTCCCTGCGCCCTCGGCCTTTTGAAAGCCGGACGCTCGGAGGAGCCGGCGACAAAGTCTCGCTTGCGCTCGAAGCCGTCGCGCCCCGCTTCCCCCCGCGACTCGGCGCGCCGCGGCGGTCTCTCCTCGCTTCGAGGCGCGGAGGCGAACCGCTCCCGCCGCTCGGGGCTCTCGGCGCTGGCGTGCGGCGCCCGCGCGCGCCCCGCGCCCGGCGCCCTCGATCCTGCAAAAGTCGAGCGTTTTTCTGAGGCTGTGAAGTCTCGCTTGCGCTCAAGGCCGTCACGCTCGCCGCGCCCGCCGCCACGGACGGCGCGCTCCTCGCCAGAAGCTCTTGGCTTTCTGAAGGGGGGGCGCTCGCCCGCACCGCGGCCGGAGAAGCCGCCCTCGCGCGAGCCGGCGCCTCTTCGCGTCTCGCCTCGCGGCTCGTTACGACTCGGTCTTTCGTCGCGGCGCGGTCTTTCGTCGCGGCGCGGCAGTTCCTCACGACGCGGTCTTTCCTCACGACGCGGTCTTTCCTCACGACGCGGTCTTTCCTCGCGGCGCGGCCGTTCCTCGCGGCGCGGCGCCGAAGCCTCTCGCTCGCGTCGATGTCCGGCGCTCTCGAAGCCCTCGCGCGGCGCGCGAGGGCTTCTGGGGGCGCGCTCGTCGCCGGGGGCTCTCGGCTTTCTGGGGGAGGGACGTTCTCCCGATCTGTCGACGGCAGAGGCGCGTGCGCGTTTTGCAGCGCCGGCCCGCGCTTCGCGCGGGTCTTTCGCCTGCCATTCCTCGCGGCGCGGCGGTTTTCCGGCGCGCTTGGGCGGAGCCTTGCCGTCCTCGCGTCCACGACGACCGCCGCCGTCGCGTGGACCGCGCGGCCCGCGTGGGGGTTTGCCTTTTTTCTCGCTCATGCGGACTGATAGCAGGCATGATGGCGCGAATGAAAGGGCGCGGCGCGGCATTTTGCGCCGGCGTGACCAACCCCATGCACGGCGAGGGGTCCAAATCGCCGCGCTTCGCGCGGGAAACGCTCTAGGCGCTCTTGAGCCAGTTGAGAGCGCCGGCGCGGTCGCCGCTGGCGAAAACGCGGAATTCGGGGTGCGCGAAATGCGCGGCAATCTCCGGCGCGATTTTCAATAGCGAATTATCGGTGAGCACGGCGACGCGCGCGACGCGCTCATGATGGTTGCTCACGAACGTCACGTGCTGAATGAGCGCCGCGAAACTCTCCCATCCCGGAACATGCTCGATCTTGAGCACAAGACCGGCCAGGGTGAGATGGCTGGCGAGGTAGCCGTCGACGTCCGCCGTGAGCGCTTTGAAATCGTCCACCGTCAGTGGCCCCTTGGGCTCGAGGGTGAGAACGCCTGACGTTTTGTCGAGATGATAGTCGAGCATCGCTTTCTCCTCGGAGCGCTTCGTCTCACGGGCCGCGCGGACTGATAGCAGGCATGATGGCGCGAATGAAAGGGCGTAGCCGCGCCTTCGATCTGAAAGCATCGCTTGGAGCGCGGGCAGGACTGCGAAGGCGCAAGCGGCCAACAGGCCGAGTCAGGAAGCCGAAGCGCGCGCCTGGCGGCGCAGGCTCTGCGGAGGCGCGCCGAAGCTTTGGATGAAGGCGCGGCGCATGCGGTGGGTATCTCCGAATCCCGCCTTGACGGCGACGATCTCGATTGGCTCGACGCCCGCCTCGATCCGCTCGCGCGCGCTCTCGAGCCGCAGCCGCTCCACCGCCTTGGCCGGGCTCATGCCGGTGGCGGCGGCGAAGGCGCGGCTCAAATGGCGCGGGGTCATATGCGCCTCCTCCGCGAGCGCTTCGACGGTCCAGCGATGATCGAGGCGTCCCCGAACCTTGTCGAGGAGATCGGAAAAGCGATTGTCGGGAGAGGAAAGCTCGAGCAGCGCCGAAAATTGCGACTGTCCGCCCGGCCGCCGATGGTAGACGACCATTCCACGCGCCGTGCGCTTGGCGATCTCCTCGCCGAGATCTTCCGCGATCAGCGCCAAGGCCAGATCGATTCCGGCGCTCACGCCCGCCGCGGTCCAAATCCTTTCTTGGCGAACGTAAATTCGATCCGCCTGCATCCGCACTTTCGGAAACCTTCGGACGAACTCCGAGGCGGCCTCCCAATGGGTCGTGGCGGCAAGGCCGTCAAGCAAACCCGCAGCAGCAAGAATGAACGAGCCGGTGCAAACGCTGCAAAGCCTGTGGGCGCGCTTGTTCGCCTCCCGAATGGATTGAAGGGTCTCCTCGCAGGCCATCGCGCGACTCGTCCCCACGCCGCCCGCCACGATCAATGTATCGATGGTTTCGACGCTGGAAAGCGCTTCTATGTCGAGCGTCACTCCCACGGACGCGCGTGCGCGGCCCGAAGCCTTTCCTGCGAGAACGATGCGATAGGCTCCGTCGCCCGCGCTCTGGGACGCAATCTCAAAGGCGGCGATGGGGCCGGTCGCGTCGAGTAGCTGGAAGTCGTCGAAGAGGAAGAAGGCGATCGTTCGGGTCATGTCCCAAAATGAACGAACTATGTCATTTTGGCAAGAACGCGGAATTGCGACAATGAGCGCGATGGGACGAGCCCCATGTGTTGTCAGCGCACGCCTGCATAGCGGCGAATATTGTTTCGCGCGGTGGCTGAGGGAGACCAAATATGATCGACATCGACCGACGCACCGCCGCAATGTTCGCGCTTCTCGCCCCTTTCGCCGTTGGTTCCGCTGGCGCGCAGACGCCGAAGCCGCAGGCCCCAACGCCCGATGTCGGTCATGACATGAGCATGACGGAAGACGAGTCGGGCAAGGTGCATTGGATGGGGAACGAGCAGATCGCGATGCTGATGTACCCCGGGATGACTGTGCTCGACCTGATTGGGCCGCAATTCATGTTCGCGGGCCTCATGGGGGCGAAAGTGTTGCTCGTCGCCAAATCGCTCGATCCGGTGACGAGCGACGCGGGGATCACATTACTACCGACCGCGACCTTCGAAACCTGCCCGCGCGACCTCACGGTGTTGTTCACGCCCGGCGGCGTCGACGGCACGCTCGCCGCGGCTGCGGACCCTGAGACGCGCGCCTTCATGGCGGATCGGGGAGCGAGGGCGAAATATGTCACGAGCGTCTGCTCGGGCTCGCTCATCCTTGGGGCTGCGGGATTGTTGAAGGGCTACAAGGCGACCTCGCATTGGTCGGTGCGCGACGCGTTGGCCGGGTTCGGCGCGATCCCCACCGATGCTCGCGTCGTGCGCGACCGCAATCGCATCACCGGCGCGGGAGTGACCGCCGGGCTCGACTTCGGCCTGACCATGGTCGCGGAGCTGCGAGACCGCACCTATGCCGAATGTATCCAACTCATGAGCGAATACGACCCCGCCCCGCCTTTCAATGCAGGCTCGATGAAGACCGCTTCGGCAGAGGTCAAGGACCCCATGATCAAGATGCTTGCCGGATTCAAGAGGGACGCCGAAGAGCTGGCGAGAGCGACGAGGATTTAGCGAGCAAGCCCGATTACGTGGCGCGACGATCGCTGACGTCGTGCGAGGCAGCCTCAGACGCGACAATGAACCAGGCCGCAGGCTGCAACTCGTCGAAGGGGAAAGCGGCGATAATTCGCCGGATGTCCTGAAATGAACGAACTTTGTCGTTTCGGCGATTTCGCTTTATTGCAATAATGCATCCCTGTAGAAATTCTCCAGGATGATTCGGTATGTTTTGTGAACTTTTATAGTATGCAGCAGCATATTGCTTGTATACATGTGAATGTATAACTAGTATACACGATGTGCTGGAGGCATATTACGGTGCAATGTGGCGATATAAACTGTTATATTCAAGAAACGTTGTGACATATATGCAACACAGTGATTATTTTGTTATATACATATATCGCTGATTGAAATTATACTTTACCATGCCCTCCATGGGCGCTGAAGCTCGATAAGGAAAGTGCAAAGCGGAACGGAGCTGACTCCCTGGCGGGGGAGTCGGTGAGATGCGACTCAAGGAGGCCAAGATGTCGATGAAAAAGCTCAGGAGCGGCGCTGTCGCGCGCCTGCTTGTCATTCTCTCGCCGATCTCGGCGGCGCAGGCTCAACAAAATCTTCCGACGCTCGACATCGGCAAGCAGAAGCCGGTGGCGCATAGCGCCGCGAAAGCCAAGCCCGGCCCCCGGACGGGCGCGAGCCGTCTTGCGCAAAGCGGGCGCGGCAATGGCGTGCCGGTTCCTGGCGTGGGCTTCGACGCGGGCCAAGCTGCAGCGGCGGGGCAGGGCGGAGTGGGGCAAGGCGCAGGCGGCTATGGCGGCGCCGGCGCAGGGCAGGACCCTTACAACAAGAGCTACGTGCTCGAGAAATCCTCGACCGGAACCAAGACCAACACGCCGGTCATGGACACGCCGCTGAACGTGCAGACGGTCACCCAGAAGGTGCTTCAGGATCAGCAAGCCACCAATCTCGCGACGGCCTTGCAAAATTTCAGCGGCGTCACCGTCACGGACGGCACGTTCAATTTGGGCTGCTGCGGGAGCAGCGGCATCCTCTTGCGCGGCTTTCTGACGAACACCTATTATCGCGACGGCTTTCGCGTCGACTCCACCTATAACCAATTGGATTATGTCAGCACCCGCCAGCTCGCCAATGTCCAAAGCGTGGACGTGCTGAAGGGTCCGGGCGCCATTCTCTATGGGATCGTCGATCCGGGCGGCGTTATCAACATCACCACCAAGGAGCCGCTGGACGCGCCCTTCTACGCCGCGCAGCAGCAAATGAGCTCGCTCGCCTTGTACCGAACGACCGTCGACGCCACGGGCCCGCTCAATACGGACAAGTCGCTGCTCTATCGGGCGAACGTGTCCTATGAGAACAATGGCGCGCCGCTCGGCTCCTTCGTCGACCTCACCCACGCTCAGAGCCTCTTCGTGGCGCCGGTCGTCAAATGGAAGCCGGATGACGCGACCTGGGTGAAGCTCGAGGCCGAGTATAATCACTGGCGACAGGACAGCGCCTTCTGGTATGACCCGGTTGTCAATGGAGTCTTCGTAAACGCCCCGCGCAACACCAACTTCGGCGCGAGCTCACCTTTTTTGCAGACGAGTCTCTTCGCCGCGCTCACTTGGTCGCACCAATTCGACAAGGACTGGTCGATCAAGCAGCAGATCGCCTACAACTATTTAGATTTCAATGCGAACTTCTCCACGCCCACATCCATCGTAGCTTCACCTAGCAACCTCCCGCTAGCTCAGGGCTTTCAGTATCAATGGCAGAGCCCGCAGACGGTCTATTCTACTAATGTTGACATTACCGGTCACGTCAACACGTTGGGAATAGAGCACACCGTCCTTCTCGGCGGAGATGTTTATTGGAGCACAGGTAGCCAATATGGGAATTACTTTTCTCAATCTTTCTTCCCAAGTCCGTGGAGCAATCTCCTTCTCAGCCCGCTCCCGCTCGGCGTCCAACCGCCGCAGTGCCCTTGCTTCCCATACGAATGGGCTTTCACCCAGGATACCGCCGGCCTCTACCTGCAGGACCAGATCAAGCTGCCGTTCAACTTCTTCCTGCTGGCGGGCGCGCGGTACCAGTACATCCACCAGAATGTTTCAACGGGGCAAGGGCCGGTCGAGTTGCAGCCCTCCGCGCCGCTGACCGGACAGGCGCTGACGCCGCGCTTTGGCCTGCTGTGGCGGCCGCAGGAATGGCTGAGCCTCTATGGCAATTACACGGAGGGTTTTGGTCCCAACCAAGCCTTCGTTTACCCAAACGAGCTTGCGCCGCCTACGAGCGCGAAAAGCTGGGAAGCCGGCGCAAAGGTTGAGCTTTTCGGCGGGAAGATCCGCATCACCGCGGATTACTTCGATCTCATAAAGACGAATGTGCCCTATCCTGACGCCAACCCGGCTCACTTCTGCGCCGGCGGCGCCGGGGTGCCCGGAGGATGCTCTCTCCTCGCCGGCGCGGCGCGGAGCACGGGTCCGGAACTCGATATTCAGGGCGAGATCCTTCCCGGCTGGAGTGTGATCGCGGCCTACACCAATGACGACGTCCGCCTCACGAAGGGAACGACGACCCCGAATTTCACGGGAACGGCCATAGGGCAATCGGGGGCGCTCGTCGTTGGCCAACGCTTCCCTGGCGTGCCGCGCAATCAGGCGAGCCTCTGGACAACGTACGAATTCCAGAACGACTCGGCTCTGAAAGGCTTCAAGATCGGGGCAGGCTACCACTACTTGGGCTCACGGCCGGTCAACGACACCTTGAATTACGCCCCTTACGTCTGGCGGCTCAATCCATCCTATGGAACGGTCGATTTGATGGCCGCCTATAGCTTCCTCTACACCGGCTCGAAAGTGACGGCGCAGGTGAACGTCACCAACCTCTTCGACAGGACCTACTATCCGAGCGAGACCAACTACTCTCCGCTCGGCGCCGCCGGGCTAGGCGCGAACTACGGTTCTCGCTCCTATGGCGCGCCCTTCGCAGTCATGGGCTCGCTGCGCGCCGAGCTGGCGGAGGGGTCGACGCCGCCGCCCTGGCTACTGCCGGTCCCGACAGTCGCGCCATCGCTGCCCTCCTTCACCTGGACCGGACTCTATATCGGCGGTCAGATGGGCTACGGGGTCGGCGCCAACAACGGTTCGTTGAGCTGGAGCACGGCTCAGAAGCAGTCCGGCCAAAGCAATCTCGGCAGAGGCGCGCAAGGCGTGATCGGCGGCGCCCATATCGGCTACAATCAGCAATTCGACCGCTGGGTCTTGGGTCTCGAGGGCTCCGTCGACGCGGCGAGCTTGAATCGAAACTCGCTCATCCTCGAGCCGAGCATTGTGGGGCAGGCGCTTAACTACGGGCTTCCCTGGATTGGCGGCACGGTGAACAGCAACGTGCAGTCCGACATACAGGGCTCTGTTCGCGCCCGAGCAGGCTACGCCTTCGGGCGCTTCCTGCCCTACGCCACGGCCGGCGTCGCCCTCGGATCCTTCTTCTCCGACGCGCAGCTCTTCGGGACCGATCTCGACGCCGTGAAAAACTTCGCTGCGAGCGGCGCCAAATCCGCGACGCGCGTCGGGTGGACCGCCGGCGCCGGCCTCGACTATGCGATCAACAATCGTTGGTCGGCGCGCGCGGAATATCGCTATTCGGATTTTGGCCGGCTCGCGATAGCGACCGATCCTTCGGCGGTCGGCGCGGTCTTTGCGGTCGATCGCCAGCTCGATCAGCATCAGCTGCAGGTCGGCTTCAGCTACAAATTATTCGCCGGCCCTGAGCCCGAGGCCCCGCCGGCCTCGATGATCGTCAAGGGTCCGGCGCTCGCGACCAACGACCTGCCACATGGGACTGGAGCAGCCACGCCCGCAGCGTCGTCCCTCCCGATTGATTGGACCGGATTCTATCTCGGCGCGCAGATCGGCTACGGCTATGGCCTCAACGACGGCTCGATCACCTATGCGACGCCCGGCGGTCTCCTGGGCCAAAGCGCTCTCGGCAGCAGCGCGATCGTCTTTGGCGGCGGCAACAGCGTCAACGGCGACGCCATAGGCGTGATCGGCGGCGCCCATGTCGGCTACAACAAGCAGGTCGACCGTTGGGTGGTCGGCGTCGAGGGCTCCGTCGATCCGACGCTCATGAGCCGGGGCCTGTCGATCTCTGCTCCCGTTCCGGTCGCCGGCGTCGCCGTTACCGGCTCTGGCGCGATCTGGTCGCCTCTCCAGGCCTCGCTTCGCGCCCGCGCTGGCTTCACGCTTGACCGCATGCTGCTCTTCGCCTCGGCTGGCGTCGCTTTCGGCGAATTCGGCTCCAACCTCCAGCTCTTCGGCACAGACCAGACGCTCGCGCTGTTCTACGCCGCTGACCAGCGCACATCGACACGCGCGGGCTGGACCGTCGGCGGCGGCGTCGAATACGCCGTCAATCCGCATTGGTCGGTCAGAGGCGAATATCGCTACGCTGACTTCGGGCGCCTGAGCGAATCCCCCGCCGCGACGTCGCTGGGCGCCTTCTACGCCGCCGATCGCCATCTCGATCAGAACCAGGTGCAGGTGGGCTTGAGCTACAAATTCGGGGAGCCCATCGCAGCTGCCGAGGCCGCGAAATATTGATCTGCGCCTTTTCCCGCGGAGAACACGCGCAGATCAAGTCTCTCGCAAAAGGCGTTCAAAGGGGGGCGAAGGCCGCCGGTCCGGGAGGAGACTTCAACGCTCGCTTGCCTTCCCGTGGATCATAGCGAAAGAGAGGGGCGCATGAAGGTCGATCCTCTCTCCGCCGCTTTTGAAGCCGCGCGCGACGCCGCGGCGGCCGGCGAGTCGCCGATCGGTGCGGCGATCGTCTGTGGCGCGGAGATCCTCGCGGTCGCCGGCAATCGCGTGGTGCGCGACCACGATCCGACGGCGCACGCCGAAATGCTGGCGCTGCGCGCCGCCGCGCGCATCCTGCGCAACGAGCGGCTCGTGGGCTGCGATCTCTATGTCACGCTCGAGCCCTGCGCGATGTGCGCTGGGGCGATCTCGCTCGCGCGCATCCGCAGGCTCTATTTCGCGGCGGCCGATGAGAAGGGCGGGGCGGTCGAGCACGGGCCGCGCTTCTTCTCGCAGCCGACCTGCCACCACCGGCCGGAGGTCTATGGAGGATTGCGCGAGGCGGAAGCCGCGGGCTTGCTGCGGGAGTTTTTCGCCGCGCGGCGGTGATCGGGGATCCCGCGAGTTCCCTCACCCTGGAGCAGGAGAGGGGGCGCGCGCCGCGCTCCCGAAAGAAACCGGCAAGGGCCGGGCGGAAGTTTCAGCCTCTTGGGAAGACGCGATTGAGCACGTCCTGCAGCTCCGCGTGCTGGGGGCCGGCGGGGGAGCCGCCGCGCGCCGCGTCCGGCGCCGGGGCGCCCTGCGCCAAAGTCTTTTTGATCATTTCGATCGCCGATTGAATCGCGGCCGGGTCGAGGCCGCCGGGGAGGCCGCTTGGCGCGCCGGGGGAGGGCGGGGCGCCCGCGGGGCCTTTAGCGCCGCCGCCGAGCAGCGCCCCTAGCAGCGCGCCGAGCAGTCCGCCGAACCCGCCGCCAGGCTGAGCTTGCGGAGCCTGGGGTCGCGGCGTCGGCGCGCCGCCGCCCGCGAGCTGGCCGAGGATCGCCTCCAGGCCGCCGCTGCCGGCGATCTGTCCGAGAACCGGTCCGAGGCCCTTGTCACCGAGCGACTTCGACAAGCCGCCGAGCACGACCGAGGCCAGCACGGGCAGCAATTGGGTGAGTATGTCGGGGCGCAGGCCCGAGTCGCGAGCGGCGATCTGAGCCACCTGGCCGGCGGCGGAGTTCGATCCGAAGAGCTGATTGATCGCGCCTTGCCCGAGCGTCGCCGTCTCCTCGCAGCAGGCCACCGAGTGATCCATGAAGGCCGCCGCGTGGGTGGGATGGGAGAGCCCGTCGACAATCTTGTTCAGCGCCTCGGGGTTCGACGCCGCATTGCGCAGGCCGAGCGCGAGCGCGGGGGAGAGCTCCGTGATCGCCGAGCGAATCTGCTCCGACGTCAAGCCGAAGGACTGCGCGAGGTTGTCGACGAGCTTGCCGCCCTGGGCGGAAACCAGAATATCCTCGATCATGGACATTGATTTTCTCTCCCTGAAGCCTCTGCGGGCGCGGCGCCATCTTGCTGATCGCCTTGTTCACCTTAACTGATAGCGTGAGACTCTGCGAGAGCCTATGTCGCTTAGATCACGCTGCGTTCAGGAGGAGTCGCCTGAACGCAGAAAACCTGATCGATTCTAGAAGTTTAGAGCGCGATTTGTGCGAAAAGCCGGTCTGTGCTTTTTCGCGTCGCGCTCTAGCCTCGCCTGGACGCGAGAGGGGATTTACGCAGAACTTGAAGGACGTTTGCGATCGGAATTCGCTCCCGTTTTTGATTCTGGCGCGATTTCTCATCGCTCGCGCGGTGGCGCTCGGGTGGAGAACGCGCTGGGTTTGACAAGAAGGAGCGCGAGTTGCGAAGATGAAGGTTCTTATTCCCGCTTGCGCTTTCGACAGGCGGCGAGCAGGCGACGGATACCGGACGGAGCCGGCGGAAGCCTACAGGGCTTGGAGTTGAGAGGGATGGAGCGTTACGCCTACCAGATGTACGAGATGCTGCATCTCGCCTTCGCGCCGGCCCGCGCGATGTCGGAGGTGACCGTTCACATGCTGAACAGCTCGCTGCACCCCTTCGGCGAGAACTCGATCACGCGCAGCATCACCGCGACTGCCGAATTGTTCGAGCGCATGACGCGCCGATACGGCAAGCCGGCCTTCGGTTTTCACAAGACCGTCGTGGACGGCGTCGAGGTCCCGATCGTCGAGGAGGAGGTCTGGCGCAAGCCCTTTTGCCGTCTGCTTCGCTTCCGACGCGAGTTCGACGGGCACAAGCCTCGGCAATCGAAGCTGCTGCTGGTCGCGCCCATGTCGGGCCATTACGCGACGCTGCTGCGCGGCACTGTCGAGGCTTTTTTGCCGTCGCATGACGTCTATATCACCGACTGGGCGGACGCCCGCGCGATGGCGGTCGGCGAGGGCCGTTTCGATCTCGACGAGTATATCGATTATCTGATTGAGATCTCCGCTTTCCTGTCGCAGTTCGACGACGATGCGCCCGTGCACACGCTGGGCGTCTGTCAGGCGAGCGTTCCGCTCATCTGTGCGGTCGCCGCGATGGAGGCGGCGGAGGATCCGCACATCCCGGCCTCCATGGTGCTGATGGGCGGCCCCATCGACCCGAGGGTCAACCCGACGGCCGTGAATCGGCTCGCGCAGAAGCGCGGCATTCGCTGGTTCAAGCAGCACTGCATCCATACGGTGCCTTTTCCTCACGCGGGCTGGGGGCGCTCCGTCTATCCGGGCTTCCTTCAGCTCTCCGGGTTCATGGCCATGAACATCGAGCGCCACGTCTCGGCCCATCTCGAAATGTTCGAGCATCTCGTCGAGGGCGACGGCGACAGCGCGGAGAAGCATCGCGATTTCTATGATGAATATCTCGCGGTGATGGATCTGACGGCCGAGTTTTACCTCCAGACCGTGGAGCAGGTGTTCATTCGGCACGCCATTCCGCTCGGGCTCTTCCACCACCGCGCCGCCCGGATCAACCTCGCCGGCATCCGCCGGACCGCCCTTCTCACCGTCGAGGGCGAGAAGGACGATATTTCCGGCGTGGGGCAGACCTACGCGGCGCAGGAGCTGTGCGCGAATATCCCGCAACAGCGTCGTGAGCACTATCTACAGGAGGGCGTCGGCCATTACGGCGTCTTCAACGGCTCGCGCTTTCGCCGGGAGATCGCGCCGCGCATCCAGGCGTTCACCGCCCGCATCGAAAAGGTCAAAGCGGCGGCGGCTTAAAGGGCGCGCGCGACAACCGGAGTTCTCGCGCCTCTTCCGCGTCGAGGCGATCGCGCTCTAGATTTTTAGAATCGATCACGTTTTCTGCGCTCGGGCGACAGCGCCTGAACGCAGTATGATCTTGCGCGACTCAAAGCGTCGGCGTCGCGCCTTTGGCGAGATTTTCTTTGGCGAGCTCGACGAGCCGGCCGGTCAGCGCCTGATCCGAGAGCCAGGCGTCAATGCGCTGATGCGCAATCTGCTCGGGGCGCGCGCGCTTGTAGACGGCGTAGCTCGCCGCGAGGAACTGCGGCAGCGTCATGAACTCGCCGACGCCATGGGATATGTGGAAATTCCCGCGCTTGAAGAGATAACCGCCGCGCACGCCGAGCCGGGCCGCGATCTCCGGGTAAACGGGGAAAATCTCCGAGCGCGCCAGATCGTCGATCGCGTAGTCGTCGAAATTCTCGTTCTCGATGGGGATTTGCGTCGCCTCGAGCAGCCGGCGCGCGACGGTCGCGAGCACGAAGGGCTTGGGGTGCACAATCGAATACATGAAAATCCCACGCCGCGACCAGTTCATGAGATCGCTCGAGAAATCGAAGCCGAAATAGCTTTTGTTCTCCTCGACGAACTCTCGCGCCGAGGCGTTCCAAATGTCGTAGTAGCCGACGGTCGCGAAGACGTTGTCATTGAAAAGCGCATTGGCTTCGCGCACCGATAGGCCGACGCGAAAGGCGAAGGTCGCGAGCGCCGAGTGATAGGCCCGTAAGGGGCCGTTCAGCGGCTTGTCTCCGCGCGTCGCGTCCAGGAGATAGACGAGATCCGGCTGAAAGGCCGCGAACACCATCGACGGCATGCGCGTCACTTTTGTCAGGCGCGCGAGAAGATGCTCATAGTCGCCGCCTTTCACGATGCCTGCCGGGAAATTCTGCATGAAGACGCGGTCATAGCCCTGAAGCGTCTTGCCGAGCAGGTCTATGTTCGCGATCGTCTTGCCGATCGCGGAATAATGGTCGACCTCCGCGGAGGGCGCGAGCACCTTCATCGCATAGGCGATTCCATAGCTCTGGCAGTTTCCGACCACCGCGAGCCGGGCGCCCGGGAGGGGCGCACGTCCGAGGACCTTATTGATCTTGGGGAGCAGATGCGCGCGGAGGATTTGCTTGTCGATTTGAGAGAGCATGATGCAACACGTCGATGCGCGCCTCGCGGACGCTGCGGGGCCGGACCGAACCTCAAGTCGGTTCTAAGCAGGCGCGCGGTTTCGCCGCCAGTTTAGAGGTGACGAGCGGCCGGGTGGGGAGCTATGGTTCTCCGGGAAAAGCGCCGTTACGTCTGATCAACTTGTTCGCCAATCTAGAGGAGAGCGACGCGTGGCAGAGAACCCATATTCAAGCCTACCCGACCATCGGTTCTGGCGCAAGGCGGTGACCGGCCTGCCGCCTTTTGCGCTCGATCCGCTGCTGCGCACGCCGTTCAAGATCTCGCGCGAGGACAAGGTCGCGACCGGAGGCAGCTGCTTCGCGCAGGAGATCGCGCAGCGCCTGCAACACAGCGGGTTTCATTATTATTTAGCGGAACAGCCGCCGGAGGGCCTGTCGGCGCAGGAGGCCGAGCGACGCAATTATTCGATGTACTCGTGCCGCTACGGCAATGTCTACACCACCGCGCAATTCCTGCAGCTGCTCGACCGCGCCTATGGCCGATTCACGCCCGATCTCGATGTTTGGACGCGGCCCGAAGACGGCCGATTCGTCGATCCTTTCCGCCCGCGCATCGAGCCCGACGGCTTCGCCACCCCGGAGGCGCTGCGCGCCGACCGTGAACGGCACTTGGCCGCCGTGCGTCACATGGTCGAGACGATGGACGTGTTCGTCTTCACCTTCGGGCACACGGAGACCTGGCGTCATAAGAAGGATGGGGCGATCCTGCAGCTCGCGCCGGGTGTCGCTGGCGGCGAGTGGGATCCGAACGTCTATGAATTTTACAATATGACCGTGAGCGAGGTGATCCGTGACTTTCTCGCCGCCCTGGATCGCATAAGAGAAGTCAATCCGCAGGCGCGGGTGGTGTTGAGCGTGTCGCCGGTTGGCATTATCGCCACCTATGAAGACCGCCACGTGATCGAATCGAACTCCGCCGTCAAGGCGATCCTGCGCGCGGCTGCGGATGAAATCAGGCGGGCGCGACCGGGCGTCGCCTACTTCCCGTCCTACGATCTCGCAACCGTCTCCCCGAACGTCTCACGCTTCTATCGCGAGGACACAAGACGCATCACGAGCACGGGCATCGATCAGACCATGCGGGTCTTCTTCGAGCATTTCACGGCGCGCGAGGAGAGCGGGGCGCCGCTCGCCAAGACGGTTCGCCTCGATGTGGCCGCAGAGGCGCAAGCCAATTGCAAGGTGATTTGCGACGAGGAGGCGATCGAGGGGGTGTAAGACCGAGAAAAACCGGCTCTCGCGGCCGGAGACGCACGACTCCGGCAACTCCGCAGACAAAGCTTGGACACGACAAAAGTCAAGCCCGAGGTTATGGTCCGGGCGGAAAGATGACATTTGGTCCCTGCCCAGGAGCTTATCTGTGGCCGAAAGCCCGTACGCGTCTTTGCCCGATCATCGCTTCTGGCGCAAAGCGGTGGCGTCCATGCCGCCCTTCGCGCTCGACCCGATCGTTGCGACGCCCTTCAAGATCGCTAAGGAGGACAAGGTCGCGACGGCCGGCAGCTGCTTCGCGCAGGAGATCGCGCATCAACTGCAAAAAAGCGGCTACAACTACTATCTTTGCGAAGAACCGCCGGCGGGACTGTCTCCCGCTGAGGCGCGGGCGCGCAACTACGCCATGTATTCCTGCCGCTACGGCAATCTCTACACGACGACCCAGCTGCTGCAGCTCTTGCGCCGCGCCTATGGAGAGTATCAGCCGCAGCTCGACATATGGCGAGACGACGACGGCCGCTACGTCGATCCATTCCGGCCGCGCATCGAGCCTCAGGGCTATGAGACCGTGGAGGAGATGCGAGCCGATCGCGAGCGTCACCTCGCCGCCGTCCGCAAGATGGTGGAGACGATGGACGTGTTCGTCTTCACCTTCGGGCTGACGGAATGCTGGCGCCACCGGCCGGACGGCGCCGTGCTGCAGCTCGCGCCGGGCGTCGCCGGCGGCGTGTTCGATCCCGAGCTCTACGAGTTTTGGAACATGGGCGTCGCCGAGGTCGTGCGCGACTTCCTCGCTTCGGTCGACATTATCCAGTCGCGCAATCCCGGCGTGCGAATCATCTTGAGCGTGTCCCCGGTCTCGATCATCGCGACCGGCGAGGACCGGCATGTGCTCGTCTCGAATTCGGCCTCGAAGGCCATTCTGCGCGCCGCCGCGGACGAGGTGGTGCGCGCCCGCGCCAATATCGCCTATTTTCCCTCCTACGACCTCGTCACCGCCGCTCCCAACGCGGCGCGCTTCTATGGGGACGACACCCGTCGCATCAATCATCTCGGGGTCGAGCGCACGATGCAGATCTTCTTCCAGCACTTCATGGAGCCCTCCGAGGCGCCCTCTCGGGCGGTCGCGGTGGCGAAGCTTGATCTCGCTGCGGAAGCCCGAAGCGCTTCCCGCATCATCTGCGACGAGGAGGCGATTGACGCGGCCTAGCGCGGCGGCGCATAGCTCGATGCTGACGGTCGCGCATGTGAAGGGAAGCAAGCCATGATTACCGGCTCACTCGCGCTCGCCGCCGCCGGCGGTCTCGTTGGCGCGGCTTTTTATGTCAATTACGTCGAGCAGCCGGCGCGCCTTGCGCTCGACGACGAGGCGCTGGCCAAGGAATGGGAGCCTTCCGACCATCGGGGCTTCGTGGTCCTGGCGGGGCTCGCGCTGCTCTCGGCGCTTTTCGGATTCGCCACCTATCGCGAGCTCGACGACATACGCTGGCTGTTCGGCGCCCTCGTCGTTATCGCGAGCTGGCCTTACACTTATGTCGCGATCGTGCCGCTCAACAATCGGATACTCGCGCTTATCGAGAGCGGCGCCGTGCATGAAGCGCGCGCCGTCATCAAGCTTTGGGGCCTGTTGGAGCTTGGATTGATCGGCATCGGGCTCGTGGGGGTGCTGATCTACGCCTGGGCTGCCGGCTAAAGAGAAGGGCCTGCGCGATGACTTATGATCTCGTCGTCATTGGCTCTGGCCCCGGCGGCTATGTTTGCGCGATTCGCGCCGCGCAGCTCGGTCTCAAGACCGCGGTCGTCGAGAAGCGGCCGACCTTTGGCGGCACCTGTCTCAATATTGGATGCATCCCTTCCAAGGCGCTGCTGCACGCCTCGCAGATGTTCGCCGAGGCCGGAAAGCTCGCCCCGTTCGGCGTCCTGGTCGAAAAGCCGCGGCTCGATCTCGCGGCGATGATGAAGCACAAGGACGACACCGTCGCGGCGAATGTGAACGGCGTCGCCTTCCTGTTCAAAAAGAACAAGGTCGCAAGCTTCATCGGCTCGGGACGGCTCATCGTCTCCAGGGAGGGCGCGCTCGCGGTCGAGGTTCAGGCCGCGGACGGAGCGAGGCAGACGCTCGAGACGAAAAACGTCGCGCTTGCGACGGGCTCGACGATTGCGCCGCTGCGCGACGCCTCCGGCGCTGAAATCAAGATTGACGAAGAGCGCGTGCTCTCCTCCACTGGCGCGCTCTCGATTCCCGAGGTTCCGCAAAGTCTCGTCATCGTCGGCGCGGGTGTGATCGGGCTGGAGATGGGATCGGTCTGGCGCAGGCTCGGCGCGCAAGTGACGGTCATCGAATATCTCGAACGGATCTTGCCGGGCTTCGACGCGGAGATCGCTCAGCGCTTCCAGAAAATCCTCGAGAAGCAAGGCTTCGTCTTCCGTCTCAAAACCAAGGTGACGAATGTGGCGCGGCAGGAGAAGGGTGTCGCCGTCTCCTATGCGGCGCTCGACGGCTCGGGCGAAGGAGGCATAACAGCCGACGCCGTGCTGATCGCGACCGGCCGGATTCCTTATTCGGAGGGACTGGGTCTCGAGGAGGCGGGCGTCGCGCTGGAGCGCGGGCGCGTCAAGATTGACGAAGGCTTCGCGACCAATGTCGCCGGGGTCTATGCGATCGGCGATCTCGTGCGGGGACCGATGCTCGCGCACAAGGCGGAAGAGGAGGGCGTGGCGCTCGCCGAAATCCTCGCGGGCCAGCATGGGCACGTCGATTATGGCGTGATCCCGAGCGTCGTCTACACGCATCCCGAGGTCGCCAGCGTCGGCATGACCGAGGAAGAGGCGCATGCCGCGGGGCGCGCCGTCAAGATCGGCAAGTTCCCCTTCAGCGCGAATGGGCGCGCGCGCGCCATGCGCGAGACGGACGGCTTCGTGAAGATCATCGCCGACGCGGCGACCGACCGCGTGCTCGGCGTTCATATGCTCGGCGCCATTACCGGCGAGCTCATCGCGGAGGCCGCCGTGCTGATGGGCTTCGGTGGATCGTCCGAGGACCTGGCGCGCATCTGCCACGCCCATCCGACGCTCTCGGAAGCGGTCAAGGAGGCGGCGCTCGCCGTCGACGGACGGGCGATCCATATCTGACGTGGCGGCGGCTTGGAGTTGCGCCGTTTGGCGCTCAAGCCGGCATATCCTGGTAATTCCCGTCCTTATCGATCAGCAAGGTGGGCGTTGTTCCAGGGCGCGCGATTTTCGCTAAATCCGGGATCTCGGTGAACGCGGCAACGATGTCGGCCAGTCGTTGGGGATCTTCGGGGTGTCCTTCCCGTATCCGAGGGTCGAGCGTGATGAACATTCCCTTCTCATTTTCGATGATCGAGTAGCTGACGTCCCATCCGCCGAGACCTCCGGCATAAACGGCCCGACCGGCGATCTCCCAGAATTGAGCGGGATGGAGACATTTTCCTCTGAGGAGTTCCCCATAGTTTTGATCGTACCACCATTCCAGGAAGCCGAAATCCTCGAACCCGACGATCAGCCCGACCGAGCCCATTTGCAAGGCGAGCGTCGTGGGCCACGAGATCGAGTCCCTATAGCCGTAATTTGGCGACGTTCGTCGTGAGTTTTTCAAATGGAATTTCAGTATCGAAAACGGTCTCTTTTCACTTGATACGACAACCCTTTTTCTAAATCCTTTCATGAGGAGCGATGTTAGTTTCAGATGCTCGAGCGCTTCGGATTTTAACCAGCCAGATGAAGCTTCCTTAGTAGAAAAATCCCATGTGTTGACGCCAATATAAATCAAACCATAAATTATTTTAGATGACCATAGGAAAATATCGGAATCGCTTATCTTCATAAAGCGCGCATACCCGCCTTTCACGCCGCATGATATCCTGTTCTCGACCTGTGACATAAGAACGTTGTTGCAATTCCGGCAGCAAGGCACGAGATCTTCTGTGGAGTCTATGTTTTTGGAAAGGAGTATGAATTCTCCGTTTGATTTTTCAATCTTGTCTCCCGGCCCCATGAAGTTTTTCTTGAGCCATTTCGGAAAGAGATCCTCTCTTGTAATCCTTGTTGTGTCAGAGTTGTCGCTCGTCAGAGGCTTTTCGCAGACGAAGCAATGCGTTCCTACTAGTGAAAGTACTGCATTTGAGCTTAATTGCCCGACTGTGCCGCCCACTTCAAGATCAACCTGACCATCGAAATCTTGGATCATGAAGACGCCAAGTTCCGGTTTCTCTGCAACTCTGGCCACTGCAGTGTCCTATCGACCGAATGCGTTACAAAAAGCGCCTGGCGCCCTGGCGGGCTAGATTTGAACTGTCGCCTCAACGCCCGGATGAGGTCAATGGTTCCCATCGGGTCTGGGGACGCTCCTGCTTCGCGAGCCCGAGGCGACATGAGGCGCCGTTTTTCTAGGCGCTTTTTCGTGAATTACAGGGGTAGGATGATCGTGCGCGGGCCGACGACGTGGGGGTATTCAGCGTCGGCTGCCTCAACCGGGCCGACATCGGGGCTGCGTTCCCAGGAAAGGAGCACTTGCCGAGCGTTGAAGCCTTCTTGCACCACCTCGACCAGCTTTTTTGTGTGAACGGCCGCGCCGCGGTCGCCATTGAGCAGGGAGACGATCGTTTGGTAGCGGGCGGCGGCGCCGTTCGCATCCCCTTGTTGCAAGCGCACGCGCTGGATGAGCCAGCGCCGGCCGGCGGCGGCCCCGCCAAACGGCAATACGAGCATGAGTTGGGCGGCGGCGTCGTCCCCGTTCGGATCTCGCTGAACGGCCGTCAACCAGAAATCGGCGCCGTGACGTTTCAGCTTGCACAGGACATCGATCGGCTTGTCGGCGGGATCGGGGCTGGCCTTCCACCACTGGATGAATTTCAACAGAGCGCCGGCGATCATCCCGCCGCCTCCGCCGACCGCGACGGAGCCCACCCAAACATTGATGACGTCCTGCAGTTGATAAGCTTTAAGATAATCATGCCGATCCCCGCGCCATTGTGTCACCACGGGGTAGATCTCGGCTGCCACGAAGGACAGTATCACCGAGACGACGAGTAGGAACGGATTTTTCCAATCGACAGGAGCGCGTCCAGAATACCAGGAAAATGACGCGATAAACGTTAGAATTATCAGTGCTCCTGGCAGAAGCAAGAGCGAGCCGACGTTGAGGAATTGCAACGCATCCGAGACGCCGCGAACTTCAACGTTGATTTTGGCTTGCGCCGTTGCCGGAGCCCACTGCGGCGATTGGTTCGAGAAACCAGCGTTGAAGCCGATCACCAAGGTATACGTCCCAGGGACGACGCCCTCCTTTTTGGTCGTAATATGCAGCGGCGTCGCAAGTCTGCCGCCGGGCGGAATTTCGCTCATCGAGGGAGGCGGTTGCTTGGGATCGAACTCGACATAATTGGCAGGCGCGAGCAGCGCGATGTTCTTGATGTGGGCTGTCTGCCGAGTCGGGTTGTCGATCTCCAGCACCACATCGAGCGGGGTTTTTTCTTCCACCGATCCGTCCGGCGGCGCCACGGCTGCCTTCAACGCGGTCACGGAGGCGGGTGAAGGCGCCGAAATCGTGGTGGTCGTTGCGGTCACGATCGGCGTATTCGTGGCGCCTGCAGTGGCGTATGTGAGCTGTATCACCAATTTTGCCGGAACCGGCGCGGTCTCGCCGCCGGTCACCTCGAGAATCCAAAACAGGTCTCCGGCAGAAGGCAGCGGTGGATTCTGGATGATTTTCGCGGTTAAGCCCGTCACCGGAATGAAGCTGAGAGAGGCCGAGGCGATGGTTGACCTCTTGGAGTTCTTGGCGAGCACGAGCAATCGTCCATGCGCCGGCTGTCCAGCATCCAGCGCAAGCTCGCTCGGCTGAACCTCGAGCTCGAGCGGCGACCCATCCGCGGCCGATGCGCCCTGCGGTCGTTTTCCTTCGGCGATTGAAACGCCGATTGTGATCAGTAATGTGAAACCTATGAGGAGCACGACCGCGCGCAGACGGAGGACAACCGCGCTGGCGCGGCGCATCATTGAATTCCCCCAACTCCGATGGCCGCCGCCAGGCGGTTGACCGTTCCCTTCGCAGGCTCGATCTGCCTGTGTAAGCAAAGTTGGTCGTAGGTGTCCCTGCCCATCGCATGGATTTGCTTGATTTTTTCGACCAACCGCCTCGCATAGGGTTCGACGCGCGGCGCCATCGCGCCCTTGGCCTCTTCCAGCGCGGCGAGCGTAGCGTCGACGCCGCTCAACAGACTGGCGACCTGCATCGTCGCCAGCGTGATATTGCGGTGCAGGCAACCCAATGTATGCGTGGTTCCGCGATCCGCTCGCGCCTTGTCCGGGCGCCAAATGAGTCGCCCTTTCGGAAGCGAGATCACGGCGCTGTCTTTCGCGGGGCCGCTAGCCGCGGCGTTTCCGCCGACAGCGGAGATCGCGGCTTCCAGCATCAGACGGTCCGAGGCGGCTGCATTCCGGGGCTGCTCTGGTCGCGCGCTGACGACGGTCAAAACGCAAAACGGATCGGGCTGGAAGCCCGACTCGATGTCGCCGAATGCTTCGTTGCGAAGGAGATCCAGGCAAGCCCGTGACATCCCGGCAAGCTTGATATGCTGCGAGTGTCCGTCCGACCAAACGACGTCGGAGGCCTGGGCCAGAAAATCGCTCGCCGCAGCCTTCAGCCCGGTTGGGTCGTAATCACCGCGAAACCACACCGTAGCGGTCAGAGCGACCCCATGCGGAAAGTACCAGGCTTCGACGAAACTACGTTCGGGCCGTTCGAAGCTTAGAAGCGATTCCCTCCGTCGCAGCGGTACAATCGCTCTCCAGGCCTTTTGCCCTCTCTGGTCGCGCGGCGTGTTGATGAGTTCGGCGACCACGTATTTGGTCCAGTAACTGTTCTTGTCCGGAAACAATTTCCCTCGGCGCCTTGGCCAGGGCACAACAAACCCGGAGTGGCTGTCGGACTCGAGCAGCTGATCGAAAAGCGTCGCGTAGGGACCGGCCTGGATACAGGAACCCATCGTCCCTTGATCTTGCCTCCCCAGCGCCTGCCGAGCGCCCTCAACCCAAATGCAGCTCAAACGAAAGTCTGACACTCTCATTGGCGGTTCCAATGCCCGTGGATATCGACTATAATGTAAGCTTCTGGGTATGTGTAGCTCGATAGAGCTCCCGCAAGGGGATGCCGTACCTTGGGGATGGATCGGGTCCTTCCCCGCTCAAATCGTGAAGTTGCTTGCGGTCCGCGCCGGTTGGGAAATGGGATTCTTACCGGAAAGCGACGTCGATTGGGCTGAAGGCGCATCGCGCAGCGCAAGACCCGGCGCCTCTGTAGAAGCGCCGGCGCCGTTAGGCGGCGGGCCAATCCCGTCGACGGGGTTGGCCTAAACCTTCCCGCGCTCCGTCTTGTTGAAATTGGAGAGATCGCCTTCGCGCGCCGCCCTTTGCCGCCAGGAGCGGGCGATCGCCGGATATTTGATCTCGTTGCAGATCTTGGCGATCTGCTGCGTCAGCCGCGCGCTCCCGCAGGAAGGACATTGCGGCGTTTCGCTGGCGCGGACCAAGAGCTCGCTCTCGGCCTGGCAGTCTTCGCAGACGTAAGAATAAAGCGGCATTGCAGTCCTGATCTCTGGTTGTGACGCTGGCTGCGCGCTCGACCGCTCGCAAAATTTGCGCCACCGCGCCCATTTTAAGTCACCATCTTCGGGCAGGGATAGGGGAAATGCTGCAGCCTCGAGGCGCCGGAACCGGCTTCTCGCCCGCAGCGCGTTCCAACCTTGTGGAATCGATCATCTTGTCCGCGTTTGAGCGAAATCGCTTCAAGCGCGGCGTGATCTAAAGGAGATCCCGTGACCGACATGGCGAGCCTACAACCCGGCCTGCGCGAAGGCCAGCCAGACGCGGCCGCGCCTGCGCGAACGAGCGTCGTCGCCGCCGTGGCCACGACCATTCGCCGCGCGGCCGGCATTTTCGAGCCGCTGCGCATCGTGGTCGTCAACGCGCTGGTGATCCTCGCCGTCTTTGTTGGCGGCTATACGATCTACAAGCTCGCCGCGAAGACAAGCTTCGTCGTGAAAGATATCTCCGTTCCCGCCGCCTTGCAGGAGCAGGGCATCACCGGAAACGTGATCGCGCAGCAGATTCTCGATCACATCTCTGAGATCGATGCGGCCGCGGGCTCGCGCAAGCAGAAGGCTCAGATCTCGGGACTCGACTTCCAGAGCACGATGCCGACCATCAATCTGCCTGTGGGCGGCTTCAACATGGGCACGATCGTATCCGAGGTGCGTCGTCTTCTTGGCTACACCGAGACCGTTATCACGGGCGAAGTCTTCATCGAGGAGCCGAAGGACAAGGACCAGCCCGCCAAATACGGGCTGCGGCTGCGCATCGCCGGCGAGGGGCCGATCTACAAATCCGAGACGCCGGAGCCGGACGTCCAGCGTCTCATCGCGGCGGCGGCCGAACGGATCATGCACAAGTTCGATCCGATCAACCTCGGCTATTTCTATTATCGCCAGAAGGACTACGACAAGGCCGGAGAGACCGCCGATTTCGCGCTCGCGAGCGCGAACGCCGACAATTATCCCTGGGCCTACACAATGCGTGGTCTCATCGCCCGCGACCGCGGCAAAGTGAGCGAAGCGGCGCGCGACTTCCACCAGGTGGTCTCGCTCGACCCCAATTTCGGGATGGGTCACGTCAATCTTTCCGGGATCCTGCGTCTCGATGGCCAGTTGGACGCGGCCGAAACCGCCGCGCGCAGGGCAATCGATCTCATGCCCAAGCAGCACGAAGGCTATGCGGCTCTCGCGCTCGTTCTGCTCGATCGCGGGGATCGCGACAAGGCGCTCGCCGAGATGGACAAGGGCGTCGAGGTCGATTCCCAGGAGGCGCAGAGCCATCTGGCGCAAGGCGCGCTGCGCCAGAGCGTGGAGCATTACGAGGAGGCCATCGCCTCCTATCAAACTTCCGCCAAGCTTCGACCTGCGGCCGCACCGCTCATCGGCGCGGCGAACGCCTCCACGCATCTCAACCGACAGGAGGAAGCGCTGAGTTTCCTGCAGCGCGCGACCCAGGCCGAGCCCAAGAGCGTCGACGCCTGGCTCGCGCTTGGCGCTGCGACGCGACAACTCCACGACTGGAAGACCGCCGAAGCCGCGTTTGAAAAAGCGCAGGCGTTGGCGCCGGCGTCACCCACTCCGGTCGTGGAGCTCGCGGGTCTCTACGCCGCACAGAAGCGCTACGCCGCCGCCGAGGCGCTTTATACGAAACGCGAACGGTTCTTCCGCCACAACGCGGAGTTCCTCATCGGCTGGTCGCGTCTTTATTTTGAGCAAGGCAAAAAAGACGAGGCGAAGGACAAATTGCTGGACGCCGAGATCGAGGCGATGTTCGACGCAAAGGCGCTAGAGGGCGTGGCGCGCGAGCTCGAGGCGCGCGGAGAAATCGCTGAGGCCGTCGCCACATATCAGAAGATCGTCGGCCTTGATCTGCGCATGGGACCGATATTGGCGCCTCAGATCGAGAAGCTCACGGCGCGGCTCGAGCCCAAGACGCCCGAGCCCGTCGCCGCGCCGGCGTCGCCCGCCAAGGCCGAGCGCGCGCCGCCCGGCGCGGCAGCTCCGTCGAAGACTCGGCAGGCGCAGCACGCGCCGCAAGGCGACGCCCTCAAACGAGGCAATCCCTGAGCAGAAAGTGCGTCGCAAGCCGCCGCCGCTTTCGAGCGGGCCTGCGTTTGGGTATATGCGAGCTTGAGACCACGATAATTCACACAGGAGAATGCTCCGATGACCGCTGCCGCCTCTACGACCTCCTCAAAGCTCATCCGGGGCGCGACCGGCGACTGGGAGGTCGTTATCGGCATGGAGATCCACGCTCAGGTGACGAGCCGCGCCAAGCTCTTCTCGGGGGCGAGCGCGGAATATGGCGGCGAGCCCAATGATCATGTCTCGCTCGTCGATGCGGCGATGCCGGGCATGCTGCCGGTCATTAACGAGGAGTGCGTCGCGCAGGCGGTTCGCACCGGGCTCGGGCTGAAAGCCAAGATCAACCTGCGCTCGGTCTTCGACCGCAAGAATTACTTCTATCCAGACCTGCCGCAGGGCTATCAGATCTCGCAGTACAAGAATCCGGTCGTGGGCGAGGGCGAGGTCGTCGTCGACGTGTCTCCGAGCGAGCGCATCACCGTGGGCGTCGAGCGTCTTCACCTCGAGCAGGACGCGGGGAAGTCTTTGCACGAGCTCTCTGCGAGCGAGAGCCACGTCGACCTGAACCGCGCCGGGGTCGCCCTGATGGAGATCGTCTCCAAGCCGGACATGCGCTCCGCGGAGGAGGCGAGGGCCTATGTCTCGAAGCTCAGGACGATCCTGCGCTACATCGGCTCTTGCGACGGCAACATGGAAGAGGGCTCGCTCAGGGCGGATGTGAACGTCTCGGTGCGGCGGCCGGGCGAGCCGCTCGGCACGCGGTGCGAGATCAAGAACGTCAATTCGATCCGTTTCATCGGGCAGGCGATCGACGTCGAGGCGCGCCGGCAGATCGGCGTTCTCGAGGATGGGGGCTCGATCCGCCAGGAGACGCGGCTGTTCGATCCTGGCAAGGGCGAGACTCGCGCCATGCGCTCGAAAGAGGAAGCGCACGACTACCGCTATTTCCCCGATCCCGACTTGCTGCCGCTCGAGTTCGATCAGGCCTATGTCGACGCCTTGGCCGAGGGATTGCCCGAGCTCCCCGATGCGAAGCGCGCGCGCTTCATCTCGGATTACGGTCTCACGCCTTATGACGCCGGCGTGCTGGTCATGGAGCGCGCCAGCGCCGATTTTTTCGAGGCGGCGGCGAAGGGTCGCGACGCCAAGCTCGTCGCCAATTGGGTCATCAACGAGCTCTTCGGGCGCCTCAACAAGGAGGGGCTCGACGTCCAGCAGTCGCCCGTCTCCGCGCCGGCGCTCGGCAAGATCGTCGATCTCATCTCCAACGAGACGATCTCCGGCAAGATCGCCAAGGATCTCTTCGAGATCGTCTGGACGGAAGGCGGCGATCCGGAAGCGATCGTCGAGGCGCGCGGCTTGCGCCAGGTCACGGATACGGGCGCGATCGAAGCAGCGATCGACGCGGTGATCGCCGCGCATCCCGACAAGGTGGCGCAGGCGCTGGCCAAGCCGACGATGCTCGGATGGTTCGTCGGCCAGGTGATGAAAGCCACTGGCGGCAAGGCCAATCCTCAGTCCGTGAACGAGCTGCTAAAAGCCAAGCTCGGCCTCTGAGCCGAGCGTTTCTCCCGCCGAAACGAATCAGTTTTCGACGCGCGTTGCGCGATTCCAACCGCGCACGCGAACGTCGCGTCCAGTTTTTTTTACGTCTCGATGCGTCGTCGACAGATTTTTTTTGCGTTCTACGCGCGTCTCGGACGCCCGCTTGCCGACAGCGTCGCTGCGCGCTTCATCGAGACGATCGAGGCCGTCGTTGAAAGGCTCGAACGACACTGACATCGTGGTGAGGCGGCGTGCAGGATGCGTCGACGAGTCTAGCCCGCGCGTCGGCGATGCGCGCGCCGTGCGATTTCATAGACGAGAAGAATCAAAGCATTGAGTTGCGTCGCGATCGGTCGCGCGCGCTGCGGAAGCTCCGGCTCGTCGCAACGTCGACGCTCTCTTCGATGCGTCGCGATGCGCGCGCTCAGCGATTTCATCGGTCTGCGTGACGCCTTCGTCGGCCCGCTTGCTGCGCCTTTCGCGCCTCCTTTGATCGCGTCATTGAGAGCGTCGCGAGCGCTCTCAATGCGCATTGCGATGATGAATCGCGTGGTTCGCCTCTTGCACGCGTGCTTAAGCACGCTACGCTAGCAACACCAGTTGTCGGTCGATTGTGTTCCGGCAATTTGGATGAAGGGGACCCATTATGGCGAGAGCAACCACCAAGCGTAGGCCGGCCAAGAAAGCGGCCGCCAAGAAGGGTGCGCGGAAGGGTGCGCGTAAGTCGGCGACCAAGAAGGCCGGCGCGAAGAAGGCTGGCGCGAAGAAGGCTGGCGCGAAGAAGGCCGGCGCAAAGAAGGGCGCACGCAAAGGCGTTCGCAAGGCCGGCGCGCGCAAGGTCGCTCGCAAGACGACGACTCGCAAGACCGCCACCAAGAAGCGCGGCGTCCGCAAGGCCGTGGCAAAGAAGGGGACGCGGAAGGCCAGCGTCAAAAAGGTCGCTCGCAAGACGGCGACTCGCAAGGTCGCGACCAAGAAGCGCGTCGCCCGCAAGCCGAAGGAAGTCCCGTCGGTTCCTCCGATTTCGACGCCGGAGTCCATTTGAACGGAACGCGCCGACGCTTCGTGCAGGCTTTGCCTCGCGACCTATGCGAAGCGACGGCGGGCCGGCTTTGCCCGAGCCTGCGCTGGCGCGCGCTCGGGCGAGAGCTCTGCTAAAGGCGCTTTCAGCGCTTGAGACCCAGTGGCGCTTTTAGCGTTTGAGACATTGAGCGCCGAAGTCTCGCCATAGCGGCATGGGATCGCGCGCCTCGAGCTTCAACTTCGACCATTCGATCGCGCAGGCGCGCATTTTCTCCCGCGACGCCTCGGGCAGACGCGGCGGCGGCGTCGCCGTGTCCGGCGGCGGCAGCGAGGCGAGCGGCGCTTTCTCTACCTTCTCCTCGCGCTTGGATCCGGCTCCAGCCTGCGCACCGCTATCTGTGGCTTTGGCGGGCGAAGTCGCTGACCTATTGAAGGGAGCAGGCGTCGCGTTCTGCGCCTTCTCCTGAACTTCTTTCTTGCGAGATTTTTTCGCCGTCGGGACTTTCGGCGAGGAAGGCGTAGAGTCCGCCTCGTTAGCGAAGACCCGCGCGTTCGGCGTCAAAAGACAGATCGCGACCGCTGCGCAGAGCGCCAGCGTCCCGGGAAGGAGTCGGAGCGAGCGACGCGTCCAGCATCCCGGTCGCGCCGCGGAGGAGAAGCGCGTCGCTGTCAGTGGCCGCGTTGCGAGCATGACGGGATCATAGCCGTCCGCGCGCCGTCGCGGCAACCCAAGCTTTCTTCGTGGCGTCAGAACATGGTAAATCGCGTTGCGTCCGGGCGATTCCGCCTGAACGCAGCGCGGTCTGGAGCCGCGGCGGAGATGAGCCCATGAGTTCCCGGGAGAATGCGCGTCGAGCGCCGAGCCTCGATCTCGTTTCCCGTCCTCGGCGCAATCGACGGGCCGAATGGGTGCGTCGTCTGGTGCGCGAGACGACGCTCGAAGTGTCCGATCTGATCCTGCCGCTCTTCGTCGTCGAGGGCCGAGAGCAGGAAGAGGCGATCTCCTCCATGCCGGGAACGCGCCGGCTGTCGATCGATCTCGCGGTGCGGACAGCTGAACGCGCCGCCGCGCTCGGCATTCCCGCCATTGCGCTGTTTCCCAATATCGATGCGGCTTTGCGCGACGACGGCGGCTCCAACGCCTTCGATCCCGAAAATCTCGTTTGCCGCGCCTGTCGCGCCATCAAATCCGAAGTCCCTGCGATCGGCGTCATCACCGACGTGGCGCTCGATCCCTATACGAGCCACGGCCATGACGGCCTCTTGCAGGATGACGAGATCGTCAATGACGCGAGCGTCGCGGCTCTGGTTCGCCAGGCGCTCAATCAGGCGCGGGCCGGCGCCGACGTGATCGCGCCCTCCGACATGATGGACGGGCGCATCGGAGCCATTCGCTCGGCGCTTGACGCCGAAGGCTTCACGGACGTCCTGATCCTGACCTATGCCGCGAAATACGCCTCGGCTTTCTATGGTCCGTTTCGCGACGCCGTCGGCACGACTAAGACACTGATTGGCGACAAGCGCACATATCAAATGGATCCGGCCAACGCGAAGGAGGCGCTGCGCGAGGTCGCTCTCGATCTCGAGCAGGGCGCCGACATGGTGATGGTGAAGCCGGGCCTTCCCTATCTCGACGTGATCGCCAAGGTCGCCGAGACCTTCGAGGTCCCCACCTTCGCCTACCAGGTGTCGGGGGAATATGCGATGCTCGCCGCCGCCAGCGCCAACGGCTGGATCGACGGCGACCGCGCGATGCTGGAGAGCCTCTTGGCTTTCAAGCGCGCGGGCGCCTGCGGCGTCTTCACCTATTTCGCGCTGCGCGCGGCTGAACTCCTAAGAGCAAGCGCCTGATTTGCTGGCGCGATGACGAACCAGGTCGTCGGGAATTGGCTTTCTGGCGACGCTAACCTTGTAGAATGGACCGCATTTTCCGCCTTCAGGCGACCCTGCCTGAGCGCTGCGCGATCTCGACCGGCTCCATCCGACTCACGGGCGCGCCAGCAAAGGCGCGCGGCAGCGTCACTCTGGCGATGAGCCCGCGCGGCTGGCGGTCGATGAGCTCCAAGCGGCCGCCGAGCTCCCGGACGAGCGAGCGCACGATCGAGAGGCCGAGCCCGAAGCCGCTGCGGTCCGTCACGGTGCGGGCGGGCTCGCCGCGCACGAAGGGCTCGAGCACGCGCGCTTTCTCCGCGTCTGGGATGCCGGGACCGTCGTCGGTGACATCCACTTGCACGAGCTTCACCGAGGGCTGGCTCAGCGTGACCACGACCTCTTGGGCGTGGGAGACGGCGTTCTCGACGAGATTGGTGAAAACGCGCTGCAATTCGGTGAGCGAGCCCAGGATGATCTGGTGATGGCCGCCGTTGTAGCTCACCTTGTGGCCGAGATCGGCGAACTGGTCGCACACCGTCTGCAGCACGCTGTCGAGGTCAATGGGGCCTCGATCGGGGCTCGGGCCGCCGTCGCGCAGCGCCTGAAGATTCTTCAGGAGCATCGAGTCCATCAGATCGGCGTCGGCGAGCATCTTCGACTTCAATCCTTCGTCGCCGATGAATTCCGAGCGGAGCTTGATCCTTGTCAGGATCGTGCGCAGATCATGGCTGATCGCCGCCAGCGCCTGGCTGCGCGCCGCAATCATCGCCTCGATGCGCCGCTGCATCCGATTGACCGCGCGCGTCAGATCGCGGACCTCGCGCGGGCCCGCCTCCGCGAGGGGCGGCATGGCGCCGCTCTCGTCGGGAAAGCGCTCAGCCTCGCGCGCGAGCCGCACCAAAGGCGCGACGACCGCCGATGAGATCCATACCGTCAGCAGCGTGACGCTCAGCAGGAAGAACAGCGCCATCCGTTGCACGCGCAGGGGCCAGGGCCCTCCGGCGCCTGGCGGTCGACGCCGCAATTCGGCGGCGGCGATGAGATAGTCGCCCTGGCGCAGCGCGACAACGACGTCGTGCTCACCCCTGGCGTTGGTCTCCTGTGCGAGATAAACGCGGGCGCCCGGCCAGAGCCGCGTCGCGAATTCGGAGAGATCGTCCCGGAAATTCGCGTCACGCCATTCGGCCGGCGGCGCCATGACGATCCGTAGACTCGACCAGTGCGCGGTTTTCGCGAGGGTTTGGAGGGCTTCCTCGCGGCGCTCGGGCGGCGCAAGATCGACGGCGAGGATCGCGCTGGAGAGCACCTCATAGACAGTAGGAAAGGGCAGTCGCCCGTTCCGCGTCTCCAGAGTCTGCAGGCCCGTAAGCACAAATTGGAAGAGCACCAGCGCCACGAGGATGAGCATTGCGATCTGCCCCGCGAGCCGGTCGGGGCAGAGACGTCGCAGGTAGCAGATCATGCCCTGGTCACTTGCGTCGAGAACAGGTACCCCTCTGACCGCACCGTCTGGATGAGCCGGGGATTCTTGGCCTCGGTCTCGATCTTCTGGCGCAGCCGGCTGATGAGCGTGTCGATGCTGCGTTCAAAGGGACCTTCGCTCGGGCCATGGGTTAGGCCGATGAGCTGGTCGCGCGACAGCACGCGGTTGGGATGCTCGCACAAGGCGTGCAGCAGATCGAACTCCGCCCCGGTCAGAGCGACCTTCGCGCCGTCGGGAGCGCTCAGGTCGCGCGCGGCAAGATCGAGAGTCCAGCCGGAGAAGCGATAGATCTGACGCAAGGAGGGGACCGGCTCGGCTGACGAGGTCCGTCGCAGGATCGAGCGGACGCGAGCCAATAGCTCGCGCGGATTGAAGGGCTTGGTCAGATAATCGTCCGCGCCCATTTCGAGTCCGAGGATCTTGTCCACGTCCTCGGCCCGCGCGGTCACCATAATGATCGGGACGTTGCGGTCGACGCGCAGCCTACGGCAGATGGAAAGGCCGTCCTCGCCGGGGAGGTTCAGATCGAGGATGATCAGATCGAAGCTGCGCGAGGAGAGGGCCGCGTCCATTTGCGCGCCGTCGCAGACATGGGAGACGTCGATGTCGTTGGAGGAAAAATAGCGCGAGATCAACGCGCCGATTTCCTTGTCGTCTTCGACGAGCAGGACGCCCGGACCGGTGTTCATAGTCAGCTCGCTCGGCGGTTGGCTGGCGCTTGCTTCTCGAACGGAATCGTTCGAACGGGTCGAACCCGCGTGAGCGCCCTCGGCGGTCCACTCAATCATCTCATGGACCATATAAAGTAGAGCAGGGCTGCATAGACCGACATTGCGGCCAAAATATCCCAGGCATAGCTCATGGGCTTTCCTCGAGTGGCAAGATCAAAGAAAAGGAGCGCGCCCCCGCGCGGAGAGTGAAGGGCGCGCTCCTTCCGATTCAGCCTTCGCCGCCGTGCCGCCAGTGGTGGGGGGGATGGCCGGCGTGGATCAGCATGCCGAAGCGCTGCTTCTGCGCCTCATCGAGGCTTTCGTAGAGCGGCTTTGCGGCGGCCGCGAGCGCCGTCAGTCGCGCTGCGTGCTCCTGCATCGACTTGGCCGCGAGTTGCATCGCCTCGATAGCGTTGCGATGGCCCTCGCCTCCCTCATGGCGCAATTCTCGCCATTCCTCATGGTCCTCGGCGCGCGCTTTGGCGCCTTCGCGAATCGCCGCCTCGACGGCGGGCCAGTTCTTCTCCTGCGCGGGGGTGAGCTTCAGCCCCGCCTTCAGCGCGGCGACGCGCGCGTCGGCCAGAGCGGCGAAATCCTCGGGGGACAGCTTCGGACGCTCGCTCTGTTCGGCGCGCATGTCCTGCGGAGCCGCGATCGTCGAAACCGCCGGGGCCACGAGACCTGCCGCGAGGAGGGCGGCGAGCGCGAGTGACTTTTTCATGGAAAGGCCTCCAGTAGGGAGTGATTGCGCTTCAAGCCGGACGCGGGACCCGCGCCCTCTGAAGCGCCACCGACTATGGCGAGGCGATATTTCCTGGCTTTGTCCTGAGTGGAGGCTTTGTCTCCAGACTATTTCGTCATTTTGAAATCGATGTTTCCGAGAATTTCGCCGCTTTTGTCAGCGTCGCGAAGCAAGACGGGCAAGATCGAATAGGTCGGCCTCACGGATAAGCTCGACGAAAGCTCGCGCCCACTGGGCCGCGATCTCCTCGCCTTTCTCTGCGCTTGCAGCCGTCGCGTCGCCCATGGCGCCGGCAGGCGAGAGATCTTGCGCCATCCAGCCGAAGCCCGCCGGGCGGTCGGCGGAGAGCCATTTGAAGTCTCGCGCGAGGTCCCGCGTCGCAACGGGAAAGTTTTCGGCGCGGTCCATGTCGACGAGATCGGGGCGAAAATGCAGCATCAACGAGGTCTCAACCGCCCCGCCGTGAATTCCGTGGCGCAACTCGTCCACCGGAAAGAGCCCGGGCGGACAGCCGAAACGCGCGAAGGAGCAAGTCACGGCCAGCACGCCGTGGCGCGCGCGCAGCTCTAGCGCCGCCTGCGTGACGAGCGGTGAATTGCCGCCGTGCGAGTTCAGGATCAGGAGCTTCCTGGCGCCACTCGCGATCGGACCTTCGAGAAGCTCGATGAGCATGGCGAGCGCGATCTCGGGCGTGAGGCTCAGGGAGCCAGCAAAGTCGCGATGCTCCGTCGAGACGCCGACGCTCTGGAGCGGTAGAAAGAGCACGCGGGGCGCAGCCGGCAGCAGCGGCGCGATGCGCGCGATCATGCCTTCCATGATCATCGCGTCGACGCCGAGAGGAAGGTGTGGACCGTGCTGCTCGATCGCCGCGAACGGCAGAACGACGATCGTGCGCGTCCAGTCGAGCGCGGCAAAATCGGTCGTCTTGAGCTCGGACCAGAAGGGCGAGGGCATGACGGGGTTGTAGCCGGTTTGGGCGACGCGGGACAGGGCAGGAATCTCGCGTGACGCTCGACCCGCGTTTCTGTTCCTGCGGAAGCTTGGCTTATACTATCCTCGTCGCATGCAGGGAGGCGACGCGCCATGTCCGGCCTCGCATTGCATTCGCTCTTCGACATTCTCGCCTGGCTCGCCGCCGGGCTCGCGGCCTATTGGGTCGCGCAGCGGACGCCCGTTGTTCGGCCCTTGCCGCAGGCGAACCGGCTGCCCTATCTCGCGGCCCTCGTCTGCGGCGCAGCGTTCGGCGCCTATGGCTTGGGGAGTCTCAACCTTTATCTCAGCGGCGCGCCGGCGATTGCGCGCTCGATCGAGGGCGGGCTCTTTGGCGGCATCGTCTTTGTCGAAATCTACAAGCGGGCTGCCGGCCTAGAAGAGCGAACCGGCGCGCGTTACGCGCTGCCGCTCGCGGTCGGCGTCGCGGTCGGGCGAATCGGCTGCTTTCTCGCTGGCCTCGACGACTTCACCCATGGCGTTCCGACCGATCTCGCCATCGGCTATGATTTCGGCGACGGGGTGAAACGCCACGCCGTGCAGCTCTATGAAAGCGCCGCGATGGCGCTCTTTGCGCTGTTCTACATCCTGGCGCTCGCCGCAAAGAACGCCTATGTCGCTCGAAACGGCTTCTACCTCGCGGTTCTCTATTACGGCGCGCAGCGCTTTCTCTGGGAGTTCCTGAAGCCCTATGGCCGGATTTTGGGACCGTTCACGCTGTTTCAGCTTCTGTCTATGATCCTGATCCTCTATGCGGCGGCGATGCTCGCGACCGCGAAGGAGCCGCAGCATGAACGCCCCCTTCGCGCGTAAAGCGCGTCCTTATATCTTTTATGGTCAGACGACCTCGCTTTGCGACGAATGCCTAGCCCTCGTTCCGGCCAAGATCTGCATCGAGGGCGAAAATGTCTTTTACGAAAAGCGGTGCCGGACGCATGGCGTCAAGAAGGCGTTGGTCTCGACGGACGCCAAATTCTTCAAGTGGCAGCGGGATTTCCTGAAGCCCGGCGATCGGCCGCTGAAGACGCAAAGCCACACCCATTTCGGCTGCCCTTATGATTGCGGCCTCTGTCCCGATCACGAGCAGCATAGCTGTCTGGCGATCGTCGAGATCAACGACCACTGCAATCTCTCCTGCCCGGTCTGCTTCGCCGGCTCCTCGCCGGCGAATCCCTTCCACCGGCCGCTCGCGGAGATCGAACGCATGTTCGATGCGCTGGTCGAGAGCGAAGGCGAGCCCGATGTGGTGCAGCTCTCGGGCGGCGAGCCGACGCTGCATCCCCAATTCTTCGAAATCCTCGACCTCGCCAGAAGCAAGCCCATCCGTCATGTGATGATCAACACCAATGGCGTCAGGATCGCCGAGGACGAGAGTTTCGTCGCGGCTTTGGCCGAGCGCCGGCGCGGGCTCGAGGTCTATCTGCAGTTCGACTCGCTCGAGCGCGAGGCGCTCATGCGGCTGCGCGGCGCGGATTTGCGCCGCATCCGTCAGCAAGCGCTGGAGAACTTGGAAAAGCACAAGATCTCGACGACGCTCGTCTGCGTGGTCAAGAAGGGCGTCAATGACGCCGAGATGGGGCCGATCGTTCAGCACGCGCTCGACTGGCGCTGCGTGCGCGGCGTGAGCTTCCAGCCCGTGCAGGACGCCGGGCGCAACGAAGATTTCGACCCCGCCCGCGATCGCGTGACGCTTGCCGACATCCGCCGACGCATCGTCGAGGACTCGGGCGTCTTCGGCGAAGAGGACATGATCCCGCTGCCCTGCAATCCCTCGGCGATCACGATCGGCTATGGCCTGCGCGAGGGCCGCGCGGTCGCGCCGGTCACGGCGGCGATCGACGCGGCCGAGCTCCTGTCCGAGATGCCCAATGCGATCACTTTCGAGAAATATCCCGAGCTCCAGCGGCGAATTCTCGAGCTCTTCTCGCTGTCGACGGGGCCGGATTGCGCGATCGAGCGCATATCGGCGCTGCTTTGCTGCCTGCCGAAGGTACCCGTTCCGGAAGGCCTCACTTATGAGAATGTGTTTCGCGTCTCGGTGATCGAATTCCTCGACGCGCATAATTTCTGTCTTGCCGGCGTCAAACGCTCCTGCGTCCATTTCGTAACGCCGCAGGGCGCGATCATCCCTTTCGACACTTACAATCTCTTCTACCGGGACCGCCGAATCGACGCGATGCGACGGAATCTCGCCAAGGAGGCGCAATCGTGAAGACGTTCTTGCATGTCTTGTTGATTATCGTCGGCGGGTCGCTGATCCTGCTGCCGGGCGCGTGCGCGATCCTCTTTCTTGCAGGGGGCGGCCTCGAGCCCGGCACGGTCGGGATCGTCATGGCCTTTTCGTTGCCGCCGATCCTTGCCGGAATTTTCCTTCTCCGCGGCGCGTGGCGGTCGAAAGAGAGCGGCCAGGAGAAGGGTTGAGGGCCCTCCGAGAGCGCGATTTGGGCGAAAGAGGGGTTTGCGCTTTCTCGTTTCGCGCCCTGGGGCGGCGGACGTTTTATAATTCAACGACTTTCTAATGATCCTGGCTGCCTCCAAAAGGTCAAGAACTCGGGGCAAGCATAGGGGACAGGGTCATCGCTTTGGCCAGGGAATTAGGAGTCGTCGCCTCATGTCTTCTTTGCGCATCAACGCTCGATCGATCGGCGCGCCGACTGCGCTCGGCGCGGTTCTCTTGCTCATGGGCGTCCTCGACGCTCGGGCGGGGAGCGACGACACCGGAACCTTCGCGGCGATCGGAACCGCGATCGGCGTCATCTCCAATGACGACAGCCAGAAGATCGACTATCGCGAGCGCCCCAAGCTCGTCGTGCCGCCCGATCGCAAGGCTCTGCCGGAGCCGCGCGCCGAGGGCGACTCGCGTCCTCCGTCTTTCCCCGTCGATCAGACCTCTGCGAGCCGGCGGCAAAGCGCTCGCGTCGTCAGCGGGCAACCGACCTCGGCCGACGAGCCCTCGCGCGATAATCTGACCCAGCCGCCCTATGGCTTCCGGCAGCCCAACAAGCCCTTTTCCCGGCTGAAGACCAAGGAGGAGGCGAAGAGCTGGTGGAACCCGATGGGCTATTTCGGGTCTTCTTCGAAGGAAAATTCGCCGCAGCCGTCCTCCGTCGCCTCGGCGCAGACGGCCTCCGGCGCCTCGGCGACCGCTGGCCGCTCCGCCCCAGAAAAGCAAGAGACGACGAGCTGGTGGAATCCGGCGAGCTATTTGCCCACCTTCGGTTCGAGGTGACGCCGTCGTAATTTCACGCGGCGCGTCGCGAGCCTTCGGGGGCCGCTTCCTTCGCCAATTTGCTTCTCGGGCCTCCCACGTTGGGCGAGGACGGCCATAGGAGGTCTCTGCGCTGCTCGGCGTCGTGCTAGCGCGCGCGGCGAATGACTCCGTTCAAAGCAGCCCGATCTAGGGGACCGGCCGCGGGGAAAGATCATGACCGATGAGCTTCCGACCGAGCATTTCGAACACGCCGAACACGCCGAGCATGCGGCGCATTCGGGGACGCCGTTTCTCCTGACCGTTTCCGTCACCATCGCTATTCTGGCCGTCGCCGCCGCGACGGTCGGCAGCCTCGAATCGCTCGAGACCGCGGCGGCGCTCTCCGAGCAGAACCGCGCGGCGCTGCTGCAAAACAAGACGACCGACCAATGGTCGTTCTTCCAGGCGAAGAGCGTCAAGAAGAACGCTTATGAGATCGCCGCCAGGCAGAGCCAGGGCGCGCTCGCGCAAAATTTTTCAGAGCAGGCGGCGCGCAACGAGGCCGAGTCGAAGGCGATCAGGGAGAAGGCCGACAGTCTGGAAAGCGAGGTCGAGACTCGCCTGCATGAAGCGGAGCGCCATGAGCATCGGCATCACGTGCTGACCGTGGGCGTGACCTTGCTGCACGTGGCCATCGCCATTACCACCGTCGCGATCATCACCGGCGGTCGCCGCTGGCCCTGGGGGCTCGGCATCGCGCTCGGCGTGGCGGGCGTCGCGCTGGCCGGCTACGCCTATTTGTGAGGCGGGCCGGGATTTCATCACGTCAACATCGCATGCGACGCTCGCGGCAGCCAGGTTTCATGGTAAGATATGGGTCATGCTTCAGAGAGCGCGCTGCCTCGCGCTAAGATCAGGCGGATGCCTGATCTTAGAAAATGTCCTTGATTATAAATAGTTAGAGCGCGTTCTAGAGCGTTTCGCGCTCGAACGGAATCGTTCGAGCGATAAGGAACCGCGCCAATCAAAAGTTTGGAGCGATTTCTGGTCGCAAAAGTAAAACCAGCTTCCACTTTCTTGCATCGGGCTCTCGCGGATAGTCACCCGCCAAGTCGCGATGCTGAACCTTATTGGAGACGACAACATGGACACGCTAGCGTCAGCGAAGCAGACTCCGAGTCATGATCACGCGTTGCCGCCTACGCTGGACAACCAGCGTCGGACGGGCGTAGCCTTTTCTTGCGTGCTAGGGGCGTTCTGCGGCTTGTATCTCGACCATGTCGTAAAGAACGGCGCTACGATGGGACCGACTCCAGCCATTTTTTATTGGCTTCTGTTCGTCATCGCTTCTGGATTTTTCATTGAACGCGGCGCTTTCAACGGCGGATGGCTATCAAAGGAGCGCCTGATGCTTCTTTGGCCGCCAATCGCCATCATTGCTACGTTCATCGCTCCGCCTTTGCTGATGACGATCGCGAGCGGAAAATTCAGTGTGATGTGGACGCTGGCTCTTGCCGGGTTTTCATTGGTGATTTTGCTGGCTACGCCTGTTGCGATTTTGGTCGCCAGCGACGCCAAACCGGTGCTTCAACAGATCGCGACAACGATCATAACGACTGACGAGAGTAAGATTAGCGACCTAGGGAAGCGCGTGGCCGCCGCATGGCAAGTTTTGGGAATAGTCATGGGCGTCGTGCAGGGAGGCATCTTATTCTTTTCTAAATGATGCGAGAGCGCGATGCGAAAAAGTCGAAGCGGTTTTTCGCACAAATCGCACTCTAAACCTTTGGAATCGATCACGTTATCTGCGTTCAGGCGATTCCGCGTGAACGCAGCGTGAGGTCTCTCATCCCCTCTGCTCGACTCGCGAGGCGCCGGCTCGCTGCGGCTTCGCGAGCAATGCGACCGCACAGGCTGGGGCAAAGTCGGCGGACGCGGCGGTCGCCGCCGGCGCGACGGGCAGGAACTCGCTGAAATCGCGATAGCCGCGTCCCTCGCGCTTGGCGAAATCGGCGATCACGCCGCGGCCAATCCCCGCGCCGACAATAGGCGCCGAGAGCGCCGCCGGCTCGCGCGAGGCTGCGAGCGCGATCGCATCCTCAATCCGCCGCAGCTGCGCGCGAGCGAAGAAGCGCGCGAGCGCGTCCCATTGCTGCGGCGTCCCGCTCTCAACATCGCGGCCGACGAGCCGCGCCAGTCGCGCCCGCGTGTCGTCAGGACTCTTGGAGCGGCCGTCGACGGCGGGAAGCGCATCCGTCTCGGGCGAGAGATCGCCGGTCAGGCGACGCACGTCGGCCATTGTCGCAAAGCGCTCGTCCATGAGCGCGGCCCAACGCCCGTCGATCGGCGCGAGACTGAGTCCTGCGGCAGGATCGCCGCGCAGCAGACCGGCGTAAACGAGCTCGCCCAGCGCGAGCCGGCTCGCGTCATCTTCGCCCTGGCCCATGACGCGGCCGTCGCGGACGAGCGTCAGATCGGTCGTCGTCGAGCCCATGTCGATGAGAAGCGCCGTCTCCATTTCCCGCGCCAAAAGCTCGGCGGGCGCCCGCCAATTGGCCGAGGCGATCGACCCCGCCGCGATCGCGACGTCTTGCTTTTCGACAAAGCCTCTCGCGCCCGCATAGAAGAGCGCGTCCGGCGACAGCTCATGCGAAAAAATGGCGGCGATGGAAATCACGCCGCGCCGGCGGTCGGCGAAGGCGTCGGATAGCTCGGCCGTCATGGTGACGGCGTGGCGATCGGCGGCGCCCATCCGATCGCGCATCGCGCGCAGGGCGGCTTCGAGCTCGGCCAGGCCCAAGTGGGGCGCGCAGGGGATCTGCGCCGCCGCCACGACCACGCCGCCCTCGGCGCGCGCGGCCTTCACATGGGCGCCGCCGATGTCCCAGCCGATAATTGCGCTCACGACATTGTCCCAGATCACGCTGCGCTCAGGCGGAATCGCCTGAACGCAGAAAACGTGATCGCTTCTAAAAGTCTAGAGCAGAGCCCCGCGCCAAGCCAAAAAGGGGAGCCGGCGAGGGCTCCCCTTCGTGAACTCGCACGAAAACTTTCGCCTTACACCAAGGTCCGGGCCAGCGCGAAGGCGTGCCGGAAATCGAGGCAGAGCGGCTGCGTCGCATCGGTCATCTGCTTGAAGAGGCCCGACTGCGTGCCGTATTTGACGTTGCCGATCGCCAGCGCGCCGATGCCCAGCGCCCCATTCGGCGAGATGACGGCGCCGTTGTCGTGCAGGCCGCAGCCTTCGACGCCGAGCGGCGGCACGGCGTTGACGTCAGCGGCGATCAGCAGCGACTTGGCCGCGGCGAGATCCTCCTTCGAGAGGACCTGGACGCCCGCGCGCGCGGCGCAAAGAGCGATCTCATTGTCGAGGAGCAATGCGCGAACCGCCTCGCCCGTGCTGCCGTCGGCCGGCGTGCATTTGACGTTGAAACGATGCTCGATCTCATCGGTGAGCTTTCGGACGCGATCGAGACCGCTATAGCCGGCCATCGTGACCTGTGCGCCTTCAAGCGCGGCGATGACGCCGGCAGAATAGCCGACGACGCCTGTGGCGCCGTAGATGATGATCTTTACGCCCTTGAGCTCGCGCTGCTTCTTCTCGCGCAGGAGCTTCTCGACACAGGCGACCATCGCGCCGGCCGTCGTGAAGGAGCCGTAGGGGTCGGCGAAGAGCGAAACCTCAAAGGGTTTCAAAAGCGACTTCTTGGCGACGTCGAGCATGTCGAGAGCGAGCACGGCGTCGCGGCCCGCGAAGAAGATGCCGGTGCGCAGCGCCGCCGAAGGCGCGCGCGAGAACATCGCGTCCTGCACGAGGGCCGGCACTTCCTCGATCGTGACGTTGGCATATGGGATCGTCACGTCGTAACCGGCGTCGACCGCCATGTTCACGTCGAAGGGGCTCATATGCTTCAACGTGCTCAACATATGGAGAATGGCTTTGGCGGTCATGGAGCTCCAGATCCTTTCGTTTGAATTGGCGGCGGGGGAGGGCGCGGCCTTCGGGCTCAGGGGCCTCTCGCCCGCTTAAGTCGGCCGCCCACTGAGGCGCTAGGGCGAATTCCGCAAAAATTGACAGATTTTTGCGATCAGAATTCGCTCCAACTCTTTGATTTGGCGTGGCTCCCTATCGCTCGAACGACTCCGTTCGAGCGGGAGACGCGCTAGAGCGAATTCCGCAAAAGTTGACAGACTTTTGCGATCAGAATTCCCTCCAACCGTTTGATTTGGCGTTGTTTCTCATCGCTCGAACGATTTCGTTCAAACGGGAGACGCGCTAAGCTCCGGCCCGGGCCGGCGGCACGGGATAGACCAAAGTCTCGCGGCAATGTCTAGAGGTTTCTCGCCTAGAGCATGTCACGGAAAAGTGCGAAGCGGTTTTCCGGTCAGGACATGCTCCAACTTTTTGACTTGGCGCGATTCCTTATCGCTCGAACGATTCCGTTCGAGCGGGAGACGCGCTAGCGCGCGGCGGAGCGGGGCTGGAGCGGCTCAGCGGGAGGCGGTCTTGCGACCTCGCTTCTTGGAAGCGGAAGCGGGCGTCTCCTGTGAGACGCGTTCCAGATATTCGTTATCGAGGTGGTTTTCCGCATTGGCGGGATTGTGTTCGAGCGCGGCTTGATCCAGGGCTTCCGAAGCCTGCTCCGCAGCGGCGGATTGCGGGGCCGCCTGCGTATCATTGGCCGGCGCTTCGGCGCTCTGGGCCTCTGCCGAGCTGGGGTCGGCGGAGGGGTCTGAGAGTGCGGGATGCAGCAGGGTCAATCGGCCGCTGCGCTTCGCGTCGAAATAGAAGCCGCGCATGTAAAGCCGTTGCGCGCGCTTCTCGTCGCCGCCGGCCACACGATAGGCGTTGGCGAGATAGGCGACCGCGTAGCGCAGATTGGTTTCCGGGTCGAGCAGTCCGATCGGCGGACCAGAATAGCCCATGCTCTTCGCCGTGCTGTGGCTGATCTGCATCAGGCCCCAATAGGCGCCGTGGCGCGACGTGGGATCATATTTGCTCTCGCGCTGCACGACTCTGTGAATCAGCGACTCCGGAATATGATTGAGCTTTGCATGATGCGTGATCCGCTCGCAAATCTCCTCGCGGCTCTTGGCCCTCGCCGCTTGAACCTCGGAGTCCGGGGCGCGTGCGAGAAAGTCGTGTGGATCATGGCCCGAGCAGCCCGCCTGCGCGAGGGAGGCTACGAGAACCGCGGCGAGAGTTGCTTTGGCGCACGACTGTTTCATGGCGCAAAAGTCACCGCCGAAAAGAGGCGAAATTCTGGCGCCGCGGTCTTGGCCGACGGCGCTTTTGCCGGGAAAACGCCGGATCGGCGCCGCCTCTAGCTCTGCAGCCTGGGACGAACCTCAGTCAAAGCCTGATCTTCGGCAGGGGCTGTGTCTTTTTCGCAACAGTAAAAATATATCTAACGGCCTCGACGCAGAACCGGTTTACAACAGCGGACGTCGTCGATCATTTTCCCATCGCGCGCGGCCGTGGCTCGCCCGCGGGGAGAGAAAACATTGACACCACGTCTGGCCAAAATCGCGCTGACGGCAAGCGTCGGCCTCTTCGCGCTGCTCGTCGGCCTCGACAACATCTTCGACTATCAGACGAATTTCGCGGCCGTGCAGCACGTCCTCTCAATGGACGCGCTGCCGCAGGGCGCCGCCTTCCGCTGGCGCGCGATCACGCTGGGGACGCTGCATCATCTCGCCTATGGGTTCATCATCCTGACGGAGCTGGCCGCCGGCCTGTTCTGTGTAGCGGGCGCTGGGCAGATGACGCGCTCGGTCAGGCTCGACGGCGCCGTCTTCAACGAGAGCAAGCGGCTCGCCGTCGCCGGTCTCGTCGCGATGTTTCTCCTCTATTTTTTCGGATTCCTCGTCGTCGGCGGCGAATGGTTTGAAATGTGGCGCGCCAACGGCTGGAATTATCAGGAGTCGGCTTTCCGCTTCGCGGCGGTCATCGGCGTGGTCCTGATCTTCGTCGTCCAGCGCGACTTCTGATTGCTTGAAATGGCGGCCTTGCTCTCAGGCCTTCGCGGCTTCGACCGAGCGCCAGTAATCGAGGAGCGCGCCCAGCATGTCCTGCGTCGAATGAGCAGGGCGCCAGCCGACCGCTTCGCGTAGCTTGCCCGCATCGAGCGCGACGCTCGGCAGGTCCACGGCGGACGGCCGCAGCAAGGTGGTCTCGACCTCGATCTCGAAAGGCCGCCGCGACAGGGCGCGAAGACCCTCGAGCAACGCGCCGATCGCGATCGGAGCGCCAGAGGCGACGTTAAAGCAACTCACCCGTCCGGGGAGAGAATCAGCGTGGGCGATAAGCGCGCGATAGGCGGCGACGACGTCGCGCACGTCGAGAAAATCGCGCGCCTTGGCGAGATCGCCGACCTTGAGGCGCGGGGCCTGGCGGCCCGCTTCGATCGCCGCGATCTGGGCGGCGAAAGAGGAGAGCACGAAATTCTGCGGGCTCTGCCGCGGCCCGGTGTGGTTGACTGGACGCAGAACGATCAGACGCGCCTGCGGTCCCAGAACGTCGCCGAGCATGGCCTCCGCCGCGGCTTTCGAGCGGCCGTAGGCGTCGAGAGGCCGGAGCGGAGTCTCCTCCTGCGCGGGCCCGTCCTTGAGGCTCGCGCCATAGACGGAGGCGCTCGAGGAAAAGAGCGTGACGGCCTGCGGCGCATGGCGCGCGAGAGCGGAGGCGAGATTCAGGCTTCCGCAGAAATTGGCCCGCCACGTCGCCTCGCCCGCGCGCAAGGCGTGGCCGATCGACGCCTGGCCGGCGAGATGCGCCACGAGATCGGGTTGGAACTCGCGAATCGTCCTCTCGAGCGTCTCGACGTCGAGGAGATCGCCTTCGAGCGCTTCCCAGGCGGGATCGACGGCACCGCCGCCCGGCAGGGTCAGGATCGCGCGCCGCGCCTCCTGATAATCCGCCGCGAGGAGGGGCGCGAGATGCGAGCCGACGAAGCCCGCGCCGCCAGTCATGAGAATGCGTTCGTATCGGGCCATGGCGGGCTGGACCTTCGTCGATTAGCGCGCTTCTCGCTCGAACGGATTCGTTCGAGCGATTAGGAATCGCGCCAGGTCAAAAACTTAGAGCATGTCCTGGCCGGAAAACTGCTTGGCGCTTTTCCGTGACATGCTCTAGGCGCCTGACGGAATGGAGCGCCCTTCGCCGCGCTTGAGACGCGCGAGGTCCGCCTCGACCATCTCGCGAATGAGCTCGCCGAGCGCGATCTTCGGCGACCATCCGAGCTTGGCTCTCGCCTTTGTTGAATCCCCCAGCAGCACCTCGACCTCGGCCGGCCGATAGAAGGCCGGATCGATGACGAGATGCGTCTCCATGTCGAGCCCGACGTGGTCGAAGGCGATGCGGCACATGTCGCGGACCGTCGTGGTGACTCCGGTCGCGACGACATAGTCGTCCGGCTTCTCCTGCTGCAGCATGAGCCACATGGCGCGCACATAGTCGCGCGCGTGGCCCCAGTCGCGCTTGGCGTCGATGTTGCCGAGCCGCAGCTCCCTGGCGAGCCCGAGCTTGATCCGCGCCACGCCGGTCGTGACCTTGCGCGTGACGAATTCTTCGCCGCGCAGCGGGCTCTCATGATTGAAGAGGATCCCGGAGGACGCGTGCATGCCGAAGCTCTCGCGATAGTTCACGGTGATCCAGTGTCCGTAGAGCTTGGCGACGGCATAGGGAGAGCGCGGGTAGAAGGGCGTCTTCTCGTTCTGCATCGGCTGCTGGATCAGCCCATACATCTCCGACGACGAGGCCTGATAGAAGCGCGCCTGCGGCGCGGCGATGCGCATCGCCTCGAGCATATTGGCGACGCCGACAGCCGTGATGTTCGCCGTCAGGATCGGCTGGCGCCAGGAGGAGGCGACGAAGGACTGCGCCGCGAGATTGTAGATCTCGTCGGGCTTCGTCTCCTGCACGATGCGCACGAGGCTCGAGAGGTCGCCCATATCCCCGTCATGCAGGCGCACGGAGTCGGCTACCCCGAGCCAGCGCAGCCGGTGATCGTCGACGCCGCTATGCGAGGAGCGCCGCACGACGCCATGCACCTCGTAGCCTTCCCCGAGCAGAAGCTGCGCGAGATAGGCGCCGTCTTGTCCCGTGACGCCCGTGATGAGCGCGCGCTTCGTCATTCCTTGTCCTACATCCTAAAAAAGGGCGCTTTTCTTGCCGCAAAGGCTCGAAAAACAGGCTATTCGATCAATTGGGATATAGAACGGGCTTCGAGCTGGCAAGTGCGGAACAGGCGCCTGACTGCCGGCTCTCTGTCCGCGGGGCGTCTGTCTGTCGGGCCGTGCAGTGCGTGAATTTTCGACGCTGAGCTAAGCGGGAGCGGTTCGGAGGCCGTGCACCGCCTATTTTGATGGCGGGCGCGCTTACAGCTTAGACGGAATCGTTTGCGCGATAAGAAATCTCGCCAGAGCGCAATGTTTGAGAGCTCTTGTCGCAAAGCTCCGTCTAGCTTTGCGGAGTTCGCTCATGCTCAGAGCCTAATGCTGAACTGGAGTCACGCGGCGTGACTAAAGAGGTCTGTTCACGTGACTGAGAAAGTCACCTCGCGTGACGAATTACATCACTTGATGTGACTGAAAATACAAGGCCAAATGTTTGCAATATTCGAGAATCTGGGGCAACTTCGCATCCGATGCGAGGAGGCCAAACATGTTCGTGAAAAATGGGAGTTTGCGCGCGCGCGCCAGGACGGTCTGCATGGCGGCGTGGGGTTGTTTCGTTGTCGCCGCGCTCGCGGCGCCGGTCCGAGCGGAGGATGCTAAGGCGCCGAGCGCGGAGGTCGTCTCCATCGTTCCGATGTCGCCCGAGCCCTACAGCACGAATGTCGGCATCGACGACGTGCAGGTCAACGCCAAAACCGGCCGCGTCTATGTGTCGAACACTTCCGCAATAACTGTGCTCGACGGCGATACCGACACGATTATCAAGGTCATTCCCATTCCCGCGGGCACGGCTCCAAATGTGAACGGCTACTACGGGATCTATCAATCCTGCGTCGATGATCGCACCAACACCGTCTACTCATTGTCAGAAAACGGCGTCGTGACCGTCATCGACGGCGCGACAAACTCGGTGACGGGGACTTTCGCGCCGTGGCCCACCAATACGATCACCAATGTCGACGGCATGGTCTGCAATCCGGAGACCGGCAAGCTCTACATGATCCTGTACAACAATCAGGGCAATCGCATCGTCGTCTGGGACACGCGCAAGCAGGCGATCGCCGCGACGATCTTCGTCACGAGCAACCCCCATGAATGGATGGCGGTCAATCGCAAGACCAACCGCATTTATGCGCAGACGATCTACGACGGGCTCGTCGTCATCGACGGCGCGACCGACACCGTGATCGACCGCATCGTCGCGGGTCAGGGGCCGCAGCCGCCCGGCTGTCTCGCGACCAACAATTGCGTCAGTCAGGGCTCTTGGCTCGACCAGGTTGCGGTCGACGAAAACACCAACCGGGTCTACGTCGTTGGCATCAATGACGGCAGCCTCACGACCATCGACGGCGCGACGGACAAGGTGATCGGGCTCGATTTCTTCAACTGGTTCACCTATGTCCTCGCCCTCGATCCCGTCCGCAAGCGAATTTATCAGTTCGACGTCAGCTTCGATACGATGGCCGTGATCGATAGCGTAAGCGGCAAGCGCACGGCGAATGTGGGCGTAGGCCCCGGTCCTTTCCCCTTGGGCTGCAACGCCGGCTGGGTCGTGCTCAATCCCAACGCGTCCTGCCTCGTGACGGTCAGCGCCTCGCTCGGCTCGATCGGCGCCGCCGCGGTCAATCCTGTGAACGGCAAGATCTATGTCGGTTACGGCGGCCAGTATGTCGGCCCGGGAAGCTCTCCGTTCCTGTCCAACGTCCCCAATGCTTACAGCTATCTCTATGTGTTGAAGCCCACGGAGACAAAGCTCCCGGGCGACGCGGACGACGCAAGACCGCCCCGGGCGGCGCTGGCGGGGACGGCCACACTGGCGGCAGGCGCCGGCGCGATCGACGCCGCCTTCGATGCGCGCGCGAACAAGCTCTATATCGCCAATTCCGGCGCGAACAGCGTCTCGGCCTTGGACCCGCTCACCGGCGCTGTGACGGCGACGATACCTGTGGGCGCCTCGCCGAGAGCGATTGCCATCAATGAGAGCGCGAACACGCTCTATACGTACAACGGCGACGGATCGGTGTCCGTGCTCGACGGCGCGCATGGCTCACGCTTGGCCAATTTTACGGCGGACGCGGTTGCGACAGGCGTGTTGGGGCTCAATCCGCAGGGTCTCGTCCACAGCCGCCGGACAGGCAAGCTCTATGCGGTGAACGGTTTCTCGCAGATCGACGTCATTGATCCGGTTTCCCAGCGGGTCTTGAAGTCGATCCCCGATCCGGACGCGGGCGGCGTCGCGATCAACCAGCGGACGAACATGATCTACGTCAGCCAGTTCTCCGAAGGGACGGTCTGGGTGATCGATGGCGCGACCGACCGCAAGATCGGCGTCATCGGCGGCGTCGGGCAGCCGGCTTTGCCCGCGGGTTGCTACCAATCGGCCGGCGGCCCCAACAGCTGCTTGCAGATGTCCTCGGGGCTGACCAAGGTCGCGATCGACGAAGAATTGAACCGCGTCTACGTGCTTGGCCAGAACGACGGGCGCGTCGTCACGATCGACGGCGAGAGGAACGTGGTGCTGGGCATGGATTACGTGCAGCCGGATGATTACGGTCTCGCGGTCGATCCAAGGAGGCACAATGTGTTCGTGAGCAATTTCGTGACGCCCGCGCTTTGGCTTTTCGACGGGCGCACGGGCAGGCTGGGCTCTACCGTGAACTTCAACTCGCGACTTTGCGACACCGCGCAAACCCCGTGCTTCGATCAAGTCGACTTGAAAAGCGTGACGGTCAACCCGGCGACGGGCCAGGTGTTCGTGCTCGACCAGGGCGACCTCAACCCGCAGACCACGAGCCGAGTCTTTGTCGTCGACGCCAAGGGCGGATTGTAGAGCTTGTCACGGAAAACTGCGAAGCGGTTTTCCGATCAGGAGATGCTCTCAGTTTTTGATTTGGAGCTTAGTCCCTTCCGATCGCGTGATTCCACGCGATCGGGACCGCTCTAGCCCTCATCCTGAGGAGCGCCGTAAGGCGCGTCTCGAAGGATGCAGGCTTCAGGCTACGCTTGGCCCCACCCTTCGAGACGCCCGCTTCGCGGGCTCCTCACGGTGAGGGGTTGGCGATGCTAAGAAGGGCGGGGCGCGACCCGCCAGTGCAGCGGAAAAGGCTGAGGAACCCCGAGCCGTTGAAATCCGCTTTAAAGGACGAAAGTCCCAGCGAATAGGCGGCGACCGCAGAGATCCGGCTCATCGCGTTCTTCCCACCCTCGCTCGTGCGCATTGCCGGGATGACTCACAAAATCCTCGCGATCTCCTCAAACGCAAATCTGGGCCCGCGCGGATAGACCTTCGTCGCATCGCCATAGCCGATGTTGATCAAAAAATTCGACTTCACCGTCCCCTCGGGGAAGAACTCCGCGTCGACCATCGCCTTGTCAAAACCGCTCATGGGCCCGCAGTCGAGGCCCATAGCGCGCAGCGCCAGCAGCAGATAGGCCCCTTGCAGCGTGCCATTGCGGAACGCAGTCTCGGCGATCAGCGCCTCATTGCCGACGAACCAGGCGCGCGCGTCGGTCGCGGGATAGAGCCGCGGCAAATGCTCATAGAAGTTGAGATCATAGGCGACGATCGCCACCGCGGGCGCCGCCATCGTCTTCTCGAGATTGCCCGGCATGAGCGCCGGCGCGAGGCGCTGCTTGGCTTGCCGGGAGCGCAGGAACAGGACGCGCATCGGCGAGCTATTGGCGCTCGTCGGCGCCCATTTGGCGATGTCGACGGCCTCGCGCAGCAGCGCGTCAGGGACTTCCTCCTCGCGCCAGCCGTTGTGCGTGCGCGCCTTGGTGAAGAGCTGCTCCAGCGCTTCCTTCGCAAGTTTCTCGCTCATCGGGTGTCTGCCTCGCTCACGCCTGCGGCAACCTCAGAAGGCCGGCCATTCCGTTTTCCGCGCCGAAGGCGAGGCGCTGGCCCTGCGTGTCCCAAATGAGCGCCGAAATCCGCGCGTGCTCGCCGCCCGCGGGCCGGCGGACTAGAATCTCCGAGGCGTCGGTGATTCTGGTCAGCAGGATCATGCCGTCCTCATAGCCGATCGCGACGACGAGCGCTTGCGGATGGAAGGCGACGCGCGTGACGCCGACGCCGGCGCGCACGCCACATTCGCGCGGCTGCGCGCCCATGGGGCCGTCCTTGCCTTCGAAAGGCCAGAGTATGCAGGCGTCGGCGCCCGAAGTCGCGAGCCACTTGCCATCCGGCGACCAGGAGAAGGAGCGGGTCTTGGTCGGATAGCCGGACATGCGCATGTTCTTGCGGTCCGAGAGGCGCCAGCCGTGCAGCGCGTTCTCCTGCATCGAGGTGACGAGGAAGCGGCCGTCGGGCGAGACGGTGGCGTCGAGATGCGCGCCTTTCCACTCGAGTGTTTCCGGCTTTGCGCTCGCGCCGGGATACCAGAGCGTCGCGCCGTTGTAATGCGCGATGGCCAAGCGAAAGCCCTTGGGCAAGAAGGCGAGGCCGCGCGAGGTGGAGGGCAGGGGGAGCGTCTTGATCTCGCCTTCAGCCTGACGAGCTCGCGCGTTGCGGCCGGCCGTCCAGGCCAAGGCGCCGTCGCGGCGCAGCGCCACGGCGTCGATCCAATGGCCGGCCTCCTCGGCGACGAGGCGGGTCTCGCCCGTAGCCGAAATCTCGACGATGCGCCCGTCGTCGCCGCCCGAGATGAGCCGCACCCCGTCGCTCGCGGCGCAAAGCGCGGCGCCGTCGGCATGCGCCGCAACGCGCGCGTCCGTCTCGAAAGCGCCGTCAGGTCTCATGCGTAGCGTCACGCCGTGCGCCAGCACGAAAAAGGGAATGGACGAGAGGAAAGCCGCCGCGACCACGGCTTCTTCCGCCTTGATTTCCGCGACCTGGTCGGTGAGAGAGGGTGAGTTTTGCGTCACGCGCCGCATCTTCCTTTCCGTGCGCGGCGCTTCATGCGATCAGTCCTCGTCATCGACGATCGCCCAGCGCGGCAAATGTGGCCGCTTCTTTCCGAACTGCCCGCGCATGACCATGACGAAGGCCACCACGGCGAGCCCCTCCAGCGTGAAGGCCCAGAGCTGCTCGCCGGCAGGCCCGAGCAGGCAGACGACGAGACCGGCGGAGAGGCCCGCCAGAAGGAAAGGCGCGAGCGAAGGCCGCGCGAGGCCGACAAACGAAACGGCCTCATAGGCGGCGAGGGCAAAAGCCCCGGCGCCGACGATTCCGAGATCGAACCAGATCTGGAAGGCGAGGCTCCGCGGCGACTTCGGATCGAGATAGCCGCCGAAGAGGCCGTAGATCGCCGAGCCGAAGCCGTGGCCGAGCAGGGACCGGACGCCACCGCTCGCAAAGATGTGCCCCCATACGTCCAGGCTCTTCAGCAGCTCCGGCGCGTGGCCGTGATAAAGAAAGCGCACGCCGAGCGCGAGCAAGGGGGAGAATAGAATCGCCGCCGCCGCGATGGGCGCGAGCCACAGCCGCGCCTCGCGCGGGCGGCCGAAGGAGAGGCCGAAGATCGCAAACCCCGCGATGAGCGGCGGCGCGACGTTCTGCGCTCCCGACAAGAGAACCGCGAGGCCCGAAACCAGCATCAGAGCGGCGGCGAAGCGCCATTTTCCGCGCATCGCCAAGGCGCCGGCCGCCGGCCACATGATCAGCACGAGACCGACGCCCGAGCGCGCCAGCGCGTCGCCGTCGAGGATCTCCTCGAGCGTGAACGAGCGATGCGCAAAAAGCCCATAGGCCGCCGCCCCGATCATGCCGACAGCCGCCGCGGCGACGCCGATGGGGAGAAGGTTCAGATCGCAGATGCGCGTGCGCGTCGGCAGAAAGCCGCAGGCGATCGCGGCGAGGAAGAGCGTGCCGGCGTCCTTCCAATAGCGTTCCGCCGGGCCGCCCTGGAAAGGCGTCCAGCTCAGCGACAGGGCGGCCCACGCCGCCAGGAACAGCGCGGCGAGGAAAGGCGGCGCCGTCAGGAATTCGCGCAAGGGCGCCGTCTTTTCGCGTCGATTGGGCGCGACCGCCGCGCCCATGAGCAGGAGCACGGCCCCGATCGGCAGGAGAATATAGATGGTTAGTCCCGCGATAATGGGGGCGATGAGCGCCACGACGAAGAGCAAAAACACCCCGATCCGCGTCAGGAGCCTTCCGGCTTCCAGCGCGGGATTCTCTTTGGTGTGGGGCGGCGTGAAAGCGGTCATGCGACTTCGTACGGGGCGGCGAGAATGCGATCGCGTCGCCCGAAAAATAGGGCTTTAAAGGGCGGCGCGGCCAGGGACGGCTCGGCCCGCCGCGGCGGCGTCGACTCCCGAGGCTGCGGTGGACGGGAATTCAGGTCGAACGTGACGTGGCGGGCGCTTCCAATAGTCGCCCATTATTTGCTCAATGCAACAATCAAACCGGCTCCGGCTTCACTTTTTCCAGCAGTGTGACATCTTTGCAATCTCCGCGGCCACGCTCGGGTCGCGCTCCTCGCGAAGTCGCGCTTTCACGAGCTGCGAAAAGGCGTCGGCGTCGAGGAGCCGGCCCAGCGCCCATACCGCGGCGCCGCGAATGAGCGGTGAGACCGCGTCGAGCAGCGGAAGCAGCGTGGCGGCGAGCGCGCAATCGCCGCTGTTGCCGATTGCTATCGCCACATTGCGCAGGAAGCGCGCGTGGCCGATGCGCTTGACGGCCGAGCCGGCGAAGAGCCTGCGAAACGCGGCTTCGTCGAGCGCCGCCAAATCCGCAAGACGCGGCGCGCGCAAGCTCGCGTTGGCCGCAAGCTTCGCCTCCCGCGCGGCTTGCGCGAATTTGTTCCAGGGACAGACGGCCAGGCAGTCGTCGCAGCCGTAGACGCGATTGCCGATCGCCGCCCGAAACTCCTCGGGGATGGGGCCTTTGTGCTCGATCGTGAGATAGGAGATGCAGCGCCGCGCATCGAGGCGATAGGGGGCCGGGAAGGCCTGTGTCGGGCAGGCGTCGAGGCAGGCGCGGCAGGAGCCGCAATGATCCGACTCGCGTGCGTCTGGCGAAAGCTCGAGATCGGTGAAGATCGCGCCGAGGAAGAGCCAGGAGCCGAAACCGCGAGAGACGAGATTTGTGTGCTTGCCCTGCCAACCGAGCCCCGCGGCCTCGGCGAGCGGCTTCTCCATGACGGGCGCCGTGTCGACGAACACCTTCACAGCGCCGCCGCCCGCCCTGGACAGCATGAAGCCCGCGAGGAGCTTCAGGCGGCCTTTCAGCACGTCATGATAGTCGCGGCCCTGCGCATAGACGGAGATCGCGCCGCGATCGGCGGTCCCTGTCGCCGCGAGCGGGTCGAAGCCGGGGCCGTAATTCATGCCGAGCAGGACGACGCTGCGCGTCTCGCTCCACAAGCGCTGCGGCGAGCCGCGCGCATCGGCGCGATCGGCCATCCAGCCCATCTCGCCATGCGCGCCGGAAGCGAGCCAGGCGTTCAGGCGCTCGGCGGCGAGCGGGATCGCGTCGGGCCGCGCGAAGCCGCAGGCGTCGAAGCCGAGCTCCCGAGACTTTGCGCGGATTGCGTCGCGCAACGCCAGCGCGCTCTTGCCTCGAGCCAGGCCGCTTGGGTGGTCGGGAATCGCGAGCGATTCAGATGTCGGAGCGAATTCTGCCAAGCATTTAGCGGGTCTTTGGCAAGGGCTTCTCGCCTGCGCTGCAGCTGGAGCGGGTGAAGGGAATCGAACCCTCGTATTCAGCTTGGAAGGCTGCTGCTCTACCATTGAGCTACACCCGCGCAACTCACCTATGCCAAGCCTCGCCGCGCTTGGCAACAGCCAGGAAGCGCTCCGGCCGTCTCGCGCTGAAGGCCAAGCCTCGCTTGCGCCTTCGAGCGCCCCTTGCGATTTCTTATTTGACAGCGGCGCCTCGGCAAACTAACCCCAGCGCCCGACCCGGCCGCCTTACAGGGCGTTCGACACAGGCTAATTCTTGAAGGATCGCGACATCGTGGCCAAACCCGAACTCGGCGCCAAGCGGCAATGCCAGTCCTGCGCGACGAAATTTTACGACTTCAACCGAGACCCCATCATTTGCCCCAAATGCGGCGCGGCGTTCCATGTCGCATCCATGGCGCGGTCCGTGCGCCCCGCCGATGACGAGGCGGAGAGCGACAAGGACGAGGCCGAGACGGTCTCGCTGTCCGAGGTGGAGGAGGCCGAGAACAAGGCCGATGCGGTTCCGATCGACGACGATGTCGAGCTCGACGACGGCGACGAGGCGGACGACACCTTCCTCGAGGAGGAAGAGGGCGAGGAGGACGACGTTTCCGGCCTCATCGACGGCGACATCGAAACGGATGAAGAGGGCTGAGTCGAACGCGTCGGCTCGCTTCGGTTTGAACGACATCGTCGGGGCGACAGCCCCGACGCGCTTATCCGCCTCCTTGGCGAATTGAACCGGGACGCCCAGCATTTTTCATTGAGACTCCCGTTGCAGAACCTTTGATTTCTCGCTGATCCCGCGCGGCGCCGCCGCCGTGTCTCCGTCTTGTAGCAAATACGGAATATGGCCGTGCACGCGACTCGGGACCGCCGGGCCGAAGCCGCTCAGAGCATCCTACGCGCGACAATCCCAGCCACGCGATCGCGCGGAGCTTTTCTTCGACGCGCCCTCACCCCTTTTCCCTCTGGAGCCGAGCGATGGCAGTCAGCAGAACTTTGTCTGTCTTAGATCACGCTGTGTTCAGGCGGAATCGCCTGAACACAGAAAACGTGATCGATTCTAAAACTCTAGCGCGCGCTTTGCGCGAAAAACCGATTTCCACTTTTTCGCATCGCGCGCTAGCGTCAGTCTTGATTTTGGTGTCGGCGCCCTGTTCCTCCAGCGCGCAATTTCTCGAAGGCGTCACGGCTGCGCCGAACCTCGCCTATTCGACGCCGACGCCCCAAGGCGTCGCCATACCGGATAGGGTCGAGACGCGGTTTGGAACGCTCAAATTCTTCGACGGCTTTCCCGACCAGGCCAGCACCGAAAAACTATACGACAACCTCGATTTCCAGCGCGCCGTGCAAGCCTATCTGCTGGCCCTTCCTGTCGTCAGTCAGGCCGCCAATCGCGACGCGATTCTCTCCATCGGGCCAGCGAACACGACCGTGCCGATCTGGGAGCAAAGGGTCGACGCCCGTACCGTCGCGCTCACCGCGAACGACAACACGCCTTACACCTGGATCTGGCTCGATCTGCACAACGGTCCGCTCGTGCTGGAGGTTCCGCCCAAGGTCCTCGGGTTCGTCGACGACATGTGGAGTCACTGGGTCGGGGATGTGGGCATGACGGGCCCCGACAAAGGAGAAGGCGGCAGATATCTGCTTATACCGCCCGGCTATCAGGGCAGGATTTCGATGCGGGGCTACAACGTCCTGCGTCCCTCGACATACGGCGTCTGGGCGCCCTGGCGCAGCTTCCTCGTCAATGGCGATCCGAAGCCCGGCGTCGACGCGATCAAGAAGTTCACGAAAATCTATCCGTTCGGACAAGCCGGCCACGCACCGAAGCTCGATTTCGTGGACATGTCCGGCAAGCCGTTCAATTTGGTCCCGAAGGCGGACTATCATTTCTGGGAAATGCTGAACCGCGTTGTGCAGGACGAGCCGACCGACTCGGTCGACGCGACGACGCTCGGCTTTTGGGCGTCCATCGGCATCGTGAAAGGCAAGCCTTTCGCGCCCGACGAGCGCATGAAGAAGATCCTCACGGAGGCGGCCGCCGTCGGCGACTCCACCGCCCGCGCGATCACGTACAGATGGCGGACGGCCAACGGCTACTGGTACCCGGACAGCGCCTGGCGCCGCGGTTTCGTCGGCGGCTACAAGTTCGAGGACGGCGATGCGCGCCTTCTCGACGCTTACTCGGGGTTCTTTTTTTATGCGACGGGCGTCACCCCCACGATGGACACGCGCCTCGTCGGAGTCGGCTCGCAATATCTGGCGGCCTTCGTCGATTCCAAGGGAACGCCTTTCGACGGCGGTAAGAGTTACAAGCTGCGGCTGCCCCCGAACGCGCCGGTGAAGGACTTCTGGTCCGTCACGCTCTACGACGATCAGACGCGCTCCATGCTGCAGACGGACCAGCGATTCCCCAGCGTGAGCAGCCAAACCCAGGGCCTGCTCGTCAACGACGACGGGTCGGTTGATGTCTACTTCGGGCCGAAGGCGCCTGTGGGCAGGGAGAACAACTGGGTTCAGACGATTCCGGGGAGGGCGTGGAACACGCTGCTCCGCCTCTATGGTCCGCTGGAGCCCTTCTTCGACAAGACGTGGCGTCCCGGGGAGATCGAGCTTCAGCAGACGCAGACCGCGGATCTTTCCGTGCGCGCCGACGCTCCTCCAAGCGCCGCTCTTCCGGCTCCGAAAGCGGCCGCCGTCGCTCGCAAGAAGGCTCTGGGCAATTGGACATGCGAGGAATTTCTCGCGGTCGAGACGGATTATCAGCCTAAGGTCGTCTATTGGGCGACGGCTCAGGCGAAAGGCGGCAAGGACAATTCTTTCATCGATATCGAAGGCTCCGAGAGCGTCGTTCCGATGGTCATCGACGACTGCAGGAAGACTCCGAGCGGATCGTTCCTGCAAAAACTGCGCGAGGCGTGGCGTTCTATCGAAGCCGACGCAAAGAAGCTGAGAAAGAACCTCTGAGGACCCGATCGCCTAGATCACGATGCGCTTGAGCGGAATCGCTCAAACACAGATAACGTGATCGATTCCAAAGTTTTAGAGCGCGATTCGCGCGAAAAACCGGTTCCCACTTTTTCGCATCGCGCTCTTGCGTCGCCCCGCGCTCGCGGAGCGCGAGCGGGGACAGCTTAAAGCAGGTGAGGCGAGTGGGCGCGGCGGGGTTTCCGTCGCGCTTCCCTTCATCCTTGCAGCGGGGTGTTCGGCACGCTTTTCGGGGAGGGCTTGGACTCAGCCGCTTCCGCCTCGCGCTCGGGCCCGTCGGTCGGCGGCTCTTCCGAGGCGCGCTCCTTGCGCGCCTCGCCCTCCGTGGCGGCGCGCTTCTTGCCCGCTTCGATGATGTCGCGTTCCGGCCGCGGCAGCACGGGGCCCTCCGGATAGACAAAGCCGAGCGTCTTCTCGCCATCCTCGCTGGCGACGACCACCACATGCACGGCGCCGCCGTTCTTCAGGCGCCCGAACAGCACCTCGTCGGCGAGCGGCGTCTTGATGTGCGTGTGGATGATGCGCGCCATCGGCCGCGCGCCCATCGCTTCGTCGTAGCCGCGCTCGACGAGCCAAGCGCGCGCTTCGTCGGAGAGGTCGATCGTGACGTTGCGGTCGGCGAGCAGCGCCTCGAGCTGCACGACGAATTTGTCGACGACCTTGGCGACGACCTGCGGCGAGAGCTGGCCGAATGGGACGACCGCATCGAGCCGGTTACGAAACTCCGGCGCGAAGAGACGGTTGATCGCCTCGCTGTCGTCTCGTCCCTGCTGCGAGCGCGTAAATCCGATCGGCGTGCGCGCCAGATCGGTGGCGCCGGCGTTCGTCGTCAAGATCAGGATCACGTTGCGGAAGTCGATCGTCTTGCCGTTGTGGTCCGTGAGCTTGCCGTGATCCATCACCTGCAGAAGAATGTTGAAGAGATCGGGATGCGCCTTCTCGATCTCGTCGAGAAGCAGCACGCTATGCGGATGCTGGTCGATCGCATCCGTGAGCAGGCCTCCCTGATCGAAGCCGACATAGCCGGGAGGCGCGCCGATCAGCCGGCTGACCGTGTGGCGCTCCATATATTCGGACATATCGAAGCGCACGAGCTCGATGCCGAGCGCCGTCGAAAGCTGGCGCGCCGCTTCCGTCTTGCCGACGCCGGTCGGGCCGGAGAAAAGGTAGCAGCCGATCGGCTTCTCGGGATCGCGCAGGCCCGCGCGCGCGAGCTTGATGGCCGAAACCAGCAGCCCAACCGCCTTGTCCTGGCCATAGACGACTCGCTTCAAGGTCTCGTCGAGATGCGCGAGCACCTCGGCGTCGTCCTTCGACACGCTCTTTGGCGGGATGCGCGCCATCGTCGCGATGGTCGACTCGATCTCCTTGAGGCCGATCGTCTTCTTTCGCTTGTTTTCCGGCAGCAGCATCTGCGCCGCGCCGCTCTCGTCGATCACGTCGATGGCCTTGTCGGGCAGCTTGCGATCATGGATATGACGCGCCGAAAGCTCCACGGCGCCCTTCACCGCTTCGGCCGTGTAGCGGATCTTATGGAAATCCTCGAAATAGGGCTTCAGCCCCTTGAGAATCTCGATCGCGTCGGGAACGGTCGGCTCGTTGACGTCGATTTTCTGGAAGCGCCGCGCCAGCGCGCGATCCTTCTCGAAATACTGCCGATACTCCTTATAGGTGGTCGAGCCGATGCAGCGCAGCGCGCCTTGAGCGAGCGCGGGTTTCAGCAGGTTCGAGGCGTCCATCGCGCCGCCGGAGGTCGCGCCCGCGCCGATCACCGTGTGGATTTCGTCGATGAAAAGGATCGCCTTCTTGTGCTGCTCGATCTCCTTGACGACCTGCTTGAGGCGCTCTTCGAAATCGCCGCGATAGCGCGTGCCGGCCAGGAGCGAGCCCATGTCGAGCGCGAAGATCGTCGCATCCGCGAGCACGTCGGGAACCTCGCCCTGGGTGATCTTGCGCGCGAGGCCCTCGGCGATCGCGGTCTTGCCGACGCCCGGATCGCCGACGAGGAGCGGATTGTTCTTCTGGCGCCGGCAGAGCACCTGAATGGTGCGCACGACCTCAGGCTCGCGGCCGATCAACGGGTCGATGCGGTTGTCGCGCGCCTTGCGGTTCAGATTGACGCAATAGGCGTCGAGAGCGCCTTCCTTCTTGCGCTGGTCGCCGTCGCGTCCCTCGCGCCCGTCGCCCCGCTCGGATTCGTCCTCGACGCCGCGCGGCGTGCGCGCGGCGTCCGAGAGGCCGGCGCGCTTGGCGATGCCGTGGCTGATGTAGTTGACTGCGTCATAGCGGGTCATTTCCTGCTCTTGCAGGAAATAGACGGCGTGGCTCTCTCGCTCGGCGAAGAGCGCCACGAGAACATTGGCGCCGTTGACGTCCTCCCGCCCCGAGGACTGCACGCTGATGATGGCGCGTTGGACGACGCGGTGGAAACCGGAGGTGGGCTTCGCCTCCTCTGCGTCGCCGTTGACCAGATTGTCGAGCTCTCTGGCGATGTATTCGCGAAGATTGCGACCCAGCAGCTCGATGTCGACCGCGCAGGCGCGCAGGACCGAAGCGGCGTCGGGATCCTCGATGAGGCTCAACAGGAGATGCTCGAGCGTGGCGTATTCGTGCCGCCGCTCCCTCGCCAGCGACAACGCCCGATCCAGGGTTTGCTTGAGATTGCGCGAGATGGCCGGCATGCGTCCTGGCTCCTATTTCTTTTCCATGATGCACTGCAGCGGATGCTGGTGCCGCCTCGCAAACTCCATCACCTGAGTGACCTTGGTCTCGGCGACCTCGTAAGTATAGACCCCGCATTCGCCCACGCCGTGGTTGTGGACGTGCAGCATGATGCGCGTGGCTTCCTCGACGGACTTGTTGAAATATCTACGCAGCACGATGACCACGAATTCCTGCGTGGTGTAATCGTCGTTGAGGAGGAGCACACGATACATGTGCGGGCGGCGAGTGAGCGGCTTGGTCTTGGTGACGAGCGCCGTCCCCGAGCCGGGACCGCCCTCATCGTTCTTGCGAGGATCCTTGCTGGCGCGAGCCGGCGTCCCATTGGGACGAGACGCGGCGCGGCTGCTGCCGCGATTGGGGATCGTGATCATGGAGCGGTCCTGGCGATCCTTCCTTGCTCCGGCGCGGTTCCTTTGCCCCATATAGGAGGCTGGCGAAGACTTCGGCAGAGGGGGCATACAATTTTCGCGCCGCGGCGCTCCCGGCTCTCGGGGCGCCTCTCGGCTCCAGAATTGTCTTTTTCGCGGGCCGCTTGGCAAGCGGGAATTGCCGGACCTGCCAAAAAAAAGATCGAAAGCTGCGGCCATCGCCGCCTAGCGGCCGCAGCCTAAGACCCTGGAAGAGTCGGCCCGACAGCGCTTGCGCCATCGCGCCCGCGCCCCTATAGCTCTCTCTTGTCAGCGGGGCGCAATCTCGCTCCAGCGTTTTGATGTGGCGTGGTTTCTTGCTCCTCGAACGCTTCCGCTCGAGGGACGAGCGCGCGAGGGCAGCTTCCGGGCCGGACGGGTGTGAGCGAAATGAGCGATAAGCCGATCAACCTCGTTAGACTCTCCACACTTGTCGCCGTCGCGATCCTCGTGGGCACCGAGCTCGTTGGCGCATCCTGGGCGGCCGGCTGGGCGCTCGGCGGCCTGTTCCAGCTCGATCCGTTGGTCAGCCGCGCCTTCGAGGTGGTCTTCGCCTTGGCGGGCTTCGTCGGGCTCTATTTTTTCATGCGCACGGCCATCAAGCATGAGCCCATCCGGGGCTGAGGCGGGTCTCGCCTTGTTTTGCCCCCGCTTGATCGGGTCTGCGCCCTTCCCCTGACTGCTAGAGGATCATCGATGGTTGACGCGCCGGATCGCCGCGCCTTTCTCAAAGCTGCCGCGGCGACGGGCGCGGTCGGGGCGGTCGGCGCGTCTCCGGCTTCGGCGCAGTCGCAAGACGAGGGGATCAAATTCGGTCCGGCCGCGCCTTTCTCCTTCGATTTGCTCAAGGAGGAGGCGAAGCGCCTCATTGGCGAGCCCTATCGTCCGCCGGCCTTGCCCGATCCCGAGATCACCAGCAAGATCGACTACGAGGCCTGGGGCAAGATCACCTACAACACGGATCACGCCCTTTACGCCTTCGGCCCCGAGCGTTTCCCGGTCGAATTCTTCCACCTCGGCATGTTCTTCAAGAAGGCCGTGCGCATCCACAAGGTGGAGAAGGGCGAGGCGCGGGAGGTTCTTTACGACCCGGTCTATTTCAACATGCCCGCCGACTCGATCGCCCGCGGCCTTCCGCAGGGCGCGGGTTTCGCGGGCTTCCGCATCCAGGAGGCCAAGGACGGCGAGCTCCCCTGGAAGAAGAACGACTGGGTCGCGTTTCTGGGCGCCTCCTATTTTCGGGCGATCGGCGAGCTGCGCCAATATGGGCTCTCGGCTCGAGGCGTCGCGCTCGACACCTGGGTCGCCAACCGCTCCGAGGAATTCCCCGACTTCACCCATATTTACGTCGGGCCGGAGACCGAGACCGGCGTCGTGCTGCACGCGCTGCTCGAGGGGCCGCACATCGTCGGCGCCTATCGCTTCCTCATGACGCGCGGCAAGGGCGTCGTGATGGACATCGACTGCAAGCTCTATCTGCGCGGCGACTTTGTGCGCTTCGGCGTCGCGCCCCTGACCTCGATGTATTGGTTCTCGGAGACGCGCAAGCCCACGGCCGTCGACTGGCGTCCGGAAGTGCACGATTCCGACGGCCTCTCGATGTGGACGGGAACGGGCGAGCGTCTGTGGCGGCCGCTCAACAATCCCTCGCGCGTGATGGCTTCCGCCTTTGGCGACAATCATCCCAAGGGCTTCGGCTTGATGCAGCGCGACCGCACCTACGATCACTATCAAGACAACGTCTTCTACGATCGGCGTCCGAGCGTCTGGGTCGAGCCCAAGGGCGATTGGGGCAAGGGCGCGATCCATCTCGTCGAGATCCCGACCGACGACGAGATTCACGACAATATCGTCTGCGTCTGGGTGCCGGAAAAGCCCGCCGTCGCCGGCGCTGAGTTCGACCTCTCTTACCGCCTGCACTGGCTCGCCGACGAGCCCTATCCGACGCCGCTCGCCCGCTGCGTCGCGACGCGGCTCGGCAATGGCGGCCAGCCGGGAAAGCCCCGCCCGAAGGGCGTGCGCAAGTTCATGGTCGAGTTTTTGGGCGAGCCCTTGGCGAAACTGCCCTATGGCGTGAAGCCCGAGCCTGTGCTCTGGGCCTCGCGCGGAACATTCTCATACATCTACACCGAGTCCGTGTTCGACAATGTCCCCGGCCATTGGCGCGCGCAATTCGACCTCACCGTCACGGGCGACGAGCCGGTCGAGATGCGGCTCTACCTGAAGAACGGCGACGAGGTGCTGACGGAGAACTGGCTCTATCAGTATCATCCGTTTTAGGCGGCGGATTGCCCCCTCCCGTACCCTCCCCCGCTTCGCGGGAGAGGGCGGCGGCAGACGTTGCGCGAGACCTCTGTGACGCGAGGAGCCAGACTCCTTCTCCCGCGAATAGCGGGGGAGGGCTGGGGAGGGGGCGTTTCGAGGTGATCCCTGCCCCTGGACCAAAACCTTCGCTACACTTCGCCCCATGAGCGCGTCACCGATTCGCATCCTCGGCGTCGATCCGGGCCTTCGCAACACGGGCTGGGGGATCATCGACGCGCAAGGCTCGCGGCTCGTCTTCGTGGCCTCCGGCTGCCTCCGCACCGACACGAACTCGCCGATGGGGGAGCGGCTGCGGCGTTTGCTCGAAGGCTTGGGCGAAGTGATCGCGGCCTTCTCACCCCAGGAGGCGGCGGTCGAGGAGACTTTCGTCAACCGCGATCCGCAATCGGCGCTCAAGCTCGGGCAGGCGCGGGGGATCGCGCTTGCCGCGCCCGCGCTCGCCGGTCTGGCGATCGAGGAATACGCCGCCAATCTCGTCAAGAAGACGGTCGTCGGCAATGGCCACGCCGACAAGGCGCAGGTGGCGATGATGGTGCGCGTGCTCTTGCCGGCGAGCTTCGCCGCGAGCAAGGACGCCGCCGACGCGCTGGCGGTGGCGATTTGTCACGCGCAGCATCGGGAGGCGCTTTCGCGCGCGAGGCGGGCATGATCGGCAAGCTCAAGGGCGTCATCGACAGTTTCGGCGAGGATTTCGTGATCCTCGACGTCAATGGCGTCGGCTATGTCGTGACCTGCTCAAGCCGCACGCTGGCGCATCTGCCGCGCCCGGGCGAGCCCGCGACGCTCGCCATCGAGACGCAGGTGCGAGAGGATTCGATTCGTCTTTTCGGTTTCCTCCAGGAAGCCGAGCGCGACTGGTTTCGGCTCTTGCAGAGCGTGCAGGGTGTGGGCTCCAAGGTGGCGCTCGCCTTGCTCTCGACGCTCTCGGCGGACGCGCTCGCTGCGGCCGTCGCGGGGCAGGACAAGGCGATGGTCGCGCGCGCGCCGGGCGTGGGGCCGAAGCTTGCGGCGCGCATCGTCGCAGAGCTGAAGGACAAGGCGCCGGCGGGCGCCGTCGCCGCTTTCGCAGCTGAGCCCGCGGAAGAAACAAGCGTCGCCTCCGCCGCTCGCGACGCGATCTCGGCCCTCTGCAACCTCGGCTACGGCCGCCCCCAAGCGCAAGCGGCGATAAGCGCCAGCCTCGCCGCGCTCGGCCCCGAGGCGGAAGCCTCGGCGCTGATCCGACGCGGGTTGAAAGAACTCGCGCAATAGTTCTTGAGCGGGCGTCGCGCGCGCTATCTCGTTGTTAACTGCAAGCCCTCGCGAAATCGCGGTCCGATGATATAATCGTGGGGACCGATCGCCGCGACGCCGCAGCACAAGCCGTGATCGCAAGGCGCAGGTCGGGAGGAAATGCGTATGCACAAGAAGATCGCCTCGGGCTCGACGATCGCCGTCGCCGTGGCCGCTTTGCTGATGGCGGGAGCCACGCCCGCCGCGGCGCGCAAGCCTTATCCGGCGAACAAGGCGAAGGCCCCGGAAAGCTCTCAGAAGCACCGCTGCAACGCCAACGGGTGCCCGACCAAGTAACATCGCCTTTCGCCCGACCGAAAGAAGAAGCGCCGGCGGAGCGCGAAGCATCGCCGGGGACGGGCAGACGACGGCAGTTTTACCACTGAAGCGAAGGAGGTCACATGAAACAAGTTTCCCGTACCGGAGCCGCGCTCGCCGTCGCGGCGGTATCTCTGGCGCTCGCCGCACAGGCGACGAACGCTTCCGCGGCCATGAGCGGCAAGGCGGGCAAGGTGCACTGTCTCGGCGTGAATTCATGCAAGGCCAAGTCCGATTGCATGACTCCGAAAAACAGCTGCAAGGGCATGAATGAATGCAAGGGCAAAGGCTGGCTTTTCATGGACTCCGAGGCGGAGTGCACGAAAGGCGGCGGCAAGGTCCTCGACTGATCGTGACAGAAGGGCGGTCCGAGCTCCGGCTTCGGGCCGTTTCTCGATAGGGGGCCGTGCAGGCGCTTTCGCCCCGCGCTCCAGTGTCGAGGAGGAGAAAACCAATGGACTCGCTTCCCCGCCTCGGTTACGGGCTGGGCCTCAGGCCGGCTTATTATGAGGAGATCCTATCGAGCCGGCCTCCGGTCGATTGGTTCGAGATCATCTCCGAAAACTACATGATCCCGGGCGGTCGGCCGCTCGCCATGTTGGAGCGCTTTCGAGCCGATTATCCGATCGTCATGCACGGCGTCTCGATGTCGCTCGCCTCCGTCGATCCGCTCGACATGGATTATCTCGCCGCGTTGAAGCGCCTCGTCGATCGAGTCGAGCCCGCCTGGGTCTCCGATCATCTCGCCTGGACCGGCGTTCACGGCGTCAATCTTCACGATCTGTTGCCAGTGCCGCTCACGCATGAAGCGCTGGATCACGTCGTCGATCGCATCGCGCGCGTTCAGGATTTTCTGGGCCGACGCATTTTGGTCGAGAACGCGTCGACCTATGTTTCCTTCGCGCAATCGGAAATGACCGAGTGGGAGTACCTGGGAGAAATGGCGCGCCGCGCCGACTGTCTCTTGCTTCTCGACGTGAACAACGTCTTCGTCTCGTCCTTCAATCACGGCTTCTCGGCTGAAGATTACATCGACGCCATTCCGGTCGAGCGCGTCGCGCAGTTTCACATGGCTGGACACACCGACAAGGGAAACTACCGGATCGATACGCATGATCATCCGGTCTGTGAGGAGGTTTGGACGCTTTATGCGCGTGCGCGCCGCCGGTTCGGCCCGGTCGCGGCGATGATCGAGCGCGACGACAATTTCCCGCCCTTCTCGGAGCTGCTTGCCGAGCTGCAGCGCATGCGCGAGATCGACGCCGCGATCTCCGGCTCACCCGAGCGGAGCGCCGCATGAAGCTCGCCGAGCTTCAATCCGCCTTTCAATCCGCCGTCCTTTCGGGCGCCGCCAAAGACTCGAAGATGCTCGCGTGCTTGACGAAGCCTGCCGCGAGGGACCGGGCCGCCGGCTTCGGCGTCTATGTGAAGGGCTATCGTCTGCGCGTCGCGGAATATCTCGAAGAGGATTTTCCGGCGCTGAAGAGCCTTCTCGGCGACAAGCGGTTTGACGCCCTGGTTTCCGACTATCTCGCAGCCTCTCCCTCGCGCACGCGCAACGCGCGCTACTTTTCCACGCGCTTGCCGGACTTCATGCAGGAGTCCGACAAGTGGAGGGGGGAGGCGCAAGCCCTTGGCGTCGCGCTGCTGGAGCGCGCGCTGACCGACGCTTTCGATGCGCCCGACGGCGACGCTTGCGCGCTCCAGACGCTCGCGGCCCATGCGCCGCAGGACTGGCCGCGCCTCGTCTTCGCCTTTCATCCGAGCCTGCGTGTCCTCAGACTTCCCGCTGGCGTGGTCGGACTTTACGAGGCCCTTTCTTCCGAAGGAAAGACGCCGCTGCCGGAGGCGCAGGATGGCGAGGAAGCCGCGGCCGTCTGGCGCTCGGGGTTCGACCCGGCGTATCGAGCGCTCGAGACGGACGAATTTTTGGCGCTGAACGAGGCGCTCGCCGGAAAATCCTTTGGCGCCATCTGCCAGCTCGTCGCCTTTCAGCAGGATGAAGCCTCGGCGCCCGAGCGCCTGGCGCAGTTTCTGATCAACTGGTTTTCGGATGGGCTCGTCGTCGCGATCGGCGAAAGCGACGACGCGGAACGCCGCGCCGCGCCTTAGATCGCGCGGCGCTTTGGAACGTCTTTAAGCCTCGAAGACGCCTTCGAGCGCGTAGTGCGAGACCGTCTTGCGGTTCTCGATCAGCGTTTCGATGGTCGGCTCGCCCTTCATCGCGCGTGAGATCGCGAGCTTGGTCGCCTCGTAATTGGTGCGGTAGAGGTCCTTGTGGTCGAGATTCTCGTCCGTCGCACAGCGCGGGTCGAGCCAGACCATGATGATCATGCATAATTCGCCGATTTCGGCCTTGGGCAGAACGCCCTCAGCGACGCAGTCGACGATGGCGTCGCCCGTCGCCGCTTGCACGACGCCGCCGAGCAGCTCGACATAGGCTTCCGACTTCACCGTCATCTTGGTGGTCATCATCGTCGACGGCCGCACCTGCTGATTGAGATCGCGGATCACGAACATGCGCGGATGGCCGGCGACCTGGCCCGCCATGGAGGCGAAGGCGTGGCCCACCGGACCCTTCACATTGCCGATCATGACTTCCGGCATCGCGTCGGTGTATTGCCCATCCGCCGCGAGCACGGTCGCTTCGCCCGTCGCCAGCCAAATTCCGCTCATGGTCTCTCCCTTCCTAGATCACGCTGCGCTCAGGCGGAATCGCCTGAGCGCAGAAAACGTGATCGATTCTAGAAGTTTAGAGCGCGATTTGCGCGAAAAACCGGTTTCCACTTTTTCGCATCGCGCTCTAGCGCTCGGCGCCAGATAGCATTGCCCCCGCGCCCGCGCAAAGGGGCGGCGGATCGCGCCCTGTGCGCTGGCGCACGGCGACGGGGTTAAGACAGTTTTAACCTTCCCAAAATCGAAGAGAGGGAGGAAGACATGCTGATCACCGTTTGCACCCTGGCGACGCTCTCCGCGCTCCTTTTTTGGCTTGGCGCCGCGGCTTGACGCTGTCGTCTCGCCCCTCGAGCGAAATCCTTCGAGCGAAAGAAGCGGCGAGTCCCACAAAAGTTGATGGACTTTTGCGAGATTCGCTTTAGCCCCATCCGCGTCGACGAGGCTTTAACGCACGCGGGGGCAAGACGGATTATGGCGACGGCGGCGATTTGGCTCGGGATCGGGGCCGCCGTGATTGCGGCCTTCTGCCAGACCGCGACGGATATTGGGACGAAGGCTGCGACGCGCGAGGCGGAGGAGAGACTCGTCGTCGCGACGCAATGGTGCGTGGGGGCCGTGATGCTGACGGCGCTTTGCCTCGCGCTGCACCCCGAGCTCCTGCTTCGCCCAATGAGCGCAATGCCCGAGCTGACGCGAGGGAATTTCTGGCCGCTCCTCCTGGGTTCAAGCGTGCTCAATGTGGCGGCCTATTATTTCTTCGTGCGCGCCTATCGGCTTTCCGACGCCTCGCTTGCGGCCCCGCTCCTCCTGATCACGCCGGTTCTCATGCTCGTCACCTCGCCGCTTCTCGTGGGCCAGAGGGTTTCGCCGTTGGGCGCCGCGGGCGTCGTTCTGTCCGTCGCAGGCGGGCTCGTTCTCGCTTCGAGCGAGCCCGGCGCGCGTCCGCGCGCTTCGCTCATGACCTTCGTTCGTGACCCCGGGGTGCGCTCCATGGGCGTCACAGCCGTGATCTACAGCGTGACGGCCAATATCGACAAGCTCGGCATCGAGGCCTCGACGCCGATCTTCTGGATCGCCGCGGTGACCGATGCGATCGCGGCGTCGAGCCTCGTGGTTCTGGTCGCGTCGCGTCCTCGCGCGTTCCGCTTCTCGCAGCTTCGCTATGCTTTCGCGGCCGGCGTGGCGAACGCCGTCGGCAATGCGACGCAGATGTATGCGTTGACGCTGCTCTTCGTGCCCTATGTGATCGCCTTGAAGCGCATGAGCGCGCTCTTCACCGTGATCGTCGGCGGCCTTGCGCTCGGCGAGAATTTTCGCACAAGGCTTCTCGGCGCGGCGATCATGTTCGCGGGCGCCGCGCTCGTCATCCTCGCGCGTCAGTAGGAACAGCGCGCGCCGCGAATCATGCGTCGATCGTCGGCCCGAATATCTCCTCGAAACGTCGGCGCAGCGCCGTATCGACAAGGGTCATTTCGGTGGGCGCGCTGAGCGCCTCAAGGCTCGTCACGCCGAAATGCGCCTCGCGGATCCCGCAAGGCGTGATGCCGGAAAAATGCGTGAGATCCGGCGCGACGTTCAGCGCCAGGCCGTGCGAGCTGACCCAGCGCGAGAGGCGCAGCCCGAGCGCCGCAATCTTGTCCTCGGCCGGCTCGCCGGCAGGACCCCTCGGCTTTTGCGGCCGTTCGACCCAGACCCCGACGCGCCCCTCGCGCGTGAACGCCTCGACGCCGAGATCGGCGAGCGCCGAGATCAGCCAGGATTCGATCGCGAGGACATAGGCCCTTGCGTCGCGGCTGCGGCGCCGCAGATCGAGCATGAGATAGACGATGCGCTGGCCGGGTCCATGATAGGTGAACTGGCCGCCGCGACCCGTGCGAAACACCGGAAAGCGCGCGTCGAGAAGGTCCTGATCCTTGGCCGAGGTTCCCGCCGTGTAGACGGGCGGATGCTCGAGGAGCCAGACGCGCTCGCTCGCTTCCCCCGATTGGATGGCCTCGACGCGCGCCGCCATTTCGGCAAGGGCTCGATCATAAGGAACGAGACCATCCTCCCGCAGCCACTCGACGGGCGCGCCGGGCTCTTGCGGCTTGAAGTCGAGGATTTGGGAACGCTTCGGCATCGAGACTTGGAGGGGTTCCTTCTCCGCGCGGGGGCGGGGCGCTTTGCGCCTCGCGGGATCTCGCGGGCTCGCTCAGATCACCCATTCGACTTCGCCGGCGATTGCGCCGATCTCGCCCAATTCGCTCATTTGCTCGAGGGTCGTCCGATCGAGCACGCCGGCGATCGCCTCGCGCACCTGCAGCATGACCATTCGCACGGGGCAGTGCTTCTCGTCCGAGCAATCGTCGCAGCGCCGGTAGCCGGTCTTGCTCGCGCATTGGATGGGCGCGAGCGGCCCATCGAGCACGCGAATGACCGCGCCGATCGAAATTTCTTTCGCCGGGCGCGCCAGCGCATAGCCGCCGCCCTTGCCCTTTTTGGAATGGACAAAGCCGGCGTTCCTCAAGTCGCCGAGAATCGCGTCGAGAAATTTCTTGGGGATCTGTTCGGCTTCGGCGACGTCGGCGACGAGCGCGGGGCGACCCGGCTCCACCTTTGCTAAACGGACGAGCGCCTTGAGACCGTATTTCGCCTTCTTCGTCAGCACCTTGGTGGCAAGCTCCGGCTGTGCCGCCGACAATGGCGCCGGCTCGAGTCATAGTAGGGGAGGGCCTGACAGCATGGCAAGGCGCGACTATAGATTTCATCAACTTTCGAGCCGGAGGCGTTGCGGGCGCGCCTCGATGATATGCCGGGAAAATGCTAGGAAAGGCTTGGCGCTTTTGAAACCGCTCAGCCTTTGGGGGATCCATGACCGCGAGTCTGCTGTGGAAAGGATTCAAAGGTCTCTGCTACCTGGCGCTGGCCGTGAACGTCGGGGCCTTTGCGGCCGCTGCGGCGCTTGAGGCGAGCGGCCTATGTTCCGCGATCAACGAGGGTTACGCCGACTGTGGAACGCCTGTTCTGAGCCAAATCGCTTACACGGTGGGGATGATCCCCGTGATAAGCATTTTCACGCTCGTCCCGTTTCTTCTGGCGATCCTTGGGGTCGTCTTTCTCGTCGGCGAGATGATTCGAGGAATATTTCGGCGTCGCGGGCCGGAAAAGCTCGGCTGAGGGCTGAGCGCGCGTAGTTCCACGCGATCGGGACGCGCTCTAGCGCGCTTCCCGCTCGAACGGAATCGTTCGAGCGATAAGGAACCGCGCCAAATCAAAAGTTTGGAGCATGTCCCGGGAAACCGCTTCGCACTTTTCCGGGACATGCTCTAATGGAAATCCCGCGCGCGCGGCGTTGCGGCCTTGGCCCGCTCGATGAGGCGCAGCGCGGGAGAGATGTCCTCGACCTTGCGCGCGATAAGATGCAGCACGCCGGCTTCCTCTTGCGCCTCGCCATGCACGGCGACGAGCCGCGCACCCAAAACCTCGGCGCGCTGACGCTCGAAAATCTTGGGCCAGACGATGACATTGGCCGAGCCCGTCTCGTCCTCGATCGTCATGAAGATCGTGCCCTTCGCCGTGCCCGGGCGCTGGCGCATCAGCACGAGGCCCGCGACTGTGAGTCGCGGGCGCAGCGGGCCTTTCACGCGCAAGAATTCGGCGCAGGAGACGATGCCCTTCTCTGCGAGACCCTTGCGCAAAAAGGCGACCGGATGGCCTTTGAGCGAGTGTGACAGCGCGCGGTAATCCTCCATCACCGCCTCGCCGGGCGGCATCGGCGGCAATTGCGCATCGGGCTCGACCGGCGCGAAGGCTAAATCGCGAAGAAGCGGCAGATCGTCCTTGTCGCCGACTCGGTTCAATCCGGCGACCGCCCAGAGCGCCTCGCGGCGCGTGAGGCCGAGGCTTGAAAAAGCGTCGGCGGCGGCGAGCTTTTCCAATACGGCGGGAGGAAGTCCCGTGCGCAGCCACAAATCGCGCACCGAGTCGTAGCCCGCGCCGCGCCGCGCGACGAGGAGCCGCATGTCTTCTTCCGCCAAGCCCTTCGCCTCGCGAAGGCCGAGCCGGATCGCGCGGCCGCCGTGAATGTCGGCGGCCATCTCAGCGTGGCGCGCATGGATGCGACCCGTTTCTTGCGTTTCTTCCAGCGTGCAGTCCCAATCGGAGGCGTTCACGTCGACCTCGCGCAGGACGACGCCGTGATCCTCGGCGTCGCGCATGATTTGCGCCGGCGCGTAGAAGCCCATGGGCTGCGCGTTCAAAAGCGCGCAGGCGAAGACGTCCGGATAGCGGCATTTGAGCCAGGCCGAGGCGTAGACGAGCAGCGCGAAGGAGGCCGCGTGGCTTTCCGGAAAACCATAGGTGCCGAAGCCCTCGATCTGCGCGAAGCAGCGGCTTGCGAATTCCGCCTCATAGCCGCGCGCGACCATCCCTGAGATCATCTTGTCGCGAAACCGGCTCACGAGCCCCGCGCGCTTGAAGGTCGCCATGGCGCGTCGCAGCTCGTCGGCCTCCTGCGGCGAGAAGCCCGCGGCGACGATCGCGATCTTCATCGCCTGCTCCTGAAAGAGCGGCACGCCGAGCGTCTTGCCGAGCACCGCCTCGAGCTCGGGAGAGGGATATTGGATCGTCTCCTTGCCCATGCGCCGGCGCAGGAAGGGATGCACCATGTCGCCCTGGATCGGCCCGGGCCGCACGATCGCCACCTCGATGACGAGATCGTAGAAGCATTGCGGCTTCAGGCGCGGCAGCATCGACATTTGCGCGCGGCTCTCGATCTGGAACACGCCGACGGAATCGGCGCGCGAGAGCATCGCGTAAACGCGCTCATCCTCCGCAGGGATCGACGAAAGGCGATAGGCGATCCCATAATGGGCGGCCAGGAGATCGAGCCCCTTGCGCAGACAGGTCAGCATGCCGAGCGCCAGCACGTCGATCTTGAGGAGGCCCAGCGCGTCGAGATCGTCCTTGTCCCAAAGGATCGTCGTGCGCCCCTCCATTGCGGCGGGCGCGACGGGCACGACCTCGTCGAGCCGTCCGCGCGTGATGACGAAGCCGCCCGAATGCTGCGTCAGATGGCGCGGAAAGCCTGCGATCTCCTCGGCGAGCGAGAGCGCCAGCGCGAAGCGTGGCTCGGTGACGTCGAGTCCCATGCGCGCCATGTCGGCGCGGCGCTGCTCCGCGCTGGAGCCGCCGCGCGAAAGCGCCGAGAGCCTTCCCAAAAGATCGCTCGACAGGCCGAAGACCTTGCCGATCTCGCGCATCGCCGAGCGCGAGCGATAGGTTGTGACCGCAGCGGCGAGCCCGGAGCGCTCGCGCCCGAAACGCCGGTAGATATATTGGATCACTTCCTCGCGCCGCTCATGCTCGAAATCGACGTCGATGTCGGGCGGCTCGTTGCGCGCCGCCGAGACGAAGCGCTCGAAGAGGAGATCGTGCTTCGTCGGATCGACCTCGGTGACGCCCAGACAAAAGCACACGGCGCTGTTTGCCGCCGAGCCGCGCCCCTGCGCGAGAATGCCCTCGCGCTTCGCAAAGCGCATGATGTCGTGCACGGTGAGAAAATAGGCGGCGTAATTGAGCTCGCCGATGAGCTTCAGCTCGTGCTCGAGCAACGTCTCGACGTTCTTCGGAATCCCCTGCGGATAGCGGTTTCTCGCGCCCTCGTAAGCGAAGGCTTCGAGCGCCTGCTGCTCGCTCTCGAAACCTTCGCAGAGCTCCGACGGATATTCATAGGCGAGGTCTGAGAGCCTGAAGGCGAGGCCTTCGAGGAAACGCGCGCTTTCGTCCACAGCCCAAGGCGCGAGCGCAAAGAGGCGCGTCATCTCCTGCGCGCTCTTCAAATGCCGCTCGGCGTTGGCGGAGAGGAGAGAACCCGCTTCCTCCAAGGTCACGCCTTCGCGGATGCAGGCGAGCGCGTCGGCGAGGGGGCGGCGCTCCGGCGTGTGATAATGCGCGTCGTTCACCGCGACGAGCGGCAGGTCGAGCTTTTTTGCTTGCGCGATGCGCCGCTGGAGCCCTGCGCGCATGTCCGGGCCATAGAGCGCGGTGGCGCCGAGCCAGAGCCTTCCCGCGAAAGCCTCGCGCAACGCGGATGGGGGCGGCTTGTCGCCGAGCGCGACGATCTGCTGGCCTTCGCCGAATTCGAGGAGATCGTCGAGAAAGAGCCGGCACTCGCCTTTCGGCGGACGGGCGCGAGGGTCTTCGTCGAGGAAGCTTTGGCCCTCTCCCCAGCCCTCCCCCGCTATCGCGGGAGAGGGAGCTTGACTTCGCGTGTCATCAAGACTTGGCGAAACGTCTGCCGCCCCCTCTCCCGCGATAGCGGGGGAGGGAGGGGGCTCGCGTGATGGACGGCAAAAGCCCCTCGTCAGCAGCCGGCAGAGGCGCCCGTAGGCGGCGCGGTCTTGCGGGTAGCAGAGAAGCTCCGGCGTCTTGTCGGCGAAGACGAGCCTCGCGCCGACCGCGAGGCGGAAGCGCTCGGGCGGAATCTTATGCGCCTTGAGGAAGGAGAAGGCGCGCACGACGCCGGCGAGCGAATTGCGGTCGGCGATTCCAATGCCGACATGCTCGAGCGCTAACGCCTGCGCGACGAATTCCTCCGGATGCGAGGCGCCGCGCAGAAAGGAGAAATTCGTCGTCGTCGCAAGCTCGGCGTAGCGGGGAAGGGCGGAGATCACGGCGCGCTCCGGCGCTGATGTTTTTGGAGTGTTTGTATTTTGTTCTTGTTTTGAGCCCGGAGTCAAGGCGGGGAGCTTAGGTTGTGAAAACCATGCGTGCGCGGACATGCCCCAAGCTTTTGATTTGGAGCTTAGTCCTTTTCGAGCGCGCGATCGGGACGCGCTTTAGAGCCAAGTAACGCTAGAGCCAACTGATGATGCTGGGTTCGACCCCAGCTTTCGCCGCGGCGCATTGCGCCCGCTCGATGCGCGCTCTCGCTCTTCTTTCCGATCGAGATAGACCGTCCTCGAGCAGCTCCTGGCAGCGTTCCAGAGAATGCAGAAGCTCATGGGCCATGGAGGCCGAGAGGCCAGCGGTGTGTAACCCCCCAGCCAGCGCACGCTGGCGCTCTATGCGTCGGCGGCCCGCTTCGACGCGGGCGCGCGCCTCTCGCACTGCGGCAAATTCGGGCATCTCGCGATTCCCTTTTTGTTCGAAGCGCGAGCGTAGCATCGATTAGTGGTCGGCACGATGGCGCAGAGCTGTCAAAATCAAGGAAGATGCATGTTTAAGCGTCATCATGCGAAGGACGAAGATTCCCAGCCGAGAAAGGGCCCTGATCCCCGGACGTTAGCTTTCGGAGCAGACGGAAGCCGGGTCGTTAGATTTCTTTGCAACGCGGCGCCGCCGCGTTCGCGCCGGGTCTTGCTGCGGCGTGACATGCGGTTCACTGCGGCAGATGTCGAGCGCTGGTCGCTCGCGGGGCATCCTCATCGGCGAAATAGCGACCTTGTGGCCCTTGCGGATGCCTTCCCAGGCCTCTCGCCCTAACCCTCTCCCGTGAACGGGGCGAGGGAATACTCGCCGGAATTGGCGCCCCTCCGCGCGCTCTGCTAAGACCCCGCTCGCTCAAAACTCAGCGCCGGGAGAGGGGATGCTATTTTACGAACCGCTGTTTCTGTTCCTCTTCGCGCCGGCGGTCTATCTCCTTTATCTCGCGGTCGAAACGCGCTTCACGCCGCGCATGCTCGTGCTGCTTCTCGCGAGCGTCGTCTTTTACGCCTGGAGCGAGCCGGTCTTCATTTTCGTCGTTTTCGCTTCGGTCGCGCTCGACCTCTTTGCCGCGCGCCAAATCGACGCGAGCGCGGAGGGCTCGCGGGCGCGAAAGCTTTGGTTGACGCTCGGCGTCTGCGGCAATCTCGCGATCCTCGTCTATTTCAAATATGCGGGCTTCATTCTCCAAAACTACAGCGCGCTCATCTCGAGCTTCGGCTTCGCGCCTCTTAGCGCGCCAAATATCGCGCTGCCGATCGGCGTCTCCTTCATCGTCTTCGAGAAGATCACCTATCTCGTCGACGTCCATCGCAAGGTCACGCCGCTGGCAAAAAGCGTGACGCTTTACGCGCTTTATGTCTTCTTCTTCCCCAAGCTCCTCGCCGGTCCGATCATCAAATATCACGACATCGCCGGCCAGATGGAGGCCTGTCCGCCGGCGCATGTCGACGATTTTGTCACGGGCTTCTCGCGCTTCATGTGGGGCGTCATGAAGAAGCTCTTGCTCGCCGACGCCTTCGCCAGCGGCTGCGATCTCGTCTTCGCGCATCCGGCTTCCGAGCTCGGCTTCGCGGAGGCCTGGGCCGGCGTGATCTTCTTCACCTTCCAGATCTATTTCGATTTTTCGGGCTATTCCGACATGGCGATCGGGCTTGCTCGCATGTTCGGCTTCCGTCTGCTCGAGAATTTCAACGAGCCTTACGTCGCGACCTCCATGACCGACTTCTGGCGGCGCTGGCATATGTCGCTGACGAGCTGGATCCGGGAATATCTCTACTTCCCGCTCGGCGGAAATCGCGCGGGCGCGCTGCGCACGCAGATCAATCTGTGGCTGTGCTTTCTCGCGTCCGGCATATGGCACGGCGCGGCCTGGACCTTCGTCGCCTGGGGCGCCTACAACGGCTTTTTCCTCGTGCTCGACCGGCTCTTTCTCGCCCGCTGGCTCGCGAAGCTTCCGGTCTTGCTCGCCAATGCGCTCACCTTCCTGGCCGTGATGGTCGGCTGGACGATCTTTCGCGCGGTCTCGCTCTCTCAAGCCGGAGGCATGCTGGCGCTCATGGCGGAGCCCTGGGCGAAAGCGCCAGGCGGCGAGATGATCCCGAGCTACTATTGGCTCGCGGCGCTGATCGGCTTCGCGGTGGTCGTCGCGCAGCGGGCGGCGCTGCACATCCCGGGCTTCGACTGGATGGCGCTTGCAAGGAAGCATGCGCTGGCGGCGAACACGCTGCTCGCGGCGCTTTTCCTCGCGGCGCTCGCAAAGGGGCTCGCCGACCCGTTCAAGCCCTTCATCTATTTCCGGTTCTAGACAATGAACGCGCGCCTCCTCGCCCGAGCCCCGATCTTCGCCTGCGCGGCGTTGATCGGCTTCCTCTTTCTCGCGAATCTTTGGAACTTCGCGGTCGAGCGCGACTGGCCGAAGCTTCGCATTCGCAGCGCCGAGCCCTTGAACGGATTGTCAGCGGAAAAGCCCATTCCCTGGACGCTCGACGCGTTTCTCTCGGGCGAGACGCAGCACGCGGTCTCGACGCATCTCGATCGCGCTTCGCCGCTCTTTCCTATGTCGGTGCGCCTCAAGAACCAGTTCCTCTATTCCTTCTTCGGCGTCTCGGGCGCGCCCAATGTCGTCATCGGCCGCGACGGCGAGCTCATCTCCAGCGAATATATCAAGGAATTTTGCGCGCGCGGCGCGCCGCCGCCGCAGGACAAGCTCGACGCCTGGGCCGGCGACATCGGCGAGATCGGCGCGACGACCGCGGCGCTCGGCAAGAGTTTCGTCTATCTGATCTCGCCCTCGAAACCGGCCTATGACCCGTCCTGGCTGCCAGCCGGCATGCGCTGTCCGGCGCTCGCGCAACCGCAAGCGGCCGAGAAGCTTGCGCCCTACAGGGCGGCGCTGGCGGCGCGGAATGTTCCCTTCCTCGACGGGCAGGCGCTGCTGCACAACGAGCGCGCGCATTATCCGATCGACCTGTTCCCCAAGGGCGGCATTCACTGGAACCTGCTCGGCTCTGCAATCGCTTTGCGCGAGATCACGCATATCTGGGCGGCGCAGCCGGCGGGCTCGCCCGTCGGCGATTTTGCGTTCGACTGGCGCGAGCGCGACGTGGCGGTCGGAACAGACAAGGACCTCGTCGAGCTTTTGAATCTATTCTGGCCGCCCGTGCGCTATCCGACGGCTTCGATCGAGCGTCAGGGACCGCCGCAGACTTGCACAAAGACGCCGCGGCTGCTGCTCGTCGGCACCAGCTTCCTGCGCGAGCTCATTGTCGTGGCGTCGCAGGCGCCCTGTCCGCCGACGATCGACTATTGGTTCCATGTGCAGGCCGAGGGCCACAGCGAGCTCACGCGCTTCATCACCAAGCCCGGCGAGATCGGCAATGGCGAGCGCGCTCCCGCCGATCTTGCGCTGCTTGCGCAAAGCCTCAAGGAGGCCGACGCCGTCGTGCTGGAGGAGATCGCCCTCAATCTCTCGACGACGCGGCAGGTGGGGAATTTGCTGGCGGGTACGCGGGCGGCGAGGTGAAGGACGCGACGATTCTTGAATTGTCTATACGAATTGTATAGATTCCATGTTTGAATGGGATGAAGACAAACGGTCGAAGAACCTCGTCAAACATGGCCTGGACTTCTTGGCTGCGCGGCTGGTTTTTGACGGCCGGGCGGCCATAACGGCTCCGTCAGTTCACTCCTTCGAGACGCGACACGTCACGACGGCCTTCATCGACGGAAAGTTCTACACCGTCATTTGGACTTGGCGAGACGGCGCTCGCCGGATCATCTCGTTCAGGAGAGCGCGTGATGGCGAAGAAAGAGCGTATCGTTAGATTTACGGATAACGAACTCCGCGCGAAGCAGGCGTGCGGCGAGGATCAGAGCGATTGGAAGCGCGCCGCCGCCATGACGGAAGCGGAGATCGAAGCGGCCGTTGCGGAGGATCCCGACGAGGCGGGCATGACCGTCGATTGGTCGCGAGCCGCCGTTGAATTGCCGCACCCGAAGGCCACGCTCAATATGCGCATCGACCGTGACGTGCTTGAATTTTTCCGCAATCAGGGCAAGGGCTACCAAACCAAGATCAACGCCGTTTTGCGTTCCTACATGGAACAGGCGCGCCACGAGCGGTGACTGCCGCGCGATTTTCGCAAGGCGACAACCATGAGATTTTCTTGAACTCTCTCATTCCGATGCGCCTTGGCCATCACGCACGAGGACCAATCGGAAGTCGCCGAAGCTTTTGTTTTGGATCATTCGCATCACAAAAAACGACCAGACGATTGCGACAAGGAAGCCGACCGCTGTCAAGATTGTCGGCGCGCGGGCGTCGTCGAGCTTCAATTCCCCCGAGAAAAAACCCAGAATGAAGGCGGCGGCGGAACTCAGCACGAGCCAGCCAAGCGCGGTGCGCCACATAAAAGTCCACCACACTCTCAAATTTCGTCGCCAAGTGACTTTTAAGATTTCCACGATGCCTCCGACTTAAATGGGGTTCTCATGAAACCGTTAATCGCCTCGCTCTGCGCAGCGCGGCAAACGCGGAAATCGCCCGCGGTCGCCCGCTAGGCTCAATCGGGCAGCCAGGCCTCCGCCACTTCAAGCGCTGGCTTTCGCCCAATAGCCGGCCTCGCGGGCGATGCGCACATATTCGCTGCGCACCTCATATTCGCCATAGGCGCGCTCCAGCCGGCGCACGGTGAAGTGGCCGCGCGCCAGCGTCTCGAAATGCTCCATGAAGGCGAGATTGACGACGGCGCCGCCGAGCGCGCCGAGGATCGGCGCCGCTTGCGCCGCGGTCTTCTGAGTCACGACGACCCCGAAGCGCGACGAAATCCTCGCGATGAATCGCGTGACGACCGGCGCGCTCTCCGCCGCCACGCCGCCCGCCGCCACATAGCTTGTCGCTCCGGAAACGGATTTCGCGAGAATTCCGCGCAAGGCGAGATAGCCTCCCTCGAACACGCCCTCGCCTTCGCCATGGCCGCCGAGCGCGAAGACTTCGAGGCAGGCGAAGGACACCGCGGGATCGGAGAGGTCCTCGCCCTCGGTGCGGGCGATGTCGGCGATGGCGCGCAACATCAGCGTGGTTGAGACCGGCAGCTCCAGCGCCAGCGCCGCGCCGCCGGCGGCGCCGCCCACCGCGCCGCAAAGCCCGGCGAGCTGTCGGTGCGGCAGGCTCGGGCCGCCGTTCTTGAGCGAGCCAATGGCGAAGCGCAGCGCCGCCTCCAGCGCGCGCCGCGCGGCGATGGCGCTGGCGCGGCGCCATTTTTCCGGCATGACCTTGCCGGCGAAGCCGATTTGCTTGCCGGCGAGCTGCGACATGCGGCGCGCGAAGCTCGTGCGCTCGAGCGCCGCGACGGCGGCCTCCAGCGCCTGCATGTCGGCGCGGCTCAAGCGAGTGGTCAGGGCGGGCAAAGCGGTGTTCACGGACGCGGCTCCGGGGCGCTTGGATTTGGGGTAAAGATCGGGCTTTCCGCTCGGCCGCGCAAGGGGAGGGGGCGTGGGGGAAGGGCGGCGACAAGCTGAGCCTTGAAGCAAGGCGGAAATTACTAGGCGCGTCATGGCCGGGCTTGTCCCGGCCATGACAGGCTCGTTTTGTGGGCCGCGGTAGCGGGAATCAGCAAAACGCGCATGACAGAAATATGGATAAGGAGCCTCATGGGCGTACCGCGAAAGCTGTGGGGCGGGAGCTTCGGCTGGAGCTGGTGTGAGAGTGTTCGATCGGCTCTGCTAGACCCAACTAATTCTCAGGAGACGGCGATTAGCGCGAAGACCGATCGGGCGCTGTTGCGCTGCGCGAGCTAAAACCATACGCAAGCTAAGCTCCCGGCGCGCCTTCGCCTCGCGCAGAATCATCGTTCTGAACGCCGACGATCGCGACGCGGAAATTTTGCAATGAGTGAACGTCTGTTCGCCGACCGCCCGATTTCGCATCCGCAGGATGATGCTTTTGGCTTGTCATCCTTCGCCGATGCCCTGGCGACATCTCTCCTTCAGATGAGCCCAAAAGATGGGCTGGTCATCTCAGTCGAAGGACCCTGGGGCGCCGGGAAGAGTAGCGCCATCGCGTTGGCCGCGCGCACAATCAAATTGCGGCTGCTGGCGGGGCTGGGCGAGGGGCTTGAAGCGCTCGAAGAACTCGCCGAAGACCAGCTTGACGCGAAGTGGGCAGCAAAAGCCAAAATTCGGACCACCCACATTGTGCGGTTCAACCCTTGGAACTTCAGTGGGCAAGAGAACCTTGTTCGGGCGTTTTTCAACGAACTGGCGGCACAGATTGACGCCGAGCCCGAGGGAAAGCTGAAGAAGGCGATGAACAGCGTTGCGGGGTATCTTCCTTCAGTTGCCGGCGTTCTGGCCGCGGGCGGCACGCTGGCTACAGGTCATTTGCCCGCCGCCGCCGCCGCGGGTGCCGCTGCCCGCGCCGCTGGCGAGGCTGCGGAAAGAGCTCTTAAGTCTCAGAGTTCTCTCGAAGGCGCCAAGAAGAAACTCGCCGAAGCTTTGCGCGAAGCGGACCAGCGTATCATCGTCATTATCGACGACCTCGACCGACTTTTGCCGAGCGAGATGCGCGCCGTGTTTTCCCTCGTGAAGTCGTTGGGAGACTTGCCTAATGTCCTCTATGTGCTGTCCTTCGACGAGACCATCGTTCGGAACGCCCTTGAGCAAAGCGCGGAGAAGATCGACCCCGCGTTCCTCGAAAAGATCGTACAAGTGTCGCTCAAGCTCCCCCCACCGTGGAGGGACGAACTTCGTCAACTCTTGTTCACACGCCTGAACGCCATCACTGGCGATGCCGAGTTGGCCGATCTGGATCGGTGGAGACGCGCGCTAATTGGAGCCATAGACCCTTATCTTGAGACGCCACGCGACGTGACGCGGCTCGTGAACACTATTCAGGTGATCTGGCCCAACGTCGAGGGTGATGTCGACGTGACGGACCTAATCGTCATCACGACGCTTCAGCTTTTCGATCCAGATGTCTATGCGCTCATCCGGGAAGAGATTGAGGTTATTACTCACGCCGAGTACCGGTATGAGGACGAAAAAAAATTCGGCGCGCGGTTGGAGCCGACATCCGCCAAAAAGCCGGAAGTCGCGAAGGAGGCCATGGCTCTCTTGTTCCCGCGCCTTGCCAGGGCGTGGAACAGCCTCACCGCTGACGGTGCATATTACATCACGCAGAAGGAACAGCGACGCATCTGCACGAAGCAATATCACCGTAACTACTTCTGTTTCGGACGGGACGCGCGGATGCTCAGCCGCGCAGAAGTCGAGGAGATCGTTCTCGCAGATGATCCGTCGCCCACCTTGGATGCAACGCTGAAGCGATTGGCAGACGACCCGCCAGGGCGAAGTCCGCCAAGGATCGCTACGCTATTGGAACAGATTACCGAAGCGGTCTACGCGAAGCCCCTTCTCACGCCCTCGTTGCTCCGAGCCATCCTGGATCACTCGGATGACCTAATCCGCCGGGAAGATGTGGTGTGGGAGTTCCACGCGACCGACAATTATGAGCGTCTGAGCACAATCATAAGTCTGGGCGTTGCAAAGCTTGATGTTTCGAACCGCCAGGCAATTCTCGAAGTCTTGGTCAACCACAAGGCTGGGCTTCAGACTCGTGCGATTGCCATTGAACGCGATGCGAGGTGCCACGGCCTCTTTAGCAGGGGGCAGACGCACGAATCCGAGCGACTTTTCGCAGCCGACAGGATTGAAGCGGCCGCCTGTGCCGTTCGCGAAGAAATTGCCGCCGCGTGCGAGGATGGGTCCGTTTGGCAAACGCCAAACCCTGTTCGACTAATCTGGATGTGGCGACGAATGAGCGACAAGGATGCGCTGTCATCCTGGTTCGCGCGCGTTCTCGCTGATGACGATCTGGTTGTTCGTCTCGCTAATGAACTGCCAGGGCGAGTTTACCGGTCTGGCGGTCGTGGGACCGGTGTTTTCTGGACGTTCGAACGCGGCAACTGGCACGACCTGTTTGACGTCGACGCCTTGTTCGATCGACTGGAAGCCTTGTCTGCGTCAAGTCCGCAAGCCACGTCAGCTTTAACTCGCCTCCGCGAAGCCGAGCAGGCCGCAAACGATTGACGCTGGCGTGCCGGGAGAGGCCCGCCAGGCCGGGCGCGGCGTCAGAACTGAGGGCTCATGCCTTACTACCCGCTCGCCCCCTCCCCAAAACCCTTGCTTTCGCCGCCGCTTCCCTATTTGCTTTCCGCAGATTCCGCCAATCCCAAAGGACAAGCCATCTCATGTCGCAAGCCGCCGCTCCCCTCTCCCTCGACGACGCCGTGATCGCCTCGGCCGAACGAGCCGTCTCCGAGATCAAGCGGGCGCGCGAGGCCATCGGCGGCGTGGTTTTCGGCCAGGAGGAGGTCATCGAGCAGACGCTCGTGACTCTGCTCGGCGGCGGTCACGCGCTGCTCATCGGCGTGCCGGGCCTCGCCAAGACCAAGCTCGTCTCGACGCTCGGCAAGGTCCTGGGGCTCGACACAAAACGCGTGCAGTTCACCCCGGACCTTTTGCCCGCCGATATTCTCGGCTCCGAGGTGCTGGAGGAGGCGGCGGACCGCTCGCGCGCCTTCCGCTTCATCAAAGGCCCCGTCTTCACGCAGCTCCTCATGGCGGACGAGATCAACCGCGCTTCGCCGCGCACGCAGTCGGCGCTGTTGCAGGCGATGCAGGAGCATCATGTGACCGTGGCGGGCCAGTCGCACGACCTGCCGACCCCGTTCCACGTGCTGGCGACGCAAAATCCGCTGGAGCAGGAGGGCGCCTATCCGCTGCCCGAGGCGCAACTCGACCGCTTCCTGCTGCAGATCGACGTGTCCTATCCGGAACGCGCGGCGGAGCGGCGCATGCTGTTGGAAACAACCGGCGAGGCGCAGGCGGTCCCCGCGCAGGCGCTGACCGCCGAGGAGTTTCTGGCGGCGCAGCGTCTCGTGCGGCGCTTGCCGATCGGCGAGCGCATCGTCGACGCGATCCTTGATCTCGTCCGCGCCGCGCGGCCCGAGGGCGGCGATCCGTCCGTCGCGCCGCATATCTCCTGGGGACCGGGTCCGCGCGCCGCCCAAGCGCTGATGCTCGCCACGCGCGCGCGGGCTCTGGCGCAAGGCCGGCTCTCGCCGACCCTCGACGACGTGGCGGCGCTCGCGGCGCCGGCGCTGCGTCACCGCATGGCTCTGACCTTTCGCGCGCGTCAAGAAATCTCGCTGGCCGAAGTCATCGCCAGACTGGTCGAGAGACTTAGCTGAACATGGGCGAAAACCCCCAGACCGAATGGTTCGATCCGCGCCGGCGCGAGCCCTTAAGGTTCGAGACGACAAAGGCCGCCGAGCTTGCGCATCGTCTGCCCCTCATTCTCGCCAAGGCGCGCGACATCGCCGCGAGTCTCGTGCATGGCGCGCATGGCCGCCGCCGCGCCGGAATGGGCGACACCTTTTGGCAATATCGGCCTTTTGCGAGCGGTGAACAGGCGCAGCGCATCGACTGGCGCCGTTCGGCGCGCTCCGACCAGCTTTTCGTGCGCGAGCGCGAATGGGAGGCGGCGCACAACTGCTTCGTCTGGATCGACGTCACGGCGTCGATGACGTTCAAATCGGCGTTGGCGCATGATTTCAAGATTGACCGCGCGGCGGTGCTCGCGCTCGCGCTCGCCGACGCGCTGGTGAAGGGCGGCGAGCGCGTCGGCGCGCTCGGGCTCTCGGCCCCGACCGCCTCGCGCGACGCGATGATCCGCCTGGCGGAGCTCTTCGCCGCAGCGGCGGCTTCCGGCGAGGCGCCAAAGCTTCCGCCCCCCGCGCCGCTGCCGCCCCGCGCCCGCGTGGTGCTGATCTCCGACTTCTTCTGCGACGCCGAGGCCCTGGCCGAGCGGCTTTCCGGCTACAGCGACTCCGGGGTCCGCGGCGCGCTGTTGATGGTTCTCGATCCGGTCGAGGAGACCTTTCCTTTCGCGGGCGAGACGCTGTTTCGCGATCCTCTGGGCGGCGAGGCCTTTCGGGCCGGCGAGGCGCGCGCGCTGCGTGACGATTACGCGGCTAAGCTTGCGGAGCACAAAGAGGCGTTGCGCGAGGCGGCGCGCCGCGCGGGATTTCTATTTCTGGTTCATCACACGGACCGGCCGGCGGCGGAGGCCGCGCTGGCGCTCTTGATGGGTCTTGGCGACGGGGCGGAGGCGCTGCGATGGGCCTGACCTTTGCCGCGCCGCTCGCGCTCCTCGGTCTTCTCGCGCTGCCGCTGATCTATTGGCTCCTGCGCCTGACGCCGCCGGCGCCGCGCGAGGTCGTCTTCGCGCCGATCGCGATTTTGCGGAAGCTCGCTCCGCAGGAGCGCGCCAGCGCCGTTACGCCCTGGCCGCTGCTGCTGCTGCGTCTCGCGATCGCCGCGGCGGTCGCCCTCGCAATGGCGGGACCGGTCTGGAATTTCTCCTCGGCGTCGATGACGAACGCGCCGCTCCTGCTTGTCCTCGACGATGGTTGGGACGCCGCGCCGACATGGGAGCGCCGGATGGAGGCGGCGCGGTCGTATATCGACGCGGCGGCGCGCAGCGGCGGCAATGTCGCCCTGCTCGCCGCCTCGGAAGCCGCGCTCTCGCCCGAGCCGACCTCGGCTGCGCGCGCGGAGGAGCAGCTCGCGGCGCTGCGCCCGAAACCCTTTCTGCCGGCGCGCGGCGCGGTGGCGACGCGTCTTGCGGCTTTTGCGGAAGCGCGTCGCGGCGCGCATATCGTCTGGATTGCGAGCCCGTTGGATGGAGGCGGCGCCGGCGAATTCGTCGAAACCTTGCGCGCCGCCGGGCGCGCGGGCGCGAGCCTGGAGCTTCTGACCGACGCGAGACAGCCGCTCGCGCTCGCCGACGTCTCGAACGGCGCGAGCGCGCTCGAGGTTTCGGCCTTGTCGGCCGGCGCCTCAGCCTCGGGGGTGATCGAGGCGCTCGACGACAAGGGGCGGGCGGTCGCCCAGAAGTCATTCGCGATTCTCGCGGGGCAGCCCGCCAAGGCGCGTTTCGAATTGCCGGCGGAGCTGAGAAATCAGGTGAGCCTGCTGCGCATTTCGGGGGAGGCCGCCGCGGGCGCCGTGGCGCTGCTCGACGCGAGCCAGCATGTGCGCCGCGTCGCGATCGTGACGGGCGGCGTGGTCGATCGCGCGCAGCCGCTGCTCTCGCCGACGCATTATCTCGAACGCGCGCTGCAGCCTTTCTCGCAGATTTTCCTCCCCTCCGGGGAGGACGAGGATCAGGCGCTCGCCGCGCTGGACGAGCGCCCCGACCTGCTGATCCTTGCCGATGCGAAGGTCGCGCCGGGCGAAGCCTATGAACGGCTCTCGGGCTTCGTCGAAAAGGGCGGCGTGCTGTTGCGTTTCGCCGGTCCTCGACTGGCCAATGATCCAGACGATTTGACGCCGGCGCGGCTTCGCCGCAACGGGCGCGTGCTCGGCGGCGCCATGTCCTGGGAGGAGCCCAAGCGCCTCGCATCCTTCGACGAGACCAGCCCGTTCTTCGGCCTCTCCGTCCCGGACGACGTCTCCGTGTCGCGCCAGATCCTGGCGGAGCCCGATCCGGGGCTTGCCGATCGCACCTGGGCGCGCCTCGCCGACGGCACGCCGCTCGTCACCTTCGAGCGCCGCGGCGCGGGACTGATCGTGATGTTTCACATCTCGGCCGATCCGTCCTGGTCCAATCTGCCGATGTCAGGTCTCTTCGTGGAGATTCTTCGGCGCATTTCGGCCGAGGCGCGGGAGACCGCCGGCTCTCCTGTCGGCGGCGATCATAACGGGGCGCTGCCGCCTTGGCGCTCGCTCGACGGCTTTGGGGCGATCGTCGCGCCGCCGCCGACCGCCAAGCCGCTTCCTCCCGATTTCTCCGGTCCCGCCGACGCCGAACATCCGCCGGGCTTCTACGGCGCGCCCGGCGCATTGCGCGCGCTGCAGACGCTGGCCCCCGGCGCGACGCTGCACGCGCTGGATCTTTCCGCCTTGGGCCTGCCGGCGCGCCCGCTCGAGACCGCCCGCGACGCCTTCGATCTGCGCGGACCGCTGCTCGTCGCGATCGTCATGATGCTGCTCCTCGACTGGCTCGCGTTGCTGTGGCTCTCCGGCCGGCTGCGCTTTGCGCCGGTCGCGCTGGCGCTCGTCTGCGGGCTCGCCTTCGCTCAAGCGCCCCCTGCGCCGCGCGCCGAAACGCCCGTGCGGCAGCCGCCCGCGCGCGATCGCGAGGCCGCGCTGAAGACGCGCCTCGCCTATGTGGCGAGCGGGGATCCGCGCATCGACGAGGCGACGCGGCTCGGGCTCGAGACGCTGACGCGCATCCTCGCGCAGCGCACCTCATTTTCCGGCGGAGACCCGGCGGCCGTCGACCCCGCGCGTGACGCGCTTTCGCTCTATCCGATGATCTACTGGCCCATATCGCCCGCGGCGCCGCAGCCTTCGGCGCAGGCCAAGGCGCGGCTCGTCGCCTATATGAAGCAGGGCGGCATGATCGTCTTCGACACGCGCGACGCGCTCACCGCTCGCGCCAACGCTCAGCCGACGCCCGAGGCGCTGTGGCTGCGCGAGCTCGCGCGCGGCCTCGACATACCGGAGCTGGAGGTCGCGCCGCGCGATCACGTGATCACCAAGACCTTCTACCTGCTCGAAAGTTTCGTCGGGCGCTACACGAATGGCGAGACCTATGTCGAGGCGCTCGCGCCGGAGCCCGAGGAGCCCGGCGTCGCCCGGCCCGTGCGCGCAACCGACAGCGTCTCGCCCGTCGTGATCGTCTCTAACGACCTCGCCGGCGCCTGGGCGGAGGACAAGAACGGCGAGCCGCTCTATCCCCTCGTGCCCGGCGCGCCGCGCCAGCGCGAGATGGCGCTGCGCGGCGGCGTCAATCTCGTGATGTACACGCTGACCGGCAACTACAAATCCGATCAGGTGCATGTGCACGATCTGCTGCAGCGGCTGGGGCAGTGAAGCGGCCGCCGGGCGCTACACCCAATTCTCCACTCTCACGCCCGGCATTCTTGCGAATTCTCGAAAATTGTTGGTGACGACGATGAGCCCCTCGCTGCGGGCATGACCGCCGATCTGCATGTCATGCGGACCACAAGGCGTTCCGGCCCGCTCCAGTTCGGCTCGGACTTGCCCGTAATGCGCGGCAGCCTTCTCCGCGAACGGAAGCACTTCCAGCCGCGCCACGAATTGCTCGATTGCCTTTAAGTTCTCGGTTCGTCGCGCCGACTTCTCCGCGCCATAATGCAGTTCGCCCAGCGTGATGCTCGATATGCAAAGCTGCTCCGCCAACCCATTGAATTTGTCGCGGAGGGCGGGTGGATAAGTCTTCATCACGTAAATGCAGATGTTTGTGTCCAGCATATAGTTGAGCATCAGAAAGGCTCGCGAGTCTCTGCGGGCGGTTGCTCTCGCTCGACCATGAAATCGTCAGTGACGCGCGGCCCGTGCAAGAAAAGGTCGTCCCACCTTTTGCCCTGAGGCGCGATCACGCGAGTGCGGCCGATCTTGAGGATATCGACGTGATGGACCTCCTCCGGGAAGGCGACGGCCTTTGGAAGGCGAACGGCCTGGCTGCGATTGCTGGTGAAGACGGTCGAACGGGTCATGAGCTTTACTTCTTTCTGTGATATCCCTTTGGGATATACGTAGCGCGTAGGGATGGACAAGACAAGCGCGTAGGCCGCGCCAGCTGCGCCGCGGTCGCAACGCCTCGCCCTTGGACGCAAATCGCCGCGACCCATATTTCAGAGCGCGAGGCGCCCGCCACCGCTCAGGCAAAGGACGCGGATATGAACAATGTGCTTTCCGATAACGAAAACGCGTTGATCGACGCCTATTGGCGCGCCGCGAACTATCTGTCCGTCGGACAGATCTATCTTTACGAGAATCCTCTGCTGCGCAGGCCGTTACGAAAAGAGGACATCAAGCCTCGGCTCTTGGGCCACTGGGGCACGACGCCCGGTCTGAACTTCATCTATGCGCATCTCGATCGACTGATCAAAAAGCTCGACCTGGACATGTTCTGCATCACCGGTCCGGGTCACGGCGGCCCCGCGCTCATCGCCAACGCCTATCTCGAGGGGACGTACAGCGAAATCTATCCGAACGTCTCGCTGGATGAAGAGGGGATGAAGCGGCTGTTCACGCAGTTTTCCTTCCCGGGCGGCATTCCGAGCCATGCCTCGCCGGAAACGCCCGGCTCCATCCATGAGGGCGGCGAGCTGGGCTATGCGCTGTCTCACGCATACGGCGCCGCCTTCGACAATCCCGATTTGATCGTCGCCTGCATCGTCGGCGACGGCGAGGCGGAAACGGGGGCGCTCGCGACGAGCTGGCACTCCAACAAATTTCTCAATCCCGCCACGGACGGCGCGGTCCTGCCGATATTGCACCTCAACGGATATAAAATCGCCAGCCCGACGGTGCTCGCCCGCATCCCCAAACAGGAGCTCGAGCAGCTTTTTCGAGGCTATGGCTACACGCCCTATTTCGTCGAAGGGGACGATCCGCGACGGATGCATGAGCTGATGGCGGCCACGCTCGATCGTGTGGCCGCGGACATCCGACGCATCCAAGCCGAGGCGAGATCCAGCGCGTCGATCCGCCGCCCGGCCTGGCCGATGATCGTGCTCAAAACGCCAAAAGGTTGGACCTGCCCGAAGGAGGTCGACGGAAAGCGTGTCGAGGATTACTGGCGCTCCCATCAAGTGCCGATGGGAGAGATGCAAAAAAATCCCGAGCATGTCCGTCTTCTCGAGGCGTGGATGCGAAGCTATCGGCCCGACGAGCTCTTCGAGGAGAGCGGTCGACCGCGCAGGGAGCTTCTCGCCTTTGCGCCCGAGGGAAATCGCCGTCTGAGCGCCAATCCCCACGCCAATGGCGGGGCGCTTCTGCGTGATCTCAAGCTCCCTGATTTCCGCGACTACGCCGTCGAAGTGGGTCAACCCGGAGCCGTGACCGCCGAGGCGACGCGCGAAATGGGCAAATTTCTGCGTGATGTGATGAAGTGCAACTTGGAGGCGCGCAATTTCCGCCTTTTCAGCCCGGATGAAAACAACTCAAACCGTTGGCAAAACGTCCTCGAAGTCACAAATCGCGCCTGGGTTGCGGAGACTCTTCCGTGGGACGATCACCTCGCGCCGGACGGCCGCGTCATGGAGATGTTGAGCGAGCACCAGTGCCAGGGCTGGCTGGAAGGCTATCTGCTCACGGGCCGGCACGGCTTCTTCTCCTGCTACGAAGCTTTCATCCACATCGTCGACTCGATGTTCAACCAGCATGCGAAATGGCTGAAAGTGTGCAACGGAATCGAATGGCGGCGCCCCATCGCCTCATTGAACTATCTGCTGTCGAGCCATGTCTGGCGGCAGGATCACAACGGGTTCAGCCATCAGGATCCCGGGTTCATCGACCATGTAGTGAATAAAAAGGCTGAGGTCGTTCGGGTCTATCTGCCCCCCGACGCCAATTGTCTTCTTTGGGTGACCGACCAATGCTTGCGCAGCCGCAACAAGGTGAACGTGATCGTCGCAGGCAAGCAACCGGCGCCGCAATGGCTGACAATGGAGCAAGCGATCAAACATTGCGCCGGTGGACTTGGAATTTGGGAATGGGCGAGCAACGATCAGGGATGCGCGCCAGATGTCGTGATGGCCTGCTGCGGTGACGTCCCCACCATGGAAACGCTGGCGGCGGTCGAGCTCTTGCGGCGCTTTAAGCCTGAATTGAAGATCCGCGTCGTCAACGTCGTAGACTTGATGAGCCTACAGCCGCCGAGCGAGCATCCGGGAGGACTGTCTGACAATGACTTCGACGTGTTGTTTACGACCGATAGACCGATCATTTTCGCTTTCCACGGATATCCCTGGCTCATCCATCGACTGACCTATCGAAGGCACGGGCACGACAATTTGCATGTGCGCGGCTACAAGGAAGAAGGCACGACCAGCACGCCTTTCGACATGTGCGTGATGAACGACCTGGACAGGTTTCATCTCGCGGAGGACGTCATCGACCGGGTCCCGGGTCTGGCCGTGCGAGCGGCCTATGCGAAGCAGGAAATCCGCGACAAGCTCATCGAGCATCGGGAATATATTCGGCGCCACGGCGACGACATGCCGGAAGTCAAGAACTGGGTGTGGAAGGGCCAGGCGACGAGCCAAGGGGCGAGTTCGACCGAGGCCGATAATCTATAGAGCGCGATGCGAAAAAGTGGAAACCGGTTTTTCGCACAAATCGCGCTCTAAACTTTTAGAATCGATCACGTTTTCTTCGTTCAGGCGATTCCGCCTGAACGCAGCGTGATCTAGCGCGCGCACGAGGCGTGGGATGACGCCGATATGAATGTTTTCGCGATCAGGCATGGTGAGACCGCATGGAGCTTGAGCGGTCGGCATACGGGGACAACGGATCTTCCTTTGACCGATAACGGTCGTCGAGTAGCCGAGCGGCTGCGGCTGGCGCTCAAGGGAATCGATTTCGCTCTCGTTCTCGTCAGCGGAATGCAGCGAGCGCGAGAGACCTGCGAGCTGGCGGGCCTGGGCCGCAAAGCCATCATCGACAATGATCTGATGGAATGGAGCTATGGCGCGTATGAGGGACTGACGCCTTCGCAAATTCTGGAAATGTCGCCGAACTGGCTGATTTTTCGCGACGGATGTCCCGGGGGAGAGACGCCGGAGCAGGTGGGCGCGCGTGCGGATCGCCTCATCGGCCGCGTGCGGGCGGTTCAAGGCGAGGTTGCGCTTTTTGCGCATGGCCACATCCTGCGCGTGCTTGCCGCGCGCTGGATTGGTCTTCCGCCTAGCGAGGGCCAACGGTTTCTTCTCGACACCGGCAGGCTCAGCATTCTCAGCGAGTATCGCGGCGTCCCCGCGATCAAGATCTGGAGCGCGCCTGTCGGCGAGGAGGCGAACGCCTTCAAGGCTTAGCGCGTTTCCCGCTCGAACGGAGTCGTTCGAGCGATAAGGAATCGCGCAAAATTAAAAACTTAGAGCATGTCACGGAAAACCGCTTCGCGCTTTTCCGTGACATGCTCCAGAGCGAATTCCGCAGGTAGAGGGAGTTATCATCCGCGCTTCGGCTCGGGTTTCTTCCCGCGCTGATCCTTCCCCCAGAAGATGACAAATATGGCGAGGAGCCCCGCCACGCCTAGCAGGTAATAGGGCAGGCGCGCCCGATAGGGCTGCGCGACCGCAAAGGGAAAATAGGCGACCCATTGTTCGCCGTTGGGACCGTCGACGGTCACGAGCCCCGCGTAATCGCCGGGCTCCTTGAAGTCATAGGCGAGGCTGAGGCTCCCAGTAGGGTAGACGCGCGGCTCCGTGCGGGCGAGCGTTGCAGCCTCGATCGCCGCCGGGTCCGTCGTCTCGCCGATGTTGCGAAGGACGCGGAACGCGACCTTCATCTCGCGCATCTCGCTTTGCGCAAAGTCGATCGCAAAGACGGTCACGCCTGTTCGCGGCGCCTCCTCGCAATAGCGCTTCTTCGGCTTGTGCGGATCATAGGCGGAAAAATAGGCGTAGTCGGGTCCGATGTAGAGAAGGCAGACGTCCTGATTGAGCGTCAGCGCGCCGCGCGCGCGAGCCTCCGGGGCCGCGATTGCAAGGGAGAGCAACGCTGTCAGAATCCACGCCGCGAGACTTCGCAGAGCCATTTTTGTTTTTCCTTGCGCCGCTCCGGCAGCAATTTCTGACATTTTTGCGCGCGGCGTCAATGATCCTCCGCTTCGTTGCGCAGGAAGACGACATAGCCCAGGAAATGCGGATTGCGGGCAAGCGCCGTGGGCGGCGACCAGGCGGCGCCTTCCGCGATCCCCAGCCGAAAGGGAACATTGAGCCGGCCGAGCCGCGCCAGATAGGCGTCGATGTCGGCGACCGTCTCGCGACCGCGATAAGTCTGGAAGATCAATTCGTCAACGGTTTCCGAGAGCGCCTCGATATCCTCGATCGTCGCCTGCGAGGCCCAGTCCATCAGCCCTGTCACGCCGAGCCAGCAGTCCTTCGGCAGAGCCGCGCGAAGCTTCCCGAGAAAGGCCGCGTAGTTTTTTAGACCATGCGTCGAGGCGTCGAAGTCCACCTGCACGCCGGCGACGCGCGTCGCGTCCCGCCATCGAGCCAGCCGGCGGTTGACCGCTGCGAAGATCTCCGGCGTCCAATCGAGGCTGCGCACGCGATAGACGAGCCAAAGGGTCGGCGCATGCGGGCCGGGCTCGGTTCCGCCCTGCGCTTTTAGGCGCACCTCGCCGAACCGGTCCGGTCCGATCTCGCCCTGCAGCAGATAGAGGGTTTTCGCTTTCTCCAATTCGGGGCGCGTCTTGACGCCGGCCCAAAGCCAATAGGCGTCGTGATCCTGCGCCCGAACGATCTCGCCGGCGGAGGGCGGCGCCGGCCCGAGAAGCAGCAGCGCCAGCGCGAAGAGGCGCAGCCTTCTCACCAATAGAATTTCAGGCTTTTCGCCCAGGGCGTCGCGCCATAGCGCGACTTCAGCTCGTCGTGCCAGGCCTTGCGTTGAGCGAGGTCGACATCCGTCCCGCCGCAGGTGTTGTTGCCCGCGGGCGCATAGCAGTTCACCAAGCGAAAGAGCGCATAGGCCTTGTCGCGCTCCGGCGTCGAGGCTTCGGAGACAAGCTTCTTATAGACCTCGCCGCGGGAGAAGGGCTCGCCGGGGAAGATCGGCTTGGTTCCGCCCAGCTCCTCGGCGGGCGGGTGGACCGACTCAAACCCGTCGAGATCGGCGACGCGGATGAATTCGCCGAGGCACAAGAGACCGTGCGAGGAATTGGCGTTGGCGGAGAGTTCTTTGACGACGTCGCGCAAGTCGGGGCAGGGGTAGGGCGTCTTCGTTCCCGGCCAGAGCAGCGTCGTGGATTTATAGGCGTCGGCGAGCGACCGGCCTTCGACCTCGTCCCGGCTCAGCCCTTCGGCGTTGTAGTCTTGCAAAAAATTACCGTATTGCCCGTGCGTCGCCTCTTTGAAGAGCAGGACGACGCGCGCGAGCCGCCGCTCGGCCGGGGTGGTTTCCGGATTCTCCACCGCCATGCGTAGCAAGATCGGTCCCGCGACGTATCGCAGCAAAAGGGCGCGGATGCGCGGCGAGGCGATGCGCGTGCCCGGCAGGAAGACCTTGTTGACGGTTCCGAGCCGCTCCCAGCTCATGGCGAGGCCGAGCTCGACCGCTTCCTTCCGCCAGGGATCGTCGGCGAGCGGCAGAAGCCGGCGCCATTGCTCCACCGCCCTCTCATATTGGCCCGACGCCATGAGCGCCTGGCCGCGCAAGGTCTCGCGGCTGAAAGCGAGATAGGGCGACGACAAAGGGCCGGGCGCCGGCTCGCCGAGAAGCTTCAGCGCCTGCTGCGAGTCGCCGTCGACATAATAGGCGCGCGCGGCTTTCAAATAATCGAAGAGCGCCGCGCGACCCGTGAAATCCTTCGCCTGCGCCTCCAGTTCCTGGTCGGGAAAGTCGGGCTTGCCCTTGCCGCTCGCCCGCATGCGCATCAGGTCTCTGACGGCGAGCAGATTGGGATCAGGGCTCTCGCCCTTCTCGCCCAGGAATTTGAGGTCGATCTCGTCGGCGAGATCGGGGAGGGCCGAAGCGGAGCGCGCCGCGCCGGCTTGCGAGATCAGCGCGGCATATTCCGCGCCGAGCTTCGCCTTGTCGCGCGCGAGCCAAGAGACGCGGCGGAGCAGTCCCTGCGCCGATGCGGCGTAGCGGCCCTTGGGATAGTCCGAAATATACGCCTTGAACGCATTCTCCGCCGCGTCGAGCGAGGCCTTGTCGGAGACTTTCGGCTCGGCGGTTCCGTCGAATTCGGCGAAGGCGCCGATCTGCGCCTTGTTGAGTAGGGCGCGGCCGCTCATGTAGCGCGCGGTCTCGTTCAACCACGCGTTCCGAGACTTCGCGAGCGACGCGAACTGAGTGAGGGCCGCGTCGAAAGCGCCGTCGTAAAAAGCCTTGGCGCCGGCGAGGTAGGCGGCGAATTCGCGCGCTGTCTCGCTGGGCTTTGCGATCTTGGCGAGCGCATCCTCCGCGGGAGAAGATTTGGCGCCTTTCTCGTCGCAACTGGAGGTCAAGCCGTTGCGCGCCTCGATCAGCGCGGCGCGCTCGCCGTCGCTCAGACCCCTTTCCTCACGCGCCGCCTCGACGAAGGCTCTCTTGCCGGCTTCAAGCGAGAGGCAGCGGCTGCCTTCGCCATCGGCGGCCGGGACCGAGTCGGGCCGCCGCGGCGGACGCCCGCAGGCCGTATCGAGATCCGACAGATCGAAGAGTCCGCTGGCGTTCAGATCGGGGCCGAGATCCGCCGCGGGCGCCTGTGGCGCGATGCGCCGCGACGCCGCGTCGAGCATGAGGAGCTGCAGATTGATGCGGCTGTCGTTGCCGGGACTGAGGAAGGGGAGGCCGCTGTCGCTGGCGTAGGCTTTATGGTCGAGCGTCCAGATCGGCCCCGTATCTCCGCCGCCTGCGCAGGCTTTGGCGGCGTCGAGCGGAAGGAGCAGCAGAGCGGGGAGGGCGCCGAGGCGCGACAGGCGCAGGACGAAGCGACGGGCCTCAGAGGGAATCGAAGCGATTAGGTCGGTCATTCGCGCCTCCAGACGTCTCCGCGGTGGGAAGTTCTAAAGCGGCGCTCGGGCTCGCGCCGTGCGCCAGCTCACGCGCCGCGTCGCGCCCGCGAAACCATCTCGCGCGCCTTGAGAAGGCGCGCGAGGCGTGCGACCTCGGCGCCGCCGGCGTTCAAGAGGGCAGTCTTGCGCGCGAGGAGCCCGACCGGGCGCGCAAGCGACGGGGCAAGCCGGGTCAGCAGTCCTTCCGGCGCGGCCTTGAGCGCCCGCGCCATCTTCAAGCCGCCGAAGGCCGCAATGTCTGCCGCCTCGTCCACGAATCCGCGATCGGCGCAAAAGCCGGCGCAGAGCAGGAAGACGTCCGCCTGGCGCGCCTGAGCGAGCGCCCGCGCAAGTGCCGCGCCGGCGTCCGCCTCCTCGATCATATGACAGCCGGCCTCGTCTGCGATGTCGGCGAGCGACGGAGCGGGCGCGGCGACGAGCGTTGCGTCGGCGATGACGCCGGCGATCGAGGCCTCGACGAGGGAGCCGAGGCTGCGCGCGGCCCGCTCGCGGAGGAGCGCGCCCGAGTCTGTCGCTTCGCGCGTCGGGGAGCGGTCGTGGCAAAGAAGAATGAGCGAAAGCATGCGGTTCTTCTCGTTTTAGGGCGCGATCGCCCTTGCGGTCGACGTCCAGCCGACATGTGTTGATGCATGTATTGATAATTGAGTAGCAAATTCAGGCGCAAAGCAAAAAGCGCCTATCCGCTGCTCAAATAGCTGCCCGCGCCCATTGCTCTCCGCGAAGCCATTTGCGACCATCGGCTCATGCCGCTCGATCCTTTTCCGACCGAGATCCTGACGACCGAAGAGATGGCGCGCGCCGATCGCTTGACGATCGAGTCGGGCCTCCCCGGCAAGGAGCTCATGAAGAACGCCGCCGCGGCGCTCGTCAGCGTCGTGACGCGCATGCTGCAGACGAGCAGCGGGCGGCGTGTGCTCGTGCTCTGCGGGCCCGGCAACAACGGCGGCGACGGCTATGTGGCGGCGCGTCTCTTGCGTCAGGCGCGCATGAAGCTGCGCGTGGGCGCGCTGACGCCGCCGTCGAATTTGCGCGGCGACGCGCTCGCCGCCGCCGCGGCCTGGGACGGGGCCGTGGAGCCGGCGGAGGCCTGCTTGCTCGCCAACGCCGATATTGTGATCGACGCGCTCTTCGGCACGGGCCTCGCGCGCGACATCGAGGGAAAGGCCGCCGATCTGATCCGCCGGCTGAACCAATATCGGCGCGAAAGCGGCGTGCGCGTCGTCGCGGTGGACATCCCCTCCGGGATCGACGGATCGAGCGGCGCGGTGCGCGGGGTCGCTGTCGAGGCGGACGCGACCGTCACCTTCTTTCGGCTGAAAAACGGCCATCTGCTGCTGCCGGGCCGACTCCATTGCGGAGAGCTGACCTGCGCGCACATCGGCATCCGCTCGGCGGTGCTGGGCGAGATCAAGCCGCAAACCTTCGTGAACGCGCCCGGCCTGTGGCGCAATCTCTTGCCTCTGCCGCGCGTCGACGGCCACAAATACTCGCGCGGCCACGCGGTCGTCGTCTCGGGCGGGTTCTCTTTCACCGGCGCGGCGCGGCTCGCCGCGCAGGCGGCGCTGCGAACGGGGGCGGGGCTCGTCACGCTCGCGAGTCCTCGCGACGCCATGGCCGCCAATGCGCCGGCGCTCACCAGCGTGATGCTGCGCGAGGCCGAGGGCGCCGAGGGCCTGGCCGCGCTGCTTTCCGACGCCCGCAAGAACGTCGTCGCGCTCGGGCCCGGGCTGGGCGTGGGCGAAGCCACGCGCCGCCTGGTGGAGACGGCGCTCGAACCCGCGCCGGAGCCGGACGCGAAGCGCGCCATCGTGCTCGACGCCGACGCGCTGACGAGCTTTGCTGGCGAGCTCGAGACGCTCCGGCGGCTTATCGCGAAGGCGCCGGGCGCTGTGGTGCTGACGCCCCATGCCGGCGAATTCGCCAGGCTCTTTGGCGACGCCGCGAATGACGGACCCTCGAAGCTCGACCACGCCCGCAACGCCGCGCGGTTGAGCGGCGCGATCGTGCTTTTCAAGGGCCCGGACACGGTGGTGGCCTCGCCTGACGGGCGTGCGTCCATCCTCGCCGCGGCTTCGCCCTGGCTCGCCACAGCCGGCTCGGGGGATACGCTCACCGGCATGATCGCCGGCCTGCTGGCGCAAGGCATGGAGCCTTTCGCCGCCGCTTCCTGCGGCGCCTGGATGCATGCGCGCGCCGCGACGCTCTTCGGACCGGGCCTCATCGCCGACGATATCGCCGCGACGCTCCCCGCTGTGTGGCGGGAGCTTGTCGGCTGTCTGGAAGCCGTTCTCTGAGACCGAGAATGTTCCCCAGCCAAAGGGGATCTTCTCGCCTCCCCTCAACTCAGGGTTGGAAGATTCCCCTGATCCCATTGACGTTGGCGAGGCCGTAGAGCGCGGCGTCGTGCTGTTGTTGGGCCGCGCGCTCGAGTTGGCCGGTTTTGGGATCCCTCGGCCCGAAAGTGACGATCAGGTCATGAGTGCGTTGGCGTTGCGTGTCGAAGAGGGGCGAGTTTTGATTCGCGGAAACGCGGACCAATCTCCAGCTCGGGGTGACGCTGCCTTCGGTCACGACGAAGAACGCCACCTCATGGGTGATTGCATTTTGGCCGACAGCCGGACTCTTCCCGCTACCTTTGCCGGTGTCCATGGTTCCGCCTCCCATCCCAGCAATGACCTCTTGGATGTGCAAAGCCGACGCCAGCCAGTCGTAGATTTTGAGATCGTTATTTACGATCAAAGAGAGGAACTGAGCCGTCTTTGATGGCTTGCGCCCGTTTTCCTGTTCGTCCGGATATAACTTATCCCGTTCAGCCTCATCAATCGTCTGTTCGCCGCACTGCGCCTGTTCTTTTTCGTATCGGGAGCCAGTTCTGACGTTTTCAAGCTTGGCGTTTTGTAAGAGCTTCTCGACGGTAAAATAAGCGCCTGAGGATTCGATACGCGTCGCTTGCGAACTCGCCTTGCCGCCAAAGCCCAGGGAATAGGCTTGCGGGACCTGGAGCGGCCCAAAAGTGGAGGTCGACGGGTAACCGCTCACGAATGGCGCCCACGGCCCGCCGAATGACGCCGTTGAGGAGCCGAAATACTCGCCGGCGAAATTCACGACGCCGTTGTGCATCTGCGTATTCAACGTGAGCCCAGGAGCGAGCGCGCTGGACTCCTGGATCGTGAGCACGAGCGTCGCCTGCACGCCCCAATTTTTTTTGAAAAGCTCCCTGTTCTTCGGGTCCCTCAGAGGGCCGCTGTCCTGCATGACGCAGACGACGGCCTTTTCGATAGATAAATACACGGTTTTGGAAATCTCGCGGATCAGTAAGTCGCCGTCCTGAGGGCTGTCCCAGGCTTCTTGAATCTCGGGAACGCGCAGACCGAATCCGCATCCGCTCACCGCGAGGGAAGCGAAACCGCTAATCATCAAGTAAAACTTGCGTCTCAATTTACGCTCCCGCTCTCAAGAGGAATCTTGGGGCGAATGAATAGAGGTTACTTAATCATTAATTTTCGAGATTGTCTGTTGCCCAGAGGTCACAGCCGGGCAAATTAACGCCGCCGGCCGAAGGCTTTGGATTTCTCACGTCTTAACAGAGGGTTGCAGGCGTGGAGCGGCCTGAGCGTCCTCCCCAAGCCGCCGCCGCGCCGCCGGCGCTTGCCTCATGCGCGCGCGCGTGTCAGACGCCTTGGCGTGGCGCCCGACGCCATCCTGGCGCTATCGGCACCTCAAGGACCCCATGGCAGGTTTCTCCCGCGCGGATCAGGAATTCGCGCCACTACCCGGCGCGCGCGTGCTCGTCGTCGCCGCGCATTTCAACGCCCGCATCGTCGCGCTTCTGCGCGAGGGCGCGGCGGCGGCGCTTGCGCGCGCAAAAGTCGAAGCGCGCGTGATCGAGGTTCCGGGCGCGCTCGAGATCGCTCCGGCGGCGGCCATCGCGCTGGAGGCCGCCCGCAAGGTCGGCGCGCCCTATGACGGCGTCGTCGCGCTCGGCTGCGTCATCCGCGGCGAGACCTATCATTTCGAGATCGTCGCCAATGAGAGCGCGCGCGCCTTGAGCGATCTTGCCGTCTCGCAGCGCCTACCGCTCGGCAACGGCATACTCACCGTCGAGAACGAGGAGCAGGCGATTGTGCGCGCCGACCCCAAGCAAGGGGACAAGGGCGCCGACGCCGCGCTCGCGGCCCTCGCGTTGATCCGCCTTGCGCGCGAGCAGGGCTCTCGCCGATGAAAGCCGCCGAGCGCTCCAACGCCCGTCTCGCCGTCGTGCAGGCGCTCTATCAGATGGAGGTCGCCGGTAAGGGCCTGCACGAGGTCCAGGCCGAGTTCGAGGCGCATTGGATGGGCCGGGAGATCGAGGGCGCGCAATATCGCCCCGCGGCGGTCGGCTTCTTCCGTGAGGTGCTGGGCGGCGTGCTCGAAGAGCAGCGCCTCATCGACACAAAGATCGATGCCGCGCTCTCAGGCGGCTGGCCCCTTTCGCGCATCGAGACTGTCATGCGCGCGATCTTGCGCGCCGGCGCCTTCGAGCTGATGCGTCGTCCGGACGTGCCGGCTTCCGTCGCGATCAAGGAATATGTGGACGTGGCGGGGGCCTTCTTCGGCCCGACCGAATGCGGAATGATCAACGCCGTGCTCGACCGCCTTGCCCGCGAGACGCGCGCCGCAGAAAAGGCCAAGAGCTGAGGCGAGACGGCGCGTGACTCTGGGCGCATTTTTCCGTAACGCGCTCTTACGCGCGCAAGGCGTTTCAAACCCTGCAAGCTCACGAGAGCGCGGCCGTAGTTTTTTCTCTTATGGCGATGACAAAGCTCTATGTGGTTAGGGCGATCAAGTCCTCGCCATCGACTTCGCGAGGCGAATTGAGGAGGAATGGCGCCTATGATGGAAACCATCTTTCAACTCCCGCACCGTACCAATCTCGGAAGACGCCGCTTCATGACGTGCACGGCGGTCGCCGCGGGAGCCGCCGCCGCAGGCGCATTCGCCACGACGAGCGCGCAGGCGAAGGAGAAAGTCCCCACGCCAGACGGCAAAACGGCGCCCGTCCACGCGACCGAGGCTCAGCGAAAGTTCATGCAGGAGGCGACGGATCTGGCGACGGAATCGGTCGAGAAGGGCTGGGGAGGACCGTTCGGCGCCGTCATCGTGAAGGATGGGGAGATCATCGGACGGGGGCAGAACCGGGTTCTTCTCACCGGATGTCCGGTGTTCCACGCCGAGGTCACTGCGATTATGGACGCCTCGCAGCGGCTCAATCCCAAGACGCTTTTGGGGAGCGATTATGGCGCGGGAACCATCCTCGAAATGATCCCGCGTCCGCCGAACTCTCCCGATCGCGTGCCTCAGCGCGCGAAGATGTTGAAGGGCTGCGAAATCTACATCAATGGCGCCCCATGCCCGATGTGCATGAGCGCGATCTACTGGTCGCGCATCGATCACGTCTATTTCGCCGCGAGCCTGGACGACACGAGCCATATCGGCTTCGACGACGCGTTCCAATACGAGGACTTCAAGCTGCCCTGGGAGAAACGGCGGAACATTGCGGTGACGCCTAACTTCGAGCGAGACACGGGGCTAAAAGCTTACCGTGCGTGGGAAGACAAAAAGGATCGCCATCCTTACTGAGGTCTTGCTCGCTCTGATGTTGGCCCGACCGGGTGGACTGCTTATTTTCGCGAGGCGCTTCCGGGCGCGGCGAAGTCAGTCTTCGCGCCGATCGCACCCGTGGCGCGAGCGCCCAAGGTGACGCTCGCTCATCGCTCGTCTCTCCGGACGCGTCGGCCTCGGGCACAACAGCTGGGGGCTTTGAGGCATGCTATACTGCTCGAATGGCTGCGAAGGACCCCGAAGACCCGGTTCTTGAGCGTTTCCGCGGCGCGGCGCGCAAGCTCTACGGGGAGCGCGTGGCGCGCCTCGTATTGTTCGGCTCGCGCGCGCGGGGGGATGCGCGGCCGGATTCAGATTACGACATCGCCGTGTTTCTACACGGTGACATTCCCGACCGCATCGAGGAGATTTACCGCCTCGCCGACATCAGCTCGGCTATCCTTGAGGAAACCGGCGAGTTCGTTCACGCCATGCCCTACCGCGCTGAGGCTTACGACGAGCGCACCCCGCTCATGCATGAAATTCGCCGGGAAGGCCTTACTCTATGAAGCCGGAGACGGGCGCGTTTTTGGAGAAGGCGCGCGAGTTTCTGGCGAAAGCGCAAACCTTCCTCGACGCCAGTCATTGGGCGGATGAAGCTGGGCGCGCCGCATATCTTGCGGGTTTTCATGCTGTAGAATCCGTGGCCAGCCTCCTTCCATGACACGCCGCTTCACCGAGTTTGAGCTCATCGAACAGCTCTTCGCGCCGCTCGCGGGGCCGGCGGGGCTCGGGCTCGCGGACGATGCGGCGCTGCTGCCGGCGGGCGAGGAGACCGTCGCGACGGTGGATGCGCTCGTCGCGGGCGTGCATTTCTTTGCCGACGACCCGCCCGGCGCCATCGCCAAAAAGGCGCTGCGCGTCAATCTCTCCGATCTCGCCGCCAAGGGCGCCGAGCCCTTGGGCTTCCTGCTGGCGCTGGCGTTGCCGCAGGATTGGACGAACGACTGGCTCGCGGCTTTCGCGCAGGGGCTCGGGGAGGACGCGGGCTCCTTCTCCTGTCCGCTCCTTGGCGGCGACACGGTCAAAACGCCCGGGCCCCTGACGATTTCGATCACGGCGCTCGGCTGCGCTAAGGGGCGCTTCGTGCCGCGCACGGGAGCGAAGGTCGGCGACGGCGTCTTCGTCAGCGGGACCATCGGCGACGCCGCGCTGGGGCTGCGGCTGCGCAAAGACCCGGCCCTCGCCGCGCGGCTTTCGGCCTCCTCGCGCGACTTCCTGCTCGAGCGCTATCTGTTGCCGCGCCCGCGCCTCGAGCTCGCGTCCCAGCTGCGTGCGGGCGCGAGCGCCGCGATGGACGTCTCCGACGGTCTGATCGGCGATTTGGCCAAGCTCGCGCGCGCCTCCAAGGTCGCCGCGCGTGTGAAGCTGGAAGATATCCCCCTTTCCGAGGCTGCGCGCGAGGCGCTCGCCTTCGCCCCGGATCTCCTCGAAACGCTGCTTTGCGGAGGCGACGATTACGAGATCCTCGCCTGCGGCGACGCCAGGCTTTTCGGCGTCAGCCCCGGCGGGCGGCGGGACTTTCGTAGAATCGGCGAAATCGTTGCTGGCGAGGAGCCGCCACGGCTCGTCGACGAGCGTGGAAACATAATTGAATTCAGTGCTTTGTCGTTCAGCCACTTTTAGATTGCGCCGGTTTGCGCCCATTGCCGCCGGCAAAGCTTTCTGGCAAAGGGTGAAGAGAACAACCGCCGCAGCCGCGATTCGGATCGCGGCTGCGCGTCTTTTTTCGGCAAAGCGCGAGGGCGGCGGCGATCCTCGCATATAGCGGCGCCCGCAAGAGGCGCCGGAACAAGAGGGCGGGACCACCATGGTATTGTTTCTCACTATTCTGTTCGGGCTGGCGGCAGTCGCCTATGGGGCGCTGACCGCCAAGGAACTCCTGGCGCAAGACGCCGGCTCCGCGCGGATGCAGGAGATCGCGGGCGCGATCGCGGAGGGCGCGCAGGCCTATCTCAATCGCCAATACCGCACGATCGGCATGGTCGGCGCCGGCGTGGCCGTGCTGCTGGCGCTGTTCCTCGGCCTCTGGGTCGCCTTCGGCTTCGTGCTTGGCGCGGTGCTTTCGGGCGCGGCCGGCTACATCGGCATGAACGTCTCGGTGCGCGCCAATGTCCGCACCGCCCAGGCCGCGACGAAGTCCCTCGCCGAGGGCCTCGACATCGCCTTCAAGGCGGGCGCGATCACGGGTCTTCTCGTCGCGGGCCTCGCGCTGCTCGGCGTCGCGATCTATTACGCGATCCTCACCTGGGGCGCGGGCTATGGTCCCGCCGACCGCACGGTCGTCGACGCGCTCGTGGGCTTGAGCTTCGGCGCCTCGCTGATCTCGATCTTCGCGCGTCTCGGCGGCGGCATCTTCACCAAGGGCGCGGACGTCGGCGCCGACCTCGTCGGCAAGGTCGAGGCGGGCATTCCCGAGGACGACCCGCGCAATCCGGCGACCATCGCGGACAATGTCGGCGACAATGTCGGCGATTGCGCCGGCATGGCGGCCGACCTCTTCGAGACTTACGCCGTCACCGTCGTCGCGACGATGGTGCTCGCCTCGATCTTCTTCTCCGGCCAGGAAGGCCTCTCCAACGCGGTGCTCTATCCGCTCGCGATCGGCGGCCTGTCGATCCTCGCCTCGATCGCCGGCACTTATTTCGTCCAGCTCGGCGACAGCCATTCCTTCGAGCTCACCAAGCTCGCCGCGCCCTGGTTCAAGAAGCTCGGCATCGACGACTCGATCATGGGCGCGCTCTATAAGGGCCTCATCGCCTCGGGCGTCTTCTCGATCGCCGGCCTTTTCCTCGCGACGCTCTTCACCGTGGGCCTCGGCGAGATCGGCAAGGTGAACGGCCAGCCGATCTACGGTTTCTGGCTCTTCATCGACGGCGTCATCGGCCTCATCGTGACTGCGGCGATCGTCTACATCACCGAATACTACACGGGCACCGGCAAGCGTCCGGTCGTCTCGATCGCGCAGGCCTCGGTGACGGGTCACGGCACCAATGTGATTCAGGGCCTCGCGGTGTCGCTCGAGTCGACGGCGGCGCCGGCGCTGGTGATCGTGCTCGGCATCTTGTTCACCTATAATCTCGGCGGCCTCTTCGGCGTCGCGATCGCTGTCACGACGATGCTCGGCCTCGCCGGCATGATCGTCGCGCTCGACGCCTTCGGTCCGGTGACCGATAACGCCGGCGGCATCGCCGAAATGGCGGGCCTGCCGAAGGAGGTGCGCCAGTCGACCGACGCGCTCGACGCGGTCGGCAACACGACCAAGGCCGTCACCAAAGGCTATGCGATCGGCTCGGCGGGCCTCGGCGCGCTCGTGCTCTTCGCCGCCTACACGAACGACCTGAAGCACTTCACGGAGCAGGGCCTCCCCTTCTTCAAAGGGATGGAGACCGTCGACTTCGCGCTCTCCAATCCTTACGTCGTCGCGGGCCTGATCTTCGGCGGCCTCATCCCTTACCTTTTCGGCGGCATTGCGATGACCGCCGTCGGCCGCGCCGCCGGCTCGGTCGTCGAGGAGGTGCGCCGTCAGTTCAAGAATCCGGGCATCATGGCCGGCACGGAGCGTCCCGACTATGGCCGCGCCGTCGACTTGCTTACCCAGGCGGCGATCCAGGAAATGATCGTTCCCTCGCTCCTGCCCGTGCTCGCGCCGATCGTGGCCTTCCTCGTGGCCTGGATCCTGGGCGGCAAGGCCAACGCCTTTGCGGCGCTGGGCGCGCTGCTGCTGGGCGTCATCGTCAACGGCATTTTCGTCGCGATCTCGATGACCTCGGGCGGCGGCGCTTGGGACAACGCCAAGAAGAGCTTTGAAGACGGTTTCGTCGACAAGGACGGCGTCACCCATGTCAAGGGCGGCGACGCGCATAAGGCGGCGGTGACCGGCGACACGGTCGGCGATCCCTATAAGGACACCGCCGGCCCGGCCGTGAACCCGGCGATCAAGATCACCAATATTGTCGCGCTGCTGCTGCTCGCCGTGCTGGCGCACTGAGCGGCGGAGAGCGGTCGAGATTTGGAAGGGCGGGGGAGACCCCGCCCTTTTGCTTTCAGCGGCCGGGCCTGCGGTCGGGAGTGGACGCGGCGAATTGCGGCGCGCGCCGAAATGACATTTCTAGATATTTAAAGAAGCCAGAATCCTAAGGTGAGCGGAGTATTCCTCGTGTCGGGAACGCGCGAGAAATTCGCGACGCAGGTGGATGGCGAAGTCCTCGCCGCCATTCGAAAAATCGCCAGGAACGAAGGGCGACAATTGCAAGCGGTCGTCGAGGAGGCGCTCAAGGCGCTTATCGAGCAGCGCACGGGGAGCCGCCCGCGTGAGCATGTGCTCGCCGCTTACAAGGCGAGCGTGCCGCGCTACGCTGCGCTTTGCGAGAAGCCGGCCAAGTGAGCGACTATCTCACGGTCGTCGAAATTCTGGCGATCCACGAGGATCAGCTTGATCGGTTCGGCGGCGCTGCGGGCGTTCGAGACTTGGGCCAGTTGGAGGCGGCTCTGTTTCGCCCACAAACGGGCTGCCTTGCGCTCTTCGCGCATCGGACTATCTTCGCGCTCATGGCGATGCGAAAGACGCTTCCTTTCCTCCTTGGGCTCGCGCTTCTCGCCGCGCCCAATATTGCGGGCGCCGCCGACGAGCCCAACGGCGGCTTCATCGAGATCCCGGGCTTCGGCCGCATCCCTTTGCCGCCCCCCCTCGAGCAGGAGCCTGCCCAGGGGCAGGCGCCGCGCGACGCCCCGAAGAAGCCCCCGCGCGTCATCAAGCCCGCGGTTAAGTCGACGCCCGCGCAAGCTCAGGCGACGGTGACCGACGAGCTTGCGGCGCGCTTGAAAGCCGCGTCGGACTCGTCGGAAGCCGAGGCCGTCATGGGGCTGCTGCGCCAGGCCTTCGCCCATGCGCCCTCCGACACCTCTGGGCTGATCGCGACGCGCGCCGCGACGGCCGAGAAGGCCGGCGCCTCAGCCTTGGCGTTGGCGCTGCTCAACGACCTCGTCAGCATTGATCCCACTTGGTCAGAGGGCTTCGTCCAGCGCGCCCGGCTGCGGGCCGCCGAAGGCGACGTGCGGGGCGCGCGCGCCGATCTCGAGACGGCGCTGAGCCTCGAGCCGCGCCGTTACGACGCGCTCATGGCGCTCGGGTCGCTCAAGGAGGAGGCCGACGACAAGAAGGGCGCGCTCGACGCCTATCGCCGCGCGCTTGCGCTCGCGCCCAAGCTCGAGAGCCTGCGGCGCAGCGAGCAGCGGCTTCGTGTCGAGGTCGAGGGCCGCGACATTTGAGGGACATCTCGCCGGCGCTCGCCTGTCGCTTTCTTCGTCGCCGGGTGAAGCCGCGACTGAGCTTCGCGCAGACGCTCACCGAGGCGGCGCGGGCCTTCGCGCTCGAGTTCCCCTATGAGACGCCCGAGGGCGGCTTCAGGCGCCAGCGGCTCGGCGGCGTGCCGACAGAAGTTTGCGGCGTCGGAACGCCGCTGCTCTACCTCCATGGCGGCGCCTTCTTCGCCGGAACGCCGAAGTCCTATCGGCCGATCGCCACGGCCTTCGCCGCGATGGGCTTTCAGGTCTTCACGCCCGCCTATCGTCTCGCGCCGCGACATATTTTTCCCGCAGCCTTCGAGGACGCGCGCGCGTCCTTTGCGGCGCTCGCCCAAGAGCATGCAGCCGTCGCGCTCGCCGGCGACTCGGCCGGCGCGGGCTTGGCGCTCGGCCTCATGGCGGCGCGGCGCCAGGACGGCGAGACGCTGCCCCAGGCTGCGGCGCTCTTCTCGCCTTGGACCGATCTCGCCGTGACCGGCGTCTCGGCGCGCGAGAACGAGGGGCGCGATCCGCTCTTCACGCGCAAGATGCTGAAAATCGCCTCTCGCGCTTATCTTTCCGGCGCGAGCCCGAGGGACCCGCGCGCCTCGCCGCTTTACGCCGAGCTCTCCGACCTGCCGCCGCTCTTGATCCATGTGGCGGAGGACGAGCTCTTGCGCGACGATGCCCTTCGCTTCGCCGCCAGCGCCACGGAAGCCGGCGTCGAGACGAGGCTCTCCCTCTGGCCGGCCGTCCCGCATTGCTGGCAGCTTGCCATTGGCGTGATGGAGGAGGCGCGCGCCTCGCTTCGGGAGGCCGCGGATTTTTTGAGGGAGAGGGTAAAAAGCTCAACAGGCCCATAGGTTAGAGCTTGGTCCGACTGATTGGCTCGCCCTCCTGAATTGCCTCGCCCTAGCGATTTCCCGCTCGAACGGAATCGTTCGAGCGATGCGAAACCGCGCCAAGCCAGAATCTTAGAGCATGTCCTGACCGTAAAACCGCTCCGCACTTTTCCGTGACAGGTTCTAAGCGGCTCGATAGTTTGGCTGCAGGCAACGGAGGGAGCATCTGTGACCCCCAGCACTGTCACACCGGGCGTCCTTCGTGTGGGGTCGGCGTTGCCCGATCCTCCCTTCGAGTTCTTGGAAGCCGATGCGCCTCGCGGATTCGACATCGAGCTGACGCAGGCCATCGCCGCCGAGCTTGGCCTCGAATGGCGGCTGAGCGCTTATGCCGGCGCCGACTTCAACGGCATTTTCGACGGCCTCGCGAGCGGGAACTATGATTGCGTCGCGTCGGGCGCGACGATCACGCCTGAGCGCGAGAAGCTGGCGAGTTTCTGCACGCCCTATCTGCGCTCCGGCCAGAGCCTCGTCTGCAATGTCGAGGCGACGCCGCACGTCAAATCCATCGACGATTTGAAGGGGATGATCCTCGGCGTGCAGCACGGCAATACGTCGGAGCCCGTGGCGCAGCGGCTCAAGGAGGAGGGCCGGATCGCCGAGATCCGCACTTACGCCTACCATGACATCGGCGTGATGCTGGACGACTTGGCCGCAGGGAAAATCGGCGGGGTGATGAAGCTCGCTCCCGTGATGCGCTGGCTGATCAAGGATCGGCCGCGATTGCGCTTGGTGCAGGAAGGCATAACGGACGAAACGCTCGGCGTCGCCGTTCGTCTGGGCGACAGCGCCGTGCTAGACGCGATAAACAAGGCTCAGGCGCGACTGCAGGCGAGCGGCGCGCTGCAACGATTGGCGCAAAAATGGCTTCTGACGTAATTCCCTGCATCCACCTTTTCACCGGCGCCGATGGCCGCTCTCATGTGGAGCGCAAAGAGCTTCCTCTTGGGACCGCTTGGCTGACGAGCAAAGCGCATTTTGAGGAGACCGCGGCGGGCTCCTCGCTGGAATGGCACAGGGCGCCCTGCGAGCAATTCGTCATCACGCTGTCCGGCACGCTGGAGTTTGTCACGCGCGACGGCGAGACGTTCATTCTGCATCCGGGCGATATTCTCTTGGCGTCGGATACGACCGGAACCGGGCACCGGTGGCGTCTCATCGACGATCAGCCGTGGCGACGGCTTTATGTCGAGCTTGAGACTCCCCTCTCTTCCTAAAAAGCCCGGACTTCGGAAGCGTTCCTTGGGGCATCGACGCGCTCTCGCGCCTGCGATATGAGGCTCCAATCACGCCTCTCGTCGGGAAAACCCCCCATGCGTCCAGTCTTTCTCGCCCTCGTCGCGCTCGCCGCGCTCCTGGCGCAGCCCGCGCACGCGGCCGACCCATTGCGGCTCGCCTTGCAGGCGACCGGCACGACGGTGTGGGAGATGGCGGTCGTCTCCGCCTATGGTCTCGACAAGGAGGCCGGGCTTGATCTGAAAATCACCGAGCTCGCCTCGCCCGAGGCCGGCAAGATCGCGCTCATGGGCGGCTCGGCCGACGTCATCGTCTCCGACTGGCTCTGGGTCGCGCGCGAGCGCGCGGGCGGCCACGGCCTTGCCTTCTCCCCGGTCTCGACCGGCATCGGCGCGGTGATGACGAAGGACCTGGCGATCAAGTCCGTCAAAGACCTCGCGGGCAAGAAGCTCGGCGTCGCCGGCGGGCCGCTCGACAAGAGCTGGCTCTTGCTCAAAGCCCATGCGCTCAGGCAGGGCGTCGATCTCGAGAAGGCCGCCTCGATCGTCTATGGCGCGCCGCCGCTTCTCGCCGAGAAGGCCGCGCAGGGCGAGATCGACGCGGTGCTGGAGTTCTGGAACTTCGCGACCGATCTCGAAGCGCGCGGCTTTCGCCGCGCCATCGACATGGCGCAGGTCGAGAGGGCTCTGGGCGCAACGAGCGATCCGGTCGTCACGGGCTATGTGTTCGACGAAAAATTCGCGACGGCGCACGGCCAGACGCTCGCGCGCTTCTTCGCCATGATGAAGAAAGCGAAGACGCTCATCGCAACGAATGACGAAGCCTGGGCCAAGGCCGCTCCGCGTGTCCCCGCAAAAGACAAGGCGACGCTCGATCTCTATCGCAAGCGCTACGTCGAGGCCTTTCCCAAAGGCTCGCTCGCGGAGCAAGAGGCGGATGCCGCAAAGCTCTTCGCTGTCCTCGCCGCGACCGGCGGGGAGGCGCTGGTCGGATCCGCCAAGAGCTTGCCGCCGGGGACGTTCTACAAGGCCGCTCCTTGATCAGGCTTCTCTCCTTCGTCGCGATGCTGGGGCTGTGGCAGGGGGCGGCGCTGTTCAGCGATCCGCGCCGTCTGCCCGGGCCGCTGCCAGTGCTTGCGGCGATCTTCGAGGAAGCGCGCTCGGGCGCGCTCTTTTCCAATCTCGGCGTCACGCTGGCGCGCGTCGCGGCGAGCTTCGCGCTGGCGATGACGCTCGGCTCGGCTCTGGGTTATTGGATGGGGCGCCGTCGCGTCGCCGATAAAATCCTCGACCCGTGGCTCGTCGCGCTTTTGAATTTGCCGGCGCTGGTTGTGATCGTTCTCGCCTATCTCTGGGCCGGCTTGACCGAGGTCGCGGCGATCGGCGCCGTCGCGCTGAACAAGCTTCCTGGCGCGATGGTGCTGGCGCGCGAAGGCGCGCGCGCGCAGGATCCGCTGCTCGATGACATGGCGCGGGCCTTTCGTTTTCCGGTCGCGACGCGGCTGCGCCATGTCGTGCTGCCGCAACTTGCGCCTTATCTCGCCGCGGCCACGCGCTCGGGCCTTTCGCTGGTGTGGAAGATCGTGCTGATCGTCGAGCTCCTGGGCCGTCCAAACGGCGTCGGCTTCAAGATCTACACCGCGTTCCAGCTCTTCGATGTGCGCATGCTGCTCGCCTATGCGCTTCCTTTCGTCGCTCTGATGCTCTGCGTCGAAACTTTCGTCGTGCAGCCTTTCGAGCGGCGGGTCGCGCGCTGGCGTTGAGACGATGCTGCTCGACGTCGACATCGCGGCCAAGGAATTTCTCTCGCCGGACGGACGCAAGACGACGGTCATCGGCGGTCTTCGCTTTGCGCTCGCGCGCGGCGAGGCCGGCGCGCTCGTCGGGCCTTCGGGATGCGGCAAGACGACGCTTCTGCGCATCATCGCCGGTCTCGACGCGGATTTTTCCGGCCGCGTCTCCTTGCCGCGCGGAAGCCGGCTTGGCATGGCGTTTCAGGAGCCGCGGCTTCTGCCCTGGCGTAGCGTCTTCGACAATCTGAAGATCGCCGCCCCAGACGCGAGCGACGCCGAGATCGACGCGCTGCTTGCCGGCTTTGACCTGGCGGCGCATCGCGACGAATTTCCCGGGCGCCTATCGCTCGGCCTTGCGCGTCGCGCCGCGCTCGCCCGCGCGCTCGCCATCCATCCCACGCTCCTGCTGCTCGACGAGCCGCTCGTCTCGCTCGACGCGGCCTTGGCCCTCGAGCTGCGCGAGCGCATCGCGCGGCTCATCGACGAGACGCATGTGACGACGCTGATTGTGACGCATGATCTCAACGAGGCCATCGCGCTCGCCGACCGCATATTCATCCTGACCCCGCGGCCGACGCGTGTGGCGGCCACGCTTGCGATCGCGACGCCGCGCGGGAAAATGACAGAAGGTCGCGCACGCCACTATGCCGAGGAGGCAAAGGCGATGATTAGCCGACTGCGAGCGCCGTGATCCGATCAAATTGGCGACCTTGCCGTCCTACACGCTTCCCACAACGCCGCTCGCCTCGACGATGCTGAGGGCCGCGAGAAAGATCCCCTTCTGCGACGCCTGCTGGGATAGGGACCACCAATTGTCTACATCCTCCTGGGCGATCAAGTCGGCCTCCGCGCATTGATCGGCGACTTTGCGGACATCGAAAATCACATCGGCCTCTTGCACCTTGCCGGTCCAATAAGCGTGGACATGCGTCTCGAGCGGCTCGACGCCGCTTTGATTCATGAGTGACGCGAGTTCCCGCCCGATGAAAGGGTGGCGAATGGAGCGTTGAAAAAAGCCGGCAATCTTTCGGCTGTCGTCGAACTCGCCATTGAACAAGACGAATGTTTCCCAGTCGGGCTCGCAGGCGACAATATGGCCGCCGATCTTGGTGACGCGCGCCATCTCCTTCATGACGGCGGCGGGGGCCTCCACATGTTGTAGCGAGCGATCGATTCGCGCGCCATGCGCCCGCCGGTCCTCCAGCGGGATTTTGTGGGCGTCGCCGGGCAGAAACTGAAGGTTCGCCCTGGACCCCGCCCGCTCCTTGGCGACGGCGAGGAAGCTCTCGCTCCTTTCGACGCCGATGAAATTTGTCTCGGGGTATCGGTCGGCGAGCTGGATCAGATCCGAGCCCGTCCCGCAGGCGACATCGAGAATCGTTTGCCCGGGCTCGATTTTGAGCGACGCCCACGAATGAGATTTGTAGGCTCTGAAGAAGGGGATCTCACCCATGAAATCCAGGCATTGAAGCAGCCTGCCGAAGAGCTCGCTGTCCGCGTCGCGAAATCCGCTGCCGATGTTTTTCGTCATCCGATTCTCGCCGGGTGCTGAGGTGGGGGCTTTTGCCGGCCGCCAAGGACGGAGGGTGCGGCGATGCTAGCGCATCGTCGGTTTCGGGGCCAGGACCGGAGCCATAAAGGAGCTGCATCGTCCTGCGTCCTCTTGTTATCATTGTCCCGGCGCCCGGCGCCGCTATGCTAGAAGCGATCAGGGAGGAAGGCATGGCGGATCGGTTCATTCGTTTCTTCGGCCAGATCGGCATTGAGGACGTTCCCCTCGTCGGCGGGAAGAATGCCTCTCTCGGCGAAATGTATCGGCAGCTCGCGCCTCGGGGCATCCTCATCCCCAATGGCTTCGCGATCACCGCCGAGGCCTATCGCGACGCGCTCGACTCCGCCCGAGCCTGGCCAGCGCTCGAAGAGGCGCTTTCCGGTCTTGACGTGACGAATGTGCAGGATTTGGCCCGCCGCGCCAAGCAAGCCCGCGAGATCGTGCGCCGCGCCGGCCTGCCCGAGGCGATCGCAGAGGAAATCCGCCAAGCCCTGGCGAAGCTCGTCGAGGAATATGGGCCGGAGCTTTCTGTCGCCGTGCGCTCCTCGGCGACGGCCGAGGACTTGCCCCATGCGAGCTTCGCCGGCCAGCACGAGAGCTATCTGAACGTGCGCGGCGAGGCGGGCGTGCTGGAGGCCGTCGTGCATTGCTTCGCGAGCCTCTTCACCGACCGGGCGATCCGCTACCGCGTCGACAACGGCTTCGATCATTTCAAGGTGTTCAATTCCGTCGGCGTCATGAAGATGGTGCGGTCCGACATCGCGGCGTCGGGCGTCTTGTTCACGCTCGACACGGAAACAGGTTTCGAGGACGTGGTGTTCCTGACCGGCTCCTACGGGCTTGGCGAGAATGTCGTGCAGGGCGCCGTCGATCCCGACGAATTTTATGTCTTCAAGCCGACCTATCGCGCGGGCAAGAGAAGCGTGCTCAAGCGCGAGCTGGGGGCGAAGAAGATCAAGATGATCTTCTCGGAAGGCGGCCTGACGACGACGCGCAATATGCCGACCGACGTGCGCGAGCGCCAAAAATTCTGCCTGAGCGATGAGGAGGTGCTGACCCTCGCCGGTCAGGCGATCACGATCGAGGACCATTACAGCGCGGTCGCGGGCGTGAAGCGGCCCATGGACGTGGAATGGGCGAAGGACGGGCTCGACGGGCGTCTCTACATCGTGCAGGCGCGTCCCGAGACCGTCGCCTCGCGTCGCGACCGCGCCGCGCTCGAAACCTATCGGATCGAGACGCGCACGCCCGTGCGAATCGAGGGTAGGGCGGTCGGAACGAAGATCGCGGTCGGCCGCGCCCGCGTTATTTCGCATTTGAGCGAATTGCCGCAATTCGTCCCCGGCGAGATCCTCGTCGCCGACTCGACCTCGCCCGACTGGGGCACAGTGATGAAATCGGCGGCGGGCGTCGTCACCAATCGCGGCGGCCGCACCTGTCATGCGGCGATCGTCGCGCGCGAGCTCGGCATACCGGCGATCGTCGGGGCCGACGGCGCGACGCGCGCGATCCGCTCGGGCGAGCTGATTTCCGTCTGTTGCGCAGAGGGGGACATTGGCCGGGTTTATGAGGGCGAGATCGGCTTCGTCGTCGAGCGCGTCGATCTTTCGCAACTGCCGCGTCCTCAAACCCATGTCATGCTCAATGTCGGCAATCCCGAGCTCGCCTTCGCGCTCTCGCGCCTCCCCAACGATGGAGTCGGCTTGGCGCGCATGGAGTTCATCGTCGCCGAGTCGATCAAGGCGCATCCGATGGCCCTGGTCCATCCCGAGCGCATCGCCGATGCGGAGGAGCGCGCCGAGATCGCGCGACTGACGGCGAACGACGCGAGCCCGAAGGAGTTCTTCGTGCGCCGGCTCGCCGAAGGGGTTGCGACCATCGCCGCCGCTTTCTATCCCAAGCCCGTCGTGCTGCGCATGTCCGACTTCAAGAGCAATGAGTATGCTCAGCTCCTCGGGGGACGCGCCTTCGAGCCTGTGGAGGCCAATCCGATGATCGGCTTTCGCGGCGCCTCGCGCTATGCGCATCCGGCCTACAAGGAAGGCTTTGCGCTCGAGTGCGCTGGCGTCAAGCGCGTGCGCGAGGAGATGGGCCTTACGAACGTCAAGCTGATGATCCCCTTCTGCCGAAGGATCGACGAGGCCGAACGCGTCGTGGAGACCATGGCCGAGCTCGGCTTGAAGCGCGGCGAGAACGGGCTCGAGATCTATGTGATGTGCGAGATTCCCAACAATGTGCTGCTCATCGACGCCTTCTCGAAGCATTTCGACGGCTTCTCGATCGGCTCGAATGATTTGACGCAGCTTACCCTCGGCGTCGATCGCGACTCGGAGATCGTCGCCTTCGACTTCGACGAGCGCGATCCCGGCGTCAAAGAGATCATCCGTCTCGCGGTCGAGGGCGCGCGGCGCAATCACCGCCATTGCGGCATTTGCGGTCAGGCGCCGTCGGACTATCCCGAGATCGCCGAGTTCCTGGTGCGGCTCGGCATCGACTCGATCAGCCTCAACCCCGATACGGTGCTCGCGACGACGCGGCGGCTTCTCGAGGTGGAGAAGGCGCTGGGGAGACCGGCGCGAGGGTAGGGCGCGCGCTTGCGCCCTCCCACGTTACGCCGCGCTCGGCTCGCTGGCGTTCGAGAAAATCGCCGGCGCCAAATTGAAGGTTTATGATAAAGAGTGATGTGACAGCGAAGACTACGAAGAGCGCCGCAAGCATGTCGCCAATGAGAAGCTGTCTGATCATCCCGAGAGCGCACGTCGCGGAAACGATGTTTACATTCGGCGCCGGCGCGTTGATCTTCGACTTTGCCGACAGCGAAGGAATAAAGCGGCACGCCTCGCTCATCCGCCGCGCGCGCGAGACGCTATGCCCGTCGCGGCTTCTCGCTCGCCTGCCGCGGCTCGACGATCCTGCGTTCGATCTCGCGCTCGAGACGCTGCGCGGCGCGGCTCCCGACGGCGTCGTGCTGCAAGCGGCCGAAGGCGCGGAGACTGTGCAGCAGCTCGGCTCGCGGCTCGCGGTCTTCGAGGCGGAAGCGGATGTGGCCGACGGCGCGATCCGCATTGTCGCCGAGCTCTCGACGCCAGCAGGATTGCTTTCCTGCGCCGCCTTGGCCCGCGCCTCGCCGCGGCTCCACGCCTTGCTCTTCGGACGCGCCGCTTTGGCGTCTGCGCTCGGGACGGAGGAGAATTCGGCCCCCGTGGAGACGGCGCGCGCGCTGCTTGCTCTTGCGGCCGCGGCGGCGGGAGCGCTGGCGCTCGACGCGCCCTGCCGCGACCCCGGCAAGCTCAAGGAAGAATGTGTCGCCGCGCGCCGCGACGGGTTTCTCGGCAAATGCGCGGTGAGCCCGAAAGACATCGGCGTTATCGAGAGCGTCTTCAGCGCCGATAAATCGCCCCATTCCCCGCGCTAGCTCCCGCAATGAAACGCCTCGCGTCGCTCCTCTGCCTCCCCCTTGCGCTTCTGGCCGCGCCCAGCGCCTTTGCCCAAAGCGCCGCGCACGCGCGCCCCGCAAAATCATCGGGCGAAGCCCCCGCCGGCGGCGTGCGCCTGTCCGCCGCGCTGACGGCCGGCGAGGCGGCGAGCATCAAGGGCGGCTTGATTTGGCGCGTCTTCGATGAGCAGGCGCAAGCCGACGGCTCGCACCGCCTCGTCGCGGAGTCGCGCGAGGCGACACCGAGCTTGGCGCTGCCGGACGGGGCTTATGTCGTGCATGCGTCGCTCGGCCTCGCGGGCGCGACGAAACGCGTCGTCGTCGATGGACGCTTCGCGCATGAGCAGCTGATTCTTAACGCCGGCGGGCTCAAGCTCATCGACAAGCTCGGCGACGCGACGATCCCGGCGCAACGGCTCGCCATCTCGATCTATGTGCCGGAGCGCAACAATTCGGAGGCGAAGCTCGTGCTCGCCAACGCCCGCGCCGGCGAGGTCATCTCGCTTCCCGAAGGCCCCTATCACATCGTCGCGACTTTGCTCGACACGAGCGGCGCGGCGCCGGGCGAGAACAATGCGACCAATTCGGTCGTGACCACCGATTTACGCGTGCCGGCCGGCAAGCTCATCGAGGCGACGCTGCGCCATCGCGCCGCGACGATCACGCTGAAGCTCGTCAACTCGCCGGGAGGCGAGGCGCTCGCCAACACGTCCTTTTCGGTGCTGACGCCCGGCGGCGACGTGATCCGCGAATTGATCGGCGCCTTTCCCTCTCTGGTGCTCGCCGAAGGCGAGTATGTCGCCATCGCGCGCCACGACGGCAAGACCTATCAAAACAGCTTCAAGGTCGTCTCGACGAAGGACTCGGATGTCGAGGTGGTCGTCGGCAAGAGCTTGCCCAAGCAGCCCGACTCGGTCGAGCCGGCAGGAATGCAGTAGGCGGCGCGCCCAGTCCCAGCCCCGCACGGGAGCAGGGGATTAGCCGCCCGCGGTTGTTCCGCCCGAGAGGCCGAACAGCGCCTTCAACAGATCGACGGCAAAGTCGCGCTCCTCGAGCCAGAGGTAGAGCAGAGCAGCGGCCGCGAGCGCGGCGACGATCAGGGCGTCGCGCGTGCGAAAGGGCATGATCAGCGATAGGTCACGGCCCGCGCCGCGGCGACGATCTCGTCGATCGACGGCAAGGCGAGCTGCTCCAGATTGGCGGCGTAGGGCATCGGCACGTCCTTGCCGGTGACGCGCGCGACGGGGGCGTCGAGCCAGTCGAACGCTTCTTCCTGCACGCGCGCGGCGATCTCCGAGGCGATTCCGCAGCACGGCCAACCCTGCTCGATCGCGACGACGCGATGCGTCTTCTGGACCGACTGGACGATCGTTGCGACATCCATCGGACGCAGCGACCGAAGATCGATGACCTCCGCCTCGATGCCGTCCTTGGCGAGCGCCTCGGCCGCGCCGAGCGCGAAAGTCACGCCGATCGAGAAGGAGACGAGCGTCACGTCGCGGCCCGGCCGCGCGACGCGCGCCTTGCCGATGGGGATGAGGAAGTCGTCGAGCGCGGGCACGTCGCCCGACTTGCCGTAGAGGATTTCATTCTCGAGGAAGACGACGGGATTGGGATCGCGGATCGCGCTTTTGAGCAGCCCCTTGGCGTCGGAAGGATTCGACGGCGCGACGACCTTCAAACCTGGCACTTGCGCGTACCAGGCCGCGTAATCCTGGCTGTGCTGCGCGGCGACGCGCGCAGCGGCTCCGTTGGGGCCGCGGAACACGATCGGGCAATTGATCTGCCCGCCCGACATATAAAGCGTCTTCGCCGCGGAATTGACGATGTGGTCGATGGCCTGCATCGCGAAATTGAAGGTCATGAACTCGACGATGGGCCGCAAGCCCGCGAAGGCCGCGCCGACGCCGAGCCCCGCAAAGCCATATTCGGTGATGGGCGCATCGACGATGCGGCGCGCGCCGAATTCCTGCAGCAGGCCCTGCGTGACCTTATAGGCGCCCTGATACTCGCCGACCTCCTCGCCGAGCACGAAGATCGCCTCGTCGCGCCGCATCTCCTCGGCCATCGCGTCGCGCAGCGCCTCGCGCATGGTCATCTGCAGCATGCGCGTGCCGGGCGGAACCTCGGGCTGCGCAATTTCTGGCTCAGGCGTTGGCGTTGGCTTCGGCGCCGGCGTCGCGACGGTTTGGGCCGGGGCGGCAGGAGTCGGCGCCGCGGGGGCCGGCGCCGGCGGCTGCGGGGCCGGGCCTGGCGGCGCCTCAGCGGCTTCTCCCTCCAGCGCGATGACCGCGATCGGCGTGTTGACGGCGACATTTTCGGTCCCGCCCGGCACGAGGATGCGGGCCAGCACGCCTTCGTCGACGGCCTCGACCTCCATCGTCGCCTTGTCGGTCTCGATCTCGGCGACGACGTCGCCGGATTTAACCGGGTCGCCTTCGTTCTTGAGCCATTTGGCGAGCTTGCCGCTCTCCATCGTCGGCGAGAGCGCGGGCATGAGGATGTTGACGGTCATGCGTGAAGGCCCCGAATTTCAAAAGCTCGATGGCCCCCTCCCCAACCCTCCCCCGGTTCCCGGGAGAGGGAGCAGACTCGAAGCTTGACGAAGAACTTGCGCAACGTCGGCCGTCCCCTCTCCCGCGAGAGCGGGGGAGGGAAGGGGAGGGGGCGACGGCCGTCGCCAACCAGCCGCGTAATTATTTGCGCTTTGACGTTCACGCCCACACATCCGTGTAAAGCTCGCTCGGATCGGGCTCCTTGTCGGCCGTCGCGAAATCGGAGGCTTCGGAGACGATCTTGCGCACCTCGGCGTCGATTTTTTTCAGCTCGTCCTCGGACACGCCGCCCGCGATGAGGCGCAGCCGCACCTGCTCGATCGGATCATGCTCCTCGCGCATGCGCGAGACTTCCTCCTTGGAGCGATATTTCGCCGGATCCGACATGGAATGGCCGCGGTAGCGATAGGTCTGCGCCTCAAGGATGTAGGGACCGTTGCCCTTGCGGCACCAGTCGATCGCCTCTCGCGCCGCGCTATGCACCGCGCGCACGTCCATGCCGTCCACCCGCGCGCCCGGAATGTTGAAGGCGACGCCGCGTTTGGCGAAATCGGACTGCGCCGAGGAGCGCTCGACCGAGGTGCCCATCGCATAGCGGTTGTTTTCGACAATGAAGACAACCGGCAGGCGCCAGAGCTCCGCCATGTTGAACGTCTCGTAGACTTGGCCCTGATTGGCGGCCCCGTCGCCAAAGAAGGTCAGCGACACGCGGCCGTCGTCGCGATAGCGATTGGCGAAAGCCACGCCGGCGCCGATCGGGACCGGCGCGCCGACGATGCCGTGCCCGCCGTAGAAATGCTTCTCGCGCGAGAACATGTGCATCGAGCCGCCCTTGCCCTTGGAGACGCCGTGGCGGCGCCCTGCAAGCTCGGCCATGACGGCCCTCGGGTCCATGCCGCAGGCGAGCATGTGGCCGTGGTCTCTGTAGGAGGTGACGATCTGGTCGCCGTCCTTCGCCGCCATTTTGACGCCGACGACGACCGCCTCCTGGCCGATGTAGAGATGACAGAAGCCGGCGATGACGCCCATGCCGTAGAGCTGCCCCGCCTTTTCCTCGAAACGGCGGATCAACAGCATCTTGCGAAAGGCGGCTCGCTCTTCGTCGAGCGAGAAGGACGGCCCAGCTTGTGGAGTAGTGTCCGTGCCGGCCGTCATCGCTCCCCCGTCGTAAAGTCTGTAGAAGCCGAACATAGACCAAGAGTCGGCCGAAAACGAGCCGCCTCTAGAGCACGACGCGAAAAAGTGGAGACCGGTTTTTCGCACAAATCGCGCTGCTCTAAGGCGAAATTGCGAAAGGCTCCAAGCGAGAACCGCGCCAAGGCGGAAAAACGAAAAAACCCTCCTCGCGTCGCCGGGAGGAGGGTCGAAGGACGGCCTCGCGGCCCCCTTATTTCTTGGCGGGAGCCTTGGCTGCGCCTTTGGCGGGCGCGGCTGCCGCGGCTGCGGGCGCCGCCTCCTCACCGCCGCCGACGGGCGGCGAGATGCTCACCACGGTGAAGTTCTTGTCCGGGTTCGTGGGCTTCGCCCCCCTGGGCAGGGCGATGGCGCTGATGTGGACCGAATCGTTGAAGTCCAATCCGGTCAGATCGATGGTGATCGCCTCCGGAATATCGTCGGCCGGGACCCACATCTGGATCGTGTGGTAGACGATGTTGAGCGCGCCGCCGCGCTTAAGGCCGGGCGAAGCCTCCTGATTGACGAAATGCACCGGCACTTCGAGCTTGACCCGCTGGCCGGGCTTCAAACGCAGGAAATCGACGTGAACCGGAAAATCCTTCACGACATCGAGCTGATAGTCGCGCGGGATGGCGCGCTCCTTCTTGCCGTCGATGTCGAGCTCGAAGATCGTCGTGAGGAAGTGCCCCGCGAAGATGAGCCTCGTGACGTCGCGCGAATTGAGCGAGAGCGGGGTGGGATCTTCGCCGCCTCCGTAGAGGACGGCGGGCGTGCGGCCTTCGCGGCGTGTCGAGCGGGCGGCCCCCTTGCCTGTCCCGCTGCGAACCGCGGCCGCGAGAGTCTTGGTCTCGGCCATGGCTGGTTCCTTTAGTCAAAAGAAAAGCGCGCCTCTCGCCTCCAGGGGTGTCGGAAACACGGCGCGCGGCGCCAGTCTATAGGGGAGGGCGGGGAGAGAGGCAAGACGGGGCAAACAGGGTCAAGAACGGCGGCGGGGTCGGCTCGCCGCCCCGAGAGAGGCGTCCTCCTACGCGGGAACCAGCGTTTCGCATGACTTTTCACAACCACCAGGCGCCAAAGACAATGGTGAGAAGCGTCAGTGGCGCGCCGACCTTGAAATAGGTCCAAAAGTCGATGTCGACGCCTTGGGCCCGGGCGCGCTGGGCGACGATGAGATTTGCGACCGATCCGACGAGCGTCAGATTGCCGGCGAGCGTCGAGGCCATCGCGACGATGAGCCAGGCTCTTTTCGGATCGGCGAGACCGTCGACGAAAGGCCGCATCACGAGCACCGCCGGCACATTGCTAACGAGGTTCGACAGACCGGCTGTGATCGCGGTCAAGACCGGCGCCGATGCGAGGTCGAGCCGTCCGAGCTTGCCGACCAGCTCCGGCGTCAACAGAGTCGTCTCCAACCCGGTGACGACGATGAAAAGGCCGACGAACATGAGCAACAGCGGCCAGTCGATCTCGCGATAGACTTTGTCGGCCTTGACCTTGCGCGTGAGGAGCAGCAGCGCGCCGCCGACGATCGCGACCTTGGCGACGGGCTCTCCCGCAAAGAACAGGATCATCATCCCCACGGTCACGAGCACCGCCTTCATCGCGAGCGCGCGGTGATAACGGGTTGGACGCTGCGCGAGGATCGGGAGCCGCGCGGCGACGAGAAACTCGCGGCGATAGGCCAGGGCGATCAGCGCTGTCGTGGCCAACAGGCCGACGAGAGCCACGGGCCAGAGGGCGGCGGCGAAGGCTCCATAAGGAATCCGCGAGAAGGCGCCGATGATCATGTTTTGCGGATTGCCGGTGATCGTGGCCGTGCTGCCGACGTTGGAAGCCATCGCCACGGCCAGGAGATAAGGAACGGGATCGCGCTTCAGCCTCCTGACGAGCTGGAGCACGATCGGAGTCATGACAAGGCAGATCGCGTCATTGACCAGAAAGGCGGAAAGCAAGCCCGAAACCAAGATGATGGCGAAGAGAAGCAGCAAGGGGTGATGAGCCCGGGTCACCGCATAATTGCTGACGAGTCGGAAAAAGCCCGAGAGCCGCAAATTGGCGACGACGATCATCATGCCGAGGAGCAGCGTGATCGCGTCGAAATCGATCGCGTGGTACGCCTCGTCGAGCGAGACGACGCCGAGCCCGACCATGAAGCTCGCCCCGAGCAGCGCCGCGCCGGCGCGGTCGAGCTGATAGCCCGGAAGCTTGCCGATCGCGATGATCACGTAGGTCGCGATGAAGACGAGGGTTGCAACCGCGGTCTTGCCGTTTCCGCCGTTCGGCGCCGATTGCAGCGCGAAGGTGATCGCCTTCCCCGCCACGAAGAAAAGAGCGGCGGCGAGGAGCGACCCGAGAACGACGAGCGCGACGCCCGAAAGCGCCGCCCGCAAACCGACTGGAGCGTTTTTGGCTGAAGTCGCAAGCGCGAGCGCGTGGGGTTCGGCGCCTTCGCTTTTTGCCGAGGGCGCGCTCGAATTCATGTCCATCAAGCAAGACTCTGTCGCGGATCGGAAGCGAAGTTAGCATCCCTCGGCGCGGCGCCAAATCCGCGCGTCTCGGGCATCGCCAAGGCAAGGATCAAGAACGCCGCGAAGGCTATGGCGGCGAGGGTCAGGAATGTTGCGCTATATCCCGCGCTGACCACGATTAGCCCCGCGACCATGTTGCTCAATGACGCGCCGATCCCTTGCGTCGTCGCGATCACGCCCTGGCTGACATTGTAGCGGCCCGTGCCGCGCATGAGGTCGGCGAGCATGAGCGGGACCAGGGCGCTCAATATTCCGGCGCCGACGCCGTCGAGGAGCTGGACGCCGATCAGCCAGGAACGGTCGTCGGAGAAGGTGTAGAGAACGCCGCGGATCGGGAGAATCCCAAACGCAGCGAGGCATAGGGGCTTGCGTCCCCAGGCCTCGGCTCTGCGGCCGACGAGGATCGCCATAGGCAGCATGACGAGCTGCGCAGCGACGACACAGGCCGACATGAGCGCGGTTTCCTGTCCCTTATTGGCAAGAGCCAGCTTTTGTCCAATCAGCGGCAGCATCGCCGCGTTGGCGAAGTGGAAGAGGGCGATGCAGGAAGCGAAGATAAGGAGCGGCTTGCAGGTGAAGAGCACGCGCCATCCGGACGGCTGAGGAAGACCGCGATCGCCATCGCCGTCGAGACCTCGCGCGCGCGCGTCATCGATCACGCCGGGTGGAATGGCCAGGACAGACCAAGCCGCGAGCAGCGAGAAAAGCGGAACGAGGAAGAACACGGCGGTCTGGGAATACGCCCAACCGACGAGACCCGCGATTAGAGCAATCGAGATATTGCCCGCGTGGTCGAAGGCGGCGTTCCTGCCGAGCCTGGACGCGAGGCCGTGCGAGCCGAGAATGCCGAGCGTGATGGCGGCCACCGCGGGGGGAAATAAATCGCCGGCGACGCCCATGACGGCTTGCGCCGTCAGCACGACGGGAAAATTGGGCGCCAAGGCGATCGCCAGGGCGCTGAAGCTCACCATAACCACGCCCACGACGATGATCGCGCGCTTGCGATGACTGGCGTCGATGAAGGCGCCGATCGGCGTCTGAAGCGCAAGTCCGAGGACGCCCGCGACGGTGGCGACCACGCCGATCTCCGCTTGGTTCCAGTGCTGTTCCGTGAGCAGGAACACGCCCACATAGGGCCCCAGTCCTCCTCTCACATCCGCCAGGAAACAGTTGAGCCAATCGAGCGGCGAGCGAAACGGCTGCGCCGCTACGAGCGGAACATGCGCCCCCGGGCGCGGCGTATCGGTCTCGTTCGCGGCTTTCATGTCTGCGTGGGTGTCGTCAGCGGGAAGGCGGGCTTCGCGGTTTTGGCGAAACGCGGAACGGTGATGAGATAGCGCCGCTCGAGGGGCCGAGCACCTTCCCCTTGTCGAAACCGACCTCGCTCTTTTACCTAAAACATGTCCCGGAACAGTGCGAAGCGGTTTTCCAGACAAGCTCTAAGTTTCTGACTTGGCGCAATTCCCTATCGCTCGAACGATTCCGTTCAAGCGGGAAACGCGCGCTAGGTCCTTAGCCGAGGGTCAGTCTCGCGCGGCGCTTGCACGGCCAGAGGGCCATCGTGAAGAAGGTCCGCTATCGATCGCCACCAGGCCTCGCCAGCGGATTGGGCGTCGGCTCGGCGATCTTGATCAGCGTGTCCTTGTCCGTGTGCTTGAATTCCTTGCGGCCGCCGAGCATCAAGATGGTGGTTTCGTCGTAGGACCATGTCCCATCGGCGTTGATCGACACCTTGATGCGATATTCGTCCGTGCGGAAAGCCTCTTCGAGAAACGGATTGGAGCAGATGCCGTAGGTCGTGAGACCCCGAGTGGCGACAAGCTCGAACGTCTTTGCGTTCGGCGCGGCCTTGCCGACCGCCATCGCCGTCTGCCCACGCGGAATCGTCATCGTCTGAATGACGGTCCCCGTCGCGGGCTCCCAGAGCCAATAGCCGAGCTGATCGTGATAGGTTTCCACCTCTCCCGGCTTCACGACATGCTGGTGATAGCGCAGCCCATAAAACAGTTGCGGGCCATTTGTCTGCGGGTCGATTGGCTGAAGCTCCAGGCGCTCGACATAGGTCTGCGTATGCGGTCCGTCCGCCTTGGGCTTGACGTCCATACCTTTCGAGCCGCGCCACACGCCCGCCATGGGCCCCAAGGGACCGAGGTTGCTGAGCGTGTGGATGTCGACGTTCGACGGTTCCGTGTAAATGTCTGTGTAGTCGCCGGCGTGAACGTCCGACATGCTGGCCTCCGCTCTTCTCGAGCATGTCCCGGAAAGCCCAAAGCGATTTTCCGGTAGCAAGGGGAGGCGTCGCGGAGTCCTGAGACGATTTCGCGACGCCGAGCTCAAGGCGCATCATACACAAGGTCGCGCCGTTCACGAAGCAGGCGAGCGCTCTATTTGGCGCCGAAAATTACGGCGATGGCCTTTGCCTGCAAGCCGCGGTCGGGCGCCGCGCTGTCGATGCTCGCATTGGCGCTCGGCAAATTGATCCCGGCCTTGGCGAGCTCATCGATGAGTTCCTCGACCGGACGCCCCGCCAAGGGCGCGACTTTGGCGATCGGCGCTTTCGTCAGCGCCCTCAACGCCAGGACTTGCGGCGGCGGGCCTTTCTGGCCGGGAAGCGAGACGAAGGTGAGAGCCAGCACGACGGCGCTGACGCCGATGATGGCGCGGCCCATCCGGCTTGAGGTGAAGTAGCGCTTGAAGGCAGGCCAATTGACGATGGCGTGCGTCGCGACGCCGCCGATCATCACCCAGGACAGCCATTGATGCGCGAGCTTGTTCAGCCCCGAGTCGAGATGGAAAAACATGAGCAGGCCCGTCACGCTCATGAGGCCGAAGGCGCCGATGGTGAGCGGCGTGGCCCATTCTCTCGAGATCTTCACCGATCGATGTCCTTTCTCTGATCGACCGCTTGCAAGAAGGCGTCGTCGCCGTTCTTGCAGTCAGTCATTGTTTTGGCGGTCGCAAGCCGCCTCGCAGGCCTCTGCGGCCGGCGGCGCGCCGCGCTTCGACTCCCGCTACAGCCGCTCTATTTTTCGCGCGGCCTCGTCGATGAGATCGGCGACGGAAAACAGAAGCTCCTTCTCCGGCTGACCCGACAAGCGCTCGCGCAGCACGGCTTTGAGATTGCTCATCGCCCGAAAGACCGGACCCGCATCCACGACCTCGTTCCTTTGGCGCAACTCTTCGAGGCGCGCCAGCGCGATCTCGGCGTCCTTGCGGTTCTCGGCGAGATGCGCCGCGCCGGCTGCGGTGATTGCATAGAGCTTTTTGGCGCCTTCCGTCGCTCGCGCCTCGATGTGTCCGAGCTCCTCGAGGAGGGTGAGCGTCGGATAAACGATGCCGGGGCTCGGCGCATAGGCGCCGCCGGTGCGCGTTTCGATTTCGCGAATGATGTCGTAGCCGTGCCGGGGCTCGCTCTCGGTGAGAAGCAGGATGACGAGGCGAAGCTCGCCCCCCTCGAACATGCGACGTCTCCCGCCGCCTCTGCCGCCCCGTTCGCCGTCACCGAAGCGTCCGCCAAATCCTCTGTGGCCGAAGCCCTCGTCATGACGTCCCCCGCGCATGGCGCGCGGGCCTTCAAAGCCGGGCCAGGGGTGATGGCCCCCCTGCCAATGACTGTGTCTCATAAAACATGTCTCCTTTTGTTTAGACAGATATAAGATATATCTTAAAGCTATCGCGTCAACCGCTTCCAGCTAAAATTGTGCGCCGGCTGCGCGGGCCAGATCGCGGTCCCCCGCCTCGAGCCGCCGGGTCGCGCCGCGTTCAGGCGCTTCGCCGAGCGCAAACGATGGGAATAATTCGCTTTTTCGGCGTCGGGAGCTAGAGGAGCGCCTCACGGCGCCCCGCGCCGCGGCCAAGATCGACGCGGCGATCGAGGCCGAGGACGCAGAGCTGGCGGAGAGCTTCCTCGCGCTCGCGCATCAGCGCGGGGTTCCCATCGATCCTGCGATCGAGGCGCGCGTCGCTGCCGGAGCGCATAGGTTTGAGCGCTCTCAAGATCGCGCAAAAGACCGGACGCTTGTCGCGCGCGCTGACCGCATCATTGGCGCGCCTCGCCGCCGCAGCCCTCGACCGCGACGCCTTGGGAGCAATGCTCGCGGCGATTGGACGGGCCAATGTCGCGGCCGGAGGCGTGCTGCGTCCGGCGGCATTCAAGGGTTTGCAGGCTGTGGGACGCGACGCTGGCGAAATCTACGCGAGGGCCGGCGCGCGCGGCTTGAATGACGCGCTGGCGCTCGCCCAGTCCTAGGGAGAGCTGCGCCAAGCGGCGCGGCTTGCGGCCAAAGAGGGCGTAAAGACCCGCGCCATACTGACGCTGCTCGGCCGCTCGGCTCTCCTCGTCGCCTCCGTCGCGGCGACGACGGCTTTCTGGACTCTCGCCCTGCTCGCGCAGCTCGTCGCGCTGGCGGCGATAACGCAGCGCCTAGAGCATGTCACGGAAAAGCGCGGAGCGGTTTTCCGGGCAGGACATGCTCTAACTTCTTGAGTTTGCGCGATTCCTTATCGCTCGAACGATGCCGTTCGAGCGGAAAACGCGCTAGGCTGGCGGCTTGGCGAACAGCTCTTCGGGACGCACAGGAGAGGGAGCGGGCTTCTTCCCTCCTCCGCGTGAGCGGGGCAGGGCCGGCGAGCCGCCTCTCAGAACGGAATGTCGTCGTCGAGCTCGTTCGAGAGCCTCGAGGTTGCGCCGACCGGCGCGGGGCGACGCTCGCCTCCCGAGCGCTCCATGGGCGAGGAGCGGCCGAAGCTGCCGGCGCCGGCGCCGGCGCCATAGCCGGCCTGGTCGTAGTCTCCGCCCTCGGAGCGAGAGCCCTTGCTGTCCAGAAGCGTCAGCTCGCCGCGGAATTTCTGCAGCACGACGTCCGTCGCCTTGCGGGAATTGCCGTCTTTGTCGGTATACTCGCGCGTCTGCAGCGACCCTTCGAGGTAAATCTTCGAGCCTTTGCGGCAGTACTGCTCTGCGATCTTGCCCAGATTATCGTTGAAAATCGAAACATTATGCCATTCGGTGCGATCCTTGCGCTCGCCCGTGTTGCGATCGCGCCAGCTCTCGGTCGTCGCGACCGAGAAGGACACGACGCGGTCGCCGGAAGGCAAGGTGCGCACTTCCGGATCGCGGCCCAGATTGCCGACGAGGATTACTTTGTTGACGCTGCCCGCCATCTCACTCTCCTTCACGCTGGATCCCACCCTAGAGCAACGCGCTCCTTCCCGCCCGGCGGGAAGGGCGTTTATCCACAGCTGGGTCGCCGAGGCGGATGTTCCATATTTGTTCTAGACCTAGACCGCGCCGCGCGCAAGCGGCATTTTTCTGAATTTACCCTAGCGCAAGCGTGGATTCATCTTAAGTCGCGTGGCAAAGGAGAAAGCCAAGGCCCGCGTGGCTCCTCCTCTGCCAGGTCAAAGCTTTAGATGGCCAGTTCCCGAAAATCGACCGCGCTCGCGAAGAACGCAGATGCGCCGCAACTCGCCTTCGACGCGCAAAGGGCCGACGACCGCGTCATCGCGATCCGCGGCGCGCGTGAGCACAATCTGAAAAACGTCGATCTCGTCATCCCGCGCGACAAGCTCGTCGTCTTCACTGGGCTTTCCGGCTCCGGCAAGTCGTCGCTCGCTTTCGACACGATCTATGCGGAAGGCCAACGCCGCTATGTCGAGTCGCTTTCGGCCTATGCGCGTCAGTTTCTGGAGATGATGCAGAAGCCTGACGTCGATCAGATCGACGGGCTCTCGCCGGCGATCTCGATCGAGCAGAAGACGACCTCGAAGAATCCGCGCTCGACGGTCGGCACGGTGACCGAGATCCACGACTATATGCGGCTGCTTTGGGCGCGCGTCGGCGTGCCTTATTCGCCCGCGACGGGGCTGCCAATCGAGAGCCAGACTGTCTCGCAAATGGTCGACCGCGTGCTGGCGCTTCCACAGGGAACGCGGCTCTATTTGCTCGCGCCGGTCGTGCGCGGGCGCAAGGGCGAATATAAAAAAGAGCTTGCCGAATTCACGCGCCGCGGTTTCCAGCGCGTCAAGATCGACGGCGCTTATCATGAGATCGTCGAGGCGCCGGCGCTGGACAAGAAGCTGAAGCACGACATCGACGTCGTCGTGGATCGCATCGTCGTGCGTCCCGACATGGCCTCGCGTATCGCCGACAGCTTTGAGACGGCGCTGGAGCTGGCGGGCGGACTGGCGGTGGTGGAGTTTGCGGATGCAGGGCAGTCGGCAGTCGGCAATGGGCAGTCGAATCCAAGTCCGACTGCCGATCTGCCGACTGCCCAGTCGCCGACTGCCGCCAACGTCTCCACTCATTACGGAGACCACATCCTCTTCTCCTCCAAATTCGCCTGTCCCGTGTCCGGCTTCACGATTCCCGAGATCGAGCCGCGGCTCTTCTCCTTCAACAATCCCTTCGGCGCCTGTCCCAAATGCGGCGGCATCGGCCATGAGCAGAAGATTGATCCCGAGCTCGTCGTGCCGGACCCGAAGACAACGTTGCGGAAGGGCGCGATCGCGCCTTGGGCAAAATCCTCCTCGCCCTACTACATGCAGACGCTGGAAGCCTTGGCGCGCCATTACAAGTTCCGGATGGAGACGCCTTTCGCGCAATTGCCGGAGAAAGCGCAACGCGCGATCCTCTACGGCTCGGGCGACGAGGAGATTCGCTTCACCTATGACGATAGCTTCCGCTCATACGACGTGAAGAAGCCCTTCGAGGGCGTCGTGCCGAACCTCGAGCGGCGTTGGCTCGAGACGGAAAGCGAATGGTCGCGTGAGGAGATCGGCCGCTATATGTCGGCGACCCCGTGCAAGGCTTGCGCCGGATTTCGCCTGAAGCCCGAGGCGCTCGCCGTGAAGATCGCGCAAAAGCACATTGGCGAGATCTCGGAGACGTCGGTGCGCGCCGCCGCCGACTGGTTTTCCGCGCTGCCGGAAAAGCTCAACAAAAAGCAAAATGAGATCGCCTATCGCATCCTCAAGGAGATACGCGAGCGGCTCACTTTTCTCATCGACGTCGGTCTCGATTATCTGACTTTGTCGCGCAGTTCCGGGACGCTTTCCGGCGGGGAAAGCCAGCGAATCCGTCTGGCTTCGCAAATCGGCTCGGGATTGACCGGCGTGCTCTATGTGCTCGACGAGCCCTCGATCGGCCTGCATCAGCGCGACAACGACCGGCTGCTCGACACGCTCAGACGCCTTCGCGACCTCGGCAACAGCGTGATCGTCGTCGAGCATGACGAGGATGCGATCCTTGCCGCCGACTATGTGGTGGACGTCGGCCCCGGCGCCGGCATTCATGGCGGCGAGATCGTTGCGCAGGGAACGCCCGCCGAAATCATGGCGAACCCCAAATCGCTGACCGGCCAATATCTGACCGGCGCGAAGCAGGTGAAGCTCACGCATAAGCTGCGCAAGCCGACGCCCGGCCGTTGGCTCAAGCTCTTCGGCGCCAAGGGCAACAATCTCAAGAACGTCGACGCGCAAATTCCGCTCGGCCTCTTCACGTGCATCACCGGCGTCTCGGGCGGCGGCAAGTCGACGCTCGTGATTGAGACGCTCTACAAGGCCGTGGCGAAGCGTTTGAGCGGCGCGCATGAGCATCCCGCGCCCTTCGACCGGCTGGAAGGCCTGGAGCAGATCGACAAGATCATCGACATCGACCAGTCGCCGATCGGCCGCACGCCGCGCTCGAACCCCGCGACCTATACGGGCGCCTTCACGCCGATCCGCGAATGGTTCGCGGGCCTGCCCGAGGCCAAGGCGCGCGGCTATGCGGCGGGACGCTTCTCCTTCAACGTGAAGGGCGGACGCTGCGAGGCCTGCCAGGGCGACGGCGTCATCAAGATCGAGATGCATTTTCTGCCCGACGTCTATGTCACCTGCGACGTCTGCAAGGGCAAGCGTTACGACCGCGAGACGCTGGAGGTGAAATATAGGGAGAAGTCGATCGCCGACGTGCTGGCGATGACGGTCGAGGAGGCGGCTTCGCTCTTCAAGGCCGCGCCGGCGATCCGGGACAGGCTGGAGACCTTGAAACGCGTCGGTCTCGAATATATCAGCGTCGGCCAGCAGGCGACGACGCTTTCGGGTGGCGAGGCGCAGCGCGTCAAGCTCGCCAAGGAGCTCGCGCGCCGCTCGACCGGCCGCACACTTTACATTCTGGACGAGCCGACGACCGGCCTGCATTTCCACGATGTGGCGAAGCTTCTGGAGGTGCTGCACGAGCTCGTCGAGCAGGGCAATAGCGTTGTCGTGATCGAGCACAATCTCGAAGTGATCAAGACGGCGGATTGGGTGATTGATCTTGGGCCGGAAGGCGGCGACGGCGGCGGCGAGATCGTCGCGAGCGGCCCGCCCGCGGAGATCGCGAGCAATGCGCGTAGCCACACGGGGCGATATCTCGCCGAGGCGATGGCGAGGAGAGGTCGCGAACCAACGGAAGCGGCGTCGGGCGGTCGAAAAAAGCGATAGCTGAATCATCGCGCGGCTCGGGCCCTCCAAGCGTTCGCCGCCGCGCTTCTTGAAAAGGTGCTAGACCTCTATCCCGCACAATCCTTTGGCTCCTTTGAGGGAGGCTAGAATGGTCCACAATCCGCCCTCTGACGCGCCGATCGCGCTCACGACCGAAGTCTATCGCCAATCCCTGCTCAAAGTAATCGGGCTTGGGTTGGGAAGCTTAGCTTTTGTCGTCATCGGCGTCTCCATGCTCGGTGACCCCACGGTGGAGGAGAACTGGACGGCCTGGGCGGTCATTGCGTTTTTCGGCTTTTGCGGGCTTGTCGCCCTTGCTCTGGCGATCCGCCCGCAGACGCTAACGCTCGACAGGAACGGCTTTACGGTAGCAGGCGGTTTCGTACCCAAACCGCATCACACCCGTTGGAGCGACGTCCAGGGCTTTTTCGTCTACAGCCCACAATTTGGCGTGAAGATGATCGGGTTCAATTATGCGCCAGGCAAAGCGCCGCAGAGCGTGCTTGTAAAGATCAGTCGCTGTCTTGGCCCCGAAGCCGGCATCGCTGGAGGCTGGGAATTGTCGCCAGGTGACCTCGTCGAAAAATTGAACGACTACCAACGCCGCGCCCTCGGCGCCTAGTTATCGACGGCTCAGCCAACCCGAGAACACCCTCTGCTGACGCGACGAAACCTGCTTCTAAACGCCTCCGCGCTCGCCCTCGCCGCGCCGCGTCCGTCCTATGCGGAGGAAGCGCCGCCGACGATCCTAAAACTGCGGCGGCGCACGATCGAGGTGAACGGCAAACCCGCTTCACTGCTTGGCATTGAGTGAGACGGCGGCGTTCAGGGCGTCACGACGCATGTCGGCGATCGGTTTCGCGTGCGTGTCGAGAACGAGCTCAGCGAGCCGAGCCTCGTTCATTGGCATGGCATGACGCCACCCTGGCGCGAGGACGGCGCGCCCTTCGTCTCCGCGCCGCCCATTCCGCCCGGAGGCAAGGCCGATTATGATTTTCCGCTGACCTTCGGCGGCACTTATTGGATGCATTCGCTCTGGAATCGCGGGAAGGCGCAATTGCACGGCGGCGATGCAGGCGACGCCAAAGTCAACTCACTTTTCAGCGCAAGAATGCGCTACCCGTCCGCCGGCGCCGCGACAAAGGCGTCGGCGAAGTCCGAGACTGCATGCACGAAAGTTCCACCGCATGACCTCGCCCCATTCCGAAACCATCCGCGTCGCCTTCGACTCCGCTGCCGCGAACTACGACGCGCAGCGGCGCAAGCTCATTCCGGATTTCGACAGCTTCTACGGAATCGCGCTCAACCTCCTGGAGGAGGCGGTGGGCGATCGGCCCTTCGCCTGCATTGATCTCGGCGTCGGGACCGGTCTCTTCTCCGAGATGGTCCTACAACGCTTTCCGCGCGCGACCATCGAAGGCTTAGACTTCGCGCCCAAGATGATCGAGACGGCGCGGGGGCGCCTTGCGGGTTACGGCGAGCGCATGCGCCTGCGCCTTGCGGATTATGATCGAGCGCCGCTCGGCGGCCCGGTCGAGGCTGTCGTCTCGGCGCTGTCGATCCATCATTTGGAGCATGAGGCGAAGCGCCGTCTGTTCCGCGAGATCCATGCGGCGCTCGCGGCAGGCGGCGTCTTCGTCAATGCGGATCAGTCGCTCGGCGTCACGCCCGAGGTGGAGGCTGCCTATCAGGCGCGCTGGGAGCACGACGTCAAGGCCGCGGGCGTGAGCGACGAGGACTTCGCGGCAGCGCAGGGACGCGTAGCGCTCGATCGCAGCGCGACCTTCGCCGATCAGCTCGCTTGGCTCGAAGAGGCGGGCTTCGCCGACGCCGACATCGCCTGGAAGCGCCATCGCTTCACGGTGTTTTGCGCACGTAAGTGATACGACTTCGGAAATGATGGATGAATGCGAGCCAGAGGCTCGCGGTCCAAAGGAGCCCGGACCGCGAGCCTCTGGCTCGCATTCATCCCGAAGGCGTCAAGCTGGTTCCGCGCGGGCGCGAGACTTTCATTGAAATCCCTCAGCCCGTCGCAAATCACTTCTTCGGCCGCCTGCCGCAACCGCTTACAGAATGAACCGGCTCAGATCCCTGTTCCTCGCCAGATCGCCGATGTGCTTCTCGACGAACTCGCCGTCGACGACGATTTTTTCGCCATGGCGGTCGGAGGCGGTGAAGCTGATGTCGTCCAGCACGCGCTCCATCACGGTTTGCAGCCGGCGCGCGCCGATGTTCTCGACCGAAGTGTTGACCTCCACGGCGACCTTGGCGATCTCCGAGATTGCGCTCGGCAGAAATTCTAGCTCGACGCCTTCCGTGCCGAGCAGCGCCGTATATTGCTTGGTCAGGCAGGCCTCCGTCTCCGTGAGAATCCGCCGGAAATCATCCTCATTGAGCGAGGCCAGCTCGACGCGGATCGGCAGGCGGCCCTGCAGCTCCGGCAGCAGATCCGAGGGCTTGGCGACGTGAAAGGCGCCGGATGCGATGAACAGCACGTGGTCGGTTTTGACCGAGCCATGCTTGGTCGAAACCGTCGTGCCTTCGATCAGCGGCAGCAAGTCGCGCTGCACGCCCTCGCGCGAGACGTCGGCGCCTCCGCGTCCCTCGCGCGCGCAAATCTTGTCCATCTCGTCGATGAAGACGATGCCGTTGTTCTCGACGTCGCTGATCGCCTCGCGCACACATTCGTCATTGTCGATGAGCTTGTCGCTCTCCTCCGCGATGAGCGGCCCGATCGCGTCCTTCACATGCAGGCGCCGCTTCTTGGCGCGACCCTGGAACGCCTTGCCGAATATGTCGCCGATCGAGAAAGCCGTGACGTTCCCGGGCATGTTGGGCAGCTCGAACATGGGGCCGGAGGGACCCGTGGAGGCGATCTCGATCTCGATCTCCTTCTCGCCCAGCTCGCCCGCGCGGTAGCGCTTGCGAAAGGTCTCGCGCGTCTGCGGCGAAGCGGCCGGACCGACAAGCGCGTCGAGCACGCGTTCCTCGGCGGCGAGCTCCGCGCGCGCTGCGACGTCCTTGCGCTTTCTGTCCTTGACGAGGCTAATGGCGACCTCGACGAGATCGCGCACGATCTGCTCGACGTCGCGCCCGACATAGCCGACCTCGGTGAATTTCGTCGCCTCGACTTTTAGAAACGGCGCCTCTGCGAGCTTGGCGAGGCGTCTGGCGATCTCCGTCTTGCCGCAGCCGGTCGGGCCGATCATCAGAATGTTCTTGGGCAGAACCTCCTCGCGCATCGCTCCTTCCAGCCGCAGGCGGCGCCAACGATTGCGCAGGGCGATGGCGACGGCGCGCTTGGCCTCTCGCTGTCCGACGATGTAGCGATCAAGTTCGGAGACGATCTCGCGCGGCGAGAAATCGGCCATGGGATTTTCCTTTGTAACGGCAATCGGCAGCGGGCAGTCGGCAGTCGAGGAATCTGCGTTCATCGAATGCCTATTGCCGACTGTCGGAATTAAATCGTCTCCACGACCACATTGTGGTTGGTGTAGACGCAGATTTCCGCGGCGATCGTCATGGCGCGACGGGCGATGGTCTCGGCGTCATGCCCGCTGTCGAGCAGGGCGCGCGCCGCCGCGAGCGCGTAATTGCCGCCCGAGCCGATCGCGGCGACCGCTCCGTTCGCGTCGCCCTCGGGCTCCAGCACGTCGCCGGAGCCGGTGAGGACGAGGCCCGCTTCCTTGTCGGCGACAAGCATCATGGCTTCGAGGCGTCGCAGATAGCGATCCATGCGCCAATCCTTAGCGAGCTCGACGCAGGCGCGGGTGAGCTGACCCGGATATTGCTCGAGCTTCGATTCGAGCCGCTCGAACAATGTGAAGGCGTCGGCGGTCGCGCCGGCGAAGCCCGCGATGACCTCGCCCTTGCCGAGTCTCCTGACCTTCTTGGCGTTCCCCTTCATGATCGTCTGGCCGAGGCTGACTTGGCCGTCGCCGGCGATGACGGTCTTGCCGCCCTTCTTCACCATGACGATCGTGGTCGCGCGCCAGATTCCGCCACGCGCTTCTTTTTCCTTGTCCATTCCTGCCTCGATGATGGGACCTTAGGGTGAGCATCTAAGAAGTTCGCGGCCTTCGGGCAAGTGCGAGGCTGCGAAGGCAAGTGCGAGGCTGCGCAGGCAAGTGCGAGGCTGCGACCCTCGGCGGCCTTCGCGCGGCGCCCTTGTCCTTCTATTTCTTCCTCACAGTATTTCTCCCTATTTCGCCATCGTCGAATTCGTCACAGAATTGACAGGCGCGCTTCACGAAGCTGAGGCAAAAAGGGGCGCTTGAGCGGCGGCGGCGGGCAACGAATATTTCAAGAGAGGGCTCCCTGCCATGTGCTTTTCCTTTGCCGCGAGCATCAACGCCAGCCTTTCGCTGGCGGTCATCGGCGGGGCGACCGTTTATAAGGCGGCGCGAAATGATCCCCGGATGCTCGGGTTTGCCGTCTTTCCCCTGGTCTTTGCGATTCACCAGGCCGTCGAGGCGGTTGTCTGGCGCTCGGTCGCCCATCCCTTCCCGGGCGATGAAATATTCCGCTATCTTTACACAGGCATCGCTTTTCTCGTCTGGCCGGTGCTCACGCCCTTCGCCGCGGCCTATGCGGAAACCGATCCTTTCCGGCGGCGCCTCTGGACCCAGATGCTCTATGTCGGCGAAGCCTTGGCGCTTTACCTCTTCATCAAGCTGGCCCTGGCCGACGGCATCGACCTGACGGTCTACGAACATGCGCTGGCTTATGATCCCGGGTTCGAGCGCCCGCCGCTCCTCGCTCACTTCCTCTATGTGGCGCTGACGGTCGTCCCGCTCGTTTGCTTCAACAATCGCGCACTGCGTCTCTTCGGCGTCCTCGTGTTCCTTTCCTTCATCTACGCGCTCGCGAACAACCGCCCCGCCTGGTACTCTCTCTGGTGCATGTCCGCGGCGGTCTTCAGCTTCATTCTCGCTTTCGCGATCAAAGAGAGCGCGAAGTCCTCCGTGGACCAAAAAGTCCGAGCATAGAGCGCGATCCAGGCGTCCCTCGCTTCCTTCGCCAAGGGGATTGGCGTCATGGCGAGCGCAGCGAAGCAATCCAGGAGTAAAAGCCGGTATCCAGTTTTTCGCATCGCAAAGTGCGAAGAGCTTTCCGGTCAGGCCATCCTCCACCTTTTTGATTTGGCGCGTTTCCTTATCGCTCGAACGATCCCGTTCGAGCGGGAAACGCGCTAAGTTTCTGATGTGGAGCGAGTCTCTATTCGGCGAGGCCTTCCGCTTGCGCGACCTCGAGAACCGCTTGCGCCTCGGAGGCCTCGCGCTGGCGATTCCACATGGCTGCATAAGCGCCGCCTTCGGCGAGAAGCGCCTGATGGGAACCGCGTTCGACGATCCGTCCCTTGTCGAGAAATATGATCTCATCGGCGTCCACGATCGTCGACAGCCGATGTGCGATGACGAGCGTCGTCCGCCCCTTGGAGACGCCGCGCAGCGCGCCTTGAATTTCATGCTCCGTGAAGCTGTCGAGCGCCGACGTCGCCTCGTCGAGCACCAATATGCGCGGCTCCTTGAGGATCGTGCGCGCGATGGCCACACGCTGCTTCTCGCCGCCCGAGAGTTTTAGGCCGCGTTCGCCGACCTGCGCGTCATAACCGGCCGGAATGGACTCGATGAAGCGATCGATCTGCGCAAGCCGCGCCGCTTCGCGGATCTCCGCCTCGCTTGCCTCCCAACGGCCGTAGCGAATGTTGTAACCGATCGTGTCGTTGAAGAGCACCGTGTCCTGCGGCACCATGCCGATCGCCGCGCGAAGGCTCTTTTGCGTGACCGTCAGAATGTCCTGTCCGTCGATCAGGATGCGGCCGCTTTGCGGCTCGTAAAAGCGAAAGATCAGACGCGAGATCGTCGATTTTCCCGCTCCGGATGGGCCCACGATCGCAAGCGTCTTGCCGGGCTGCACGCAAAAGCTCACCTGATCGAGGATCGGACGAGCTCTCTCATAGCCAAACGTCACCTCGTCGAAGACGATGCGACCTTTCGAGATGGCAAGGCCGGTCGCGCCGGGGCGGTCGTCGATCTCGGGATGCCGGCTGAGAATCTGGAACATGCGCTCGATGTCGATGACCGCTTGGCGGACCTCGCGATAGAAGGTGCCCATGAAGTTCAAGGGTTGATAAAGCTGGATCATTGTCGCGTTGATCAGCACGAAATCGCCGACGCTCGCCTCAGAGTCCTTCAGATCGCTCACACACATCAGCATCATGAGCGCCAGACCAAGGGTAAATATCGCCGCCTGGCCGGCGTTCAGCACGGCGAGCGAGGTATAGGACTCGACGCTCGCGCGCCGGTAGCGCTCCATGGACTTTTCATAGCGCGCCGACTCGCGTTCCTCGGCGCAGAAATATTTGACGGTCTCGTAGTTCAGAAGACTGTCGATCGCTTTGACGTTGGCGTCGATGTCGCTATCGTTCATCTTGCGTCGGATGTCGATGCGCCAATTGGTGGCGAGCGTCGTGTAGGCGAGGTAAACGGCAATCGTGGTGGCCGCGGCCAACGAATAACGCCAGTTGAACTGCCAGGCGAAAATGCCGAGCACGAGCAGGAATTCGACGATGGTCGGGAGGCCTGTCGACATCACGAGCCGCGCCAGCGTCTCGATCGCGTCACGTCCGCGCTCCAATATGCGCGTCAGACCGCCTGTCTTGCGGCTCACGTGATAGCGCATCGATAGTCGATGCATGTGGTCGAAGACGTCGATTGCGAGCTTTTTCACGGCGTGCATCGCGACGGCGGCGAAGATCGCGTCGCGCGCCTGCGTCAGCAGCGAATAGAGCGCGCGCAACATTCCATAAAGGACAGTGAAGCCGGCCGCTCCGACGAGAAGATTGGTCGCAGAGGCGTCGAGATGGCTTTGAAGCGCGTCGGTCGCCCATTTGAACGTGTAGGGCACGAGCGCATTGACGAGCTTGCCGATGATGAGCAGCGCGAAGCAATAGAGCACGCGTCTCTCGAGCTCAGGCTGGCCTTTCGGCCATATATAGGGCCATAGATGCAAGATGGTCGTGACGAGGCTGAATTTGCCGAACGGCGCGCCCTCATCAATAGCGGTTCTGTTTCCTCTCGCGCTTGTCGCTCCCCTCAGCATCGGCCCTTCCGTATTGTCACCTGCTTGACGTCTGTCATCGCGCTTTCATATAGCTCTTTATGCTTACGGGACACCACTGTTGATCTCCTCAGCGGCTTGGGTGTAAGCCGCGCATAAGCGCGAGTCATGACCAGCATCCGAAACATCTGTGTGTATTGCGGCTCGTCTCCGGGCCACGATCCCCGCCATGAAGCTGCCGCGAAAGCGCTCGGCGCTGCGATCGCCCGAGCGGGCATCGGTCTCGTGTTCGGGGGCGGGTCCTGCGGACTCATGGGCGTCGTCGCACGCGCGGCGCTCGACGCAGGCGGCGAGGTCTGCGGGATCATCCCCGATTTTCTAGGCAAGCGCGAGATCGCGCTCGCTGGGCTGACGGAGCTTTGCGTTGTCGCCGACATGCACCAGCGCAAGCGCCTCATGTTCGAGAAGTCCGACGCGTTTGTCGCATTACCGGGCGGAATCGGAACCCTGGAGGAGCTCGCGGAGCAACTGACCTGGATCCAGCTCGGCCGTCATGAGAAGCCGCTCGTCATCGCTGACATTGGCGGATTTTGGCGCCCCTTGCTGCGGCTCTTCGCCCATATGCGCGAGGAGGGCTTCATCCGGGCGAACTATGAGATACGCTACCTCGTGGCCGAACGCGTCGAGGACATCGTTCCGATGATCATCGGCGCCGCGAGCCATCGGCGCTCGGCTGCTGAAGCCGAGATGGTCGAACGATTTTAGGACGCGGTTCCGCAAGTCTCGTGGTTCTGAAGCTGCTTGACGCTTTTGCAGACAGCACTACCTCGCCCCGTCGCGCAGCAGCTTGTAGTTGATCGCGTCGATCAGCGCCTCGAAGGACGCGTCGATCACATTGGCGGAGACGCCCACCGTCGACCAGCGCTCGCCCTTGGCGTCCGCGCATTCGACGAGCACACGCGTCACCGCGTCGGTGCCGCCTTGAAACACGCGCACGCGATAATCGACGAGCTTCACGTCGTCGATATAGCGCTGATAGTCGCCAAGGTCTTTTCGTAGCGCGAGGTCCAATGCGTTGATCGGTCCATTGCCTTCGGCTGCGGAAATCTTCGATTGGCCGTTGACATGGAGCTTGACGATCGCCTCGGCCCCGGCGTCCTCGAGCCCGCCGCTGCGCGCAAAGCGTCGATCCACGGCGACGCTGTAGCGCTCGACGTCGAAGAAATGCGGCGCCTCGCCCAGCAAGCGCTTGGCCAGGAGATAAAAGGAGGCGTCGGCGCCCTCGTAGGCGTAGCCCTGCGACTCTTTTTCCTTGACCTCGTCCAACAAGCGCCCGAGGCGCGGATCGTCCCTGTCGAGCGCGACGCCGAGGCGCGTGAGCTCGGCGACGATATTCGATTTCCCCGCCTGGTCGGAGACGAGCACGCGACGCCGATTGCCGACGCTCTCGGGCGGCACATGCTCATAGGTGCGCGAGTCCGTGAGCACCGCGGAGGCGTGAATTCCGGCCTTTGTCGCAAAGGCGCTGGCGCCGACATAAGGCGCATGCCGGTTCGGCGCGCGGTTCAACAGCTCGTCCAGCGCGTGACTGACGCGCGTCAGATGCTGGAGCGTCTCTCGCGAGACGCCGATCTCGAAGTTTTGGCCGAATTCGTCCTTGAGCAGCAGAGTGGGGATGATCGTCGTGAGATTGGCGTTGCCGCAACGTTCGCCGAGGCCATTGAGCGAACCTTGAATTTGCCGGGCGCCCGCACGAACCGCGGCGAGGGAATTGGCGACTGCCTGGCCCGTGTCGTCATGAGCATGGACGCCGAGCCGATCGCCGGGGATATGTTTCGTCACCGCGCGGACGATGCGCTCGACCTCATGAGGGAGCGAGCCGCCATTGGTGTCGCAAAGCACGATCCATCGCGCGCCGGCTTCCATTGCGGCCTGGGCGCAGGCGAGCGCATAGCTTTCATTGCCCTTGAAGCCGTCGAAGAAGTGCTCGCAATCGACGATCGCTTCCTTGCCGCGCGTGACGACAGCGCGCACAGACTGCGTGATGGCTTGAAGATTGTCCTCCTCCGTCGAGCGCAGCGCGACGCGCACCTGATAGTCCCAAGTCTTGGCGACAAGGACGACGGCGTCGGACGCACAATCGAGCAGCGCCGCGACGCCCGGATCGTTCTCGACCGAGCGGCCTTGTCGGCGCGTCATGCCGAAGGCCGCGAAACGCGCTTTGAGGGGCGGACGCGTGGCGAAGAATTCCGTGTCGAGCGGATTGGCGCCGGGATAGCCGCCCTCGATATAGTCAATCCCGAGTTCGTCGAGCATCGTCGCGATCTGGCGCTTGTCGTCGAGCGAGAAGTCGACGCCGACGGTCTGAGCGCCGTCCCGCAATGTCGTGTCGAGGAGCGTGAGCCTTTCCTTCGTCATTGCGGGCGGCCCGTCGGGGCTGCGAGCCGTGGGTCGACTTCTGGCTTGACGAGCTCCTTGGTCATGCGCGTGCGCCCGAGCCATTCGCCGTCGAGCTCGACTGTGTTGCGGCTTTGCGCCGTAAAGCCGCGGTTCGCGAAAAAATTGCGCGCGGCGTCGGAGGCCTCGACCTCTAGTCTCGCAGCTCTTCTCGCGGCGGCGAGCTTTTCCAATGCGTCGAGCAGCGCCGAGCCGACGCCTCGGCGCGCGAAATCGGGGTGAACATAGAGCATCTCGACCCTCTCGTTTTTTTCGAGCGCCGCGAAGCCGGCGATTTCCTTTTCGACGAGGGCGACGAGGGTGAGCGCTTTCGCGAGCTTGGCCGTGAAGGCCGCCTCGTCGTCGGCGCGCGCGGCCCAGGCGGCGCGCTGACCCTCATCGTAAAAATCCTCGGTGAGCGCCTCGATGCTCTCACGAAAGAGCACGGCGAGACGCGGCGCGTCGGCGAGTAGGAAGGGTCGCAGCGTAGGCGCGGCGTGGAAGCTTCCCATCTTTAAAAGACGCCCAGGAGATGGAGGGCGATTGCGGATGCGAAGACCAACACGAGCAGCTTGAAGCTCAGATAGCTCAGCCAGTGCGCCGGAAAGGGCAGGGATTTCTTCCAATCGTCAGCCATGGGGAGACTCCTTTGGGTTGCGCGCCTCTTGTGTCGTGAGCGCGAGCCATAATGGTTTCGACGACGCCGTCGAGGTTTTCGTCTATCTCAGGGTTCCAGAAGCGCAGGGTTAGAAAACCAAGCTCAGCGAAATGCGCGTCGCGGCCCGCATCATGGGCGATGCCGCCGCAGCCGTCATGGCCGGGCTTGTCCCGGCCATCCACGCCGAGACGATGAGGCGTGCTGTGAGAATTCGCGCGAACGTCTTGCGACTTCACTAAGAACCTGTCCCGCGCGCGACCCTGGAGGCATGAAGCTTCCGTTTGATTGCCAATGATTCGGAAGCCGCCCGGCGTGGATGGCCGGGACAAGCCCGGCCATGACGGGTTCCGGAGATTAGCGATTTCCTTAGCCCTTGCGGGGAGGGTGGCGAGCGAAGCGAGCCGGGTGGGGGGTGTTCTCGCGAACCGGGTGGGGGACTGCAACGCGATCATCGCTTCACCTCCCAGGTCGTCGTGCCGTCCTTATTGTCCTTGAGCGCGACGCCCATGCTCGCCAGCTCGTCGCGGATGCGGTCGGACTCGGCCCAGTTTTTTGCGGCGCGCGCAGCGAGGCGGGCTGAGATCAGAGACCCGACGAGCGAGATGTCGACCGACAGATTCGCTTCTCGCTCGACCCAAGCGGCGTACGATCTTAAATCTATGCCGAGCAACTTCAGGGAGAATTCAAGTTCTCGTCCATCGTCAATCGCGTGGATGACCGTGAGGGCAAACGGCGTGTTTAGGTCGTCAGAGAGCGCTTCCAACACTGTTTCGACTCCGGCGAGCCCACCGCCGTAACCACTCCCGTCAGGCGCGCCGAATCCCACTCCGAAGCCATCGTTCGCCATGTCAGCGAGTCCCGCTTCCGCGGTCCATTTTCGCAGGCTAAGCTCCGCCTCCTCCAACGCCTTCACGGTAAAATCAATTGGCTGGCGGTAGTGCGTGCGCAGCATGGCGAGGCGCAGCACCTCGCCCGGCCATTTGCGGCCGCCAAACTTCTCCGTGTGCAGCAGCTCATGGATCGTGATGAAATTCCCCAGGCTCTTGGACATTTTCTCGCCCTCGACCTGCAGGAATCCGTTGTGCATCCAGACATTCGCCATCACGTCGGAATGAAACGCGCAGCGCGACTGCGCGATCTCGTTCTCGTGATGCGGGAAGACGAGATCGATGCCGCCGCCGTGGATGTCGAAACTCTCGCCGAGATGCTTCCAGCTCATCGCCGAGCATTCGAGATGCCAGCCCGGCCGCCCATAGCCCCAGGGGCTTTCCCAGCCCGGCTCGTTTTCTTTTGAGGGCTTCCACAAAACGAAGTCCATCTCGCCGCGCTTATAGGGCGCGACCTCGACCCGCGCGCCGGCGAGCATCTCGTCGAGCGAACGGCGTGACAAGCGGCCATAATCCGACATCGACGGCACGTCGAAGAGCACGTGTCCATCCGCCGCATAGGCGTGGCCCGAGGCGATGAGTTTTTCGACGATCGCGATCATCTCAGCGATATGCTCTGTCGCGCGCGGCTGCACGGTCGGCTCGAGGCAGCCCAGCGCCTTCACGTCTTCTTGGAAGATCTTGTTCGTCTCTTCCGTCAGCGCGCGGATCGAGATGCCGCGATCGGCGGCGCGGGCGTTGATCTTGTCGTCGACGTCGGTGATGTTGCGCACGTAGCGCACATGCTCCGGCCCGTAGAGATGTCGCAGCAGACGATAGAGCAGGTCGAAGACGATGAGCGGCCGCGCATTGCCGATATGGGCGTAGTCGTAGACCGTCGGCCCGCAGACATACATGCGCACGTTCTTTTCGTCCAAGGGGCGAAAGACCTCCTTGGAGCGTGTCAGCGTGTTATAGAGCTTCAATTGCGGCGACATGAGAATTTCCGGGCCTTTCGGCCGGGCGTCGCTCTGGATGTCAAGCAGTCGTGACGGCGCCGGCCAGCTTTTGGGCTAGCGAATAATGATCCGGCCGCAGCAGAGCGGGAGACGGAGGCGGAGCGTCATGCAAAGACCTTGCCCTCGGGGCGCGCTCCCGTCAAGCGAAACCCGAGCGCGGCGCCGCATTCTTCGTCCCGAGCTTAAGGATGTCGAAATTTCTCCCGCTCCGGGCTCTTCGGCGCTAGGTTTAGTCTCATGCGCGCGATGGTGTTGAAACAGCCGGGCGAGCGGCTCGTCCTGGAGGAGCGGCTGGAGCCCCGTCCGGGGCCGGGCGAGCTGCTGCTTCAGGTCGAAGCCTGCGGCGTCTGCCGCACGGATCTCCACGTCGTCGACGGCGATCTGCCTGACCCGCGCCTTCCCATCGTGCCCGGGCATGAGATCGTCGGCCACGTCGTCGCCCAAGGCCAAGGCGTCGCCGCGCCCCTCGGCGGGCGCTTTGGCGCGCCTTGGCTGGGCCATACCTGCGGCCATTGTCCCTATTGCATGAGCGGCCACGAGAACCTCTGCGACACGCCGCTCTTCACCGGCTACACGCGCGACGGGGGCTTCGCGACCCATGTCGTGGTCGATGCGGCCTATGCCTTTCCGCTGCCCGAGGACGCCGACCCGGTCGCTTTGGCCCCGCTGCTCTGCGCGGGACTCATCGGTTGGCGTTCGCTTAAGGCCGCTGGCGGCGCGCCGCGGATCGGGCTCTACGGCTTCGGCGCAGCGGCGCATATCGTCGCGCAGGTCTGCCGCTGGCAGGGGAGGCGCGTCTTTGCTTTCACCAAGCCCGGCGACGCGACGTCACAAAATTTCGCGCGCGCGCTCGGGGCGGAATGGGCGGGCGGCTCCGACGAGGCGCCGCCGGAAAAGCTCGACGCGGCGATCCTCTATGCGCCGGTCGGCGCGCTCGTGCCCTTGGCCTTGAAGGCTCTGCGCAAGGGAGGCCGCGTCGTCTGCGCCGGCATCCATATGAGCGACATTCCGAGCTTCCCTTATGATTTGATCTGGGGCGAGCGCAGTGTCGTCTCGGTCGCGAATCTCACGCGCGCCGACGGCGATGAGTTTCTCGACGTCGCCCGCCGCGCCAAAATCGAGACGGTGACGCGAAGCTATCCGCTGGAGCGCGCCAACGAAGCGCTCGACGATCTGCGCGCGGGGCGCTTCGACGGCGCCGCCGTTCTGACGATGTGAGAGCGTCTCGCCTTTCAGTCGAGGCCCGGCGGCAGAAAGTCGAAACGATACAGTGCGCCGAAGTGCAACGAATTTTGCCGCGGGCGCCAGCGCGCGCTCGCGCGATCGTCATGGCCGGAGTCGAGCTGAATTCCGCCGAACTCCGCGTGGCGGAACTCGATGCGCGCGGCCCAATGCGCGTCGAGCGCATAATCGACGCCGCCGCCCACCGTCCATCCGACATGCGCCGCGTCGAAACTCGTTCCAAAGGCCGATGCGAAGAAATTCTGGCCCACCGCGCCGCCCGAGCCAAAGAACAGGAAGCGATCCACGGGCAAGCCAATGCGGCCGCGGCCCCAGGCCTGCGCATCGACGCGCGGCGCGAGCGTCGCGCCGAACCGCTGTCTCGCGCTCAGATCGCCGTCGGCGGCGACTTCCGTCTCGACGCCGAAGACGATCTGGCCGAAGCGCCAGTTCACGCCGGAGAAGGGGCCGCCGAAGATGCGCGTTCCGTAAAGCGTGGCGCTGATCGGCGGGAAATCGCTCAGCGCGTCGGTTTCATCGCTTAACGTGTTGGTTTCTCTGACATGCCAGCGCGCAAGCCCGGCGCCGGCGCCGACGTAAAAGCCCGACCATTCGGAGAATGGGTGTGAGACTTCCACCTTCTCTTTGGGCTTTGGCGACGCCTTTTCCTCGCCTCCGGTCGCGGAGAGTCCGAGATACCAGGAGTATTTGTTGGTCTGCTCTGCGTTCTGGATGCCGCGCCCCGCCGAGGCATAGATCTTCAGATGCTCGGTGATCTTGTAGGTCGCGCCGACGTTGAACGCGCTCGAGTCGCGATCGTCCGGAGCGTCCGCTGACTCGTGATTGAGCTCGACGCCGACCGAGAGATCGTCCGTGATCTTGCGTTGCAGCACCGCGCCAGCGAACCAGTAATTCTTGTTGCCCGGACCGGGATTGATCCAGTAGCCGCCGCCGCCGTAAAGCGTCCAATCGCCAAACTCTCTTTGCGCCCAAACGGGAAAAAAGGCGTGGACGTACCCTGTGCCGAGGTTGCGCTTGGAATCGCCAGTAGGGGGCTCGATCGCCGGCACGATGCTGATCGTCAGCGGCGAGCCGTTCTCATCTTGCTTGAAAAGCTCCTGCTTCCAGCTGATGTCGACGTCCCCCGTTCCCCAGTCGTTCGGCGCGTCCTTCTGGGGCTGGTAGACCATCGGCGCAACGACCGCGATACTGGTTCCGGTGAAAGGCGAGAAGTTGAATTCGACGCCCGGCGTCGCGCCGGAAGAAACATGCAACGCGCGATTATTCGCGCCGAAGGTGATGAGCTCCCAATCCCCGGGCTTGCCGGGGTCAGGATCGTCTGTGCTGAAAGGCGGACCGGCCGACGCCGGCGGCGGGCGAAGCAGCAAAGCCAGAAAGGCCGCGGTTAAGCCCGCGAGACCGCCGCTTCGTCGCCTGCGTCGCACCTCGATCTCCGCATTGTCGGTCTTGGCGAGGGTGTTGACTATCAACGGATTGTGGCGGCTTTGGCGCCCTGGACCGCGGGCCTTCAGCCCGCGGTCCAGCCTGCGTCAGCTTTGAGTCTTCAAGTCCGGCGGGGTGGCCTCCTCGACCAAAGCCGCGAGCGCCGCCTCAAGCGTCTCGACCTTTTGCTCTTGCGAGCCGAGCCGTCGGATCGAGATCTTGCGCTCGGCCGCCTCCTTCTTGCCGGCGATGAGCAGCACGGGGATCTTGGTCAGCGAATGCTCGCGCACCTTATAGGAGATCTTCTCGTTTCGAAGATCGACCTCGACGTTGAGCCCGCGCTTTCTCGCTTCCGCCGCGATTTCGAGCGCATAATCGTCGGCGTCCTGCACGATCGTGCAGACCATGATCTGCACGGGCGAGAGCCACAGCGGCAGATGGCCGGCGTAATGCTCGATCAATATGCCGGTGAAGCGTTCGAGCGAGCCGAACATGGCGCGATGCACCATGACGGGAGTCTTCTTCTCGGAATCCGCGCCGATGTAGAAGGCTCCGAAGCGTCCGGGCAGGTTGAAGTCGACCTGCGTCGTGCCGCATTGCCATTCCCGGCCGATCGCGTCGCGCAGCGTATATTCGAGCTTTGGACCATAGAAGGCCCCTTCGCCCGGCTGCACCGAGGTCTTCATCCCGCGCTTCGCCAGCTCGTCCAGCACCTTCGAGAGCGCGGCCTCCGCCTTGTCCCAGGCCTCGTCCGAGCCGACGCGCTTCTCCGGCCGCGTCGAGAGCTTCACGACGATGTCGTCGAAGCCGAAGTCGCCATAGATCGACAGGATCAGATCGTTGATCTCCAGCGCCTGCGCCATGATCTGCTCCTCGGAGCAGAAAATATGCGCGTCGTCTTGTGTGAAGGCGCGCACGCGCATGACGCCGTGCAGCGCGCCCGAGGGCTCATAGCGATGCACGACGCCGAACTCGGCGATCTTCACGGGGAGGTCGCGATAGGACTTCAGACCGTTCTTGAAGAGCGCGACATGGCCCGGGCAGTTCATGGGCTTTAGCGCGAAGATGCGCTCGTCCTCGGTTTTGGTGAGGAACATGTTCTCGCGATAGGTCTGCCAATGGCCAGACGTCTCCCACAGCGCGCGGTCCAGCACCTGCGGCGTGTTGACCTCCTGATAGCCCACGGCCTTCTGTCGGCGGCGCATGTAGGAGACGAGCGTTTGGAACAGCGTCCAGCCCTTGGCGTGCCAGAAGACCGCGCCCGGCCCCTCCTCCTGGAAGTGGAAGAGACCCATCTCGCGCCCGAGGCGCCGATGGTCGCGTCGCTCGGCTTCCTCGAGACGATGCAGATAGGCGTCAAGCTCTTCCTGCTTGGTCCAGGCCGTGCCGTAAATGCGTGAGAGCATCGGGCGGTTGCTGTCCCCGCGCCAATAGGCTCCGGCGACCTTCATCAGCTTGAAGGCCGTCCCGATCTTGCCCGTCGAGGTCAGATGCGGGCCGCGGCAGAGGTCGAGCCAATCGCCCTGCTTGTAGATCGAGAGGTCCTCGCTGCCGGGGATGGATTCAATGAGCTCGCCCTTGAAGGCCTCGCCCTTCTTTTCAAAAAAGTCGAGCGCTTCGTTGCGCGACCAGACCTCGCGCACGATCGGGCGATCGCGCGCGATGATCTCGCGCATCTTCTTCTCGATGCCAGGCAGGTCCTCGGGCGTGAAAGGCTCGTTGCGATAGAAGTCGTAGTAGAAGCCGTTCTCGATGACGGGGCCGATCGTCACCTGCGTGCCGGGATAAAGCTCCTGCACCGCTTCGGCGAGCACATGCGCGCAATCATGGCGAATGAGCTCCAGCGCACGCGGATCGTCGCGGGAGACGAATTCTATCTTCGCGTCTCGCTTCAGCGGCGTCGAGAGGTCGCTGAGCGTCCCGTCGACGGTCATGGCGACCGTGCGCTTGGCGAGCGAGGGCGAGATGGATTTGGCGATGTCGAGCCCGGAGACGCCCGGCTCGAACGGACGGGAGGCCCCGTCCGGGAAGGTGACGTGGATCATGGTCTCTCCTTTGCGCTCAGTCGCCGCTGCGAGCCGGCGTGAGGCGCGAAAATCGCCCGCAGAAAGCGGGCGAGATGGATTTAGCGGCAGGGCAGGGGGCGTGGCAATGGCCGAGAGGGAGAGCAAGCGCCGTCCGGACTGGAAATCAAGCGCTGCCGCGCAACGTAACAGCAGCGGATCTGTGTAGCGAGCAGCCAAGTTACAGGCGCTCGCCCTCCTTATGGAGGCGGCCATGCAGCGTCGACGACTGATTTTGTCGCTTTTTTACTTGCTCGCGCCGCAGGGCGCGCAGGCGGCTGGCGTGACTTCCATCACGCCGAACCCATCGCCCGGAATAGCCTGCAAGTTGAACACGATAAAAATCGCAGGCGCCGGGACCTGCAGCGGTGTGCAGTTCAATCTCGGTGACGGAACGAACATTGTGAATTTGCCGGGAACATTCCCGCTGCTCGTCTATCACACCTATAGATCCGCCGGATCCTATCCGCTGACCGCCCAAGGCGAGGGACAATGCGCTGGCGCGGTCCACGCAAGCCTTCAGGTCATCGGACCGACGATCACCTCGGTGTTTCCCTTCTCCGTCATCAAGCCGGGCGGCTCGATCATTCTGCAGGGCGAGAACTTTGGCAGCTTGCCGGGCCAGATCGTCATCAGATTCCAAGGCCAGTTGATCGGAACCAATCTCGAAAACATTCAGTGGGGAGACGCCTTCGCCGCGGGAACGATTCCCCAAGGCATAAGCGGTCAGCCCGACCAGAGGGCTTCGATCTATGTCGTCGCGAGCTGCGGCGCGGTAAGCAATTCGATCACCGCGCAATTCACGGCGAGTCGCGATCTCGTCGCACTTCCCTTCGACGACATTGGCTGCTCGTCGACGGCTACGCTTGGCAACAGCGACGCCTGCCAGAAGAACGGGAGCTACGGCACGCCCTTGGAGTGCGCGCTCTCCCCCACCTTTGGCCTGGAGCCTGGGCCTACGGGATTTCAAGGTTATCACGCCTCCGGCTGGGGCTTTTCGGGGGAGGCGGGCAATGATCAGTTTTCGGGGCCGAGCCTAAAGAACGGCTGGGGGTTCGCTTCGGCGTCGTCGTTCTCGGGGGACTATATCGGGACCTTCTATCAGCCTACCTATTGGTTTCAGAGCTCTGTCGGCGATGCGAATCCGAAAGTCTCCGTAAACTGGCAGGCCGACAACTGCGGCCTGATCTTCTATTATGCGGATATCTACATATCCGGCCCCACGGGTGTGCCTTATCAATGAGCGCATCGCGCCGAATGCATTGAGAGGGGACAGGTCATGACGCGCTATCTTGCTTTCATCTTGCTCTCGCTTCTCGTCCTCGTGGGAAGCGGCGCGCGATCGGCGCGGGCCGTCGAGACGGGGTCTTCGGCGCCCCTATCCGCGGAGAAGATGAGCAAGGAGCAATTTATCGCGCTTCCGCCAACGGCCGTCATAGATTTCAAGGGCGCGCAAATGACGAAGGCCGAGTTTCAGGCCCGCAGGGCGCAGGCGTTCGGGCTGGCCGCCAAAGAGGCGCAAAATCGGAAAGCCGAGGCGCGCGCGCGGTTCGAGGCGGCGCGCGCGAGCTTCCGGAAGGACGAGGCGGACAGGTTGAAAGCTGCGAATCAGAAGGCGCAGGCCGAGATCGATCGGCTGGTCGCCGCTGACAATGCGAGCCACGGCGCAAACTGGTCGGAACGCAAGAGACAGGCGGCCGAGTTGTTGAGCGAAGCCGCGACGGCGCCGCCCGAGCGACGCTCGCAATTGGAGAAAAGCGCTGGGGAACTGCTGGCGCCCGCCAATTCCCCTTGATTGAAATCGGCTGTGGAGAGTCGCGCGGCGGATCAACTCTCCTTACGCGAAGAGCGACGCGACGCCGGCTTGGCCGCATGCGGCCCGACGGCGGGAGAGAGGCCAGCCGTCTGCTTTTGCAAGCCGGGACGTCGGCGCGTGGAGCCGTCGACGGTGGGCGTCGGCAAAGCGTCGGCGATCGTGTTCGCAGAGAGCCAGAAATTCAATTCGGCCGACTTCACTGTGTCGTCAGCCGAGAAATAGGCGTCCTGCCAGGCGTCGTTCTCGGCGAGGAAATGCCAAGCCTTGTCATCGTCCTTTTGCAGCCAGTAACGCCAGGCGTAATGATCGTAGACATCGAGGCAGTGGGCCGCGTAGGCCTCGGCTGCGGCGCGGTGGCCCTTGATGATGTTGAGATTTTCGTCGTTGTTGTATGACGCCTTGTAGCCGTCGTTGTGGCTGCCCGTCGCCACCACGCAATTATCCGAAAACGGGTCGATCACGACGATCTTATCGTGGATCACGGCGTGTCCGGCTTGATTGAGCTCGTTCGTCCATTGGCCGAAGGCGTCGCCTTTGGTGACTCCCCGCGTGTGAATCACGCGAAAATCCTCGGGCAGGGGCGGCTCGCCTTTGGCCGGCTTCTTCACGGGAGTCTGACCGCCGTTGACGGCGGTGTAGAATTCGCCGGAGGCGCTAGCGTCGGTCACCGCGCCGCGCACGAACAGCGAGGGGCGCGCCCGAAGCGCTTCGGCGATAGCGTCGACGATGCTCGGATGGCCAGGCTCGAAGACGAGGAACAGGATCGCCTGCTGCGCCTGACTGATGAGCGTGAAGAGCGCGTCGAGATCCGGCGGGCGCGGCTCATCCGCCGTGGGTTTGCTGACGCGCGCTTTCGGCGTGTTGGGCGAGAACCAGACGTCGATCGCGCCGCTCCCATCTTCTAGATCGACGCTGACGGGGCCTTTGGCGTTGGCGCTTCGCAAGGGCTCGGCTTGGGGCCCCGTCACGCTCGGGCCGGGAGGAAGCGTGTCGGCCTTCAGCCGGTCCCAATAGCCCTTATAGGCGGCGGCGACCTTGGGCGAGCGCGCGATGATCGTATTGTTGGTTTGGGCGCAGAGCCCATGCGCGGTGACGTTGGTCGAACCGAACAAGGCGGCCTGCGGGCCCTCTTTCGTGACGAGAACCTGGAACTTGTTGTGGCCGATGTGATTGCTGGCCGTGAAGCGGTCCGTGACGCGCGCGTCCGCGGATTTCATCTCATCGCGTTGCGCCGAATAAGTGTCCTTGGTCTTCTCGCCGTCGACCTCGCCCGGCATGTTGGAAAGAATGAGCTCGAGCGCGCCCGCGAGAGGCTTGAGCGTCTTGATCACCTCGGGATCGTCGAGCTCATAGAAGGCGCAATAAAGGCTCGCGCCCGTGTCGGCCGCCTCCTTGGGCAGCGCGGTCAGCGCCTCGATCATCTTGCCGGCGAGGTCCTCGCGGAGCGCGTCTCCGATCTCGTAGATGTGGTTCTCGAGCTTGTCGGCCGGCGCGCCGCCGCCAGGCGTCGCGTCGAGCGCGCGCGCTGTCGATTGCGTGGCGAGGATGCCGCGATTGAAATAGACCGACAGCGCCCCGTAGTGCGGCGTGAGATGCACCTGGTTGGAGATCAGCGGGCCGTAGGGCATTGGCTGCAAGGCTCCCGGCGTTCCGCCAAGCGGGACGATCTTGTATTTGTATGCGGCGCCGCGCTTGGCGGTGACGTCCTTCCAGAAGAACTTCTGGATCGGATCGTCGGCGGTGGTGCGCCCTGCGTCCGCCGATTGTCCCTTGAAGGTCGCCATCGCCGGCAGGGCGGTCTCGGTTCCGGCGAGCACGTCGATCCGGTAGATCGCGAAGCCCAGACACCCCTCGAGCTTGCCGCCGAAGGTCCAGGCGACGACCGCGATGTCGTTATTGGCGAAGGCGATGGCTTTCATGAGCTGAAATCCTTTCTTGCAATGCGGGATCGCCGGCGGGCGACGCCCCGCTTGAGATTACGCCCGCCGGAATGATTGTCCAGCGCGTTCCCCGCCCGAACCGAAGCCGTCGAGCGATAGGAATCGCGCTAAATCAGAAGGTTGGAGCGAATTCTGATCGCAAAAGTCTGTTCCTCGCGCCGAAGCGAGCCTTCGCGCGGGGCCGGCCGGATGAGCCCGGGCGCGAAATCCTCTTGCAATTTTCGAGTGTTTCATTAAACCACTAAAACTGTAGACTTGGTGTGGCTATCCGCCGAGATGGAATGAGAGGACGATCATGGGTTGGGTCCAGTCGAAGACGTCGAAGCTGGCGCGTGCGCTCGCGCTCTTTCTCTCAGTCGCGATCCCCAGCGTGGCCGTCGCGGATCAGACGCTCCTCAACGTCTCCTATGATCCGACGCGCGAGCTCTACAAGGCGATCAATCCCGCCTTCGCCGCCGAGTGGAAGGCCAAAACCGGAGAGAGTGTCGTGGTGCAGGCCTCGCATGGCGGTTCCGGCGCCCAGGCGCGCGGCGTGATCGACGGGCTGAAAGCCGATGTCGTGACGCTGGCGCTCGCCGCCGATATCGACGCGATCTCCGCCAAGACCGGCAAGATCCCGGCCGACTGGCAAAAGCTGCTGCCCAATAATTCGACGCCTTACGCCTCGACGATCGTCTTCGTCGTGCGCAAGGGTAACCCGAAGGGGATCAAAGACTTCGAGGATCTCGCCAAGCCCGGCGTCGGCGTCGTGACTCCCAATCCCAAGACCTCGGGCGGCGCGCGCTGGAATTATCTCGCGCTTTGGGGCTATGGCCTCAAGAAATTCAACGGCGACGAGGCGAAGACGAAGGATTTCGTGCAGGCGGTCTACAAAAACGCTCCCGTTCTCGACACCGGCGCGCGCGGCGCGACGATCAGCTTCGCGCAGCGCGGCCTCGGCGACGTGTTGATCGGCTGGGAGAACGAGGCCTATCTCGTGCTGCAGGAATTCGGCGCCGATCAGTTCGAGATCGTCTCGCCGCCGCGGTCGATTCTCGCGGAGCCGCCGGTCGCGGTCGTCGAGGCGAACGCCAAGGCGCATGGGGCGGAAAAGGCGGCGCACGCCTATCTCGACTTCCTCTATACGAAGCCGGCGCAGGCGATCATCGCCAAGAATTTCTATCGTCCGGCTCATCCTGAGTTTGCGGCGAAGGAGGATCTGGCGCGCCTGCCCAAGATCGAGTTCTTCACGGTGGACAAGACCTTCGGCGGCTGGGCCAAAGCGCAGAAGACGCATTTCGCGGACGGCGGCGTCTTCGACGACATCCAAAAGCAGATCGCCCCGCAGCGCTGATGCGCTACTCTGATATATCGCTTTGGCCTAACGCGGCCTTTTCCCGCCCCGTCTCGCCCGTAAGGCAGACGGGGCGCATCCTCGAAATCGGAGCCCGCTTCCCGTGAGCGTCGCCGCCATGAGGCCAAGAACCTGGCGTTTCAAACAGCCGAGCGTATTGCCGGGATTTGCGCCCGCTTTCGGTTTCACGCTGCTTTATCTCGGGCTGATCGTGCTGCTGCCGCTCTCGGCCCTGGTGTGGCGCGCCTCGGGGCTAGGCTTCGGCGGCCTCTACAGCATAGCCACGGAGCCTCGCGTCGCGGCGGGTCTATGGACAAGCTTCTCGATCTCGCTCTCCGCAGCAGCGATCGATGTCGTCTTTGGGTTTCTCGCGGCCTGGGTGCTGACGCGCTACAGATTTCCCGGACGCAGCCTGCTCGACGCCGCGATTGATCTTCCCTTCGCGCTGCCTACCGCTGTCGCCGGCATTTCGCTGGCCGCGCTCTATGGGCCGAAGGGTTTTTTCGGCGCGCCGCTGCTGCAGCTCTTCGGCCTGAAGATCGCGTTCACGCGGCTCGGCATCCTCGTCGCGCTGATCTTCGTCGGCCTGCCTTTCATCGTGCGGACGGTTCAACCGGTGATCGTCGATTTCGAGCCGGAGCTCGAGGAAGCCGCGGCGACGCTCGGGGCCTCGCGCACGCGGGTTTTCTGGACCGTGATCCTGCCGCCGCTCCTGCCGGCGCTGTTGACGGGTTTCGCGCTCGCCTTCGCCCGCGCTGTCGGCGAATATGGATCCGTGATCTTCATCGCCGGAAACATCGCTTATGTGTCCGAAATCGCGCCGCTGCTCATCGTCGTGAAGCTCGAGCAATATGACTATGCGGGCGCGACGGCGATCGCGACGATCATGCTGGCTTTCTCCTTCCTGGCGCTGCTCCTGATCAATCTGATCCAGGCGTGGGGCCGCAAGAGGCTGGGGCATGTCTGAGACAGCGCAGGCCATTCCGACGCAGAGCGACGCGGCGCCCGGCGGCCGCGAGCCGCCCCGCCGCAAGGCCGTGCGCGGCGAGACCACCTTCTTCGCCTTGAGCGACGTGCGCACCGAACGCCCGGCGACGCGTCGCGCGCTGACCGCGGCGGCGATCGTGTTTCTTTCGCTCTTCCTGCTCTCGCCTTTCGTCATCGTCTTCATCGAAGCCTTCTCCAAAGGCTTGGGCGTCTTCATCGAGAGCCTGACGGAGCCCGACGCGCTCGCGGCGATCTGGCTCACGCTGCTCGTCGCCGCGATCGCCGTGCCGGCGAACCTCGTCTTCGGCCTCGCCGCCGCGTGGTCCATCGCGAAGTTCTCCTTTCCCGGCAAGGCGCTGTTGATCACGCTGATCGACCTGCCGTTCTCGGTCTCGCCAGTCGTCGCAGGCCTTGTCTATGTGCTGCTGTTCGGGGCGCAGGGCCTGTTCGGCCCCTGGCTCACGGCGCATAATTTGGAGATCGTCTTCGCCGTGCCGGGCATCGTGCTGGCGACGATTTTCGTCACCTTTCCTTTTGTCGCGCGCGAGCTGATCCCGCTCATGCAGGACCAGGGAACGGTCGAGGAGGAAGCGGCGTTGACGCTCGGCGCCTCAGGGCTGCGCACCTTCTTCACGGTGACCTTGCCCAATGTGAAATGGGCGCTGCTCTATGGCGTCCTGCTTTGCAACGCGCGCGCCATGGGCGAGTTCGGCGCCGTCTCGGTCGTCTCGGGACACATTCGCGGCTTCACCAACACCATGCCTCTCCAGGTGGAGATTCTCTACAATGAGTACCATTCCGTCGCGGCTTTCGCGCTGGCCGCTCTCCTGGCGAGCCTCGCTCTCGTCACTCTCGGCCTTAAGACCCTTCTCGAATGGCGTCACGGCGACGCGCTCAAGCGCCGCCACGGCCACTGAGTCTCATCAAGCCGTTCGAATCCGCATCGAGGGGGTCGAGCTCGACTTCGGCTCCTATCCGGCGCTACGTGACGTCTCGCTCGACATTGCAGGCGGCGAGCTCGTTGCGTTGCTGGGGCCCTCGGGCTCGGGGAAGACGACGCTGCTGCGCGTCATCGCCGGCCTCAACTCGCCCCACCGCGGCGCCGTGTTCTTCGACGCGCTCAACGCGACGAGCCTTTCCGTGCAGGAGCGGCGCGTCGGCTTCGTGTTCCAGAACTACGCGCTCTTCAAGCACATGAGCGTCGCCGACAATGTCGCCTTCGGCCTCAAGGCGCGACCGCGCGCCTCGCGCCCGCCGAAGCGGGAGATCGCCGCCCGCGTCGCCGAGCTCTTGGAGCTCGTGCAGCTCGAGGGGCTTGGTCAGCGCTATCCGGCGCAGCTTTCCGGCGGACAGCGGCAGCGCGTGGCGCTCGCGCGGGCGCTGGCGATCGAGCCGCGCGTTCTCTTGCTCGACGAGCCCTTCGGCGCGCTCGATGCGCGCGTGCGCAAGGATTTGCGGCGCTGGCTCCGCGAGATCCACAAGCGCACGGGCTTGACCACGGTCTTCGTCACCCACGACCAGGACGAGGCGATGGAGCTTGCCGATCGTGTCGTCGTGCTCAATCAGGGCCGCATCGAGCAGGCGGGTTCGCCCGCGGCGCTTTACGATCGTCCGGCGTCGGCCTTTGTGCTCTCCTTTGTGGGGGAGGCGGTGGCGCTGCCGGTGACGGTCAAGCAAGGCCATGTGTCGCTCGGCGGACGCGAGCTGCATGTCGACGCGCATAATCTGCGCGATGGGCAGGCGCGAGTCTTCTTCCGTCCGGCCGATATCGCGATCGCCGGCGCGGGGCCAAGCGCGCTCGAAGGGCGCGTCGAGGCGCTGCGGCGCACGCCTTCGGGCGTGCGCGCGACGATCTCGATCGACGGCTCGGATCAGCGCCTCGAGATCGACCAGGCGCTGGAGAACGCCGCCGAGGTGGGCGCGATCGTGCCGCTCTCCCTCTCCAACGCGCGCGTTTTCGCTCACGGCCAGGCCGAATATGAAGACGCGGGCGAGGGGATATGACACTGCGCGTCGTGACGCGGTCAAAAATCAGTCATTTCGGTAGGTTAGAAAGCACTCCAGAACGAAGCGCGCTTACGCGATGCGGAGTTCGAAACGCCGGGCCGGATGTACGCCCGGCGTTTTTTATTGCGCGGCGGTCGAGCGGAGGCGGGTCGGCGAGTATCCTATAATCCCTAACGTCTTCGGCCCATTCCCACCGGTCGGGGCGGCATTGGCTCCGGCACGATATATCCGGCGAAATCATTGATGGCCGTTTTCGGCGCCCAGACACATTCGAGATCGCCCGGTGGCCGCACGCAGGCGAAGCCCTCGCGCTCCTCATCGATGACGACGGTTCCCCTGTGGCGATACATCTTGCAGGCGCCGGCCTGGATTCTCTCCTGCCCGAACGCTCTCCAGGCCTCGGCTTTCCCGCCTTTGATAAGCTCCATCGCTTTCTGGATGTCCGCCAGCTCGCGGCAAACGAGCTGATCGAACTTCATTGCGGAATTCACGGCCAGCGCCGGCGAGGCCGCGAAGAAAGCAACCGCGAGAACGAAGGAACAGGAGCGAGATCGCACGCGAAACTCCCACGAGGCGGCCCTCTCCGTGCAAACCGCTGTTAATATTGCGTTTTTTCAGCAAAACGGCGGCGCGCGCTTGTCCAGAAGTCCGTTGGCGCGCGTCGATCACGCGCGACTCCGCTGGAAGCCGCTGGCCTCACCCCAAATTCGAGAGCCCTGGAAACGTCTGCAGAAGCCAGAAGGAGACATTCTGCATGCCGCCGGTGAGAAAAGCGATTCCGGTCAGGACGAGCAGTCCTCCGACGACGCGCTCAACCTTGAGGAAATGGCGTTTGAAGCGCGTAACGAACCCCAGAAAGGGCTCGAGCGCCAAGGCGGCGAGCAGGAAGGGGACGCCGAGGCCCATCGAATAGACCGCAAGGAGCAGCGCTCCGAGGCTGACCGTCTCCTGCGCGCCCGCGATCGCCAGAATCGCGGCCAGGATCGGGCCGATGCAGGGGGTCCAGCCGAAGGCGAAGGCGAGGCCCATCACATAGGCGCCGAAGAGACCGAAGGGCTTCTCCACCTGCGCGCGTTTTTCGCGATAGAGCAGGCCGATCTTGAACACGCCGAGAAAGTGCAGGCCCATCGCAATGATGATCGCGCCCGCGACATAGGAGAGGATCTGCAGATTTTCGCGCAGCGCCTGCCCAAAGAAGCTCGCCGTGGCGCCGAGCGCCGTGAAGATGGTGCCAAAGCCCAGGATAAAGAACAGGGCCGATAAGAATACGTCGCGGCGCGCGCCGGCGCGGCCTTCCGCCGAGAGATCCTCCACCGTCACGCCGGCGAGGAACGTGAGATAGGGGGGCACGAGCGGCAGGACGCAGGGCGAAAGGAAGGATAGCAGGCCCGCCGCCGCAGCGGCCGGCAAAGTCACGTCCGTCGCCATGTTTCTCCTCGCGCTCGGTGCATAAAAATCTTTTGCCACAGGCGCGAAGCGCGGGCAAACGGAGAGCTAGGACCGCGCACCGTTCGCCTGTTGGCGGGGGGCAGGCCGCCGCCGGCTTCCTCCGTGGAAAAAGCGACGGCGCCGAGCAGGGATCAGAGGAAGGGGAAAAGGCCGCCCAAGGGGAACGGGGCGCCCCAACCCCAGCCCCAGCCCGCATAGGGATAGTACGCGGGGTAGACCAGAACGGGGGCGTAAGCATGCCAGTGGTGATGGTGGTGGCGGCACCAACCGTAGCGATGATAGACTGACTCAACCGGCGACTCGGTGGAGACGGCGGTCTTCGTCGTCGGCGCGATGACGCCGGCGAGGCTCGGAGCGACGGTCAGCGCGCCCAGCGCCGTCGCGCAGGACAGCGCGATCACAGTTTTCTTTGAAAACAAGCTCATTTTTCACCCTCCAGCTCTTTCGCGGCGACATCGGCCTCCATCGCAGCGACCGCATCCTGCAATTTACGTATTTGCCGCTAGGCTTCAGGCAAGGGGCCGGGGCCGAAAAACTTGAACGTGACCACCTCTCCAAAAATCGACGCGGCCTCGAGCCTGCGCCAAAAGAAATGCGTTCCGCCCCAGCACGTCGCCGTGGCGAAACGCCTTGTTTGATGCGCGTCTGCTCCCTGAAGCGGGAGGGAGCGCCAGCGCTGGCCGATCACAGAATGCCGAACAAGCCGCCGAATAGGCCGCCGCCGCCCCAGCCAGCGCCCCAGCCGCCGCCCCAACCGGGGCCCCAGCCCGCCGTCATCCCATAGGGGTAGGCGTAGGTGTAGGTGGGATAGCTCCAAGCCGCATGGCAGCCGCGATAGTAGTGATAGTGATGGCGACGCCAGGGGCACCCGCCATAATAGACGGAGTCGATCGGCGACGCGGCGGTGACGGCTGCGCTATTGGTCGGCGAGATGACGCCTGCAAGGCTCGGGGCGACGCTCAACCCGGCGGCGCAAGCGAGCGCGATCGCAGTGCTTTTCAACAAGACGTGCATTTTCATCCTCCAGCGATGTCGCGGCGACGTTGACCTCTCGCCGCGTGCCACATCGTTGTTCTAGCTAGCTCGCGTCGGGGCTCAATCAAGTAAAAATTATGTAAATTCCTGAATTATGGAAGCTTATACGTAGCTAATCATGTATATTGCATAGCAACAACAAGCAAAGCTTTAGTGTGTAATCCTGTTCAAATTCATGCAGTTCCATTTGTGCTTTGCAAAGCTTCAAGGTCGGCGAGCGCATGCGCTTCCGTGACAAGACGCGCAGTCTGCCGCTCGCCCCCGCTCCGCGGGACAGAGAGGGGGCGCTGGCGCTATCGATCAGAGGAAGGGGAACAGGCCGCCCCAGCCCCAGCCGCCACCCCAGCCCCAGTCCCAAGCCGGGTACGTTACGACATATACAGGGGTATAATCGCAGTAATGGCGGCGGTGGCACCATCCGTAACGCGGATAATCCGCGGCGACGACGCATCGGTGGCTCGGGCGCCATGCCCAGTGGCAGTGATAATGGCAGATCCGGCGCCAGCCTACGAAATCAAGCGGCGATTCGGCCGCGACCGTCTCCTTGTCTGCCGGCGTGATAACGCCAGCGACGCTCGGCGTGGCGGCGAACCCGCCCAACACGGTCGCGCAAGTTAAGGCGATCGCGGTTTTCCTTGAAAACACACTCATTTCACCCTCCAGCAATTTTGCGGCGACGATGGCTTTTCGTCGTCGCGCGCCGCATCCGTAAATTAAGTGTATCGCGGAAAATCTGGGTCAAGCACGGCCGAGCTTATTTATTCCAGAATAGCTTAAGCTATTCGTTGTTTTTCATTGTCTGGAAGAGGCGTTTGAGCATCATCAAGAACTGTGTTCCGGCGCAGACGGGATCGTGGAAGAAGGGTTTATCAATTACATGTTGATATTTGCGTTCACTGCGCTGGCGCTATAGGTGAAATTCATAGCCGCCTGGTCGATTCCGTGGCTGATATTCCTGAAATCGCGCTCTAAATCTTTGAAGTCGTTCACGTCAGCCTCTTTTGAGCGATTCTGCTCAAACGCAGCATGATCTAGTGCCGCGTCGAGGCCGCGTCGGCTTCGGCGGGGCCGCTGGCGAGCGGGCTCGCCTGATGATGCGCAAGCCGCCATACCGAATCGACTCGCCGGAACCAATTGGTTGCAACGAGCAGCCCCTCTCCAACCTTCTCAAAGCAGACGATCCGCCCGTCGTCTGCGTCTCGAATGAGCGTCTCGGCATGCGCCTCGATCGCTTCCTGGAGGGGATTACGGAAAATCTCGCGGTAGGAGGCGAGAACCGCCTCGCGTCCAAAAATCGGCGGCCAGCCTGGATGGATGCAGGACACCCCCTGTTGCGCCCAGAGGCGCGCCATCGCGTCGGCGTCGCGATGAGCGAACGCCCGATAATAGGCGGTGTTGGCGGCTCGAAGGGCGTCATCTTCGGTCATGGCGTCAGCTTTGCGGATTTTTATCTGGAAGGCAAACGATTAAAGGACTCGCGGCGCCGACATTGCGTCATTATCTCGATCAGACCAAACGGCGAAAAGAGGCGAGCCCGACGATGTTCATCCAGACCGAGACCACGCCCAATCCTTCGACCCTGAAGTTTTTGCCCGGCTGCGTCGTGCTTCCGGCGGGAGCGCGAGAGTTTCGAACGAGGGAGAGCGCCGCCTGCGCGCCGCTCGTCGAGGCGCTTTTCGAGCTCGCGGGAGTCGAGGCCGTGATGCTCGGTTCGGATTTCGTCTCGGTGACGAAGGGCGACGTGGACTGGGCGCATTTAAAGCCCGCCGCGCTTGGGCTCATCATGATGCATTTTTCGAGCGGAGAGCCTCTTTTTCGAGAAGGCGACGAGAGCGCCGAGGGGACGAGCGAATTTTTCGATCCCGCCGACGCGCCCGTGGTCGAGACGATCAAGAATCTCATTGAGACCCGCGTGCGCCCCGCCGTCGCGCGCGACGGCGGCGACATCACCTTTCGCGGGCTGCGCGACGGCGTCGTCTATCTGTCGATGAAAGGCGCCTGCTCGGGCTGTCCCTCCTCCGCCGCGACGCTGAAAAGCGGCGTCGAGAACCTCCTGCGCCATTACGTGCCGCAGGTGCGGGCCGTCGAACAGGCGTGAACCTGCTGCGGCTTGGCGGGTCCTCTGAGGGGCAGGGATATACGACGGCGGCATGGGCTGAGGAGAGCCTGTTCCGCATGCGGGACCTGTCTTCCGGCCGTCTCGCTGACTTCCACTGCTGCGGCGAGCGGCTCGATCGTGCTGTAAACGTTGCGACTGTCCAACATGTTCGCGCGCCTCATCCGTACAAACCCGAATGACAAAGATCAGCTTTTGTCATAATGAAGGTCCCGCCAGTTAGGTCGGGGAGCCCAAGCGCCGAAGGGCGCGCGGGGAGACCGGGCTTAAGGTCCGAGTCGGGGAGGACGCCGGCTGGAAGCTCCTTCGCTGTGTCGGCAAACGATGCAGCGATGAGGCCCTAGAAGCGCCAAAAAAATGCGCTCGGGCCCTAAGAGTTCCGGTCGGTCAAGGACGAGGCGCCAGAGAGCGGGGATGGGCGTTTCGCCTTCCTCGCTCTTTGTGTTTCAGTTTCGCTCAATGCAGTCGTCCCGCTTCTTACACCGCCATGTCGAGCCCGATGTCGAGCGCGCGCGCCGAATGGGTGAGGGCGCCGACCGAAATCAGATCGACGCCTGTCTCGGCGATGGGTGCGATTGTCTCGAGCGTCACCCCGCCCGAGGCTTCGACGACGGCGCGCTTGTCGATCATCTCCACGGCCTGGCGCATCGTCGCGATCGGCATGTTGTCGAGCAGGATGGCGTCGACGCCGATCTCCAGCGCCTGCTCGAGCTGCTCGAGAGACTCCACCTCGATCTCGATCTTCGTCAGGTGGCCGGCGTAGGCTTTCGCCGCCCTCAGGGCGGGGCCGACGCCGCCGGCGACAGCGATGTGATTGTCCTTGATGAGGATCGCGTCATCGAGGCCGAATCGGTGATTGGCTCCCCCGCCGCAGCGCACCGCGTATTTCTCGAGCGCGCGCAGAAGCGGCGTGGTCTTGCGCGTGTCGCAGACCTTGGCCTTGGTGTGGGCGATGCGGCCGGCGTATCGGGCCGTGAGGCTCGCGACGCCGCAGAGGCGTCCGAGGAAGTTGAGGGCCACGCGCTCGGCCGCGAGCACGCCCCGTGCAGGGCCCTCGATGAAGGCGATTGCGCCGCCAGGCGCGACGCCGCCGCCATCTGCAAGCGCCGACTCGAAGCCGATCTCCGGATCGATCTGCCGGAACGCCTCGCGCGCCAAAGCAAGGCCCGCGACGACGCCCGGCTCGCGCGCGGCGATGACCGCGCGGGCGCGAGCCTCGGCTGGCACGACTGCCTGGCTCGTCAGATCGCCGGCGCGGCCGAGATCCTCGGCGAGCGCTGCGCGCGTCAGATCCTCGATGAGACCGGGAGGAAAAAAGGGCTTCAACGTCATGTATCCTCTTGAAAAATGGCTGCGCGACGCAGGATCGAATCAAGATCGAAGAGCGAGCGCTTCGCCTGCGCGGGCTCGGACTTTGGAAAATCCGCGCGAAAATGAGCGCCACGGCTCTCGCGTCGACTATAGGCCGCGCAGGCGATGCAAAGCGAGGTGGTCAGCATTGCAGCCGTCCCTTCATCGGCGGCCTCTTTCTTCAGCCGGAGGATCGTGCGGATGGCGCGTGCGAGTCCCGACTCGTCGCGAATGACGCCGACGTCCCTCGACATCGTCGTCCGCAATTCCTCTATCAGCTCGGCTTGCGGCTTGGCGGCGTCGCGCGGGGGACAGCGAACGTCGACGGCCTCGGGCGCAGGCGGGCTGGAAAGCGCGATGTCCTCGGCGATGCGAGCGCCGAAAACAACCGCCTCGAGCAGCGAGTTGGAGGCGAGGCGATTGGCGCCGTGGACGCCGGTCGAAGCGACCTCGCCCGCGGCCCAAAGGCCGGGCAGGGTGGTGCGGCCGCGCGCGTCCGTCCATACGCCGCCCATGTGATAATGGGCGGCCGGCGCGATCGGGATCGGCGCCGCTCTTGGGTCGAGGCCGGCGGCCATGCAGCGTGAGAACACATTGGGGAAGCGCTCGGGGAAGGCCGAGCCGACGGCTTCGCGCGTATCGAGAAACGCGCCGTCGCCGCGCGCGATCGAAGCGAATATTCCGCGCGCCACGATGTCGCGCGGCGCAAGCTCGCCCAAGGGATCGATGTCGAGCAGAAAGCGGCGGCCGTCGCGATCGACGATGATCGCGCCTTCTCCGCGCAGCGCTTCGGTCGCGAGCGGCGCTGGATCCTCGCCGACGTCGATGGCGGTCGGATGGAACTGCACGAATTCTACGTCGGCGATGCGTGCGCCAGCCTCCGCCGCCATCGCTACGCCTTCGCCGCAGCTCTCCGGCGGATTGGTCGTAACGCGATAGAGGCGGCCGATCCCGCCCGTCGCGAGCACCAGCGCCGCGGCAGGCAGGAATGAGGCTTCGCCTTTTTCGTCGCGGGTCATGACGCCGATCGCGCGGCCGCCCTGCGTGACGATGCGTCGGGCGACGCGCCCTTCGACGATGCGGATCGACTCCGTGCGCGCCGCGGCCGCAGCGAGGGTTTCCATGATGGCTCGCCCCGCGCCGTCGCCCTGAACGCGCACGACGCGCCGATGCGTGTGCGCGGCCTCGCGCGAGGGCGCGAGCAGGCCCATCTCGCCGCGATCGAAAGGAACGCCGAAGGCGAGCAGGTCTTCGACGCGCGCCCGCGCCTCACGCGCCATGCCGAGCGCCATGTTCTCGTCGACCAGTCCCGCCCCGGCGCGGATCGTGTCCTCGGCATGGACTTCGGGGGTGTCGGTTTCCTCCACCGCGGCGGCGATGCCGCCCTGCGCCCAGAAGGAGCTGGAGGCGGGACCGACGCCGTGGGGCGCGAGCACCGTGACGGGCGTCGGCGCGAGCTTCAGGGCGCAGAAAAGCCCGGCGAGGCCGCCGCCGATGACGATGATTGAGGACTCGTCACGCTTCATCGCGTTCAATCAACCGCGACCTCGGCGAGACGCGCAAGCGCCGCGGCTTCCCGCTCGACCGCCTTGGCGACGAGCGCTTTCGCCCGCGGCGCGAGAGACAGCGTGAGGGCGGCCGCATGGCCTCGCGGAGACATTTTGCACAGGGTCTTGCCGAGGATGTCGACGAGTTTGTCATCGTCGTAGCTTTGATACTTCGCCAGGAAGTCGTCGAAGTAATGCTCGAGGAACACGAGCGCCGCAATGTTCTCCAGCGCCTGGGATTCGGGGTCCTTCTTGAGCCGCTCCTTGCGGATCAACGCGCCGACCCGCTCGGCGTCCTCTTCGCTCCAGCCCGCGGCGCGCATGATCGCGCCGGCGCGTTCCGCGTGATGCGCCCGGCAGGTCTTGCGCCAATCATTGTAGCCGTGTCGCCCGTCTGGGAAATCGGCGCGAGGAATCTCCCAGCGGCGGAGATGTTGGGCGCGCGCGGCGATCTGCAAAAGCTCGGAAGCCTCGGGATAGACGCGCGAGAGCGCCTCGCTCATGCGCCGGGCGTAGAGCTCTTCGAAGCCGATCTCGCCGTTATTCGTCTCGAGTCTGCGCGGATCCTCGGCGTTCGCTGCGTCAATCGCGGCGAACGTCGCTGCGAGGCGGCTGGTCGAAACGGACATGCGACTCTCCCATCAAGGAGCGGGCGAGAGCGTTCGAAGCGCGGGCCTCGCTCAACCGACGTCGATCATGCGCTGCACACTCGCGCGGGCGCGGTCGGCCAGCGCCGGATCGATCGTCACTTCCTCTCGCATGTAAATGAGACTGTCGAGAATTTTCGGCAGCGTGATGCGCTTCATATGCGGGCAGAAGTTGCAGGGGCGGATGAATTCGACCCCCGTCGTCTCCGCCGCGACATTGTCCGCCATCGAGCATTCCGTCACCAGCAAAGCCCGCGTCGGCTTCCTGTTACGGACGTAATCGATCATCGCGGCAGTCGAGCCGGCGAAATCCGAGACCTCGATCACCTCGCGCGGGCATTCCGGATGCGCCAATATCTTCACGCCCGGATGGTCGGCGCGATAGCTCTCGATCTCTTCCGCGGTGAAGCGCTCGTGCACTTCGCAGGCGCCATGCCAAGCGATGATCTTCACGCTTGTCTGCGCCGCCACATTCTGCGCGAGATAGCGGTCCGGGACCATGATAACCTTGTCGACCCCGAGGCTCTCGACGATTTTGACCGCGTTGGACGAGGTGCAGCAGATGTCGACCTCGGCCTTCACCTCGGCCGAGGTGTTCACATAGGCGACGATCGGAACGCCAGGATACTGCTTGCGCAGCGCGCGCACGTCGGCGCCGTCGATCGAGGCCGCGAGCGAGCAGCCGGCCTCGGAATCCGGGATGAGCACCGTCTTCGCCGGATTGAGGATTTTCGAGGTCTCCGCCATGAAATGCACGCCGCCCTGCACAATCACCGCGGCGTCGGAAGCCGCCGCGAGCTTGGCGAGTTGGAGACTGTCGCCGACATAGTCCGCGACGCAGTGATAGATCTCGGGCGTCTGATAATTATGGGCGAGGATGACGGCGCCGCGCGCTTTCTTGAGCTCGTTGATCGCCTTGACGTAGGGCGCGTGGAACGGCCACTCGATGGGCGGCATGACCTTCGCGACGCGCGCATAGAGATGTGCGGTCGCGGCCTCGACCTCGGGCGTCCAATCGAGATTGGGGCGGGGAAGAATGGGGAAAAGCGGCGCCCCCAAGGCGGCGGGCGGCGCGGGGGTGAGCCCGGCCCTGGTCGTTGTGAGGTTGTAACCCATGACGCGTCCTCGACAATTCTCGCCGCCAGAGGAAGTTGAGCGCGCCGTTTAGGCTCACTTTGAGCATAAGTCGGGCGTGCTCAATACACGGAACTCGCCCTGTTACGGCTTAAGGGTGAGACGCGCGCCTCGCACGGAAGAGCGAAGGTGGCCAATGGTTATACTCGTTAAGAGTATATGTCAAGCCAAGCGACTGGCTTTCTCGCGGGGATCTGCTCGAGCGAGTGCGATCCCTTATCGCGCGAGCGGAACCGCTCGTGCGATAAGGGATCAGTATGAATCACAGGGTTGAAGCGAGTTCGGATCGCGAAAGGCTGCCAACTTTTGCGCAGTTCGCTCAAGATCACGCTGTGTTCAGGCGGAACCGCCTGAACACAGAAAACGTGAACCGGTTTCTGCTTTTCGCGCTCTAGAGACGGGCGGCGCGAGAACGTCGGCTTTCGATTTTCGCCGCGGCTCCTACGACAGTCAGGAAGAATAAGCTCGCCAAGCCCTCGCCGGAGCTGGGAGCGGGCGCCGCGCTGATGAACGCGGTCCCACCCACGAGGTCGTAGCCGATCGACTGGAGCATCGTGCTTTCGATGCTGCCGGCGAAAGCCTCTGGCGTATGGCCGGGACAGCCCGCGTAATTCTGAATGAGGCATGTGTTGTAGAAATCGCCGTAATCGCCCCGGCCCGTTTGGTTGAAAGCAACGAGAGAGGTCGCGCCGCCGTTGATCGAGTAATAGGCCGAGCTCGAGCTGTTCGTCGTGTAGCTCGCCGTTCCGGAAGCGGAATAGCGGTAGAGGTCGAGCGAGCCGTAATAATAGCCTTGAAGGCTCGTGCCGAGCGTCGACCCCGCGCCGCCGCCGCCCAGAATCTCGTCGATTTCATGCTGAATGACGGCCGTGCCGCTGTAAAGGCCGGACGGCGTTTGCCCCGTTCCGAAATACATCAGGGAGCTGTTGAGATAGACCGTGCCGCCGGCGCTCACATTGCCGAGACCAAGCGCGTCAACGAGCGAAGACGTCAGGGCGATGGGCGTTTTGCCCCCCGCGTCATTGCCCTTCGACAAGTTGGTCACGGCTGTCGCCAAAGTCGTATTGCCGGAATGAGAGGAAGAATCGTTCTTGAGCGCCTGAGTGTAAGAGGCGTAACTCACCGCATAGAGATTTTGGCTGCTCCCGCCCAGACCCGTGCTCGTGAGCTGAAAGTTGATCGTCGCCGTGAAGGCATTGGAATAGAGCGATGCGATCGCGTTCGAGGCCGACTGGATTGTCGCTTCGATCTGCGCCGCATTGGCGGCGCTGGTCACGGAGCCGCTGAATGTGTCGACAATGGTGAGCGCTTGGGCGGGCGCGGCGCCGGTCAAGAGAACAATCAGTAAAACGCTAGACGAAATGCCATGGTAGCGACGCATGGGACAACTCCTCGCAATCAATGTTCGCCGCTCGAAGTAAGCGGCCCCCTAAACAGCCTCGGGTTCTTCGGCGCCTTCACGCCTTTGAGAGGCTAGCTTGGGCTAAGCAATAATGCCTCAAACTGCGTGAAATGCAAGATCTCGTTCCCGCTGTCTGAACAAATTTTCTTGGGCCGCCCTCTTTCGGCCACGTCGATGGAGTTGGCTCTTAACGGGTCGTTAGCCATTTCCCCCTCGAATGCGAGGGCGAGGCTTCTCTCCGCACCCCGTCAAGGTTGATGGAACCTTCGCTTAACCCTGTCCGACTAGGAAGGACTAAAGGGGCTGGCTCGACCCGCGAGGAGTTCGCTTGATGCAAATCGTCCAAATGCTGCGCGCCGCTGGACTGCTCGTCGCCTTAGGCGCGGCGCTGTCGCTTGGCGCTTGCGCCAAGAACGCGGCGGAGGAGGACCCGGGGGCTTTCGGCGCGGGGGCCGGCGCCGGACGAGGCGCGGGCGCGCCCGGCAGTCCCCAGGACTTTGCTGCGAACGTCGGGGATCGCGTGTTCTTCGAAACCGATTCGACTGAGCTGACCGCGGCCGCCCAATCGACGCTCGACCGCCAGGCCGCGTGGCTGAACCGATATGGGCGTTACGCCTTCGCCGTAGAGGGCCACGCCGACGAGCGCGGCACGCGCGAGTACAACTTCGCGCTCGGGGCGCAGCGCGCGGAGGCTGTGAAGAACTATCTCGCTTCGCACGGCGTCGCGGCTTCGCGCATTCGCACAACAAGCTTCGGCAAGGAGCGCCCCGTCGCGGTCTGCGACGACATTTCTTGTTGGTCGCAAAATCGGCGCGCCGTGACCGTGCTCAGCGGCGGAAACTCTTGAGATGAATGAATAGGGCGCCGCCCCCAAGCGGCGCCCAGACCGAAGCTTTTCTTACCAGCAGCCGCCATAGCGGTAGGCCGTGGCGTACGTCGGATTGCCGTAGCTATAACCCCCGTAGTACGGGTAGGCCGAGGCGTAACCCAGGCCGTAGCCGAGACCCAGTCCCAGGCCCAGTCCGCCCCACGGGCCGCCCCAACCCCAACCGGAGCGGTGGCCCCAGCCACCCCAACCCCAGCCTCGTCCTCCCCAATAAGCGGAGGCCCCGGACACCGACCCCGCGAGGGTGGCGCCGACCAATAGAACGACGGCAAGCTTGCGCAGCATGATCTCTGCCTCCTGTTTCATCGAGCCCTATCTGGGCGAGTTTCCACGAAGGCTCGCGCCCAAAGGCCACGGCGGAAGTATCTATTACGGAGATGCGGAGCGGCGAGCTAAGCTGCCCGTTTGATGATCTCGTACAAATACGCAGGAAGCTGGCGGTGGTCCTAGAGTGCGAGCTTCAACAGGTGCGAAATCATGGAAAGCCAAAGCGCCGTCTTGCAGTCTCCGATGGAGAAGCCGGCGATCTCGTCAATGCCGTGCGCCGCAGGAGAACTCCCCGTCGCGCACCCGCGCAGGCAGTCGTTCGACGAAGCTCGCGACGCGTTCTTCGCCGTGGGTCGCGACGAGCTCGCGAAGCGCTGCCCGCAAAGCGGCATGGGCGAAGGCCGCGCTCTCGATCCCCGCAAGAATGGCTTCGGCGTAGGCTTCGGTGACATAGGCAAGCGCGACGAGCTGTTGCTCGGCGATGGCGTCGTCCAGGGCAGCCGGTGGGCGAGAATGCGTCATGCGCCCAAAAATAGCTAAGCGCCTTCGCGTGCGCGACTCGCGTCTTTCCCAAGGGTTAACGTCGAAGGGTCATTGTTCGTCAAGGCGTCGCATAGCGCGTCGCCACGCTGCTCGCGACCTGCTGGGCCTCCTGGAGATAGCGCGCGATCACGAGCTTCGCGTTGGGCGTGCAGCTATGATAGGTGAGCTCATATCCTGAGAAGCCGCGATTGAAAGCGGCAGTCAGCTTTGCGCGTCGCGAGCCCGACGGCGTGTCCGCATCGCGCAGCGTCGCGAGTTTCGCGCGCCAGTCGGCGCCGTCGCCGTCGCCGCACAAGTCCCGCAAATAGGAGAGGCCGCCGAGGATTTCGGCGAGACGCTGCGTCTGTGCGTCATAAGGCGCGGGCGGCGTGTCCGGGCCCGTTTTCGCTTGCTCCCCGGCGGCGGGCGCCGTCGCGGGTTTCGGCGCCACGAGCTTCGGCTTCTCGATTCGGCGCACGCGCGGGCGGCGCTCGGCTCTTCCCCAATCGCCCCGCTCCGAGCCCCAGGAGCGCGATGCGCGGCCGCCGCCGAAGCCGCCGAAGAGATCGGAGAAGAAATCCTGCGAAAGCGCCGGAGTCGCGAGCAGCGTCAAAGCCACCGCGAGCGCGCCGGAACGCGAGAAGGCCCGGATCATGGGTAAAGGCGCTCCTTTTTCCAGGGCTCGGTCAGTCCCTCGCGGGAGAATCGCAGGCGATCATGCAGCCGGAATGGCCGATCGATCCAGAATTCCATTGCAAGCGGCCTGATCACATAGCCTTGCCAATAGGGCGGGCGAGGGATCTCGCCGATCGCATATTTCGCCGCGTGAATCGCGACGGATTTTTCAAGCGCGAAGCGGCTTTCGAGAGGGCGAGATTGCTGGCTCGCCCAGGCGCCGATACGGCTGTCGCGCGGGCGGCTCGCGAAGTAGGCGTCCGCCGCCGCGTCGCTCATCGATTCGACCGGTCCGCGCAGGCGCACCTGACGCCGCAGCGACTTCCAGTGAAAGAGCGTGGCGGCGCGCATGTTCGACGCAAGCTGCATCCCTTTGGCGCTCTCGGCGTTGGTGTAGAAGACGAAGCCGTCTTCGCTCCATTCCTTGAGTAGCACCATGCGCGCGTCGGGCAGACCCTCCGCGTCGACGGTCGCGAGCGCCATCGCTTCGGGATCGTTGAGCTCCGTGCGTGCGGCCTCGGCAAACCAGTCCCGAAACAGGGAGAATGGCTCCGCGGCGGCGTCGAGGTCACTCGGCGTTAAGAGATTCAAGCGATGATTCCGTTTAGGACTGCGCCGCGGCTGCGGTCGACGTTTATAGAAGGTGGGGCATTTGCGTCGGTTTGCAGCGAGACATAGCGCCTCCGTGGCCAATCCTCAAACGCCACGCGCGATTTCGCTGCTGGGGCTCGCCTTGGCGAGCGCGCAGCTCGCGGCCTGCTCGATCGCCATGCCTTCGTCTCCGCACGGTGACGATTTACGCGCGGCCGCGGAGGCGACGGGCTCGATCCGCAAGCCCGCGCCGGAGATCGCTCGCGGTCTGGAGGCGGAAGACTCGCGACGCGCCAAGGCCGCGCTCGCCACCGCGCTCGACCCGCAGGGCTCAGGAGACCGGGTGGACTGGGACAATCCACAGACCGGCGCCAAGGGCGTGTTCACGCCGGTCGGCCAGGCCTATCCGAGCGACGGCCGGATCTGCCGCTCCTTCCTCGCCGAGATCGTGACGAGCCACAATGAGGAGCGCCTGCAGGGCACCGCCTGCCGCGACAAAGCCGCCGAGTGGACGCTGCTCGACGTGAAGCCCTGGAAGAAGGGGTAGCAAGGCGCATTGCGCTTTCGGCCCGCGCGCCCCATCTCCGATTGCAAAAGTCCGTCAGATTTTGCGGATTATGCGGAAAGGGGCAGGCTCATGCGACAAACGCTTGCGATTTTCGGCCCAACTGCGCCCCATTGGGTGGGCGATGGATTCTTCGTTGAGACTCTGCTTTCCCCGCAAGAGCAGGGACAGAGCGCCAGCCCCTTTCTGTTGCTCGACTACGCCGCTCCGAGGCATTTCGCGCCGACGGCGCAACAGCGCGGCGTCGGCGAGCATCCGCATCGCGGCTTCGAGACCGTCACGATCGTCTTTGCGGGCGAGGTCGCCCACCGCGACTCAACAGGCGCGGGCGGGGTGATTGACGCGGGCGACGTGCAATGGATGACGGCGGGCTCAGGGATTCTCCACGAGGAGTTCCACTCGCAAGCTTTCGCCAAAAGCGGCGGCGAGATGGAGATGGCGCAGCTTTGGGTCAATCTGCCGGCGAAGGATAAATCGGCGAAACCGCGCTATCAAACCCTCTCGAAGGCCGAAATTCCGACCGTAGAGCTGCCCGACGGGGCTGGGGTCTTCCGCGTCATTGCCGGCGCCTGCGGGGGCGTGAAGGGGCCGGCGCAAACTTTCACCGAACTCAGCCTGCTCGACGCGCGGCTCGGCGCCGGCAAGCGCGCAGTCTTCGACGTCCCAGACGGACATACGGTTTCGGTTCTTCTGCGGAAGGGCGCCGTGGCGCTCGGCGATGAAGCGCGTCTAAGCCCTGGCCAAGTCGCGGTGCTCTCCCGCGAGGGCGGTTCGGTCGCGATCACTGCAGAGCAAAATTCCGAGCTGCTGCTGCTCTCGGGCAAGCCGATCGGGGAGCCCATCGCGGCCTACGGCCCTTTCGTCATGAACACGGAAGCCGAAATTCGTCAGGCGATTTCGGACTTTCGCGCGGGGAGGTTTGGCGCAGGCCTGCCGGCCTGACGCGCAGCTTCATTTCGAGCGAAGGAGGTTTCGCGTGATCCTGCGTCTGCCTTGGACCAGACGCAGGATCATCACAGCGTCGTCGGCGACCATATATTCGTAAATTACAAGGTAGGGCCTTACGACGGCGATGCGCACGTCGTTTCCCAGCGCGGGCCTGGGGGCTCCGCTCTGAGGGAACTTCAGCAGACGCAAATAGAGCCGGTCGAAAGCCGCCGCATACTCCGACGCGCAGCGCAGCCCCGCTTTTTGCGCGAGGTCCGAAACAATGAAAGTGGCGTCCGCCTGCGCCGGCTTCGAGAAAATGAGTCGTGTTGTCACTTCTCGAGCGTCGAGAGCAGCTTCGCAATATGGGCTCTGTGGTCTTCGAGCGTCACGACCTCGCCGCGTGCGACCGCCTCGCGAGCCTCGTCGACGAGCGGCTTCGCCCAGGCCAGATCGTCCGTCTCGGCGTCGAGCTCCATGAGTCCGACGTCAATAAGCTGGCGCGCGGCCGCTTCGACCGAGGCGAACCGCCCGCCTTCGACATAGACCTGTAGAGAAGATTCCTGCTCGGGGGTCAGTCTGATCCGCATGGTTGGATCCTATCACGGTGGAGGCTCTCGACAAGCTCGCGCGTCATTTCGATTTCGATAGGGAAATCTTTGGCGCTGCGCCTTCGCCTAGGCCCTTTGTCAAGAACCGCCTCGTCCCTTTCTCTCCGCCGCGCCGTCCTTCCCCCGCCTTGCCGGTCCCCGCCGGTTGCCAGCTCGGCACGAGCTGATGCTTGCCGGGGCCAATGAGATCGGCGCGGCCCATAGCTTTGAGCGCGTCGCGCAGAACGGGCCAGTTCTCGGGATCGTGATAGCGCAGAAACGCCTTGTGGAGGCGGCGCTGACGCAAGCCCTTCACCGCCTCGACCTTTTCCGAGGCGCCGTGACGCACGGGCTTCAGCGGGTTCACGCCCGAATGATACATCGCAGTCGCGAGCGCCATGGGCGAGGGGAGGAAGGTCTGCACCTGGTCGGCGCGATATTTATTGCGCTTCAACCACAGCGCCAGATTCATCATATCCTCGTCGCGCGTGCCCGGATGCGCGGCGATGAAATAGGGGATGAGGAAATATTCCTTGCCGGCCGCGCGCGCCGCCGCGTCGAAAAGCTGCTTGAAGCGGTCATAGGCGCCGATGCCGGGCTTCATCATTTTCGAGAGCGGCCCGGCCTCGGTGTGCTCGGGGGCGATCTTCAGATAGCCGCCGACGTGATGCTCGACGAGTTCCTTCACATAGGCCGGGCTTTTCACCGCGAGATCGTAGCGCACGCCCGACGCCACCATCACCTTCTTGACGCCCGGCACCGCGCGCGCCTTGCGATAGAGGGCGATCAGCGCCTCATGGCTGGTGTTGAGGTTCTTGCAAATGTCCGGGAAGACGCAGGAAAGGCGGCGGCACACGGCCTCGGTCTCGCGATCCTTGCAGGCCATGCGATACATGTTGGCGGTGGGGCCGCCGATGTCGGAGATGATCCCCGTGAAGCCCTCGGTCTTGTCGCGGATCGTCTCGATCTCGCGCAGGATCGAGCCCTCCGAGCGCGACTGAATGATGCGGCCCTCGTGCTCGGTGATCGAGCAGAAGGAGCAGCCGCCAAAACACCCGCGCATGATGGTGACGGAGTGCCGGATCATCTCCCAGGCGGGGATCTTCGCGCCGGCGTAGGAAGGATGCGGGGCGCGCGCGAAGGGAAGCTCATAGACGGCGTCCATCTCCGCGCTCGTCAGCGGAATGGGCGGCGCGGTCAGCCAGATGTCCCGCGAGCCGTGGCGCTGCGTGAGGGGCCGCGCGTTGCCGGGATTGCTTTCCTTGTGCAGCACGCGCGAGGCGCGCGCATAGGCCTCAGGGTCGTTCGCGACCTGCTCGAAGGCGGGGAGCCTGACGACGATATTTTCACCCTTCCCGCCGCGGCCCTCATCGGCGGAGTCGAGATCTTCGGCATGCGCCTCCAGCCAGTCTTCAGGCGTTGCCTCCCGCAGCAGCGCGACGCCGCGCACATCCTCGAAATCCTGGCCTATCCCGCCCTTGGCGATCCGATGTGCGACCTCGACCAAGGCCCGTTCGGCGTTGCCGTAGAGGAGCAGATCGGCCTTGGCGTCGAGGAGGATCGAGCGGCGGACCTTGTCAGACCAGTAGTCGTAATGGGCGATCCGGCGAAGCGAGGCCTCGATCCCGCCGAGGACGACGGGCGTCGTCGGATAAGCCTCGCGCGCCCGCTGCGCATAGACGATCGTGGCGCGATCCGGCCGCTTTCCGCCTTCGCCGTTCGGCGTGTAAGAATCATTATGCCTGAGCCTTCGGTCGGCGGTGTAGCGGTTGACCATCGAGTCCATATTGCCGCTGGTCACGCCGAAGAAGAGATTCGGCTTGCCGAGCGCGGTGAAGGCCTGGGCGTCGCGCCATTCCGGCTGAGCGATGATTCCGACGCGAAATCCTTGCGCCTCCAACAGCCGGCCGACGATCGCCATGCCGAAGCTTGGATGGTCGACATAGGCGTCGCCGGTGACGAGGATCACGTCGCAGCTGTCCCAGCCGAGGCGCTCCATCTCGGCGCGCGTCATCGGGAGAAAGGGCGCGACGCCAAAGCGGTGCGCCCAATATCGGCGATAGGAGAAAAGGGGCTTGGCGCTCTGCGGCGCGGGGGCGTGCCTCATGACGGCGGCTGGGGGCGAGAGGAATAAGAAGGAGCCGCTTTGCAGGACAGCATTTCGATGCCCTGGCGGCGCGAGCCCGCCTTCTAGCACGAAACTCCCACCCGCTGCACGCGGCTTTGCCGCCTTGGTCCGCGCTCTATTTGAAGCCCCTGGCGCTGACTTGCCCGCGTAATGAAACGCGGGCAGTATCCGCGCGCCCCGGGTCGAGCCGGGAGTTTTCCAGCGAGAGATAAGAGGGCGTCATGAACACTCCTCCGGCGGGCACACCGATCCAATATCTCGATCGCGCCACCGGCGCGTTGCGCGATCTCGGCATCATGCCGCCGAAAGTGGATTTCACGCCGATCAACGTGCTTCTCGACCAGATCACCGAGCTCGACAAGGACCGCGTCGCCGTTATCGCGCGGACCCTCTCGCAAACCGAGGTCTTCAATGAGGTCGTCCGCGACCAGACGCAGGCGATGGACATCGGCCAGCGTTACGAGGATATCGCGAAGGCCTTCAATTCGATCCGCGACGACTCCAAGGCGATGGTCGACCAATTGGCGGACGGCAAGATCGACCTTTTCGAGCGGGTGGCGAATGTCTGGATGAAGATCGCCCGCGGCGACATCGCCTCGCGCTTCGAGGAAATTCGCAAGACTTATCTCGCGGTGACGAGGTCCACGAAGGACCAGATCGAGCGCGAAGCCAAGATCCTGCAGGCCTATCAAGATTTTCGCGGCGCCTTGAAACAGGCTCAGGTGTTGGCGCTCGAGGTCCTCAAAGAAGCCGACGGCAAGCTCGAAGGGGCCAAAGCTCAGCTCGCGAAAGCCGCGGAGACGCTCTCCCAATATAAGGGTGAGGATCTCGCCGAGCGCGCCAGATTGGAGCTCGGCCGCGACGAGAAGCTGCGCGGGGTGCAGGACGAGGACAAGCGTTATCAGATCGCCAAGGATCTCGCCGACAATTTGACGATTGGCTACAACACGTCGGAAGTGATCATGGCGCGGCTCAATCAGACGACGAGCGCCAAGGAGCGTGTCTATGCGCAGGCCGTGAGCTTCTTCGCAACCAACGACTCGGTTTTGACGGCGCTCAAGGCCTCTTTCACGGGCCTCGCCGGCCTGCACGAATCGACGCAGACGCTCGAGACGATGAAGGAAGGTGTCTCGCGCAGCATCGAGGTGCTCTCCGAGCTTGGCGACAAGGTGCAGGAGGCGGCGTTGCGCGCCGGTTACGGGCCGACCATCCGCTCCGACGCCGTCGTGAAGCTCGTCGACTCGATCACCAATTTCCAAGAAAAGACCTTCGGCATCGTCCAGGAGATGCGCAAGCTCTCCACGCAGAACGCGCATGAGATCGAGGCGGCGGTCGAGGACGGCCGCAAGCGCGTGGAGAAACTGATCCTCGACGGCAAGAATTACGGCCTCAATGTCTGACGCGGCGACGGCGGCGCAAAGCCCCAAGCTCGACGACCTGATGTTGGCGATGGATGTGGTCGATACGCTGCGCCACGATCAACGCGTCGTCGAGCGGGAGCTTTCCGCGAGCCTCAGCGACGAGGCGCTCATCGAACGTCTGCGCGAAATTTACAAGGGGCAGGGGATTCAGGTTTCCGACCAGGTGCTTCAGGAGGGCGTCAAGGCGCTGCGCGAGAAGCGGTTCTCCTATGTGCCTCCTGCGCCGGGCCTCGCGCGCTCGCTCGCGTTGATGTGGATCGACCGCGCGCGTTACGGCTGGATTCTTTTCGGCGTCGTGGCCTTCCTCGCGGCTTTCGCCGCAGGTCATTACTTTCTGGTGACGCAGCCGCAAGAGCAGGCTCGAGCCAGAGAGGCGCAAGAGATCACCGTCACCTTGCCGAAAGAGCTCAACGACGACTTCGCGGATGTAATGCGCGAGTCGAAAGTCGAGCAGGCGAAGAAGGCGGCCGCGCAGATTCTTGCCGACGGTAGGGCGGCGCTCGAACGCCGGGACTTGAGCGGCGCCCGGAAGGCCATCGCCGACATGGCGGCGCTGCTGAGCGAGCTGCGCGCCGTCTATGTGCTGCGTATCGTCAACCGGCGCGGCGAGGCGAGCGGCGTCTGGCGACGGCCACCCAACAATCCGGAGGGCCGCAACGACTATCTGATCGTCGAGGCGGTGACGCCGGACGGGCAGGTCCTGCCGCGCAAGATCATGAACGAAGAGACGGGCCAGTTGAGCACAGTCGACAAATGGGGCTTGCGCGTCAGCCGTCAGACTTACGAACGCGTCGCCGCCGAGAAGCGGCAGACCGGCATCATCGAGAGCAATATCGTGGCCAAGAAAGAGCGCGGCTATCTCGATCTCGACTATACGATCCCGGTCATCGGCGGCACGTTAACCAAGTGGTGAGGCGCGAGAATGCTGTCGGGCTTTGAGGCGCAGCAATCGATCGATCAGGTCTATGCGCAGATTCGAAACGAGGAGGCGCGTCTCGACTCGGCGCTGCGCGCAGCTTCGGACGATGCCGCGCGCCTGCGCCAGGAGCGGCTCAATCAGCTGAAGGCGCTGGCGGGCCTGAAGTTCAAGCTCCTCCAGAGCGGCGCGCTCGCCAGGGATCTCGACGCCGCGGAGCAGCGAGTCAAGGGGCTGCTGGAGCGCGCGCGCGCTGAGGTCAGCGCGGCGTCGCGGCGGCGGGACGACGCGCATCAGGCGATCCTCTCGGCCGAGGCCGCGCGTAATGGTTGCGCGGCGACGCTGGAGGCGGCGGTGCGCGCGCTCAAGACTTTTGAGGCGGACGTCGCGTCCCGCTATGCCGCCGACCCTGGCTGGCTCGCCTTGAAGACGGAATTGGAGACGGCGCAAAACACGCACGACGAGGCGGACAAAAAGGCGAAGCAAGCTGAGGACGACCGCGAGAAGAAGAAAATTCCCTACGAGAGCGACCCGCTGTTCATGTATCTTTGGCGTCGCCGGCTGGGAACGTCCAGCTATGCTTCCATCTTCCTCATTCGGCTCGTTGACGAGTGGGTCGCGAGGCTCGTGAACTATCGCGAGGCGCGCGCCAATTACGCGATGCTGAACGAGATCCCGGCGCGACTGCGCGCGCATGTCGAGGATCTCGCCGCGGCGCTGACGACGGCCAAGCAAAGGGTCGCGGCCTTCCAGCAGGAGAAGACCGCGGCCGCGGGCGGCGCGCCCTTGCAGAAGAAGGCCGCCGACGCCAAGGCGGCGCTTGACGCCGCGGAAGCCGAGGTGTCCCGCGCGCATCAGAGCTTCGAGGCGGCGGAGGCGCAATATCGAGCTGTCGCGGACAACGGCCAGAAGGGCGTCTACGCTCAGGCGATCGATCTCATGGTCGAGAACGACTCGCGCGACGACATCGCCACGCTCTTTCGCGAGGCGGCGCGCACCAAGAGCGACGAGGATCGGGCGATCGTCGAGAAGATCGACCAATTGACCAAGGGGATCGCCAGCGCGGATCGGCAGGTCGGGCAGCTGCGGGGCAGTCTCTCCGAAGCGGCGCAAAGGCGCGCCGAGATCGAGCGCGCGAGGGCTGAGTTCCTGCAACGCGGCTATAACAACCCGGGCGGCGGTTTCGGCAACGAGGCCTCGATCCACGACGTCCTCGGCGGCATTCTAAAGGGCGTGATCCAAGGCGCCGTGCTCGGACAAGTGATGCAACAGGGCTATCGCGGACCGCAGTCGGGCTGGGGACCGCGCGACGATGGCTGGGCGCAGCCGTCCGATTGGGGCGGCGGCCGGTCTTCGGGTCCAGTTTTTCCGGGAGGACTCGACGACGGCGGGTCGATGGGCGGCGGCGGCGACGATTTTTCGACCGGGGGGTCGTTTTAGAGTTCATTCCCCGCCTAGATCACGCTGCGTTCAGGCGGAACCGCCTGAACGCAGCGTGATCGGTTCTAAAAGTTTAGAGCGCGATTTGTGCGAAAAACCGGTTTCCACTTTTTCGCATCGCGCTCTAATGCGCCGCCAGCGCCGCGTCGAGAATCGCCGCTGCGGGCTCGACCACGCTCGCGTCGCGCGTGAAGATCAGCATGCAGCGCGCCGACTTGCCGGGATGCAACGCGCTCGCCGCGGCGCGGTATAGCGCGAGCTGACGAAGCTCCGAGGGCAGGGGCTTTGCGCGGGGTCGCCCCGTCTTGAAATCGGCGATCAAGATCTCCTCGTCCGTCACGGCGAAGCGATCGATGCGCCCGACGATCTCGCGCCTTCCGAGAGGCGTATCCACGCGCGCGACGATGTCCACCTCGGGCGCTGATTGGGGACCGAACAGCGGCGCCAGCGACCCGTCTTCCAGCACGCGCATCGCGGCGCGCGCCGCTTCTTCACGACGCGCCGGGTCAATGCGCGGCGCGCGCAGCGCGAGGAAGCGCAATGCGGAATTTAGGCGTTCCGCGCTCGCGAGCTGCGGCAAATGCTGCAGCATGGCATGCGTGAGCTTGCCGAGCAGCAGCGCTTCCCCCTCCCGGCGCGTCGCCGAGTCGGCCGAGAAGGACAACAGGTCGTCGGCGCCGGCGAGCGCGCTCGACGGCCGCAGCGGCGGCTCTTTTCCGCGTTCTTGCGGCGCGGGCGTGAGCGCGAAGGCGGGGAGCGCCGCGGGCGGCGGCGGTTCCGGGCGCTCATGAAGCCTGCGCGTGGCGGGCGGATTGCGGCTGCGCAAGATGCGCCGCTCTGCGTCGAGCGGGTCGGCCGCCTCTTCGAGGCCCTCCGCCAGCGCTGCGCGGATCATCGCGTGCCAGCATCCATCCGCCATGCCGCGCTCGCCGTGGAAGCCCGCGATATACAGCCGTTCTTCGGCGCGGGTCAGCGCCACGTAAAGGAGGCGGCGATGCTCGTCCTGCTCCGCCTCGCGCAGCTTTTCCCTCGCTCTGGTCGCGGCGGGCGGGTCGCAATCCTTACGCGGCGACCAGAGCAGGCTCGGCGTCCCCGCCGTCTCGTCGTCGAGGGTGAAGACCTTTGGATCGAAACGTCCGCTCGGCGCGCCGCAAGTGTCCGGAAGGAAGACGATCTTCGCCTCCAACCCTTTGGCGGCGTGGACGGTCATCACACGCACGGCGCCGCCAGCCGCTTCCATGTCGCGCTTGATCGAAATGTCGAGCGTCTCGATCTTGGCGAGAAATCCGATCAGCCCGCTGGCTTCTTCGCGCTCGAAGGCGAGCGCGAGCCTCAAGAACTCATCGATCGCGTCATTGGCTTCGAATCCCAACCGCGAGACAAGGCGCTTGCGTCCGCCTTCCGCGCCGAGCGCCCGCGCATAGAAATCGAAAGGCGAGAGATGCGCAGCCGATTGGCGCCACTCGTCGATTTGACGCGCCGCCGCCTGATGCGAGAGCCTGGGAGAATGGCTGAGCGCGTCGATGAGCGCGCCGTCGCGTCGCGGCGCGAGCGCGATGAGATCGTCGTCCTCGAGCCCAATGAGCGGCGACTTCAACAACGTCGCCAATGTCAGATCGTCCTGCGGCAGCAGCGCGGCGCGGCCTAGCGCGCACAGATCCATCACCGCGATATGAGATGCGAGATCGAGACGATCGGCGCCCGCGACCGGAATATGTTCCGCTTTCAATGCGCGGATGACGGCTTCAAAAAAGGTGTCGCGCTTGCGCACGAGAATGAGAATGTCGCCGGCATCGATCGGCCGAGGGCCTTCTTCGCTCTCGACCCATTCGCCTCCCGCATCGTCAAGCAGCCGCTTGACTCTTTTCGCCACTCTTTGCGCGCAGGTCGCGGCGGGATCGTTCGGGGCGACATAGTCGAGCGGCAGACGCCAATCCGAAGGCGCCTCCGTTTTATCGGGGCCGATCGGCTCCCAAATCTCGACGAGACCAGGCGAGTCGCTTTTCCAGGCGATATGCTCCGGCGCGGGTTCGGTGGGATCGAAGGAGAGACCGCGACGATTCTCCGCTCTGGCGAAGACGGCGTCGACGGCTTTGAGAATCTCCGGCGAGGAGCGGAAGGAGAGGGCGAGCCGCACGCTTTCGAAGCGAAGACCCGCGGCCATGAATCGGCTCTCGAAGGCGCGCCGCATCGCATCGAATTTCTCGGGCGCGGCGCCTTGGAATGAAAATATCGACTGCTTCTCGTCGCCCACCGCAAAGAGCGTGCGACGTCGCGTGGGATTTTGCTCCCGCGCGAACTCCGCGACGAGCGCAGCCAGAATCTCCCACTGCTCGTCGCTCGTGTCTTGCGCTTCGTCGACCAGCACATGGCCGATCTGATGATCGAGCCGATAGAGGATCCAGGAGGGGGATGAGCGGCTTAGCAAATCCCGCGCGCGCAGGATCAGATCGTCGAAATCCAACAGGCCGTGGCCAGCTTTCAACGCTTCATAGGCCGTGATGATTTCGCCGCCGAGTCGGTTGAGCGCGAGCGAGCGCTCTAACGCGCGTCCCGCGTTTCGCTTCTCGAGGAGCGCCGCGACGCGGTCGCGCTCGGTCTCCAACAGTTCCAATAGCGCGGGGTCAGCCACGCGGAGCCCCTTGGTGATGATCTTCTTGTCGCCGTTTCCGCGCGGCTCCAGCTTTTGGGTGAGGAAGACGGGCAGATAGTCGTCGAGCGCCGCAGCGTCGGGGGCGCGCGCGATGGCCTTTTCCAATTGCTTGGCGAGCTTCGCGTCATTATCGCTGCCTTGACGCAGTCTTTCGGCGATTCCCGGCCAAGAAGCGATGGGCAGGCCGCCGCTGAGCATTTCGTCCTCGATCGAAGCGAGAGTCTCGTTGCTTTCGAGCCCGAGCCGTCGGCGCAGCGCTTTTGCGCCCGCCTCGCTCGCGGCGTCCATGAGCAGGGCGCGCGCCTTGAGCAACTCGTTGAGAAGATCGCTGAAGTCCCCCTCATTCGTCTCGCGCGCCACAAGCCGTGCGGCTTCCATCAAGGCGCCGTTCTCGCGCATGGCGCGGCTTAGGGTTTCGCGCCGCGCGCGCACGAGGAGCTCCGCGCGCTCGATCTCGTCCAGCACGCGGAAGCCTGCCGGCGTATTCGCCTCGAAGGGGAAGCGGTGCAAGAGGCGTTCGCAGAAGGCGTGAATCGTCTGGATCTTCAAGCCGCCTGGGGTCTCGACGGCGCGCGCGAAAAGCTTCCGCGCGAAATCGCGTGTCCTTGGGTCGAGTCTTGGGCCTGCAACGGCTGCTACGGCCGCGTCGAGTGCGGCGTCGTCGAGCAACGCCCATTCGGCCAACACGTCGAAGATGCGCTTCGCCATGTTCGCCGCCGCTGCCTTGGTGTAGGTCAGACAGAGGATGCGCGAGGGTGGAACGCCTTCGAGCAGGAGACGCACGACGCGCTGCGTCAGCACATAAGTCTTGCCGGAGCCCGCATGCGCGGACACCCAGGCGGAAAGCTCGGGGTCTGACGCGCGCGCCTGCGCGCTCCGCGTCTGGGCGGGGATGGGTCGTCGACTCACGTCTCGTCTCCGCCTTCGCGCGACCATTCCTTGACGCGAGCGAGATGATCATAGTCGCCGTCGCGCCCGGCGAAGGCGACGAAGGGACGCGAGGGATAAGAGCGGCTCGGATCGCGGAACTGTTCGAGCAGCGTCTTGAGCTGTATGCGGTGCTCGATGACGAGCTCGCGAAAGCGAGCGCCATTCTTGGGCTTGATCCATCGCGCGTCGCCGTCGCCGCGCACCCGCACATAGGCGGCGCCTTCGACCTCGCGCCTGCCGACGCCCTCGAAAGCGCCGGCTTCGAGCATCGCGGCTTCGAGGGTGAGCTGCGGCGCAAATCCGACATGCACCTGCTTGTCGCTCGGAGGCTCGCCTGTCTTGTAATCGAAGACGAAGGCCGCGCCCTTGGCGTCGATCTCGATGCGGTCGGCGACGGCGGTGAGGCGGAACTCCGTTCCGTCGAAAAGAGGAAAGCGCCATTCGCCTCTTTCCTCCACATAAATCTTTGTCGCCGCCTCGCGACGACTTCGCTCGAAGCGCAGCATCTGTCGCAGTCCCTCCACCAGGCGCGGCCAGCGGAAAGTTTTGAAATCGGGATCAGTCAGGAAAGGCGCAAATTTTTCTTGCGCGAGCGCCAGGAGACGCTCGTCGGCGTCCGCGCTCAAAGGGCCTGTCGGCTGGGCTTGCACGAAACTCGCGAGCGTTTCATGCACGGCCGTGCCGATCTCCCGCGCGCCTCTTTGGCCGCCGAAAGGATCGAGCGGCGTGAGCTTTAATATGCGCTCCGCATAAAGCGAATAAGGATCGCGGCGCAGTCTCTCGATGCGCGTGACGCTGAGCTGCGTCGGGCGCAGCGCTACTGGCGGTCTCGGCTCTGGCCGCTTGCAAGGCTCGATCGCATCGGGCCTGTCGAGCGCCTTGGCGATCGCGAGCATCGCCTCGCCGCGCGCCTTGCAGGGCGCGAAGTCGTCGCCGGCGAGCGCCTCGAGCCGCGTCAGAAAGCGGGAGGCGACCGTTGGCGATCCATCGCGCTTCAGCGCGCGGCTCAGCACCACGCAAGGGGCGCCCAGCGCCATCTCGAAGTCATGGGCGCTCTGGCCGATGCGGCGCTCCGGCGGGGTCAGCCCCAGCGCCTCGCGCATCGCGCGGTTGAGAAAGGCGCCTGTTTCCGCTTGCGGCGGCCAGACGCCTTCGTCGAGACCGGCGAGCAGCACGAGATCGGCCTCCATGAGGCGCGCTTCGAGGGGGCCGAGAATTTTCAAACGCGGATGCGCGCGGCGCGGACCGCGCACCGTCGCTTCGAAGAGCAAGGCGTCGAGCAACGCCGCGAAGCCCGTTGCGTCGAACTCGAGGCTTGCTCCGGGGCTTCGAAGCCGATCGAAGAGCTCGAGCAGCTCTTCTGCGCCTCCGAGATCGCCGGCTTCGTTGCTTACTGTCACGGCTTCGAGCGCGCGCGCGAGCGCTTCGACCCGCGCCGCAAGCTTCGACTTGCGAGGTAGAGCCGCGAGCGGCGCCAAGGCGTCGTCGAGCCTTGCAAAAAGATCTTCGATCGCCTTCCATTGCACATCATTGACGCGCTGCGCCATGGGATGGGCGCCGGGCGCCTGCGCCATGTCGCGCGCGCGCGCCGCTCTTGCCGCGAAGGTCTCGCCGCTCTCCGGGACGACGCGCAGAACGGCTGCTTCGGCAAAAGGGAGAAGCGCCTCGATCTCTGAGCGCGCGAGGCCGAGGCGCGTTTGCGAATGCGAAAGCAGCGCGGCGGCGTCGAGGCAGGAGGCGCCGTCTTCCGTCATGGCGGCGAGGCGCCTGGCGAGCGAACCGAGCGGCGTCGAGGCGAGCGGCGCGCCGCCGGAATCGTCCACTTCGATTCCAAAACGCGCAAGCTCGGCGCAAACCCGGCGAGCCGCCTGCCGGTCCGGCGTGATCAGCGCTGCCGTGCGCTCCTTCGTTTCCAGCGCCTCGCGCATGAACAGTGCGAGCGCCAGCGCCTCCAGATTCTCATCCGGGGCTTCGACGAGGCTCACGCCCTCGAGCGCTGCAGGGAATTCGGCGCCGAGCGCCTCCCGAAAGCCTCGCCACATCTGTGTGGTGTCGGCGGGACGCAGCGCCTGCGACACGAAGCGGCGCCGCGCCGCGAGCGGCGTGCGAGCGTCCCCGAGCGGCTTGACTTCGGCGCGTTCGACGCCGAGCTGGCGCAGCAGACGCTTCAACATCGATTGCGGATGGGTGAAGGCCGGTTCGCCCCTTTCGCCGATCGCATCGCCGATGTGACGCCAGCCTTCGTCATCGATGTCCTGATCGAGGCCGGGCAGAACCGCGGCGCCGCGCGGCTTTTGCGCAATCGCGGCGAGAAGCCGCGCGGTCGTCGGATTGGAGCCGGTCGAGCCCAGCGCGATGACGGGCTCGGTCCAGCTTCCGGCGGAGATCGCCCTGATTTGCGTCTCGAGCAGCGCCTTGGCGCGCGCCGTGCGATCGGCGGCGCCACGTTCCTCCAGGAGCGCGGGCCATTGGCGCAGCGCGATCCCGAGAAAGTCGCGCGTGATCGCCCAGTAGCGGTCGAAGGACTCGTCCACGCAGCCAAGAACGCTCTCTGTCTCGACGTCCTCGATGACGAATTCGTCGATGAGCGCGCCGAGCTCCTTGGCGAGCGCGCAGGCGTTGACCGCGGTGGGAGCGATGAGGACCGCTTCACCGAGGCCCGCGCCGTCTGGAGAAACGACCGCGCCTTTGAGCGCGCGGGCCCAGGCGAGGATGAATTCCGCGAGCGTCAAGCGGCGGTCGATCTCATCGATCGTCGGCGCGAATGCGTCAAAGGACGCCTCGGCCTCGAAGGAAAGAAGCGCCGCGCTCTCGATCTCGTCGAGCGCGCCGAGCGGCAGGATGCGGGGCAGCAGCGCGGCCGGCCGGTCGAGCTTGAGCGCGAGTTCCACGGCAAGCGCGCGCGCCGCTCTGCGCGTCGGCGTGAAGATTGAAATGCGGGCGAGATCGAGGGGCGCGATCGTGCTGGAGACCCCTTCGACGATCTTGCCTTCGAGCAGCGCCGCAACGAAGGTCGCCAGAAAAGGTGCTCCCGGCGCGATCGTGAAGACGTGCCGCGCCATCGCAAGCCTAAGGAGCGTTGGCGCTCAGCGCGCGCTCGGCTTCCGCTATCGCGGCGACGGAGCCGACGTGCATCCAAAGCCCGCGCGCCGGCAGACCGAAAAGGCGCTCTCGTTTGGCCGCATCGAAAAAGAAAGGCGATAATTTGAAGACCTCTTCCGCAATATTCTCGAAGAGCCGGGGCGCCAATATGCCGACGCCCGTATAAACAAAGCGGCGGCGTCCGGGAGGTTGGTGAAGGCGACCGGATGCGTCGATCTCGAAATCCCCATCCCAATCGACGCCGAGGCTGCTCTGGGTTTCGGCGAGCAGAAGCGCGGCGTCCATTCTTTCGGCGTCATAGAAGCGCGCCAGGGCCCTGATGTTTTCCGCGCCCTCCTCGCGCCAGAAGGCGTCGGTGTTGCAGATATAGAACGGCGAGGAGCCCAGCAGCGGCAGCGCCTTTTTGATCCCGCCGCCTTGGTCCAGCAGCTTTGCGCGCTCGTCCGAAATGACGAGGTCGGGCGATCGCCGGGCCGCGAGATGCGCGATGATCTGGTCGCCGAGATGATGCACGTTCACGATCGCTTTCGCCACGCCCGCTCCGGAGAGCTGATCGAGCACATGGTCGAGAAGCGGCCGCCCACCCACCTGGACCAAGGGCTTGGGCGTGGTTTCGGTCAGCGGACGCATGCGGGTTCCCAGACCCGCAGCGAACACCATCGCCGCTTGGGGCAGGCTGACGGCTTCAGGCGTCATTGGCGAAGAGGTGGGGAAGGTGGGTCGCATACCAGCGCGCTATGTCTTGGAGGGCGGGATGGCGCAGGCCTTTCAGCAGGTAGCGTTGGACGCGCGGCATGTGAGCAAGATATTGAGGCTTGCCGTCGCGCTGATCCAAGCGCGCGAAGATGCCAAGAATTTTCGTCGCCCGCTGCGCCCCGAGAATCGCGTAGGCCCTGGCGAAGCTCGTCATCTCGAAGCTTTCGTCGAGCTGGCGGCGCTTCCTTGCGTAAGAGGCGATCAGGCGTAGCTCCAACTCGTCGGGAACGGTGACTCGCGCGTCCTGGGCGAGCGAGGCCACGTCATAGGCGGGATGGCCTAAGACGCAGTCTTGGAAATCGATCATTCCCACGCGCTGCACGCCCTCGCGCCCGGGCAGCCAGAGAAGATTGGGGGAGTGGAAGTCGCGAAGCGTCCAGGTCGTGCCGGCGGTGCAGCATTCGTTCAGCGCATGCCGCCAGAGCTTGATGAAGACAGCGCGCGCTCCCGAGGGGACGATCGTCTTGGCGGCCCGATCGACGTACCAGTCGAGAAGCAGCTCAACCTCGATCAGGAGCGCGTCGATGTCATAGGGAGGAATCCGGTAGGTTCCGCCGTCGGAGAGCGGCAGCACTGTCGGCAGCGAGCGCGAATGCAGAATCGCGAGCGCCTCGATCGCCCACTCGTACCGTTCCGGAATGGGGCCTTCCGCGTGGACGAGGCCTTCGCGTCCGAGATCCTCGACAATCGCGAGACCGGCGTCGAGGTCGCGCGCGATGATCTTCGGCGCGGAGAAGCCCTGCGCCGCGAGGCCTTCGGCGACCGCGACGAAAGCGCGGATGCTCTCGGCGAGGCGCGCGATGGCGCTGTATGACCTGCCGAAACGGATGGGCGGACCGTCTGGGCGAGCCGGCGAGATCATCAGGATCGCGCTTTCGCCGTTTGGCTTCCGCATGGTCTCGTATGACCTCGAGGAAGCGTCCCCTTGCAGGAAGGCGCGATGCGCGTCATCCCAGCCGGCTTGGCGCAGAAACTCACGCAATGATTTGAACGCTTCCAGGCGCTTCGCGAAGGCGCCGTGACCGGAGATGGTCACCATGCGCGCATTAGGCCCGATTTCGCTTGCATAGCTCAACGCCACGTCGAGGTGGTCGGCGTCCATGATTTCCTTGGAGCGCTCCGGCCATTCGACGAGCACGATCGCATCCTGCACGACGTCTTCCCAACCGAGCTCGGCGAGCTCGTGGACGGCTTCGATGCGATAAAAGTCAGCGTGCACGATCTTTCCGAAATCGCCTTCATAGACCTGCATCAAGGTGAAGCTAGGGCTCGGCGCTTCGATCGTCGGGTCCTTGGCGATCGCGCGGATGAGCGCGCGAGCGAAGGCGGTCTTGCCGACTCCGAGCTCGCCGCTCAAGGCGACGACGTCGCCGCCCCTCAGCAATGAGGCGAGGTCGGCGGCGATCGCTGCGGTCGCCGCCTCGCTGTCCGCCTCGATGCGCCATACGCTCTGCGTGGCGTCGTCGTTCATTGCGACTCGCTTCGCGTCGTCTGATCGGCTTCTCCGACGCAGCTCGCGAACACGCAACTGATCACGACGCCTTCGCCAGCGGCAAAATCGACCTGCATCCTGCCCCCGTTGGCTTCGACGATAGCCCGCGCCTCGCTAAGCGCGGCGTCGCTCTCCTGGACCGCATGGCGATGGGAGAGCTTGAAAGCGACTTCGCCCTCGCGGCGCAGCGCCGCGAAACTTATGGCTTCTCCGGCGCCGGCGCAAGCGAGCGCGCCGCGGAGCAAGGTCTCCAGCGCCCGGTTCACATCGCTCTCGTCGCAATGGATGTCTTCATCCGTGATTGTTGGAAGCACGCGCAGCTTCACGCCCCTGCTCTCGGCTTCGCCTCGCACTGCTTGGGTTGCGGCGTCAATCAGTCGTTTCGCGGAGACAAGCTCGCCCTTCGACTCCGAGGGCGCGTCGAGCGCGCGCTCCTCGCCGGGAAAGACGCATGTCACTGCCGTGCCTTCGCCCAGCGCGGAGTCGATCAGGACTTTGCCGCCATGCAGGTCCATGAAAGCCTTGACGATCGAGAGTCCGATGCCGAGGCCGCGATGGCGGGAGCCCGCGGTGTGCGACTCGAAGCGATCGAAGACGCGCTCGAGCACTTCGGGCGGAATGCCGCGTCCGCTGTCCACGACCTTGAAGATCACGTCGCCGTCCCTGCGCATCGCGGCGAGGGTAACGATCTGGCCGGGACGAGAGAAGCCGATCGCGTTCGAGAGGAGATTGAAAAGAATTTGCCGCACGCGCTTGCTGTCGCCGTGGAAGCTCCCTAGGTCGTCGGCTTCGACGATGCGCAGCTCGATCTGGTTTTCCACGAGCCGGTCCTGCACGCCCTCCACCGCGCCGCGTATCGCCGCGCGTGGATCGACGTCCTCGATCTCGAGCTCCAAGGCGTCCTCGTCGATTGTCGCGAGATCCAAAATGTCGTCGACAATAGCGAGCAGCGCGTCCGAGGATTTGCGCATGTAGCCTAAATACTCGAATTGGCGCGCGTTGAGCGGCCCGGTCGATTCCTCGCCGAGCAAATGCACGAAACCATTGATGTTGGTGAGCGGGGAGCGCAGCTCATAGCTGACATGGTGAATAAAGTCGTTACGCAGCCTCTCGGCGGCGAGCAGCGCCGTGTTGCGTTCGGTAAGAGCCCGTTCGACGTTCACGTCGGCGGAGACGTCGACAAAGGTCAGGAGGCTCGCGCCCTCCGGCAGCGGCTGCACGCTGAGATCGAGGACGAGGCCGTCGTTGCGCTCGACGCGGCGCGTGAAGCCCGCTCTCGACTCGCCAAGGCCTGTCACGACGCCGCGCAGGTCTCTCCACGTGGAGTCGCCTTTGTGCAGCAGAGCGCCGCAGTTTTCGGCGATGGCCTCGAAGCGCGGCTTTTCCGTGAGCAGGCTCGGCGCGAGCCGCCACAGCGAGGCGAAGGCCGGGTTTCCAAATCGCAGGCGACCGTCGGCGCCGAAGACCGCGACCCCCTCGCGCAAAGTGTCCAGCGTCTCCTTCTGCATTCGGTAGAGCGCGTTGAACCGCGACTGCAAATCATAGCGCTCGGTCATATCGTCATAAAGATAGGTCACGCCCCCTTGCAGACAGGGCATGATCGTGACGCAGATCGTGCGACCGTCGGGCATGTGCCAGAGGCGCTGAAGCTGCTCGGGCGAGCGATAGGCCTCGAGAAGACGAGCCTTCCAGTTGCGAAAATCGCCTTCGTCGGGAAGCCGCTGCGCAAGCCGCAGCCGATCGAGGATCTCGCCGTCCGAGGGCCGGGCGTCGAGGAAGACCGGCGAGAGGCGCCACAGCTTCTCATAGGTGGCGTTGCGGTAGATGAGCTGTTGCGAGCCGTCGAAGATCGCGACCGCGATCGGCAGCTGGTCTAGCGTGCGCGCGTGGGAGTCCTTCTGCTTTTGGAATTCTGCGCGCAGGTTCAGGATCTCTTGGCGGTCGAAGGCGATCGACGCGGCGCCTTTGAGAAAGGGAGCCTGGATCACACAAAGGCGTCGTCTTTCGCCGCCGACGACAGCCGTGATCTCGTCGCGCCAGAGAGCGCCTTTCGCGCGCGCCTCGGCGCAGGCGGCTCTCGCCGGCTCATCGAGCAGCTCGACTTGTCGTTCCACGCCGTCCTCGGCGTCTCGCGCCTCCACGGCCTGCGCATAAGCTTTGTTGACGAACACGATTCGGCCGGCGTTGTCGCGCAGCCAGACAGGAGTCGGCAACGCCTCGAGCAGGGCGAGGAGTCCCTCGCTATAAGCTTCGATTTCCGCGCAGCGTTCGCGCAGGCTATCGAGCTCGCGCCGCTCGCCGGAGACCTCGCGCAGCCGCAGCATGGCGCGTCCGCCGACCGCGCGCCCGTCGGCGTCGTATCGCCGCCCGGCGACGCCGGCGAGCGCAATGTGAAAAGCTTCTCCACGCTGGCGCAGCCGCGTGACGCCTCCGTCGAGCGCCTCGGCGGCCGCAGGCGTGAGCCAGGAGCTGAAATCGAGGATGCCCTGCGAGGGGGAGGCGTCGAGGAGCCGCTGCGGGGAGCCTTCGATCTCCGGCTCGCCGGAAGGACCATCCCAAGCGATGAAGACTTGCTGGTCGACGGAGAGAAAAAGCTCGGCGCGATCGCGTTGCGCGCGGGTCTGCTCGAGACTTGCCACAAGATGCGACTCGCGGCGCCGCCAATGCTTTCGTTCGGCAATGTATGCGAGGGCGAGAAAGACCGAAATCAGCGCCAGGCCCAAGGTGAGCGTGGCGCCGTAGAGCTCGACTCCCGGCGTAAGCTCTACGATAGCCCGGAGGTCTTGCGCCTGGGCGCGGCTCGTCCAGCCGCAGGCGGCAAGGAGGAGTGACAAGCGTCGCCCGCGCCGAGGGGAGTCGAGAAGCGCCAATCGCCCTACGATTCGCCAATCGCGTCGGCGCGCGTCTCGCTGCGAGATCATTCGGGTCCGTTCTCCGAGGTCGTTTTGAGGCACGCCTCCACGAACGCCTATGCCGCTCACGCGCGAGCGCGTCCAGAGACTGGGACGACGTCGCCGACGACGGGCTTGACGCCGGCCGCGGAGAACAAACAGCGATCCTGCGGCCCCCGCCCGAATCACCCCAATGTAAAGCGCGTTTTCAAAAAACGGAATCGTAAATCTCCAGGAGCGGCTCCGTTTCTTTGCGGACTTCGCCTTGTTGGCGCCAAGGTATGGCGCCAGCGCGTTTGGGCTTGCGTCGCCATGGCGCCAATTCACCGCGAATTGCGTTAAAGTCGACGTCATGAGCGAAAATGACGATCTCTTCGGCGCTGGCCCGCGCAAGGGCGCGGCCGCTGCCGGCAAGCCCGCGAAGTCCAGACAAGCGGACTATGACGCCCATTCGATCGAGGTTCTCGAAGGGCTCGAGCCGGTGCGCCGGCGCCCTGGCATGTATATCGGCGGGACCGATGAAGCCGCGATGCATCATCTCTTCGCCGAGGTGCTCGATAATGCGATGGACGAAGCGGTCTCGGGCCACGCCACCTTCATCGCCGTGACCGTGGAGCCGGGCGGCTGGCTCACCGTCGCGGATAATGGACGCGGCATTCCCGTCGGCATGCATCCCAAGATGAAGGACAAGACGGCGCTCGAGGTCGTGATGACCGTGCTGCACGCGGGCGGCAAGTTCGACTCCGGCGCTTACCAGACCTCCGGCGGTTTGCATGGCGTCGGCGTTTCGGTGGTCAACGCGCTCAGCGAGAAGCTCGAGGTGGATGTCGCCATCGACCAGCTTCACTATCGCCAGGAGTTTTCGCGCGGCCTTCCGCTCGGGCCGCTACAGAAGCTCGGCAAGGTCCAAAACAAGCGCGGCACCAAGGTGCGCTTCAAGCCCGACCCGCAGATTTTCGGCGCCGGCGCGCATTGGAAGCCGTCGCGATTGTTCCGCATGTCGCGCTCCAAGGCCTATCTCTTCGGCGGCGTCGAGATTCGTTGGCGCTGCGCGCCCGAGCTCATCGAGCCGGGCTCGAACATTCCCGCTGAGGCGGTGCTGCGCTTCCCCGGGGGCCTCAAGGATTATCTGGCGCGCGAGATCGAGGGCAAGGAGCTCGTCACCGAGCAGGCCTTCGCCGGCAAGGTCGAGCGCGAAGGCGGTCACGGCTCGATCGAATGGGCGGCGGCCTGGCTCGTCAATGAGGACGGCTTCGTCAATTCCTATTGCAACACGATCCCGACCCCCGATGGCGGCACGCATGAAGCGGGCTTCCGTCTCGCCCTGCTGCGAGGCTTGAAGGATCACGCAGAGCGCGTGAACCAGTCGCGTCGCGCCAAGGATCTGACGGGCGAGGATGTGATGGGGCAGGCGGCGGCGATGATCTCCGTCTTCATCCGCGAGCCGGAGTTCCAAGGCCAGAACAAGAGCCGGCTGATGAGCGCCGAGGCGCAGCGCGTGGTGGAGAGCGCGGTGCGCGACGCCTTCGACCATTGGCTCGCCGCGGCGCCGCGGCAGGCCGACGCGCTGCTCGAGTTCGCGATCACGCGCGCGGAGGAGCGGCTGAGGCGCAGGGCCGAGAAGGACGTGGCGAGAAAGAGCGCCACGCGCAAGCTGCGCCTGCCCGGTAAGCTCGTCGATTGCTCGAACACGACGTCGGTCGGCTCGGAACTCTTCATCGTCGAGGGCGATTCCGCCGGCGGCTCCGCGAAGGAGGGACGCGACCGCGTCAACCAGGCGATTCTGCCGCTGCGCGGCAAGATCCTCAACGTCGCTTCCGCAACGAGGGACAAGCTCGCGGCCAATCAGCAGCTACAAGATTTGACGCAGGCGCTGGGTTGTGGCGTCGGCTCGCATTTTCGCGAGGAGGATCTGCGCTACGAGAAGGTCATTGTGATGACCGACGCCGACGTCGATGGCGCGCATATCGCCTCGCTGCTCATCACCTTCTTCTATCGGCAGATGCCGAAGCTCATTGAGAAGGGCCATCTCTATCTCGCCGTGCCGCCGCTCTATAAGCTTACGCAAGGCGCGAAGACCGTCTACGCCCGCGACGACGCGCATATGGAAGAGCTGATCAAGAAGGAGCTGACCGGCAAGGGCAAGGTCGAGGTCTCGCGCTTCAAGGGCTTGGGCGAGATGATGGCCAAGCAGCTGAAAGAGACGACGATGGACCCCAAGAAGCGCACGCTGCTGCGAGTCATGATCGCCGGCGAGGAGAGGGAAGAGACGGCCGATTGCGTCGAACGGCTCATGGGCAATAAGCCCGAGGCGCGCTTCGCCTTCATTCAGGAGCACGCGGCCTTTTCGGCGGAGCTGCTGGATGTGTGAGGCGGTTTCCTGCTGACTCACTCGTGTCGCGCGTTCCCTACCCCGCAAGGGGCTACGGCATGCGCACATCTCCAAGCTCTCCAACGCCGTCATGGCCGGGCTTGTCCCGGCCATCCACGTCGGCCCGCTGCGGTATTCTGGGAATCGCCAGAAATTCTCAACCTTTCAGGCTTCGCCCGGAACCGCTTAATTGGCGAAGCCGCAATGCCCGAAATAGCCATCGAGTCTCGAAGGATGGCCACGTGTTCGCAGAAATCTCGCCGAAAACCTCGATGTCACGGCGTGGATGGCCGGGACAAGCCCGGCCATGACGAGCCCTGGAGATGTCTGACTCCCTTAGCCCGTAAGGGCTGAGGGAATACGCGTTAGGAAACGACCAACCGCAATTCGCATGAGCGGCAGGATGGGCGCAGGGGTCTGAGCGGATTGTCGGGAGCGTCGTAGCGGGCTGGCGTTGCGAGGATAAACGATTATGCGAAGCTCGGAATTGCCGGAGCTACGAGGCGGATTTCGAAATCTTCGCGTTTGGCCCGCGCCGCAGCAATTCTCCTTCGCGGCGCACAGGGTTCCGTAAGAGGCAGTTCCGCGAATCCGCGCCGCCCTGCCTTTCGGACTCGCGTAGGCGGCATTCTGAGGTCGCGGTAGCTGACGCCGCATTTGCAATACCAGCGGACGCGGACCCGAATGGTGTCGGTCGGGGAACGGCGGTTTTTGAAGCCGGACATGGCGGGCACCCCCGCGAAGTGATGCCAGTTTCACCGCCGGCCACGATCAATGCAACAGGGCCGCTCAGGCACGAGGGTCAAAATCAAGAGGCGTTTGCCCATTGCTGTCCAATATTAATTCGTCTATTTCAACTGCGGAATCATCAAGTATCCTAACCTCTTCGCGAGAAAGAGACAATATGAATTGTTGTGTCGCCATACGGCGTGATCTAACCCATTCCTGAGTTTTGTGACTACGTGTTTCATAGCAATATACTGTAACCGTTTTCATCGTGATGCTCCGTTTATATGGAATATTTCGTCAAGTTTGCGACGTTGCTCAAGAGAAAGAGCATTTTCACTTGAAATACCTGTGGTCGCTTTGATTGTGCTGGCATCTCCAGTCGTGGACTGTGGTGGAGCATTCGAGACGCTGATCAAAAATGCCAAACCACAAAAGCCGATCATGGCAAGGGCTATTTGAGCAGGCACACTGCCCCTGCTCGCATGGATTAATAATGCCAAAAGCCCGCCGACGGCTAAACCCGTGGCAAGCGCGGGAGTAGTGCTCGATCGATTGGAGTAAGACAGTCCCGAACCCGGTAGACTAATGGTCTGTCGAGTCCCCTTCTTGCCGATGTTCAAATGCAGACCTTGCTTACCTATCGAAACACTGCTTATTCCACGCCCCGTAATGTTAAGCCGTATGCCTGGCGCGAGTTTCGCGGACCTTCGATATCTGAACCCCATCAGGCATCCCTCCCAGACTTTTTGATCGACCAGCCTTTGGACGGCGTTCATTCGCCAACCGAGTATTAGAATGCGATTTTGGCCAATTCGCGCCCTTGAATCCATCGGCAACGGCCTAGAGAGTTTGCGTAAATCAAGATTTCTGAGGCAGCCAAAAGCCTTTGATTCCGAAAGCCTTTGTGACACAAAACTCAGGCGCGAAAGGCGCGTTCCAAATCGATCCTGCGCACCATCATCGCGCGGCGCGGATCGAAAGGGAGGTCTTGAAATCCCCAGCGGGCATAGAAAGCGCGCAGGCTGTCGTCGATGGGATGCGCGATGACGCTGACGCTTCCGACAATGAGGCGTGCACGCATATTCCTATTTGTGTTTGTGGTATAAAAGCGCATGCCCATCACGCTGACACTTACACCTGAGCAAGAGGCTTGGCTGCAAGCCCAGGTTGCGGCGGGAGACTTCGCCACGGTTGAGGAGGCGGCTCGCCGGCTCATCGACGACCGCATCGCCCAAATCGCCTCAGGGGACGAACACGATGATCTCGAGTGGGCGAAGCCGCTTCTCGATGAGGCGCGTGCGTCGATCGCCCGAGGGGACATTCTCACGCTCGAAGAGCATCGGGCTCGGAATGCGGTCCGTCGCGCCTCGCGCGGGAGATGAGGGCGCGGGTCGTCATCTCGCCTGAAGCGGACGCCGATTCCGCTGCCATTCTCCATGATCTTGCCGTCAAGGCAGGCGCAGAAATCGCCGACCGCTGTGAGGCGGCGTTCGATTCCGTTTACGAGCGCTTGGCTGAGTTTCCCGCGAGCGGGGCGCCACGTCCTCGTCTCGGAGAGCGTGTGCGGATTTGCCTCGTTTCGCCGTGCCTCGTTTTCTAGGAACTTGCGGCGGAAGGAACAGTCGTGATGATTCTGCGGATTGCTCACGGGCGGCGGCGGATCAGCCGCGATTTCCTCCGGTCGCCGACAGCCTGACCTCTTTGCTCGGCGGCGCCGTCGATGACCTCGTCCGTGAGGCCCCGGGCTTGGCGGAAAATGCCGATCAGCAATTTAGGCTGCCGCCCTTTCCCCATTGACCCCCCAGCCTCCCGCGCCTATCCCATTCGCGCCAGCCGGCCGGATGGCCGCCGCGCTTCCCGCGCGGAGGAAAGTCCGGGCTCCACGGAGACACGGCGCCGGATAACGTCCGGCGGGGGCGACCCCAGGGAAAGCGCCACAGAAAGCAAACCGCCGCGCGTCTCGCGCGGTAAGGGTGAAAGGGTGCGGTAAGAGCGCACCGCTCTCACGGCAACGCGAGAGGCATGGCAAGCCCCGCCGGGAGCAAGACCGAATAGGGGCGACCGAAGGCCTAAAAAACCTTCAACCCGTCTCCGGGCTGTCGCCCGGGTTGGTTGCTCGAGACGGCCGGCAACGGTCGTCCTAGAGGAATGGCCATCACGCGGGCGCAGGCGACTGCGTCCGCCATACAGAACCCGGCTTATAGGCCGGCTGGCGTTCAGCTCCCGAGCTTGCCCCGGCTTCTCGCATCGGCAGAGACGGGGCGCTTTGGCGTGACCTTGCGACCTGGCGGCCGTCCGCGGCTTCGTCCGTGCTTCGTCATAAATGTTAACAAAGCATTCACCATGTAGGTTCGCCGTTTACTGACTGATAACCACAACAGATGCTTTCAGTTTACGATAAAAATTCACCGTATATATTCACCATATCTCTCGAGTGCGCCGCAAAAGGGTAAAAACTCTCCTTTTCGCCCGAGAACGCGCTCTGGCTTTCTGAAATCGATCACGCCTTCGGCGATCCGGTGTTAGGCCGGAGCGCGGCGTGATCCAACGGTGGGCCTCTGCGTCCGCCTGAAACGGCGTCCTTCATGTTTTCGCGCACCTCCCTCCTCGTCCTCTTCGCAGCCCTCGTCGCCAGTGCGGCCCAGGCCGAGCCCATGGTCGTCGCCGGGCTTTACGACGATCAGCAGAGGTCGCGGGCGGTCGAAGCAGACCCCGTCGTCGAGCCCGTCGCTGAGGCCTCTCCGGACCTTGGGGGCGGCTTTCTCGAAATGCTGTTCACTGGCGGGGATGGCCAAGCCGAGCCCGGCCCGCTGCGGCGCAGCGGGCCCTCCGGCGCACAATACGCCTCCGCCGATCCGGGCGCGCTCGAAGCGCAGACCGAAGTCGACCCCGCCTTTCGGCGCGCCGAGGTCGATTATTCCGGCGCGGCGCCGGGCATGATCGTTATCGATACGGGCGAGCGATATCTTTATCTCGTGCAGCGCGGCGGCCGCGCGATCCGCTATGGGATCGGCGTCGGGCGGCCGGGCTTCGAATGGTCCGGGGTGAAGGCGATCAGCCGCAAGGCGGCGTGGCCCGATTGGACGCCGCCGGCTCAGATGCTCAAGCGCCGCCCGGACCTGCCGCGCTTCATGCGCGGCGGCCCCGATAATCCGCTCGGGGCGCGGGCGCTTTATCTCGGTTCGTCGCTCTATCGCATCCATGGCACGAACGAGCCCGATACGATCGGTCAGAACGTCTCCTCTGGCTGCATTCGGATGATGAACGAAGACGTCGAGGATCTCTACAACCGCGTTCACGTCGGCACGCGCGTCGTCGTACGGTAGGAGAGAGATCCACCGTCGCAATGCGCGGTTGCTTTCGGGACTGCTTCGGGCGATACGATGTCTGGATCTTTACTCCCCTATTGCAGAGGGTTTGCGCCGTGCCGAGCCTCGTCCGCTTCCTGACCATTCTCGCCGTGCTCGGCGCGATCGCCTATGGGATCATGCTCGCGCTCGTCTCCTTTGTGACGCCCGAGCCGCGGGAGATGACGCAGACGATCTCCCCGACGAAGCTCAATAAATAGAGACGCGCATGCGGGCTCCCACGAAAGCGGAGCGCCAGCTCGATTGCTTCCTCGAGATGCTTGCCGCCGAGCGCGGCGCCGCGCGCAACACCAGCGACGCCTATCGGCGGGATCTCTCCGACTATATCGCGCATCTGGCGCGCTCGGGGGCTGAGCCCGCGACAGCCACGCTCGAACATTTGCGCGACTATCTCGGCGCGTTGCAGCATCGCGGCATGTCGGCGGCGACGCAGGCGCGCCGCCTCTCGGCCCTGCGCCAGTTCCACAAATTCCTTTTCGTCGATCGTCATCGGAGTGACGATCCCGCAGCTTCCCTCGAGGGGCCACGCCGCGCAAAAAGCGCTCCCGGCGTGCTGAGCGCCGCCGAGATCGAGCGCCTGCTGGCCGCAGCCCGCCAGGGAGGAGATAGCCCGGACAGCTCCCCGGCCGAGAGGCTAAAGACTTTGCGGCTCTTGGCCCTGCTCGAAACGCTCTACGCGACGGGTTTGCGCGTCAGCGAGCTGCTGTCTTTGCCAAAGCTCGTGGCGCGCGCGCGCGACCCCTTCGTCTCGGTGAAGGGCAAGGGAGGTCGGGAAAGGCTCGCGCCGCTGGGCGCGCCGGCGAAGCAAGCGCTGGGCGATTACCGCGCGGCGCTAGAGGCGCTGCGTCCGGCGCTCGCCGCCTCGCCTTATCTTTTTCCGGCCGAAGCGGAGGAGGGGCATCTCACGCGCCAGGCTTTCGCGCGTGAGCTCAAGGCGCTAGCGGGGGCGGCCGGCCTTCCCGCCGCGGCCGTTCATCCGCATGCCTTGCGGCACGCCTTCGCAAGCCACATGCTGCAGAACGGCGCCGATCTGCGCGTCGTGCAGGAGCTGCTCGGCCACGCCGACATCGCGACGACGCAGATCTACACGCATGTGCTCGACGAGCGGAAGAAGGCGATGGTGCGTGATCTTCACCCGCTTGCCGACGAAAGCCAGTCCTGAAAGTCAGACGCGCGAGGGCGCAGCAGGGTCGACGCGCGCCGCGGAGGTTCTATCCTCCTTGAAACGGCCCGTAACCTCCTCTTGCGGCTTTGCGAAGAAAGGGAGAGTGGGCGGGCCTGGAGTCGACATGAGCCAAAGCCAAGATAGAGAAGCAGGAGGCGAGGCGAAAGGCCACGCCCTCTTCGTGCGCGTCACGCATTGGATCAACGCCCTTGCTGTCTTCATCATGATCGGCAGCGGCTGGCGCATCTATGACGCTTCGCCGCTCTTCAATTTCCGCTTTCCTCCCGATCTGACGATCGGCGGATGGCTCGCAGGCGCGCTGGCCTGGCATTTCGCGGCGATGTGGCTGCTCGTCGCCAATGGCGTCGCCTATCTCGCCTATGGCTTCGTCTCAGGGCGCTTTTGGCGAGGTCTGCCGCGCATTCCGCCTTCTTCTGCCTATCGCGATCCGCGTCCGAGCTGGGCGACGCTGACCCGGCATGAGATCGGCGCTTACAATCCAGTTCAGCGTGTCCTTTATACGGGCGTGGTGGCGCTGCTGATTTTGCTGGTCGCGAGTGGCGTCGCAGTTTGGAAGCCGGTGCAGTTCCAGCATCTGGCGGCTCTCTTCGGGGGTTACGAAGGCGCCCGTCACGCGCATTTTTACGCCATGGCGGCGCTTTGCGCTTTTATCGCGCTGCATGTGACCCTCGCTTTCTTTGCAGACGGGGTCTTGCGCTCGATGATCACGGGGCGCCCGCCGACCGCGGCGGCTTCGGGAGAGTGACGTCGATGCGCCGGCAGGAACAACGCGCGCGACCGCGCTTGTCACAGTTTCAATCGCAACTCGAGCGGATCGAGCGGCGTCTGTTCTTGAAGCAGGGCCTCTCGCTCGGCGCCTTGACCTTGCTGTCGGCGTGCAATCTCAAGGACGACGACGCCGTGGATCGCCTGCTCTGGTCGATCTCGCGTTGGAACGATCGCGTGCAGGAAGCGCTCTTCGATCCCAAGCGATTGGCGCCGACCTACACAGAGGCCGAGATCACGCGTCCGTTTCCCTTCAACGCCTATTATGAGGAGGCGCTCGCGCCTGTCATCGACGGCGAGTCTTATTGGCTCACTCTTTCCGGTCGCATCAAGGACAAGCAGCCTTGGAGCCTGAGAGACTTGCGGGCTTTGCCGCAGTCGAGCCAGATCACGCAATTCGTCTGTGTCGAGGGCTGGAGCGCGATCGGAAAATGGGAAGGCGTTCCCCTCCGTCTCTTTCTCGAGCGCGTCGGCGCAGATGTTTCGGCGCGCTACGTCGGCTTTCACTGCGCGGACAAATACTCCACGAGCATCGACATGGCGACGGCGTTGCACCCTCAAACGCTTATCGTGCTCGATTTTCCTGCGGCGCCCGGAGGAACCAAATACGGCTATCCGGTGAGACTGCGCATCCCGACGAAGCTTGGCTTCAAAAATCCCAAGTTCATCACCGAGATTTTCGTCAGCAACGATTATCCGGGCGGCTATTGGGAGAATCTCGGATACAACTGGTTCAGCGGCTCCTAGCGCATGCCATAGGCGCGGCTTGTCCGCTCAGATTTCCTTTTGGAAGAAGGCGGCGATGCGATCGATCGTCGATTCGTCCATCAGCAGGGGCGCATGGGCTTGTCCCTCGACAATATGCTCTTCCATGGCGGGGGCTGCGCTCTTCATTCGTTCGAGGATTTCGGAGGTGAGGATGTCGGAATTGGCGCCGCGCAGCGTCAACACGGGAACTTTCGCGAGGGCTTTGAACTCCATCCAATAGTCGAGAGGCTCCATATCAGGCCCAACCTGATCAAGCGTGTGCGAAATCGCCGGGTCGTAGCGCAGGACGACTCCCTGCTCTGTCTGCTTGAAGCTTCGCCGCGCATAGCGGTCCCATTGTTCGGGAGCGACGCCTGCAAATCCGCTCCCGGCGGTGAAGCGGGTAAGGCCGATGGCGTCATTGATTGACGCGAGCGGCGGGAGCATTCCGACATAGCCTTTGAGGCGGATGAGGCCGGAAAGATTGATCTCGGGGCCGATGTCGTTCAGGACCGCGGCGCGGATGAGGCCTGGATGACGATGGGCGAGCCGCATCGCATGTATGCCGCCCCGCGAGGTGCCGACGAACAAGGCGGTCGACACATTCTCGTTCTCCAGGACGCGCAAGATGTCGTCCTCCTCGATGTCGAGATCGTAATGCGTCCAGTCGTCGTCCCATTGCGAGTCGCCGCGACCGCGATAGTCGAGCGCAAGAACCCATAGGCCCCCGGCGCTGAGCTTGGCGGCCAGAGCCTCGAAATCCTCGGCGGGACGGGTCAGGCCAGGGAGGCAGATAACGGGCAGGCTCGCGCCCGACGCAGGAAAGTCCAGGTAGTGAAGGCGAAGTCCGTCATGGGCCTCGATGTAACGATGGGAAGGGCTTTTTGAGATCGCCTGCATGCCAGCCAGCCCTCGTTTCCCCTCCGGCGGCGCCGTTCAGAGCGCATTTATCGCAAAATGAGGGTATCGTAAAACGCCTGTGGAGGCCGGCGAGAGGCCGCGTGATTTCGCGCGATGTCTCGACTTGCCGCCGGCGCCGGCTATCTTTTCTTAACGCAGCGCGGCGAGCCGACTGGACGGCCGAGCGCGGATTTGGGGGCAAAACTTCTTGCGTCAAGCCGCGACGATCCTCTGCTTTGATACGCGTGGGCAAGGATTTTATCCGATCACGCCGGCGCTCGAGCGTTTCGTCGAAGAGCAGGGGATCCAGACGGGCCTGCTCACCATCTTCTGCCGCCACACTTCCGCATCCCTGCTGATCCAGGAAAACGCTGACCCCTCTGTGTTGCGCGACTTGCAGAAGTTTCTCGAACGTCTCGCGCCCGAAGGCCGCGCGCTCTACGAGCACGACAGCGAAGGCTTAGACGACATGCCGGCGCATTTGCGCGCAGCGCTGACGCAGACTCAGCTTGCCTTGCCGGTGATCGACGGCGCCTTGGCGATCGGAACTTGGCAAGGCGTTTTTCTGATCGAGCATCGCCGCCGTCCGCACCGCCGCGAGGCGGCGCTGCATCTCATCGGCGAGTAGCCGACCTCTGCCCCATTACGAGACGCGCGCCCAGGCCGGAGAGTAACGGACCGGCAAGCCTAATCAACGATAACTATGCCCCGACCGCTCGCGTCGCCTCATTCCCGCTGCGGAGAGAAGCGACGCTTCGAAAAATGGCGTCCAAGTCGGGTATCGCGCATGCGTCATAAATCGAGTGCGAGTTGGGCCGTTGGCGTTGTCGCGCCCTGGTGTCTCGGCGTCGGCCTTCTCGTTTCCTTTACGGCCTCCGCCGGGCAGGATCCTGTGTCCGCTTCGCGGCAAGCGCCGTTGACGGCGCGTATCGAGGCTTCCGTCGAGGGCGCGTCTCTCGCCTCGGCGCTTTTTGGCGAGCTGAACAGATGGCGCGCCGACGCCCCCATCCAGCTCGCGCGCCTTGACGCGGGCGGGCCCTACGATCTTCACACGGCGCCCGACGAACGCGAGCCGCGCGCGGAGTTGAAGCCCAACGCCGCGAATCTTCCCGAAGTCGACCGTTCGCATAAGAGCGATCCGCTCGTCTCGCAGCTTCGTCCGAGCTACGAAACCCGCCGGAACGGACCGGCAAAGAACGCCCAAGTTAACCCGCAGCGACAAAACCCAGGCAGCGAGGAGCCGCAAGTCACGACTCAGCACACCGCCTCGGCGGCGCTCCCCGATCAGTCGGGCTCCACGGCGACGCCCGCAGCGGCTGCTGCGTCCATGGAGGCCGTGAAGGAGCGCGCGCTTCACGGCGCGAGCCCGGCGACGCCGCGCGCCGTGGCGCTGGGCTCGTCGACTCCGGCGCAGCCCGATGCCGTGCCTATCGAAGTGGCGTCCTTCCCCCGCGTCACGCTTGGCCCCATGGCGACCCTGGCGCCGGGCCAGCCCGCGCGACCTGATTATGCCTCGCTGATCGATCCCGAGAAGATGAGCAGCGAGAAGCGTTGTCTCGCCGAGGCTGTCTATTTCGAAGCGCGCAGCGAGCCGGTCGAGGGGCAGGCGGCTGTGGCGCAAGTCGTGCTGAATCGGGTGTCGAGCGGACTGTACCCCCCGAGCATTTGCGGCGTGGTCTATCAAGGCCGGCGCCACTACATGGGGTGCCAGTTCTCCTTCGCCTGCGAAGGAAAGTCGTTGCGCATCACCGAGCCCGAATCCTGGTCGACCGCCGTGCGGGTCGCCGACGAGGTGCTGGCGGGGCAAACCTATCTCTCGCAGGTCGGCCGCTCGACGCATTATCACGCCGACTATGTGCGGCCCTATTGGGCGCACACGCTTCTCCGGATGGAGAAAATCGGGCATCACGTATTTTACAAGATCAAAGGCCGACCGGAGCTGACGCGCAGCGAATTCTAAGTCGCGCCGCGTTCGAGCGGATCGGCTCACCGCAAAAAGACAATCGACTACAAAAATCAACTCGGGCCTAGTCGCGCTTCGCGCGAAAGCCTGTCGCGAGCACATAGAGCTCCGCGGAATCGGGGCGGCTCGCGGCGGGCTTCAAATGACGCACTGTCGCGAAATCGCGCTTTAGTCGCGCGAGCAGTTCCCCTTCGGTCCCGCCTTGCAGCACTTTGGCGACGAAGAAGCCGCCGGGCTTGAGAATTTCCGCGGCGAAGTCGGCGGCGAGCTCGGCCAGCGCGACGATTCGCAGATGATCGGTCGCCCTATGGCCGGTCGCGTTGGCCGCCATGTCGGATATGACGCCGTCGGCGCCGCCGTTTAGCTTCGCCTTGATGAAATCGGGCGCGTCGGGGTCATTGAAGTCCTTGACCGAGAAGTCGACGCCGGGGACGGGGACCATCTCGAGCAGATCGACCGCGACGATCTGGCCCTTGCCCTCCGCGGCCTTGACCCGGCTGGCGGCGACTTGCGACCAGCCGCCTGGGGCTGCGCCGAGATCGACGATGCGCTGCCCCGGCTTGAACAGGCGGCAGCGCTCGTCCATCTCCATGAGCTTATAGGCCGCGCGCGAGCGGTAGCCCTCGCGTTTGGCGCGCGCCACGTAAGGGTCGTTGAGCTGCCGCTCGAGCCACAGGGTCGACGCGTGCGAGCGTTTCCGCGCCGTTCGAACGAATGTCTTGAGCGTGCGCGCGCCAGAGCCGCCGCCGTCCTCCTTGCTCAAGTCAACGCCTCCTCGCGCGGCGCAAACACGCCCTCCGCGTTCGCCGACATCACGAGATGACGCGTGTGCAGGGGCTTGAGCGTCGAGCGGTGGCCGATCGAGACCAGCGTGGTTCTCGGGAGACGCTCCCGCAGCATGTGGTAGATTTCATCCTCGAGCTTCTCGTCGAGCGCCGAGGTGGCCTCGTCCAGGAAGAGCCAGTCGGGCTTCGCCAGCAGCGCTCGCGCGATGGCGACGCGCTGCTGTTCCCCGCCCGAAAGCCGCTGTCCCCAATTGGTCTCTTCATCCAGCCGGTCGACGAAGGGCTCAAGCCTCGCCGCGACGAGGGCGGCCCGCATGTCGCGGCGGTCGTAGACTTTCGGCTCCCGCGGATAGGCGACGGCGGCGGCGAGCTTCCCCATCGGCAGATAAGGGCGCTGCGGAAGAAGCATGACCGACGCTTCGCGCGGAATCTCGATCCAGCCGTCGCGATGGGGCCATATGCCGGCGATGGCGCGGAATAGAGTCGATTTGCCTGAGCCCGAAGGGCCAGAGAGCAGGGTCGACACATGCGGCTCGAATGAGAGGCCCCGCGCGTCGACGATGGGTTCGCCGTCCGGCAGACGCAGCATCGCGTCGAGCGAAACGCGAGGGTCGGCGCCCGCGCGGCGCTCGCCCGCCCGCTGCAGCTCGACCTCCGCACGGCCTGCGGCCGCATCGAAGGATTCGAGTCGTAGCAGCACGGCGTGGAACTCGGCGAGAGAGGAATAGTAAGTGACAAAGAAGTTGAGCGCGTCGTCGACGACGCTGAAAGCGTCGGCCGTCTGGCGGATCACGCCGATCTTGATTTTTCCGGCGAGCACGAAGGGCGCCGTGAGCACGAAGGGGAAGATGGGCGACCACTGCCCATAGATGCTCGTGAACCAGAGGATCTTCTTTTGGCGGTCGACGATCGCAAGAAAATTCTGATAGATCGCCGAGAAGGCGCCGCGTAGCCCGGCGCTTTCTGTCTTCTCGCCCGACAATAAGGCGACCTGCTCGCCATATTCGCGCAGGCGCGCGAGGCCGAAGCGGAAATTCGCCTCGCGGCGCTGGCGTTCGAAGTTCAGCTTCGCCAGCGGCCGGCCGATGAGATGGGTCACGACCGTGCCGGCGGCGACATAGACGAGCGCGATCCAGAACAAGAGCCCCGGAATGGCGAGCTTGCCGTCGAAGAAGGTGAGCTGGCTCGAAATCTGCCATAGCACGATCGAATAAGAGACGAGCGAGCTCAGCGAGGAAATGAGCCGCATCGCGAAGGAGAAGATGCCGAGCCCCCCGTCGCCGCCGTCGATGAAAAAGTTCACGTCCTCGGCGATACGCTGGTCGGGGTTGTCGGCGAGGCCGCCCTCCAGCGTCATCACGTAATGCCGATGACCGCCAAGCCAGCGGTCGACAAAATGCTGCGTGAGCCAGCGGCGCCAGCGGATGACGAGATAGGAGCGCACCACATAATTCGTCACCGCGATGGCCACGTGAAAGAAGGCCCAGGGAATGAAGCCATAGAGCAGCTTCTCCCAGAAGACGGGTGCGTTGAGGTCTTGCAAGGCGCTGTAATAGTCGCGGCGAATGTAGCTGAGCCGCAGCGATATGCCCACGAGCACCTGTAGGAAGAGCACGAGCGTGACGATCATCGTCACCGCCATCGTCGCTTCGCGCGCCTGGAAGGCGGGCAGGGGCCAGATACGGAAGGCGTCGCGCGCGTCGCTGTCGAAATAAAGGTCGGTCAAGCGCATGATGCGTTTGACGATGGGGATGTGATCGGCGCCCCAGGCGAGGATCGAGAAGACGCCCACGGTGATTGCAAGCGTCGGCGGCGGCGCGGCGTCCGCATAGGCTTTCGGCCAATAGCCCAGAACGTCGACGAGGACGGCGAGACCGAAAAGGATCGTCTCGACCGAGAACAGGCCTACGAGGATTTTCAGAAAGCTCGAGATCCTCCGCGCGCGCCAGGTCGTGTAGGCGCAGGCCGCCGCTGTCGCTGCGAGCAGAAAGATTTCCGCATCCCCCGCCGTCGCTGCCGCCACGAGGGCGGCAAAGGCAAAGGCTGCGAGCCCGTAAGCTAAGATGTGCATTGGCGTTCCTTCGTCGCCGCGGCTCTGGTCGACTGCGGCCTTGCATTCATCTGCGCCGGATAGCGCGACTGAGCAGGGAAGGAAAGCGTCGCCACACGTCGGAGGGTTGACGCGCGGGGCGGCAGGCCGTCGAGCGCGGTCGAGGACGGCGAAGCGCCCCGGGGGCGTCTCGCCCGGCCCCGGACCGGTTATTCGCTAATCTGCCTCTTCTTCGGGCGCCATGTCGCCGTTTATGACGGCGACCAGGACGGGCGAAGCTTTGAAGGTTAGCACGCGCCGCGGCGTGATCGCCGCCTCGACCCCGGTCTTGGGGTTGCGACCGACGCGCGCGCGCTTCGCTCGGACGGTGAAGGTGCCAAACGAGCGCAGCTTCACCGGTTCGCCGCGCAAGAGCGCGCCACAGATTTCCTCGAAGGTCGCATCGAGGATTCGGCGCGCTTCGGACCGCGACAGCGTAGGGCAGCAGCCATACACCGCCTCGCGCAGCGCGGCGCGCGTCAACGCGCTCCCTTGCGGCTTCTCTCTAGTCACGGCGCGCCTGTTATGCGGCGGAATTCGACGTCAAATGGGATATGAGACACATTGACCACGATATACTCCCGCCCCCCGACTGCGCTTATTTCTATTGCCTACGGCCAAGCTTCAGTATCGCCTGTGCAGACCGTGTGCGCAGTTCCCATTGCTCAGATTAGTTGTAAATCCAAAAATTGCAAGCGTTCTAATGGGTTGCATGTGGTTTTGATCCGTACATTCCCTAACCGCGGCGCATCGGGTCCCGAATCCATTCTCCGATCCGCGTTAAGCTGAGAATGGCCCGTCAAAGCTTGACCTTATGCTTGGCGACAGGAATCATGGACCTGATCTTGCGGATGCGCTCGGCGTCGAGATGCGTCGAGACTAGACCCGCGCCTTCCGAAGCTTTGGCGACCACCTGTCCCCAGGGATCGGCGATGAGCGAGTTGCCGTAGCTGAAGCGCGTCTCGTGGCCCGCTTTGTGAGCGCCGGTCTGGGCGGGCGCGCAAAGATAGGCTTGCACCTCGATGGCCCGGGCCCTGCAGAGCACCTCCCAATGGTCTTTGCCGGTCACCAGGGTAAAGGCGGAGGGAAGCGCGATCACGTCGGCGCCCCGCTCGGCGAGGGCCTGGAAAAGGTAAGGAAAGCGCAGGTCGTAACAGATCGCGCATCCGATCGTCAGTCCCTCGCACTCATAGGTGACCACCTCGCCGCCTGGCTTGAAGGCGGCGCTTTCGTGATATTTCGCGCCGTCCGGCGCAGTGATGTCGAACATGTGGATCTTGCGGTACCGGGCCACTTCGACGCCGTCCCGGTTGAAGGCGACGCTGGTGTTGTGGATGCGGTCGTCGCCGGGAATTCGCTCGAGGATCGAGCCGGCGTGGATGTGCACCTTGTGGCTTTTGGCGAGCGACTGGCACATCTCATAGGCGGGTCCCCCGGGGAGGTCCTCGGCCGCGGCGATCTTTTCCGCACGCGTGCCGCCGATGAAGTCGAAACATTCCGGCAGGCAGATCCAGTCGGGCCGCTCCAACTCGATCGCCCGTTCGATCAGCGCGCGGGCCGCCGTGAGGTTGGCGGCTTTGTCGCCGACGGAATTCATCTGCACCAGAGTAACTTTCATGACCGATCTCATTTGCGCTGCGAGCAGCGCGCGAGGCGAAGCCGCCGATTGTCCGGCTGGCATAATACAAGAGCGTTCGGCTGCGTAAAGCGAAGGCCTGGGTGCTTAAGGCCTGGATGCTTGGCGCCGCGACGCGCGGCGCGTCTTCCGCTCGCAGAGACCTGCAGAAATTCGCTCAAGAGCAGGATGCGAAAAGCCCGAGCCGGTCTTGCCGCCGCGTGATCTAGAGACTGTCCCGACCCTCGTCGGCGCCGCGCATCCGCAGTAGGCATAGGGCGGCCCAGATCGCCAGCGCGGCCCAGGCGAGAATGGTCATCGAGCCGCCAATCGGCGCTGCATAAGGGAAGAGCTTGTGCTGCGCGAAGGCGCGAAGCGCAAGATCGGCGCAAAACAGTGTCGTCCCGCCCTGAAGCGCATAGACGAGGAATGCGAGAGCGGGCCCGCCCGGCCGCAGCGCTAGCAGCGCCGCGGCGAGCCCGGCGCCGGCCGCCGCGTGGATCATCAAAAATTGGCTTGCCGAGGCGAGCAAAGGACTCGCCTCGAGATGGGCTGCGGCGGCGGCGAGCGTCACGCCGCAGCCGCCGTGCAAGGCGGCGATGAAGAGCATAATGAGAGCGTGGCGGCGCATTCTTGAGCTTTCCCGAGGAGACGGCGTTGGCGCGAGCGTCACCATATAGGCGTCGCTCGGCGACGACGAGTCTTCGAGCCCCTGGGGCTCCAAGGTGCTTCGATTCGGTCCCCAAGCCTCATCGAAAAGAGGAGGGAGCAGGGGCGAGAGCCGAAGATTTTTATCAGGAGCTCCGATCCATTTGCCTAGATCACGATGCGTTTGAGCGGAGCCGCTCAAACGCAGATAACGTGATCGATTCCAAAGTTTTAGAGCGCGACTGGCGCGAAAAACCGGTTCCCACTTTTTCCCATCGCGCTCTATGCCGCAATTTGGCGCGCGATCTCAAGAAAAGGTCAACCTTAACCCCTCACAATGGCTGAAGCCGCGATTCTCCGGCGGAGGAGTGGAGAGACATGCCGAGCTTGCGCGAGAAGGTCATCGATGCGGGGATGCGTCTGCTCCGCGCGAGCGGCGCTCACGCGAACGCCTCGCTCGAAAGCGAGACTGCGCGGCCTTATCGCCCGAACGATTCCGCTCGAGCGGGAATGCGCTAGATTGCGGAGGCCGACCATTCGTTTCCACCTCTTCGATTCGGGCCGGGGGCGTCTCGCTTTGGGTCCGTCCTCGCGCGGCGTGGGGCTGCCCCTCACGGCGGCTTCGCTCGCGCTCGGCCTCGCCGTCCTCGCGCCTTTCCTTTTCGTCCTGCTCAGCGCGCGGCGGGAGCTCGCGGCGCTCGCGGTCGATCCGGCTCACGCCGCGTCGCTGCTCGAGCTGCACAAATCCCCCTTTCACGAGGCGGCGGCGGCGGGCGGGCGGTCGGTGCTGGCTGCGGCGTTTCTCGCGCAGACGCGCATCGCGGCCTTAGGCTTTTGCGCGATCGGAGCCTATTTCGCTTGGCGCGGCTACGCCAACCACCGGCCGCGCGCCTGGGGGCCTTTCTTCTGGGTTTCGGCCTTATGCCTGTTCTTCATTGCGCCCGTGCTGCTGCCAAAGCTCTCCGCGCAGCGCGCCGACTATGCCGTGACGGCGGTCGTGGGCGCGGCGCATGGCGTTGCAAAGCCGCGTCAGCAAGCCGTCGCCGTTCTGCCCCTGAAGCTCGATCCGACGACGGTGCTTGCAACCCGCGCGGGCCTCGCCGCCTTCGCCGCGGCTTTCCTTTCTTTGGCCTGCCACGACGCCGCTTTTCGCCTGCGCGAAGTGCTCATCGACCTCGGCTTGGCGGAGCCGGAGCCCCAAAAGCCCGGCTCGGGCGGCGCAGAGAACGAGGGAGTCGAGGAAAAGCTTCGCCGAGCCAAGAGAAAGCCGCAGGAACCGCGAAGAGAGGGGGAGGAAAGCCGGCCCGGACGACGAACTCGGGCGCGCAAGGCTGGAACGCCGGAAGACCCGCGGATTCGCGCTTTCGCGATGCTGGGCCTGCCCTCGGGCGCGAGCCGCGCCGAGATCGAAAAAGCCTTTCGCGCCAGGATCAAGCGCGCGCATCCAGACCATGGCGGCTCGGCCGAGCAGGCTGCGGCCTTGAACGAGGCGCGGAATCTCTTGTTGACTCACGGTTGAAGCCAGCGCCCCAGGCGGAGAAGTTTCGCGTGGCGTCGGCGAGGAGAGCGCCTATATTCAAAGCCAGCCTGCCGGAAAGCGCCGGCGCATCCGTCATGATCGGGATCGGAGCCTCAAATGAATTCCCTGGCCGTCGCAATATGCGGCGCAATCCTACTCTCCGCCGCCTTCGGCGTCTATTTGCGTCTGCGGCAGATCGCCTACGTCGGCGATCATCGAGGTGAGACACCGCCAGATTTCCGCGACAAAGTCACTGCGCAGGAGCATCGGCGGGCCGCCGACTACACTGTCGAGAACGCGAAGATCTCGATCGCCGAGACGCTTTACAGCGCTCTCGTCTCGCTCGCTTGGTTGCTCTTCTGGCTCGCGCCGCTCTATTGGGCGATCGCCGCGGTGACCGCCCCCGGACTTTGGCGCAGCCTCGCCATTACTCTGTCCTTCGCGGCGATCGCGAGCCTACTCGATCTTCCTTTCTCGCTCGCGCGCACCTTCTGGCTCGACGCGCGCTTCGGGCTGAACAAGCAGAGGCTCGGCGGCTTTCTTCTCGACTGGATAAAGTCCAGCGCGCTGGAGTTTGCGCTCGGCGCGCCGTTGCTCCTTGGGATGTTCGCGCTGCTCGCGGCTTTCCCCCACAATTGGTGGCTCTTCGCCTACGCCGGCTTCATGCTGTTCGCGCTGGCCATGACGATGGTGTATCCGAACTTCATCGCGCCGCTGTTCAACACATTCACGCCCATGCCCCAGGACGCGCTGCGCGAGCGTCTCGAGGCCTTGCTCAGCCGCTGCGGCTTCTCGGCGCAAAACCTTTACGTCATGGACGCTTCGACGCGTTCGACGCGCGGCAACGCCTATTTCGCGGGCTTCGGCAAGACGCGGCGCATCGTCCTGTTCGACACTTTGATCGCCAAGCATTCTCCCGACGAGATCGAGTCGATTCTCGCCCACGAGCTTGGACACTTCAAATTCGGCCACATCAAACAGTCGATGGCGCTGATGGCGGCCGTTGCGTTCGCGGGATTTGCCATTCTCTATTGGGCGCTCGGGCCCACGGGGCTTGCGTCCGCCTTTGGCTTCCCCTTCGAGCCGGCGATCGGATTCGCAATCATGCTGCTGGCGCGCGAGCCGGTCATGCATGTGTTGACGCCGATCTTCTCCTGGCGTTCGCGTCGCGCCGAATTCGAGGCGGATAATTTCGCCAAGGAGATGGTGGGCGAGGGCCCGATGATCTCGGCTCTGACGCGGCTGACGCGGGACAATCTCGCGACGCTGACGCCCGACCGGCTCTATGCGATGTTCTATTATTCGCATCCGCCGGCGCCGGAGCGCATCGCGCATCTGCGTGACGCGGCATGATCGGATGTGGAGCTGGAGCCGCGGCGCCTGTGCTCTCGATCGCGCTGCGTTCGGGCGGAATCGCTCGAATGCAGAAGGGGCTCCCGGACGTGCTCTAAGTTTTTGATTTGGAGCCTAGATCGTCTCGATCGCGTGATTGCGCGCGAACGAGACGCGCTTTAATGCGTCCCCGGCGCCAGCTTGACGCCGCGACGCTCGAAAGTCGCGTAGGAGAGCATCGCCGTCATCTTCGGATCGTCGGCGCCGAGCGGCTGGCCCTGGAGGGGATTGCGCAGGCACCAGTTCACCATCTCCCAGAGCTGCGCGACCTTGCCCAATTGCTTTTGGAACTTGGGATAGGTTTCCGGATGGGTGTTGGCGGCGTTGGGGTGGCATTGCGCGCAGGCGACGCCGTTGGTCCCCAGAGAGCCATCCGTCCAAAGCGTGCGGCCCTCGGCCACGACCTTCTGATATTCCGCTTGCCAGCGATCAATGTCGGCCTTGGTGAATTCGTCGGCTTTCGCCGGCGCTGAAGCCAGGACCGAAAGGGCGAGCAGGAATGCGGCGGCGAAAGAAAGACGCATTGTCGGCTCCTGATCAATAATGGGTTTGCGGCGGCCGGCGACGGCCGGGCTCCTGATAAGCGAGATCCACGGGCGCTCCCTTGGCAGGGTCGAAGCCGACGGTGCGCGGCTCATTGTCCCAAAGCTGGTAATGCGCCGTGACGCGTCCCGAATGTAGATCGACGAGCTGCCAGCCGGTGGCGTCGCGCTCAAAGAACGGGTCGCCTCGGTTCATCGGAACGGTCAAAACCGGCAGCTGGCTCTCGGCCTGCGCATAGCTCTGCGGATAGGGCCAGGGCCAAGCCGTGGCCATCACCGAATTGAAGGAGATGTTGCCGATCTGATTGTACTGGATCTGATGGACATGACCGTAGATCACATTGACCGAACGGAACGGTTGAAGCAGCGCCTGCACCTCCTCCGCGTCGTCGGTCCAGAAGTTCCAGCCCTTGTATATCTTTTGCAATGGCGAGTGCGAGAAGACGACGATCGGCGTGTCGTGACTGATCTTGGAGAGATCCTCTTTAAGCCAAGCGCGTTGTTTCTCGCCCACCATGAAGGGCGAGCCGTTGGGATTGTCGAGGTCCGCCATCTCGAGCATGCGCTGCTCTGCTGTCGGCCAGCGGCGGTGGGTCCAGTCGTCATTGACGATAATCGAGTTCAGCACGACGAAATGCACGCCCTTATGATCGAAACTGTACCAGTGATCCCCGTAAAGCTTGCTCCAATATTCGCCGAGATCGAGATAATAGTCGTGCTCGCCCATCACGCAGCGCAGCTTGGGCTTGAGCTGCGAGAGAATCTCCGCGCCATGGTCCAGCTCCTCGCGCTTGCCGAGCTGCGCCAGATCGCCGCCGAACATGACAAAGTCCGACTCAGGCTTGATCAGATTGGCTTCGGCCACGGCGCGCTTGAGGCCCATATCCCAGTTGCGCACGAAGCTCGCGCCTTTGATCTGCTGGATATGCGCGTCGGAGATGTAGGTGAAGGCGAAGTCCTCGCGCTCGCCTGCGAAAGCGAGCCGCACCATGCTGATCGGAAGCGTCGTCAGAGATCCTGCGACGCCGGCGGCTCCTGCCGCCATCACGCTGCGTCTCGTAATCAGTCTGCTCATTCTTCTGCCCCTCGAGTGGCGGTTCGCTTGTGGCGTCCGGAGTCACGTCCGCGTGGCGACGCGCGCCTCAGGGCGTCGCGCCTTCCCGCGTCTTGGCGTTCGCATATTGCGGGCTCGTCAAAGTCTCCAGGAAAGCGACGAGATCGTTGATCTGCTGCTCCGAGAGATTGAGCGGCCGGATGCCGCCTGAGAGATAGGGATTGATCGACGGGTCGCCGGCGCTCTTGCCGCCGTCGTTGTAATGCTTGACGACGTCCCGCAGCGTCTTCAGCGAGCCGTCGTGCATATAGGGTCCTGTGACGGAAATATTGCGAAGTGTCGAAGTCTTGAAGGCGCCGATTTCGTCGAAATGCGTCGTCACGGCGAAGCGGCCGAGATCCGAGACCTTTGGATCGGCCAGCACTGTGTTGTCGACCGAGGCGCCGGCGGCTTTGGCCTTCTGGAACTCGGCGGAGAGGCGCGGAACGTCGGGCTGGATCTTGTTGATCCCGACGCCGATGTTGTGGAAGCGGTTGTCGGTGAAGAGCGCGCGGTCCTGCTCGATCGTGTGGCAGGACACGCAGCGTCCCTGGGTGAGGAAGATCTGGAAGCCGCGTTTGGCGTCCGCGCTGATCGCCTCATTGTCATGCCCGAAATACCATCGGTCGAAAGGCGAGTCGCCCGAGACAAGCGTCCGCTCGAAGGCGGCTATCGCCTTCTTCACGTGCTCCATCGAGATCGAGGAGCCGCCCACGCCGAAAACCTTAATGAAGGCTGCCGTGTAAGCCGGGTCCTCCCGCACGATCTTGAGGATCGGCTCATGCGACGGGAGGCCCATCTCGACTGGGTTGAGAAAAGGAAACTGCGACTGGTCCTCCAGCGAGGAGGCGCGGCCGTCCCAAAAGAAGGAGTCGAAATAGGCGGCGTTGATGACGGTCGGCGCGTTGCGGGTCCCGAACTGGCCGGATATGCCGCGCGACGTCTTGAGAGGGGAATCGGTGAAGGCTTTGTTATCGTCGTGACAGGTGCTGCAGCTCTCCTTGCCGTCTCCGGAGAATCGCTTGTCGTGAAAAAGCTTCTGTCCGAGCGCGACCTTGTCGTCGGATTGCGGATTGTCTGCGGGTATCCGCACCGGGGGCAACCCGAGCGGCTCCGCGCGTGTTCCAAGCGGCTCCGCGCGTGCAGAGGCCGGAGCTGTCGCTATCCCCACCGCCGCCGCCAAGAGCAGCGCTTTTGCTCGATTGCGCCTCATTGCTCCCTCCCCAGTACGCCGACGGAGCCGGCGTCTTCCGCCGTTTTTTGTTTTAATCCGCGCGGCTCGCGTACCGGCGGCGCCGGCGGGACTGCATTATCTTGCTCTAGCTTTTCCGCTACGGCAAGCGACTTCACGATGAATTCGATCTTTCGTTTTTTCGCAAACGCACAGGATTTTCGTTTTTTGATCTCGAGCGCGAACAGAAACCGTTGAGGGTGATCGGGAAAAAATTCGAACTCTGTGCTCGGAGCTCCCGCAGTGACGCTGCGCTGATCTTCAGCTTTGCGGTCGTTGCGCGCTCGTGATAGTCCGTCGCGCGGCGATCATTGCGGCGCACAAGGCTCCGCGTCTGCACGCTTACGCCGAAGAGGGGAGTTATGACTCTACGAACTTTGATTTTCGCTCTCGCACTCGTTCCACTGGCTGCTCACGCCGATGACCTGCGACACGACGCGCTGGCCGCGTCGCTTGCGCCGATCGACGCCGCGTCGGCGCTCAAGGCGGTGAAGGGCAACGACGTGACTCCGGCGAAGATCGAGCTAGGGCAAAAGCTCTTCTTCGATCCGCGGCTCTCGAAGAGCCAGTTGATCAGTTGCGCCTCCTGCCACAATCTCTCGCTTGGCGGCGCGGACACAGGGTCGACCTCGGTCGGCCACGGCTGGCAGAAGGGCCCGCGGCGCGCGCCGACCGTTCTCAACGCCGTGTTCAACAGCGCTCAGTTCTGGGACGGGCGCGCGGAGGATCTGAAAGCGCAGGCCAAGGGGCCGATTCAGGCCGCCGTCGAAATGAGCAACACGCCCGCGGCGGTCGAGGCGACGCTGCGCAGCATGCCGGGTTATGTGAAGGACTTCGACGCCGCGTTTCCCCACGAAGCGCAGCCCGTCACCTTCGACAACATGGCGAAGGCCATCGAAGCCTTCGAAGCCACTCTGGTTACGCCGGGCGCCCGCTTCGACAAATTCCTCGCGGGGGACGACGCCGCGTTGAACGACTCGGAGAAGAAGGGGTTGCGGCTCTTCCTCGATAAGGGCTGCGCTTCCTGCCACAGCGGACCGAACATCGGAGGCGCGGCGTATTTCTCCTTCGGCGTCGCGAAAGCGCCCTCCGAAGAACTGCGCCCGATCGCGGACAAAGGTCGCAGCGCGGTCACCAAGAGCGCGTCCGACGACTTCGTCTTCCGCGCCGCGCCCTTGCGCAACGTCGCCCTGCGCGCTCCCTATTTCCACACGGGCAAAGTGTGGAGCTTGGACGAGGCGGTCAATTTGATGGCCGTCCATCAATTGGGGACCACGCTCAGCCCGGAGGAAACGCGGGAGATCGTCGCCTTTCTGGGAAGCCTGAACGGCGAGGCGCCGAAGGTCGCCTATCCGACCTTGCCCCCGCGCGCGAGCGAGACGCCGCGTCCGCAATACTGAGCGCAAAAGCTTCTTACTTCGGCGGCGCGCCGGCTCTCGAAGGAGGGCCGGCGCGTTTTCTGTCTTAAGGGCGTCATTTGGCCGGAGTTGGGTGTCACCGTTAGCTCGAACTTGACCCTATCATTCGGTGCGGTGCAGCACAAAATGTCGCAGCCTTTGCGGTTGAGGGCGCGCAGGGGGATGGCCAGGGCTCGAGGCTGCGACAGGATCGCTCTAGATTGCCCAGATTATCGAGAGATTTGTATTTCATTGCGCCTGCGAAAGGGATGAGGGGAGATAGGTCGTCTCGGGATAGAGGTGGCGGGAAACCTACCCGAATGGGTCGATAAGCCCCTTCGATAGATTGTCATCTCCAGTCCTATCGAGTATTGTTTTTGAACGCCCAAACGGAAATGGTCTGGGCACGCTGGGCTCATCCCCGGGCGGGATCCAGAGGAGGGTCGCGACAGGCGACATCCTCGGCGTTTCGCCTCGGGGCGGCTCCAAGCGGCGCGTCGGGCTCGTCGGCTTGAACGGCAACGAGAACGAAACAGAAAACAAAAAACGAGCAGAACCAAAAACAAAAACAAAAACGAGAGGGAAGGGCGCAGGGCTTCGCGCATTTCGTCAAAGAAGAAAGACATCGGACGGACGCCTCGGCGCGGCTCGCGCATGGGACGTTTGAAGTCCGGGCCGCTTTTGGAGCGAGGGGCGCCGTCTGGCGTTTCGAGCGCCAGGAGGCGAGAGACGAGATCGACAAAAGAATAAAGAAGAGCGAAGCGCGTCGAAACGCCAAAGAAGAGCCGAAACGCTTAAGAAGAGCAAGAACGAGCGTGAAGGCCTGGGATGTCGGGGGTTGAGAAGCCTTAAAAGCTCGAGCAGGACGGGGGCTGCGCCGCTTACTCTTTGGCGGAACGGCCGCAAGACGCGCAAATCTGAATAGAGAGCAGACTTAGGAGGACCAAGCATGAGTTCGACAACAAGCACGGCTGCTGGCGCAGCCGCTGGCACAGACACCATCGTCGATCTGAAGGGAATGTGGATCGGCCTTGCGGTGCTGAACGTGTTTTACCTGATCGTTCGCATCTATGAGCAGATCTACGGCTGGCGCGCGGGTCTCGACTCGTTCGCTCCGGAGTTCCAGACGTACTGGCTGTCGATCCTTTGGACGGAGATCCCGCTGGAGCTCGTCTCGGGCATCGGCCTTGCCGGTTACCTCTGGAAGACCCGCGACCGCAACGTTGACGCCGTGGCTCCTCGCGAGGAGATGCGCCGTCTGGTGGTTCTGGTTCAATGGCTGACGGTTTACGGCATCGCCATTTACTGGGGCGCGTCCTTCTTCACGGAGCAGGACGGCACGTGGCACATGACGGTGATTCGCGACACGGACTTCACGCCGTCGCACATCATCGAGTTCTACATGAGCTACCCGATCTACTCGGTGATCGCGGTTGGCGCGTTCTTCTATGCGAAGACCCGCATTCCGTATTTTGCTCATGGCTACTCGCTGGCGTTCCTGATCGTGGCGATTGGTCCGTTCATGATCATCCCGAACGTTGGCCTGAACGAGTGGGGCCACACTTTCTGGTTCATGGAAGAGCTGTTCGTTGCTCCGCTGCATTGGGGCTTCGTGTTCTTCGGCTGGATGGCGCTGGGCGTGTTCGGCGTCGTGCTGCAGATCCTCGGCCGCATCCATGCGCTGGTCGGCAAGGAAGGCGTCGCGCTGCTCGCCTGATCGGCTGCGCGCGAGAGATCGGAGGGTCGCGCCTTGGGGCGCGGCTCTCACCAGACAAGCGTAAAAACTGAAGAAGAAGACGACAATCCGGCGATGACAGCCGGAGCGTTGAATGACACCAAGGAGAAGAGAGATGTCGACATCGAAGAGCGGGGGAGCGGTCGGTCCGTTCCATTCCGTCGCGGAAGCGGCGGGATGCGTTCAGACCACCGATTGGATGCTTCTGACGCTGCTGTTTTTTGCGGTTTTGGGCGGCTACCACGTCCATTTTATGCTGACGGCGGGCGACTGGGACTTCTGGGTTGACTGGAAGGATCGTCGTATGTGGCCGACGGTTGTGCCGATTCTGGGCGTGACCTTCGCGGCGGCGTCGCAGGCCTTTTTCTGGGTGAACTTCCGTCTGCCGTTTGGCGCGGTGTTCGCGGTTCTGGGCCTGCTGATCGGCGAGTGGATCAACCGCTACGTGAACTTCTGGGGTTGGACCTATTTCCCGATCTCGCTGGTGTTCCCGTCGGCTCTGATGGTTCCGGCGATCTGGCTTGACGTGATCCTTCTGCTCTCGGGCAGCTATGTGATCACGGCGGTGATCGGCGCGCTGGGCTGGGGCCTGCTGTTCTATCCGAACAACTGGCCGGCGATCGGTCAGTTCCACCAGGCGACGGAGCAGCATGGTCAGCTGATGTCGCTTGCGGATCTGATCGGCTTCCACTTCGTCCGCACGTCGATGCCGGAATACATCCGCATGGTCGAGCGCGGCACGCTGCGCACCTTCGGTAAGGACGTTGTGCCGGTTGCGGCGTTCTTCTCGGGCTTCGTGTCGATGCTGGTCTACTTCGCGTGGTGGTGGCTGGGCCGCTTCTATTCGACGACGAAGGTCATCAAGGAAATCTAAGCCTGACGACGCGCTTCCTCGCGGACCTGTCCTCGTCTCGAGGCGGGACCGCGGGGAGGGGAAAAGAGCGGGGGCCGTAGGGCCTGCGAGAGCGGGTCCGGCCCCAAACGAAAGAAACTGGGAGGTTGTTGATGAAAGCCCTAGTCAAGCTGGCTGCGCTGGGCGCGGCGGCGGTGGTGGCGACGGTTGGAGCTGCGGCTCCGGCCTTCGCGCACGGCGAGAAGTCGCAGCAGGCGTTCCTTCGGATGCGCACGCTGAACTGGTATGACGTCGCCTGGTCGAAGACCTCGGTGGCGGTGAACGAAGAGATGGTGCTTTCGGGCAAGGTGCACGTGTTCTCGGCGTGGCCGCAGGCTGTGGCCAATCCGCGCGTGTCGTTCCTGAACGCCGGCGAGCCGGGTCCGGTTCTGGTCCGCACGGCGCAGTTCATCGGCGAGCAGTTCGCGCCGCGTTCGTTCTCGATGGTTCCCGGGAACGACTATGCGTTCTCGATCAACCTGCGCGGCCGTCGCGCCGGCCGCTGGCACGTTCACGCTCAGATCAACGTTGAAGGCGGCGGACCGATCATCGGGCCGGGCCAGTGGATCGAGATCAAGGGCGACATGAAGGACTTCACCGATCCGGTGACGCTCCTTGATGGAACGACGATCGACCTCGAGCACTACGGCATCAGCCGGGTTTACGCCTGGCATATGCCGTGGCTGATCGTGGGCGCGGCCTGGATCCTGTTCTGGTTCGTGCGCAAGGGCATCATCGCTTCCTATCTCCGCGTTGCGGAAGGCCGGGACGATGAGGCGACCACCGACGAAGACCGCCGCATTGGCGCGATCGTGCTGGCGCTGACGATCCTCGCGACGATCTTCGGCTACGCCTACACGAACTCGCAGTTCCCGCGCACGATCCCGCTTCAGGCCGGCTTGCAGAAGCCGCTGACGCCGATCACGAGCACGGGCACCGTGGGCGTCGGCAAGGATCAGGTGAGCGTTGACCTCGGCGGCGGCGTCTACAAGGTGCCGGGCCGTGAGCTGACGATCAACGTGAAGGTGAAGAACTCGACGGCTCATCCGCTTCGCCTCGGCGAATATACGACGGCCGGCCTGCGCTTCCTCAACCCGGACGTGTTCACGACGAAGCCTGAGTTCCCGGACTATCTGCTTGCGGATCGCGGTCTGTCGACGGATCCGACGCCGATCGCGCCGGGCGAGACGAAGGACATTGTCGTGAAGGTGCAGGACGCGCGTTGGGACATCGAGCGTCTGTCGGACCTGGCCTATGACACGGACAGCCAGATCGGCGGCCTGTTGTTCTTCTTCACGCCGGACGGTCAGCGCTACGCCGCGGAAATCGGCGGCCCGGTCATTCCGAAGTTCGTCGCGGGCGACATGCCCTGATCGACGCCTGACGTGACAATCAGCCGGCCGGAGAGAAACCTCTCCGGCCGGTTTTTTTTTGAAGTGAACAACCGCCTTGCGCAAAATTGCTCGTTATGCGATGCAATTTCACGCGCGCGTCGATTGGTCGCAATCACCGCTTTGGCTTTTTCCTGAAAACTGTAATTAAATCGGGAAGAAAGGGCCGGGCGGAACAGCGGTCCGGCCAATGGGGCGTCGGACGTGCACGCTGGCGGCTCAGCGATGCGGCGCATGCAAGCAAAGAAAGAAGAGGGAGAAACCCGAGGATGAGGCGAGCTTCAATTTTGTCGACGATCTTCGGCGCGCTGTTTCTCCTTTTCGCGCAGGGCCAGGCGCGCGCCGAGGGCGGCGCAGGTCCGGAAGCGATGACGATGGGAAATATGTGCATGGTCATGTTCGGCTATGACATGATCCACATCACCTCCTATCTGCCGGGAATGTCCCGCAGCGAATATTGCGAGGAGATACCGGCGACGGGGAAGGTCATCATGGTCTTCGATATCGAGAATCCCAGATTTCGGGATTTGCCGATCGAAATTCGCATCATTCGCGATCCGCTGACTCCGGTCACCAGCGACACGAAGCTCGATCCCCTCACCGAGGTGCATTTTCCGGCGACACGCTATCGGACCGGCACCTTCAGCTTCGAACATGATTATATGAACAATGGCCATTATATCGGCATGGTGACGCTGACCAAGGAGAGCGGGGAGCAGGAGACGCAGATCTTCAAGTTCTCGGTGGGCGAGACCCTGTGGCAGTATGTTCCCTATCTTCTGGGAGCCGTGCTGATCGGCATGCTCATCTTCTTCTACTGGCGGCACTCGCATCCGGCGGCCCGCAAAGAACCCCAGGCGGCGAGCTGACGCAAAGACGTTAGTGTCCCAACGTGTGGTCGAGAGGAACCAAGACCATGAGCAAGATTAAGCCTGCGCAAAATGGAAAGTCCTGGCGGGCGGCGGCGTTCGCGACGATCGCGACGCTTCTGCTCTTTTCGACCGCGCCGGCGCTGGCGCACTCCTTCCTCGTGGACGCCAATCCCTCTTCGAAGGACCACGTCGAGGCCATGCCGAAAGCTGTCAAGCTGAAATTCGGCGCTGGCGTCGAGCCCGCTTATTCGACGCTCTCCATCGAAACCAGCGACGGCAAGGTCCTCGCGAAGGGAGCGGTCGGAAAGCCGGAGACGCCGCGCGAGCTGACGCTCGATGCGCCGGCCGACTTGGCTCCGGGGCGTTACGTCATCCGCTATCGCGTGCTTTCGCAGGACGGCCACATCGTCGAGGGGAACTATGAATTCTTTCTCGACGCTAAGAAATAGCGGGTTCTGGCAGCGAGACACGCCGGAGCGAGTTCGATCGCGAAAGCTTGTCGAGCGCGATTCAAAGAAAGCGTGAGCGGCGTTTGGGATTGGCGCGCTCCGCCTTTTGGAAAGGATCGCGTTTTTCGCGTTCAAGTGAAGGCGCCTGAGCGCAGCGTGATGGCGCAGATGGCGGTCGAGACGACGTAGCGGGAAACCAAAACGAGATGTCCCAAACCTTCCTCCGCTTCTTCGAGGCGCTCCCGACGGCGCTCGCAGTCGGCTTGTTGCTGCTGCCGCTCCTCAGCGAGGAGAACGGCGCGCGCTTCAAACCGGCGATCGCCCTATGCGGCGTGTTGCGCGCCGTGCTCGGCTTCGGCCTCATCGTGCTGATCGCCAGAGCGATTATTCCCGCTGACGTTCCGCTCAGCTTCGACGGCCTCGTCACCTTCAGCACGAGCACGTCCGTCGGACGGGCGTGGGTCGCGACCGAGATCGTCGCTCTGCTTTTCGCGCTCGCGACTCTCCTTCGCCTGCGCGTCGATTCCGGCGTCTTCGACAAGGCGACGCTCGGCCTCGGCGGACTCGTTCTCGCTCTGACCTCCGTGACCGGTCATGCGATCGACGACAGCTTCCGCTGGTGGCAGCAAGCAAGCTTCCTCTTGCACACGGCCGCCGGCCTGACATGGCTGGGCGGTCTCATCGGCCTCGTCTGGTGGATGTTCACCGGGCGCGGGAAGTCGCCGGAGGTTGCGGCGAAGCTTTCGGAGCGTTGGTCGAACGTCGCCAAGGTCGCCATCGTGATCGTGGTGATTAGCGGGATCGTGATGGCGTGGGAGAATGTGGGCAGCTTCGCCAATCTGCTCGCCACGCCCTATGGGCGGCTGCTGACGATCAAGCTCGCTCTCTTCTGCGCATCCATGCTCGCGGCCCTGGCGCTGGCGCTATACCTCAACCGCCGGCCGGCCGATAAATTCGACTTCGATTGGTACGGACGTGTGGGCCTTGCGGAGGCGGTCGCGGCTGCCGGTCTCGTCTTCATCGCCGGATGGATCGCGGTCATCACGCCCGCCTCGCACGAGACAGATCTTTATTGGCCCCTCCCATTTCGCCTCTCTTGGTCGGCGACCTGGGGCTATGTCGGCGCGAAACTGCCGTGGATCGACGTCGCCAACTGGTATCTCGCGCCCGCATGGTCGGCCGTCGTCGCCGTCGTCTGCGCGGCGCTCGCCGCCTTCTTTTGGTGGGCGCCGCGCCTGCGTCCATGGCGACGCTTCTCGACGCCCGGGGCGCTGCTGCTTTCGGCGCTTTTCGTCGGCTCCTCCTTCGCCACCGTGGCTTACACCGACACCTACAACGATCCGGCTGTCGACTACACGGCGATGTCGGTCGTGCGCGGGCAAAAGCATTTCAACGCGAATTGCGTCGCCTGTCATGGCGTTTCAGGCGAGGGGAACGGCGAACTCGCCAGCGGGCTGAAGGACCTCAAGGGATTGCCGGTCACGCCCGCCGACCTGACCGCCCCGCATGTGGGCAACCACACGATCGGCGACATCTTCCACTGGCTGTCTTATGGCGGCACCAGCGGCGTCATGCCGGGGTTCAAGGAGACGCTCGACCCCGACGACCGCTGGGACGTGATCAACTTCCTCTTGATGATGTCCTATTCCAACCGCGCCCGCTTCATCGGCGCGCAGCCGATGGTGCAGTGGCTCATCGCCCCGGACTTCCAGCTCGTCGATCCCGAGGACAAGATCACGACTTTCTACGGGCTGCGCGGGACGCCGACCCTGCTTTCCTTTGCGCGCTGTAACGCGCCCGAGGTCGATGAACATGCGCTCGAAGCGTCTCTCGCCATTGCGGATGAAACCGCCAAAGCCGCGGGCGCCAACCATGTGACGGTCTATCAAGGCGGCTGCCCCGCCTCGCTCATGGCGCGCGCGCCCACCAATCCGCAAGCTGTCGAACGCGCCTATTCCATCATCAACCGCTATCCGAACGAGAAGCCCAGCGACGAGATCGCGGAAGCGCATTATCTCATTGATCGCTCCGGCTATCTGCGTGCGCGCTATCGGCATTTCGAGGACGGCGCCGGCCAGGCCGCGCAGCTCTCCGCCGCGATCGCGCAACTCGCCCGAGAACCTTTCATCATCGTGAGCCTGCACTCGCACTAAGGTGCGAAGAAAGGGCCATCCGCCCAATGCCGGATGGCAAATTAGGAGGAACGTAAGATGAAGCGGCGTGATCTTTTGCAGTCGACGGGCGCAATCCTCGCTGGGCTCGTGACGGGAAAGCTTTTTTCCGTCGGCGCGGCGAGCGCCCATGAATATGAGCTCGGCAAGCTGATCGTCGAGCATCCCTGGATCCGCTCGCCCAAGGAGGGCGAGACGAAGGCCTATCTCTATGCCTTCATCCACAATGAAGGGAATGAGCCCGATCGCTTGATCGGCGCGAAGGGCGAAAAATTCGGCAATTTCGAAATCTATCCCGACGCGCGGAGCGCCGCGAAAGCGACGGGCATTCCGATTCCTCCTCACGCCACGACGACTCTCGCGCCCGGCGGCGCCTATGTGCTGCTGCTCGACATCAAGAAGCACCTCGAGGTCGGCTGGGGTCTGGAGCTGACGCTCAAATTCGAGAAGGCCGGAGAGGTCGTCATCGACGCTGCGATCGAGGCGCCCGACGCCGCCCATGCGCATGATGCGGAGGCCCAGGCGCGCTGGGAAAAAGCGCAGGCTTCAGGCGCCGCGCCCGCCGCGCCGCCAGCGGGTCATGACCACGATCACGATCATCACCACTGAAGCGAGCGGACGCCGCAACGCGCGCGCCTCTCAACGGGCGCGCGCACTTAGATCACGCTGCGTTCAGGCGGAATCGCCTGAGCGCAGAAAACGTGATCGATTCTAAAAGTTTAGATCACGCTGCGTTCAGGCGGAATCGCTTGAGCGCAGAAAACGTGATCGATTCTAAAAGTTTAGAGCGCGATGCGAAAAACCGGTTTCCACTTTTTCGCATCGCGCTCTAGTGGAGTGGGCTCTCTCAGCGCTGAGGCGACGAAGTCTTTCACGGCGCCAGTCCGAACAACGCGGCCGCTTCTCAAGCGGAGTCGTGCGCGATTTCGAGCGTTAGATCGCGCGGGCGCTCAGGCGAAACCGCCTGAACGGAGAAATATGACTCATTCCGAAGGCGAGGTTACGTCTTAAGCGACAGGCCGATAGCTCGCTTTTCCGCGCCCTGAGAGGGCTCCCCCGCGTCATTTGCCTTGCGGGGGCGCCTCTTCGCTCTCCGGCGCGACTTCGCCCGGCATCGGCGCGTCGCCCTGGCAATTGACCATGAAGTTGTTGGCGAAGGACATCGGGATTTGGATGGCGATCCAGGCGCCGATCAGAATCCAGGCGAGCTTGCGCTTGCCCCTCCCATAAAAATACGCGCCGGCCACGGGTATGAGCAGGAGCAGGAAGGGCCAAGGACCGGCGACGATCTTGTCGCAATACCAGTTTTCCATGTTCTTTCACCTCGGCAGATCAGTTTCGCCCATCAGGAATTCGTCGATCGCCGCCGCGCATTGCCGTCCTTCGCGGATCGCCCAGACCACGAGGGACTGACCGCGGCGCATGTCGCCGCAGGCGAAAACCTTCTCGCGGGTTGCGGCATAGCTGTGCGTATCCGCCGCGACATTGCCGCGCGTATCGAGGGCGACCCCGAGCTTTTCAAGCATTCCGCCTTTGATCGGCCCGACGAAGCCCATTGCGAGCAGCACCAGATCGGCCCGCAGAGAAAAGGCGCTGTCGGGGATCTCGTTGAACTTGTCGTCCACCTTGACGCAGCGCAGCGCTTTCACCACGCCGTTCTCGCCGAGGAATTCGGAGGTCTTGATCGAAAATTCGCGCTCGGCGCCTTCCTCATGCGAGGAGGAGGTGCGCAGCTTCAGCGGCCAGTCCGGCCAGACTCGCAGCTTGTCCTCCCTGTCCGGGGGACGCGGGAGGATCTCGAGCTGAGTGATGGAGAGGGCCCCCTGGCGGCGCGAGGTGCCGATGCAGTCGGAGCCCGTGTCGCCGCCGCCGATCACGACGACATGCTTGCCCGTCGCGAGGATCGGCGCGCCAGGAGCCGTGGGTTCGCCTGAGACGCGGCGATTCTGCTGCGGCAGGAACTCCATGGCGAAATGGATGCCCGCGAGATCGCGTCCCGGAGTCGGGAGATCGCGCGGAGCTTCCGCGCCGCCGGCGAGCGCCAGCGCGTCATAGGTCCCGAGCAAGGCGTTGACGTCTTTGTCGAAGCCGACCGTGACATTGTAGTGGAAGACGACTCCCTCGGCCTCCATCTGCGCGACTCTGCGGTCGAGAAGATGTTTCTCCATCTTGAAGTCGGGAATGCCGTAACGCAGCAGCCCTCCGGCTTTGGCGCGGCTCTCGAAGACATGCGCTTCGTGGCCGGCGCGCGCCAGCTGCTGCGCGCAGGCCAGGCCGGCGGGACCCGAGCCCACGACCGCGACGCGCTTGCCGGTCTTGCGGCGCGGCGGCTCCGGAACGACCCACCCCTCGGCGAAGCCGCGGTCGACGATCGCACATTCGATCGATTTGATCGTGACCGGCTGGTCGGAGAGATTGAGGGTGCAGGCGGCCTCGCAAGGCGCGGGACAGACCCTTCCGGTGAACTCCGGAAAATTATTCGTCGAATGGAGATTGACGAGCGCTTTCCGCCAATCGCCCTCATAGACCAGATCGTTCCAATCGGGGATCTGATTATTGACCGGGCAGCCGTTGTGACAGAACGGAATGCCGCAGTTCATGCAGCGCGCGGCTTGGGCGCGCGTGGCTTCCTCCGAGAGCGGGATGACGAACTCGTCGTAATGGCGAATGCGATCGGCGGCCGGCTTATATTTGCGGTCCTGCCGGTCGATCTCCAGAAACCCCGTCGCCTTGCCCATGTCGCCTTTCGCCCCGCGCCGTCGGGCGCTTCATCGGATTTTCTCTGCGTTCGGACCTTCAGCCAGACGCAAAATCGTTTTTCTGCGGGCGGAAGCCGCCGCCCGAAGCTCGTTCGACTTCCTCTAAAGAGCCTTGAGGCCGCGTCGTCAAGCGGTAGGGAGGGCGCTCGCCTCTCTGTGCCCTTGTGCAGACCCCGGCGCGGGTCCTAAATTGGCTTCATCATGAGCCCAACGGAAAAGCGCGCGCTCGAGGAAGGCGCGGATTTCGCCCCCCGCTTCGACGCGCAGGGCCTCATCGTCTGTGTGACGACGGAGGCGATAACGCGTCAGGTCCTGATGGTCGCCTATATGAATCAGCTCGCTCTGGACAAGACCCTAGAAACTGGCGAGGCTCACTATTGGTCGCGCTCACGCCAAAGTCTGTGGCGCAAGGGCGAGTCATCGGGTCAGATCCAGCGCGTCCTGAGCTTGAGCGTGGATTGCGATCAAGATGCGCTTCTGCTCGAGGTCGAGCCCCAGGGCGACGGGGGCGCCTGCCATACGGGGAGAAAATCCTGTTTTTACAGGAAGTTGAAAGGCGGGCGGCTCGTCTTTGTCGAATGAGGCGAGGAGCGCGCGTTAGCAAATCCCTCACTTTCGGGGAGCAGGCTTCGATCCTAAATCTCTTTCGATAGCCAGCCGGCTAGCGGATTGGATCAGAGGCGAAGCCACGCAATGTTCTCCATGATGCGAAAGAGCTTTGACATGTCGGACGAGCGGTTGAGCGTTGTGCCGCCGCCTGCTTCGGGCAAAGCGGAAAACGGGCCGGCGCCGCGCCGCGTGAAGATCGGCCTGGCGCTGGGCGCCGGCGCCGCGCGCGGTTGGGCGCATATCGGCGTGCTCCGGGAATTGGAGGAGCGCGGGATTTTCCCCGACGTCATCGCCGGCACCTCGATCGGCGCGGTGGTCGGCGGCTGCTACGCCGCCGGGAAGCTCGATCAGATCGAGGCCTTCGCGCGCTCGCTAACCAAACGCCGCGTCTTCGCGCTGATGGATCTGTCTTTCTCCGGAATGAGCCTCATCAGCGGAGAGCGGTTGAAGACCTCGCTCGAGCACGAGGTCGGAGGCCTGCTCATCGAGAAACTGCCGATTCCCTTCGCGGCGGTCGCGACCGAGGTCGGGACGGGCCACGAGATCTGGCTGCAACGCGGCGCGCTCGATCTCGCCATTCGCGCCTCCTACGCGCTGCCCGGCATCTTCGAGCCCGTGCGCGTCGGCGACCGCTATTTGTTCGACGGCGCGCTGGTCAATCCTGTGCCCGTCACGGTGTGTCGGGCGCTCGGCGCGGAATATGTGATCGCCATCAACATGGCGAGCGACATGATGTATCGCTCGAAGGTCGTGGCCGACCAGCTCGCGGCCGCGACGGCAGGAGCGCCGGCCGAGGGACCTTTCGGGGGGCGGGGCAGCGCCGCCCTCGAGGTCGGCCTGTTGCCGCGCTTTTTCGAGCGAAGCGCCGCCGGATCGGCGCCCAATGTGGCGAGCGCGATGGTCGACGCCTTCAACATCGTGCAGGATCGGATTCTGCGCTCCCGCCTCGCTGGCGACCCGCCGGACGCCATCGTCAACGCCCGCGGCGACGAGATCGGCATGTTCGACTTTCACAGAGCCGAGCAGGCGATCGCCATGGGACGCGACGCGGCCAAGCGCGCGCTGCCGACCATCTTCTCGCACATTCCGGCTGCGGCGCTCTCAAGCTGACGGACGGGGTCGCGCCCTGGATCGCGCCTCCAGCCCGGGCGTTATCGCGAAGGGCTTGCCGGCCGCCGGCGCGGCTCGAACCAGCCGTAGAGCATCAGCCCCGCGAGAAAACCGCCGAGGTGCGCCTCCCAGGCGATGGGGCCTGCGCCGCCGGGCGCCGTCGAGAGCGTTCCGAACAGAACATTGGCGAGGAGCCAGGTCGCAACGAAGATCGCCGCCCGCCGATTGTCGAGAAGCCCTTGCAGCGGTTGTGTGTCGCCGCCGGCGCCCGCGCGCCCCCAATCCTCATGGAGCGCGCCGCCCGGCGCGAAGGCGAAGCGCGCGATCGCCCCGATCGCGCCAGAAATCCCCGCCGAGGCGCCGACCACGGCCTCTAGCGAGAAAGGATGCGTCGCAAGATGCGCGAGCGCGCCGCCGACGGCGGTCGCTATGAAAAACAAGAAGAAGCGCCGCGATCCGAGCCTTTTCGCCACCGGCGATCCAAAGGCCAAGAGAGACACTGCGTTCACGCCGACATGCGTCCAATTGGCGTGAAGAAACGCGTAGCTCGCCATGGTCGAGGTCACGAGAGGGCCGCGATCGAAAAGCCCCGTCAACTCGTCCGCATCGAGGTCTGCGAGGTCGCGAAGCGTCGCGGCCGGCGCGAGGAGAAAGCTCACGCGCGCGGGGATGAAGGCGAATTCTCCAAACAGCCACAGCCCGAAGGGCTGCGGCAGGAGCTCGGCGGCGAGCTGAACGGCGACGATGACGGCGACGATCGCGACGATCACCGAAGGGATGTTGAAAATCGGCTCCCGCTTCACCACGCCTCCTTGCGCGACGGCCGCGTCGTTCCCTGCGCTCCGCACGCGCCGCCGCCTTACCACATTATGTTTGGAATGCGAGCTTTTGAGCAGAGCGGAACTCTGGCGCGCCAACTGCAGCTTTAGAGCCGAAGCGCCCCTCTGGCGCTTCCGTCGTGCCGAAACGATGCGACTTTGTTTCAAATTTCGGAACGGGGACCGCGCATGAGACATTCGATCAGCAAAGATCTTTATGCTTATTGGGACAGGCTGCGCGGGGCGCGCGCCGCTCCCGATCGCAACGACATTGATCCCGCCGCCATTCGTCATCTGCTGGCTGACTGCTTCATCGTCGAGATCGATCAGGCCTGCCTCTTGCCGCTCAGGCTCTCGGGGACACGACTCAACGCGCTTTGGGGCGGCGAGGGCAGGGGGGCTCCCTTCCTCGGCATGTGGCGGGAGGCGGATCAGCGCGAGCTTGCGGCGGCGGTGTTGACGGTCATTGACGGCGCGACGCCGATCGTCGGAGGCGTCAAAGCGCGCGCGCGGGCGGCTGACTCCGAGGAGGCCGACCCGTCGCGCCGCGCGCTCGACCTCGAGCTGCTGCTCCTGCCGCTGCGCCATTTCGGCAAGACGCGCTCGCGTGTTCTCGGCTCGCTCTCCCCCCTCGGCGAGGTCGATTGGTTTGGCCGCGTCCCGGCCGCCAAGATCGAGATCGTCTCGCTGCGCACGATGAACGCCAGGGAGCGCGAAGGCTTCGGCGCGCGCCCGGAAAGGCCCCCGTTCCCGCCAGTCGAGATCGGCGGCCGCCGCTTCATCGTCTACGAAGGCGGAAAAGCCCGCGCTTAGCGGGCGTCCCGATCGCATGGAATCACGTGATCGCAAGGGACGCGCTCCAAATCAACGCCCACCTCGACGCCTTTCGCATCATTCCGACTGACATCGGCATTGACCAGCAACGGCGTCTCGAGGAAGGGCGTTCTATTCGAGGGCTTGGCGAGCTTCCCGCGCTGCGACACGGCCGAGAGGCGGCTTGCTTTTCAAAGACCTTGAGAAGCGGCGTTATTTCGGGAGAGGCGGTGGGACGCCTTTGCGGTCGTCCTGCGCGTCGAACGCCTCTCTGGCCGCATCAATGTCGGCAATATGCATTTGCGCCCAGGAGCCGAGCGCGATGACGGGCTCGGTGAGCGAGCGCCCTAAGGCGGTGAGCTCATATTCCACCCGAGGCGGCATGACTGAATAAACCGTTCTCTTGATCAGCCCGTCGCGCTCCAATCCACGTAGGCATAGTGTAAGCATTCTCTGCGAAATTCCGTTAATTGTTCGCTTAAGTTCTGAAAAACGGCGGGGCCCATCCGCAAGAATCATAATAATCAAAACGCTCCATTTCTCGCCTACGCGAGCTAATACCTGTCCAATTTTTTGGCAGTCAGCGTGTTTGAGGTGTTCCCGTGTTTTAGTTACATCCATAATACCAGGTTACCTCAATGTGCCGTATTGCGTGGAGCCGGACCCTTGGTTACCTTGATAGCCAAGGTAACAATCTTATACCACGGAGCCCCGAGCCATGACACTCCTGCATATCGATTCCAGCATCTTGTCCGAGCAGTCGGTCAGTCGTCAGCTCACGGCGGCGATCGTCCAGCGATTGACCCATGCAAACCCCGGCCTCGCTGTCGTGCACAGCGACCTTGCGGCCGAGGCGATCGACCATCTTTCTTCCGCCGAGTTTCTCGCCTTCCAAGGCGTGGAGCCCCAGGATGACGCCGCCAAGCAGGCGGTTGCCCGAAACGCCAAAACCCTGGCCGATTTCCTCGCTGCGGATGTCATCGTCGTTGGCGCGCCGATGTACAATCTTTCCCTGCCTTCGCAACTCAAGGCCTGGCTCGACCGCCTTGCGGTTGCCGGTAAAACTTTCCGCTACACGGAAAATGGCGTCGAGGGACTGGCTGGCGGCAAGCGGGTGATCGTGGCCTCCACCCGTGGCGGCCTATACAGCACAGGCGCGCCAGCGGCTTTCCTCGACCATCAGGAAACCTACCTGCGCGGCTTTTTCGGCTTCCTGGGCATCACGGATATCACCTTCGTCCGGGCCGAAGGCCTGGCGCTCGGCCCGCAAAGCCGCACGGCGGCCGTCGATGCGGCCCTCTCCGACGTCCAGAAGCTCGCCGCCTAACGCCGGGAGGATAGAATGAACCTGTCTTTTTCCGCCGCCCCAAACAAAATGACCCTGTTTCTGTCTTGGGGGTTGAGGCTTGTCGCCGCCGCCGCCTTCCTCGCAGCAGGGGGGGCCAAGCTCGCGGGCGTCCCGATGATGGTCGAGAGTTTCGATCACATCGGCATAGGCCAATGGTTCCGGCTGGTCACGGGCCTCATCGAAGTCGTGGGCGCGATCGGCCTATTTTTTACGGCGACAGCCGCATTCAGCGGCTTGCTGCTCGCTGTCACCATGTTTTTTGCCGCGCTCGTCCATTTGTTCGTTATCGGCGGCAGCCCGATTCCGGCCGTCGTATTGCTGGCGATCACCGCCTCGATCGCCTGGCTGCACCGCTAGCGTGGATGAAATCAGGATGACGGCTGCCGGGCGCGGCCCCAGCCCGGGGGGGGGGGGGGCGGTGCGCTAGATCACGCTGCGTTCAGGCGGAATCGCCTGAACGCAAGACGCAAATTGAAACGGTAAAAGACGCTAATGCTAAATTTCCTGCTCTTATTTATTTTATGAGCGGTCGCCCTCGCGCGGACGGCGCGCGCGTTCCTAGCCGCCGCCCCACGCCGCATTTCCGTAACCAGCCCTTAAAGCGCCTGGGTTAACCCTTAGAACGCGCGATACGAAAAGCGGAAACCGGTTTTTCGCGCGAACCGCGCCGTAAAACTTTGGAATCGACCATGGTATCTGCGTTTGAGGGATTCCGCTCGAACGCAGCGAGATCTATCCGCTCTATCGCCGCAAGGCTCGGGAGGCGGTAGCGAATTCTGGTCGCAATAGTCTGGCGCCTGTTGCGGAATTCGCTCGAAGCGGCGCAGGGGAGGCCAATGGCGCGTAAGGACAACCGCCGCGAACCCTATTTCGAGGAGGCGCGGCGCGGGGAGCTTAGAGCCGATCCGCGCGATCGTCCCGACGCGCCGCGTTCCCGCAGCCGTTCCGCGTCGCCGCCAAAGGAGCCGCCGTGCAGGGAGCCTCCGAAGCCGCCGCGTGGGCGGGGGCGGGGGCCGTCGCGGTCTTCCTCCTCCTTGCTTGGGCGGCTCTTCTATTGGGCTTTCGTGCTCGGCATTTGGGGCGCGATCGGCCTCGCCGCGCTCGTGCTGTTCTATGGCGCGCGGCTGCCGCCCATCGACCAGCTCGCTGTGCCGAAACGTCCGCCCAATGTCGCAATTCTTTCACTCGACGGCGATCTCATCGCCAATCGCGGCGACATGGGCGGCGCGGCGATCAAGATTTCCGAGCTGCCGCCCTATCTGCCGAAGGCCTTCGTCGCGATCGAGGATCGCCGTTTTTATTCGCATTGGGGCCTCGACCCGCAGGGGCTCGCGCGCGCTCTCCTGCGCGATGTGCTCCATCGTGGCGGCATGCAGGGCGGCTCGACGCTCACCCAGCAGCTCGCCAAGAATCTCTTCCTGACCCAGGAGCGCACGCTCTCCCGCAAGATCCAGGAGGCGATTCTCGCGCTCTGGCTCGAGCGCAAATACAGCAAGGACCTAATTCTCGAGCTCTATCTGAACAGGGTCTATTTCGGTGGGGGCGCCTATGGCGTCGAGGCGGCGGCGCACCGCTATTACGGCCATGGCGCGCGCGAGATCACGCTTCCCGAGGCGGCCGTGCTCGCCGGGCTCATGAAGGCCCCGAGCAAGCTTGCGCCCGACCGCAATCCGCAAGGCGCTCAGGAGCGAGCGGAGCAGGTCCTGAATGCGATGCGCGAGGAGGGCTTTATCACCCCGGCCCAGCTGAAGGGGGCGCTCGCGAAGCCCGCGCGGGCCAAGCGCGACGACGGCGCTGGCACGATCAACTACGCCGCCGACTATGTGATGGACGCGCTCGCCGACAAGCTCGGCTCGATCGACGAAGATCTCGTCGTGACCACGACCATCGACAAGCGCTTGCAAAGACTGGCTGAGCAGGCGCTCACGGAGGAGCTCGACAAGAAGGGCGAGAAGTTCGGCGTCACGCAAGGCGCCGTGGTCGCGCTCGATCCCACGGGCGCGGTTCGCGCACTCGTCGGCGGCCGGGACTATGGCGAGAGCCAGTTCGACCGGGCCGCCTCGGCCAAGCGCCAGCCGGGCTCGGCCTTCAAGCCTTTCGTCTATCTGGCCGGCGTCGAGCACGGCCTGACGCCCGACACGGTGCGCGAGGACGGCCCCCTCAATGTGAAAGGCTGGCAGCCCGAGAACTACAGCCGCGAGTATTTCGGGCCGGTCACCCTGACGCGCGCGCTCTCGCTCTCCTTGAACACGGTGGCCGTGCGCGTCGGGCTCGAGGTCGGCCCCAAGGCGGTCGTCAGCACTGCGCATCGTCTGGGCGTCGCCTCGGATCTCCAGACCAACGCCTCGATCGCGCTCGGCACCTCCGAGGTGACTCCGCTCGAGCTGGTCTCGGCCTACACGCCTTTCGCGAATGGCGGAATTGGCGTGCAGCCGCACGTGGTCGCCAAGGTTCTCCGCGCAACCGATGGGCGCGTGCTCTATCAGTGGAAGAACGCCAGCAATGGCCGCGTCATCGAGCCGCGCCACGTCGCGATGATGAACACGATGATGCGGGAGACGCTCGTCACGGGAACGGCGCGAAAGGCCGAGCTGCCGGGCTGGCCGGCCGCCGGCAAGACGGGCACGAGCCAGGATTTCCGCGACGCCTGGTTCGTCGGCTATACGAGCCGCCTCGTGGCCGGCGTCTGGCTCGGCAATGACGACAACTCGCCAACCAAGCATGTCACGGGCGGCAATCTGCCCGTCGAGGTCTGGAGCCGTTTCATGCGGGAGGCCTTGCGCGGCGCGCCGCCGGCCGATCTCCCCGGCGGCTATTGGAACGCGTCCCAGGGCCTGTCCGCACCCGATCTCGTCGAGAACGTCTTGGACTTCCTGCGCGGCGGCGCGCCGCCGCCTAATCCCCCGCCGCCGATTCGGACGCGGGCGCTGTCGCCCGCGCCGGCCGAGAACCCGCCGTCGCCCGCGCCGGCCGAGGACCCGCCGCCGCCAAGCCCCGCGCCCAACGGCCTAACGCCCCCGGCGGACATCCCCTCCGCGCCTCCCAGTGGCGTTGCTCCCCGAAGGCCTCCGCAGACGCGACGCGAATCTGGCCAGGATTTTTTCGAAAGTCTGTTCGGCCGCTGAGGCTGTCCCGAAAGAAGTCTTGGCATGGAACAGGCCCCGCGCCGCCGTGTTGCTCGAAGAGGAAAACGCCGTCTGCTCAAGCTTTTTCCACGCATTCCGACTTTTCATTCCCTTCAGGGCTTGACAAGGACCCGTCCCTCGGAGGACTCTGCGCCCTGCGGCTCCGCTGCAAAAGAAGAAAGTCGCCACCTCAGTGGCGCATAAAACGGGAGGTTATAATGGGTTGGCTGATCCCCGGCTGCATGGTCGCCATGGTCGTGATTCTGGCCGTCACTCTGACGCGCCTTTGATCCGCAAGTTTCGCTAGGTATTGGCCCGCCGCTGCGAAACGAAAGTTTCGCGGCGCGGGATCTCTTGTTGAGAGAGTGTGCGGGACAGCGTTTACACTCGGTCTGGACGGCGTTGTTCACCACGGCCGTTTCTCGTAGCAGCGACGTGTCTTTATATTAAGTTACCGGATATTGCTGACGTCAACGCATGATGCGTGCGGCTGTTGATTTCTACGTATTTTTTTCTGGACTCGACCCGCGTTTGAGCCTATTCGGCGGCGCACTCTCGGCGCGACGATTTGTCCCCCCCAGTGCGACCTCGCGTCGATTGCGCCCCACTAAGGCTTGTGGTTTGAAGGGGGCCGGCACAAAGGTTGCGTCGCGCCGAACCATCTGGATCGCTTCAGCGTTTCGGCCGCCCGGGGGGAACGGGCGGCAGGTTCTGCGCGTAAAACCGCCACGATGGGCGGACCATCGACAACGGGGAACGACATGTCGAAAAAGACTTTGGCTTGCCTTTACGGCAAGGCCTTTTGCTGTGTCATTGCGGCCCTTGCCGCCAGTCAATCCGCATATGCTCAAGACGACATAGGGCGCCCGACGCCTGGCGGCATCGGTCTGCCGGCGATGGCGACGCCCGCCGGCCACGAGACCCAGGCCTTCTACAACGACGTGCTGCTGCCGATCATCACGCTGATCCCGATCTTTGTGCTGGGGCTTTTGATTTATGTGATGTGGCGTTTCAATGAGAAGGCCAACCCGGTCGCCTCGAAATACTCTCACAACCACTTGCTCGAGATCGTCTGGACCGCAATCCCCTGTCTCATCCTGATCGGCATCGCTTTTCCCTCGATGCATCTTCTGACGACGCAGGTCGTCGTCCCCGAGCCCTCGGTGACAATCAAGGTCACGGGCAATCAGTGGTACTGGAAATATGATTATCCGAAGGAGCAGGGCGGCGGCTTCTCCTTCGAGCAGCGGGGTAAGCCCGATTCCGATCTCCAGCCCGGCGAGTTGCGCATGCTGGCTGTCGACAACGAAGCCGTCGTTCCCGTCAACGAGGTGGTGAAGGTGCAGGTGACGTCCTCCGACGTGATCCACGCCTTCGGCATTCCCTCTTTCGCCGTGCGCATGGATGCGATCCCCGGTCGTCTGAACGAGACCTGGTTCAAGATCGACAAGCCGGGGGTTTATTACGGCGAATGCTACTTCATCTGCGGCAAGGACCACGCCTATATGCCGATCGCTATTCGCGCTGTCAGCCGGCCCGAATATGAAAAATGGCTCGCGGAAGCGAAGGAGAAATTCGCTAGCGGGGATGGCGCCGGGGCCACGGCCCGGGTCGCGGTCAATCCCTAATCCTTCCCCCCCCCCCGCAATACTCAGACAAGCCCATCCCGCAAGGACGACTCACAATGGCTCACTTGGACGGTCTGGTCGCGACCGCGACGCACGAACATCACGAAACGCCGACGGGGCTCAAGCGCTTCCTTTTCTCGACCAATCACAAGGACATCGGCACGCTCTACATCTGGTTGGGCGCGATCGGCGGCGTGATCGCCTTCCTTCTGTCGCTGGCGATGCGCCTTGAGCTCGCCCAGCCGGGCGTGCAGATCTTTCCGGCGCTTGCGCAGGTGATGCATGGCGCCGACGCCGACAGCGCGCTCGACGCCGGCAAGAACCTCTACAACATGTTCATCACCGTCCATGGCGTGCTGATGATCTTCTTCATGGCCATGCCGATTCTGATCGGCGGCTTCGGAAACTGGTTCGTGCCGATCATGATCGGCGCGCCGGACATGGCCTTTCCGCGCCTCAACAACATTTCCTTCTGGCTGCTCGTCACGGCGCTCATGCTCGCCGTGTTCTCGATGTTCGTCGAGGGAGCTCCGGGCATGAGGGGCTTCGCGGGCGGCTGGACGTTCTACCCGCCGTTGTCGAGCAACGCCGGCACGCCGGGCCCTGCGATGGATTTCGTGATCCTCTCCCTGCACGCCGCGGGCGCTTCGTCGATCCTTGGCGCCATCAACCTCATCACGACGATCTTCAACATGCGCACGCCGGGCATGGGTCTGATGAAGATGCCGCTCTTCGTCTGGTCGTTGCTCGTCACCGCCTTCCTCTTGATCATGGTGCTGCCGGTGCTCGCGGGCTGCGTGACGATGCTGCTGACCGACCGCAACTTCGGCACGAGCTTCTATGATCCGGCCGGCGGCGGCGATCTGCTGCTGTTCCAGCACCTGCTGTGGTTCTTCGGCCATCCCGAGGTCTACATCATCATTCTGCCGGCCTTCGGCATCGTCAGCCAAGTCATCTCGACCTTCTCCAAGAAGGCGGTGTTCGGCTATCACGGCATGGTTTACGCGATGCTCGCCATTGCGGTGATCGGCTCGGTGGTCTGGGCGCATCACATGTATACGGTGAACCTGTCGCTCACCGCCCAGCGCTACTTCGTGCTCGCGACGATGGTCGTCGGCGTGCCGACGGGCATCAAGGTGTTCTCCTGGATCGCGACGATGTGGGGCGGGTCGATCTCGTTCCGCACGCCAATGCTCTGGGCGATCGGCTTCATCTTCGTCTTCACGATCGGCGGCGTGACGGGCATCGTGCTCTCCAACGCCGGCGCCGACAGGCAGTTCCACGAGGGCTACTATCTCGTCGCGCACTTCCACTACACGCTGTCGCTCGGCGCGGTGTTTGGCATCTTCGCCGGCTTCTACTACTGGTGGCCGAAGATGACGGGCTACCTCTACAACGAGCGTGTCGCCGATCTGAACTTCTGGCTGATGTTCATCGGCGTGAACGTGGTCTTCTTCCCGCAGCACTTCCTCGGCCTCGCCGGGCAGCCCCGCCGCTACATCGATTATCCGGACGCCTATGCGCTCTGGAACCTGGTGTCGTCGACCGGCATGCTCTTCGTGACCGGCGCCCTCCTGGCCTGGGCCTATGTGATGATCGAGTCGCTCATCAAGAAGCGCGCGGCCGGCGACAATCCTTGGGGCGAAGGCGCGAACACGCTGGAGTGGACGCTCACCTCGCCGCCGCCGTTCCATCAGTTTCTCACGCCGCCGGCCCTGCCGGTGGTCGAGTAAGGCTGGACGGGCGAGAGAAAGAGCTGAACGGGTTTCGCCTTCGAATCCGAGCGCGAGACCCGTCTCTCCGAAAAGGCGCAAAATAGCAGCGAAGGCGCCTTGCGCGCCTAGCCAATTGAAAGGTCGCTCCCATGGAGCAACAGCGCGGGTACTCAACGCAATGGCGAACATGGCGCACGGCGATCGGCCTCGTGGCCTTTACCGTCGGGATGCTCGCGCTGTCCTTCATCGCAGCGCCGGCCTACCGCGCCTTCTGCACGGCGACGGGCATTGCGGGAGCGACTAAAAGGGCCTCGGTGGCGCCGACGGAAAGCATCGACCGGACGATCGTCGTGCGTTTCGACTCCAACACCTCTCCTGGCTTGACTTGGCGCTTCGAGCCGGAAGTCACCAAGGTCAAAATCCGCGTCGGAGAAGTGGCGACAGTCTATTACCGGGTCGAGAACCTCTCGGACCAGGAAACGCGGGGACTCGCCTCGTTCAACGTCAGCCCCGGCCAGGCGGGTCCCTATTTTAACAAGCTCGCCTGCTTTTGTTTCCAGGAGCAGACGCTCGGGCCGCATGAGAAGGCGGAGTGGCCGGTCGTCTTCTTCCTCGATCCGAAGCTGCAGGAGGAGCCGCTCATGGACGGAGTCGAGGAAGTCACGCTCTCTTACACTTTCTTCGCCGCGAAGGGGAAAACGGCGCAGGGCGGCGAAGGTGCTCAAGGCAAGAACGTCGGCTTGAATTAGCGAAAGCGCATTGACGCGCTAGAGGGGAACGCAAATGACGCATGAAGTGACGACAGGTCCTTCCGATAAAGACCGCAATTATTGTCTCGTCGATCCGAGCCCGTGGCCGATCGTCATGTCGTTCGCGGTGCTGATCCTTGCGACCGGCGCAGTGATCTGGCTCTCGGGTCATAAGGGCGAAGCGATCTTCCCTCATTCGAAGGAGATTGGCGCGGGCGGCTTTTTCCTGGGTCTCGCCGCCGTGCTCGCGACGATGTTCGTCTGGTGGCGCGACGTGATCAACGAGGCTAACCGGCCTGGCTGGCACACGCCCGGCGTGCAGAACGGCTTGCGCTGGGGCATGGCGCTCTTCATCTTTTCCGAGGTGATGTTCTTCGTCGCCTGGTTCTGGGCCTTCTTCGACTCCGCGACCTTCCCGAACGACGCCGTGCAATATATGCGCACGGAAGTTTTCGGGGGCCTCTGGCCGCCGAAGGGCACCATGGTCATCGACCCCTGGCACCTGCCCATCATCAACACGATTATTCTCGTGAGCTCGGGCGGAACGCTGATGTGGGGGCTGAAGGGCCTCAAGGAAAACAACCGCGGCCAGCTGATCAAAGGCCTGATGTTCACGATCGGCCTCGGCCTGCTGTTCACGACTCTCCAGGTCTACGAGTTCATCCACGCGCCCTTCGTCTTTGGCTACGATCCGCGTCACCCGACAGCCAACAATTACGGCTCGACCTTCTTCATGGCGACCGGGTTCCACGGCTTTCACGTGGTCGTCGGCACGATCTTTCTGTTTGTGTGCCTGCTGCGCGCGCGCGCCGGCGCCTTCTCGGCGCATAATCATCTCGGCTTGGAATTCGCGGAGTGGTATTGGCACTTCGTGGACGCGGTCTGGATCTTCCTCTTCATCTGCATCTACGTCTGGGGCAATTGGGGCGGCGTGATGGAGTGAGGGTGCGCGCCCCGCGACGGTTGCGTCGCGGCGCTTTCTCATGACGCAAGTGAACAGGGACTGGCGGACGCGGCTCATCGTCTTCCAGTCCCTTTGTTATTTGGACCGACGCAAGCCGTTCGGCTGATCGGGCAGGCGGTCGCAACCGGCTCTTTTGCGGAAGCGAGGCTTGGATGGATCTTCGGATCGATGGCAAAAGCGCGATCGTCTGCGGAGCTTCCCGCGGGCTGGGTCGGGCCTGCGCCGAAGCGCTCGCCGGCGAGGGCGCTCTTGTGACGCTCGTCGCGCGGCGGCTTCAGCCATTGCAAATAGTGGCTGACCGGATTGCGGGCGCGGGTGGAAGGCGGCCCGCCATCGTCGCGGCCGATGTCGCCACCGCGGAGGGGCGGGCCGCCGTAAAGGCGGCGAGCGCCGAGACCGACATTCTCGTAACCAACGCCGGTGGCCCGCCCGCAAAAGATTTCACGGAGTTGACGCTCGGGGACTGGGAGCGCGCGCTCGAAACCAATTTTCTTTCCGCTGTCGAGATGATCCGAGTCTTCGCGCCGAGCATGAGTAAGCGGCGCTGGGGGCGAATCGTCAATATCACCTCGGCGACGGTCAGAATGCCGGTGGAGAGACTCGATCTCTCCACGTCCGCGCGCCTCGCGCTGACAGGATATGTGGCGGGCGTTGCTCGGCAGATCGCCAAGGACGGCGTGACGATCAACAATCTGCTGCCGGGGACTGTCATGACCGAACGACTCGCGGAACTCGGCGCGACCGCGCAGGCCCTGATCGCTCGCGTGCCCGCAGGAAGGGCGGGGAAGCCGGAGGAGGTCGGAGCCGCTTGCGCGTTCCTGTGCAGCGAGCAGGCCGGGTTCATCACCGGTCAGAGCCTTCTCGTCGATGGAGGGTTATGCGCGCTGACGATCTGACCGCCGCTCGAAAATCTCCTTCGCGAATCGCATCGTTTCGCAAGAAAGCGCGGGGCGAGAAAAATGAAACTCACTCGTCGCTTGGCGTATAGGCGGCCCAGTAGATCACGCACCATCCCGCGGTGATGAGGCCGGAGCCCAAAAGCGTCGCGCTGACTCCCTCGTTCCTGACGTAGAAGCTCGCCACCGCCGCGAGCAGGCCGACGATCGCCACGACAAGAGGAGCCGGGCTGCGCTCTGAAGTCTCTTTGCGGGTGCGGTCTCTACGCATGAGTTTTGCGATCCGTCGAGGTCTCGTCATTCTCAACGATTTCTTGATTTATGGCCCGCGCGGGCGGCGTCGAGGGCCGAGCGGCAGGTTTTGCTATTATTGGAATAATACGTCCGCCTCGCGGGCCAGTGCTTCCGCCTCGGCCAAGTCCTCCGGTCGATTGACGTTGAAGAAGGGATCATAAGGCGTGGTCGGCCACTGCGCCGCAACATTCTCATAGCGCGCGATGAATCCGGAGACACGCCGCTCGCCGTCGGCGAGCGCCTGCCGGAGATCCCCGGCGAGAGACACAGGCCAGAGCGCCACGGCGTGGTGCGCGCGTCCAGCCGATGCGGCGACCGCGATTCGGGCGCCGGCGTCGGCGCGCGCCTCGATGAGCCGCGCCGCGAGATCGTTAGGGATGAAAGGCGTGTCGGCCGGAACGCTCAGCAGGTCGCAAGTCGATGGGAAGTGCGAGGCGGCATGCTCCATGCCCGCGAGCACACCCGCGAGCGGGCCGGCGAATTCCTCCCTCTCATCGGCGATGACAGAAAGGCCGAAGCGGGCGAAACGCGACGCGTCGCCATTGGCGTTGAGGAAGAGAGCAGCGCATTGGGGTCCAAGCCGCTCGATCAGACGCGCGAGGATCGGCCGGCCGCCGATCTCGATCAGCCCCTTGTCACCGCCGCCGAGCCGGCGCGCCAAGCCTCCGGCCAGGATGAGTCCGACTGGCTTCGTCATGAGAAAAGCCCCCGGAGCGATTTACGCTCCAGGGGCCCAGCGTTCAAGAGTAGGCGGCTGCGCGGCCGCAGACTCGCAGGTCTTAAATCAGCGAGCCGCCATCCGGTCACGCAATCTGAGCGCGGCGGCGCAGATCAGGAGGCCGGCGAGGCCAAGCAAGCCAGCGGCAGGCTTGGGACCAGCGGCCGGTGCGTCGATGAGGATAGCCGTTCCCTGGGAGACGATGGTGTGGTTGGATGTGTCGAGCGACTCGACATCGAGGACGACATTGCGTGAGTTGTTCGGCTGCTTGACGAACAGATCGATGACGGTATTGTCCGCGAGCTTGACGGCAAAGCCGCCCGAACCAAACCAAGTGGTGTAATCGTCCGAGGTCGGAAGAGTTGCCGGCACGTCGGGAGTGAATGTCTTAAGAACGTTGTCGTTCTGCTGGTTGGCGACGTTGCTGAAGCTTCCAGCCGGGACGATGCTGACAACGCTTTCCTTTACGCCGCTGTCGTTAAATTTGGAGGCATTGGTGATCACGTAGCTGTCCGTGACCGAGACGCTGCTGATCTCGCCCGGCAGACCCTGCTTGGTCCAGTCCGGAGCGGTGAAATTGATCACCCCCGATTGGGTCGCCGTCTTGAACTCGAGGGTATAGAGCATCGCCGCAGCCGGCGAGGCCGAGAGTAGAAGAGCAGCGGCGCTGACTGTGCCGACCAGAAGCTCTCTCGAGCGGGAAAAAATTAGGTTCATCGCAGCCTCACTTGTGTCAAGCTCCGATCGCATTGCGATCGACGCTCCGCCTCGCGGAGACTTTTGGACGCGGGGAGTAAAACACGGCCTCGAACCTATGTAAACTTACGTACGCGAAGATCCTTAAAAATACCTCAGCTATGGCAAAAATGACACAGCATGGGCTCAATATTGCCTAAAGCCAGCTTGTTCGTGTGAGCCACCACGATGCTTGCTGCCGGTTGGGAGGCGCTCGCGCAGTAATCAGACTTTCTCGGGCGACGTTCTTGGCTTCTCCGTCCGGCTACCAAAGAAGCAGCGACCGCCGGCCGGGCTGCCCCGGCTTAAGAGAGGTTTCGCGCATGCTCCGGACAGCCCTAACCTCGACGGCTGCGGCTGCAGCCGTTGGCGAAAGGCTCAGCGGAGGAGACCCTGCGCCGCTCGCCTGAGCAAGTAGCCTGCGTTAGCTGCGGAGTTCGCGCAGGAAAACAGAGATTATTTAAGCGGGGAGTGGTTTGCCCATCAGCAAATGGAAGCATTTTTGGGGTTTTTATGAAAACGACAATTTACGGTTGCGATGCCCAAGTCACACTGAGGGTCGCTGGCCCAATCGCATTGAGGCGCAATCCTGAAGCCCGGTATGGACGGCTCAGGCCGCCTTCTTGCTCGATCGCGCGGCCGAGACCGCGGCCGAGGCTTCCTCCGGCGTGAGCGGATGTTTCGCCGCATGGCGAATTGCATCCCCCTCGAAAAAATACTCGCAGGTTCCATGGGCCGCCAGCGCGTGCAAGACGCCGGGCCAGATCCCCCTTTGTGTCCAACGGCGATACCGGGTGTAGTTGGTGTACCATTTACCGAAATGCGGCGGAAGGGCGCGCCAGGGAGAGCCAGTCCGGGCGATCCAGAACACGGCTTCAACGAACAGGCGGTTATCACGGCCATGGCAGCCGGGGTCGCCCGCTTTGCCGGGCAGGCGGGAAGCGATCAGCGTCCAGCGCTCGTCGGTGAGATAACAGCTCATCATCCCAAGCTCCTGTGCGGATGAAACGCGCCGGCGGCAACCCGCCACGTCAGTGGAGGAGCGTGGCGGGTTGCGCCTGGCTTCAGCCTCGACGAAGAACCTTGCCCATGCGCCAGGCAGATCCCGCATCGGCGGCTGCAGGCCTCGGCGATCGGCTTTGGCGGGAAGGCCGCCGCCGTGCGCCAATGTGGAAAGGCGAAAACTACCCCTTGAAGGGAGCAGATCACGCAAACGAAGGTTAACGGTATTAAAGTCGATCGGATCCGCCAATTCGCAAATGTACTTGGTTTGATGTTTTTGCTCCAGCTTAGCAGATCTGAAATGCTCTACTCAGCGAAAAAACCGACGATACAGCGAAAATATAGCTGAGGCTCAGCGAGCCGCAGGCAGAATTATGTAAAAATAGCAATCGCGGATGGTGACGAGAGCTTGGCAGTCTCACGCTTGGACTGCGCCGTGGTCGGCTGCTCCCGCTCAAAGGAGCGCAGAACATAGAGGTGGCGATTCGCTGGAACTCGCTGGCGGCGAAAAGGGGGAATTCGGATTATCGCCGCAGGGGAGACATCTGCCGCGTCAATTTCTTCGTCAGTCGGAAGCCGGCGTACGCCACCGTCGTCAAGGCGTCCATGCGGCGATATTCGGAGCCCAGGCTCACATATCGGCCGCCCAGTGTTTTCTTGAAACTGTAAATGGGGTCGCTCGGGTCCGTCGTCGCCGCTCCACCGAGATCGTACCATCTAAAGTCTCGATTTTGGAGCCATTTGATGCCTTCCCACCTTAGGAGGTGGCCGGCGCCATTTATTCGATTGTTGGAGCTCGCTCCCCAGACATCATAGGCGTAGGGCGGACAGAGGTAGATCAGATTGACGGCGACAACCGTGGAGTCCGACGCCACCGCGGCGGCGCTGATCATGTCGCCCGCATCTATCATTCTCTCCACAAGCGGCTGCGAGGGGACATCCAGATTGGCTCGCTTCGCCAACGGTCGATAGAAATCGAAAAAGCTGCGGAGATCTTCTTCGTGGCGCCGTGCGGAGATGCGAACCTGGACGCCCTCCTTGGCCGCTCGACGGACTTTCGTTCTAGAGTTCGGATCAAAATTCTTCCAAAGCTCTTCCTCTGGCTTATCAAGCTCTATCAAGAGAGTTCCGATATTCAACGTCCTGTCGTTTTGACAATGCTCGAAATGACGCCCCCCCAGAGATACGCCTGCCGGGCTTGCGGGTCGCGAGAAGTCATGGACGATCTGTATGATCGTCGGGCCGCCAAAGCGCCGGTCCTTCACCAATTGCGACAATCGCTCGTCGTCGACGTTCTGGCACAGGAAGAGGATCTTTGAAAAAATCCCGAGTTGTTTTCTGAGGATGCGCAGTCCCGGCTCTTCATGCAGGCAGCGCCAACCGTAGTATTTCTCGGACGGGCAATGGGGATCGAAAAAAATGGGCCTGTACTCGGCAGGCGCGGCTGGCGCGCTCCCAACCGACGCAAGCTCCGCCATTCCCAACAGCGTCTCTTCGCGCAAGCCGCCGAAGCGCTCGCCTGCAAGCAAGTCGCCGAATTTGCGAACGCTGGCTTCCGAGACGAGGGCCGCGTCTCGAGAAACCGAGCTCGCAGTCACTCCGCTGCTGGCGTCATACCCGCACATGCTTCCAGCTCTCAATCGGAGGATTAGGATCCGCAATATGAAGCGATCATATCGGAGTCGGCAATTACGGTCGATTAGGGAAGATACTTATCATTGTCCACTCTATCTGGCGTGGATCTTTTGCTGAGCAAAACTACTATACTGAAATATTCCTTGCGCTGTTCGAAGTCGTGATTTCGTGGCCTGGTCGCGGACGGCGCAGATGATCGCTCATTCGTCGACATCAAGAGCGAGTTCTTCGTGAAACGGATGGAGTTTTACGATCAGAGCTCGGCCCCAATGTCGATCGCTTCACTTTGTCCGCGGCTCAGGCGGCGCCGGCGCCTTGCAGGGCGCGAAGGGATGGGAGGGATCCTCCGCCGCGCCGGAAGGGCAAAAATGGTAGTTTGTCGCGCAGCCGCCAAGCAGCGGCGCCAGGCAAAGAATCGCCGCTAGAGCGCGACGCGAAAAACTGAAAACCGGCTTTTCGCACAATGCGCGCTCTACGCTTTCAGAATTGATCACGTTTTCTGCATTCAGGCGATGTCGCCTGAGCGCCGCGTGATCTAGGCCAGACGCGCGCGACCAGATTGAAACGGGCGAGAAGGCTTTCATCGTCTGCCCCCGAGGTGGAATCGCCGAGACGCTTTGGACAGCTGAAGCGCGCTTGGGTTCAGCGCAGGCTCGCGCAAAAACGCTGGATCTTGGCGCAGGCCCTCTCCAACAGCTCGGTCGAGGCGGCGTAAGAGACCCGGAAGTTGGGGCCCGTTCCGAACGCAGAACCTTGGACGACGGCGACGCCCTCGGCCTCCAAAAGCTCGGCTACGAAATCCGCGTCGCTTGCGATCTGCTTGCCAGCGGCGGTCGTCTTGCCGATTGCCGCCGCGCAGGAAGGGAAGACGTAAAAGGCGCCTTCGGGCGTCGGGCAGTTCAGATGCGCCGCCTGGTTCAGCATCGAGACGACGAGGTCACGCCGCTCCTCGAAAGCCTTGCGGAAGCTCGCCAAATGATCCTGAGGGCCTTCGAGCGCGGCGACCGCGGCCCATTGGGCGATCGAGCAGGCGCCCGAGGTCTGCTGACCCTGCAGCAGATCCATCGCCTTGATCAAAGGCGCCGGCCCGGCTGCATAACCGATCCGCCATCCCGTCATGGCATAGGCCTTGGAGACGCCGTTCATCGTGAGCGTCCGCTCGAAGAGCCCGGGCTCGACCTCGGCCGGAGTCACGAATTTGAAGCCGCCATAGACCAGGTGCTCGTAGATGTCGTCGGTCAGCACATGCACCTGGGGGTGGCGCATGAGCACGTCGGTGACCTTCTTCATCTCGTCACGGCTGTACGCTGCGCCCGAAGGGTTCGAGGGCGAATTGAGAACGAGCCATTTGGTCTTCGGGGTGATCGCCCGCTCCAGGGCTTCCGGCTGCAGCTTGAAGCCCTGCTCCATCTGCGTCTCGACCGGAACAGCGGTTCCGCCGCAGATCGCGACCATCTCCGGATAGCTGACCCAATAGGGGGCGGGCACGATCACCTCATCGCCCGGATTGAGGGTCGCGAGAAAGGCGTTGAAGAGGATGTGCTTGCCGCCGGTCGCCACGATCGTGTCCGAGGCCCGGTAGTCGAGGCCGTTCTCGCGCTTGAACTTTTTTGCGACCGCGGCGCGCAGCTCGGGGATGCCCAGCACCGGCGTGTAGCGGGTTTCGCCGCGATCGATCGCCGCCTTCGCTGCATCGCAAATATGCCGCGGCGTGTCGAAATCCGGCTCGCCGACCGAAAGGCTGATGACTTCGCGTCCCTGCGCCTTGAGGTCGCGCGCCTTCTGCGTGGCCGCGATCGTCGCGGAGGGTTTGACGCGCGAAAGCGCTGCGGCGAGGAAGCTCATCGGGGAAACCTTATCGGAAGTTGGCGCGTTGTGGGGGATGGCGATCGCAGATCTCGCTGCGCCGCACTCTGGAGCCTGGACCATAAGAGCCGGGGCTGGGGAGGGCAATGAAAATTGCCGAGCCTCTCGAACTCATGGAGCCGCCGGAGCTCCGGGGCGAGACGAAAAAAAATTGCGCGAGAAAAAGGAGCGGAACGTGAGGATTGGGGCGGTAAGGGGACGCCGCGAGCTGCGCCGTAGTCCCCGACGCCGCGCTGCCAAAACGGCAAGATAATGATGTGGAAGCATTTTTTCGATCGCCGCGCCGGCTCGCGGCGGCCGGCTTAACCACGATTTACCCGCGTCGACGACAATCGGGCAAAAACAAGATTTAGAGCGGTTAAAGAAGGATTAAAAAAATCGATCCTTCGATGCAACCAAACCGAGGCTGATCAGTTTAGCCACTGAAGCCGGTCGGGGATCGATCGGAATGGTAGCGCCGCCGAGCAGGGCGCAAGCGATCTAGCGGTCCGGGGAGCTGGCCGCGAGGGGGAAGAAAAGATGTCTTTGGCAGACAAGTTCGAAAACGAGGTGGAGCCGGCGTTCACCCACAGCTTCGATCCGGAAAGCGCGCGTCGTCAGCTGCGCGTATCGATCACGCTGGTCGTGGCGATGGGCTTGGCGGCCTTCGTCCTCGGCTTCTTGTCTCCGCTTGGCGGCCAGAATATGGCGAAGCAGACCAAGATCGCGCCTGATTCGACGTTCTCGGGTCGCCTCGTGTCGCTGGGACCGACGCGCTGAAGCTGGTCGGACTAGCGCGAAGACATGTCGGCGCGCCCGGTTGCAGGATCGAGCAACGGGCGCGAGGCCGTTCCTTGTGAGAGCTTAAGCAGCGGAGATCTCCGTTCCTAGCGGGCGGGGAGGGTCCGGTTGCGTTTCGCTGAGTCGCGAGTTTCTGGTGAGCGCGCCGCCTGTGAGTGCGACGGCTACAATTGCATCGCCTACATCTGCAGAATTTATTTTCGTCGGAAGGTGGGCGTTGGTTTTGACGCATCCACGCAAAAGCCCGTGCCGAGGGGTTTGCAAGAGCAAGACATGACTCTTCAAACGCGTGGCGTGGCGCATGCCTATTTTCGTTAAGCGGGCCCGCCGCCGCGAAGGTTTGAGAGGCCGTTTGGCCAGACGGCTCTCTCCCCTCGCGGAGCGCGTCGCTCCCATGGCCGACGTTCAACATTCGCTTTAGGCTGCGATGAAAGCCACGCTACTCTCGGCGCTTCATAGATCACGCCGCATGCAGTGCTGGCCAAATTCCCTGAAGCAGAAAAGGGAGATCGCCTCAAAAGGTTAGAGCGCGATTGCCGTGAGAGGCCGGCTTCCGCTTTTCACTTTTCGCCTTTGGGCGCGTCCAGATCGGTGGAATCACGCAATCGAAAAGGATCACGCTCCAAATCAAAAACCGAGAGCATGTCCTGACCGGAAACCTTCGATGGAGTGCAAGCTCGTCTGTCGCTGGCGGAGCGTCGAGGCCGACATCTGGGAGCGAGCCTATCTCGACCTTTGTGGGTCGGCGACAATCGTCATCAGCACCCACGGCCGCGGCGAAATCGGCTTTGGCGCGCCGCAGGCGACCCTCGACGTCGAATACGGTCCACCCTCCATCGCCTTCACGCGAATCGGCTCCGACGAAATGGACGAAGTCTCCGGCGACGGGAGCGCTGAACTGCTTGACGATGGCTCGACCGACATCGAGTTCTAATCCGACAGCGGCGACGAAGTCGTCCTCAAAGCCAAGCGCGACGAAGTTTCAACAGCCGAAGCTTGTTGCTGAAATCATGTGAGAAAAAGACGGCGGCGCAAATCCCCGCAAGTAGGATTTACGCCGCCTCCCTTCCACGACTAAACGGTCAGCTTCAGAGCGCAGAGCAACGCTCTTTAGAGCACGTTGACCGTCGCGCCGATTTTCACCCGACTGTAGAGGTCCGTCACATCCGCGTTCAGCATACGGATGCAGCCGCTCGAAACCGCCTGACCGATCGTGTCGGGCTCGTTGGAGCCATGAATGCGAAAGCCCGAGTCTTGATCGCCGTCAAAGAGATACATGGCGCGCGCGCCGAGCGGGTTATCCACGCCGCCGGTCATGTAATGGGGCAAGTCGGGGCGGCGCTTCAACATCTGCGCCGGCGGACGCCACTCGGGCCACGCCTCCTTGCGGCCGATGTGGCGCAGGCCATGCCAAGTGAATCCCGGGCGCCCCACGCCGACCCGATAGCGATAGGCTTGTCCATCGGGAAGCGAGAGATAGAGCGCGCGTTCCGCGGTGATGATGGTGATGGTGCCCGCGCGCGCATGAGTCGGATCGGCGACGAGCTCGCGTGTCCTCTCGGGAACTTCTCTTGCGAGCTGCTGCTCTTCGGTCGGCTGCGCGTATTGCTCTTGCGGCGAGAAGTCGAAGAGCGCGAGAAAGCCTCGATCATCGGCGTGGGCCGGCGTCGCCGTCGCCATCGCGCCGAGCAACATCATGGACAATACTATTGAGCCACGCATTCCGCCACCCCGTCTTAAACGCCCCCTCAGCGTTCGCGGGGATAATGCATAAGCGCGGCTTTGGTTCCTCTCTTCGCGCGTCATTATTCGGCGCGAAGGAAAGCGCGTGCGCTTATTGATTAACGGGCGTGGCCGGCGTCGTCGGATGGAATGCGGAGTCGTCGGCGCGCCCTGTGCGCGCCGGCTGAACGCCGCCTTTAATAAAGACATGAGCCGCAACGGCCCGCTCGATCGATGCGTCCTGAGCCGCCTTCTGCTTGGAGTCCTTGCGGGCAAGATCGTCGGATTTGGAGGCAGCGACGTTGTTGAGCGGCTGCAACTGTCCGATCTCCGCCCGGTCGGCCGGCAGCGTCGGCGGCTTGTCGGGGTTCGGGGTTTCAGCGGGCGGGCGGAAGACGAGCGGCGCGGCGGGCTGCGGGGCCGCCGTTGGCGGAGCGGCCGGCGCCGCCGCTTCGGGAGCGGGTTTGGCGCTATCTGGAATGCGGGCTTCATGCTCTTCGTAGAGACGCTTGATCTCGCCTTCGACGAAGAGCGCGAGCTTGCGCGCGCCCGCATCGGTGAAGTGGATGCCGTCGGTCGAGCGCAAAGCGACGATCTGCCCGTTCTCGTCGGGGCCGAAAGCCGAATATTGGCCGTGCTCGTCGGTGAATTTGTCCCACAAGTCGATGAAGGGGACGCCGGCCTTGGCGGCGCTCGAACGGAAGATCTCGTTGATCTGCGCGATCGCCGCCGAATAGCCTGTCGGCTGCATCACGGGCAGCCCCACCCAGACGACGGGAATGTTCTTCTCCTTGAATATTTGGATCAGCCCGTCGACGCGCTCGCCGTAAATTTCCCGCCATCGCGGCGAGAGCGGTTCTTTCGAGCCCTCGTCCGCGCCGAGCGATTGACGGTCGTTGCCTCCGATCATGATCACCGCCATGTCGGGCTTCTTCGGGTCGTCCGCGATCTCTCCGGCCGCCTTCATCCAGTCGTAATAGTCGCTGCGCACGAGCCCGGAATTGTCGTTGCCTCTCCGCAGCACGGCGATCTTCGGCTCGTTGGCGAAACTCTGCTCGAGGCCGGCCGCGAGGAGTTGTGAAAAAGCGTCGCCGAGCACGGTGACGCGGAACGCCGCGGGGTCTTTCTGTTGCACGGCCGCCTGGGCGGCAGGGGCCGCCGCCGGCGCTCCTCTCTTCGCATTGCGCTGCTGGGGCTGCGCATGCGGCGTCATCCGGCGAACACGGCGCTCCCGCCAAGCGTCATATCGCCGCTCTTCGTAGCCATAATCAGAGTCAGGATCGCGATGGCGATGGTGTCTTCCGCCTCTGTGCTCGCCGCCCCAGCCCCCGCCGCCCCATCCGCCGCCGCCGCCGCCGAACAAGTCAGAAAAGAAATCCTGCGCCAGCGCGTCGGAGATCGGCGCGACGGCAAGAAGCGCAAGGAGCGTCACGAGACGCCACTTGCGCGCGAGGTGGGAAAGGGCTGGCGGCAGGGTCATGAAGATATTATAGCGCAACGTCGCCGATTTCGAAATTCGCGCGGCGGCGTCGAGCGGTCGCGAGGCGAGTGAGATCGCGGCGGCCTGGGCGCGGGCGGGCAGCCTCGACGCTGCGAATGTCATCGATCCGAAAAGGGTGCAGCGCGGTGTCGCGAGAGACCGGCCCATTCATCCCCGAGCTGCGCTCGCGAGCGATCTTTTGCGTGATCGCCTGGCTCATCGCCTCGACCAGCGTGGCGCAGACTCTCTCCTCTTCTGACGATCCGCCGGCCGAAGCGCGGCTCTGGCCCTATTCAAACGATCTCCCCACATGCGCCAGCGAGCGGGTGCTCGCGGAAATCGCGCGGCGATTTTGGAATCGAGAGCGCGAGTACTGGCAGAGCGCGCTGTCGCTCGAGACTTTCGACGCCATTCGCGAGACGAGTTTTCGCCCGCGAGGCTCAAGCTTCATCCCTCGGCGCGGTTGCGAGGCGGCCGCGCGCTTCAACGACGGCGCAACCCGCCGCGTGATTTACAAGATCGGTGAGGGGCTGGGGTTCATTGGCTTGGGTTGGGGCGTGGAATGGTGCGTCGTGGGACTGGACCGGGGCGAGACCTATGGGCCCGCCTGCGCCGGCGTGCGTCCGTAATGCGCTTGATCGACTGAAGAATGAACTATCGTCACGCCTACCACGCGGGGAATCACACCGAGTTGTTCAAGCATGCGGCGCTTGTGGCTCTTATTGAGCATCTTTGCCAGAAGCCGACGCCTTTCATGGTGCTTGATACTCATGCTGGCATCGGTATCTATGATCTTCAATCTCCTGAGGCGCTGAAGACGAAGGAAGCTCAAGCTGGAGTCCTCAGTGTAATTGATAGCGACGCGCCCTCCCTTCAGTCTTACCTCTCCATTGTGAGACAGCTGAATAAATTCGCGCCTCGCTACTATCCTGGCTCACCGGAGATTGTTCGTAGACTCCTGCGTGCGTCGGATCGGCTTATCGCGTGCGAGTTACATCCGATCGACGTAGGCCTTCTAAGGAAGAATCTGCGTGACGATCCTCGCGTCGCTATCCATCATCGCAATGGCTACGAAGCGGTGCGCGCATTTTGTCCTCCGCCAGAAAGACGCGGCCTCGTGTTTATCGACCCACCCTTTGAGCGTCTCGATGAGTTTGACTTGATGCTCAAAGCCGTAACGCAGGGGATGCGCAAATGGCCCACCGGAATTTTTGCGGCGTGGTACCCAATTAAAGGCCAAAAATTAGGAAGGGCCGCAGCCCAGAGGGTTCTATCAGAGCGCGTCAGAACCTGTTTGGTGGCGGAATTTCTCCCTTTCGCCCTGACGCCGGAATCGCTCGCGGGAAGTGGATTGGTGATATGCAACGCCCCATGGAGGTTCGAAGAGAAACTAGCGAATATTTGTGCTGAACTATTTCGCTTGGTCGGTAGCAGCGGCGGAACCTGGTCGGTAGACTCAATTGAGCTTGGCTCCTAGATCGCATGGAATGATTGCGCTAACAGCAGTTCCTCGAAGGCCTCGGCGGCGTGAATCGCCATTTCGGGGTCTCACCTCTGGACGAATAAAATCCCGGGTATCCGCCTCGTCCTCGAACTTTGCCTCAGCGACGGGAAAGGGGCGCTCTCTCGCCTTCGATTTTTGACCTTTCCACCCATGGTTTGATATTCTTCCATCCTCTAACCTAAGATTAGAGCGATCGCTAAGTCGCGCTTCCAACTGGCTCGCGCTCCGGTCGGTTGACCAACCACGTGGCTGCTTTTGTCTGTGTCGCTTAAGAAACCCCGATCGAAAAGCCGCTCTCAAGTCCGATGGCTTGAGCGTGCCTGGTTCTGCGACCCCGAGTCGGTCGTTTTTTTGGACATCGAGACAACCGGGCTGAGCCGTTATTATGATGCCCTCACCCTCGTTGGATACCAAATTGGCGGCCAATACCATGTGCACGTGGCTGGAGACGATCCAGCCGACTTGATATCGGCACTGCGTGACGCCGCGACATTGGTGACCTTCAACGGGACGCTTTTTGATATTCCATTTCTGCGGAAAACTTTTGGAGAAGTTGGATTGCCGAGAAGGCATGTCGATCTTCGCTACGCCGCGAGGCGCATCGGTCTAACCGGCGGACAAAAGGCCATCGAGCAGCAACTCGGTCTGGATCACAGGCTCGGAATCGAGGATCTCGACGGCGCTTCCGCTGTGCTATTGTGGCACGAGTATCTTCGGGGAAGCAAGGCGTCGTTGCGCAAGTTGATCGATTACAACCTAGCCGATATTCGCGGCATGTGCGGTATTCTTGATAGAATTGTCCAAGAATTTAATGACATCGATCTTTTTTTTTCAGTGCGCGCATTCTTCGAACAAGAGCCTGTTCGTCACGGTCATGCCCAACCTGGCGCAAAACTGCCCGACGCGTCCAGGCTGGGCTATCGCTCTGTGTCATTTGATACGCTTTTCGGCAATAACACAGCTGCAACTGCCACGATTGTAGGAATTGATTTGACCGGTTCAGATAAACGGCCGAGTGGAATTTGTACGCTCAAAGGATCGATTGCAGAAACCTCCATGGTCGCCACGGACGAGGAGATGATTTCTATTGTCGTGAAAGCGAACCCCGACATTGTGTCGATAGACTCACCGCTTTCGTTACCGCGCGGTCGCATTCGAGTGACCGATGACGATCCCGGCCGCACCGAGTACGGAATCATGAGGATTTGCGAGCGCACGCTAAAGCGTCGCGGCATTAATGTTTATCCCTGCCTCCTGCCGAGCATGCAGCGATTGACGGCTCGGGGAATAGCTATCGCCAGCTGTCTCCGTAAGCTTGGCTACCCTGTAATCGAGTCGTACCCCGGGGCTGCGCAGGACATCCTCGGGATTCCTCGAAAGGGGGCGGGAAAACACTTTCTACAAGCCGGTCTGGCTGGATTCGGCATTTCCGGCGTTTACCAAGGTGGCAAGGCCACACATGACGAGCTCGACGCAATAACTTCGGCGCTTGTCGGTTCGTTTTTTCTCGCTGGGCAATATGAGGCGCTTAGCGGCGAAGAGGAGGGAGCACTCATCATCCCAGACCTTAATGCAAAGCACACGGGGCGCGTCATCGGCATCAGCGGTCGAATCGCGGCGGGCAAAACCACGGCGGCGCGCATGCTCGAAGACTTGGGCTTTCGCTACGTTCGCTTCAGTCAAATCATCGACGACGTGATCGAGAAGGAGGGCGCGGTCCCTGATCGCAAATTGCGGCAGGAGACGGGGTGGCGATTGCATGTCGAGAAAGGCCAAAGCTGGCTTTGCGAACAGGTAGTTAGAAGGGTCGGAGAAGCCGATAGGATCGTGGTAGACGGACTTCGGTTTCCTGAGGACCACGCTTGGTTCCGCGAACGTTTTGCAGCGCGGTTTTTGCACCTGCATATCGAAGCGTCGACAGACCTCCGGCTGTCGCGAATTCGAGCGACCCTACCGATCTCCGACCTCGTGGAACTTGAGGCTCAGCCAACGGAGACCCAAATCGACGCCTTGAGTCGCAAGGGTTCGATGATAATTCGCAATGACGGATCGCTTGCTGCATTGCAGGAGACGCTTACAATGATTGCGACAGGATTCGATGATCGGGAGGAGCCCGAATGCCAGTCTCCGTCGTAGTTGGCGGCCAATTTGGGTCTGAGGGCAAGGGCAAGGTCGCGCTTTATATCGCTGAGCGAACGCGCGCAGCTGCTGTCGTGCGTGTTGGAGGCACGAATTCCGGACATACTGCAGCAGGGCGGGATGGTGTAACTCGCGCGCTTCGCCAACTCCCTGTGTCGGTCTTAGCTCCTAACGCGGTGGCCGTGCTGCCGGCGGGAGCGATTATCGATCCGAAAATCTTCTTCCAGGAAGTGAAAGAGCTTGGGCTCGGTCCTGACAGGGTTTACGTGAGCCCTTACGCGACGCTAATCACAGAGAGCGACAAGTGTATAGAATCTGAGAGCGGATTGGTCGAACGTGTAGGATCAACGGGGTCAGGTACCGGTGCGGCGCTGATACGACGAATGCGGCGCTGTAGTAACGATGAGCCCGTGCTTGCGTCCCAGCACCCGGAGCTAGCTGCATTTGTGAAGGACACAGACGCGTATTTCGAACATCTCTTATCCACTGGCGAGCGGATCGTAATCGAGGGTTCACAGGGCTTCGGCCTTTCGCTCTTGCACGGAGGGTTCTATCCCTATGCGACTTCTCGTGACACGACTGCCGGCGCTTTCGTGAGCGAAGCGGGTCTTAGTCCACGGGATGTTGACGACATAACCCTCGTTATGAGGGCATTCCCAATTCGAGTTGCGGGCAACTCAGGGCCACTTTTTGGCGAGACAAGCTGGGCCGCTCTCGCAGCAAAGGCAGGTCTTCCCGCCGATTTTCAAGAATTCACAACTTCGACTCGAAGAGTTCGACGTGTTGGACGGTTCGACGCCAATGTCGTCCTTTGTGCGATTAGGGCCAACAAGCCGAATAGAATTGTGCTGAACCACTTCGATTATTTTAACGCAGCAATTAGACAGGGCTTGTTTGACGAGGAATCTCGGAATCTCCTGGTCGAAAAGATCGAGCGGCCGATCTGCCGTCAAGTGGATTGGATAGGTACCGCCCCCGCGTCACTCTTGGATCGGATTGAAGCGTTTCCCAAAAACCAAGCGGCGCGCTCATCCAAAAAATATATGTAGTAGTATATCAGTCTTTCTTACATTTTGGCCCTATACCAGCTTTGCAGAGTTCCTGTTCTAGCAACCTGATGCGCGTCGCTTGTTCCTCAGCCACTTTTCTCGTCGAATCAAGATCGTGTTCAATTCTATCCAGGGATGATGTTGCAGACTTTACTGATTTATCTGTATTGTCTATCGATTCTCTTGCTGCATTCGAGATAGATGTAGAAGCGTTCACGGCGGATACGGCTTGCATAATATTCCCGTCAACCTGATGGAAAAGCTGGTGTAGCGCTATTACCATACCTACGGAGGCTAGAAGCGCTCCCAAAGCGCTTCCCAACACCCATCTCTGCGCCCACTTTCTTGCTTCTTCTGCTGCGTCTAGCGATCCTTTTGCGGCGGCTTTTGATTCTTCTGCACTCTTAATAGCAACTGCAAGGGCTGCCGGAATAGAATTCTGAATGGGAACATTCTTTCCCGCGGCCTTGTCGAGCCAGTACTTTGGAGGCTGGTTAAAGATTCGCTTTTGCGTAGGGACAAATTTCGAATTGATATTGCTATCTTCCTTGATATAAGATGTCTTGGTGAACTCTGCCCATATTAATTTGTCGCCGCCGTATATTACATAGTCGCTTGCCGTGAGATTATGAATTGGAATAACCAAATTTCCCCTATACCCCGGATCAACCAAGGGGCCTGTTCCCAGCAATAGGCCTCGGTGCACGTGTTTTATTCTTAAGTTAAATCGCATAGCGATGTAGTTTGGTAGCCGTATGATCGGCTTTATCTGGACGTACGTGATAGAGTTTGCTGGAAACACGTATGGAACAAGTGGAACTATATTCTTTTCAACGATACTCTTGTCCTCATTCCATCGTATATAGGTTCCTCCCATCTCAATTTCACATGATGCTGCCTTGAAGTTGTCTGCATTTTCTATATCATAGGGATACAGCATCCCGATTTGCTTGATATACTTTTTGACGTGCTCCGATGAGAGAAGAGCGGGGAGAATTTTATGAAAAGGGTCCTCATCTACAAACCTATCGGCTCGGGCATCGGCATCTTCGGCGTCTTTTGGAATAGCGTCAAATACACTAATTGGTGTAGAGCAATCGGAGCGACTATCAGGCATATGATGAGCTGATTTCTTGGCCTGCATCCTGAGACGCCTGCTGAAGGAAGTCCGTACTGTCAGCGCGACATCGGTGTTTTCGACGTCGCTGCCAGTAGTAGCCCGAGCTTTGGCTTCGTCACAAGACAAATCTGATGTGCGCGTGCGGGTATCGCTGCTCGCGGCGACGCGCTGCGTCTCAACGCCTGCGGGCTCGTCGTGATCAATCCGCCCTATGGATTTATCGAGGACGCGCGCGCGATCCTCGACTTCCTTGCCTCGCGCCTCGCGCCAGGGGAGGGGGCCGAGTTCACCGTCGAGCCGTTGACGGGCGAGTGAATGCGAGCGCGTCACGCGCTCGCATTTCATTGTCTGGCGCTCCGTGACACAGCGCCACGGAAGCGCGCGGCCCCCGTCGTTTCACTTCTTCTCGTAATCAGCCTTGGCGCGTTCGATTGCCGCGATGATCAGCGCGCGCGCGTCGGCCGCGTCGCCCCAACCGGCGACCTCGGCCCATTTGCCGGGCTCGAGATCCTTGTAGTGGACGAAGAAGTGCTCGATCCGACGCCAGGTCATCTCCTGCAGATCGGTGTAGTTCTGCACGTCGTTGTATCGCTGCGTGAGCCGCGAGGAGGGCACCGCCACGATCTTCTCGTCGCCGCCGGCCTCGTCGGTCATGCGCAGCACGCCGATCGGGCGCACCGAGATGACCGCCCCGGGAGCAACGGGACGCGTGTTGGCGACGAGCACGTCGCAAGGGTCTCCGTCATCGGAGAGCGTGTGCGGGATGAAGCCGTAATTCCCCGGATAGCGCATGGCTGTGTAGAGGAAGCGGTCGACGAACAGCGTGCCCGACGCTTTGTCGAGTTCGTATTTGATCGGCTCGCCGCCGAGCGGCACCTCGACGATAACATTCACTTCATGCGGGGGGTTCACGCCGATCGGGATGGCGTCGAGACGCATAACTGAGCTCCGGTGATGGTTTTCGAGTGGTCCGACGCGCCTCTGACGCGCGCAAGCGCGCGGCGCGGAACCATCGTCCGGACTTTTAGCCCGCGGCCGGATTTAACTCAAATCCCTGCGCCATCGGAGAAGGATTCGACGCGCGCCTTGGCCTGGGTGATGTTGCTTCCGGGGGGAACGCTGTGCGTGAGCCAGACGTTGCCGCCGATGGAGGATCCGCGGCCCACGGTGATTCGCCCGAGAACCGTGGCGCCGGCGTAGATCGCCACTTCGTCCTCGATGATAGGGTGACGCGGCTGGCCTTTCACGAGGGCGCCGTTTGCATCTGTTTCGAATCGCTTCGCGCCGAGCGTCACCGCCTGATAGAGACGCACGCGCTTGCCAATGCGCGCGGTCTCCCCGATCACGACGCCTGTGCCATGGTCGATGAAGAAGCTTTCGTCGATCTCGGCGCCGGGATGGATGTCGATTCCCGTCTCCGCATGCGCGAGCTCGGCGACGATTCGCGCGAGCATCGGCGCGCCGAGCAGATAAAGCTGATGCGCCAGACGATGCCGGATGACGGCCGCGACGCCGGGATAGCAGAAGATCACCTCGTCGAGGCTTCTCGCGGCCGGATCGCCGTCGAAGGCGGCCCGGACGTCGGTGTCGAGCAGCGCGCGCGTCTTCGGCAGCGTCTGCGCGAAGGCGCGCGTCATCTCTTTCGCCTTCTGCGCCAGCGCCGCGGCGTCCATCCCGTTAGCGAGCTGCAGTTCTCGGCGGATTTGCTCGCGCAGGCTCGCGAGCGCCGAGTCGAGCGTCACATTGAGAAAGCCTTCAAGGTCGGGAAGCGCGTGGGCGGGCGCGAAGTGACGCGGATAGAGCGTCGCGACCAGGTCTTCGACGATCGCTTTGATGGACGCGCGAGACGGCAGCTCGGGTGGCGGGCCGTTGGGATAGCGGCGCTGCGACAGTTTTCGCAGCGCGTTGAGGGAGCGCACGACGCCGCCCACGTCAATGGCGTCGTCTTGAAGGAATGGCGGCTCGACGTGCTTCGTCATCTTCTTCCAGTTCTTCCTGGCGCTTATTTAATAGGCCGGCGCGAGCATGGGCGCAGGGGACTTCCCCCTGCGCCCGGCCCGCCATGCCCGCACTGACCAGCCAAGCTTCGCAATGCTTCAAGGACTGCATGATCCGGCAGAACGGAGGATGGGGTTCCGGCGTGGGGAGAGGGACGCCGGAGGGTCGGACGCATCCTGCTGGCTCATGAGTCCTTGAAGCCTTGGCTACTATATCTATAAATATGATAGAGTAAATTAAAATTTTTGGGCCTATCCCAATGTTGAACATGAGATAGTAAAATCAATTGCTTGAGCGAGCCGATCTCGGTGGGCGGGCGCTTCCGCTCCGTAAGTGGCCTTGACGCGGGTTAGGGTTCGCAAATAGTTTAGTAGCATGATAGATAATATCAACAAAAGCGCGCCCCCTCCGCCGCTCCGAAGCTCACGGAGGCCTCGAGTCGAGCGGCTGGGCGCGATGGTCGCGGAGCGGCTGCAGCGGCTGATCAATCGCAAGGGTCGCAGCTACGAAAAGATCGCCGATCTTAGCGGGCTCGACGTGGCCGAGCTGCGCCGTATCGGCCATGGCGAGGAGGCTCCGACGATCGCGCATCTTTGGCGGATCGCCAATGCGCTGGGCGTGCCTTTCGGCAGCCTGATCGCCTCGAAGGAAAGCTCGGGCCTGCTCGTCATGCGCAAGATCGAAACGCCCGCCCTTCGCTCCGGCGATGGCGGCTTCGTCTCGCGCGCGCTCTATCCTTACGACTCGCAACGTCCGATCGAGTTCTATCACGTCACGATCGGCGCTTCGCATATTGAGCGCTCCGAGGCCCACCCTCCCGGAACGAAGGAGACGCTTGTCGTCGCCAGGGGCTCGATCGAGGTCATCGTCGGGAGAGAGGCGCCCGTGCAGCTCGACGAAGGCGACGCCGTGGATTTTCTAGCCGACGCGCCGCACAGCTATCGCAATCTCGGCGTCGTGCCGGCCATCGTCTATCTCGTGATGTCCTACGAGACGCTCACCGGCGGGGCGTGACGCGCGCTGAGCGAGACCTTTCGTACATCGATTTTATATGAGTTTACACTTTCGCTCGACTAATAAATATCGATATTTGACGCAAATTTCAAATATAAACCGTTGCAGCTCAGCCTAAGAGATAGTAAAGGAGGTGCGTCGACGGCTTGCGCCGCTCGAATTCGCAAAAATCTCCTGCGCAGCCGGCTTCGCAGCCGAGGCCTTCCGCGGCGTAGCCGTTTTCCATGCCCCGAGGGAAATTCATGACGTCCGAACCGGAAATCCGCCGAACCTTGAGCGAGTCAGGGGCGCGCCAGCTCGCCAACGCGACCAAGACGCGCCCGCAGTGGTCGGGCGTCACGCCGCGCTGGCTCGTCTCCTTCCTGCCCTGGGTCCCGGTCGAGGCCGGCATCTACCGCCTGAACCGTGTGGTGGAATCGGTCGCGCTCACGGACGCGGACGTGCAGTGCAGCCCGGCGCGCGATCGCGACGCTGACCTGCCAGAGACCTTCGTTCCCTATGAAGAGGCTCCGCGCGAATATTCGATGAATGCGGTGACGACCGTTCTCGATGTGCAGACGCGCGTCTCCGATCTTTACAACCACCCCTACGACCAGATTCAGGAGCAGGTGCGCCTCCTCACCGAGAAGGTGAAGGAGAAGCAGGAATCGGAGCTCATCAACAATCCGGAATACGGGTTTCTCGCCAACGCCGCGCCATCGATGAAGATCAAGACGCGCACCGGCGCGCCGCAGCCCGACGATCTCGACGAGCTTATCACCAAAGTGTGGAAGGAGCCGGCCTTCTTCCTCGCGCATCCGCGCGCCATCGCCTCTTTCGGCCGCGAATGCACGCGCCGCGGCGTGCCGCCGCCGACGGTGACGCTCTTCGGCAGCCCTTTCATCACCTGGCGCGGCATACCGCTCATCCCGAGCGACAAGCTCTATATCGACGACAACGGCAAGACCAATATTCTGCTGCTGCGCACCGGCGAGAAAAAGCAGGGCGTCATCGGCCTGTTCCAGCCGGGCGTGCCGGGCGAGGTGGCGCCGAGCCTCTCGGTGCGCTTCATGGGCATCAACCGCAAGGCGATCGCCTCCTATCTGATCTCGCTCTATTGCTCGGCCGCGGTGCTCACGCATGACGCGCTCGGCGTGCTCGAGGACGTCGATGTGGGCAAGTATCACGACTACGGCGACAAGTACAAGTGACGATCCCAGGGCGCCAATAACGGAAAGCCGATTTTCGTGAAGCGCGCGCTTTGATCTTTTCTGATCGGTCGCATTTTCCGCCTTCAGGCGTGTTCGCCTGAGGCCGTGTGACCCCGCCGGCGGCCAAGAACCGCCGGCGTCTCGACCTCGTCAAGGAACGCCCAGCATGTCATCTGCGCAGTCGATCCCGGCGTCGCCCCGCCCGCCCGCGACCGACGTTCCCTCCCATGAGACGCTGGAGCATCACGCGCCTGCGCCCGTCGATCCGCAGATGATCGCGCAGATGGCGAACGCCTTCTTCCAGCTGCAGCCGCACCAGGTTCCGCCCGCGCCCATCGTCCCGGGCGTTCCGGTCGCCGCCCCGCTCGCACCGGACGTCCCCGCGCCGTCGGTGGTCACGACCGTCGCGCCTTATGCGCCGGCGAGGGCGTCCTATGGCCCGCCGGACGTTCCGCCGACGACCATTCCTTCGGTCGTGCCGACGCCCAATGTCGCGGCGCCGGCTGCGCCGACCAGTTCGCAGCCCGGCTCGCGTCCGCTCGGCATGCCGGATCCGCCGCGTCCCGGCGCTTCTGTCGGAGCGCTGGAAGCCGAGGTTCCGGACGCCATCGATTACGCGTCGATCCCGCGACTGTTCGGAGAAGCCCTCGCGCTCGCCGCGCAGGAAGACGCCGCGCCGCAGCTCGCGCCCGCCTCGACGCCCATTCCGGGCGGCGGCACGCCACAGGGCGCAGACAATCTCTATTTTCTCCACGAGCGCTCCGCTTTCGGCGCGCCGGGGAGCCTTCCGGCTACGCAACCGGCGCCGGGGCGTTTTGAACAGCCTCCAGCGGGCTATTCGGGCGAGTCCGCAGCCGAGCCGGGGAGGCGCCCAGTCGCCCCGACGACCTATCCGAGCACCCCGTCAAGCAACCCGAATTCAGGCGCGTCGCCCGGCGAAGCCTTCGTTATTCCGACGCCGTCGCAGTCCGATCCGCATCGCCTCTCCGACGCGGCGGCGCTTGCGACTCCGCCCGCGCCGGGGCCGGGATTTGAAGGCTTCGACAGCGCGTTATCGCCCGGCGCCGCCGGGCCTGCGGCGAGCGACGCGCTCTACTTCACGACGCAGGCCGGCGGTCATCCCGGCCTCCTCGAGACGGTCCCCGCAGCGCCCAAAGAGCCGCCGCCCGGCTACTCGCCTCAGCTCACGGAGAGCGCGCCCTCGACGCGACAGCTCTTCGATCCCTATCGCGTAAAGCGCGACTTCCCCATTCTGCAGCAGCAGGTGCACGGCAAGCCGCTGGTGTGGCTCGACAACGCCGCGACGACGCAGAAGCCGCAGGCGGTGATCGACCGTCTCGCGCATTTCTACGAATATGAGAACTCCAATATTCATCGCGCCGCGCATGCGCTCGCGGCGCGCTCCACCGACGCCTATGAAGCGGCGCGCGAGAAGGCGCGGCGATTCCTGCGGGCGCCGTCGTCCAAGGACATCATCTTCGTGCGCGGCGCGACGGAGGGGATCAATCTGGTCGCGCAGGCCTGGGGACGGCGCAACGTCAGGGAGGGCGACGAGATCGTCGTCTCCTGGCTCGAGCACCACGCCAATATCGTGCCCTGGCAGCAGCTTTGCGCCGAGAAGGGCGCGCGGCTGCGCGTCGCCCCGGTCGACGACCGCGGCGAGCTGATTCTCGAGGAATATGAGAAGCTCCTCAATCCCTCGACGCGCATCGTCGCAATGACGCAAGTCTCGAACGCGCTCGGCACGGTGACGCCCGTGCGCGAGATCACCGCGATGGCGCATCGTCATGGCGCGCGCGTGTTGATCGACGGCGCGCAGTCGGTTCCGCACAAGGCCGTCGACGTGCAGGAGATCGACTGCGACTTCTTCGTCTTCTCCGGACACAAGGTGTTCGGCCCGACCGGCATCGGCGTGGTCTATGGCAAGGACGAGGTGCTGAAGGACATGCCGCCCTGGCAGGGGGGCGGCAATATGATCGCCGACGTCACCTTCGAGAAGACGATCTTCCAGGGACCGCCAGAGAGGTTCGAAGCCGGCACCGGCAATATCGCCGACGCGGTGGGGCTGGGCGCGGCGCTCGATTATGTCGAGAGCATCGGCATGGAGGCGATCGCGCGCTACGAGCATGATCTGCTGCTCTACGCGACCGAGAAGATGCTGACCGTTCCCGGCCTGACCTTCATCGGCACGGCGCCGGAAAAGGCGTCGGTGCTGTCCTTCGTCCTGCAGGGACATGAGCCTCTGGATGTCGGCAAGGCGCTCGATCGCGAGGGCATTGCCGTGCGCGCCGGCCATCATTGCGCCCAGCCGATCCTGCGCCGCTTCGGCCTCGAGGCCACCGTGCGCCCCTCGCTCGCCTTCTACAACACTTGCGCCGACGTCGATGCGCTCGTCTCGGCTCTCCGGCGACTGCAGAACGGGCGGAGCTCCGGCATTTAGCGTGGGCGTTGACCCGCAGCGTGCAACCGGCAGCCCTCGGCGTAATCACGCCTGGTGACGAGGAGGACGCTCGTGTGCTTTCTCGTTACGAAACGCCTCCGTCGCCGCCTCGCGTCTCGCCTTCTCCGCCTCCCGATCATAGAGAGGCGTCTCTAAATCCGCCTGGGGCAGATCCAAATCCATAGGCCTCACAGTTGGCCTAGTTTCCTTGGGGCTACGGGGTTCGGTGTTAGGCTGCTTGGACGTAGCCATGATGCGTTTCCTTGCTCACTAGAGCATGTCCCGGAAAAGTGCGAAGCGGTTTTCCGGTCAGGACATGCTCCAACCTTTGATTTGGCGCGATTCCTTATCGCTCGAACGATTCCGTTCGAGCGGGAAACGCGCTAGCGCCGCGCGCTCCTTTTCAGAGGCGCGAACCTTCCGATGCAGGTAGCGGCGCGAGCTTGCACGGCAATGCCGCTGCGACGATCTCCTGCGGAGGCTTCCATTCGCCGGTCAAAGGCAGGGCCGCTCGCAAGAAGACCACGGGCAGAAGTATAAATTATCAATTGACACATTTTATAAATTTAGTAGTCTAACTTCAAATTGGAGCTTTGGAGGTCGGCATGCCGCGCTGGTTTGAGGACAATTCCCTTTCGATCGGCCGCACGCCGCTGGTGCGCCTGAACCGAGTAACGGACGGCGCTCCGGCAACCGTTTTGGCGAAAATCGAGGGCCGCAATCCGGCCTATTCCGTCAAGTGCCGGATCGGCGCCGCCATGGTGCGGGACGCGGAGAAGCGCGGGCTTCTCACCCCCGGCCGCGGGATCGTCGAGCCGACCAGCGGCAATACCGGCATTGCGCTCGCCTTTGTCGCCGCCTCGCGCGGCATTCCGTTGACGCTGACCATGCCCGAGACCATGAGCCTAGAACGGCGCAAGCTCCTGCTCGCCTTCGGGGCCAATTTGATCCTCACCGAAGGCGCGAAAGGCATGGGCGGCGCCGTCGCCAAGGCCGAAGAGATCGCCGCTTCCGATCCCGGCCGCTACCTGCTGCTGCAACAGTTCAAAAACCCCGCCAATCCCGCGATCCACGAAGAGACCACGGGCCCGGAGATCTGGGACGACACCGACGGAGCCGTGGACATTTTCGTCGCCGGCGTGGGCACGGGCGGCACGATCACCGGCGTTTCACGCTTTTTCAAGAACGTTAAAGGCAAGCCCGTGCTTTCGGTCGCCGTCGAGCCTTCGGCAAGCCCTGTTCTCACTCAACAGCGCGCAGGCGAGCTGCTGAAGCCGGGCGCTCATAAGATTCAAGGCATCGGCGCCGGATTCATTCCCAGTGTTTTAGACCTGTCTCTTGTCGACCTCATCGAACAAGTCACCAATGAAGAGGCGATCCTTTTCGCGCGACGCCTGAGCAGCGAGGAAGGGATACTCTCGGGCATATCCTGCGGCGCAGCCGCCGCGGTCGCCGTGAGATTGGCCAATCGTCCAGAGAACCAAGGCAAGACTATCGTCGTGATCCTCCCCGACTCGGGCGAGCGATATTTGAGCACGGTCCTTTTTGAAGGGCTGTTCAACGCGCAGGGCTTGGCGGCGTGACTGTTTGCCTGCTCCGCGCCGACGCACTCTTTGACGAACGCGCAGCTTAGAGACGCTGTAGGGAAAGTTCATGTTCAACGTGCAGACTTACGACAATATTCCGGCCGAGCGCTTGCAGTGGGTTTCGCGGGAAAAGTTCTCGATAGGTCCAGAAGTGTCAAGGCCGGACGCGATCCTATTGCGTTCGCACGACCTGCATGACGCGCCGATACCCGCGACGCTCCTGGCGGTGGGCCGCGCCGGCTCTGGCGTCAACAACATTCCGATCGAGGCGCTTTCGAAGCGCGGGATCCCCGTTTTCAATGCGCCGGGAGCCAACGCCAACGCGGTCAAGGAACTCACGATCGCGGCGCTGTTTCTCGCCTCGCGCAACATCGTCGCCGCAGCCGGCTTCGTCCGCAGCCTGCAAGGCGACGATGCGACGGTTCAAAAGCTCGTGGAAAAAGAGAAAGGGCAATTTGGGGGCTTCGAGCTGGCGGGAAGAAAACTCGGCGTCGTGGGTTTAGGGGCCATCGGCGTCCAAGTCGCCAACACAGCAATTCAATTGGGGATGCGAGTCTACGGCTTCGACCCGCTCCTGACGGTCGAGCACGCTCTGCATCTATCGCCGTCAGTCACGAGCGTTGGCAGTCTCGACGATCTCCTGACGGAAGTGGACTTTTTGACGCTTCACATTCCTCTCGACAATGACACGAGGCGCTTGATCGACGGGCGTCGCTTGTCGAGACTGAATGATGGAGCCGTCTTGATCAACTTTTCCCGCGCCGGCGTCGTCGAGGAGGCGGCAGTCTGCGCGGCGCTGCAATCAGGAAAGCTTCACGCTTACGTCACCGATTTTGCAACTCGGACGATTCTCGATCAACCACGCGCGATCGTGCTGCCGCATCTCGGCGCGTCAACCGCAGAAGCGGAGTCCAACTGCGTCAACTCGGTTGTCGAATCCGTCGTGGATTTCTTGGAGAACGGCGAGATCCGCAACTCGGTGAACTTCCCGAAAGTCACGTTGCCGCGGAGCGGCGGAACTCGTTTGGCGATCGCGAATGAGAACGCCCCCGGCGTCGTAAGTCGAATTTCGTCCGCTTTGGCCGCAGCGGAACTGAACATCGAGAACCTGTCGAACAAATCCCGCGACGACTACGCATTTACGCTTGTTGATTTGAACGCGGACATCGGGCCCGAAACCCTCCAGCTCATTCGCTCGACGAAAGGCGTGTTGTCCGCCCGTCTGATCCCCAAGTCGGCGGGCTTCTTCGAGTGAGCCGCGAGCGCGGCGGGTCACGACGGCGAACATAATCAGTCTATAGGGAGCGCGCGCTATGCCCTCTCGACTTTTCGGTGGACGGATCTGGTGCTGACGAAAAAGGGCAAATACGGGCTCAAGGCGATGGCCCATCTCGCTCAATTCCCTCCGGGCGAATTTGTGCACGCCGTGGATATCGCCGAGGAGCAGAATATCCCCAAGCGATTCCTCAACGGGATTCTTTTCGAGCTGAGAAGCTTCGGCTTCGTGCACTCGAGGATGGGCAAGAACGGCGGCTACACGCTCGCCCGCGAGGCCGACAGAATCATGGTCGGCGAGATCGTGCGCGCCATCGACGGGCCGCTTGCGCCGATCGCCTGCGCAAGCAAGACGCGCTACCAGCGCTGCGAGGACTGCGCGAGCGAGTCCGCCTGTCCGGTGCGCTTCCTGATGGTCGAGGCCCAGCGCGCTCTTTCCCAGCTCCTCGATAATTGCTCGCTCGCGCGCATGTGCCGGCTTGGGCAGTCCGGCGCGATCGACGCCTGTTGCGAGGCGCCCCCATCGCCGCCTCGTTTGGCGGTGGTCGAGAATTAAGACCGTCGCGACCGACCGCGGACGTGCTATGGCTTGGCCATGCTCGTCCTACGCTATCATCCCGCTTCCCCTTACGCCCGAAAGGTCAGGATCGCCGCCTCGGCGCTCGGCCTGACCGAGCGTCTAGAGCTGTCGCCAACCGACACGGCCGATCCGACCGATCCGATCCGCGCCCAAAATCCGCTTGGAAAAATCCCGACGCTGCTCTTCGAGGACGGCTCGGCGCTCTATGACAGCCGCGTGATCGTGGAATATCTCGACCATCTCGCCGGCGGCGGGCGGATCATTCCCTCCGACCCCGCCCGGCGCTTCCCGGCGCTGCGCCTCGAGGCGCTCGGCGACGGAATTTGCGACGCTGCGCTGCTCATTCGCTACGAGCAGACGACGCGCCCTGAAGCACAACGCTCGGCGAGCTGGATGGAGCTGCAGCAGGGCAAGATCGATCGCGCGCTCGCTGTCCTCGACGCCGCGCCGCCGTCCGGGCCGTGCGACATCGGCCATGTGGCGATCGCCTGTGCGCTCGGCTATCTCGATCTGCGCTTCGGCGGCGCCTGGCGCACCGCTGCGCCGAAGCTCGTCGCCTGGCTGGACGCTTTTGCGCGCGAGACGCCCGCCTACGAGGCGACGAGGAGCTGAAGATTACGCGCGGCGACGCCGCGCGTAATCTCGCAGCGGGCGAGCTTCAAGTCGTCGGCGACTTCCAAACGACCTCCTCGCCCTTTTTCTCGGCAGAGGCGATCTCCTGCGGCGGCTTCCACTCGCCGGAAGAGGGGGCCGCGGCGGCCGCGCTCGGGTGAGCGAGATCTGGAATCCGCAGCACCTGACCTGGAAAGATGCGATTGGGATCCGTGAGCAAGGGACGATTGGCTTCAAAGATCTGCTGATACTTCGAACCCTGCCCATGGCCGTAGAATTGCTCTGCGATCGCCCACAAGCTGTCGCCCGATTTTACGGTGTAGAAGCGCGACTCGGCATGCGTCTGCCCCACGACGATGTTGTTGACGACCCGGGTGACCCCTTGCGTGTTTCCCACGGCCAGCGCCAGCTTCTCGGCCGCGGCTGTCGTCGCGGCCGAGCCGGACAGCGTCACCGTCGAGCCGTCGACCGCGATCTCCACGTTGGAGGCGTCGAGGCCGTGCCTCGCGATTTCGCCCTTCAGCGCCTCGGGCGAGGCGGCGCTCGTCTCGGTCGCGCCCGCAGGGGCCGGCGCGTCTTTTTTCTTACCGAAGAAATCAAGAATACCCATCTTGCGCTCCTTCGCTTGAAGACCGCGCGTCGCGGTCGCGAGCCTGCATCTAGAGCGCGCAAGCCTCGCGGCCATGACAAAAGCCAGGGTCGCTCACTTTTTGAGTCCTTCTCGGGCGAGTCGGCGCGCCTTCCTTCCGCTCGAGCTCGAGCGAGGAAGAATCGCGCTGGATCAACATGCCCTAGCGAGTTCCGATCGCAAAAGCCCGTCAACTCTCGAAGAATTCGTTCTAGAAGTGGTAGTTCACGCCAAGGCGCACCTGCGAATTATTGGAGCCGACCTGCAACGCCCAGGGAGAGTAGTTGAAGTAGGAGGTGGAGCCGAGCGACGTGAACAGATATTCGGCTTTCACCGAGATGTTGGGGATGACCAGATATTCAACGCCGGCGCCGAGCGCCCATCCGAGCTGATAGCTGGACTGCTGACCCCAGAAATTTCCCCACCAGACGTTCTGCATGTTTATCTCCGTGCGCCCGCCCGCGAGGCCGCCGGAGATAAAGAACAGCGCACGATCCATGGTGTAGCCGACGCGGCCGCGCAGCGTGAAGAGATCGTTCAAATTGCCCGAGGTCATGCGCCCCGGGTAGGGATAATTCGTCGCGCTGATGCCGGTGAAGTCGAAATCGGCTTCGGCGCCGATGAGAAAGTTCGGCGCGACCATGTAATTGTAGCCGCCCGTGAAGCCGAACTCGCCGCCCGACGGCTGGGCGAAGAGCCAATTCGCGTCGTCGGTGAACGAGCCCCAGCCATAACCGGCGTTGAGGCCCGCGTAAAAGCCTTGCCAGCGCGTGACCGGAACCGGCGCATAATAGTCGGCCGGCGCTTGGCGATAGGGCAGGTCGGCGGCGACGGCAGGGAGGGCTCCGAGCGCCAGGGGCGCCAACAGCGCCGCAAGAAACGCGTGTCTCATTTTGCTCAACTCCATGCTTTGTCTCCAGACGCGCTAGTCCTTGGGCGCGTCGCCCGGCTGAGCCGCAGCTCAGGGAACGAGGCTTCGATGTATAATCGTTCAGCTTAACGAGACCTTTCTGGAGCCGACTCTCATCGTTTGGTTAAAGTAACTATTTAGGAACTATGTAGTAAGAATTGTGTCGATAATGGGGTATATGGGCATGTATTCGTATTTATACTTTGTGCCGCCGCCGGGCGCCAGAATTTTTGGCTTGGTTTTCGGTTGATGATGGCTAATAAAGCGTCAATGTCGGCGAGGGCGCCGGCGGCGATTGCGGAGGATGGATGCAGGCGGCGGAGCAGAGCGGCCCGGTTCTCGTGACGGGGGCGGCGCGACGCATCGGCCTTGCGCTGGCTGAGGGTTTTGCGCGGGCCGGCCGGCCGGTCGTGCTGCACGCCTCTCCCCGATCGCAGGCGGCGGCGCGGGCCGCCGCCGAGAAGCTCGTGGCGCAAGGTTTCAGGGCCGAGGCTCTGGCCTGCGATCTCGCGCGCACAGGCGAGGCGCGCGAGCTGATCCCGCGCGCCGAGGCGCCTTTTGGACCGCTCGCGCTGCTCGTGAACAGCGCGGCGCTTTTTGAGCCCGATTCTGTGCAGAACTTCACGCCCGAGGCGCTCGAGCGGCATTTCGCGGTCAATCTTTTCGCGCCCGTGTTGCTCGGCCAGGCTTTTGCGGCCCGTTTGCCCGAGGGCGCCACGGGCGCCATCATCAACATGATTGATCAGCGGGCGCTTCGCCTCACCCCGCGCGACTTCACCTACACCCTCTCGAAATCCGCGCTGTGGACTGCAACCCGCACGATGGCGCAGGCTCTCGCCCCGCGCATCCGCGTCAACGCCATCGGACCCGGTCCGGCGCTGCCAAATCTCTATGCGGGCGAGGCGGGATTTGCGCGAGAGGCCGCCGGCGTCCCGTTGCAGCAGGCGATCACGCTCGAAAGCCTCGTTGATGCGGCGCTTTATCTGGCGCGAGCGCGGCACGTGACGGGCCAGATGATCGCGGTCGACAGCGGCCAGCACCTCGCCTGGCGCACGCCGGACGTCGAGGAAGACTGAGCCAGCACTACTTTAGGGAGGGGCCGCGGGGCCAACCCGAATAAGGGGCGATCATCATGAGCCAATTCTCGATTCTCGTTCTGATCGGCAGTCTTCGCCGCGATTCATACAACCGTAAGCTCGCGGGCGCCGTCGCGAAGCTCGCGCCGCCAGAATTCTCGTTCACGCAAGCGAAGATCGCCGATCTGCCGCTCTACAATCAGGATGACGACGCGGCGCAGGCAGACCCCGTGAAGCGTCTCAAGGGCGAGATCGCCGCCGCCGCTGGGCTGCTATTCGTCACGCCCGAATACAACCGCTCCATTCCCGGCGTGCTGAAGAATGCGATCGACCATGCCTCCCGCCCCTATGGGCAGAACGCTTTCGCGGGCAAGCCCACAGGGGTCATCGGGATCTCGGTCGGCGCGATCGGCACGGCCATCGCGCAGCAGCAATTGCGCAACGTGCTGGCCTATCTCGACGCGCCGACGCTCGGCCAGCCCGAGGTGTTTTTGCAGATGAAGGAAGGCCTGTTCGATGCAGCCGGCGACATCGGTGAGGGCAGCCGTTCTTTCCTGCAGGGCTGGATGGACCGATATGTCGCCTGGGTGAAAAAGCACGCGGGCTAGCTTGGCGCTTTCCCCAGGGATGCTCGCCAGGGCGCAATCGAAAGCTAACGCCTCCGGGTTTCAATGGCGGAGTTGTTCGCCGCGCCGATTCGCTCGCAAACGGGCGGGTCCCGGCCGCATTCGGTGAAGCTGCGTGAAGAGGGGGAATGAGGCGTCGCCCGAAAAGGGCAGGGAGAGAAGGCTCTGCCTTCTCTGGTTCGTCGTGTTCACCCTTCTCGCAGGCGGCTATTGGCCGAGCCGCCTCGGCCTCGCCTTTATGGCGCTCGCCTATCTCGGCGTTCTTCATCTTGCGATGCTCGTCTTTGACGAGGTGACCTCGCCGCAATTCCATGCGGACATGAGTCCGGAGGAGTTCGAGCGCTATTGCGCTTCGCTTCTGCGGGAGCGCAAATGGGACGCGCGCGTCACGCCGGCGAGCGGCGATCAGGGCGTGGACATCGTCGCCGACAAGCGCGGTCTGCGCATCGTCGTGCAGTGCAAGAAATATTCGAAGCCCGTCGGGAATCGCGCCGTGCAAGAAATCGTCGCCGGCATCGCCCACCGGGACGCGCAAAGGGGCGTCGTGGTCGCCACCGCCGGCTACACGGCCTCGGCCATAAAGCTTGCGGCCTCCAATGAGGTCCTGCTGCTCCATCACTCGGAGCTCCACAGGATTGATAGGCTGCTGCGGTGACGGCGCCGCCAGCGTTTGCCTTTGCGAGATTCTCGCGAGCGCTCAACCCGCGTCGCTTCCGCGCGGAAGGGCTGATCTGGCCGTTGGCGGATTTCAGCAGGGGATGCGGCGACTCATCCGGCTCATTATGCAATTGCGGAACGCAGCGCGAACGGTTATGCTTCGTTCATGATTTGTTTATGGAGGCCGGTTATGCGGAGCGGACGGCGGCGTCACGCTTCGCCGCCTCTGGGGGCCAAACGCAATGCTCACGAGAAAACAGAGCGATCTTCTGCGCTTCATCCATGAGCGTTTGAAGGAGACTGGCGTTCCGCCTTCATTCGACGAAATGAAGGACGCGCTCGATCTGCGCTCGAAGTCGGGGATCCATCGGCTGATCTTGGCGCTCGAGGAGCGCGGCTTCATCCGCAGGCTTCCCAACCGCGCCCGCGCCCTCGAGGTGCTGCGGCTGCCCGAATCGGCGACGCCGCAGAGCGCCATCCGCGCCAAGAAGTTCTCGCCGAGCGTCATCGAAGGGAATCTCGGCCGGGTGCGCGCCTTGCAGGAACGCGAGGATGAGGAGGCGGAGGTGAACGTCGCGATCCCCGTCATGGGCCGAATCGCCGCCGGCACGCCGATCTCCGCCATTCAGTCGCGCAGCCACACGATCAGCCTGCCGCCCGATCTCCTGAGCTCGGGAGAGCATTTTGCGCTCGAGGTGCGCGGCGATTCAATGATCGAGGCGGGCATTCTCGACGGCGACACAGTCGTCATTCGCAAGCAGGAGCAGGCGGAGACCGGCGACATCGTCGTCGCGCTGATCGACGACGAGGAGGCGACGTTGAAGCGACTGCGCAAGCGCGGCGCCTCGATCGCGCTCGAAGCCGCCAATCCCGCCTATGAAACGCGCATCTTCGGCCCTGATCGCGTCCGCATTCAGGGCAAGCTCGTGAGCCTGTTACGAAAATATTGAAGCGAAGGGGGGGGCGCTCAAATCGGCCCTACTCGCGCGTGGCGCGCAAGACGTTTCTCGTGAAGGCCGGTCCGATGCGGTTGTCGACGATTTCCTCGGCGTAGGTCGCGGAGCCGTCGTCGAGCGAGAGGCGCACCGTCGTCGTGATCGTCAGGCTGGCGCGCGAATATTCGGCGAGCGTTTCCGCGGAAGCTTCGGGGCGCCTGGCCGCGAGCTCCTTTGTCTCGCGGTCGATGACCTCCCGCCAGGCTTCGGTCAAGGCGTTGGAGTCGAAGACCTTGGTCGAGGTGAAGGTGACGAAGCCGTGGGCTTCGTCCTTGTCGTAGCGCGTTGTGAGCTTGATGGGCACGCTGGCCCCGTTGCTGTGGCCTTCAGCGTTGGCGGTCTGGGGCATGCCGAGATCGGCTTCGCGTTCTTCGGGTGTCTGCGCTTCGGCGAAAAGGCGGGCCGCTGGCGCGATCACATCCATCGGGAAGAGGGAGCCCGGCTGCAACCGCGGCAGGAGGGACTGCAGCCGTTCCTTGGCGGGGTCGTCGCTTTTCAGCCCCTCGATGCGCGTCTCGACGGCCTTGCGCATCGCGTCGAGATTGTCGATCTTCTTCGCCGCGCCGCGCGGATCGGTCTCGACCTCGATCATGTCGGCGCCGAAGGCCTGGATGCGGTCACGAAAGATCTCGGTGAGACTGGGCTGTCCCGGCGGCGGTTCCTTGGGCGTGAGCCGCCAGCGCATCTTGAAGCCGCTGAGCGTGGGTTCGAGCACGGTCAGGCTGTTGGTGAACTCTCCCCGCACGCTTTTCTCGCCGGCCCTCGTCAGACCGTGCGAATCGGCGCTTGTCTCGATCTCGACGCGGTAGACGCGCTCCACGCCGATCTTGGGGCGATAGGCCGGAAGGCGCGTCGTCAGCTCCACGGCCAAGGCTGAATGCCCGCCGGCAAGGGCGAGCGCCACGAGAGAGAATCCCGCCAAACTTGAGAGGCTTTTGCGATGGAAGTCCGCTCGAGCGCCTTGATTCTGGCGCGCCTTCCCGCCCCCTGCGCAGCTGCGTTCGAGGGACAGACGCGCGAGGAGGGCGTAGCAGCTTCTTCTGGGGAGCTTGACCATATTCTCATTCGGACGTCGGGCCGCCGCCTTCAGACCTATCCCATTCAGCGCGCGGACGCTACAAGCGGGGGCGGCCTTCGGCGGAAGACGAAACGCCGCGACTGGCGCGTTTTTTCATTTGGGCGCCTTGGTTTCGGCCAAGCGCGCGGCCATGATGGGGATCGGGGAGAGCTCCGGCGGTGGCGTCCCGGACGAATCGGGGCGCAGCCCGCAACGCGCGGGGAACGAAGGCGGCTTTTTTGAGCGAGAACGACGCCGCGGACCATGAATTCCGTCGCAGAGGCATCTGCGCCCTCTGCGACGCGTTGCCCACGCCGCGTCTTTCGCACGGGCTCCGCCGAACGGCGCGCTTTTACTGCGGCGTCGGGCTCCTCATCGTGCTCCTGATGAGCCTCGGGGTCGGCGCTTTCCTGTTCTCGCTGGCGCGCGGTCCGATCGCTCTTTCCTGGCTCGCGCCGGTCATCGTCGAGTCGCTCGATGAACTCTACGGCCGACGCTACGAGTTTGGCCTGAGGAATGTGGCGCTCGCCGACACGTCGCATGGACCGACGCTCTTCGCGGAAGGACTCACGGTCAAATCCGCGGGTCGGACCGTGGTCGCCGCCCCGCGTGCGGAATTCTCCGTCGATTTCCTGGGCCTTCTTGCCGGCCGCGTGACGCCGAAGAGGATCGAGGCGCTCGACCTCGAGTTGCGACTCGTCATGCTTCCCGACGGCTCGCTCACGATCTCGGCCGGCGCCGATCCCAAGGAGGCCGTCGTGATCGGGCCGGCGGCCGCGAAGCCCACCCCCGCAGAGGCGGCGGGGCCGCACCCGAGGCTCCTGCATTTCGCCGGCGCGGCTGTTCGTGGGCTTCTGGATTTTGCGACCAACCCGGAGAGCGCCATAGGCGGCGTCGACCATGTTGGAGTCGTGCATGGACGGCTCGTCATCGACGACCGCGCGCTCGGCCGCACGATCCGTTACTCCGACCTGACTTTGATCGTGCAACGAGAGGCCGGCGGCTCGAAATTCGAGCTCGCCGCGACCGGCGCGGCCCGCCGCTGGTCTCTGGTCGGGACCACCCACGGGGCGCCGGGCACGCAGCGCGAGTTCGAAGCCCGGGCGCAGGAGTTCACGATCGACGAGCTGACTCTGCTCAGCGGTTGGCGCAACCAGCAATTCGACACCGACGCTGCGCTTTCGGCGCATCTGCATTTCGCGCTAGACGCCGGGGATCATGTCATCGACGCCTCGGGCGGCTTCCTTGTCGGCCCCGGCTATTTCCGCCTCGACGAGCCCGATTACGAGCCGATACTGATCGAGCAGGCCTTGGGCGAGGCCCGATGGGATCGGAAGAACCGGCAGTTTCTTTTTCCGGTGCTGAAGCTCAAGACGAAGGAGGTCGAACTCGTCGGCGAGGGGACGCTCGCGCCGCCCGCTCCGCTCGACGCCCTCGCCCAATCGGCGGCGGATCGGGGCGATGTCTGGAGGGGCTCGGCCCACTTGGCCAAACCTGCGAAGTTCGCGCCTGAACGTCCCGGCGAAGAGCCGCTGCTTATCGACCGCGGCGCGCTACGCTTCAGCTTCCAACCGGCCGCGAAAAAGATCTTCATCGAACGCTTCGAGGCCTCGGGACCGCAGCTCGACGGAACCGGCGCCCTCGCTTTCGACTGGATCAACGGGCGGCACCTCGTCTTTAATCTGACGCTGAACAACACCGACGTGACTGCCGCGGCGCGCTTGACGCCGACCCATGTCGGGGCGCCGGCGCGACTTTGGCTGCTCGAGCATGTGACGGCTGGAGCCTTCAAGCACGCGGAGCTGCACAGCGACTTGTCGGAGGCTGATTTCGTCGCGATGCGCTATGAGCAGCCGGCGCCCGACGCTGCACTCCAGGGCGAGGGCGACATCGTCAATGGCGAGTTGATCAACGTCATGCCGGATTTACCGGCGATCCGCGGAATCTCCGCGCATTTGCGCCTGACGGGACGCACGGTCGTCGTGGATCGAGCCAGCGGCGTGATGGACACGGCGCATGAGCGTCGGCTGACGTTGAGCGAAGGCTCCTTCGTCATTCCCGACAACGCGCCGGTGCCCGCGCCAGCGACGTTAGAGCTGCGCTTTGCCGGCAGCGTCGAGGCTGTCTCCGAGATCCTGACGCTGCCGTCGCTCGCGCGATATTCGGCGATGCCGATCGATCCCGCACAGGTCAAAGGTCAGATCGACGGCAGGGCGCGTCTCGCCTTCGAGATCGGCAATGGCGCAAGGCCGGAGCGCGTGAATGTGCAGCTCAGCGCCGATGCGGCCAATCTCTCGGTCGAACGCTTCATCGGCGCGGAAAAGCTCGAATCCGGCGCGCTCACGATCGTTCAGGACCATGGCGGATTGCGTGTCGGCGGCTCGGCGCGCGTGCTCGGCGGGCAAGTCCAGCTCGACATCCGCAAGCCGCTCGGCGAACATGCGCAGAGTCAGGCGCAGATTTCCATGACGCTCGACGAGGCGGCGCGCGCCAAGATGGGCTACGGACTGCCCGGCGTCGGCGGCCCCGTCGTCGCCACCGTCAAGACGCCCATGCCGATCGGCGAGACCGAGGCGCAATTCGAGATCGATCTCACCAAAGCCTCATTGGACAACGCCCTCCCGGGCGTCTCGAAGCCCGTCGGCAAGCCCGCCAAGGCGAGCTTCACGTTGATCAAGCGCCCCGAGGGCATGACGCTCGACCATTTCGTGCTGGAGGCCGGCGCGACGCTCATGCAAGGCGTGGTCGAGCTTGCGCGCGATGGGTCGTTTCGTTCGGCGAAGTTCTCGCAGTTTCGAATTTCGGAAGGCGACGATGTGAAGCTCGAGGCCACGCGCGGCGCCGACGCGTTGAAGCTCGTCGTGCGCGCGGCCAATTTGGATGCGCGGCCGATCCTGCGTTCTCTCGGCGCTGCGGGCGTCGAGCGCTCGGCCGCGGGAAGCACGGCCGCGGCGAGCATGACCAAAGGCTCTGTGTCCTTCGACGACGTCGACGTCGATTTGAAATCCTCGCTCGTCTCGGGATTCGGCAAGCAGATTCTGACGAATGTCGAGCTCAAATGGGAGCGGCGCAACAATCATCCGCGACGCTTCGCGCTTTCCGGACGCTTCGGCCGCGAGTCCCTGTCCGCCACGCTCGAGCCGGGCGATGGCGGCGCGGCGCGCGTCGGGTTCGTCTGCGCTGACGCAGGCGCGCTTTTCGCTTTCCTCGATCTCTACAGCCGCATGGATTCTGGTACGATCACCGCCAACATGCTGCTCGCGCCGTCAGGGCGCGCCGATGGCGAGCTGCAAGTGCGCGAGTTCTATCTCAAGAGCGAGCCGGCGATGCGCAGCCTGATGGAGCAGGGGGCGCATCGTTACGACGAGAAGGGCCGCGTGCGTTACGAGCCCGATTCGGTCAAGGTGCAGCGCCTGCAGGCGCAATTCGTCTGGATGGGCGGCAAGCTGCATCTGCGTGAAGGCGTTATGTCGGGTCCTGAGATGGGCCTTTCCTTCGACGGCTCTGTGGATTTCGCGCATGAGGCCTTCGACCTCGGCGGCTCCTACGTGCCATTCTACGGCTTGAACAATCTTTTCAGCAACATTCCGGTCTTTGGCCCGATTGTCACGGGCGGCGCGAATGAAGGCCTGTTCGCGCTCAATTACAGCGTCGTCGGCCGGATCGATTCCCCGACGATCAATGTCTCGCCGCTGTCCATGCTGACGCCCGGACTGTTTCGCAAGATTTTCGGCGTGATGGACGGCACCGCGCGTGGCCTGGAGCCGCCGGGGCGGTAGAGCGCTTTCCGCTCGAAGGAATATTCGGGGAATAGCGAATCGCGCAGGCTAACGCGCCGCATCGCCTTCGTCATGCGGGCGCTCCCGCGCAGTGTTCGGCGGGCGGCGCTCCGCGCCGCTCAGCTGCGCTCCAGCAGCACGTGCTTCTTCTTGCCGAGCGAGAGCTTCGCGACGCCGTCACTGGCGAAATCCTTTTCGCCGAGCGCGGCTTTTTCATCGGTCACGGGCGCGTCGTTGACGCGCAGTCCGCCGCCTTTGATCTGGCGACGCGCTTCTCCCGTGGAGGCGACGAGCCCGGCCTTGACGAAGGCCGTGAGCACGCCGATCCCCTCGGCGACCTCCGCGGCTGACACGGCGACCTTGGGCAGGCTGAGGGCCAGCGCGCCTTCCTCGAAGGTGGCTTTGGCGGTCGCCGCGGCTTCTTCGGCGGCCGCGCGGCCGTGCAGCAGCGCGGTGACCTCCGTGGCGAGCGTCTTCTTCGCCTCGTTGATCTCGGCGCCTTGCAGCGCCGAGAGGCGCGCGATCTCGTCCAAGGGCAGGAAGGTGAAGAGCTTGAGGAAGCGGGAGACGTCGGCGTCCTCGGCGTTGCGCCAATATTGCCAATAATCGTAAGGGCTGAGCAGCGCGGCGTCGAGCCAGACGGCGCCCGCCGCCGTCTTGCCCATCTTGGCGCCCGAGGCCGTTGTCAGCAGCGGCGAGGTCAGACCGTAGAGCTGCGGGCAGCCGAGGCGCCGGCCGAGATCGATCCCCATGACGATATTGCCCCATTGATCGGAGCCGCCCATCTGCAGCACCGCGCCGTGGCGCTTGTTGATCTCGGCAAAGTCATAGGCCTGCAGGCACATATAGTTGAACTCGATGAAGGAGAGCTCATGCTCGCGCTCGAGGCGCAGCTTGACGCTGTCCATCGTCAGCATGCGGTTCACCGAGAAATGCCGGCCGATGTCGCGCAGGAACTCGATGTAATTGAGCGACGCGAGCCACTCCGCGTTGTCGAGGAGCTTGGCGTCCGTCGCGCCGTCGCCGAAGGTGAGGAATTTCGCGAAGGTTTTCGTGATAGACGCCTTGTTGGCGTCGATCTCCGCGATCGTCAGCAGCTTGCGGCTCTCATCCTTGCCCGAGGGGTCGCCGACGCGCGTCGTGCCGCCGCCGACGAGGGGCAGGGGCTTGCCGCCGCTGCGCTGCAGATGCGCGAGCAGCATGATCGGCAAGAGGCTGCCGACATGCAGCGAGGATGCCGTGCAGTCGAAGCCGATATAGGCGGAGAGCCCTCCCTCCAGCGCCTTCGCGTCTAGCCCCGAGAGATCGGAACATTGGTGCACGAAGCCGCGCTCATTGAGCGTTGCAAGAAATTCGGATTTGGGAGCGGCGGGGTCGGACATGGGCGGGTGTTAACGGCAAGCGGGCAGGGGCGCAAGGGCGCGGAGCCCTGCGACTCTCGCGTCTTCTCAGTTCCCGAAGGTCAAATGCGACAGGCGGAAAAAAGCGCCAAGGAGTCGGATAGCGAGACCGACCAGCCCCGACCCTCCGTAAAGATTCGAGCGATTGAGCTGGATGAAGACGAAGGCGGGACTTCTCGAATAATTCGTCATCTCGCAGACGAAAAACCCCTCCCGGGCGCGCAGCGACTCCAGGAGTATGCGCGCTGAAGGCCAGAGGCCGCGCGTCGGCTCCGCCTCTTGCGCCGTATCGGCCCTGTTTTCTCCGACGATCTCGGCTCGGAAATCATCTGGGTGGCATTGACTCGTCGGGCGCAGGCGCGAGGACACATTGAGGGTCGCGGCGATGACATTGCCGAGCGCGAAGTCGCGGCTGTCCCCGGGCTCGAGCCTCTCGCTCCAGACCAAAGTCCGCCCCGAAAGGCAGAGGATCGCCGGCCGAGAGAGGTCTTGAGGAGGCTCGGCGCGATAGACATAGAGCGCGCGCGCCCAGCTCATCGTCGACGCGTCGCAAGCGGCGGAGGCCATGCTTATCTCGGCGCCGCTGCACAGGTAGGAAGGCTGCAGCAGGAGCAGCGGCGGCGCGCCCTCGCGCGCATATTCGTTCAGATCGAGCTTTTCCGCCACGGCGCCGTCGCCGGCCGAAAGCAGTGTCTCGCGCTGCTTGCCGAGCGTCTTGATCATGCTGAGCTTCACGTCGCCGCCGCCAAACGCGACGCGTTTGAATGTGTCGAGCTCGCGCGCGAGCCAGCCTCGCCGAGGCGTGGGGTGCGGCGTTTGCCGCGCCAGAATCTTCGCGCCGGGCCAGCGGCTGACCGTCGCGCCCGGGCGCGCGAAGACCGCGGTGTCGGGACCGAGGGTGACGACGACGCCTTGCGCGGCCTCCTGCAGCGCAAAATCGCTCTCGCCGCGGCGCAGAACCAGGTGCGTCAGATTGAAGAAGGGATGCCGCATAGCTGCTTCAGGCTTTCCGAATGGAAGGCTTCATCGCGGCGACGAGCGTGTCGACCCCCTCGCGAAAGCCCACTTCGATCGGGGCGAAGCCGAGCGCGCCGAGCTCTTCGAGCGCCGGCGTGAACACCATGATGCGATCGGACGTTTCATCGCTGAAGAAGTGGATCACCCATTCCTCGAGGAGATCGAGGCGGCCAAGGCCGGTAAAGGTC